>NZ_JBVJDL010000004.1:123927-742735 GCF_055582305.1 Streptomyces sp. NPDC042102
GCCCCCCCCTCATTCCCGGCCACCGGCCCCCCCACCCCCCCCCCCCCCCCCCCCCCCGCCCCCCCCCCCCCCCCCCCGCCGGGCGGGGGGGGGGGCCCCCCCGGGCCCCCCCGGCTCCCGCTCCCGAGCCGTCTGCTCCCCGCTACGACGTGGTCGTCAGCAGCGTGCTCCCCGTCCCCTCGGCGGCCCGGTCCGCCGCCTGCGGTGCCGCCGGCTCGGTGCTGCCGGCGACGAGCAGCGCGAGCAGCACCGCGGCCGCTTCGCTCTGCAGGATCCGGGCGGCCTCCCCCAGGCGGCGCGGATCGGGCGCCGGTACGGACAGCGCCACGCACTCCGGGTTCGGCCCGGCCGTGATGGGCACCGCCGCGCACACGGTGCCCAGCGCGTACTCCTGGAGGTCGAGGAGCGCCGCACCCGGCGCCCGCGCGTCGAGCTGGTGGAAGAGGACCTGCTCGCTGGTGAGGGTGTGGGCGGTGAACGGGGTCAGCGGGTGCCGGGCCAGATGGTCGCGGCGCCCGGCGTGGTCCAGCTGGGTCATCAGGGCCTTGCCGACGGCCGACGCGTGCGCGGTGGCCCGGAAGTCCACCCACTCCTCGACGACGGGCGCGGACGGGCTGTCCGCGTAGTGGGTGACCGCGATCTCCCCGTCGTGGTAGCGGGCCACGTACACGGCCGCGCCGACGGCGTCGCGCACCCAGGCCAGGGTCTGGCGGATCTGCTCCTGCCCGCCGTCGCCGACGGCCGCGGTGAGCCCGAGGGCGCTGCCGGCGACGTACGCGGCCGGGCCGACCGGGGCTGCCAGGTTGGAGCGGACCAGCCGCTCCATGACCCGGGCGAGGGTCAGTTGGGGCAGCTGGGTCTGGCGGGCGATCTGGGCCAGGCTGACGCCCCCCGAGTACCGGTTGACGATCTCCAGGGCGCGCAGTGCCTGGTGTACGGATTCCAGCGCGGCCGGCGCCGGCCGGCCGGGCTGGGCCCGCCGGGCGGCCTGCGTGACGCGCGGCGCGCGCAGGGCGCGGCCCGACCAGCTGCTGGCCTCGTCCGTCAGGTGCAACCGGGTCAGGCGCGCGTGCCGGGCGAGCGCGACGGCGACCGCCGGGCTCGGCAGGACGACCTCGCCGAGGTCCGCGTCGTCCTCCGGTTCCAGCGCGGTGACGGCTGTCCGCAGCCGCTCGGGAAGTCTGCGGCGCGCGGCGTTGCCGCGGTGCCCGTGGGCGGGGGGGAGCGCGGTGAGGTCCTGGGTGGTGATGGGCGGCGAGGTCCAGATGACGGAGGCGCCCAGCGCCCCTTCCAGGTTCGCCGGGAGGTCGGGCAGTTCGGGCAGTTCCTCCTCGGGGGGCATCAGGTCGGCCCGCCGGTCCCAGTGCCGGGCGGTGGCGACCTCGGCCCGGGCCAGGTGGTGCAGGTACAGGCAGCGGGCCGCCGTACGGGACCCCGCGCCGGCGGCGTACTGGAACCAGAACTGGGCGCCCTCACGGCGTCCGCCGAGGTGCAGGACGCAGCCGAACAGCAGCGCCGCGTCCCGGCCGTACGGCCAGGCGCCGTCGGCCAGCGCACGTTGCACGAACGCCTTCTCGTCGACGAGGTGCCAGGCCAGCGTGTCGAGGCCGCGCGCCGCCCGGACGTGACAGGCGGCATCGAGCACGAGGTGGTCGGCCGGGACCGGCAGGGCGTGGCCGGGCAGCGGCACCCGGCCGGCGGAACGCCGGATGCCGCGGGAGCGCATCCGGTCGTTCACGACCCGGCGGGCGATCCGCCGCCGGGCCGCGCCCTCGTCGTAGCCCGCGTACTCGTCGGCCAGTACGGCCGCGTCCTCCAGTGCCGCGTCCAACTCCTCCCCCATCACCGCGTCGCGGTCGCGCGTCATGTCGCTCACTGGCCCTTCTCCTCTCCAGGGACCCAGTCCACCCCGAGCGTCCGGGACAGGGTCCGGCGTGCGCCGCGGATGTGCGAACGGACCGCCGCCGGGGAAATTCCCATCATCCGGGCGACCGTTTCGTAGTCGTTGCCCAGTACGTACGTCAGGAGCACCACGTCGTAGTGCCGCTCCGAGAGGTCGGCGATCGCCGCGTAGAGGCCGAGTTTGGACTCCAGCAGCTCCAGGCGTCCCCTCGAGGGGCGGCGCAGGGCGGCGAACCAGGCCGTCTCCACCATCGCGGCCGGGCGGCCCAGCACCGCCAGCCGCCGCTCGACGTGCTCGCGCAGCGCGGCCCAGGCGAAGCCGTGGAGGCTCTCCTCCTTCAGCGCCTGGCGCCAGACCTTCAGCAGGAAGGTGAACACGTCGTCGACGACGTCCTCGGCGTCGTGCCGGGTGCCCAGTTGCAGGTGCGCGTAGCGCAGGTAGCCGCGGTGCTGCTGGGAGTGGAACGCTCCGAACTCGACCGGCACGACACCGGACAGCTCGCTCGAGACCGCCTGGTCCCGGGATGGGTCGATCTCGCCCTCGTTCACGCACTCCCCCACGGCTGTTCGTCGCCGCTGCCGCAGCCGGCGGATACGTCAAGGGCACACACATGGACCGCGGTGGTCGCTATCAGCACGAGGCGGGCGGCGGCCCCGAAAAGATTCACGTCGCGCGAAACCTTCCAGTGGAGTGAGTGGTTCGGGCGTGCCTGCTCCCGAGTCCGGCAGCCGGGGAGCAGGGCGCGCTCCCCATGCCCCACCCAACCGAAAACGGAGCGTGTTCGTGCACGTCGTCCGCCACTCTTTTCGCCGAGCGGATGCACCCGCTCGGCCGTGCGCCCCCTTACGCTCGCGCACGCCCCCGGAGCGCCCGGGTCACGTGGTGTCGCCGGACGTGCCCGGCAGGGGGCTGCCGCAGCGGCTGCAGAAGCGGGCGTCGGCCTCGATGGCGTGGCGCCGGCACTGCCGGCAGACGCGGTGCAGGGTGCAGTGGGGGGCGCTGTCCGGCTCGGGCGCCGTACGGGCGCGCCCGATCCGCAGCCCGGCGCGGCGGCGGTGGGCGGTGACGAAGACCAGCCCGTCGGCGCCGGGCAGCACGGCGCGCGGGGTGCCGCGCGGCAGCAGGGCGAGGGTGCCGGGGGCCACCTCCTGCTCCACGCCGCCGAGGGTCAGGACGCCGCTGCCCGAGACGACGATCAGGAGGACGTCGACCTGGGGTTCCACGTGCTCCGCCACCGGGGTGTCCGGCGGCAACCGGACGACGTTCGCGTCGAGCTGCCGGTTGCGGGCGCGCAGCCGCCACAGCGCGCCGCGCCGCTCCTTCCCGGCGCCTTCGACTAGGTCGGCGAGGCTGATCCCCTCGGCGCCGGCCGTGCTCGGTGTCAACGTGCCCCCCTCGTCGGATCCCGGTCCCGGACCCATCCATGATCTCCTACCCCGTCGGGGCACGGGCCACGACCTGACGTACGACCGCGACGACGGGGAGCGGGGGCGGGGCCGCCTGCTCGGCCGGGCGCGCCGGAGCGGCGGGCCGGGCCGGAGCCCGTCCCGCCGCGCAGCGATGGGGAGGGTCAGGCGGCGACGGCCTCCCGCGCACGGTCGCCCGGGCCGGCCGGGCCGTCCTCGCCCGCGCCCCCGGCCTGCGGACGGGTGTTCCCGGCGCGCGCGGTGAACACCCGCTCCAGGGCGAACGCGCCGGGGCCGGTGAAGACCAGCAGCACGAAGGTCCAGGCGTACAGGGCGGAGAGCTCGCCGCCGTTCTGCAGCGGGAACAGCGCCTTCTCCTGGTGCATCACGAAGTACGCGTACGCCATGGAGCCGGAGGCGAGGAAGGCGGCGCTGCGGGTGCCGGCCCCGAGCATCACCAGGCCGCCGCCGACGAGCTGGATGACGGCGGCGTACCAGCCCGGCCAGGCGCCGGCCGGCACCGTGCCGCCGCCGTGCGCGCCGCCGAGGACGCCGAAGAGGGAGGCGGCGCCGTGGCAGGCGAAGAGCAGTCCGGTGACGATGCGGAAGAGACCGAGGGCGTAGGGCTGGGCGGCGCTGAGGCGGGTCGGCACGGGTGCTCCTTGGGTCGGGGGACGTGTTCCGCGATGCGGGGGGGCGCAGGGGTGAGTGTGCCCGCGCGGGGCGTGCGGGCTCCCGTCCGCTGGCAGCTTCATGCCGGTCCGGGCCCGCGAAGGCGCGCCGGGCGGGCCCCTCGTGCGCCGGATGGCACCACCCGGCCGCCACGGGCCGGCGCCGGTCCCCCGCGACCGGACGGTGTCCGGACGGCCGCCGTTCCCCGTCCGGGGCGGCCCGGCCCCGAGGTCACGAGACGCCGTGCGGCCGGAACTGCACGCTGATCCGTGGCCCCACGGCCCGGCCGGACTTGGGGATCGCGTGCTCCCAGGTCCGCTGGCAGGAGCCGCCCATCACGGCCAGGTCGCCGTGGCCCAGCGGCAGCCGCAGCGCGGCCGGGCCGCCGCCGCGCGGGCGCAGCGCCAGGTCCCGGGGGTCGCCCACGGAGAGGATGGCGACCAGGGTGTCCTCGCGGGCGGAGCGCCCCGTGCGGTCGCCGTGCCAGGCGACGCTGTCGCGGCCGTCGCGGTAGTAGCACAGGCCGGCGGTGGTGAAGGGTTCGCCGAGCTCGCCGGCGTAGTGCGCGGAAAGGGCGTCCCGGGCCTCCTCCAGGACCGGGTGCGGCAGCGGCTCCCCCGCACGGTAGTGGGCGAGCAGGCGCGGGACGTCGACCTCGCGCTCGTACATCCGGCGCCGCTCCGCCCGCCAGGGCACGCCGGCCGCCAGCTCCTCGAACAGCGCGTCGGCCCCGCTCAGCCACCCCGGCAGCAGGTCCACCCAGGCCCCGCTGCCCAGCTCCCGCCGCCGCAGCCCGCGCAGCGGTCCGAGCCGTATCTCGTCGGCCTGGTCGAAGAGTGATCCCTGCAGTGGCGCGCGCATGCCTCCACCGTACCCCGAGAACCGAACAGATGAGCGATTACGGACGCTCCCGCGCGCGGTGGCCGCGGGACACCGCGCGGGCGACCATGAGGGGCGGGGGCCGGTTCGTGCGGGGGCTCACGACGGGAGACGCCATGGCGCGCACCGGCGCTTCGGACGGAACGTACGGATCGGACGTCCTGGTGGTGGGTGCCGGGCCGGTCGGGCTCACCGCGGCCGTCGAACTGCGCCGGCGCGGGATCGGCTGCCGGATCGTCGACCGGCTGCCGGCGCGGCTGCCGTACGCGAAGGCCGTGGGCATCCAGCCGCGCACCCTGGAGCTGTGGGACCGGATGGGCCTGGTGCGGTCCGCCCTGGAGGCGGCCGTCCCGCTGCGCGGGCAGCTGCTGTACGTCGACGGCGCCGAGCGGGCCCGGATCGACCTCACGCTGCCGCCCGAGGTGCCGTACGGCTTCGCCGCGCTGCCGCAGTACGAGACCGAGCGGATCCTCGAGGAGTTCCTCGCCCGCTTCGGCACGGGCATCGAGCGCGGCACCGAACTGCTGTCGTTCACCCAGGACGACGCCGGGGTCACCAGCACGCTCGTCACCGCCTCCGGGGCCCGGGAGGCGGTGCGGACCCGGTTCCTGGTGGGCTGCGACGGGGCGCACAGCGTCGTCCGCAAGAAGCTCGGGCTCACCTTCGAGGGCGGGGCCTTCCCCGACGAGTACATGCTCGCGGACGTGGCGGTCGACTGGGACCTGCCCGCCGGTTACGGCGTCCGGTGCGTGCACCACGGCGGCGACGGCGCGGTCGACGACCTGCTGGTGTGCATCCCGCTCCCCGGCGACGGCCGGTACCGGATGTCGACGCTGGTACCGCCCGAGCTGCGCATCGCGCCTCCGGCGGACGGCCCCGACTCCGTGAGCCACGGCCTGGAGGGCGGCCGGGCCCCGGAGCTCCACCACGTCCAGGCGACCCTGGACCGGCTCTCCCCGCGGCCCACGACCGCGTCGGCCCTGCGCTGGTCGTCGGTCTTCCGCATCAGCCACCGCCAGGTGGACCGGTACGGCGACGGCCGCGTCTTCGTCGCCGGGGACGCCGCGCACATCCACCCGCCGACGGGCGCGCAGGGCATGAACACCGGGGTCCAGGACGCCGCCAACCTGGCCTGGAAGCTCGCCCTGACCGTCCGGGGCGCCGCGCATCCCCGGCTGCTGGCGAGTTACGACGCCGAGCGCCGTCCGGTCGGGGCGGAGGTCGTCGCCCGGACCGTCCGGCACGCGACCGAGGGCATGGACGCCGACCCGGACGACCCGCGGACCCTGCTGCTGCGCGAGGCCCAGTTGCTCATCGACTACCGGGACAGCCCGGTCGTGGCGGCGCGGGGCCGTGGACCGGGGCCGGACGCCGGCGACCGGGCCCCGGACTGCGCCGGCCTGACGCAGGAGATCGCCGCGTTCCCGCTGCGGCTGTACGACCTGCTGCGCGAGCGCGAGCACGTACTGCTGCTGCACCCGGGAACCGAGGGAGCGGGCGCGCCGGGCGGCCGCGGTGCGGCCGACGGGTTCGCCGAACTCGCCGCCGTCGCCCGGGAGGTGTCGCACGGCAGGGTGACGACCTGCACGCTGCTCCCCGGGCCGGCGGCCCGGGCGCCCGGCGACGGGGGGCCGGTGTACCGCGACAGCGGCGGCGAGTTCGCCCGGCTCTACGCGGTGCGCGGGCCCACCGCGTTCCTGGTGCGCCCCGACGGCTACCTCGGCGCCCGGCTGTCCCCGCCGGACCCGCACGCCCTGGCCGCGCACCTCGCCGCCGTGTTCCGTTCCTGACGCCACCGCCGCGTTCCGTTCCTGACGGAGTCTCACACCCGCCCCACCACTGGTCTGTCCGGGTTCACTTGGGTGCCCGTTCGGGCCCAGCAGCCGAGTTGACGATCATCCTTCCTGCTCAACATTGTTTTCATACTGCCCTCCAGTGCCGCACGGGATCATCAGGAGGAGCGCGTGGCGAGGTCGCGGAGCAGGCAGAGCGTGAAGCGGGGTGCCGCGACCCTGCTGGCCGGGGGGCTGCTGGTCGGCGCCGCCGCACCGGGGGCGCTGCGGATGGCCGACGCCGCCGCGGCGGTGGCGGGCGAACCCGCCGCCGGCACCCCGGTCGCCCTGCTGGTGGGCACGGCCCTGGAGGGGAGCCGGGTGCTGGCCACGGCGTCGGGCGGGCGCCCGACGGTCATCCCGGCCGCGGACGCCGCCGGCCCGCTGCACATCGCCCTCGCCGACGAGGGCCGGCTCACCGACGTCACCGTGCACGACGGGCACGGGCGGCACCTCGCCGGGGAGCTCGGCCGCGAGGGCGAGCGCTGGCTCAACTCCGAGCCGCTGCGGGCGGGTGAGGTCTACACGGTCCGGGCCTACGCCCAGGACGTGGTGGGCCGGCCGGTCGCGGCGACCACCGTGTTCCGCACCTCGCCGCCCGCGGACCGCGACGGCGAACGGCTCACGGTCGAGTTCGGGCCGGGCCCGGGGACGTACGGCGCGGGCCAGATCGTGACCGCCACGCTCAGCGACGGGATCCCGGAGAGCGACCCGGACGTCCGCGCCCGCGTGGAGCAGGCCCTGGACGTGACGTCGGAACCCCGTGTGGAGGGTGCCTGGCACTGGGTGGACGACCGCAACCTGCACTACCGGCCGGTGGACTTCTGGCCCGCGCACACCGAGATCAGCGTCCGCAGCGGGCTCGACGGGGTCGAACTCGGCGACGACCGCTACGGCGGCGCGTCCGAGCCCCTGCACCTGACCATCGGGGACCGCATCGAGGCGGTCACCGACTCCGCCACGCACACGATGACCGTCCGCCGCAACGGCCGGGTCATCCGGACGATCCCGGTCACCACCGGCAAGGCGGGCTTCCGTACGCGCAGCGGCATCAAGGTGGTCCTGCGCAAGGAGTACAAGGTCCGGATGCGCGGGGACAGCGTCGGGATCGCGCGCGGCACCACGGAGTTCTACGACCTGCCGGTCTACTACGCGACCCGGGTCACCTGGAGCGGGGAGTACGTGCACGCCGCGCCCTGGTCGGTGGAGTCGCAGGGCGAGGAGAACGTCAGCCACGGCTGCACGGGCATGAGCACCAGCGACGCCCGGTGGTTCTACGACACCGTGCGCGAGGGCGACATCGTCGAGGTGGTCAACAGCGGCGGGGACCGGATGAGTGCGTTCGACAACGGCTACGGCGACTGGAACGTGGACTGGCGGACCTGGCAGCGCGGCAGCGCCCTCGGTACGGCGCAAGCCGCGTACCGCGCGCCGGGACGGCTGCACCCCAGCGCGTGACCCCCGCGCACCGCTTTTCGGCGCTCCCGACGGGCACTGTCCGGCATCCGTGATATCGCGTCCGGAATTCGGACACATGTGTCTGGCATGTGAACTCTTCCCTTGCCGCGGTTTTTCGCGTTGACAGCCAACTCCCTTTACTATCGCGGGAGTTGAGGCCCGCTGGAGCGGTGTCCGGATGGGGGTCGGGGAGGGTCCCGAGGGGGCGGACAAGGGTTTTCCCTGTATCGGGTTCATCCCGGCGTTGCCTACTGTCTGCCCACCGGCGATCTCTTCCGGCCAAGCGGTTCGCCCGCCACCCCCACAGGGCGGGACCCCGTGCGGCAGGTCGTGTCCCGGTACGCCGTTGCCCCGGGCCCGCCGCCGCGTGAGCCCGGGCAGCGTGGTGCGCGACGGTGCCGGGGAGGGGTTCCCGGCCCCGTGGCCGCCGTAACCTCCCACACCGCACCAACCGGTCATTCCGGCATGTCCGGAAACGGCCGCGAAGGGAACACTGTGCACCCATCCGGACGACGTCTCATATCCGTGGTGGCCGTCTCCGCCGCTCTGCTCGGCGGGACCGCCACCACTTCCCTGGCACAGGAGCAGCCGGCCCCCGTCCCCGGCCAGGCCGCGGCCGCCGCGGGCGTCCCGCTGCCCGCCGCGCCGGTGGAGAACGTGATCGTCGGATACAAGTCGAGCGCCTCGGAGGCCTCCTCCAACGACGCGGCCGCCGGCGACGCCAAGGCCAAGGGCAAGAAGGCCGGCAAGAACGTCGGCTTCGAGCGCCGCCTGGGCACCGGAGCCGCGCTCGTCGACCTCGGCGGCACCCTCACCCCGGCCGAAGCGGCCGACGTGATGGCGCAGTTCCGCACCGACCCGGACGTGGCCTACGTGGAGCCGGACACCCGCGCGTACCCGCTCGCCACCCCGAACGACACCGACTACGCCAAGCAGTGGGACCTCTTCGAGCCCACCGCCGGCATGAACGTCCCGGCCGCCTGGGACACCACCACCGGTGCCGGCGTCACCGTGGCCGTCATCGACACCGGCTACGTCGCGCACTCGGACCTCGCCGCCAACGTCGTGGCCGGCTACGACTTCATCTCCAGCTCCTCCAGCGCCCGTGACGGCAACGGCCGTGACAGCAACCCGGCCGACCAGGGCGACTGGACCGCCGCCGGCGAGTGCGGCATCGGTTCCAAGGCCAGCGACTCCTCCTGGCACGGCACCCACGTGGCGGGCACCATCGCGGCCGCCACGAACAACTCCAAGGGCGTCGCCGGCATCGCCTACGGCGCGAAGGTCCAGCCGGTGCGCGTGCTCGGCAAGTGCGGTGGTGCGACCTCCGACATCGTCGACGCGATCACCTGGTCCTCGGGCGGCTCGGTCTCCGGCGTCCCGGCGAACGCCACCCCGGCCAAGGTCATCAACATGAGCCTGGGCGGTCCGGGCGCGTGCAGCGCGACGTACCAGAACGCCATCAACGCGGCCGTGGGCCGTGGCACGACCGTCGTGGTCGCCGCGGGCAACAGCAACTCCGACGCCGCCGGTTTCTCCCCGGCGAGCTGCAACAACGTGATCAACGTGGCCGCCTCCAACCGGGCCGGCGACCGCTCGTACTACTCCAACTTCGGCACGATCATCGACGTGGCCGCCCCGGGCGGTGAGACCCGCCGCGCCACCGACACGCCCGGCACCGTCACCACCCCCGAGAACGCCATCCTCTCCACGCTGAACACCGGCACCACCACCCCCGGCGCCGAGAACTACAAGCCCTACCAGGGCACCAGCATGGCCGCCCCGCACGTCGCCGGGCTCGCCGCGCTCATGAAGTCGGCGAACTCCGCGCTGACCCCGGCGCAGATCGAGGCGGCCATCAAGGCCAACGCCCGCCCGCTGGCCGGTACCTGCACCGGTGGCTGCGGCGCCGGCCTGGCCGACGCGGCCAGGACCGTCGCGGCCGTGACCTCCGGTCCGGTCACCCCGGCGTTCGAGAACACCACCGATGTGGCGATCCCGGACAACGGCGGCGCCGTCTCCTCCTCGATCGCCGTCACCGGCCGCACCGGCAACGCCCCGGCCGCCCTCAAGGTGAACGTCGACATCAAGCACAGCTACCGCGGTGACCTGGTCATCGACCTGGTCGGCCCCGGCGGTGCCGTCAAGCGCCTGCAGGCCTCCTCGGGCGACAGCGCCGCCAACGTGATCACCACGTACACGGTGGACGCCTCCGCGTGGACCGCCAACGGCACCTGGCAGCTGCGCGTCCAGGACGTCGCCGCCGCCGACACCGGCTACATCGACTCCTGGAGCCTCGGCTTCTAGGTCACCCGAGAACCGCCACCCCCCACAAAAGGTCCGGACCTCCTCGACCAAGAGGTCCGGACCAACTCGGCCCGTGGGTCCGCCGGTACGTCCCTCACCGGCGGACCCACGGGTTTTCCTGCCGCCCGACTGATTTCTGCGTCACAATGCGGACCCGCCACCCCGCCGACCTCGTATTCTCGCGCTCACAGAAGAGGCACAGGAACCGGGGAGCGAGAGGCTGGTGGCAGTGCGTGGCGGCGACGGGGAACGCTGACGCGACCGTCGGACACGGCGAACTGATCGAGGCGGTGGACCGTGCGCTGACCACGCACGGGCGCGCCGTCCTCACCGGACCCGCGGGGGCCGGCAAGACAAGGGTGGCGGACGCCGTCGCGGCCGCCGCGGAGTCCCGCGGCGCATCGGTCCTGCGGCTGGCGCCGGAGGCCGCCGACCGCTGGATTCCCGAAGCCTCCGCCGCGGCGCTGCTGACCTCGGTGCCCTGCGGGGTCCTCGAGGCGCTCGCCGGGCCGCAGCGCACGGCCATCGCGCTGCTGCGCCGCGAGGCCGACGCGCCGGTGGCCGGCCGCGACCACGTCGCGCTGCGGCTGGCCGTCGTCGAGGTGCTGCGTACGCTGGCCGCCCGCAGTCCGGTCCTGATCGTGCTGGACAACGCGCAGTGGCTGGACTCCGAGAGCGCCGACCTGCTGCGGTTCGCGTTCCGCCTGACCCCGCCCGGCGTCCGCGTCCTGGTCGCCGAGTGCGTCCAGGGCGGCCTGCCGGTCGCCGGGTCCCTGTGCGGACCGGACACCCCGGGCATCCGGGTGCCCCCGCTCGGCGCGGACGAGCTGGCCGAACTCCTGCTGCGGCACGGACTGCCGGCCCGCCTCGCCGGCCGCATCCACCAGGCCAGCGGCGGCAACCCGCGCCTCGCCCTGGCCCTGGGACACTCCCTGGCCGAGGCCCGGGACGGCGCCGGGGCCCACCACGCCGACACCCTGCCCGTGTCCGGGCAGGCCCGCGAAGTGGCCCGGCTGCTGCTCGCCGAGGCCCCGGCCCGGGCCCGCCGCACCCTGCTGCTCGCGGCCCTGGCCGCCCGTCCGACCACCGCCCTGCTGCGCCGGGCCGGCCGCCCCGACGCCGAGGGGGAACTCGCCGAGGCCGAGCGGGCCGCGCTGGTCACCGTGGCGGCGGACGGCACGGTGGCGTTCACCGCCGGCGCCCTGCCCACCGCGCTGGCCGCCGACGCGGGCTGGCCGGAACGGGCTGCCGCGCACGCCGCGCTCGCCGTCGCGGTCGACGATCCGGTGCAGGCCGTACGGCACCGGGCGCTGGCCGTGGACGTCCCCGACGAGCGGCTCGCCGCCGAGGTCAGCGGGGCCGCGGCGGCCTGCCGGCGGCGGGGCGACCGGGCGCTCGCCGCCGAACTGGGGCTGCTGGCCGCGGACGTGACCCCGGTGGACCGGCCCGCGGCGGAACTGGCCCGCCTGGTCGCCGCCGCCGAGGACGCGGGCTGGTCCGGGCGGGCCGACCTCGCCCGCCGCGCGGCCCGGGCGGTCCTCGCCCGCGAGGCCTCCCCCGCCGACCGGGTACGGGTGCGGCTCGCCGTCATCGACGCGGCCGGCCAGGCGCTGGCCGATCTGGACGAGACCTTCGCGCACGCCCGGGTCGACGCGGCCGGCGATCCGTCCCTGCAGGCCGCCGTACAGCTGCGGGTCGCGTGGAAGCTCAACCTCAGCGACGGTGACCCGGTGCGCTCGCGGGCCGCGGCGGCCGAGGCCGGGGTGCTGGCCGCCGAGGGCGGCGACCAGGTGGCCGAGGCCATGGCCCTGACCGTACGGGCCCGGATGGGGCGGATCCTGGGCGACGCGGAGGCCGAGGACATCCTGGCCGGGGCGCTGGCGCTGCCCGCGCCCGAGGTGCCGCTCGGCATGCGCAACGCGCCGCAGTACCTGGCCGTGCGCCACGCCCTGTTCGACGACCGGCTCGACGACGCCCGCGAACAGCTGCTGGTGCTGCTGCCCGCGGTGGAGCGCACCGGCTCGGCGGAGGACGTCTTCGAAGTGCTGCGCAGTTTCGCCGAGGTGGAACTGCGGCGGGGCAGGTGCGCGGCGGGCGCGGCGCACGCGCGGCGCGCCCTGGAGCTGACCATCGAGGCGGGGCTCTCGCCCGGTCCCGCCTGGTACGTCGCGGCGACGGCCGAATCCATGGCCGGCAGCTTCGCCCGGGCGGCCGGGTACGCCCGGCGCGGGGTGCAGGCCTCGGAGGAGGAACGCGACCAGGTGTTCCTCTCCCGCAGCCTGTACGCCCTGGGGCTGGTCGAGCTGGCCACCGGGGAGACCGTGAGGGCGGTGGCGACGCTGCGCCGGGTGGCCGGGCTGGAGGCCGCGCAGCAGGTCGTGGACCCGTCGATCCTGCGCTGGCACGGGGAGCTGGCGGAGGCACTGGTGGCCGCGGACGCCCTGGAGGAGGCGGCGGAGCTGCTCGCGTCGGTGCACGCGGTGGCGGCCGGTCTCGGCCGGACCAGTGTGGTCACCGCCCTCGACCGGGCCCGGGGGCTGCTGCTGTCGGCGTCCGGCGACGCCGATGCCGCGGTGGCGCTGCTGCGGACGACGGCCGAGCGGTTCGAGGCGCTCGGGCTGCCGCTGGAGCGCGGCCGCACGCTGCTGGCGCTGGCCCGGGCCGAGCGGCGCCGCCGCCGGCGGGCCCCCGCGCGCGCCGCCCTGTACGGCGCGGCCGAGGTGTTCACACGGGCGGGCGCGCACCCGTGGGCCGAACTGGCCCGCGAGAGCCCGGGGAACCCGGCGGGCGCGGACCGCGCGCGGGCGGACGCACGCGGGTCCGGTGACGACGCGGTCGCGGCCCTGACGGAGGGCGAGGCCCGGCTCGCGGTACTGGTCAGCCAGGGGGCCAGCAACCAGGAGGCGGCGGCCAAGCTGTTCCTGAGCGTCAAGACCGTCGAGGCCCGCCTCACGCGGATCTACCAGAAGCTCGACGTCCGCTCGCGGGCCCAGCTGGCGACGGTCCTGCGGGGCCGGTGAGCCGGGCGCGGGCCGGCCCGGCGCGGACCGGCCCAGCGCCGGGCCGCGGCGGGCGTCAGCCGACCGGATACGTCTTGGTCACCTTGCCGTCGAGGCCGGCGACGAGGTACCCGGACTCGTGGTACTCGTTGCTGATGTAGACCTTCACCGTCGGCACCTTCTTGTCGAAGAGGTCGGGCTCGACGATGAGGTAACGCGTGGTCGGGTCCTTCACGCCGAGCTTGGCCTCGGCCTCCTTGATCAGACCGGGCACGACGTTCCAGTCGACCTTCTCCAGGTCGATCAGGACGGACCCGGCCGGGACCGTGCCGGTGATGATGCTCTTCTTCGCCGCCCCGTCGCGGTAGTCCCAGCTCTGGGTCCCGGTGGGGTGGTCCTTGACCGGGACCGTCGCCGAGGCGTACGTGGGATAGATGACCGCCCGGGTCACGCTCCCGCCGCCGCTCGCCTCCCGGACGGCGGCCACCATCGCCCGCGCGCCCGCCGGGGTGTGCAGGTCGCCCTGCCCGGCGCCGGTGCGCGCCGCCGGCGCGGTGGCCGTGCCCGGCGCGGCCGGGGCCGGGGTACCACCGGTGCCCGTGGTCGGACCGGGGCGGTCGGCGACGACCGCACCGCCCTTGTCGGTGCCGCCCTTGCCCGCGGCGCTGTCCGGCAGCCACGCCCGCACCGCGACGACGGCGCCCGCGATCACGACGGCGGCCAGCAACGCGGCGATGAGCGGCCGTGCCCACGGCCGCGGGTTGGGCCACGGCACCGGTGCCGCGACCGTCACGGCGCCGTGGGGCGCGCCCACGGCGACGGAATGCGGCCCGAAGACCGGCGGGGCCGGGGCGTACGGCGCGGCGGGAGCGGGGGCCGGGCCGTAGCCCGCGGGAACGCCGAACGCGGGCGGCGGCGGTGAACCGGCCCCCACCCCGCGCAGCAGCGCCTCCAGACGCTCGGCGTCCGGGCGGGCGGTCGTGTCGCGGACGAGGAGCTCGCCGAGGACGGGCGCCAGCCCGCCCGAGCGGGCGGGGTAGGGGATCGGCTCGTCGAGGACGGCGACGACGGTGGCCAGCGCCGTCTCGCGGCGCAGCGGATGGGCGCCCTCGGCGGCGACGTACAGGGTCATGCCCAGCGACCACAGGTCGGAGGCGGGGTTGCCCTCCTGGCCGCGCACCCGCTCCGGGGCGATGTACTCGGGCGAGCCGACGAGGTCGCCGGGCGCGGTCAGGCTGGTGGACTCGCGCAGCGCCGCGATCCCGAAGTCCGTGAGGACGGCGCTGCCGTCCGGGCGCAGCAGGATGTTGGCGGGCTTGACGTCGCGGTGGTGGACGCCCGCGGCGTGCGCCGCGCGCAGCGCGGACAGCACGTCCAGGCCGATGCGGACGACGTCCTCGACGGGCAGCGGTCCCTGTGCGATGCGGTCGTACAGGGAGCCGCCCCGGACCAGTTCCATCACGATCCAGGGGTGCGAGCCGTCGTCCGGCTCGATGATCTGGTGGATGGAGACGACGTTGGGGTGGGCGAGCCGGGCCAGGGCCTGGGCCTCACGGACCGCACGCTGGCGCAGCTGACGGGCGAGCTCCGGGTTGGCCTCGGCCATCGCCGGGTCGGCGGGGCGGACCTCCTTGAGCGCCACTTCCCGTTGCAGGCCGATGTCCCTGGCCCGCCAGACCGTTCCCATGCCGCCGCTGCCCAGACGTGCGAGCAGCTCGAAGCGGCCGTCGACGACCCGTCTGCCATCCTCACTGGTGTTCATGGCTGGTCATCGTAGGGACTTCCGGCGCGTGCCGTTCGCGCGGGTGCCGCACAGCCGGAGGCCGGCCGTCGGTCCCCCTCGGTTCCGGTCGTCGCCGCCACTCGTACGGGCGCCGGGTCAGGTTCCGGCACCGTACCAGTCGGGGCAGCAGCTGTCGCGGAGCATCTGCCGGGCGGCCGCGGCCCAGTCCTCGTCGGGGGCGGCCGCCCGTGCGGACGGCGCGGTGAACGCCGCCGTGAGGGCGGCCGCCTCGTGCAGGGAGCCGCCGCGTACGGCCGCCCGTACCCGGACCAGGGACGCGAAGTCCGTGAAGGGGTCCCCGTCCACGAGGGTGAGGTCGGCGATCCTGCCCGCCTCGACGGTGCCGAGCCGGTCCGCGACACCGAACACGCGGGCGGGGGTGCGGGTGACGGTGGTCAGGGCCTCGGCCGGGCTCATGCCGTACCGGTGCAGGGCACGCAGGCCCAGGTGGAGGTGGAGGCCGGCCGGGGCCAGCGGTGCGTCGGTGCCCAGCAGCAGCTGGGCGCCGCCGAGCACGGACTGCCGGTAGATGCCGATCTCCCGTTCCAGGGTGGCCAGTTCGTCGGCGTGCGGCGGCCGGGCGGCGGCGGTGCGGACGGCGGCGAGGTCCCACGGCGGCATCAGGGCGCCCACCCGGGGGTCGTCGGCGAGCGCGGGATCGGCGCCGATCAGCGGGAGGGCGTGGAAGGGGGTGGCGATCAGGTGGAAGCCGCCGCGGCAGTACACCTGGAGGGTGTCCTGGTGGGTGTTGCCCCGCGGGGTCGCGCCGTGGCCGTACTCGGCGCGCTCGGTGGCCACCAGATGGGTGGTCAGGTCCTGTCCGGACTGGATGCCGGGGGCGCACAGGTGCGAGCCGGCCAGTACGCCGAGCCGTTCGTGGGCGAACCGCGCGGCTTCTTCCATCTGCGGGTAGGGGGCCCGGACGTAGGTCTTGACGAAGTCCCAGTCCAGCTCCGCGCCCCGGGCCAGGGACCGGGTGAAGCCCTCGGCGGTGCGGTGGGCGCGGCCCATGCTGTAGGCGACGCGGGAGCCGTCGAGGAGCTCGCCGCCGGCCAGCAGCCGGGCGGCGGCGAGCCGGCCGGCCAGGATGTCCTCGCGCATCCGGGCCTGTTCGTGGGCGGAGCCGCCGAGCGAGACGGTGGTGGTGATGCCGTAGGCGAGGTACAGGGCGCCCTGACGGGCTCCGTAGGTGTACGGGTAGGTGTGGACGTGGGAGTCCCACAGGCCCGGCAGGACGGTGCCGGCGGAGGCGTCGACGTGGCGGCCGGCCCGGCGCCCGCGGCGTGCGTGCGGTTCCACGGCGGTGATCCGGCCGCCGCGGATCAGGACGTCGACGTCGGCGCGGGGCGCGGAGCCGGTGCCGTCCCAGAGCAGTCCGGCGTGCACGACGGTGTCGACGGGGGCCGGCCGCCGCAGGGTCAGGGTGACGGGGACGGTCCGGGCGGGGCCGGACGCGGTTCCGTCGGCGTCGAGGGCGAGCAGCCGCAGCCGGGCGCCGGACTGGTAGAGCAGGGTGCGGGAGTTGCCGGACCAGGAGGGGTGGTCGGCGGGTTCGTCGGTCAGGCGGCGGGCGGGACCGGCGGGGGTTCCGTCGGGGGTGACGGGCAGCAGCCACAGCGCGGACTCGCCGACGCAGGCCAGGAAGCGGCCGTCGGGCGACCAGACGGGGCCGGACGCGTAGCGGTCGGAGAGCGAGGCGTGCGGGGCGAGCGCGTACAGGCGGTCGGCTCCGGTGGCGGCGTCGACGATCCGGATGAGGTTGTGGCCCTCGCGGAAGCGCTGGTTGAGCCGGTTGCGGTCGCAGAGGGCCAGGTACCGGCCGTCGGGCGACCAGCTGGGCGCGCCGGGCAGCCCGCCGCCGCCGAGCGCGGCCACCAGCGGGGTGTCCGTGCCGGTGGCGAGGTCGCGTACGAGGAGCCGGCCGGCGAGGTCGAGGGCGGCCAGCCGGGTGCCGTCGGGCGAGAGGACGCCGTACACCCGGCCGCCGGCGGCGAGGACGCGGTCCCGGCCGCCGGTCAGTTCCCGGCGGCGTACGGCGTTCAGCCCCTCGCGGTCGTCGGTGTAGAGCAGGGCGGTGCCGTCCGGGGTCCACACCGGTCCCTGGACGTAGGCCGTGGCGGGGGCCTGGACGATCCGGCGGGGGGCTCCCCCGGTGACGGGGGCCACCCAGAGCGCGTTGAGCGCGGCGAAGGCCACCGCGCGGCCGTCGGGCGAGAGGGCGGGCAGGTGGATGCCGCGCACCGGCCGGTCGTGTTCGGCCTCCAGGGCGTACTCCTTGACCCGGTAGCGGGGCCGGCGTACGTCGAGCGTGGCGTCGAGGGGGATCGCGCGGCCGGTGTCGTCGCGGTGCGGGCGGATGATCCGGAACCGGCCGTCGAGGGTGATCAGCAGCCGGTCGTCGCCGAGCCACCGGGGCGGGGCGGGTGCGAGGTCGCCGTCGAGGGCGACGGGCTGGCCGTCGACGACGAGGGTCATGGTCTCGGTCCTGCGTACGGCGGGCCTGGCGTGCAGCCAGGCGGTGCGGCCGGCCGGGGAGAGCGCGGGGGCCAGCAGGTTCCCCTCGGTGACGGTGTGCTCGGTCCGGACGGGGCCGGTGCCGTCGGCGGCGACGGAGGCGAGCGTGCGCGCGACGAGCCGGGGGGCGGCGGGCTGGGTGCCGGCGGGCTCTGTGCCGGTGCTGGTGACTGTGACGGTGCCGCGGACGAACAGCACCCGGGTGCCGTCCGCCGACCAGGTGGGGTCGAAGTCCTCGAAGGCACCGTCCTGGCCGGGGCCGTCCTGGCCGGGCAGGCCGGTCAGGCGGCGGGGACGGCCGCCGGACACGGGCAGGGTCCAGATCCGGTACGGGGTGCCCGAGACCGGGTCGCCGTCGCGCTCGGAGCTGAAGGCGAGCGTGCGGCCGTCCGGTGACCAGGCCGGGGCGCGGTCGTCGTAGGGGCCGTCGGTGAGGGCGCGCAGTCCCGAACCGTCGGTGTGCATCACCCAGATGTGGAAGGCGCCGCCGCGGTAGGCGTTCATCGCGACCTGCCGGCCGTCGGGCGAGAACACCGGGCGGGTCGGTTCCAGGTCGGGCGGGGTGAGCGGGACGGCCGGCGCGCCGTCCGGGGGTACGGACCACAGGACGTTCTGCACCTCGGCGACGATCCGGTCGCCGGCGGCGGTCGCGGTGGCCGCGCCGTTGGTCGCGGCGGTCAGACGCAGCCGCACCATGCCGTCGGGGGCGTCGGGTGCGCCTGCCGGGGTCCCGGCGCCGGCCGCGGGTGCGGCGGGCGCCGGGGCCAGGCCGAGCAGCGCGGTGACCGCGCCGCCGGGCACCGCCCGCAGAATCGTCCTGCGTGCCATCCGCATCCCCGTCGCTCGCTTCCCGTTGGACGACTGTCGTGTCAGCCATCTGAACGATCAAGAGCGGGGCGGGGCAACGGGCACGGGCGCCGGGCGGGGCCCATTGCGGGTCTACCAGCCGAAGCGGCGGTCGATCTCGCGGGCGAACTCCTCGTAGCTGAGCATGTTGTCGCCGTTCTGGTCGGCGGCGTCGAAGAGCGCGGAGGCGGCGTCGGCGTCGCCCAGGCCCCAGAACGGCAGGTGCCCGCCGGCGGCCAGGGTGGGGCCCTTCTCGCGCAGGGCGGTGATCACCTCTATGCGGGTCAGGGTGCCGTCCTGGTTGAGGTCGAGCGCGTCGAACAGCCTGCGGGCCTTCTCACTCATCACGTGCGTCCTTCCGGGAGGGTCGGCAGGAGCTGCCGACCCCCAGCCTACGGGCAGGTACGCCGTGTCCCCGGCCGGGGCTTGGCGGGCTCAGGCGGCGGTCGGCGTGTTCAGGAGGTACGCGCGCGAGGCGTGCACCTCGGCGCGCAGGGCGGGCAGGTCGACGTCGAGGACCCGGCCGTTCCATTTGCGGGGTTCGCCGCCCACGAGGACGGCGCCGATGTTGCGGGCGTCGCAGCCCAGCACGAGGGTGCCGATCGGGTCGTTGAGCGGCATGGTGTTGAGGTCCTCGGCGTGGACGACCAGCAGGTCGGCCTTCTTGCCGGGGGTGAGGGAGCCGGTGACGGCTCCGAGGCCGTTGGTGCGGGCGCCCTGGAGGGTCGCGAAGTCCAGGACGTCGTGGGTGGTGATGCGCGAGGGCTGCCGGCCGGTGCCGTGGACGGCACCCACCGCGCGCATCCGCTGGATGGCGTGCAGGGCCCGCATCTGGGTGAACATGTCGCTGGCCAGGGCGACTTCGACGTCGATGCTCAGGCCGGGCCGGATGCCCGCGGACAGCGCCTCGTCGACGGCGGGCACCGCGCTGTCGAGCCCGATCTGGGCGTCGGAGGTGGGGGCCAGGGCCACGGTGGTGCCGGTCTCCCCCATGGCCCGCCAGGCCGCGGGGGTGAGGCCGGTGGCGTGGATGAGGGTGACGCCGGGGCCGAGGAGCCCGTCCTCGGCCCAGTCCAGCACGGCCGCGGAGGAGGCCGTACCGAAGACGGCGTCGACGCTCACCCCGATGCCCAGTTCCCGCGCGGTGCGGGCGAGCCGGGGCCCGTAGGCGAGGGCGGGGCCGGCGATCTCCTCGGTGGCCAGGGCCGCCAGGCGCAGGGTCAGCAGCTGGTCGTCACTCGCGAAGTACCGGTCGCGCAGGCGGGTCAGATCACCGGGCCACTGGCGGTCCCAGGCGCCGAAGTGCGGGCCCATAGAGGCGTGCACGCCGCGGATACCGGTGTCGAGGAGGGCTTGGACGGCGGCGTCGGAGTGCTCGCGGGTACGGGAGTTGTGGGAGAAGTCGAGCATCGTGGTGATGCCGCTGTCGAGGGCGGTCAGGGCGGCCAGCCGGGTGCCGGTGTACATGTCCTCGGGCCGGTAGACGGTGGCGTAGCCGGCCAGGGTGGCCTCGACGTAGCCGCCGAGGTCGTCGACGTCGGGCATGATCCGGCGCAACTGCGCCTGCCAGGCGTGCCGGTGGGTGTCGACGAATCCGGGGGCGAGAATCGTGCCGGTCGCGTCGACGACCACCGTGTGCGCGCCGCGGCCGGGGTCCGGGCCGAGGTCCGGGCCGACCGCGGCGATGGTGTCGCCCTCGACCAGGAGGTCGCCGCGGTCGATGACGCCGAGGCCGGGGTCCATGGTGACGATGGTGGCGCCGGTGAACAGGATGCGCCGCCGGGCGGCGGGCAGGCGCCGGATCCGTTCGAGGACGGCGTCGCCGGTGGTGTCGGGGAGCTGCTGGAGCCGCATGGGAGGTCTTCCTTCGGTGGTCCGGCGGCGGCCTCGGGCGGCTGCCGCCCCACCAGGCTCCCCGCGCGCCGGAACCCGGACCAGGCCGCGCTGTCCCCGGGTGCCGGACACCCAGGCTGCGCGGGGGCGGGGGGCACGGGCAGGAGTCCCTGGTCAGGGGGCCGGGGCCGACGCCGACCGCGCGGGCGAGGGGCCTGCGGCGAGAGCGCCGAGGAGGGCGAGCGCGTCGGCGGACGGGCTGCCCGGTTCTGCCTGGTAGACGACCAGTTGCTGGGTCGGGGCGCTGTTGAGGGTGAACGTCTCGTAGCTCAGCTCCAGGTCGCCGACGTCGGGGTGGTGGAAGAGCTTGGCGTCGCGGGTCTTGCCCCGTACGTCGTGGCGGGCCCACAGCTCGCGGAAGTCGGCGCTCCTGAGGGAGAGCTCGCCGACGACCTCGCGCAGCCGCGGGTCGTCGGGGTCGATGCCGGCCGCCCGGCGCAGTGCGGCCACGCCCGCCTCGGCGGCCCGCCGCCGGTCGCGGTGGAAGGCGTCCGCGGCCGGGTCCAGGAACGTCATCCGCAGCAGGTTGTCGGTGTGCGTGAAGCCCCCGTACAGGGCCTCGGCGAGCCGGTTGCGGGCCAGGACGTCCAGGGCGTGGCCGACGACGAGGGCGGGCGTACCGCTCCAGGCCTCCAGGAGCCGCCGTACCCCCGGGTCGACGCGTTCGGCGCGCGGCGCCTGGCGGGTGCCGCGCCGGGCCGGGCCGGCCACGCGGTACAGGTGGGCGACGGCGTCGTCCTCCAGGCGCAGCGCCTGGGCGACGGCTTCGAGGACCTGGGCGGAGGGGTGGCGCTCGCGGCCCTGCTCCAGGCGCATGTAGTAGTCGGCGCTCACCCCGGCGAGGGCGGCCACCTCCTCGCGGCGCAGCCCGGGCACCCTGCGGCGGCCGGATGCGGGCAGCCCCATGTCCTCGGGGCGGAGCCGGGCACGCCGGGCACGCAGGAAGCCGCCGAGCGCGTTCCCGGCGGCGGGGTCCTTGGCGGGGTCCATGCAACCAGGCTAGGGCTCCGCGGTGCCCGGGCGGGGTCGTGAAGGGGGGTGCGCCGCACCCGGGAAACGGCTGGCCGGCGGCGGCCGAGAACCGCTACCGGCGGCGCTGGGCGCCGATCGCCGGGGTGCGCAGGGCTTCGGTGATGAGGCGCACGCCGCGGGCGAGGCGGCTCAGCTGCTCCAGCTCGACGGCGTACATCCGGATGGTGTTCTCGATGACGGCCTCGGCCACGCCCAGCGTCGGCAGCTCGGCCCGGCAGGTGTGCAGCGCCACGCGCACCGCGCGCATCTCGTGCTCCAGCTGGAGCTGGGCGTGCCGGGCCAGGATGGCGTGGTGCCGGGTCAGGGTCGGGTATCCGGCGTAGCGGGCCGGGAGGAGGTCGCGCAGCCAGCGGATGGCCGTGCGCTCCCAGTCGTGCGATCCGGGGGCCTTGACCTGGCAGGGCCAGTCGGGGCTGAGCGTGGTGGTGGCGGTCTGAGACATTCTCATCGCTTCCGAAGGTGCGGAGCTCGGGTCGAGAGGGTGTGGCGGCCCCGGCCTAGGGGTCGACCGAGGCCGCCATGGGCGCTGACGGGATGCGAAGGCCCGGATGAACACCTCTCGTACGACGCAAGGAGGAGGGGAGCGTCGGGCGGGAGCTGTTCCGAAGGACGTGGGGAGGTGCCCTCCGTGGCATCGGGTGATCCGTGCGCCATCAGCAGTAAATATATATACCGTCGAGTAAGCAAGGGAATGAAAAATTTCATGCCACCGCCGCGTGAAAATCGCCCGCGCAAACCGGACGATGTCATTCCCTACAGGAAGAAACGGTGCTGCTCGGCGACCTGCTCGTAACCCTCGAGCCGGGCCTGCGTCCGCTCGGGATCGGCGTCCGCCATCGCCTGGAGCAGCGCCGCGGCCAGCATCCCGGGCGCCGCGTAGGAGTCGAAGACCAGCCGCGAGCCGGTCCCGGCGGTCAGCGCCACGTCCGCCTCGTCCACCAGCGGCCCCAGAGTGAGGTCCGTGATCAGCGCGATGCGCAGCCCCGTGCTGCGGGCGGCGCGCAGGGCGGCCAGGGTCTCCTGGGCGTGCCGGGGCATGGCGAAGGCCAGCACCCAGCTCCCGCCGGCGGCCCGCGACTGCAGCAGGGCGTCGTAGGCCACGCTGCCGCCACGTGTCACCACGCGTACGTCGGGATGGATGCGGCGGGCGGCGTACGCGAAGTACTCGGCGAGCGAGACGGAGATCCGCAGGCCGAGCACGGTCAGCGGCACCGAGCGCGCCAGCTCGCGGCCGATGTGGAGGAGCTGGTTGGTGTCGGCGAGCAGGCGCCGCACGCTCTCCAGGTTCTCGATCTCGGCGTCGACGGCGGCCTGGAGCTCGTTGCGGCGGATCTCCTCACGGCTCTCCGGCGACCCCGCGACCTTGCTCAGGGCGATGGGCTGGAGCGCGTCGCGCAGGGCGGGGTAGCCGCTGAATCCGAGGGACGTGGCGAAGCGGGTCACGGACGGCTGGCTGACGCCGGCCCGCTCCGCGAGTTCGGTGATGGAGAGGAACGCGGCCTCGGTGAGGTGATCGATCAGGTACTGCGCGATGCGGCGCTGACCGGGCGAGAGCCGGTGGCCGTCGAACATCGCACGGACCCGGTCCGCGGGGGCGCGTTCCTGCTCGGACGCCTGCCCTCCGGGTGTGATCGCAGCCGCCTGCGCGCGTGCCTGCTGCCCCGATGGCACCGGTGCGCCTCCTTATCCTGCTGCTCGAGTTCCAACATAGCTCACGCGCTGTGGCCGGTCCGCCACCAGTTCACCGGCACCGCACCCCGCCGCGCGGTCGCCGGTCACCACGCTGGCGGCCACTCGGGGTGCGGGTCCGGCGCGGCGCGGCGCGGTGCGGCACCGCACCCTGGTACCGCCGCTAGCCTCGGCACATGGCTGACACCTTCGAACACACCCCGCAGGTGTGGACCGCGGCCCGACTGCGCGCCGCGCTGCAGGACCTCCCCGACGAGACCCCCATCCACATCGGCGTGGCGGACGGGCCGGGCGACTTCGGCGGCTACGGCGAGTACGCGCTGGTGAACCTGGAACCGGTGGAGGTGGACATGGACACCGCCCTCGAGGGCACGGCCCCCGAAAGCGCCGTCCCCGAGGCCCGCACCGCCGTCGAGTACACGCTCTTCGCCGACTTCAAGGCCGGTACGTACCACTGCGACCTGGACTGACAGGAGCCCCTCGCGACGGTGCGGACCGCCGCGCCGCACCCCCCGCCGACCACGCACCAGTTCGGCTCCGGCACGCCCGGCGTCCCCTATCGGGGGACCTTGCGGCGTCGTGCCGTCCGTACGGCGGGCGGGGGGTGTTACAAGGGCGGTCGGACGCGTGATCAACCGCCCCACGGGGGCCGGGACCAGGCCGGGCGGCCGGTGCGCGTCGGGAACACCGTACGAGGGGCGAGCAGCAACGATGACGTACATGACGACGGCCGGGCCCGGCCGTACACGGCTGGCGGCGCGCTGCCGGGCGGTGACCGACGACCCCGCCTTCGGGCTGATGGTCTTCGCGCTGATCCTGCTCAACGCGGCGCTGCTGGGCGCGGAGACGTACCACGGCCTGGCCTCCGAGTACCGCCGGCTGCTCGAAACCGCCGAGCGCTGCTGCCTGGTGGCGTTCAGTCTGGAGATCCTGCTGCGCCTCGGGGCGCACGCCGACCGGCCCAGGGTGTTCTTCCGGGATCCGTGGAACCTGTTCGACCTGGCGGTGGTGGTCGCGGCGTTCGTGCCGTTCGTCCGGGAGAACACCACCGTGCTGCGGCTGCTGCGGCTGGCGCGCGTGCTGCGCAGCGCCCGCTTCATGCCCCAGTTGCGCGTCCTGCTCGTCGCCGTGGGGCGCAGCCTGCCCGGCACGGTCAGCTTCCTGTTCGTGGGAGCGCTGGTGCTGTACGTGTACGCGATGGTCGGCTGGGTCTGCTTCGCCGGTTCCGACCCGGAGCACTACGGTTCGATCGGCCGGGCCGCCCTCACCCTGTTCCTGCTGACGACCCTGGACGGGTTCGGGGACGCGGTGCACGCGGGTCTGGAGATCTCCCGGCTGTCGCTGCTGTACTACTCCTCCTATGTGCTGCTCGCCTCGTTCGTGCTGGTCAACGTGCTGATCGGGGTGGTCCTCACCTCGCTCGACGAGGCGCGGGAGATGGAGAAGGAGCGGCAGCGGGAGGAGCTCGCGGCAGGCGTGCCGGGCGTCGGCGCCGACCGGGCGGCGTCCGATCCGGCGGGTGAGCTGCGCGAGCGGATCGACGAGGCCCGCCGGGTGCTGGACGAGCTGGAGGCGGGCCTGTCCCGGCTGGATCCGCGCGACGAACGGCAGTTGGAGGGCTCCGGCGGCCGCACGCGCTGACGGCCGCCACGTCCGGGTGGGCTATCCGCCGGAGCCGGGTCGGGCATTGGCGGGTCCGGCTTCCGCGGGTCCTGCTTCCTGTACGGCCTTCCGCGTGCCCAGCGGCAGCAGGTACTGCAGGGGCTGGTCGGTGGCGTCCAGGCCCAGCAGTTCAGCGGCCAGGTCGTCGTGGAACCCGCTGACCGGGATGGTGGCCAGCCCAAGGGCGGCGGCCGCCAGGAGCAGCGTCTGGGCCAGGTGGCCGGATTCCAGCAGCCCCAGGCGCAGGGCGCGCAGCCCGTAACGGCGGCGCAGCACGCCGAGGTCGAGGTGGAGGGCGAGCAGGGCCGGGGTGTCGTCCACGACGATGCCGTCGGGGTCGTCGGCGGGCTGGGAGAAGTAGTTCGACAGCGCCCGGACGGCCTCCCGGTCCGGGGCCGGGCCCAGCGGGCGCAGGACCCGGCGTTCGGGTACGACCTCGTAGGTGGCCGGTGCCAGGCCGTCGACGCCGAGCGCCAGCAGCCGCAGCCGGGCCGTGTACAGGGCACCGGCGCTGGGGTACGGGCGGTGGACCGTCGTACGGACGTCGCCGTCCGGCAGCCGCAGTTCGCCGACGTGGCTCTCGGCCAGGGCGCCCCACAGCAGGGTGCCCAGCGTACGGGCGTCCAGCGGGCCGGCCAGCCGGGTGCGCGCGGAGGTCCGGGAGGTCAGGGCGGCCGCCAGGGACACGTCGGGCAACGGGCCGTACGGCAGGGCGCGTTCGTGGGCGGAGGGCGCGGGAACGGCCGAGCCGGTACCCGGGCGGACGGCGGTGCCGTCCAGGGCGCCGACGGCGTACTTGCTGTGCTCCAGGTAGCGGCGGTCGGGGGCGTCGTGCCCGTCGGCGAAGAAGGATCCCGGGCCGTCCGGCTCCATGGCGGTGCGCGCGGCCAGCCGGCACACGGCGCGCTCCTCGTCGGGACTCACGCCCAACCGGTTGAGAAGCATGTGCAGTTGGGAAGCCCACACCCATGGCAGCGGGGTGTCGTGGAGGGCGGTCAGCCGGTCGGCGGCGGCGGTGACGGCGGCCGCCCAGTCACGCTGCCAGGGGGGCGCCGTCCCCCGGTCGAGGCCCTCGCGCAGGGCGTCGGCGCGGCGGCGCAGGGCGGTGTGCTGCGCGGCGAACACCGTGTTGACGCGGGCGTGGACGGTGCGGCCGGGCAGGAGCGGCACCTCGGTGATCCAGCGCCAGCCGGCGGCGTGCGCGCGCAGCAGCCGGCCGGCCCGCAGCGGGTCCAGGCCGAGCGCGTGCACCGTGGTGTGCACGGCGTCGGCGGCCAGGGTGAGCCGGTCGGCGCGCGGGCCTGCGGCCAGGGCGCGCAGGGCGGCGACGGCCGCCCTGGTGGAGGCCACGAAGACGTCCTCGGCGACGGGGAGGGCGAGCGGCCCGCCGTAGCGCTCGGTCTCGGGGACGTAGGGGACGTCGCGGACCTCGGCGTGCGCGGAGGGCCAGGGACCGCTGGTGGCCGGGCGGGCGGCCGCGGCCCGGGAGAGGGCGCCGGGCAGCTCCCGCAGTACGCGGGGGTGCGGGTCGCGGACGCGGACGCGCAGGTGGGGGCCGCCCTCGCCGTAGCGGATGAAGAACCAGGCGGCCGCCTCGCCCCGGGCGACGAGGCCGTCGAGCAGGGGCGCGAGGTCCTCGGTGAGGAAGGCGTCGGTGGTCTCGGTGTCGCCGTGCAGGTGGACGTGCAGGCTGGCCCAGCCGGTCTGCTGGTGGCCGGGGGCGGCGGTGCGGGCCGTGGACGGCTCGGCGGTGGGCATCGGGGCTCCTCGGCCTCGTCAGGGGAACGGGTGCGGGTACGGGGCCAGGTCCGCGTGGCGCAGCGGGCGGGCGGTGCGGCCGAGCCGGTACGGGACCTCCAGCAGCCGGGGCAGGCCGCTGATCCGGCGGTTGTGGTGGCCGAAGGTCATGGGCAGGGTGCCGGGCACGATCACCTTCGCGCAGTGCAGGCCCAGGCGGTCGCGGATGCCGGGCTCGTCCTGGCCGACGGCGATGACCTCCAGGCCGAGGCCGGCCAGCCGCCGTACGGTCGTCTCCAGCAGCCCGGTGAGGTCGGCGACCGGCTCGGGGGCGCCGGGCCAGACGTCGTTCCAGGGCCGTTCGGGGGTGGGGGCCAGCAGGAACTCCAGGCGCGGCCGGGCCTCGGGCAGGGTGTTGACGCCGACGTGGTCGTCGAGGGAGAGGACCAGGTCCGGGTTGTCGAGCAGGGGGCGCAGGCGGTGCGGGTCGCGGGGGCCGCCGGCGGCCAGGGAGCGGTGCGGGGCCTCGTGCACGTTGGTGACGACCTCGGCGACGGCGGAGCGGATGGCGGCGCGCGGGTCGTGGTGGGCGCCGGCGGCGACGAAGGCGCGGGGGGCGTCGGGGTGGCTGCCGCGGTAGTGGCAGACGGCGACGACGGCCGGGACCCCGAGGTCGTTGGTGGCGTCGAGGAGGATCAGCTCGTAGCCCATGAGGGCGGCGCGGTCGGCGAGTTGGACGCTCTCGGCGTCCTCGGCCGGGAGGGACACGCGGCGCAGCGGGGCGGCGGCGTACCAGGCCATGAGGAAGGCGTCGCGCTCGGCGACCTCGAACAGGCCGTAGAGGACGGCCTCTTCGGGGCTGTTGCCGAGGCCGCAGCCGTTGGAGGACTCGTAGACGATGCGCGGGCCGGTGCCGGGCACGTCCCAGTAGGCGACGTGTTCGGGGACGGCGACGGCGCGCTGGTGGGTCAGCGACCAGCCGTGCACCCAGTCGAGGGCGAGGCCGGGGTGGTAGGGGACGGTGGTGGCGGCCGGGTGGGTGTGGGCGTCGGGCTCGGGCAGCCCGAGCCGGCGCGGGTCGAGGGCGCGGTCGGGGCCGAGCTCGGCGAAGGAGGCGCGCAGGGCGGTGCGGCGGCCGGTCGGGCGCATGCCGGCGTACCGCTCGACGGCCTCGAAGAGCGCGACGCGGGCGCTGTGTTCGTAGTCGGTGCCGCGGCCGTATCCGCCGTCGTCGACGGGTCGGCCGTCGGTGACGAGGGCGGTGGTCAGGGCGAAGGCGGAGTCCTCGGAGCGGGTGAGGCGGCGGACCGGGCCGAAGCGTTCGTCGTGCAGGGCGGCGCGCAACGCGGCGGGGGCGGTACGGGGGTTGGGCGTGCGCAGGACATACGGGTCGGGCAGCGGGCGGGGCCCGAGGGACAGGCGGGCGGCGGCCGCGGTGTCGGGCGGCAGGGGGCGGCAGACGGCGCAGCCGCCGATGGGGCGGACGCGGTGCGTGGACCAGGTGGCGCGGCCCTGGTGGAGGAGGTGGACGGTGGCACCGTCGGGCGCCCCGGCGGCGGGCGGCGGCTCGTCGAGCAGGTCGCGGGCGAGGGCGGCCAGGGCGGGGGCGAGGGCGGGGGTGAGGGTGCCGGCCAGCCGCATGCGCGGGCTGAGCAGGGGGACCCGGCCGCCGGTGGTGGCCAGCCGCTGGTACTCGGCGCAGCACGGGCAGGCGGCGGC
The DNA here is from genome assembly GCF_055582305.1 of Streptomyces sp. NPDC042102. Lineage (NCBI taxonomy): Bacteria > Bacillati > Actinomycetota > Actinomycetes > Kitasatosporales > Streptomycetaceae > Streptomyces > Streptomyces sp. NPDC042102. The sequence continues at coordinate 152,259 of NZ_JBVJDL010000004.1, forward strand.
GCCGGGGCGCAGGACCGGGCCGAGGACGGCGAGCGGCCCGTCGCAGCGGACGGGCAGAAGGGTGACGGGGTGGGCCAGGGCATGCCGGGTCAGCTCCTCGGCGAGGCCGAGGGTCCAGTCGTCGAGCAGCACGACGGCACGGCCACGGACGCGACGCAGCGCCGCGCGGGCGTCGAGTACGGGGACCCCGTACGGGTCGAGGGCGGCGGCAAGTGTCACGGGGTCCCTCCGGTGGGCCACAGCACGGTGAAGCCACAGGCGATCAGGGCACGGACGAGGGGGTGCGGGGGCTCGGACCCAGGGTCGTCACCGTCCGGGCCGGCGGCCGGGGCCGCGCCGGGGTCGGTGGCTGGGTCGGCGCCGGCCCGGTCAGCGCCGGGGGCGGTGGCCGAGTCGGTACGCGGTGCCACGCCTGGGTCGGTGGCCGCGTCGGTGCCCGGGGCCTCCGAGCCGGTCGGTTCCGTCGCCCAGGTCGCCCCGGACGGCCCGGCGAGCCCGGATGCCCCGGGCGTGCCGGAGGACCCCGAGGACCCCGAGGACCCAGACGACCCGGTCGGCACCGTCAGCCCGGCGGCCTCCGCGGGCTCGGTCGGGCCCGTCTGGGCAGACGTCCCAGGGAGTCCGGTCAGGCCGGTCAGGAGGCGCAGGGCGTGCTGGAGGCCGGGCTCACGGGCGGCCAGGGCGGCCTGCCAGCCCGCGCGGCTGCCCTCGTCCTCCCAGGTGGCCAGCGGCTCACCGGCCGCCGCGAGCGGGGCGCAGGCTCCGTCCGGCACAGCGCGGACGGGGCCGGCCGCCACGGCCCGGATACCCGCGCCGAGCGCGGCGAACGCGGCGGCATCGCCCGCCGTGGCCTCCACGGCACGGGCGACGATGCGCCGCCCGGCCGGGTCGAACGCGTCGACGCGGGCGCTGAACAGCGGCTGCCCGGGATCGGGTTGACGTACGGTCATGCACGCCTGAAGTCCCAGACGTTCGGTGAGGGTCCGCCACCAGTGCGTGGCTTGCGGATGCGCCTGCCACACGTCATGGGAGATCACCTCCCCCTTCAGTCCGTACGGAAGGCGGGCGAGCCGGGCCAGTGCGGCCCGGCGCAGGGCCCGGCCGGTGGCGTGTCCCGGGTCCGCACCCACCACCACCGGGCCGCCACCGAGGCGCAGTTCGGCGGCACGGCACAGTGCGTCGAGGCGCGCGAGATCGGTACGCGCCCCGCCCGCGACGAGGGTCCCGTCCGGGGTGGCGCAGGAGACCAGGGCCACCGGCAGCTGGGGCAGCGCGCCGGGCAAGGGCGCGTCGAGCAGCCCCAGGTGCCGGTCCGTGAGCGCGTCGAGGCGGCGCAGGGCGTCGGCCAGGGTGACCGGCGGCGGCAGCGCCTCGCGCGCGCCGCCGGGCCAGGGGCGGTACTCGGCGCGCGGCGGTTCGGTGGTGGCGACCAGAACGGCGGGCAGCCCGTCGATCAGACGCGGGTCGTCCCCCTCGCCGGCCGGATCCGGCCGCCCGTCGACGGCACACATCAACCGGTGCACGGCGGCGGCCCCGACGAGCGCGGCGAGCATGGAACCGGCCGCCGCGGCTCCGCCCTGGGCCGTGGGCGAGTCCGGGACGGCGTGCGAGCGGGCTGCCGGGGCTGCGGTGTCGGGAGCGGCGAGCCGGGCCGTCAGGGCGGCCACGTCGGCGCGGACCCGGTCCGGGGTGCCGGGCTCCGTGACCACCGCGAGGCCACCCACCATGCTCGCGGCGACGGCCAGACGGCCGTCCACGGTCTCCAGAACGACCTGCCCCGCCGGGGTGTCCGGATCGACGGTGACGCGTGCCGTACCAGCGGGGGTATCGGCAGCCGGATCTCCGGTCGCGGCAACCGTATCGGCCGCGAGGAAGGAGCCCGGAGGAGCGTCCGCCGGAGCTGAGGCAGCGGACGACGGCTGCACGGGGGCGACGGGGGGTGTGGGGGTGGCGGTGGGGTGGGAGGTCAGGGCTGCGGCGGCTGCCTGGGGCAGGGGGGCGTCCGGACGGCTGGCCAGGACGCGGACCGGGGTCGGGGGGTGGGGCTGGGGGGCGGCCTCCGGTACCAGCAGGTCGTGTTCGTCGAGGTGGGCGGCCAGGACGCCCAGGGCCCGGCGGGCGGCCGAGCCCACCGGCGCGCGCTCCTCCAGGGCGGCGAGGTCGCCCGTACGCAGGGCCTCGGCGAGCAGGTTCCACAGCGCGGGCAGCGCCCGGCTGCCCTCCAGCGTGACGTGCGAGGCGCGTCCGCGCAGGTGCAGGCCGTCGGTGAGCGGGGTGACGGCCGTCCCCGGCCGCAGCCGGCGACCGGCGAGGGCGTCCCTGAGCGTGTCCTGGTCGGGGCTCACCGCCGGTGCTCCATGACGTCGATGACACCGTTGATCACCTGGCGCCAGTCGCAGCCCGTGACCTCCTTGACCGCCCGCGTGACCAGGTGGGCGGCCAGATAGCGTTCCAGCGGCCGGATGTCACAGATCATCAGCAGCTGGTACAGGGCGTTGGTGCAGGCCCGGTAGACCAGGTACTCGGGGCGGCTCCACATCCTGCCCTCGGGATCGGAGCGGCGCAGCAGCTGGTGGAACTCGCTGTAGTCCGTACGGATGTCCTGGTTCCAGCGGACCACCGCGTCGGCGTGGCCGGTGGCGGCCGCGCGGACCCGGTACTCCAGCGGCAGTCCGTGCAGGTCGGCCCCCGCCGTCAGCCGGTCCTCGGTCAGCCGCCAGGCCTGCGCGGACCAGTGGGCCCACTCCTGCTCCCAGGGCGTGGTACGGCCGTCCGCGATCCGTGCGACCAGCGCGGTGACCGCCCCGGACGTGCGCTGCCAGCGGCTCTCGAAGGCGGCGCGCAGGGTGCCGTCCGGATCGTCGTACAGGAGGAAGTCCTCCAGGTGGGACACGTAGCTGAAGTGGCCTCCGGGCAGCCCCTCGCCGGGGTAGACGCAGGCGTGGGCGGTCAGGACGGCGGCGGCGAACTGCACGCGGGCGGCCGCGCCGTCGTCGTGGGCCCCGAGGAACGCGGACCCGGCGCGCAGGGCCGGGCGGCCCAGCCGCAGCAGGTCCCCGCGCAGGGCGGTGCCGTCGACGCCGATCAGGCCGCGCAGGGCGGCGAGGTCGACGCGTTCGACCCGTACGGTGTTGTCGGCGACGATCGGCCCGTAGGGCGGGGCGATGAGCTCGGCGCGGCCGGCCCGGGCCGACTCGGCGAGGAGCTCGTCGGTGCCGGGGCCGCCCTGGGAGGGGTGGTCGGCGATCCAGGCGCGTACGGTGCGTGCGGCGTCCTCGGCGGCCCGCGCCACGTCGGTGGCGCGCTCGGGCGGCCCCTGGAGGCGCAGCCGCAGGTGCGGGCCGTAGAGCCAGTGGCGTTCGACGTGGGCGGTGAGGCCCTCGGCCTCGTACCGGTCGGCGAGCGGCAGGATCGCGCCGCGCAGCAACGGGCCCTTGCGGTCCTGGTGGTAGTAGGCGACGACGTCACGGGCGCGGGCGTCCATGCGGGCGCGGGCGTCCATGCGGGCGAGCCCGTCCGCGGGGGTGGGCCCGGGCGTGGGCCGGGGGGACGGGGTGGGGCGGGTCATGCGGGGCTCCCCTCGCGGTAGGTCTCGACGACGAGTTCGACGGCCCGGGCCGGGCGGTCACGGCCGCCGGGGGCGGGCAGGGCCTCCTCCAGGACGGCACCGTCGGTGTGCCGGGCGAGCCATTTGCCGAGGCAGCGCAGGTGCAGGGCGTTGCCCAGGTCCAGGAACTGCGGTTTGGGCCGGCGCAGCCCGGCCAGGAAGGTGTCGGCTGCCTTGCCCGAGGGGGCGATGACGGGCGCGGGGCACAGGAAGAGCTGGTCGGGCAGGTCCAGCAGGGCGCGCCAGCGGGCGACGGCAGCGGCCGGCAGGGCGGCGGCGTCGGCGGCGAGTTCGGCCCGCAGCCGCGCCAGCACCCCTGCGTTCAGGTACCAGCGGCGCCGCCGCAGGACGAGGTGGCGGTGGCGCAGCCGCGCGGTGCGGACGACGTGGCCGCCGGGGGCGGTCAGGGTCCGCGCGGGGACGAGGGCACTGAGGTCGACGACACCGCACGGGTGGTCGCTGAGGTACGGGGCCAGCCGGTGGGGCAGCATGACGGGCGCGAGGAAGCCGAGGTACAGGACGTCGAGCAGTTCGCCGGTGGTGCGCAGCCGGAGCCGGACGTCGTCGCCGGCCGGGTCGTGGACGAGGTCGACGTCGGACTCGGCGAGGGAGGTCCAGCGCCGGTCGGGGCCGATCTCGTCGGGGACGAGCAGCGGGTGGAGGTTGGCGTTGAAACCGCCGACGGGACGTACGGCGGCGGCGCGGGCGCGCTCCCCGAGGCCGGTCCGGATCCGGGCGGCGACCTCGGCGGTGGCGCCGGGGTCCATCGCGTCGAGGAAGCGGCTGGTGAAGCGGCCCCAGCCGCCGTAGACGTGGTTCACGCAGAGCAGGCCGTCGGCGGTGTCGCGCTGGACGAAGTACGCGTAGCTGGCCGGGCGTCGCCGGGCCCAGCGGGGCAGCCGGTCCCCGAGGTCGCGGACGAGCCCGGCGGGGAGCGTGACGTCGTACGCGCCGGGGGCACCGGTGGCGCTCTCGCGTACGGCGTCGGTCACGGTACGGCGCAGCGCGGCGAGTTCGGTGAGGCCGGCGGGCCCGGTGCCGGGGGCGGCGGGTTCCCCGGCGGTGAGCCGGGCGGCCTCCTCCCAGGCGTCGGCGATCTCGGCGCCGAACTCCCAGGGGTTCGGACAGGTGCCGCCGGCGCCGTAGCGGGCGACGAACCGGTCGCGCGTGACGCGCCGCATGACGTGACCGAGGTCGAACACCTCGGCCAGCGCGGTGACTTCGGCGAGCGCGGCGTGGTCGGCCGGGCCGAGGAGTCCGTCGAGGTCGAGGGGGGCGGTGGCGACCACGTCCTCGGTGAGGACGTCCGGGCGGGCGGTCGCGGTGGGGACGGGCTGCCCGGCCGCGGTCAGCAGGGTGTCCCAGCGTGCGGCGAGCGCGGTGAGGGCGGCCGGGCGTTCGGGAGCGGGTAAGGAGGCGAAGGCGGCGGTGTCGCGGGCGATCTCCTCGACACGGTCGGCCAGCTCGGCGTCGACACCGGTATCGGGGGCCGGGGCGGAAGCGGGTGCGGCACCGCCGGCGGACGCGGAGGCGGGTGCGGCAGCGTCGGCGGACTCGTCAGTCGTGGGCGACGTGGTCCGCAGCCAGGCGGCGAGCGCGGTGAGCGGGTCGGCGTGCTGGGGGTCCACCGGGTCGGTGGGAACCAGCAGTCCGGCGTCGAGGAGACGAAGGAGGAAGGCGGCGGCCGCTCCCCCGCCCTCCGTCTCCGGCCCCGCCGCCGGCGCCGTCGGGCGGCCGAGCGCTGCGTTCAGACGGCCGGTCAGCTCCCCCAGGGACGAGGGGGTGTCGGTCGCCGCGGCGATCAGGCGCAGCGGGGCGGAGGCCGCCAGCTCGATCTCCTCCTCGGTGGTCGTCAGATGCCGCCCCCCGGTGAACACCAGGCGCCCGCCGGTGTGGGCCGCGCGGCCGTCGCGGATCCGGGCGGTGCTGGTCATCCGCAGGAGCAGGGCGGCACGGCGGGCGGGATCCGCCACGAGGGCCGCCACGAGCGCGGTGACCAGGGCCCGGTTGGCCCGCACGACGGACGTGAACGGCATCCCGCCGGGCCCGCCGTCCCCCCAGGCGGCCGTGGCCAGGTCGGCCGCGGCTGCCCCGCGCGCGACGACATCGGCCGGATCGGCCGGGGAAGGGGCCGTGGGTGCGGGGGTGTGGGCCCAGGCCACCGCCGTGAACCAGGACAGCGGGCTGGTCTTGGTGCTCGCCCGCAGGGCGTAGCGCAGGACGCCGGGTTCCTCCTTGCGGGCCCTGCGGTCGGCGGCTCCCGCGCCGGCGCGGGTCACGGCCCGCAGCAGGTCGGGGCTGATCAGCGCCACGGCCCGGGCGAGCGCCGGTTCCCGGCACAGTGCGGACAGCGCCGTGCGTTCGGCGGTCAGGGCGGGTTCGGCGGCCCGTTCCAGCGCGGCGTACAGGGCGGCCCGCTGCTCGTGCAGGGTGAGCCAGGCGGCGAGCGCCGGCACCCGGAGCGGCAGGTCGCCCAGGCGTTCGAGCAGGGCGGGCTGCGGCGGGCGTCCGTTGTGCAGAGCGCGCCGCAGGGGCAGTACGACCCCCTGGTGGAAGGCACGGTCGTGGCCGTCCCGGCTGTCGTACAGGGCGTCGCAGAGACCGGGCACCAGCTCCGACTCCGCGGCCCACAGCGAGGTCAGCCCGTCCAGGGCCGCGCGGAAGTCCACGGCGGACGGGCTCTGCGCGGGGTGGCGCAGGACGGTCGCGCGGGCGAGGGCGAACGGCGCGCCGCACACGCGGTAGCGGGCGGGCGCGGGGCCCTGGTCCCCGGGGGCGGCAGCGCGCGGCGCTGCGGAGTGCGGCATGGCGGAGGTCTCCTCGACTGCGGTCGACGCGGCCCTCCCGGCCCGGGGCGGTCCGCCGCCGCGGGCGCCGCGGGACGGGAGGGGTGGTGCGCGGGTGGTGATGACGGCGCGACGGCTCCCGTTACACCGGGTACGGGTGCGGGTGCGCGCAGGACGAGGACCCGCAGGAGCAGGAGCTGCCACTGTTGGACGCGCCGGTCTCCGGAAGTGCGACGGTGTCGCGCATGGAGGTGACGGTCAGAGCGCCGAGGTCCAGGTCGTTCTCGTCGAAAGTCATCGTGTCGATGGTGTCACCCATAAATACCTCCTGAGATTCATTCGGGAAATGGAGTGGTGCCGGCGACCCGCCTCGGAGGACCGGCCGCTGAAGAAAGCGTAGAGGGATTATTGAGCGATTCTGCGGTCGCTCACGAAATGGCTTTGAGTCGATGACGACCCCAACACCACCAGGGGCCGGAACGACATGGGAATTCGAGCGGAATTCCAGCCGGAGGCGGTCGCTATTCGTCGGGAAGACCGGCGGAATTCCAGCCTGAAATCGACGACGTGAAACCGTGGAGAATGGGAAGGGGACCGGGGGTCCGGGTGGATCGCCGTCACGCGGATACGACGGTGCCCGCCACCCCGGTGGGGGCGGCGGGCACCGTATGCCGTGTTCGGAATCGGTGAATCCGATTACTTCCCGGGTTTCCCGACGCGCCGCCTCACACGGAGGGCGACGCCTGCTCGTACATCGCCACGAGGACGCCGTGCACGGGTTCCTCTTCAGCTTCCTGTTCCGCCTCGTCGACCAGCCGGGTCAGGGTTTCGCCGAGTGCGCGCGCCCGGTCGGGGCTCAGCCGCAGGTGACGCAGGCGCAGGGTGTGATCGCCCGTCGAGCGGTCGAGTTCCTGCGCGAACGCGCCGAGCATGGCGGCGGTGCCGGCCGCCTGGGGTTCGGCGACGAGCATGCTGCGGGCCGTGCGCTGATAGTACTGCTCGGTACCGCCGCGGACCTGGCGGGTCGCGGCGATGCGGATCAACCCGGCCTCGCGCAGCACCTTGAGGTGGTGGGCGAGGTTGCCCTTCTTCGCGTCGAGCTGGACGGCCAGCTGGCTGACCGTCGCCGGGCGCTGGCCGAGGGCGAAGAGCAGTCGCTGGCGCAGCGGGTGGGCGAGGGCGGCGAACTGCTCGGGCGTGGCGATGTGCAGCACGTCCTCGGTCGGTTCGGGGGCCGGGTCCGGGGGCGGAGCCGTGCCGGCCGGATCTGCTGCGCCCACTGCGTCTGCTGCGCCTGCTGTGTCTGCCGCGTCTGCCATGGGGAAAGTGTCTAACGCTCTTGACGCTTTCGCAAGACCGATGATCTACTCCTCGCCATGCCGAACCCGACTGATCTGCAACCCGCCCGCGTCATCGACGAGTTGGCCCGCCTGGTGGCCGACCACTACGTGTTCCCCGACGTCGGCCTCGACCTCGCCGACCTGCTCCGCCGCCGGCTCGCCGAGGGCGCGTACGACGTACCGGCCGCCGAGGAGCTCGGCCGGTTGGTGACCGCCGACCTCCAGGCCGGGTGCGGCGACCGGCACCTGCGGCTGAAGTACCACCCCGACGAGGTGCCGACCGGCCAAGGGGAGGCGGTGGCCGCGCAGATGCGCCGCGAGTACGACGCGTCGCTGGGCGGCGTACCGCGGCTGGAGCTGCTGGAGGACGGGGTGGCGGTGCTGGAACTGGCCCCGTATCTCTTCCCGTTGGAGTGGGCCGCCGAACCGGTGGGCGCCGCGCTGTCGCTGGCCTCCCGCGCCCGGGCACTCGTCCTCGACCTGCGCCGCAACCTCGGCGGCTCGCCCGACACGGTCGCCTTCGTCTGCGGCCACCTGCTGGACGAGCGGACCCACCTCAACACGATGCACTGGCGCAAGGGCGACCGCCAGGAGCAGTCCTGGTCGCCGCCGTACGTGCCCGGCCCGCGCTTCGGCGGCCGCAAGCCCGTGTACGTGCTGACGAGCGGGCGCACCTTCTCCGCGGCCGAGGAGCTGGCGTACGACCTTCAGCAGCTGGGCCGGGCCGTCGTGGTCGGCGAGGTGACGGGCGGCGGCGCGCACCCCCGGGAGGGCTGGACCCTGCACCCGCACCTGGAGGCCACGATTCCGGTGGGCCGGGCCGTCAACCCCGTCTCGGGCACGAACTGGGAGGGCACCGGGGTACGGCCGGACGTGCCGTGCGCGGCGGCCGACGCCCTGGACCACGCCCTCGGCCTGGCCCGCGCAGCCGTCGCGGACCGCCCCCTCACGGGCGCCCCAGCTTGACCCATTTCGCCGTGCTGGGCACGCCCTTGGCGTCGAGGAGGAAGAGCATGTAGTACCCGGGCGGGGCGTCGGCGGCCGACGCGGGCGCGATCAGGTCCAGCGCCTCGCCCGTACGGCGGTCGATGCGCAGGTCCAGGTGCCGCTGGCTGGTGTTCACCGAGTGCGTGACGGTGGTGGGCGCCAGGAGTACGGCCCGCCGGACGGCGGCGGGGGTGGAGGTGGTCACCGTGAAGCGCGCGCCGTGGCCGAGGGCGGTCCCGGGGACGGTGTCGAGGACGGGGCGGGGGCCCTGGTGGAGGTAGGGCGGCTCGTAGATCTCGATGCTGCCGTCCATGTCGTCGGTGATGTCGGGGTCGTTGGCGATCTGCTGGAGCTCGTCGCCGGTGATCATGACGCGGCCGTCGGGGAGCACCAGGGCGTTGGAGTGGTAGCCGCGCGGCAGCCGCTGGGCCGGGCCCAGCCGCCAGCAGCCGCGGGCGTCGCGGGCCTCGGTCCGGCGGTACTTGAGATCGGCGGCGGGGTTGAAGGGGCCGCTGCCGTAGTCACGGGTGTCCAGGGCTCCGTTGACGGTGAGGAGGGTGGCGTCGGGCAGCAGCAGGGTGTCGTCCTGGGTGCGGCCGAAGGCACGGGGCTGCTCGGTGGTCCAGCGGCGGCCCGAGAGCCGGTAGGTGTTCGGATCGCGCGGGTCGCCGCCGAGGACCAGCACGGAGTCGGGGCCGCGCAGGCCCGCCGGGAGCGGCACCGCGGAACCGTAGTTGCGGTAGTCGCCGGGACGCCGGGGCAGGGTGGAGCGGAGCTCGGTGAACGGGCTGAAGACCCACTGCTGGTCGGCGTCGCGGCCCAGACCGTAGATCTTGCCGTCGCGCAGGGAGAACAGGTGCGGATAGTCGTTGCGGAACGGCGCGCTCGACCAGAAGCGGTCCGTGCCGAGGTTGCGGGGGATGTCGCCCTTGCCCCGCGGCACCGGATGGACCAGGGCCGGGAACCGCTCCACGACGGGGGTGGGGGTCCCGGTGCCGAGCTCGGACTGGCCCGACATGATGAGCTGGCGGCCGTCCGCCCCCGTGACGACGGAGGGGTACCAGCGGCCCACGGACATGTCGCGGTTCTGGTACCAGGTCTCGGTCCACGGGTCGAAGACGAAGGACAGCTTGGCGCCGCTGCCGCCCTTGCCGCCGCGGTTGCCGCCGAAGACCGCCAGCATGCCGTTGGGCAGGTAGGCGTGGCCGGAGCAGAAGAAGGGCGCGGGGCGGGGGATGCCGGTGCCGTCGGGGATGACGATGCGCGGCGGCGCGACGTTCGTGAAGGAATCCGGTCCGGTGCCGCGGGCCGGGTCCCACAGGAACGCGCGTCCGGCGTTGGTGCGGCCCACGATGTCGGTGGGGCCGGTCTCCTTGAAGGGATTGGTCTCCACGCGCTCGAACGAGAAGAGCAGCACCTTGCCGGTGGGCAGCTGGGCGACGTGGACGCCGAAGTCGGGGGCGGGAAAGTAGTCCGTGAACCGGCCGTACGCGGCGGCGGCGAGGCCGGCGTTCGCCTCCCGCTGGGAGGCGGCCAGCGCGGCCAGGCCGGCGGTGCGCCTCGACTGCGGGTACTCGTCGGCCTCGGCCACCGCCCGCCGCTGGAGGGCGTGTTCACGGGCGTGCCCGGCGCCGAGGGCCCGGGCCTCGCCGGCGTCGGGGGCCACCTCGCCCTCCGCGTCGTGGTGTGCGGCGGAACCGGGGGGCACGGCCCGGGCGGGTGCGGCGGCCAGGGGGCCCATGACCACCAGGGCGGCGCACAGCAGCACCCCCGCGGACAGCGAGGTGGCCCTGCCGGTCCCGCTCGTCCCGCCGGCCCTGCTCGTCCTGCTCGTCCTGCTCGTCCTGCTGGTTCGTCTCGTCCCGCTGGTCCGTCTCTCCCGGCTGGGCTTCATCTCGGCACCTTCGATCGTGCGCGTGGCGAACACCGAGGCTCAGATTAAGAGACGATCAGGACATATCTGATCATTGACGGTACGGGCGGTGCGGGCGGTGCGGGCGCGTGACCGGTATCGCCGGTGCGTGCCCGCCCGTACCCGTCGGACCGGTGTGTCAGACCAGCCCCAGTGTCCGGGGCGGCAGGAACAAGTGCCCCGCGCGGTGCTGGGCGGACACCAGACGGGCACCGGCCGACCCGGGGTCCCGGGCCAGCAGGGTCCGCCGGTGGGCGCAGTGCTCGCAGCCGGGCGTCCAGCCGGGCAGCAGGTCCGTGTGGACGTCGGCGAGGTGCCGGGCCAGCCGGATCTGTGAGCCGGGACCCATGTCGAACGGGTCCCAGTCCACTCCGCGCTCCCCCGTCAGCCACAGCTCGGCCGTCACCGCCTGGATGTCCTTCATCCGCTCGTACAGCCGATGGCACTCGGCACACGCGAACATCCAGGCCGGCGGCAGCGGCCACACGCTGTCGGGGCTGAGGTCGTCGGCGCTCATGCCGTCCACGGTAGGTGGCGCGGCACCGCGCCGGCAGCAGATCGGCCGAACCGGTGGGCCGGTGGGCCGCGGGGCGGAGGGTGCCGCCCGGGGTGCTCGCCCGGCCCGCCGCCCCGCGGGCCGCACCGGCCGCGATGCCCTACGCGCACCCCGGGGGCAGCATGGAAGTACCACCCGCCTGCGGCGAGCGGTCGTGCGATGTGCCGGTGAACGGAGGGAGTGGCGTGTGACAGCCGAATCCTTCCGTGCCGAGGGATGCGGGGCGAGCCGGACGGGATGGCCCGCGGCGGAACCCGGGCGGCCGGAGGAGGCACGAGGCCTGCTGGACGTGCTCGGCGTCGCAGCCGTGATCCTCGACGCCGAGGGGCGGATCCTGTTCTGGAGCCCGCAGGCCGAGCAGCTGTTCGGCTACACGGCGGCGGAGGCGCTCGGCCGGTACGCCGGGCACGTCCTGGTGGACGAGGACCACCTGGAGATGGTGATCCAGCTCTTCGCCGAGGTGCTGCAGAGCGGCGAGAGCTGGGCCGGGGCCTTCCCGATCCGCCACAAGGACGGCAGCACCCGCCTGGTGGAGTTCCGCAACATGCGGCTGACCGACGGTCTCGGGGACGTGTTCGCCCTCGGGATCGCCGCCGACCACACCACCGTCGAACGGGTGGAGACCGACCTGGCGCTGTCCGAGCGGCTGGTCTCGCAGTCCCCCATCGGGCTGGCCCTGATGGACACCGACCTGCGGTACGTCCTGGTCAACCCGGCCCTGGAACGGGTCGACCGCATTCCGGCGCGGGAGCACATCGGGCGGCACGTGCGCGACACGCTGCCCTTCCACGACGTGGACCGGGTGGAGGCGGCACTGCGGCGGGTCCTGGCCACCGGTGAACCGCTGGTCGACCGGTACGTGGTCGGCCGCGCCCCGGGCCCCTCCCCCGGGTCCCCCGAGTCCCCCGGACCCTCCGGGGCCCCGGACGTCGGCTCCGGGGCCGCGGGCACCGCCGGATCCGGCACCACCCCCGTCACCGAGCAGGCCTGGTCCGTTTCCTGCTACCGCCTGGAAGGGCCCCGGGGGCGCGTGCTCGGGGTCGCCATCTCCGTCATCGACGTCACCGAGCGCCACCGCGCGGCCACCGAGGCCGACCGGGCGCGGCGCCGGCTGGCGCTGGTCGCCGACGCCTCCGCGCGCGTCGGCACCACCCTGGAGGTGGACCGGACCGCCCACGAGCTGGCCGAGGTCACGGTGCCCGCGCTCGCCGACGTCGCGGCAGTGGACGTCCTCGACTCCGTCCTCTCCTGCCGCCGCCCCGGCGCCCCGGACAGCGGGCCGGAGCTGTTCCGGGCGCTCGCGGTCAAGGCCGCCTACCCGACCGAGGCTCTGGAGGCGGCCGACCCGGCCGGCGAGGTCTGCATGTACGGCGCCGACCGGCTGGTCACGCGGTGCGTGCACACCGGCCGCCCGGTCCTGGTCGGCCAGGTGCGGGAGGCCGACCTGGCCTCGATCGCCCGCAGTCCCGCCGCCGCGGCCTTGCTGGCGCGCGCCGGCCTGCACTCGTACCTCGCGGTGCCGCTGATCGCCCGCGGCGAGGTGCTGGGCGCCCTGGACCTCAAGCGCGCCCGCAATCCGGAACCCTTCGACGAGGACGACGTGATCCTCGCCGTCGAACTGGCCGCCCGCGCGGCGGTGAGCATCGACAACGCCCGCTGGTACCAGAGCGTGCGCAATTCGGCGGTCACGCTCCAGCGGAGCCTGCTGCCGGGGCACCCGCCGCACCCGGCCGGCCTGGAGATCGCCTCCCGCTACCAGCCCGCCCACGCCTCCAGCGAGGTCGGCGGCGACTGGTACGACGTGATCCCGCTGGCCGGCGAGAAGACCGCGCTGGTCGTCGGTGACGTGATGGGCAGCGGGATCGACGCCGCCGCCACGATGGGCCGCCTGCGCACCGCCACCTGCGCGTTCGCCGACCTCGACCTCGATCCGGAGCAGGTCCTCCAGCACCTCGACAAGATCACGGCGGGGCTGGAGCACTACATCGCCACCTGTCTGTACGCCGTGCACGACCCGGGGGCCGGACAGGTCCGGATCGCCAACGCCGGCCATATGCCCCCCGCCCTGCTCCGCGTCTCCGGCGGCCCCGCCGGACTCGTCGACCTGCCCACCGGTGTGCCGCTCGGGGTCGGGGGCGTGTCCTTCGAGACGATCACCGTGCCCTTCGGCGCCGGTGACCAGCTGGTCCTCTACACCGACGGGCTCGTGGAGACGCGTCACGACCCGATCGACGAACGCCTGGACGCACTGCTCGGCCTGCTGGACGACGTCCACCGGCCGCTGGAGGAGACCTGCGACGTGCTGCTCGACGCCCTGCGCCGTGCCGACGACTTCGACGACGTGGCGCTCCTGATCGCGCGGAGCCGGCCGTGAGCCCCCGGCCGGACACGCGCAGCCTGGCCGGACAGGTGTTCCTGCTCCAGGCGCTGATCGTGGTGCTGCTCGTCGCCGTGGGTTCGCTGGCGCTCGTCCTCCAGGCGCGCAACGACAGCGAGCTCGCCGCGCGGCAGCGCTCGCTGGCCACCGCCGAGGCCTTCGCGCAGGCCCCCGGCCTGGCGCAGGCACTGGCGGCTCCCGATCCGACGGCCCTGCTGCAGGCGCGCGCCGAGGCCGCCCGGCGTGCCGCGGGCGTGGACTTCGTCGCGGTGATGACCACCGACGGCATCCGCTACACCGACTCCCGGCCGGAGCTGATCGGCCGGCGTGCCACCGGTGACATCGCGCGGGCGGCCGCCGGCGAGTCCTTCACCGAGCTGTTCCGGGGCGAGCCGGGCGACGCGGTCCGGGCCGTCGTGCCCGTGCGGGACGCGAGCGGCGCCGTCGTCGGACTGGTCGGTACCGGGATCGAGATCGGCAACGTCTCCGAGGTCGTGGAGAACCAGCTGCCGCTCCTGCTGGGCGCCGCCGCGGGCGCGCTGGTCCTGGCCACGGGCGGCGCCGCGCTGGTCAGCCGGCGGCTGCGGCGCCAGACCCACGGTCTGGGCCCGGTCGAGATGACCCGGATGAAGGAGCACCACGAGGCGGTGCTGCACGCCGTGCGCGAGGGCGTGCTGATCATCGGGCCGGACCAGCGGCTGGTGCTGGCCAACGACGAGGCCCGGCGGCTGCTGGACCTGCCGGCCGATGTCGAGGGCCGTCCGGTGACCGGGCTGGGTCTCGATCCGCGCACCACCGAGCTGCTGGTCTCCGGGCGGCCCGCGACGGACGAGGTGCACCTGGCGGGTGACCGGCTGCTGGCCCTGAACGTGCGCCCCACCCAGCCGGACGGCCGGCACCGGCCCGCCACCGTCATCACCCTGCGGGACTCCACCGAGCTGGCCGCGCTCTCGGGCCGCTCCGAGGTGGCCCGCCGGCGGCTCGAGCTGCTGTACGACGCCGGGGTGCGCATCGGGACCACGCTGGACGTCCGGCGGACCGCCGAGGAGCTCTCGGAGGTCGTCGTCCCGCGCTTCGCCGACTTCGTCACGGTGGAGCTGCTGGATCCGGTGGTGCGGGGCGAGGAGCCGACGGGTGTGCAGACCCAGATGCGCCGGATCGCGCTGTCCGGCGTACGCGACGACCCGCCGCTCCAGCCGCCGGGCGATCTGATCAGCTTCCACGTCGAGGCCACGCCGATGGCCGCCGCGCTGTCGTCGGGGCACGCGGTGCTGGAGCGCGACCTGACCACGGCTCCGGGGTGGCGGGAGCAGGACCCCCCGGGGGCCGCGAAGACCCTGGCGTACGGCATCCACTCGCTGATCGCCGTGCCGCTGCAGGCCCGCGGCGTGGTGCTGGGCATGGCGAACTTCTGGCGTGCGGGCACCACGGATTCGTTCGGCGAGGAGGACCTCTCCTTCGCGGAGGAGCTCGCGGCGCGCGCGGCCGTCTCGATCGACAACGCCCGCCGGTACACGCGCGAGCACGACATGGCCGTGACGCTGCAGCGCCGGCTGCTGCCCCGGGTGCTGCCCGAGCAGACGGCGGTGGAGGTCGCGTTCCGCTATCTGCCGGCGAAGGCCGGGGTGGGCGGGGACTGGTTCGACGTGATCCAGCTGCCCGGTGCCCGGGTGGCGCTGGTGGTCGGCGACGTCGTCGGGCACGGCCTGCACGCCGCGGCCACGATGGGGCGGCTGCGTACGGCGGTGCACAACTTCTCCACGCTGGACCTGCCGCCCGACGAGCTGCTGGGGCACCTGGACGAGCTGGTGGACCGGATCGACCAGAACGAGGACCGCAGCAGCGGGGAGCGCGGCGACGGGGAAGGGGGCGGCGAGGGCATCACCGGCGCCACCTGCCTGTACGCGGTCTACGACCCGACGTCGGGGCTGTGCACCATGGCCCGCGCCGGGCATCCCGGCCCGGCGCTGGTGCACCCGGACGGGGAGGTGGAGTTCCCGGAGGTGCCGGCCGGTCTGCCGCTGGGCCTGGGGCTGGGCGGGATGCCGTACGAGGCGGTGGAGGTGCCGGTGCCGGAGGCGAGCCGGCTGGTGCTGTTCACCGACGGACTGCTGGCGGACCGGGCGCGGGACATGGATGCCGGTCTGGCGCTGCTGCGGCAGGCGCTGGCCCGGCCGGGGCGCAGTCCGGAGCAGACCTGCGCGGACCTGCTGCGCGAGCTGCTCTCGCCGGCGCCGACCGACGACATCGCCGTGCTGGTGGCCGGGACCCGGCGGCTGGACGCCTCCGCCGTCGCGGAGTGGGGGGTCACGACGGACCCGGCGGAGGTCTCCCGGGTGCGCAACGCGGCCGCCGACCAGCTCACGGCCTGGGATCTGGACGCGATCGCCTTCACCACCGAGCTGATCCTGAGCGAGCTGATCACCAACGCCATCCGCTACGGCGGCGAGCCCATCCGGGTCCGTCTGGTCCGGGACCGCACGCTGATCTGCGAGGTCTCCGACAGCAGCAGCACCTCCCCGCACCTTCGGTACGCCGCCACGACGGACGAGGGCGGCCGCGGCCTGTTCCTGGTGGCCCAGTTCGCGGAGCGCTGGGGCACCCGCTACACCGAGCGCGGCAAGGTGATCTGGGCGGAGCTGGCCCTGACCGGCGAGGGCCCGGGCATGGCGCCGCTGGTCCCGAGCCTGGACGGGCTCGAGGACCTCGCCTGGTGAGACGCCCGGCGGTGGGTGGGGACCCGCGGGCCGCCCGGTGAGGCCCGGCGGCCGCCCGGTGAACCGTTCCCTCAGGTGCTTCCCAGGTCCCGGGGGCGGGCCAGCAGGACGGCCACGTCGTCCTGGGCGGGGTCGGGCAGGAGGTGTTCCAGGACGTCGTCGCAGATGCGGTCCAGGGGGCGGGCGAGGGCGCGCAGGGCCAGGGCGAGCTCGCTCATGCCCTGGTCGAGATCCCGGTCGCGGGACTCGATGAGGCCGTCGGTGTAGAGCGCCAGCAGGCTGCCCGGGGGCAGCGGGACCGTTTCGGCGCGGAAGTCCCGGCCGCCCGTGCCCAGCGGGGTGCCGGCGGGGCCGTCGAGGAAGGTGACGGTGCCGTCGGGGGCGACCACGGCGGGCGGGGGGTGGCCCGCGCGGGCCACGACGCAGCCGCCGGCCGCCGGGTCGTGGACGGCGTAGACGCAGGTGGCCATCTCGTCGTCGCCGATCTCGGCGACCACGTCGTCCAGGGAGCGGAGCATCTCCACGGGCGGGACGTCGTGCCGGGCGAGGGTGCGGACGGCGGTGCGCAGCTGGCCCATGACGGCGGCGGCGTGGATGCCGTGTCCCATGACGTCGCCGATGACCAGCCCGGTCCGGCCGTCGGGGAGGGCGATGACGTCGAACCAGTCCCCGCCGACGTCGTGGTCGCTGGCCGGAAGGTAGCGGCCGGTGAGTTCGAGGTCACGGACGGCGGGCAGGGCGCTGTTGGTGAGGCTGCGCTGGAGGGTGAGGGCCGCCTCGCGCTGGCTGGTGTACATGCGGGCGTTGTCGATGTTCAGGGCGGCGCGGCTGACGAGCTCGTCGATCAGGACGCAGTCCTGCTCGTCGAAGGGCTCTCGGTTCTTCATCCGGGTCACGACGACCGCGCCGAGTACGGTGCCGCGGGCGACGAGCGGGACCAGGCGCGCGGAGCCGACGTGGGCGACGAGGTAGGACCGCAGGGCGTCGGCGCGCGGGTCGGTGATCAGGTGGGGGACGTCGGCGTGGGTCAGGTTCATGGGCCGTCCGTCGGCGATGACGCGCTCGTACACGGAACCGAGCGGGACTTGGAGGGTCATGCCGGGCACCAGCTTCGCGGTCGGGGCGGTCGGATCGGGGAAGGTGGCGGCCATCCGCCGCACCAGGCCCTGCCGGCTCGCGCCCGGGTCGTCGGGGTCGAGGACGTCCTCCAGCAGCTGTACGTCGGCGGAGTCGGCCAGGCGTGGGACGAGGATCTCGACCATCTCGTGGGCGGTCTG
The DNA here is from genome assembly GCF_055582305.1 of Streptomyces sp. NPDC042102. Taxonomy (NCBI): domain Bacteria; kingdom Bacillati; phylum Actinomycetota; class Actinomycetes; order Kitasatosporales; family Streptomycetaceae; genus Streptomyces; species Streptomyces sp. NPDC042102. Next base: position 169,818 of record NZ_JBVJDL010000004.1, read on the forward strand.
GCGCAGGTCCAGGGTCGTGCCGATGCGGGCGCCGGTGTCGGCGAGCAGCGTCAGGCGCTGGCGGGCGGCCTGGGCCTCGATGAGCGCGTGCTCGCTCTCGGTGATGTCGATGATGGAGGCGATCAGGCCGAGGGCCCGGCCGGAAGCGTCGCGCAGCGGTGCGTAGGAGCAGGACCAGGTGTGTTCGTGGTCGGGGTCGGCCGGGGTCCGGCCGGTGCGGCGGGCGTCGATGACGGGCGTACCGAGGTCGAGGACCTGGCGCATCATCGTCTCCAGCACCGTGGCGTTGACGCCGGGCACCACCTCGGTGAGGCGCCTGCCCACGTGGTCGGCGGCACTGACGCCGTTCATCTTGGCCAGGGCCGCGTTGACGCGCAGGAACCGCAGGTCGGGGCCGAGGGTGGCGAGGCCGATGGGCGACTGGGTGAACAGGCTCTCCAGGGCCGCGAGGGCGTCGCGCATGCGCAGGACCTCGGAGGTCTCCACGGCCACCAGGAGGGCGCCGGGGCGGCCCTGCGGGTCGGTGGCGGGCACGATCCACATCTCCATGGTGACCGGGTGACCGTCGCGGTGCCGGGCGGACAGGGTGCCGACGACGGTCTCGCCCGCGTGGACGCGGCGGGTCAGGTCGTCGGCGAGGTCCCGGTTGCCGTCGGGAACGAGCATCTGCGCGGCGGGCCGGCCGAGGACCTCGTCGGGCAGGTGTCCGAGCAGGTCCTGGGCGGCGAGGGACCACTCCACCACGCGCCCCTCGGCGTCCTCGCGCCAGAGGGCGATGGGGAGCAGCTCACTGAGCACGCCCGCGTACCCGACGGCCCGCCGGGGCTGCTCGGTGGTCCCTTTCGCCCACTGATGTGTGTCCAAGGCAACGACCTCAACCGAATGGGCACATTTCCTATCGAAAACACATTATCGGAGAGCTTTGGGCGGGGCCTCGCGGCGTGGCGGCGGGAGGACCGGCCGGGGATGCGGGTGGCCGGGCCCGGGAACCGGTCGGGCGGGCCGGGGCGTCACCCGAGGTGTTCGTGATCATCGACATTCCGACACCACGGCATCACGACACCACTGCATCACCGCACCGCAGCACCACCCCATCACCGCCTCACCGCATCACCGCCGTCACGGAGGGTTCCCGTATGACCACACAGGCCGCCCGCTACCTCTACCTGGCCCGGCACGGCCAGGCCACGGCCGACGAGAGCGAGCTGACCGCCGACGGCCGCCGGCAGGCGAAGCTGCTGGGCGAGCGGCTGCGCGGCGTACCGCTCACCCGGATCTGGCACGGCCCGCTCCCCCGGGCCGCGCAGACCGCCGCCCTGGTCGCGGGCCGGCTCGACGGGGTCCCGCTGCGGGAGTCGGAGCTGGCCGGCGACTACGTGCCCTACGTACCCGGGCGTGCGGAGCTGCCCGCCGAGGCGGCGGACGCGCTGCTGGACCGGGTGGCCCAGTTCCCGGCGGCGGACCGTGAGCGGGGGCCCGCGCTCGCGCGGGCGGCGCTGGCGCGTTTCACCGGTCCCGTCCCCGGTGACGAGCCGCGCCACGAGCTGGTCGTCACCCACGCCTTCCTCGTCGGCTGGCTCGTACGGGCCGCCCTCGACGCGCCGGAGTGGCGCTGGCTGGGGCTCAACCAGGGCAATGCCGCCCTGACGGTGATCCGCTACGCGCCCGGGCGGCCCTCGTCGGTGCTCGTCTCCAACGACATGGCGCACCTGCCGGCCGAGCTGCGCTGGACGGGCTTCCCGCCCGAACTCCGGGCGTGAGGGCGTAAGGGCGTAAGGGCGTGCGGCAGGAGAGGGAGAGGAGTGCGGGGGCCGTCCCCCGTCAGTCGAAGTTCAGGCCGCCCGTACGGGTCCGCTTGAGCTCGTAGAAGTCGGGGTAGGCGGCCAGCGTGCGGGCCGCGTCGAACATCCGGGCCGCCTCCTCGCCGCGCGGGATGGAGCTGAGGACCGGGCCGAAGAAGGCGACACCGTCGATGTGGAGGGTGGGCGTGCCCACGTCCTCGCCGACCGGGTCCATGCCCTCGTGGTGGCTGCGCCGCAGGTCCTCGTCGTACCGGTCGCTGTCGGCCGCCTTGATCAGCTCGGCGGGCAGCCCGGTCTCGGCGAGCGCCTCCTTGGCGACGGCGAGGAAGTCCTTGTTCCCGCCGTTGTGGATACGGGTGCCCAGGGCCGTGTAGAGCGCGGGCAGCTCCTTCTCGCCGTGCTGCTGCGCGACGGCGGTGCAGATCCGGGTCAGGGCGAGCGAACGGTCCACCAGGTCGCGGTACCAGTCGGGCAGCTCACGCTTCTCGTTGAGCACGTAGAGGCTCATGACCCGGAACCGCAGGTCGAGTTCGCGCAGCCGCTCCACCTCCAGGATCCACCGGGAGGTGATCCAGGCGAACGGGCAGGCGGGGTCGAAGTAGAAGTCGACGCGGGCGGGCGGCTGGTCAGGTCGATTCGTCGTCACGCGTCCGACTCTGCCCGCTCGGCCGCCGCCCCGCCAGCCCGTTCCAACCTTCGGGTCAACGCAAGTGATGCTCCACCAGTTCGGCGGCCTTCGCGACGAGCGGGTTGTCGGCGGGCGCGTCCGGGCCCGCCTCCGGCTTGGTCGTCAGGACGGCCAGGACGACCGGGGAGCGGCCGGGCGGCCAGCCCAGCCCCACGTCGTTGTTGGTGGCGTACTTGCCGCCGCCGGTCTTGTCGGCGATCCGCCAGTCGGTGGGCAGCCCCTTGCGGAAGCGCTCGACGCTGGTGGTGTTGGCGAGCAGCCAGTCGGTCAGGCGGGTGCGGTCCGCGCGGTCGAGGGCGTTGCCCAGGACCAGGCGCGCGTACGTCCGGCCGATGGCGGACGGGGTGGTGGTATCGGTTTCGCGGCCGGGCTCTGCGGAGTTGAGGTCGGGCTCCCAGCGGTCCAGGCGCGTGACGTCGTCGCCGGTCGAACGGCAGAAGGCGGTGACGGCCTGCGGGCCGCCCAGTTCGCTCAGGAGCAGATTGGCGGCGGTGTTGTCGCTGTAGCTGATGGCCGCCCCGCACAGTTCCTCGACGGTCATGCCGGTGGCCACGTGGTCCTTGGTCTTCGGTGCGTACCCGGACCGGTCGACGTCGTCCTGGGTGTAGTGGATGCGGCGGGCCAGGAACTCACCGTCCCGGTCGAGGTCGCGCAGGACCGCCGCGACCGCCAGCGTCTTGAACACCGAGCACATCGGGAAGCGCTCGTCCGCCCGGTACCGCACGGCCCGTCCGGTTCCGGTGTCGTAGGCGTACACGCCGAGGCGGGCGCCGTGTTCCGCCTCCAGGGCGCGCAGCGCGCGCCGGATGCCCGTCTCCCGGTCGCGGTCCTCGCGGGTACGGTCCTGGCGGCCGGGCGTCGCGGCGTGGGCGGCCCCCGCCATCGACACGGCGGCGAGCACCGCTCCGGCCCCCAGGGCCAGCGCGGTGCGGCGCGGCGGGCGGCTTCCCGTGGTCTCCACGATGACGTCCTCTCCTCGTGCTTCTCACTCGTCACTCGGCACGCGCCGCGCGGGGCCGGCGACCGCCGGCCGGCACCGGCAGTGACCCACTCGTGGCGGGCGGCTGGTGTCGGGCTGTCGTGGCCGACGGCTGGTGTCCGGCGCGTACGCTCGTCAGACAGGACGTCACATTCGCCCCTCTGGTTCCCTTCAGCCCCTCTCGCCCTAGCTGGGGTGGTTTTCCGTCCCGGGTTCGTCGTCCCAGTCGGGGGCGGTCACGGTGCCGGCGAGCCAGTCGCGGCGCAGGACCGCGTAGCTGACGGCGTCGTGGACGGCTCCGTCGACCCCGGGCCACGCGTCGCGGTAGTGGGCCTCCTTGACGTAACCGCCACTGCGGAACGTACGGCGCATGGCGACGTTGTCCTGGCGGGTGGTGCCCTCGATCCGGGCGATCCGCGGGAGTTCGGTGAACAGGTGGCGGGTCAGCCACGCCAGCGCCTCGCCCCCGATTCCCCTCCCCCGGTACGCCGGCGCGACCCGCAGGTCGAACAGCGGGGCGTTGTCCGGTGCGTCCGCCAGGTCCATCAGCCGGACGAGTCCGACCGGGTCCCCGGCCCGGCCGGGGAGGGTGATCCAGAAGGTCCGGCTCTCGTCGCCGTCGAAGGCACCCGCGGCGAGCGACCGCCGGACCGCGTCCTCGTCGAGGACCGGCGTGGCGTGGAACGGCCAGGTCCCGGCGGTCAGGAAGCGGACGAGGGCGGCGGTTTCGGCGTCGGAGGGTACGTAGGGCCGGTAGGTGATCTCCATGGCCGCACTCTAGTAGTGGCCGTATGAGGGCTGGGGAGCTTACCGCGGTTCGGTGCCGCGACCGCCCCCTGCACCACGGCGGGCCGGAGGCTCTACTTCGGGGTCCCGGCCTCGGGGCCTGGCGCCCTGCCGGTGGTCCGCCGGGCGTAGTCCCCGGCGACGAGGAGGACGAGGAAGCCCCAGGCCGCGGCGGGCAGGTACAGGTAGGTCACCCACGCCGCGGGCTGTTCGTACTCCCTGTCCTGGTGGATGAGCTGCGGCCCCTGCTCGACGAATCCGAAGATGCTGTTGAGCGCGCCGTACAGGGTGATGAGGACGAGCAGGACACCGCCGGCCCGTGCGATCCGGGTTACGGCACGGGCGGGAACGGGGCGCCCGGCGGCGCCGGGGATCCAGCGGGGGAACGTCTCGCCCCAGCTCTGGACCAGGCCGACGGTGAGGAAGGCGAGGGCCACCGTCACGCAGCTCAGCACCGCCATGTATGTGATCTCTGTGGGGTTGTGTCCGTCGGTGAACGCGACCGTGACGCGCCAGACGGAGGAAGGGAGGAGGCCCAGCGGGGCGGCCCAGGCCGCCCGGACCGCCCAGCGCGCCGGCGGCAGGACCGGCGGTCGGCCGGTGGGTGACGTCGTCATGGACTGCGTTGCCTTTCCGTCGTGGTCCTGGAGGGGTCAACCGCGCGGAGCTGCGGAGCTGTTGTCCGTGCCGTAGGACATCTGCCCTGACCGCGGGGTTCCGGTACGGCGGGCGGCCACGAGGCCGAGTACGCCGATGGCGAGGACCGGCCAGCCGCCCGTGACGGGGAAGTAGAGGACGCAGAGGACCACGCCGACGCCCAGGAGGTACCACCCGATCTGCGCGGGCAGGCGGCCGGTCGTGCGGACGACGTGCCGTGCCAGTGTGCCCAGCGCGAGGAGCGCGACGCCGGCGACCATCCACCAGACGCTGAACTCGCGCAGGAAGTAGTCCTCGTCACCCGTCTCGACGACGCTGCGGAAGAGGCCGTCGCGGGCGATCGCGCCCCAGGCGTGGGGCTGGGCCAGGCCCCACACGAAGTGAAGGGCCGCGGTGGCGATGATCAGCCGGGGAACCCAAGGAGCGAGGCGGCTCATCCGGAGTGCTCCCGGTCCGGCGGGGCCAGGCGCAGGGCCAGGCCGTAGACGTCGCGCAGGTCGGATGCCGGGATGGGCGGGACGACCTGCTGCGCGCCGACGAGCACCAGATAGAGCAACCTGGCCATGGGCTCGACCTCGGCCTCCGGGCCGCCGAGCTCATGCCAGAGGGTACGCAGATAGTCGGTGCGCGACCGATCCACCCGCTCCTGCAGGGCATGGGCCTCGGGATCCTGCAGGGCCCAGGAGCGGATGGCGATCTCGACTTCGTCACTACCGCTCTTGTCGTCGAGGACGAGGTCGAGCAGCTGCTGCAACCGCTGCCGAGGAGAGCCACCGGCCCTCTCGGCTTCGGCGATGAAGCGGCTCGTGTGCTCGGCCTCGAAGTGCGCGAGCAGGTCCGTCTTGAAACCCGCGATGCCCTTGAAGTGGTGGTAGAAGGAACCCTTGGTCAGGTCGAGTTCGCTGCACAGCCGCTCGACGGTCAGCGCCCGCGCGCCATCCTGCCGCAGCACGGCGAACCCGGTCTCCAGCCAGTCCCGTTTGCTTGCCATGACGGGACCGTACCATACGGAATGGTATGGAGCCCGCTCGACCAACGCACCGTCAGTCACGTGCCGACCCCGCGCGAGACCTGGCGGCGCTGAGGCTCAATGGCGGCGGCGGTGGAGCTCCAGGGTGGTGACGACCGCCACGCCGAGGGTGATGTGCATGACGGACAGTGCCGCGACGGTGCCGCCGTCGGCTCCGGACGACAGCGGGCCGGCGACCGACAACAGCGCCAGCCCACCGCCCACGTACTGCGCGATCCGCAGGAAGACCGGCTTCCACAGGGCCAGCAAGAGGGCAGCGCCCGTCCCGACGACCAGCGGCACGACGGAGGAGCCGACGACACCACCGACCGTGATCGCGTGCTCTGCACCGCCGTCGACGACGACGAGCGAGGCACCGGCCAGCCTGGCGACGGCAAGAACGATCAGATTGACCACGGCCGCGCCGAACGCGCCGGCGACCAGCACCTTCCACCAGCTGAGGCCGGAACGGTGGACCGAGGGTGCGGCAGGCACGGTGGGGCCGGAGTTCGGAACGGCACTGCTCGACATGAGACTTCCTCCAATGTGTGAAGTGCTGCGCTGCCCGCTGCCGTGCGGCCAGCGGCACATGAAGAAGCCTCCAACCTGAACCTCACTTGAGGTCAAGCCCCGCCCGATGGGGGCGGACCTCGTGCACGTACGGGGCGAACGGGGCGTCTCCCGGGCACCCTCGAGGCGGTCGAACAGGGGTGGACTCCGGCTGGCTCCCCTGCGCACATCCGTCAGGCTGTCGCCCGTATCCCCGCGTTGGCCAGGATGGTGCGGGCCGGCAGCGCGACGCTCTCGGCGGCTGTCAGGCCCGTGGCCGCCAGGTGGGCGTCCACGATCCGCAGCCCGACCGCATACCCGGCGAAGTCCGGCAGCCCGATGGGCTGGGCACCCATGAGCCGGGCCGTCGCGTCGCCGTACACGTACGGGGGCAGCCGGTGCATCCCGGCCACGCCCAGGCCCGCCGTGACCTTCTCGTACGCCTCGTCCAGCTCGGCACCCGTGAGGGCCGTCGCCCACGGCCCCATGGCCTCCTCGCCCGCCAGTTCACGGACGAACGCCTCCGCCAGCCCCTCGGCGACCACCTGCTCGCCGACGGTCACCGCCGCCGGGTCCCAGACCACGTTGGCGTACCGCACGTTGTGGTGGAGCTCGTGCGCGGCGGCGTGACCGATCTTCGCCAGGCTGGTCTCGGTGGGCCACATCGCGAGGTGGATGGCGCCCGGGATGCCGCCCGTGCCGAAGTAGCCGGCGCTGCGGACCGTGAGGTGCTCGTCGTCGGGGTCGCCGAGCACCAGGACGACGTGCACGTCCGCGGCGGTCGCGGCACCGGGTGCGGCGGCGCCGAGGCGTTCTCGCGCCGCGCCGAGGCAGTCCTCGACGCGGGCCCACACGCCCGCGTCCCGCATGCGGTGGACGGCCTCCGCCAGGCGGGGATCGTCGTGGTCGAGCGGGAATCCGCTTCCGGTCCGGTGCAGCTGCACGAGGTCGGGGATGCCCACGGCGGACATCGTCTCCTGGAGCGGGGCGAGCAGCTGTGCAAGGGCGGCGGGGCGGTCCGCCGCCGGGCGCTCCAGCAGGTCGAGCATGGCGGAGGCCGTGTCATGAACGATGATCTTCATGGCCGCGACCGTAGGACCTCCCGCCGCGTGAGGTGCAAACGGTGCAGCGGCAGAGCCGACGTCCGGCGCAAGCCGCTGGCAGCGTCAATCGCGCCATCTGTCGCGCAACAACCAGGCCAACCGCTCCGTGAAGTGGTGCCGCCAGAGCCACCACGGAAGCCGCCGGTGGGCGACGAAGGACCAGAGGTCGTCATCGGCTTCGTTGCCACGCGGGCAACCGCGCAGGAGATCAAGACATCGTCGATCAACGGTCCTGTGCAGCCGGGCGACGTGGGCCAGAGCGATGACACCTTGTCGGCGGACCTCCGGGTCCTCCGCCTCCAGCGCCTTGCCGATCCGGGGCAGAACCGCTTCCGCGTCCGCATGGTTGAGAGCGAGCGCGATCACAGCCACCCCGACGAGCGGCTCGCCCCGGCTGAACGCGGCATCGACCTCCTCGGGCCGGTCGGTCCAGCGCAACGTGGAGCCGTCCTGCCAGTTCAGGACAGGTGCCGGATCGACAGGATCGCTCTCATCAGGGTGCACGGCACGACCCTACCGAGCCGCACTCGCAGGGACCTTCGATAGACGAGCCACCCCTCGCACGGCGAATGACCGGACCGCCCCGCGCCCGGCAGGCCATTTCCGGTCAGTTACGAGGGCGGTGTACGCCATTCCCGCTGATGGGACGGCCTGTTCGACGGAAGCGGCGGCGATCGAGTTCTCCTCCTGTGCACGGCAGGTGTACACGGACTGCCCGGCCTCCCACCAGAGCCCCCTCACCGTCGTGACGGGCTACGACTACGGGACGGTGGACGTGGAAGAGGGAGCCACCGTGCAGGGCATGCGCGTTGAATACCCCTCCCACGGCACCTACCACAACCACTTGTTCGGCGTGGGCCGCGACGGGGAAACCGTCACGCTCATCGAGTGGGAAAGCAACTGGAGCGCCCCGCCGGTCGACTACTTCAAGAACACCACGGTGAAGAACGTCGTGAACCGCCTCTACTGACCGCCTCCGCCCGCGGCGTCCACGCACCGACGACCAGCACGCCATCGGCGGATACTCCACGATCCGGTCAGCGAAGCGACTCAGGCCGGGCGACGAAGCGGGCGAGCTCCTCGGCGCCGCCGCGGGGCAGACCAGCCACCACAGCCTCCGGCAGGGCCATGACGACGGTGCGCAACCGTGCCCCGAGGTCCGGGAACAGGGCCCAGGCTGAAGCCGGGACGTCCACTGCGGCAAGCAGCAGGTCGCCCTCGTAGAAATAGGCGTCGAGCATCGGCTCATCGAGCAGCAAGCGCACGGCAAGCGGAAGAACGTAGGGCAGTGCCACCTGCTGGGAAAGGAGGGTTCGCAGGCCCGCCGGACCGAGTTCGCCCAGCGGAACCTGCCGCAGCTCATGCACCTTGCGCACCAAACCGGTCGCGTCAGGGCCAGGAGGCGCCCAGCGAGGCGGGTCCAGCTCATCGAGCGTACGGTCGAAGTGCAGCAGACGGTCCATGGTGTTCATTGTTGCTGGAACAGCAAGAGAATTTCTGACTCAGGTCACCAGGGACCGTCAGGCGGCCGGTACGGCGTCTGCGCCGCCGCGCCCGCGCAGTCGCCCGCGCCGCCGCAGGGCGACGATCGTGCCGGTGACCGCGAGCAGCACGCCACCGACCGTCAGGAGCCAGACGGGGATGCCGTCGCCGACGGTGAGCAGCCGGCCGGTGTAGGTCACCCGGCGGTAGGGGGTGTCGGCCGCCGTCGCCCTCAGCTCGTGGTCGCCGTCGATCCGGCCCGGGTCCGGGAACCGCTGGTCGAGCGCGGTCAGGAAGGCCGGCCTGCCGCCGGTGAGGTCCGCGAGCGCGCCCTCGGGCTCGATCCGCCCGGCGAACAGCACCTCGGGCCGGTCGCCGCCGATCGCGGTGACGGGCTCCATGCGGTGGTCGGCCAGGACGTACAGGCCCAGCGACTGCGGGGTCCTGGCCAGCCGGGACAGGCGCATGGGGTAGACGAGGCGGTCGCTGGCGAACCGGATCCGCAGCGGGTCCAGGGTCCCGGTGAGCGTCGTGCCCTGCCGCTCGGGAGCCAGGCGTACCGCGACGTACTCCCACTTCTGGTCGACGTACGGGCGGACTTCGGCGGCGAGCCGGTCGGGCAGCTCGAAGCCGTTCGCGGTCAGCCAGGTGCGCAGGGCGTCGGGGTCGGTCGCGGTCAGGCGGGCGACGTCGAAGTCCCCGAGCCGCTCGCGGCCCACGACACCGACCCCGCCGCCGGCCGCGCCGGGCGCGGCGCCGGCGAAGCCGTCGCGGTCGCCCCAGGTGAAGGGCCAGTCGTCGCCCCGCGGCCAGAAGTAGTGGCGGGTCCTGCGCTCGGGGCGGACCGCCGCGGCGAGGTCGTCGAACATGTCGGCGTCCGCGAGCTCGACGCTCGCGCGGCTGGGCACCGGCATGATCCAGGCGGCGCGCGGCGCGTTGCCGTTGACCGTGAACCGCATCACGATCTGCTCGGTGGCGCCGTCCCACTGCACGACGGAGGTCTCGCGGTCGACACCGATGCTGGCCATCCGGTCGGTGACCATCGCACCACAGCCGCAGGCCCAGGCCGGGTTGACGAGTGAACCCAACTGCAGCGCCAGCAGCGCGAAGACCAAGGTCAGGACTCTGTGTTTCTTCTGCACGCGGTCACAGACGTGTGAGGCACGACTCCGGTTCCGGGCGGCGGCGTACGTCGGGCTCGCGGGAGGCCCGTCACACGACGTGCGCGGCGATGGCGCGGGCGCACTCCATCGACTCGGCGCGGGAGGTGTCCACCTCCAGGTCGTAGACCACGCCCCGGTGGACCAGTTCCGCCTGGGAGGCGGCCATGCCGATGGCCCGGTCGCCCCGTGCGACCTCGCGGCCCGCGGCGACCGCGGGGTCGCACCGGATGCCGACCCACAGGACCGGCAGGCCACCCAGCGCCCGCTGCCAGCGCCGCTGCGAGTCCGGGCCACCGAGGAACACGTCGTCCACGATGATCCGGGCGCCCGCCCGGGCCATCGCGGCGACGCCCTCGGCCCAGGCCAGCTCCAGCGTCCGGAACTCCGGCCCGATGACCACCTCGCCGTCCGCGGCGAACTCGATGCCGGTGTCCGACTCCCGCAGGGACGCGGGCATCGCGTCGACGAGGGTGTCGACGCCGAGGGCCAGCCACGGGTCGGGCAGGACCGCCTGGAGGCAGCGGACGATCCCGGACTTCCCCGAACTCGATCCGCCGTTGAGCACGATCACTTGAGTTGTCACCGCGCCACGGTAGGGGCCGGGTGCGGCTGCCCCGAAACGGATTTCCGGGACGGACTTCCGGAACGGTATGGCTACGCCTGGCGGGCGAGGGTGTCGACGGCGGTGCGCCAGGCGGCGCACACCGCGCCGTGGACGTGGGCGGTCGCGGCCGGGACCTCACCGGGAGGCAGGTGCACGGGGGCGCCGACGTGCACGTGCAGGTCGGGCCGGCGGGCGGGTGCGGTGAGCGCACCGGCCAGCTGCTTGGCCCGGCTCCCCGAACTGATCCGGCGGGCGCCGGCCTGGCCGACGGGCACCACGGGAGCGCCGGTCCGCAAGGCGAGCCGGGCCACCCCGCTGCGGAAGGGGCCGGGCGGCGCCTCGCCGGCGTCCCGCCGTGCGGGCAGCCGGCCCTCGCCGTACAGCAGGACGCAGCGCCCGGCGGCGAGCGCGTCGGCGGCGTCGTCGAGCGACTCGGCGGCGCGCTCGGTGCCCCGGTGCACGGCGATGTGCCCCTCGCGCCGCAGGGCGGCCCCGAGCACGGGAACCCGCCAGAGCCCGGCGGTGGCCATGATCACGGGCTCGGTCCCGAGCCGGCGCAGCGCGGCGACGACGACGGCGGGGTCGGACAGGGAGGTGTGGTTGGCGACGAGGATGCTGCCGGGCCGGGGCCGTTCCGCTCCGGACACGGTCAGGTTCCCGAAGACGGGGAAGAGGGTGGCGGCGATACGGCTGAGCACGGGCGGCCTCGCTGGCGGACGTACGGTCGGTTGACGCTCCCCATGGTCGGCCCGCCCGCGGCCGCCGTCCTGAGTCACCGTACTCAGCCCGCTCACCGCACACGGACGGCCGTCCTGAGTACGTCGGCCGGCCCGGCCGACGCGAAGCCGCATGACGACGCCGTCAGCGTCGGCCCGCATCCCTGGCCCCACGGGCCGACACGGACCCGGCAGCCGCCCTGCCCGGCACGGCCGGCACCGGCAGCACGGCACCGCGGCCGACGCGGGCCCGGCAGCGCCCGCGTCCCGCCTCGCCGCCAGCCCCGGCGGCACGGGCACCGCGGACACCGCGGGCAGCACGGACGGCACCGGAACCGCGGGTACCGCACGCGGCTATGCCGACGCGAGCGAGGCACCGGTCGCGGCCATCGCAGCCAGCATGGCCGGCACAGCCGCCACAGGCGGCGCGGCCAGCACGGGCACCTCGGACGGCACCGGAACCGCAGGCCCCGCACGCGGCTGTGCCGGCTCGGGCACTGCAGCCGACGCAGCCGGGGCAGCGGTCGCAGCCGGCACGGCCGGCACGGCCGCTACAGGCCGGCGCGGGCACCGCGGGCAGCACGGCCTGCCCGGGCACCTCGGAAGCCAGGTGAACCGCAGGCACCGCACGCGGCTGTCCCAGCTCGGGCACTGCGGCCGACGCGGCCGGGGCAGCGGCCGGGCCGTCGCAGCCAACAGGGCCGGCACGGCCGGCAGAGACAGCGCGGGCGGCGCGGCCGCCAGAGGCGGTGCGGGCGGCGCGGGCAGCACGGACACGCCAGCAGTGCCGCCGGGTGCCGGTGGCGCCGCGGCCGGTGTGGGCACCCGTGGCCTGCGGGCAGGCGGGCCGATGCAGGCGCCGCCGCCTGCACACGCGGCGTGGGCGGTGTGGGCCGTGGGGGGTGGGTGCTCGCCTGCCGGGGCGGTGTCGTGGCAGGGCTCGGGGGACCCCGGCTTCGGGGGCGGGGGTGCCGTAGGTAGGGTCTGCCGCATGCAGCGCACCCTCGTCGACGGCGTCACCGTTCTCTGGGCCCCCGGCCCGGCTCCGCTCCGTGCCGAGCTGGTCTTCGGATGCGGGGTCCGGGACGAGACGTTCCGTACGCTCGGCGTCACCCATCTCATCGAGCACCTCGCGATGAGCACGCTGCCCCGGCTGCACCACGAGCACAACGCCTCCGTCGACCTGGAGGCCACCCGTTTCGCGGCCTCCGGCCGTCCCGAGCAGATCGTCGCCTTCCTCGCCACGGTCTGCGCGGCTCTCTCCGACCTGCCCCTCGACCGCATCGAGCACGAGGCCGGGGTGCTGACCGCCGAGGCCTCCTCCCCCACCTTCATGGCCGCCGCCGTGCTGCTCAACCAGCGGCTCGGTGCCCAGGGGGCGGGCCTGGCGCCGTACGTGGGGCCCGGGTACGACCGGCTCGACGCGGACATCGTGCGCCGGCACGCCGCCGCCCACTTCACCCGCGGCAACGCCGTCCTGGTGCTCACCGGCCCGCCGCCCGAGGGCCTGCGGCTCCCGCTGCCGGAGGGCCGGCCGCCCCGCCGTACGGCCCCGGCCGTGACCGTCGGCCCCGACGGCGCGTCCTGGGACGAGGCGCCGATCGAGGGCGCCGCCCTCGCGCTGGCGGGTCCCGTGGACTCGGCGGCCGCCGCCCTCGGCTACGCCGTCCTGGAGCACCGGCTCACCGAACTCGCCCGCCACCGCCGCGGCCTGAGCTACGCCGTGCAGTTCGACTCCAGCCTGCGCCACGACCTGGTGACCGACACCGTGGTCTGGCTCGACGCCCGCCCCGGCCGGCACGCGGAGATCGCGGAGCTGCTGTGGACGGAGGCCCTGCGCCTGAGCCGTGAGGTGCCCTCCGCCGAGGAGCTCGCCGAGGAGATCGAGGGCTTCCGGGAGGCATTCGAGGATCCGCGCGCCGTCGAGGCCGAGCTGGACCGGGCCGCCGCGGCCGAGCTGTTCGGGCTGCCCTTCCGCGACCACGCGGCCCGGCTGCGGGCCCTGCGGGCCGTGACGCCCGAGGATGTGCGCGACGCCTTCGCGCGGGCCATGGCCTCGGCACGGCTGGCGGTGGCTCCGGAGGTCGAGCCGCGGCTGACCGGTCCGGACGGGAACCCTCTGCCGCGGGGCGGCTGCTGCGCGGACGCCGCGCTGCCGGCCGGCGAGGTGTTCCGCCCGCCGCTGCTGGCCCGCGCCCTGTACGGCGGGGCACGCCGGTCCCGGCTGGTCCTGACCGCGTCCGGGATCGCGGAGACCGACGGTGACGGACGGCTGCACGTCATACCGTTCGACGAGGTCGTGGGCGTGGAGCGGGACGGGACGGACCGGACGCTGTTCGGGGCGTCCGGCTGCGTGATCGCGCTCTCGCCGGAGAAGTACAGCGGATGCGACCGGGTCGTCCGGGCCGTGGACACCACGGTCCCGGCCGCCCTCGCGTACGAGGTCTCGGCGCTCACGCCGAAGGACGGCGACGACGACTGAGGGCCGCCGCCCTCGCCCCGCCCGGGCCGTCCGCCGGACCCACCGGCCCGGTCCGACCCACCGGCCCGGTCCTACCCGTAGGCCCGGCCAGGTCCGCCGGACCACCGGCCCGGCCACTCCGTCGAACCCACCGGCCCGGTCGAACCCACCGCCCCCGCCAGCCCCCTCAGAGCTCGGCCGCCGCCGCGTCCAGGGCTGCCGTCAGGCGGTCCAGCCGTGTCTGGAGGTCGCGGATCTCCTCCAGCTCGTAGCCGGTGGCCGCCGCGATGCGGCGCGGGACCCGGGCGGCCCGCTCGCGCAGGGCCACGCCCTCCTCGGTCAGCCGGGCGTGCACCGACCGCTCGTCCTCGGTGCTGCGCTCACGGCGGACCAGGCCGGCCGTCTCCAGGCGCTTGAGCAGCGGGGACAGGGTGCCGGAGTCGAGCCGCAGGTGGCCGCCGATGTCCTTGACCGGCAGCTCGCCGTGCTCCCAGAGCACCAGCATCACCAGGTACTGCGGGTAGGTGAGCCCGAGGTCCTTCAGCACGATCCGGTACAGACCCCCGAAGGCGCGTCCCGCCGCGTTCAGCGAGAAGCAGATCTGCCGGTCGAGGCGCAGGAGGTCCTGGTCGGTGAGGGGGATGGTCCGCTGCTCGGTCATGCGCTCCAGTCTACCTCGAGCACACTGCGAGCCATTCAATTGCGCACAACTCAATTGTGTGCTCTTATTGAGGAGCGGCAGCCGACCGGCCGCCGCCGGAACCCCCGGCTCCCCCTGCGAGAGGAACACCTCCGATGGACGCGCTGTACACCGCTGTCGCCACCGCCAACGGCCGCGAGGGCCGCGCCGTCAGCTCCGACGGCCAGATCGACCTCGCCCTCGCCATGCCCCCGGCCCTCGGCGGCAACGGTCAGGGCACCAACCCCGAGCAGCTCTTCGCCGCCGGCTACGCGGCCTGCTTCGCCAGCGCGCTCGGCCTGGTCGGCCGGCAGGCCAAGGTCGACACCAGCGAGGTCTCGGTCACCGCGGAGACCTCCATCGGCAAGGACGCCACCGGCGGCTTCGCGCTCGCCGTCACCCTGCGCGTCGAGCTCCCCGAGTCCCTCGCGGGCGAGACCGGCGCCCTGCTGGTCAAGCAGGCCCACGAGGTCTGCCCCTACTCCAAGGCCACCCGCGGCAACATCCCCGTCGAGCTGGTGATCGAGTAGTCGGCGGTACGCCCGTGAATCCGCCCGGCCGCCCGGTATGTTCGCCCCATGGAATCCAACGGATTACTGGACGCGCGACCTACGGAAGCGGACGGCTGGGCGGACACGCTCGCCTGGGCCGGGACCCGGCTCCGGCCCGGTGAGCGGATCGTGGCGGCCGAGCCGCTGCGCGGCGGCTGGACCTCACGGATGCGCCGGCTGCGCCTGACCGGCCCCGACGGCCCGCGCGCGCTGGTCCTGCGCTCCTTCGTCAAACCCTTCTACGCCGCGCACGCGCCCGCGATGCTCGGCCGCGAGATGGCCGTCCTGGACCTGCTGCACCGCACGCCGGCGGGCATACCCGCCGCCCGTCCGGTGGCCCTCGACGCCCACGCCGCGCACTGCGACCACCCGTCGCTGCTGATGACCGAACTGCCCGGCTCCGTACGTCTGGACGCCGCGGACGCCGAGCGGCGCGCCGGGCTGCTGGCCCGCCAGCTGGTCCGCGTCCACTCGCTGGACGTCGCACCGCCGGACCGGCCGCGGGCGTACGAGGCGTGGACCGCGCCCGATCGCGTACGGATCCCCGCGGGGACCGACCGGCCCGGGACATGGCGGCGTGCCGTGGACGTGATCCGGCGCGAACCGCCCGCCCACCGCCCGCAGTTCCTGCACCGTGACTTCCACCCCGGCAACGTGCTGTTCACCGGCGCCGGCGCGGACCTGGCGATCAGCGGGGTCGTGGACTGGGTCGAGACCTCCTGGGGCCCGGCCGACCTCGACGTGGCGCACTGCGCGACCACCCTGGCCCTGCTGCACGGCGTCCCGGCGGGCCTGGCCTTCGCGGACACCTACCGGGCGGCCGGCGGACAGCTGTCCGCACGTGCCCGCGACCACCTCCACTGGCGGCTGCTGGACGCGCTCGCCTTCGCGCCGGACGCCGAGAAGGTGGCCGTGCCATGGCGGGAACTGGGGCGCACGGACCTGACCCCCGCGGTGCTCACGGCCCGCCTGGAGGACTACCTCGCGGCGCTCCTCGACCGCTACGACCACGACGGCGCCACCACCGGAGGCGGGCGGTGAACGCACCCGTCCCGGTCGTCATCGACTGCGACCCCGGCCACGACGACGCGCTCGCGATCATGCTGGCCGCCGGCGATCCGGCCGTCGACCTGCTCGCCATCACCACCGTCGCGGGCAACCAGACCCTGGCGAAGACCACGCTGAACGCCCGCCGGGTGTGCACCGTCGCCGGCATCACCGGGGTGCCGATCGCGGCCGGCTGCGACCGGCCGCTGGTGCAGCCGCTGCGCGTGGCGGACGACGTGCACGGCGAGAGCGGCCTGGACGGCCCGGGGTTCCCGGAGCCGACGGTGGACGTGGTGCCCGAGCACGCCGTCGACCTGATCCACCGGATCCTCACCCGGCACCCCGAACCGGTCACCCTGGTGCCGACCGCGCCGCTGACCAACATCGCGCTGCTGCTGACGCGCTATCCCGAGGACGCGGCCCGGATCCGCGAGATCGTCCTCATGGGCGGCTCCACGGAGCGGGGCAACCGGACCCCGGCCGCCGAGTTCAACATCTACGCGGACCCGGAGGCCGCGGACATCGTCTTCCGCAGCGACGTCCCGGTCACCATGTGCGGGCTCAACGTCACCCACCAGGCGCTGGCCACCCCCGAGGTGGTCGCCCGCCTGGAGGGGCTCGGTACGGAACTGGGCCGCACGTGCGCCGGGCTGCTGACGTACTTCGGGTCGACGTACCGCCGGCTGTGGGGCTTCGAGCACCCGCCGCTGCACGATCCGGTCGCCGTGGCCCGGGTCATCGATTCGGCGATCGTGACCTGTGTCCCGGCGAACGTGGTGGTGGAACTGCGCGGGGAGTACACCCGCGGAGCCACCGTCGTGGACCCCCACCGCTACCTGGACCGGCCGGTGAACGCGCAGGTCGCCGTCACCCTGGACACCGGGCTCTTCTGGGACCGGCTGGTGGCCGCCGTCGCCCGCCTGGGCGGCTGACGTCCCTTCCCCGGCGGCCGCCGCGGATCCGTCGGCCGTCCGCGCCCGGTTCGGGTACGGACGGTCGACGGATGATCCACGCTCGGCGACGGACACCCGACGTACCGTCAAGTATGCAGGCGTCCACGTCGTATTTTCTTGACCTCCCCTAGCTAAAGCCCTGGTCAGGGCGCTAAGCTCCGCACGCTCGACGTGCAGTCGACGAAGGGGGCAGCGTGCGGGGAGCAGGGCAGGGGCAGGGCCAGGCCGACGGCCGGGAGGCCGACGCCGCCGAACTCGCCGGGCTGGTGGCCCGCGTCGAGGAGCTCGCGGCGCGGGCGGAGGTGGACCCGTCGTCGATCCTGGACGCCGCGGCCCTCTCGGCGGCCACCGCGGTGCCGCCCGAGCAGGTACGCAGACTGCTGGCGGGCCGGCGGGTCGCGGAGTGGCCGAAGGAGTGGCTGGCCGCGGGCGAGGACGATCCGCAGGAACAGGCCATCAAGCTGCGGGTGATGTACCGCCTGAAGTGGCTGCGGGAGAACCGCCGCAAGGACAACGGCGACCCGCACGGCATCGAGGAGATCGCGGCCGCCGTCGGACTCAGCCGGCAGCGCATCAGCTCGCTGTTCCACCAGGTCGACCACACCAAGATCCAGATCCCCAATCTGCTGCACGCCCTCGCCCTCGAGGACCTCTTCAAGGTCGGCGGCAGCGGTTTCCTGACCAGGACCCCGGAACGGGCCCTGATCGACTGCCTGGAACCGAGGGTGAAGGAGCTCGAGAGCGGCGGGGCGGACCCGCTCGCCGCCCGGCTGCAGTTCCTCGGCGACCGGCCGTTCGCGCTGCGGTCGATGGCGAAGCTCTCGGACGAGAACCTGCGTACGGCGCTGGCGGTTCTCGACGCGTTCGTGGCGCAGGTACTCAAGGACGAAGAGGAGTAGCGGCCGTGCGAAGGACTGGCTGGGCAGTCGTGAGGGCTGCCGGGATCCGTGCGCAGAACAGGAAGATGCGGGCTCTGAACAGGAAGCTCGCGGCGCGGGTCGCGCTGCCGCCGGGACCGGCGGAGACGACCGATCTCTTCCGGGAGATGGAACGGATCCTGTCCTCCGAGGAGTTCCGGGGCCGCCCCGTGCAGATCATCGAGGCGGCCTTCCCCGCGGGCGTGGCCAGCGGGGTCTGGCTGGACATGACCGACCGCGACCTGATCGTGGTGGAGCGCAACACCGCGCCCCAGCACAAGCTGCACATCCTCGGTCACGAACTGGGGCACATGTTCTTCGCCCCGTGCCAGGACCACAGCGACCCGGCGGCGATCGCCGCCGCCCAGGTGATCGGCGGTGGCACGGACGTCGACGAGGCCGTACGCAGCGCCGCGGCGCGCACCGGCTTCGACGAGCTGGCGGAGCAGCGCGCGGAGCACTTCGGCGCGCTGTTCGGGCGGCAGTTCCACCGGTTCGTCGAGGCCGATCCGCACCGGGCGCCCGCCGAGGGCCTGGCAGGGCGCATCGACGCGGCCTTCCGTGGCAAGAACTGACGCGGAAGGACCCCGAAACCCCCGATGAACGAGGATCTGACCTTCTACGCCATGGGCCTGGTGCTGCTCGCGGCGTTCGTCCTGAAGGTGCCCGCCCTGCTGCGGAACTGGAACGACATGCTCCAGCGCACCGTGTGCGCCCTGCTGTTCGTGGCGAGCCTGGTGTTCTTCACGGCCTCACCGCCCAGCATCGCCGCCGTCAACCGCTGGACCGGCATCCCCAACGTCGCCGCGCCGCTGGTGTACTGCGTGCTCAGCTCGTTCTCGGGCTGCTGCCTGGTGCTGCTGATCCAGTGGCGCGGCAACCGCGACGAGCGGGTCACGCGGCGCCAGGTGCGTTCCTGCATCGCGGCGTACGCCGCCGTCAACGTGGCGCTGATCGCGCTGTTCGTGCTGGCCGACGCGTCGGAGGAGCGGCTGCGCGACCTCGACACGTTCTACGCGAACACCCCGTACATGCGCGAGATGATCGTGCTGTACCTCCTCGCCCACATGGTCGCGGCCCTCACCATGACGGTGCTGTGCGCGCGCTGGTCGGTGCGGGTGCGCGGCTCGCTGCGGGCCGGTCTGGTGATCATCGTGGTGGGCTATCTGCTCAACATCGGGTACGACATCGTGAAGTTCAGCGCGGTCGGCGCCCGCTGGGCGGGCCACGACTGGGACGACCTGAGCACCGTGGTGGCCCCGGACCTGGCGTCCACCTCCGCGCTCCTGGTCGGCATCGGCTTCATGACCCCGCTGGTCGGCCAGCGGCTCGGGGACCGGTGGCGCAGCCTGCGCCAGTACCGGCGGCTGGCGTTCCTGTGGCGGGAGATGCAGGCCGTGGGCGACGGTCAGCCGCACGCCCTGCCCGGCGGCTGGACCCCGCTGGACATGCGGATCATCCAGCGGGTGCGCGACATCCACGACGGGATCCTCGCCCTGGCCCCGTACTACGACCTGGGCCTGCGCGAGCGGACCCACGCCACCGCGCTCGGGCAGGGCCGCACCCCGGCCGAGGCCGACGCCGTCGCCGACGCGGCGATGCTCGCGGCCGCCGGGGAACTGCGGCGGACCTGTGGAGCCGAGGGCCCGCCGCGGAGCGGTGACACACAAGTGGTCGTGTCGTCCCGGACCTCCGCCGGCCTGGTGCTGATGTCCCACGCCCTGGCCCACTCACCCCTGGTTGCCGCCGCCCGCCGGGGCGCGGCGCTCACAGAGAGCAGACCTTCATGACGCACGACCAGCCCCGCGCACCGCGCTCCGCCGTCACCCGCGCCGTCGTCCTCGGCGGCGGACTGGCGGGGCTGCTCACCGCGGCGGCCGTGCTCGGCCACGTCGACGAGGTCGTGGTCGTCGAGCGGCACCCCTTCCCCGAGGGACCTGAGCCGCACCGCGGGGTGCCGCAGGCCCGGCACGGGCACGTGCTGTGGTCGGGCGGCGCCGACGCCATGGAGGCCCTGCTGCCGGGCGTGCAGGAGCGCTGGAAGGCGGGCGGCGCGCACCGCATCGGCATTCCGACCGGGATGGTGTCCTACTCCACGCGGGGCTGGTACCGCCGCTGGGACACCGCGACGCACTACCTGATCGGCGCCAGCCGGGCGCTGCTCGACCACGGGGTGCGCGCCCAGCTGCTGGAGGCTCCCGGGCGCGGGACCACCGTCCGGTTCCTGGAGGGTGCCGAGCCGCTGCGGCTGCTCGGTGACGCCCGCCGGGTCGACGGGGTGCTGCTGCGCCGCTCCGACGGGACGGAGGAGGTCCTGGCGGCCCAGCTGGTGGTGGACGCGACCGGGCGCGGCTCGCGGGCCCCGCAGTGGCTGGCCAGGCTCGGGATACCGTCGGTGCCGGAGACGGTGGTCGACGCCGGCGTCACGTACGCCACCCGCGACTACCGGCCCCCGGCCGGCGCGGAGGTGGACTTCCCCGTCATCAACGTGCAGGCCGATCCGCGGGCGCCGCATCCCGGCCGGGTCTCCACGATCATCCCGATCGAGGGCGGCCGCTGGCGGGTCTGCCTGTCGGCCACCCGGGGCGCCGCGCTCGACGCCGACCCGGACGCCTTCGAGACGGCGGCCAGGGCGGCCCGGGCGGACCTGGTGGGCGAGTTCCTGGCGCGCGCCGAGCCGGTCTCCGACGTGTCGGTCGCGAAGAACACCGTCAACCGGCGCCGGCACTTCGAACGTCTCAGACGCACGCCGGACGGGTTCGTCGTGGTGGGCGACGCGCTGGCGGCGTTCAACCCCGTGTACGGACACGGGATGTCCGTGGCCGCGCTGGGGCCGCTGGCGCTGCGCGGTGTGCTGGAGAAGTCCGGCGACGTGCGCAGCCCCGGCTTCACGCGGCGGGCCCAGAAGGCGGTGGCCGGCTGGGCGGACGCCGCCTGGATCCTGTCGGCCGGGCAGGACGTCTTCTTCCCCGGCGCGACCGGGCGCCGGCCGAACGCCGTGGACCGGCTGCTGTCCCGGTACGTCGACCGGCTCATCCTCACGGCCACCGGTGACTACGTCGTCGTCGAGGCCCTCACCGACGTGATGACGCTGCAGAAGAAGGGGCAGCGGCTGGTACGGCCCACGGTGATGTGGCACGCGCTGCGGGGGCCGGGGATGCGGCCGCCGGCCGGCCCGGTCCTCACCTCGCGCGAGCGGGACCTGCTGCGCGGTGTGGGCGGCCCGGTGACCGACGCGCAGCCCGAGTCCGTCTGAGGCCGCGGCGCCGTCGCCCGGAGCCGCGGCCCCGGACGGCGGCCACGGCCACGGCCACGGCTCAGAAGTTGCCGTAGTTGACCTGCCAGGTGGGCAGGCCCATCCGCCGCCAGATGGCGACCACCCGGTCGCGGTCGTCGAGCGAGACCCGGACCGCGTAGCGGTGGCGTACGTGCCGGTCGAAGAGCTCGGCCTTGACGATGTCGTCGCGGCGGCCGTCGGAGGCGGCGCGCATCCACAGCTCGTCGTAGGGCACCTCGTGGCGCCGCAGCCACTCCTCCGTCTTCGCGCGGTGCTCCTCGCCGCGGCCCGACAGCAGCACGACGATGTCGCCGTCGGCGCGCCGGAAGGCGGACAGCGCCCGGCTCACCGACTCGTTGAGGACGTCCTCGTCGCAGCGGCTGAAGTCGTACGGGCCGCGGTCCCCGCGGATGGCCAGGGTGCCGTCGATGTCGCACATCACGGCGGAGGGCAGCGCCGGGTCCGCGACGTACGGCTCCACGGGGACCTCGTCGTTGAGCCACTCGGCGGTGAGCCGCCAGCCGCCCTTGGTGGCCTTGGCGTGCTTCTCGGCGAGGATACGGATGATCTCCTCGCCGACGGCGTGCGGGCGGGCGGCGTCGCGGCGCACGCACTCCTCCACGGGCACGTCGGTGAAGTCGTGCACGACGAAGGTGGCCAGGCCCGCGACGGCCGCCTTCAGCCGCTTGGGGATGTGCGGCGTCAGGTGGGTGTTGTCGACGACCACGTCGAAGCCGTCCTCGACGGCGGCCCGGACGGCGGCGTCCTGGATGGCGAGCACGGTCTGCTCGTGGGTGTAGGAGTGCCGGCGTTCGGGTGCCGGGATGTCGAGCATGCTCCGCAGGTCGTCGAGGTTGACGCGGCGTATCCGCCCCTCGGATCCGGCCTGGAGCCGCCGGGCGGCGGTGGTCTTGCCGGAGGCGGGCAGCCCGGTCATGACGTGGACGACGGGCACGGCTATCAGTTCTCCTCGTCGGTGGCGAACGGGTCGGACGCTTCCGGCCGTACGGACCGGTACGTCAGGAATGCGGTGGAGCGCCCGTCCAGGCGCAGGAACAGGGTGGCGCGCAGGCTCGCGTCGGGCAGGGCGCGCGCCGCGCGGGCGAACGCGCCGCGGTCGGCGCCGAGGTGCGCCAGCGGTGCGTACGCCTCGTCGATGGCCCGCTCGCGCGCGGCGAAGGCCTGCTCGATGCGGTCGATGACCCCGCGCACCCAGGTGTCGAACTCGTCGGGGACCAGCTCCAGCAGCGCGTCCAGCGGCTTGCCGCCCGAGGCCAGGACGTCCTCGGCGGAGCAGCCCAGTGCCTGGGCGACCTGCTGGGGCGGCAGGCCGGCGAAGCGCTGGATGCCGTGGCTGCGCCAGATGTCGCGCTCGGTGACGCCGGTGAGCACCTTGTGCAGGCGCACGTACTCGGCGAGCTTGGCCTTGGCGCGCACGCCGGACGCGAAGCGCAGCACGAAGCCCTCGGCGTCGGTGCCGGTGGCGGCCGCACCGCCGGGCAGGGTGTTGGACTCGGCCAGCGCGAGCAGGTCGGCGATCGGCATGGCGGGCCAGACGCGCACGACGGAGCCGATGCCGGTCCACGCGGCGGCGGCCTCGGCGAGCGGGACCTCGGTGCCGTCGGGGCCGAACGCGGCGAGCAGGACGAGGTCGCGGCGGTCGCCGTAGTCGACGACGATGCGGTTCTGCGGGTAGAGGATCTCCGCCAGGTAGGTCACGCCGGGGGTGAGGGCGCCGGTGTCCTTGCCGTCGAGCCGGCGCTGGGCCCAGGTCGCCTGGGTGCTGATGAAGGAACCCTTGGAGGCCACGCGCCACCGGCCCGCGTAGTGGAAGACCACCGCCAGGCTGCCGTCGACCTTGTCGTAGACCTCGAACGGCTCGTCGGGCAGGGCCGGGGCGTACGGCTGTCCGGACTCGTGCTCGCCGACGTTGAAGAACTTCGGCAGCGGCAGGGCGACGATCTCGCCGGTGGAGTCGTCGGCGACGAGGCCGCGGCAGCGCGTGGTGACCTGGTTCCAGACCCGCTCGTACTGCGCCGCCCGCGTGTAGGTGTAGATGGACAGCGGCAGGTCCGGGTGCGACTTGCGGGTGACGTGGCCGGCCTCGACGGCGGCGGCCAGCTCCTGCGGCGGCAGCAGGTCATGCAGAGTCAGGGTCGCCTGGCTCATGGGTTTCCTCCCGGTTGGTGGTGCTTCGATTCTCGTCGGCGGGAGGTGGTGACCGACAGCCAATTAAGGAGCGAGTGTACGCACGGCCCCCGCCTCGCTCCGTGGCGGGGGCTCCCGGCGCCGCTAGGCCGTCTCTTCCGGATCTTTCCTGACCCGCGCCGCCCGGCACCGCACCTCGCCGCGTTGTCGAGGCACCCGAGGACGTCCAGTAATCGGGAGCCTCTCCGCCTTGCGATGCACGGCACCGGACGACGCGGGCTTAACCGGCAAGATCCGAAAGAGACGACCTAGAGGACCCCGGCCTCGCGCAGGGCCCGCGCCACCGACGGCCAGGTCGGGTCGACCGGGTCGAGACCCGTGGTGGCCGTGTGGCGGTCCTTGAAGCCGCTGGAGGTGGACAGGCACACGACCGGGCCGTCGAAGCGGGTGCCGGTGGCCGCCAGGTGGTGGTGGCCCGCCAGACCCGCCGCCGCGGAGAGCTCGGGCCACAGGCCCTGGCCAGCCAGGGTGTCGCGGGCGGCGGCCAGTTCGGTGTCG
The DNA here is from genome assembly GCF_055582305.1 of Streptomyces sp. NPDC042102. Taxonomy (NCBI): domain Bacteria; kingdom Bacillati; phylum Actinomycetota; class Actinomycetes; order Kitasatosporales; family Streptomycetaceae; genus Streptomyces; species Streptomyces sp. NPDC042102. Next base: position 193,947 of record NZ_JBVJDL010000004.1, read on the forward strand.
GTGAGCAGCAGGGCGCCGCCCCCGCTGTCGAGGACCGCGCGGACCGCCCGGTGGCCGCTGACCGCGCAGTCGATGGCGTACGCGTCGGTCGCGCCGACCCGGACCACCGCCGCCGGGACGCCCGTGCGCAGCGCCGCGGCCAGGGGGCCGCCGGCGGCGGGCTCGCAGCCGTACATGCGGGGCACCCGGTCGGTGACGCCGAGGTCGCGCAGTTCGCGGAAGCCCTTCCAGACGCCGAAGAGCAGTTCGCCGTACCCGGTGGGGGCGAACACGGCCGCCGGGACGCCGAGGTCGGCGTGGATCTCGTACGCGATCGTCTTGTAGCCCTCGGGGCCGAAGGCGTGGCCGGTGTGGGTCGGGGTGAGGTTGCTGACCGTGTGGAAGCCGAGCCGGTCGGCGATCTCGTTCAGCAGCGGCCAGCGGCGCTCGGCCGGGACGGGCAGCACCGCGGCCCCGTAGGCCTGGAGGAACGAGGCGACCGCCGGGGGCGCGCCCGCCGAGGCGAGCACGATGCAGCGCAGGCCCGCCCGGGCGGCGTACGCGGCCGCGGAGGCACCGTGGTTGCCGGAGGAGGCGACCGCGATGCCCTCGGCGCCCAGGTGGACGGCGGCGCTGACGGCGACCCGGTTGAGGCGGTCCTTGTGGCTCCACGTGGGGTTGCGCGACTCGTCCTTGATCCACACCTCGTCGCCGAGGGCGATCAGCGGGGTGCCGCCCTCCCCCAGCCCCGGGGCGTCGAGCGGCGGCAGCAGCGGGGCCCAGCGGTCCAGGCCGCCGGGCGCGGGGTCCCCGTGCGGGAAGAAGCCGGCCGGCAGGTCGGCGTAGGCGTAGTCCACCTCGACGGGGAAGACCAGGCCGGGCCCCGCCGTCTTCGGGCAGCCGCGCGGCAGCGGGGGCCACAGGGGGTAGTGGATCCCCGGGTCCCCCATCGACCGCTGCGTCCGTGCCAGCGAACCGGCGCTCATGAGCCGTCCCCTCTCGTCATCCGGACTCCCGACATCCAGTCAGGTTGACGATTGTGGCAGGCAGCGGCGACCGTGACCGGCATGGGGAAAGAACGCCGACTGCTCACTGTGATCATCTGCCTGGTGCTGGGTGGCGGTCTGGTCGCGGCCGTGCTCGGCGCCACCGTGGTGGACGGGCGTCACCAGGCCTCCCCCGGCGGCCCCGTACCGGCCCGGGAGTACGTGGACATCGCCGACGTCGCCCCCGGCCCGCAGGACCCGCGTCCCGGCCCGGACGCGGCCACGGGGACGGCGGTCGTGGAGTGCGGCCGTAACGAGGAGGCGCACTACAACCAGGACAACCTGGTCGTTTCACCCGGTCTGCCGGGCGGGGCGCACCACACCCACGCGTACGTCGGCAACCTGTCCACCGACGCCCTGTCGACCGACGCGAGCCTGGCGGCGGCGGCCACGACCTGCCGCGGGGGCGACCGGTCGACGTACTACTGGCCGGTGCTGCGCCGGACCGACCGGCAGGGCACCCGCCCGTTCGAGCACGCGGCCGGGCACGGGAACGCCGGTGAGATCCTGGCTCCGGCGGCGGTGACGGTGCGCTTCCGGGGCAATCCGGTCGGCAAGGTGGTGCCGATGCCCCGCTTCCTGCGCGCCATCACCGGTGACGCGGTGGCGTTCACCGCGCGCAGCGATGCCGACGTGCGGGCCCGGTGGGGGTGTTCTGGCAGTCCGGACCGCTTCACCACGAAATACCCCAAGTGCCCACGGAGTGAGCGCCTGACGCGCACCCTGGACTTCCCCAGCTGCTGGAACGGCCTGGACACGGCACACGAGGACCGCACCCATCTGCGCTTCCCGGCCGCCAACGGGGTCTGCCCGCGGGGCACGTTCGCAGTGCCGCAGCTGCGGATCTCCCTCGCCTACGACCTCGCCCCGGGGGTACCGATCGCCCTGGACTCCTTCCCCGAGCAGCGGCACAGCCCGAAGACCGACCACGCGATGTTCGTCAACGTGATGACGGACGAGCAGATGGCGGGGATCGTCGGCTGCCTCAACGAGGGCCGCGACTGCCGCGACTGACCGCGGCCGGGTGTGAGCCGCGTCACGTGAACTCCTGCCGCCGAGGTGACGTGTACCGGGCGACGCAGGCGTCGAAGCACGAAGCAAAGAGGGTGAGATGGCCGGACCACTGTGGCCCCGCAGTAGGCGGGGCTCGACCGATGAAGCGCTGATCAGGTCGGTGTACGAGGAGCACGGCAACGCCCTGCTCGGCTACGCCACCCGGCTGACCGGTGACCGCGCGGTCGCCGAGGACGTCGTCCAGGAGACCCTCATCCGTGCCTGGCGACACTCGGAGGTGCTGGTCAACGGCAAGGGTTCGGTGCGCGGCTGGCTGCTGACGGTCGCCCGCAACATCATCACCGACCGCTACCGTGCCAGGGCGGCCCGCCCGGCGGAGGTGGCGGGCTCCCCCGCCACGGTGCCGGTGGAGGTGGACCACGCCGACGCGGTGGTGGACGCCATGACGGTGCTGGGCGCCCTCGACCAGCTCTCCCCGGAGCACCGCAACGTCCTGACGGAGTTGTACTACCGCCAGCACAGCGTGGCCGAGGCGGCCGACAGCCTCGGCATCCCCGAGGGCACGGTCAAGTCGCGCTCGCACTACGCGCTCAAGGCCCTGCGCGAGGTGTTCAGAGAACAGAGCAGCAGCCCGAGCAGGCCCAAGCAGCCCGCCGGACTCAGGGAGGTGGTCGCATGAACCGGCAGCAGCACGAGGAGGAACTCCTCGGTCCGTACGTCCTCGGCGTACTCGACGAGGACGAGGCCCGACGGGTGGCGGAGCACGTGAGCGAGTGCGTCCACTGCCGGCGGGAGGTGGAGGCATTGCGGGAGATGGAGGCCGCACTCGGCGAGGTGCCCGACGAGGCGTTCTGGGACGGCCCGCCCGAGGGCGGGGACCTGCTGCTCCAGCGCACGCTGCGGCAGATGCGGAGCGAGCGCAGCGGCGCGCGGCGCCGCCAGTGGGCGGTCGCGGGACTGGCGGCGGCGGCCTCGCTCGCGGCCGTGTTCTGGGCCGGCACACAGACGGCCGGCGGCGACGACCGGGACGTGGCGCTGCCCCCGCCGCCCTCGGCGTCGGCTCCGGCGCCCCCGCCGGCGGGGACGAAGACGGCCTCGGCCACCGACGCGACCACGGGCGCGCGGATGACCCTGACGATGACACCGGCCAAGCAGTGGATCCGCGTGCACGCGGCCGTGACCGGGATCGCGCCGGGCGAGCGCTGCCGCATCGTCGTGGTCGGGCGGGACGGCAGCCGGACCACGGCCGGCGGCTGGGTCGTGGGCAGCCAGGAGAACGGCGAGGCCAAGGGCGCCTCGCTGGACGGATCCGCGGCGGTCGACCCCAAGAACGTCAAGGAGATCGTGATCGAGAACGAGGCGGGCAGGAAGTTCGTCGCCGTCCCCGTGTAGGCGCACGCGCCCCAACGGCCCCGCACCCTCAGGGTGCGGGGCTTTTCTTTCGGCCACCGCCTTCCACCAATGGCCGGATACAGGCCTTGAATTCAATTCAGGGGGTGGGCTTGGATGGCGCCGCCACCCCAATTCGTTTACGCCTGAACAGTTTTGACGGACCGACGGTAACTGCGCGAAACGCGCAGGTTACGGAGAAGCGAGAAAACCCCAAGAAGGCACAAATAAGCACCCTCCAGCTCGACTTCCACAAGATCCGCTAGGTAAGGTTCCAGTTATTCACCGCCCAACGGGGGGCGGAACGTCGACCATTGACCTTGGTCCGGACCATAACCCCGGCACGCCTGTCGGGGGATCCATCATCATGCGGTTCCAGCTCCTGGGGCCTTTGAGCATTGCGCACGGCCCCGAAACCGTCGTCCTCAAACCCTCGAAACCCACGAATCTGCTCGCCACCCTCCTGTTGCACCCCGGTACGGTCGTCTCGGCCACCCATCTCCTGCACGCCGTGTGGGACGAGGAACCCCCCGCCACCGCGCGGGCGGCTCTGCAGACGTGCGTCCTGCGGCTGCGCAGGCTGTTCGCCAAGTACGGCATCTCGGCCACCACCATCGAGGCCGTGCCCGGTGGTTACCGCATGCGCGCCGACGCCCGCACGCTCGACCTCGTGGCGTTCCGCTCGCTCGCGGCCGGCGCCGCGAGCGCCACCGGCCGCGGCGAGGAGCTGTACCGGCTGCGCGAGGCGCTGTCCCTGTGGCAGGGACCGCCGCTCGCGAACGTGGCCTCGCGGCTGCTGCACCGGGACGCCGTGCCCGCGCTCGAGCAGGAGCGGCTACGGGTGCTGGAGCGGGTCTGCGACCTCGAACTGGCCGCCGGGAACTGCCATCAGGTCCTGGTCGACCTCTACGACACCGCGCGCCGGCACCCCGTGCGCGAGCGGTTCACCGAGCAGCTCATCGAGGCGCTCTACCGCACCGGCCGCCAGGCGGAGGCCCTCGCCGAGTACCGGACCGTACGGGACCGGCTGCGCGAGGAGCTCGGCATCGATCCCGGGGCAGGGCTGCAACGGCTGGAACTGGCCATCCTGCGCGCGGAGGAACTCGGCGGCGGACCCCGGCGGCCGCGGCTCCCGCGTGCGGACGCCCCCGGGACCGCCGACGCCCCCGGTGCGGGCGGGGCGGGCAGCACGGGTGGTCCCGGCGGTCCGGACGGCACGGGTGGGACCGGCACTCCCGCCCTGCCGGCCGCCCCGGTCCCGTCCGCCCTGCCCGCCGTGCCCGCCCTGCCCGCACCGGGGGCGTCGGCGGCCGGCGCGGCCCCGGTCCACCCCGTCCAGCCGCCGCCCGGCTTCGTGGGGCGCACGGCCGACCGCAGGGCCATGACGGCCCAGCTCGCGGCCGCCGACGGGCCCCGGCTGGTCGTGGTGTCCGGCGCGCCCGGCATCGGCAAGTCCGCGCTGGCCCGCGCCTGCGCGTACGACGTACGGGACGGCTACCCCGGCGGGGTGTACGTGGTGCCGCTGGCCCGGCCGGACGGCACGTCCGTCACCGTCGAGGAGGCCCTCGGGCTGCTGCCCGGACCCGGCGGCGACGGGCGGCGGCTGATCGTCCTCGACGACGCCGCGGGCGCCTGGCAGGTCCTGCCGCTCCTGCCCGCGGCCACCACTGGCGACACCCGGGTGGTGATCACCAGCCGGCGCGGGCTGGCCGCCGTGGTCGCCACCCACGGCGGCGCCGTGCACCGGCTGGGCGTGCTGGAGGCCGGCGAGGCGTACGAGCTGCTGACCGGGCTGGTCGGCACCGCGCGGATCGCGTCCGAGCCGGAGGCGTCGGCCGAACTCGCCTCCGTGTGCGGCCACTTCCCGCTGGCGCTGCGCATCGCCGCCGGGCGGCTGCTGACCCGGCCTGGGCTGTCGGTGGCCGACTTCACCACCTGGCTGGCGCAGGACCCGCCGGCCCGGCTGGCGCTGGCGGAGGATCCCCGGCTGTCGGTGCCCGGGGTGTTCGGGCAGGCCGTGGCCGCGCTCGCCCCCGAGCTGCGCGAGGCGTTCCGGCGGCTGGGCGAGGGCGGGCCGGAGCAGGACCCCGGCACGGTCGTGGACGAGTCCGTACTCGAACAGCTCGTGGAGGCCGGGCTGCTGGAGGACGGGCCGCCCGGGCCGTACCGGCTGCACGCCCTGCTGCGGCTCTACGCGCGTCGGTACGCGGATCCGGACGCGCCCGGACGGACCCCGGACCGGACCCCCGCCCGGACCCCGGACCGGGACCGCGTGCCTCCCGCCGCCGTGCGCTAGCGCCGCACAACCCGCCGCCCCGATAGTCCCCGTGTCCCGGCCGCCACCGGCCCGCCGCGTCCCGCCCCTCGTCGCTCCCCTCAGCCCGCTCCCCTCCCCCGCCCCCCTCCGCCGTTCCCCTCCGCCCGTTCCTCCCCCTTCCCTCCCGACCGCACCCAGGGGTGTCCCATGGCCCGAACGACCTATGAAGCCCTCGCCGCGACCCGGCCCCGGATCCGCCGGGACGTGCTGTTCACGCGCACTCCGGACGGGGTGCTGTTCCACAACTCCGACGGCGGCTTCCGGCTCACCGCCGGCTCGGCGTACCGCTTCGCCACGCTGATCGTCCCGCACCTGACCGGTGAGCACACGGTCGCCGAACTCTGCACCGGGCTCGGCGAGAAGCAGCGCGCCATGGTCTGCGATCTCGTCAAGACCCTCTACGAACGGGACTTCGCCCGCCCGGCGGCCGCACCGGAGCCCTCCGCCGCCCCGGCCCTGCCCGCCGCCGTGGCCCGCCGGTTCGCCCCGCAGATCGCCTACGCCGACCACTACGCCGACGACGCCGAGGCCCGGTTCCGTGCCTTCCGCGAGGCCCGCGTCGCCGTCCTCGGCGAGGACCTCGTGGCCCGCTGGTGCGTGCTCGGCCTGATACGCAACGGCTCCGCGGCCGTCGGCGTGCTGCCCGGCCTGGACACCGCGGAGGCACGCGCCGAGGCGGCCGAGGCCGCGGCCGACGGCTGCCCCGCCGAGATCCGTGAACTGACCCGTGGAGCGGACACGCCGGACTGGGCCGCGCTCGACGGCTACGACGTCGTCGTGGTCACCGGTGGCACGGCGGCGCCCGCACGGCTGCTGCCGCTGCTGCGGGCGGGCGTACCCGAGGGCCGCACCCTGCTGGCGGCCTGGTCCTACGGCTCCCACGCCGTCATCGGTCCGCTGATGCGCCACGGCACCGCCGCCTGCTGGGCCTGCGCCGCGCTGCGGCTCGGCGCCGGAGCGGCCGCGGACGGCGCGGGCGCGGCGGCCGACCTGTGGAGCGCGCTGGCGCTGCCGGGCACCACCCCGGCGGCCGGGGCCGAACCTGGCCGCCCGCTGGCCGCGATGATCGGCAACCAGCTCGCGTACGAGGTCTTCCGGGCCGCCTCGGGCGCGCTGCCCGCCGAGACCGCCGGGCAGATCATCGTCCAGGACATGGAGTCCCTGGACGTCTCCGCCGAACCGCTCCTGCCCCACCCGCGCTGCCCGCTGTGCGCCGGGCACGGCCCCGCGGCCGAGGAGGAGGCGGCACGGGCCGCCGCGCGCCCGGTGCGGCTGACGGAGGCCGGTACCTCCGGCGCGCCCGCCCTGCCCACCCTCGCCACCGCCCGTGACGCCGACGCGCTCGTCGAGGAACTGAACCGGCGCTCGGTGCTGGTACGGCCGTACGCGGGGGTGTTCACCCGGTACGCGGACGAACCGCTGACCCAGATCCCGCTGAAGCTGAGCGTGGTCGAGCTGGGCATCGGGCACGCGGGCCCCCGCAGGATCGCCGCCTTCGACGTGCACCACGTCGCGGGTGCCCGGATGCGGGCCCTGGACGCCGCCGCCCTCGCATACGCCGAGCACGTGGTGCCCGCGCGGGGGCTGGTGGACGCCGGCCGCGGACGGCCCGCCGGGGCCCTGGCCCTCGCCTCCGGGGTGCCGGGGGAGGTCGCCGCCCATGTGCAGGGCGTCTCGCTGGTGACCAAGGAGCCGGTGCTCGTCCCGGCCGGTGCGGTCCGCCCGTTCGGGCCGCACAACACCGGACGGCTCTTCGAGCGCACCCGCGCCGGTGCGGGCGCGGGCCCCGCCCTTCCCGACGCGGCCGCCGCCGGGCTGCTCTCCGCCCTGGCCCACGACGCGCTGCTGCGGGCCGTGCGCGGCGCGGCGGCCCGTACGGTGCCGCTCGGAGAGGGGAGGGACTGCGAGGGTGCCGAGGGTACCGACGCCGAACTCACCTTCCTGATCCGGTCGGCGGACCGCCTGCGGACCCCCGTCGAGCTGCTGGACCTGGGCGAGGACCGGGTGAGCGGCGTCCACGTGCTGCTGGCCCGCTCCGGCGCCCGCTGGGCGGTCGGCGCCGACCTGGACCGCGCCGCCGCCGCCGTGGCCGCGCTGCGGGACCTGCTGGGCGCGGTGCAGTACGAGGCGGACGCGGCGGCCGGGACCACGGCGGCCGACACCGGCGACCCGCTGCTGGGCGACCTGGACCCGCGGACACTGACCGTCGACGGGCCGGCCCCGGACCCGGCCGGGGCGGACGTGCCGGGCTGGACCGAGGTGCTGGAGCGGCTGGCGGCGGCCGGACGCGACGCCTACGTGGTGCCGACCGGCTCGGCGGACCTGGCCTCGGCCGGGCTGCACACGGTCCGCGTGCTGCTCACGGCGGTGCGGGAGCCCGGCGATGACGCCTGATCTCGAGGCGGGGCTGGGGGCGGGGGCCGCCGCGCGGTTCGGCGCGCTGCTGGGCCGGTCCCTGGACGCCCTGGGCGCGGCGCCGGTACGGCTGTCGGTGCTGGGCCTGCACGACGCGTTCACCGCCCCGGTCCCCGCCCCGGACGCGGCGGACGACGCCGCGGTGTCCGTCCATCTGTACGGCCACCAGGCGGTGGTCGGGGCGCCCGGCGGGTGCCCGCGCTGCCTGGAGCGGCGCTGGCAGGCGGTCCGGTCGGTGGCCCTGCGCGACGCGCTGGAGCTCGGCGGCGGCACCCGGCCGGCGGGTCGGTGGCCGTACGCGCACGCCTTCGCCGCGCAGGCGCTGGCCGCCCTGGTGGCCGCCGTCGCGGCCGCCCCGGCCGCCACCGGGGTGTTCGGCGACGTACGGCTGATGGACCTGCGCGACGGCACGGTCCGGCGCTACCCGCTGGTCCCGGACCCCGAGTGCCCCCGGTGCGCCGCTCCGGAGGCGGACGGGCCGGGCGCGCCGGCCATCGGGGCCGCCCCCAAGTACCGGCCGGGGGTGTTCCGTACCCGGCCGATCGAGTCGTACGGGATCGACGTGGCGGCCTTCGCGAACCCGCTGTGCGGTGCGCTGGGGCCGTCGCTGGTGCAGGACGTCTCCTCCACGTCCACGTCGGCGACCATCGGCTGCTTCTCGATGCGCTCGGGGGAATACCTGCGCGAGACGTTCTGGGGCGGGCACACCGACTCCTTCGGCCGCAGTGCGCGGGTCGGGGTGCTGGAGGGCCTGGAGCGGTACGCCGGCATGCGCGCCCGCTCGCGCACGACCAGTGTCCGGGCCTCGCTGACCGCCCTGGGCTCCGCGGCCGTGGACCCGCGCGAGGTCGGGCTGTACGACGAGGCGTTCCACCGGGCCAACCCGCGGGTGCGGCCCTTCGACCCGGACCGCGAGATCCCCTGGGTGTGGGGCTGGTCGCTGCGCGACGAGGAACCGCGGCTGGTGCCGGAGATCCTGACGTACTATCACGCGCCGGGCCTGGAGAACCGGTTCGTGCAGGAGAGCTCCAACGGCTGTGCGTCGGGCGGGAGTCTGGCCGAGGCCTGCTACTTCGGGCTGATGGAGGTCGTGGAGCGGGACGCGTTCCTGCTCACCTGGTACGGGCGGCAGGCGCTGCCCGAGATCGACGCGTCCAGCAGCGCGCGGCCGGCCACCCGGGCCATGGTCGACCGGCTGGCGATGTACGGCTACCGGGCGCGGTTCTTCGACACCCGGATCACCTTCCCGATCCCCGTGGTGACGGCGGTCGCGGAGCGGTTCGACGGCGGACCGGGGCGGATGTGCTTCGGCGCGGGGGCCGGGCTCGACCCGGAGTCGGCGCTCGACTCCGCGCTGTGCGAGATCGCGACCGACGCCGTGAACCTGCCCGGGCGCACCGAGCGCGACGAGGCGCGGCTGCGCGCCATGGCCGCCGATTTCGACCTGGTGACGGCGCTGCACGACCATCCCCTGGTGTACGGGGTCCCGGAGATGGGCCGGCACGCCGACTTCCTGTTGCGGGCGCCGCAGGGCCGGCTCCGCGAGGTGGCGGACCTGCGGTGGCCCGACGCGTCGGGCGCGGCCGCCTCGGACGACGTCCGCGAGGACCTGCGCCGCTGCGTGGCGGCGGTGGGCGGGGCCGGGTTCGACGTGGTGGTGGTCGACCAGAGCCTGCCCGAGCAGCGGGCGCTGGGCCTGCACACGGTGAGCGTGCTGGTCCCCGGGCTGCTGCCGATCGACTTCGGCCGCTCGCGGCAGCGGGCGCTGGGCATGCCCCGGCTGCGGACCGCACTGCGCGCGGCCGGACTGCGCTCGCGCGACCTGGAACCGGGCGACTTCAACCCGGCGCCGCACCCCTTCCCGTGACCCGGCCGCCAGCGGCTTCCCAGACGAACGCAGGAGGAACCGTGGGCTACGCCCATGCTTACGCCAACGACATCATGTACCGCGGCCGGATACCGATGGAGCCCGCGGACTTCGTGCCGGACTGGGCCGACCGGCCCCGGAAGGCGAAGTTCTACCCGGGTGCGGACACCTTCCCGCTGCCGGCGGCGGCCGCCGCGGCTCCCGGAGCGGGCGGGCGGCAGGGTTTCACGCTGCCGCTGCTCGGCGGGATGCTCCAGGACTCGTACGGGTTCACCGGGCGCCGGCTGGCCGTGCAGGCCAACACCGACCTGGCGGCCCTGCCCCACTACACGCACGCCAACTGGTCGCGGGGCACGGCCTCGGGCGGCGGGCTGTACCCGGTCAGCGTCTACTGGGCGGCCGGGGCGGGCGGACCGTTCACGCCCGGGCTGTACCACTACACCCCGCACCACCACGCGATGCGCAGGCTGCTGACGGGCGATGTCACCGGTGAGGTGCGCGCGGCGCTCGGTGAGGGGGCGGGCGGAGCGGGCGGCGGCACCGGCCAGTACCTGATCCTGGGGGTGAAGTACTGGCAGAACGCCTTCAAGTACAACAGCTTCTCCTTCCACGCCGTGAGCATGGACGTCGGGGCGCTGCTGCAGACCTGGCGGCTGTGGGCGCACGGGCAGGGCTTGCGGATCGCGCCCGCGCTCTGGTTCGACGAGGAGCGGCTGGCGGCCCTGCTGGGCGTCGAGTCCCGGGACGAAGGGGTCTTCGCGGTCCTGCCGCTGGAGTGGGCGGGCACCGCCCCCGCCCCGGCCGCCCCGGCCGCCCCCGCCTCTGCGGCCCCCTCCCCGGCCGCCTCGGCCGTCCCGCCGCACGCCGCGCCCGCCGTACGCCGCCGGGATCGCGAACGCTCCCGTACGGTCCTGGAGTTCGAGACCCTGCACCGCATCCACGAGGCCACCCTCGGCCGGGCCGCCGACCGCCCGGCACCGCACGCGCTGGACGCGGCCGCCGCCTTCCCGGTGCGCGGAACCGCCCCGCTGGCGCTGCCCGCCGTCCCCGACGCGCCGCTGGACACCGCGGCCGCTCTGCGGGCCCGGCGCAGCAGCTTCGGCCGCTTCGAGGCGAGCCGTCCCCTCGGCGCGCCGGAGCTCGCGGCCACCCTGGCGGCGTGCGCGCGGACCTCGGTCGGCTGCGAGGCCGAGCGCCCGGACGGGCCCCGGCTGACCGCCCTGTACGCCTTCGTCAACCATGTGGAGGGGATCGAGCCGGGGACGTACGCCTACGATCCTGGGGCCCACACGCTGCGCCTGGTGGCCGCCGGCCCGCCCGGACCGTTCCTCCAGCGCACCTACTTCCTCTCCAACTACAACCTGGAGCAGGCGGCCGCGGTCGTCGTCCCGACGGTGCGCACCACCGCGGTCCTCGACGCCGTCGGCGACCGGGGCTACCGGCTGGTCAACGCGACGATCGGCGCGGTCGCGCAGACCTTCTACACCACCGCGGCCGCCCACGGCCTCGGCGCCGGCGTGGCCCTCGGCTTCGACAACGTCGCCTACGTGGAGGAGCTCGGGCTGTCCGGGACCGACGAGGCCCCGCTGCTGATCATGCTGCTCGGTCACGAGCGGCCGCGGCCCGCCGACTTCCGGCACGAGATCGCCTGAGGGGAGCGGACACCACCATGAACGACATCGACGACCCCACCACGCGCTGGCACGCGGGCGAGCGCTTCATGCTGCGCGTGGCCGGACTGCCGCTGGCCCGCGTCGACGCCCTGCGCTGCCCGGACACCGCGAGCTGGGCGGCGGAGGTCCTGGCGGCCGAGGAGGAGCTGGGCGCGGACGCGGAGCGGCTCGGCGAGCTGCTGCACCGGGCGGTGGGCGCCACCGATCCCGCGCCCGACGGCCCGGGCTCCGTGCAGCGGCGGGAGCTGCTGCGGCTGCGGCGCCAGATCCACAACGGCCGGCCGCCGTCGCGGCCCGAGGACGCGGTGACGGCCCTGGCGGCCGTCGACGCGGCGGCCGGTGAGGAGCTGGCCGGCTGGCTGCGCCGGCGCCGCCACCTGGAGAAGCTGCTGGCGGACGGGCCGGCGCTGCTGACCGGCGAGCTGGCCCGGGGCCGGGCCGCGCTGCGCGGCCTGCTGACGGACGACCGGCTGCGGCTGGGGCTGCTGCTGGCCTCGCCGGTGCTGGAGGGCCAGCTCGACGGGTACCTGGCCGCGACCGGGACACCGGCCGGGACTCAGCCCGGGACGCCGATCGGGACGCCGACCGGGCGGGCCCGCAAGGCGGAGCGCTCGGCGCTGAGTTACGTCTACCGCACGGCGTGCAAGACCAGCCCGTTCAGTACGTTCACCGCCGTCGCCACCGGCCGGTTCACCGGGGACGGCGGCCAGAACCCGCCCGTCCTGCGGGTGGCGGACGACTGGGAAAGCCATGTGCGTCTCAACGTCGTGGTGCTGGCGCGGCTGGCCGAGCTGATCCTGGCCGACCCGGTCCGGCGCCGGGACCTGCCGCTGCGGCTCGCCTCCGGCTGGGGCCACGAGGAGGACCGGATCCGCTACGTGCGGCGCTCGGTCACGGCCGGCGACGACTCGGCGGCGGTCACCTTCGACGCCGTCCGGGACCGGCTGTTCTTCCTGCGCCGCAGCGGGACCCTGGACCGGCTGCTGGCGCTGTTCGCCGACCGCGCCGAGCTGCGCCACCAGGAACTCGCCGGCTGGCTGGCCGCCGAGCACGGCGCCGGCGAGGAGGACTGCGAGGCGTACATCGCCGCGCTGCTGGAGCTCGGCATGGTCCGGGTGCCGTGCCTGGACACCGAGGTGCACAGCGGCGACCCGCTGCGCTCCTTCCAGCGCGCGCTGACCGGGCTGGACGCCCCGTGGGCACGGCGGCTGGCGGCCCTGCTCGACGCGCCCGCCGCGGCCCTGGAGCGCTACCCGGACGCCGGCCACGGCGAACGCCTCGACCTGCTGGGGGCCGTGCGCTCCGGGCTGCGCCGGGCGCAGGAGGAACTGGGCGCGCCGGACGCGGCCCTGCCGCAGACGCTGCTGTACGAGGACGTGAGCGCGGGCCGCGACCTGGCCTTCCCGGCGCCCGACTGGGCCGGGCTGCGCTCGGTCGAGCGGATCCTGCCCGCCTTCGACCTCACCCTGGCGCAGCGGATCACCTTCGAGGGGTTCTTCACGGCCCGCTACGGGGCCGGCGGGCGCTGCGAGGACCTGCTGGGCCTGGTCCACGACTTCCACGAGGACTTCTTCGACCAGTACCTGTCGTTCACCGCCCGCCGCAGGCCGTTCGACGAGCGCGGCGAGTACGTGGCCGAGGAGAACTGGCTGGGGCTGGCGGGCATCCGGGCCCTGGATGCCTCCCGCCGGACGTTCGTCGCCCGGATGCGGGCGGCCTGGTCGGCGTACGGGGACGGCACCGGCGAACGGGGAACCGGCGAACTGCGGCTGACCAACGCCGACATCGACGCGGTCGCCACCGAACTCGCCCCCGTGGCACCCGGGTTCGCCCCGCGCTGTCACCACCTCCAGCTGGCGAGCGATCCGGGGACGGGCACCCCGCTGACGGTGCTCAACCGCGCGTACGGCGGACTGGCCTTCCCCTTCAGCCGGTTCACGCACGTGTACGACGGCGCCGGAGCCCCGCCCCTCTCCGAGGAGCTGCGGGCGACGGCCGCCGATGTGACCCCGGAGGGCGCGGTGTTCGCGGAGGTCACCGGCGGGCCGGTGACCACCAATCTGAACCTGCACGGCCGGCTGACGGAGTACGAGATCGTCTGCCCCGGCGAGAGCGGCACCCTGCCCGAGGACCGGCGGCTGCACCTGGACGACCTGTACGCCGCGCACGACGTGACGACCGGCCGGGTGTCCTTGCGCTCGCACCGGCTCGGCCGCCAGGTGATCCCCGTCTACCTGGGCTACCTGGTGCCGCTGGCGCTGCCGGCGATCCCGCGCACCCTGCTGCTGCTCTCGCCGTCGTCGATGTCCCCGCTGGACGTGTGGGCGGGCGTGCCGGAGGGTCCCGCCCGGGACGGGGTGACGACGCGCCCGCGCGTGGTCCACGGCGACGTGGTGCTCAGCCGCCGCAGCTGGACCACCACCGCCGGCGACCTGCCCGTCCGCGGCGCCCTGGAGGCGGACCACTTCCTCCGGTGGCAGCGGTGGCGGCGTACGCACGGCGTGCCGGAGCGGGTGTTCGCGACCGTGTCGGCGGGAGCCTCGGCCGCCGGCGCGAAGCCGGCGTACGTGGACTTCGCCAGTCTGCTCTCGCTCTCGGCGTTCGAGACGCTGCTGCGCGATCCCTCCCACCGGGTCGTGTTCCGCGAGATGCTCCCGGACCCCGGCTCCCTGCACACCTCGTCGGCGCGCGGCGCGCACGTCGCCGAGCTGGCGGTGGAGACCTTCACGACCACGACCGTCCGAGCCCAGGAGGGCGACGCCCGATGTCGAAGCTGACCACCCCGACCGCGGCCGCCGGTCAGGCGGCATCCGCCGTACCGGACGGGACGCGCGGTGCCTGGCAGGCGCTGCACGTCTTCTACGCCGCCAATCCGCAGCCGCTGCTGGTGAACTGCGTCCGCCCGCTGATCGCGGAGCTGTCCGCCGAGGGGCTGCTGGCGGGGCATTTCTTCATCAACTACTGGCTGGAGGGCCCGCACGTGCGGCTGCGGCTGCGGCCGGCGACGCCCGCGGCGGAGCCTGAGGTCCGGCGGCGCGCCGAGGAGGCCCTGACCGCCTTCCTGCGGACCCGGCCGGCCCTCTACGAGGTGGATTCCGGATTCCTCAACGAGTTCTACAACACCCTTTTCGACATCGAGTTCCCGGAGGGCGACCGGGCCGCGTTCATGGGACCGGACGGCCGGATGAATCTGCGGCCCAACAATTCCTTCTCCTGCGAACCGTACGAGCCGGAATTCGGGAAATACGGCGGACCGGCCGGAGTCGAGCTCGCGGAATGGCATTTCGCGCACTCCAGCGACCTGGTGATCGACGCCCTGCGCCGGATGAACCTGCACCTGCGCACCGTGCTGCTGGGCACGTCGGCGCAGCTGATGATGGTGATGGCCGGGGTGTTCCTGCCCGACCGCGAGGAACTCGGCGACTACCTGGACCGCTACTACACGTTCTGGCACCAGGCGTTCCCGGGCACCGGGTTCATCGGCTCCAGCGAGTACGACCGTACGTACGCGCAGACCGCTCCGGGGCTGGCGCGCCGCTTCGCCGCCGTGCGCGAGGCCCTCGCCGGGCAGGACACCGGGCGGCTGCCCGCGTTCCTGGCGGGCTGGGCCGAGCACTGCCGTGAGCTGCGGGAGCGGGCCGAGGCCCTGGCCGTCGGCGGGGAGCTGGTCTTCCGGTCCTGGGACGGCACCCGCGACGAGCGGGTGACCGATCCGGCGGAGGCCCTGCCGCGGCTGCTCTCCCCGTACATGCACATGACCAACAACCGGCTGCACGTGACGATCCGGGACGAGGCCTACCTGGCGCACCTGCTGGGCCGGGTGCTGCGCGAGGGCCCGGCGGGGAGCGCGCCGTGACCGGCGGCCGGGCCCCCTCGCTGCTGGAGCACCGGCCGGCGCTGCGCCCGGAGGTGCTGCTCTCGCCGCCGCTCCTGAACGGTCCGGCCACCGTGCACCTGGTCAAGGACCCGGTGTCGGGGGCGGCCTTCGAGATCGGGCCGAAGGAGTACTTCCTGATCTCGCGGCTCGACGGCTCGCGCAGCCTCGGCGAGATCGGCGGCGCGTACGGCCGGGCCTTCGGCCGCCGGCTCGACGAGCGCAACTGGCAGCAGCTGCTGGCGCTGCTCGGCAGCCGGCGGCTGCTGTCGGGCGGCCCGCCGCCGGAGCCGGCCGCCCCGCGGACGCGCCAGCTGGAGGGCGGGCTGCTGCGCGGCAGCCTGCGGCTGGTGGCGGACGCCGACGCGGCCACCACGCGCCTGCACCGGGGCTTGCGGCCCCTGCTGCACCCGGTGGTGCTGGGCGCGCTGCTGCTGGTCTGCCTGGCCATGGAGGCGGTGCTGGTGGCCGGGGCCGGGCGGCTGGCCGGTGACCTGCTGTGGCTGCTGGGCCATCCCGTGGGGATCCTGGCCGTGGCCACGCTGCTGTGGCTGAGCACGGCGCTGCACGAGTTCGCGCACGGGGTGGCGGCCACCCATGTCGGGGGCACGGTCGGCGAGATCGGGCTGCGCTGGCGGCTGCCGGTGGCGATCATGTACTGCCGGGTCGACAACTACCGGTACCTGCCGCGCCGCCGGGACCAGCTGGCGGTGGCCGGCGCGGGCGCCTTCGCCAACCTGCTGTTCCTGCTGCCGTTCTGCGCGTGGTGGGCGGCCCTGCCCGCCGACGACCCCACCGGCCGCACACTCTCCGCGCTGCTGCTGCTCGGCAGTGCGCAGGCCCTGGTCAACCTGGTGCCGCTGCCCCCGCTCGACGGCTACACGCTGCTCGGTCACGCGCTGCGGGTGACCCGGCTCGCGCCGGCCTCCGCCGCGTACGTACGGCTGCGTACGCCCGACCGGGCCGCGTACCCGGCGCGGGCCCGCCGGGTCTACCTCGGCTACGCCGTCGGATCGGCGCTGACCGTGGCCCTGCTGGCGGCCGCGCTCACCGGGGCGGTCTGGTACGCGCTGACCCGCTGACCGGCTGACCCGGCGACCCCGCCGACCCCGCAAGCCCACCACCCACCGACCCATCCCGACCCCAGACCGAACACCACCCCGACCACCACACCGAGGGACGCACCACCCATGACAACTGACAGCACCCGGTCGCCCGGATCCGCGGCGATCTCCGTACAGGACGTGACCAAACGCTACGGCGACCGCCAGGCCGTGGCGGGGGTGTCCCTCGACGTGCGCCGCGGCGAGTTCCTGGGCCTCCTCGGCCCGAACGGCGCGGGCAAGACCACCCTCATCGAGATCATGGAGGGCCTGCGGGAGGCGGACTCCGGCACCGTGCGCGTGCTCGGCCAGAGCCCGTGGCCGCGCAACACCGCGCTGCTGCCGCGGATCGGCGTACAGACCCAGGCCTCGGCCTTCTTCGTCCGGCAGACCGCGCGCGAGCACCTGGTGACCGTGGCCGGGCTCTACCGGACGGAGCCGGCGGCCGCGGACCGCACCCTGGCGCTGGTCGGCCTGACCGAGCAGCGCGACGTCCTGGTCGAGAACCTCTCCGGCGGGCAGCGCCAGCGGCTCGCGATCGCCTCCGCGCTGGTCCACGGCCCCGAGCTGATCTTCCTGGACGAGCCGACCGCGGCGCTCGACCCGCAGGCGCGCCGCGACCTGTGGGAGGTGCTGCGCACGCTCAAGGGCGAGGGGCGCACCATCGTCTACACCACCCACCACCTCGACGAGGCCGAGGCGCTGTGCGACCGGGTCGCCATCCTCGTCGCGGGCCGGATCGCCGCCCTGGACTCCCCGCACCAGCTGGTGACCGCGGCCGGAGCACCGTCCCGGCTGCTGCTGCCGGCCGGCCGGATCGACGTCGAGCGGGCCGCGGGCCTGCCCGGCGTCGACCGGGCGAGCGTCCAGGGCGGTTCGCTGGTCCTGGAGACCGCCTCCCCCGGCCGGGTGCTGCAGGCCGTCGACGCCCTGACCGGACTCGACGGCGTGCTGACCCGTACCGCCACCCTCGAGGACGTCTACCTCGAGCTCACCGGCGCCGCCCACGCGCCCGACCACACCCCCACCGCCACGGAGTACCAGGCATGAGCGCGTACACGGCCCTGACCGCGGCCGGCTACCGGGCGCAGGTCCGGGACAAGGCCACCCTCTTCTTCACCTTCGCCTTCCCTCTCCTCTTCCTCGTCGTCTTCGGCCTGATCTTCAGCGGCCAGGACGTCGAGGAGTCCGGCCGCCCGTACATCTCCTACATAGCCCCCGGCGTGATGTCGTGGGGTGTCGCCAACGCGGCCGTCTTCGGCATCGCGTTCACCCTGATGCAGTGGCGGCGCGACGACCTGCTGCGGCTGATCCGGCTGACGCCGACGCCGCTGACCACGGTGCTGGCCTCGCGGTACGTGCTGGCCGTGGCCGTCGGGGTGGTGCAGGCGGCGGTGTTCGTCGCGGTGGCGATGCTGCCCGGGTTCGGCCTGGAACTGGACGCGCGGTGGCCGCTGGTGCTGCCCGCACTGGTGCTGGGCATCACGGCGTTCATGGCGATCGGCGTGATCGTCGGGACGTACGCGAACACGCCGGAGGCGGTCGCCGCCATCGCCAACTGCATGATGGTGCCGATGGCGTTCCTGTCCGGGTCCTTCCTGCCGCTGGACCTGATGCCCGACTGGCTCCAGCAGGTCTCGCGGGTCCTGCCGCTGCGCTACCTCAACGACGCGGCGAGCGCGGCGCTGACCGGCAGCGGGTCGGTCGGCACGATCGGCATCGGGTGCGCGGCGCTGCTCGGGTTCGCGCTGCTGTTCGGCGCGATCGGGCTGAAGACCTTCCGCTGGAGCAACCGGACATGACGGCCTCCACGCCCATGCCCGCCGCCGCCCCTCCCGCGGCGCGCGCCGACGTGACCCCGCTGGAGGCGGCCCGCGGGCAGCTGGCGCGGGCCCTGGCCGACCGGGGCGCGGACGTGGTGACCCTGGGCGTCCACGACGCCCTCGGGCCGCGCGCCGCCGACCCGTTCGCCGCGACGCGGCCCGCAGCGACCGTGCACCTGAGCGCCGGGGCCGTGCTCGTCGGCCCGTGGGGCGGCGACGGCGGCGCGCCCGCGTGCGGGCAGTGCCTGGCCATGCGCTGGCAGCGGCTGCGCAGCCGCAGCGAGCGCGACGCCCTGGAGACCGGCACCGGGGAGGTCACGGCGGCCGGCGGTCCCTGGCCGCGGCTCTCGCCGTTCGCCCTGGACGCGGCGTACGCGCTGCACGCCGCCGTCTTCGGCGGGTCGGTGCGGGCGCCGGGACCCGAGGACGCCGACCGGGCCCTGCCCCAGGTGTCCCGGCTGGACCTGAAGACGTTCCAGGTGCGGACGTATCCGCTGCTCGCCGATCCGCTGTGTCCCGACTGCGGGCCGCGGGCCGCGGACGTCCCGGAGCCGTTCACCCCGCGGGCCCGGCCCAAACCGGCGCCGGGCGCCCAGCGGCTGCGGGCGGCCTCCTCGTACCCGATGCCGTACGCGGCGCTCGCCAACCCGGTGTCGGGGGTGCTGGGCGGCGGAACCTGGATCAACGTCACCTCGCCGACGACGGCGCCGGTCGCGGGCAGCGTGTTCATGCGCGGCTACGCGGGCCTGACCGACGTGACGTGGAGCGGGCAGGCCAACAGCTTCACGGCCAGCCGGGACCTGGCGTACCTGGAGGGGCTGGAGCGGTACGCGGGCACCCACCGGCGCACCGGGAGCACCCTGCTGACGGCCTCGTTCGCGGAGCTGGGCGAGCGGGCGCTGGACCCGGCCGCGTGCGGGTTCTACCCGCCGCAGACCTACCGGGACGATCCGCTGGTCTCGCCGTTCGATCCCGAGCGGCCCATTCCGTGGGTGTACGGGCACTCGCTGCGCGACGACCGGCCGGTGCTGGTGCCGGCCCGGCTGGTGCACTACAGCGCGGGGCTCGCGGCGGACAACTTCGTCTTCGAGTGCTCCAACGGCTGCGCCATCGGCAGCTGCCCGGAGGAGGCTTTGCTGGGGGCGCTGCTCGAACTCGTCGAGCGGGACGCGTTCCTGCTGGCCTGGTACGGCGGCCTGCCGCTGACCGGGATCGACCTGGCGTCCGTGCCGGGCCCTGCGGTGCGCACGATGGCGGACCGGGCGGCCCTGCAGGGGTACGACGTGCACGCCTTCGACAACCGGATCGACCTGGGTATCCCGGTCGTGACGGCGCTGGCGGTACGGCGCGACGGCGGGCCGGGGCTGTTCTCCTTCGGGGCGGGCGCCGCGCTGGACCCGGCGGCGGCCGTGGAGGCCGCGCTGTCGGAGGTGCTGACGTACATTCCGCACCTGCCGGGGCAGGTGGCCGGGCGGCGCGCCGAACTGGAGGCGATGGCCGCCGACTTCGGCCGGGTCCGCCATCTGAAGGACCACGCCCAGCTGTACGGCCTGCCGGAGATGGCGAAGCACGTCCGTCCGTACCTGGAGCCGGTGGCGGTGCGGCCCCTGGAGGCGGTCTTCGGCCGGCGGCCGGTGACGGACGACCTGCGCGAGGATCTGGGCCTGGTCGTCGGCGAGTTGACGGGGGCCGGGCACGACGTGATCGTCGTGGACCAGACGACGCCCGAGCAGCGCCGGATCGGGCTGCACACCGTGTGCGCGGTGGTCCCGGGGCTGCTGCCGATCGACTTCGGCTGGTCACGGCAGCGGGCGCCGTACATGCCGCGGCTGCGGACGGCGGCCCGGCGGGCGGGGCTGCGCGAGCACGACCTGACGGACGCCGAGATCCGGATGGTGCCGCACCCGTTCCCGTAGCCGCGGCCGTTGCCGCGGCGTGCCGATGCCCCCGTTTCCCCGGTGTCCACCGGGGAAACGGGGGCATCGGCGACTGCTCAGGCCGAGCAGGACGTGGTGCTCGTGGTGGAGGAGCACGTCGAGGTGGAGCTGCAGCTGGTGGAACCGGCGAGCACGACCTCGCTGGCGTCCGAGTAGTCGGAGATCTCGAAGGTCTCGGACTCCAGCTCCAGGATCTCGTCGGCGAGCGAGGCCAGCGGCGACTTCTCCATGATGACTCCCAAGGGGTCGAAGGCGGTTGCGGCGCCGGACCGGCGCCGGGACCCATCACAACCCCTGTCCGTGTCAGCCGACCCCACGATCCGCTGACAGAAAGTGTCAGCGGGGTGCCGGGGCCGCCGGACCGCGCCCGGGCGACCATGGGTGCCATGACCCCCGCCGCTCGCAGCACCCCCGGTCTCGACGCCCTCCTGCGCCCGTTGACCACGTTCTACCTGGACCTGCACCGCCACCCGGAGCTGTCGGGCGCGGAGCGGCGGACGGCGGGGCGGTACGCGGCGTGGCTGACGGAGGCCGGGTACGAGGTGACCGGCGACGTCGGCGGGCACGGGGTGGTGGGCGTCCTGCGCAACGGGGACGGACCCACGGTGCTGCTGCGGGCCGAACTCGACGCGCTGCCCGTGCGCGAGGCCACCGGGCTGCCGTACGCGAGCGAGGGCGGGGCGGCGCACGCGTGCGGGCACGATCTGCACCTGGCCGCGGCGGCGGGCGCGGCCTCGCTGCTGGCCGCGGCGCGCGCGCAGTGGCGGGGCACGCTGATGGTGATCGGCCAGCCCGCCGAGGAGAACCTCACCGGGGCCCGCGCCATGCTGGAGGACGGTCTGTACGAGCGCTTCGGCCGCCCGGACGACGTCCTGGCCCAGCACGCGGCGCCGCTGCCGGCGGGCATGGTGGCGCACGGATACGGCCCGATGACGGCGGGCAGCGTCACCTTGCGGGTGGTGGTGCACGGGCGGGGCGGCCACGCGGGGGCCCCGCACCTGGCCGTCGACCCGGTGGTGGCCGCCGCGCACGTGGTGACCCGGCTGCAGACCGTCGTCTCGCGGGAGGCGGCGCCCGCGGAGCAGGTGGCGGTGACGGTCGGCTCGTTCCACGCCGGGGAGCGGGCCAACGTGATCCCCGACCGGGCGGAACTCGACATCACCGTACGGGCGGTGGGCGAAGCCTCGCTGGCGCGGGCCACCGCGGCCGTGGAGCGGGTGGTGCGCGCCGAGTGCGCGGCCGCCGGCTGCCCCCGGGACCCGGACGTCGAGCGGGTCTCGTCCTCCCCGGTCACCCACCCCGACCCGGCGGCGACGGCCGCCGTCCGGGCCGCCCACGTGGCGGAGTTCGGCGCGGAACGGGTGACGATGTGGCCGCCGTCCCTGGCCACGGAGGACTTCGCCCACTTCGGCGGGGACGGCATCCGGACGGCGTACTGGATGCTGGGTGTGGTCGGCCCGGGGACCTGGGCGCGCACCCCGGGCGCGTCGGCCGCCGACAAGCTCGCGGCGCTGCCCGCCAACCACGCCCCGGACTTCGCCCCCGACCCGCGCACCGCCCTCCCGGCCGGCGTCCGTGCCCTGGTGTCGGCGGCCCGGGCCCGGCTGGCGGTGACCGTGGCACCGTGACCGGCGGGGCCGCGTACCTGGAGCGCTCCGCCGGACCGGTCCCCCGGGTCCGACCGTCGGTGCGGTCCGTCCTGTGTTCCGCAGCCATGGCGGTGGGCCCCGATGTGGTGTCCGCGCCTATGGGTGGGGGCCCGTACCCGCCCTAGGTTGTCGGCATGAGCAACGGACTGCGGGGCAGGACCGCCCTGGTCACGGGCGGCGGCAGCGGGATCGGACGGGCCTGCGCCGGGGCGCTGGCCGCCGCCGGGGCCGAGGTCCATGTGGTGGACATCGACGCCGGGGCGGCCCGGACCGCGGCCCGGGAGGTGGGGGGCGTCGCGCACGTGGCCGACCTCGCCGACCCGGACGCCGTCGCGGCCCTGCCGGCCGCCGTCGACATCCTCGTCAACAACGCCGGGCTGCAACACGTCGCGCCGATCACCGAGTTCCCGCCGGAGCGGTTCGTCCGCATCCAGCAGGTCATGGTGACCGCGCCGTTCCTGCTGATGCGCCGGACCCTGCCGTACATGCGCGAGCGCGGCTGGGGGCGCGTGGTGAACATCTCCAGCGTGCACGGGCTGCGGGCCAGTGCGTACAAGTCCGCCTACGTCGCGGCGAAGCACGCGCTGGAGGGGCTGAGCAAGGTCGCCGCGATCGAGGGCGCCGCGCACGGCATCACCAGCAACTGCGTCAGTCCCGGCTACGTCCGTACGCCCCTGGTGGAGGGGCAGATCCAGGACCAGGCCGCCGCGCACGGCCTCGCGCCCGAGGCCGTCGTGGACGACGTCCTGCTCGCCCGCTCCCCGGTGAAGCGGCTGATCGAGCCGGCCGAGGTGGCGGCCGCCGTCCTGTGGCTGTGCGGGCCCCACTCCGGCTACGTCACCGGCATCTCCCTGCCCGTGGACGGGGGCTGGACCGCCGGCTGACGCCGCCGCGCACACCCCCACCGGGTATCCGGTCCCTCCGGTCCTCGGCACTATGTCATCCGCCTCGACTCCCGTCCTGTGAGAGGGCGTTGGAGGGGCGAGGCGGACGCGACGAGAGGGCACCAGGAACGTGCGGTTGACAGGCAAGCGTCGAATATCCGTGGTCGCGGCATGTGCCGTGGCGGCGATCGTGGGGGGACTCCAGCTCCAGTCCACGGCCTTCGGCACCGAGGACGCGCAGGGCACCGAGCCGGACCAGGAGGTGAGCGCGGCCCCGGTACCGGGTGGGGACGTGGACGGGGAGGGCGCCCACGCCGACGCCGTGGTCCTCGGCAGTGACAGCACCGGCTTCGTGAACGGAAGGATGTCCCTCGAAGGCCGGCCGGCGGCGGCCGCGGCCACCCGCGCCGGGGCCGTGGCGGCCCCGGCGCCGGCGCCGCCCCAGGGCGAGGGGTGGAAGCTGAGCGGCGCCACGAAGTGGCTGGCGACCGGCTACACGATCAAGTTCCGCGACCAGAAGTCCGTGGACTGGCTGGGCGGTTACGTGAAGTCCACGGCGGCGGACCTCCAGCGCATCACCAACCTCCCGGTCACCGTGAACACCACGCCCGTGGGCTGGGACTACGTCCGGCCCAAGGGCGAGGTGATCATCGGGGTGGCGCACCGCCCGTGCGTGCCCCCGGCCGGTGAGGGCAGTATGGGCAGCACCGGCTGGACGGTGGTACGCGACGGATCGGGCAGCGCCAACCTCAGCTGCGGGTTCACCAGTTCCTCCGTACCGGAGACCGTCACCAGCGGACACGCCTACATCGACGACGAGTTCTTCACTCCGGACGGCAAGCCCACGGCCGCGATGGGCGAGTGGTACATGCGCAACCACATCAGCCACGAGATCGGGCACACGCTCGGGCTGACGCACGCCAACCGCAGCCTGACGCGCGGCGACTGCGTCAAGGGCACCGACTCCGGCCAGTTCCCGGTGATGTGCGTGCCGTCCAGCGCCTACCAGGACAAGCGGGCGGGCGCGTACGTCCAGCAGTTCGACGTGCAGGGGCTGCGGCTGCTCGCGGCCGGCGCCGGCGCCGCGCTGTCGCCGCAGGGGAGGGTGACCGGCATCGCGGGCAAGTGCCTGGACGTCAAGGGCGGCAAGGCCGTCACCGGTACGCCGATCCAGCTCTACACCTGCAACGGCACGGCCGCGCAGTCGTGGATCCTGGGCAAGGACGGCACGTTCCGCGCGCTCGGCAAGTGCCTGGACAACGCACGCAACGCGGCCACCAACGGCAATGTGATCAGCCTGTACGACTGCAACGGCACCGCGGCGCAGCGCTGGTCGGTCAACGCCAAGGGCCAGATCGTGCACGTCGCCTCGGGCAAGGTGCTCGACGCGAAGGGCGGCGCGTCCGCCAACGGCACCGTGATCCAGCTGTACTCGGCGAACACGGGCAAGGGCCAGATCTGGACCGCCCCGAAGTAGCCCGCCTCCCCGGCCCCGGCGCGGCACCGCACCGCGCCGGGGCCCGGGAGCGGTGCGGTACGGCACCGCGCCCGGCCCGGCCCGGCACGGCACGGCCCGGTAGGACGAGCGCTGGGGAACTTTCGTCCAAGACACGGTCTGCGGCTTCGGCCATCGTGGAGGCATGACCGGACACGACGCGGGGCTGCGCCCCTCGAAGCGCACCGCCGACGACGGCTGGGAGGTCGCCCGACCCCCGGGCGGCGTCTCTCTCGACGGCGTACAGATGGCCGGGTTCCGTGACCGGATGGCCGCCGGGCTGGACATGCGGGTGCTGCCGCAGCCCGCGGTGATCGTCGTCATCGGGCTCGGAGCCAGCCCGGTCAGGGTGGAGAGCGCCTCCGGGCACCGGCCGCTGAGGGGGCTGGTCGCCTCCTTGTCCCCGGGTCCCGCCCGTATCCGCGGCGAGGGCGTCGAATGCATCGAGGTGGCGTTGTCGCCCCGGGCCGCATACGCGCTGCTGGGTGTTTCCCCGCTCGAACTGGACGGCTCCATCACCGGTCTGGAGGACCTGTGGGGGCGGCATGCCCGGCTGCTGCGCGAGCAGTTGGAGGACACCGCGTCGTGGCAGGACCGCTTCGCGCTCACGGACGGCTTCCTCGGGCAGCGGGCCGCGGGAACCCCGCCCATGGCACCCGAGGTCGCCGCCGCCTGGGACGCGA
The DNA here is from genome assembly GCF_055582305.1 of Streptomyces sp. NPDC042102. Classification (NCBI taxonomy): domain Bacteria; kingdom Bacillati; phylum Actinomycetota; class Actinomycetes; order Kitasatosporales; family Streptomycetaceae; genus Streptomyces; species Streptomyces sp. NPDC042102. Next base: position 219,095 of record NZ_JBVJDL010000004.1, read on the forward strand.
TCGTGGCCGGCCGGGGCCGGGTTCGGGTCGGCGCCCTCGCCGCGGCCTGCGGATGGAGCCGCAAGCGGCTCCGGACCAGGTTCAGCTCGCAGATCGGCCTGACCCCCAAGCGCGCCGCCATGCTGGTCCGCTTCGATCACGCCGCCCGGGCGCTCCGTGCGGGCGAGCGCGTCGGCGACGTCGCCGCGGCGTGCGGGTACGCCGACCAGCCCCATCTCCACCGCGACGTCCAGTCCCTCGCCGGATGCACGCCCGGCGCACTGGCCGGCCTGCCCGCGTCCACCCCACCCTGACAGCCCGTACCCGGACCGAACGGTGATTCGGTCGACTTCGAGGAAGGAAGCAGGACCTGTGATGAACACCGATGTCCGAGCAGCGCAGACGGCGGCAGGCCGGGAGCTCGTCGTCCGGCTCGCGTTCGGGAGCATGGCCGCGCACACCCTGCGCGCGGCGGTCCGCCTGGGGGTCGTGGAACTGATCGGCGACGGTCCGCGCACAGCCGCCGAGGTGGCTGCCGGAGCCGGGACCGTCCACCAGCCCATGACGCGTCTGCTGCGTGCCCTGACCGCCCTCGGCCTGCTCGTGGAACACACCCCCGACACGTTCTCGGCGACCCCCGCGGGCGCACTCCTCGGCCCCGGCCACCCCGACTCCCTCGCGGCGTTCGTCCGGATGTTCACCGATCCGGCGATCACCCGCGCATGGGAGCACCTGGACAGCAGTGTCCGTACGGGGCACATCGCGTTCGACTCCGTCTTCGGCACGGACTTCTTCAGCCACCTCGCCCGGCACCCCGAGCTCTCCGCGGACTTCAACGCGGCGATGAGCCAGGTCGTCTCCGAGACCGCCGCCGTGCTGCCGCACGCGTTCGACTTCGGCCGGTACGCGTCGGTCACGGACGTCGGTGGAGGCAGCGGCACCCTCCTGGCCGGCGTCCTCGCAGCGCACCCGGGCCTCACCGGCGTGGTCTTCGACACCGCCGACGGCCTGGCGGCGGCGCCGAAGACGCTGGCGCGGCACGGGCTGGAAGAGCGCTGCTCCCTCATCGCCGGGGACTTCTTCCAAGCGGTCCCGCACGGCTCGGACGTGTACCTGGTGAAGAGCATCCTGCACGACTGGACGGACGACCAGGCGGTCACGATCCTGCGCCACTGCCACCAGGTGCTGCCGTCCCACGGCGTCGTACTGATCGTGGAGCCGGTGCTTCCCGAGGTGGTCGGCGCCGAGGACGACGGTACCTACCTGAGCGACCTCAACATGATGCTGAACGTGGGCGGCAGGGAACGCACCCGCAGAGACTTCGAAGAGCTGTGCGGCCGGGCGGGCCTGCGCGTCCGGTCCATCGCCCCGCTCGCGGAGGCCGCCCCGTACTCCCTGATCGAGGCCGTGACCGGGTGAGGCTAGGCGGGGGACTGCGCGGCGGTCGTCCGGCCGATGGCGCCCGGCGTGCGGAACTGGGCGGGGTCCGGGTAGGTGGCCTCCGCCGCGTCCAGGACGGCCCGGATGCGCCCGCGGAACTCCTGGCCGAGCACCTCCAGGCCCTCGAGGAGTTCGAGGGCCTCCACGGTCGGCCGCGGCAGCGGCCGGGCCATGCGGTCGCCGCCGCCGATCCCGATGAACCCCTTCCGGGCCCGCTCCCGGTGGCGGACGGCCCGCTCGGACAGACCGGCCGTCGCGTAGCCCAGGGTCAGGGCGAGGTCGTCCAGGAACCGGCAGGCGCCCCGGTACATGTCATCGGCGCCCTGGAGCGTCTGCACCGGGCTGCCCGCCGTCATCCACTGGTCCTGGTCCCGCGACATGCCCGTGCCGCCGAGCAGTTCCCGGGCCTCTCCCAGCAGAGCGCGCGCCCGGTCGACGACGGCGATGGCGGCGGCGAGCTCAGCGGTGTCCACGTGCGGGGTCATTCAGGTCCTCCAGGTGGTGGGTGCTGGTGCGAACCGTAGAAGACGGGGTGTCCTCCGCACCATGCCTGTGCGGCCGCAATCCCGCGGCGGCCCGCCGGCCGCCGTCAGCCCGGCGTGGCGCCCGCCTCCTCACCCGTCCTCACCCGGCCCGTCACCGAGCGCGGCCAGGAGCTCACGTTCGCGCGCGGCGCTCAGGCCCGCGCGCCGGGGCCGGTCCAGGCCCTGGGCGCGCTCCCACTCCAGGGTGTCGGCGAGCAGCCGCACGCGCGGGCGGTGGCGCAGCCCCGCGGCGCGGGCCGCCGCGCCGGTCCGGGCCGACCAGCCCTCCCAGCCGGGTTCGGCCAGCCACATGGGGAGCGATCCGGGGCCCATGTACGGGGCGACCCCCTGCGCGGTCAGCCAGTCCGACCCGGCGGTGACCACCGGGCCGGTGTGCCCGCCCACGGCCCGGGACAGCGCGATCCAGTCGTCGAAGGCGGTGACGGGGCCGACCGCGTCGAAGGTCCCCGTGGTCCCGGCCTCGGCACGGTCCAGCAGCCACGCGGCCAGGTCGCGGACGTCGATCACCTGGGTCGGCAGGTCCGGCGTACGGGGCACCAGCAGGGGCTCCTGGGGGCCGCGTGCCGCGCGGGTCACCCAGTAGCCGGAGCGGCCGGTGTGGTCCCCGGGGCCGCCGATCAGGCCGGCGCGCGCGATGAGGAGGCGGTCGCCCACGGCCCGGCTCGACGCCTGCTCGCAGGCGGCCTTCGCCTCGCCGTACAGGTCGCGGTCGACCTCCTCCCGGTCGGTGGGGGCGTGCAGCGGGGCGGACTCGTCCACGTCGGGCGTGGCGTGGGAGGCGTACGCGCTGACGGAGGAGACGTAGCTCCAGTGCCGGGCCCGGGCGCCCAGCGCGCGCAGGGCGCCGCGGACGAAGCCGGGCTGCCAGGACACCTCGACGACCGCGTCCCAGTCACGGCCGCCCAGGGCGTCGTACGCCGCGGGGTCGCGCCGGTCGGCGGCCACCAGGGCCGCACCCGGCGCCACCGCCCCGCTCTCGCCGCGCGCCAGACAGGTGACGTCGTGGCCGCGCTCGACGGCCTGCCGGGACACTTCACGGCCCACCCACGCGGTACCGCCCAGAACCAAGATTTCCATCCGCCCACTCAAGCACCATGGGCACAACCGGTCACCGTGGTTTCGCCGAGGGCGAGCGGCGTCCGTCCGGCGGACCACGCGGGACGGACCGGGATGTAAACACGCCACGTCGGCCCGGTAGCCGCGTGCAGCCTCCCCGGGGCGACCAGCAGTGCTACAAATGGTTCGTGACCCATCCTTGCAACCCGTGCCGGGGACGTCGGTGCGGTCACTGAAGAGAAGCCGCCCGCGCAGCGTCGCCCGGCAGGTATTCCTGCTCCAGGTGGCGATCGTGGTGCTGCTCACCGCCGGTGCCGTGCTGGCACTGGTGCTGCAGTCGCGCCACGACGTCGAACGCGACGCCGTCGCCCGGTCCGTGGCGGTCGCCGAGACCTTCGCCCACTCGCCCGGCCTGCACGTGGCGCTCCAGGCGCCCGATCCCTCCCGGATCCTCCAGCCGCTCACCGAGAAGACCCGCAAGGTGGCCGGGGTGGACTTCCTCGTGGTGATGGACACCGAGGGCAAGCGCTACACCCATCCGCTCCCCGACCGCATCGGAAAACGTTTCGTCGGCACGATCGGGCCCTCGCTGGCGGGCCAGGTGCACACCGAGAGCGTGGACGGCCCGCTGGGCAAGGAGATCCAGGCCGTGGTGCCGGTCTTCGACCCCGAGGGCAAGGTCGAGGCGCTGGTGTCGGCCGGTCTCACGGTCGAGAACGTCACCGGTGTGGTCGACCGGCAGCTCCCCGTGATCGTGGGGGCCAGCGCGGCGGCCCTGGGCCTGGCCACGGTCGGCGCGGCGCTGATCAGCCGGCGCCTGGACCGCCAGACCCACGGGCTGGGCCCGCTCGAGATGACCCGGATGTACGAGCACCACGACGCGGTGCTGCACACCGTCCGCGAGGGGGTGCTGATCGTCGACGGCGGCGGCCGGCTGCTGCTCGCGAACGACGAGGCGAAACGGCTGCTCAAGCTGCCGTCGGATGCCGAGGGGCAGCATCTGAGGGAGGTCCCGGGCCTGGACCGGAACGTCGCCGACCTGCTGCTGTCCGGCCGGGAGGCCACCGACGAGGTGCACGAGGCCGGGGACCGGCTGCTGGTGATCAACCAGCGGCGGACCCGGCCCCGCGGCCGGCCCGAGGAGGGGACGGCCGTGACCATCCGCGACTCCACCGAGATGCGCGTGCTCAGCGCCCGGGCGGAGGCGGCCCGCAAGCGGCTGCGGCTGCTCTACGACGCCGGTGTGGGCGTGGGCACCACCCTGGACGTGGAACAGACCGCCCAGGAGCTGGCGGACGTCGCCGTCCCGCGGTTCGCGGACTTCGTGACCGTCGACCTGGCGGAGTCCGTCCTGCACGGCGACGAGCCCACCGCCTCGTCGCCGGACCTGCGCCGCACGGGGGTCAGCGGGGTCCGCGACGACGCCCCGCTGTACCCGCTGGGGCGGCTGATCGACTTCCTGCCCTCGACCCCGCAGGCGCGCGGCCTGGGCAGCGGCCGCGCCGAGGTGATCGTCGACCTGGCCGACGCGCCCGGCTGGCACGCCCAGGACCCGCCGCGGGCCCAGGCCATCGTCGACTACGGCATCCACTCGCTGATCACGGCACCCCTCAAGACGAGCGGCGGGGTGCTGGGCGTGGTCAACTTCTGGCGGTCGCGCAAACCCGAGCCGTTCGACGACGAGGACCTGTCGCTCGCGGAGGAGCTGGTGGCACGGGCCGCGGTGACCATCGACAACGCCCGCCGGTACACGCGCGAACACGCCCTGGCGGTGACCCTGCAGCGCAGCCTGCTGCCGCGCGACCTGCCCGAGCAGAGCGCCGTGGAGGTGGCCCACTACTACCTGCCCGCGCAGTCCGGGGTGGGCGGGGACTGGTTCGACGTGATCCCGCTGGCGGGCAGCCGGGTGGCCCTCGTGGTCGGGGACGTCGTCGGCCACGGGCTGCACGCCGCGGCCACCATGGGCCGGCTGCGCACGGCCGTACTGAACTTCTCCTCCCTGGACCTGCCGCCCGACGAGCTGCTGGGCCATCTCGACGACCTCGTCCAGTACATCGACCAGAGCCGGGAGGGCAGCGACGGAGACGGCGGGCTGCTCGGCGCCACCTGCCTGTACGCCGTGTACGACGCGGTGACCCAGCGCTGCACGGTGGCCCGGGCCGGTCACGTGCCACCGGCGCTGGTGCGCCCGGACGGCACCGTGGAGATCCCGGAGCTGCCGGCGGGCGCTCCGCTGGGCCTGGGCGGCTTCCCCTTCGAGGCGGCGGAGCTCGACCTCAGCGAGGGCACCCAGCTGGTGCTGTACACGGACGGGCTGATCGAGGACCGCACCCGTGACATCGACGAGGGGCTCGACCTGCTCCGTTCGGCGCTGGGCCAGGCCGGGGACCGGCCGGAGGAGACCTGCCGGGCGATCCTCAAGGAGATGCTCCCGGTGCGTCCGCGCGACGACGTGGCCCTGCTCGTCGCGCGGACGTCGGCGCTGGCGCCGGACCGCATCGCCGAGTGGGAGGTGCCCTTCGAGCCGAGCGCGGTGGGTGAGATGCGGGCCGCCGCGCTGGCGAAGCTCGAGGAGTGGGGGCTGGACGCCCTGGCGTTCGGCACCGAGCTCGTGCTGAGCGAGCTGGTCACGAACGCGATCCGGCACGGCGCGGCGCCGGTCCGTGTACGCCTGCTGTACGACCGGATCCTGACCTGCGAGGTCTTCGACGGCAGCAGCACCTCGCCGCACCTGCGCTACGCCACCACCCTGGACGAGGGCGGGCGCGGGCTCTTCCTGGTGGCCCAGCTCAGCCGCCGGTGGGGGGCCCGGTACACGCCGGACGGCAAGGTCATCTGGTCGGAGCAGGCCCTGCCGGGACCCGAGGAGGGCTGAGCGGGACGAGCGGGCCGAGCGGGAACACCGCTACGGCAGAGGGGTCCCCCGGGCCGTGATCCACAGGTCGTACCACTCCTCGTGCGTGAGCGCGGGGGCGCGCAGCGCCGCGTCCCGGCAGGCGCGGACGCGTTCGGGGCGGGCGGTGCCGATGACCGGCGCGATGCCCGCCGGGTGGCGCGTCAGCCACCACAGCAGGACCGTCTCGGGCGTGGTGCCCTTCTCCTCGGCCAGCCGGGCCAGGAGGGCCGCGGTCGCCTTCTCGGCGGGGCTCTCCTGACGTCCCGTGAAGCGGCCCTGGGCGAGCGCGCCCCAGGCCTGCAGGCGGACGCCGTGGTCGCGGCAGTACTCCAGCGTGCCGACGGGAAAGCCGTTGGCGGCGGCGTGCGGGGTGTTCAGCAGGACGCCGGCCTCCACCCAGTCGCGGCTGTGCAGGCTCATCTCCAGCTGGTCGGCGACCAGTGGCACGTCGAGGTGGGCCTGGAGGGCGGCGAGCTGGGCGGCCCCCATGTTGGACACGCCGAAGTGCCGTACGAGCCCCTGCCGGTGCAGGGTGGCCAGCGCGGCCGCGACCGCCTCGGGGTCCGCCAGCGGGTCGGGGCGGTGCAGGAGCAGGACGTCGATGACGTCGGTGCGCAGCCGGGTCAGGCTCTCCTCCACACGCCGCAGGATGCTCTCGCCGCGCAGGTCGTACCGGCCGGGCCGGTCGCCGTCGGCGAGCCGGATGCCGCACTTGGTCTGGAGGGTGATCCGCCCGCGCAGCCCGGGGGTCCGGGCGAGCACCTCGCCGAAGACGGCCTCGGCCTTGCCGTGGCGGTAGATGTCGGCGTGGTCGAAGGCGGTGATCCCGCTGTCGAGGGCGGCGTCGATCACCGCTTCGGCGGTGTCGATGTCGGCGGGGCCGTACGCGTCCGTGCCCCAGCTCCCGCCCAGGCCCATGCACCCGTACAGCACCCGGTCGGTGCTCGTGTCCGCAGTCGCGTTCCTCGTCACGCCCCCAGCCTAGGGCCGGACAGGCCCTGGGGCCGCCATGGCCCACGCTGCACCAGCGGTGACGCAGAGCGATAATTGCAGCAGCACGCAGAACCCGCTGGACAACGCCATGGAATCGCTGCGGCGATCCGGAAGTGGGGCGGAGTGAGTGATGCACGACCCCGTATTCCACGATGCCTCCGGCATTCTTCCGGAACCGGGCGACGAGACCTACGCCCTCCTGGACGCGCACGGCGTCGTGATCGGCTGGAGCCCGGGGGCGGAGCGCCTGCTCGGGTACACGACGCAGGAGGTGCGCGGCCGACGGGGGGTCGATCTGCTGGACGCGCGCGCCGAGGACGGCCTCGCGGTCCTGCGCCACCGCGACGGGCACGGCATCGAGGTCGCGCTGCACGCGCGCCGGCTGGATTCCACCACCGGCGAGCGGCAGTGGCTGATCCAGGCGACCGACGCGGAGGCCACCCGGCGGCAGGAACTGAGCGAGGCCCTGATCAGGGGGCTGTTCACCGAGTCCCCCTTCCTCATCGACGTCTTCGACACGCAGCTGCGCTTCATCGCGCAGAACGACGCCCTGCGGCGCGGCGAGGGCTTCGCCAACGAGGAGTTCGTGGGGCGCACCATGTCGGAGGTGGCGCCGCCCGACCTGATGGACATGGCAGCCCTGGAGGCCCGCCAGCGCCGGGTCCTGTCGACCGGGGAGGCCATGGTCCAGACGGAGGTGCGCGGCCTGATCCGGGGCGATCCCGACCGTCAGAAGGTGTGGTCCGAGACCATCCTGCCGCTGCGCAGCAGCTCGGGCGAGGTGATCGCGCTGGCGCACACCGTGGCCGACGTGACCGAAGGCGCCCGGGCCCGGGAGCGGTTGGCGGTGGTGAACGAGGCGAGCACGCGCATCGGTACCTCGCTGGACGTCCTGCACACGGCGCGGGAGCTGGTCGACGTGGCCGTGCCGGAGTTCGCCGACCACGCGTACGTCAACCTGCTGGCCCCGGTCTTCCTCGGCGACGAGCCCGTCCCGGGCCCGGTGTCCGAGGCCGTTCCCCTGCTGCGGGCGGCGAGCTCCTCGATCACCGGCGGGCCCGTGGAGACCCCGGAGGCGGTGGTCCCGACGGGCCAGGCGGACCCGTTCACCTCGGGCCCGGGGTCGCTGTTCACGCGGGCGCTGGCCAGCGGCGAGCCGCTGCTGCTGACGGGTGAGGAGCTGCTGACGGAGCTCGCCCCGGTCGATCCCCGGCGGGCGGTGCTGGTCGAGTCCTACGGGGTGCACTCGTGGATGCTGGTCCCGATGTCCGCGCGCGGCGCGGCCCTCGGCGCGGCCTGTTTCGTACGGTACGCACGCGCCCGCGCCTTCGAGGCGGACGACGTGCTGCTGGCCGAGGAGATCGTGGCGCGGGCGGCCGTGTGCATCGACAACGCGCGCCGCTACACGCGCGAGCGCACCGCCGCCCTGGCCCTGCGGCGCAGTCTGCTGCCCCAGGAGCTGCCCGTGCTCGGCGCGGTGGAGGCGGTGTGCCGCTACCTCCCCGCGCACGGGCACGCGGAGCTGGGCGGGGCCTGGTACGACGTGATCCCGCTGTCGGGAGCGCGGGTGGCGCTGGTGGCGGGCGACGCGCAGGGGCGCGGCCTGAACGCGGCGGTGACGATGGGGCGGCTGCGCACGGTGGTCCGCACGCTCGCGGACCTCGACCTCTCCCCCGACGAGCTGCTCGCGTACATGAACGACCAGATCAACCGCTTCCCCGACGAGCACACCCGGGACGAGGACGCCGGGGACGGCCCGGGCGGCGGCGGGCGCGAGGGTGCGGGCGGGGCGGCGGGGACCACCTGCGTGTACGTGGTCTTCGACCCGGTCACCCGGCGGTGCGCGCTGGCCCGCGCCGGCCATCCGCCGCCGGTGCACGCGCCCCGCTCGGGGAGACCGGTGCTCCTCGACGTGCCGGGCGGGCCCCCGCTGGGCCGGCCCGGCACCCCCCTGGAGAGCGGCGAGCTGACGCTGGAGGACGGGGACGTGCTGGTGCTGTACACGCACGGCCTGGTGGGCTCGCCGGAGCGCGGCGTGGACCTGGGCCTGCAGCGCCTGCCCGAGGCGCTGTCGGGCATTCCGCTGGACCTGCCGCGGGGGCGCTCGCGCGACGGGGCGGGCCTCGACGACGCCTGCGACATGATGATCGGCCGGCTGCTGCCCGTACCGGCGCAGGACGACGTGGCGCTGCTGATGGTGCGGGTGCACGAACTGGACGCCGGCCACCATGTCACCTGGGACCTGCCGGCCGAGCCCGAGGTCGTCGGGCGCGCCCGTGCGCTCGCGACCCGGAAGCTGGCGGAATGGGGCCTGGAGGAACTGGAGTTCAGCACGGAGCTGGTGGTCAGCGAACTGGTCACCAACGCCATCCGGTACGGCACCGGGCCGATCCAGCTGCGGATGATCCGCGACCGCGAGCTGATCTGCGAGGTCTCCGACGGCAGCAGCACCTCCCCGCACGTGCGGCACGCGGAGGACACCGACGAGGGCGGGCGCGGGCTGTTCCTGGTGGCGCAGCTCGCGGCGCTGTGGGGCACCCGCTACCACGCGCGGGGCAAGACGATCTGGGCGGAACAGCCCTTCCCCGAGGGGTACCTGGAGGCGGCGGACGCGGCGGCCGACCGCTGACCGCTGGCCGCCGGGCTCACTGGCAGGTGGTCGCGGGGCCCTTCTGGCGGGTCAGCCTGTCGTTGGACATCCAGCCGGCGATGTCCGTGTCGGCCACGCTCACATAGGTCCACCGGTTGCCGTGCGCGTTGACGACGGAGCAGTGGAACAGCAGCTTCGTGCCGGTCTTCGCCATGGCCACGGTGGGACACGTCTGGTACGGGCCGGTGACGATGGGGAAGTCACCGGCCGTGAAGGCGTAGCTGCCCGGCTTGCGGTCCTGGTGGGCCCATCCGGTGCACGTCGCCGGGGCGGGGGTGGGGGCGGGGTCTGCCGGGGCGGTGGTCCTGCCGCCGGGTGTCGGCTTCGCCTTCGGTTTCGGCGTCGCGGCGGGCGGCGCGGCCTGCGCCCCGCCGGTGCCGCGTGCGCCGGCGTTCTTGCTCATCAGGGCGTAGGCGATGCCACCGCCGCCCAGGAGCACGGCGACGGCCGCCGCGACGACGGCGCGGGCACCTCGGCCGTACCCGGGCGGCGGCGGGGCGGCGGCTCCCGTGGACGGCGAGGGCGGGGGCGGGACCGGAGCGAGCATCGTGGCCGGGGCGGGCGTGGCGGCCGGGTCGGGCGGGCTCGCCGGAGCCGGGGAGGGCGTCGTGGCCGGCATCACGGCCGGGGCCGCGGGTCCGCCCGCGGCCACCCGCTCCAGCAGCTCGCGCGCCTCTCCGGCCGCCGGCCGGGCCTCGGGGTCCTTCGCCAGCAGCGCCCGCAGCACCGGCGCCAGCGGGCCCGCCCGCCGGAGCTCCGGCAGCGGCTCCCCCACGATCGCCGCCAGCGTGGACCAGGCGGCGGAACGGCGGAACGGCGAGGCGCCGCCCTCCACGGCCTGGTACAGCGTCATGCCCAGCGACCAGATGTCCGACGCGGGACCGGGCTCGCGGCCCTGCGCCCGCTCGGGCGCGAGATAGTCGAGGGAGCCGACGATCTCACCGCTGCGGGTCAGCTTGGCCGCGGCCTCGTCGCCGGAGTCCTCCAGGGTGGCGATCCCGAAGTCGGTGAGCACGACGCGGCCGCCCTGCTCCAGCAGCACGTTCGCCGGTTTGACGTCCCGGTGCAGCACCCCGGCCCGGTGCGCGGCGTCGAGCGCGTCCATCAGCTGCGCGCCGATCGCTGCGGCCTCGCGCGGATCGAGCGGGCCGTGCGAGGCCAGCACGTCGTCGAGCGAGGGCCCGTCGACCAGTTCCATGACGATGACCGGGAGACCGTCCTGGGCGGTGACGTCGTGCACCGTGACCACTCCGGGGTGCCGGATCCGGGCGGCGGCCTGCGCCTCCCGCCGCATCCGCGAGCGCAGAGCGGCCAGTTCGGTCTCCGAGGCGTCGGTGTAGGCCCGCATGACCTTGACGGCGACCTCCCGGTCCAGGAGTTCGTCCACGGCGCGGGCGACCACGCCCATGCCGCCGCGTCCGATGGTCGTGGTCACCCGGTAGCGCCCACCGAGCACCTTGCCGGCCAGCTCGCCGCCGATCGCCTCCCCCGCCGTCACCGCACGCTCCGTTCCGTCACCGTTCACCACGTCATGTACAGGACGGGCTCCAGCGTAGAGGTCCGCGCGGACAGAGGGGTGCGGGGGCCCGCCCGAGCGCCCCCGTCAGCCGCGCACCGAGCTCCAGGAGTGCCACAGGGCGGCGTACGCCCCGCCGGCCGCGAGGAGTTCGTCGTGGCTGCCCAGTTCCACGATCCGGCCGCGGTCCATCACCGCGATCCGGTCGGCCTCCCGTACGGAGTCCAGCCGGTGGACGATCGAGACGACGGTGCGTCCCTCGATCAGCGCGGCCAGGGAGCGTTCGACCTGCCGGGAGGCGGAGGAGTCCAGCAGTGCGGTGGCCTCGTCCAGCACCAGGGTGTGCGGGTCGGACAGCAGCAGCCGGGCGAGGGCGAGTTGCTGGGCGGCGGACGGCGAGACGGGGGCGGCGCCGGAGCCGATCTCGCTGTCGAGGCCGTCGGGCAGCGACCGCGCCCAGTCGGCCAGGCGTACGGTCTCCAGCGCCTCCCACAGTTCCCGGTCCGCCCAGTCGTCGTCGCCGGCGAGGGTGAGGTTGTCGCGCACGGTTCCGGTGAAGACGTGCTGTTCCTGGGTGACCAGGACGATCTCGCGGCGCAGTTGGCCGACCGGGAGCGAGGTGAGGTCGGCTCCGCCGATACGGACGGTGCCGCGCGTGGGGTGGTGCACGCCGGCCAGCAGTTTGCCCAGCGTGGACTTGCCCGCGCCGGACGCGCCGACCACGGCGAGCCGTTCGCCCGGGGCGAGTTCGAGGTCGATGCCGCTGAGCACCTCCCGCTCGGGCCCGGTGTCGTGGTCCGCCCCGCCCACGGGTCCGTAGCCGAAGCCGACGCCTTCGAGGCGGATCCCGTGGCCGTTCAGGGCCGCGGCGGGCCGGGGTTCTTCGCGCGGCAGCCGCTCGGCGCCCAGGATCCGGCGCAGCGCCGCGTTGCCGATCTGCAGTTCGTCGGTCCAGGTGAGCAGGTCGTTGAGGGGTTCGCCGAGGGCCTGGACGTAGAGCACCACGGCGGTGAGTTCACCGAGCCCGACCTCGCCGCGCTGGTAGGCGAGTCCGCCGATGAGCAGGGTCAGCGCCATCGGGACCATCGTGGCCAGGTCCAGGCTCGGGAACCAGATGGTCTGGAGCCAGGTGGTGTGCTGCCGGGTGCGCACGACCTCGTCGACGGCCCGGCCGTGCCGCAGCCGCTGGCGTGGCCCCAGGCCCAGGGCCTCCACGGTGGAGCAGCCGCGGGTGGTCTCGTGGGTGACCGCCAGGACGTCGGCCTCCTGGGCCAGGAGCCGCTCGTATGCGCGGGTGGCGCGGGGCCGGTACCACCGGGTGGACAGCGCCGCGAAGGGGACGCCGGCGAGCAGGCCCAGGGCCAGGACGGGCGAGGTGAGCAGGATGGCGCCGACCGTGAAGACCAGGGTGACGGCGGCCAGCGCGATACGGGGGACGGCCTGCCGGATGCTCTCCCCCAGCCGGTCGGCGTCGGTGGTGGCGCGGCTGAGCAGGTCGCCGGTGCCGACGCTCTCCACCTCGGACAGCGGCAGGCCGAGGATCCGGCGGACGAACGTCTCGCGGGTGCCGGCCAGGACGCGTTCGCCGAGCAGGGTGGCCTGGACCTTGGCGGCGCGCGCCAGCAGGGCGTGCACGACGAGGGTGGCGACGAAGGCGAGGGCGAGGAGGTCGACGCGGGCGGTGGTGGTGCCGTCCTTGACCGACTCGACGAGGTGGCCGAGCAGCCGGGGGCCGGTCAGGCCCGCGACGAGCGCGATGCCGAAGAGGACCAGGGTGAGGGCCAGCCGGCCGGCGTTGCCGCGGACGAAGGCACGGATCCAGCGGCGTACGTCGGCCCGTCCGGCCAGGGGCAGCCGGCCCCGGCCGTGGGCCGGGCCGTCCGGTGCGCCGTCCGCCGGGCCGGGTGCGGTCCCCGCCGTGCCCTCGCCGGGGGCCGGGTCGGGGTCCGGGCCGGGTGCGCCGCCGCGCCGCGCGGCCGGGTGACCGGTGGCGTCGGTGCCGGTGGTGGTGGGGGGCTTCATGTGCGGGCTGCTCCTTCGGCGCGGGCGGGTCGGCCGTCGGCGTCGAGACGGTGGACGCGGTCGGCGACGCCCATCCACAGCGGGCTGTCGCTGAGGACCACGGTGGTGCGGCCGGCGCGCAGGGCGGCCACCCGCTCGGCCACCCGGGCCTCGGTCTGGGCGTCCACCGAGGCCGTGGGGTCCTCCAGGACCAGGACGTCGGGGGCGGCGAGCAGGGCGCGGGCGAGCACCAGACGCTGGCGCTGGCCGCCGGACAGTGCCCGGCCGCCCTCGCCCAGGTACGCGTCCAGGCCGTCGGGCAGGCCCTCCACCACGTCGGTGGCGTCGGCCGCGAAGAGCGCGTCGGCGAGCGCGCCGCGGGGACGGGCGAGACCCGCGGTGAGCTCCTCCCGCACGGTGCCGCTGAACAGGGTGTCGGCGGGGCCCGAGCGCAGTACCCGGCCGCGCAGTTCGGCGAGGTCGACGCGGTCCAGCGGGATCCCGCCGAGCAGGACGGCCGAGGGGTCGGGCCGCTCGCCGTACCGGGTGAGCCGGTCGGCGAGGGCGCCGGCCCGCTCGGCGGGGGCGGCGACCACGGTGAGCCGCCCGGCCTCGGCGGTGATCCCGGTGGCCGCGTCGGTCAGGGTGAGCGGGCCGGCGGGCAGCGGGGCGGGGTCGGCGGGCTGCCCGGGCACCGGGGTGATGCGCAGCAGGACGCAGACCCGGCCGGCCGCGACCCTGGCGAGGCTGAGGGTCTCGGCGGCCTCGGTGGCGGTGCTCACGGGGAGCGTGAGGAAGGCGGACGCGCCGTAGAAGGCGACGAGTTCGCCGGGGGTGATGGTGCCGTTCAGGGCCAGGCGGGCGCCGAGCCAGGCGATGCCGACGGTGACCAGGCCGGGCAGGAACACCCCGGCGGCCTGCAGCCACGCCTCCATCCGGCCGGCCGACTCTCCGGCCCGGCGGACCTGCTGACTGGTGGCACGGAAACGCGCCGCGAAGCGCTCCTCACCGCCGATGCCGCGCAGGATGCGCAGGCCCGCGACGATGTCCCCGGCCTGCGAGGTGGCGATGCCCATGTGTTCGCGCTGCTCCTCGTCGCGCTCCTGGAGGGGGCGCAGCAGCGGTCCGATGCCGAGGACGGCGGCCGGTACGCCGATGAGCACCGCGAGGCCGAGGACGGGCGAGGTGACGGTGAGCGCGACGGCGACGAGGACGGCGGCGACCACCGCACCGATGGAACGGCCCACGACCTCGAAGGAGTTGCCGATGCTCTCGACGTCGGCGGCGGCCGAGGCGGCCACGTCGCCGGCGCGGGCCTTGGCGCGCAGCGTGCCGCCGAGGCGCGTCACCTGCCGCATCAGCACCCGGTGGGTGTACGACACGGCGTGCGCCTCGGCGCCGACGGCGGCCTGGATCAGGCCGGCGCCGGCCACGGCCTGGACGATGCCGAGGCCGAGGGCCAGCAGCGACCACACGTACAGGGCGGCCGGGTCGTCGGCCCGGCCGGCCTCGTCGATGGCCCGGCCGATGACCAGGGGCAGCAGGGCCAGCGGCACCATCCAGGCCATGCCGAGGACGGCGCTGAGCACCAGCGGCCAGGGCCGCACGCGCACCAGCCACCACAGGTAGGCCCAGGGCCCCCGGGCGTCGGCTTCCGGCAGGGCCGCGGGGGACACCGAGGCGTCGAACAGTCTGTTGGCCACAGGCGGGGCTCCAGGACTCCAGGCAGGCGTGGGGCGGGTCGGACGGTCAGGGATGACGGTCAGAGGCGGCGGTCAGAGATGGCGGTCGCGGGTGGCGGCGCGGTCGACCTTCCCGGTGCGGGTGTGCACGAGCTCGGGCACCACGACGATCCGGTCGGGGACCATGAACGCCGGCAACGCGGCGCGGAGTTCCTCGCGCAGCGCCGGTCCGTCCTGGGGTGCGTCCGGCGCCAGGACCACGAAGGCGACCAGGGCGGTGTGCTCGCCCTTGGTGTGCGGGGCCGCGGCGACCGCGTGCACGCCGGGCCGGCCGCCGAGCTGGTGCTCGACGTCGAGCAGGTCCACCCGGTGCCCGCGGATCTTGACCTGGTGGTCGACGCGCCCGTGGAAGACCAGACTGCCGTCGGCGGCCTCGTGGACGAGGTCGCCGGTGCGGTACCAGCGGGTACGGCTGCCGGAGCCGTCGAGGTCGGCCTCGACGAACCGGGCGGCCGTCCGCTCGGGATCGTCGAGGTAGCCGAGGGCGAGCTGGGGTCCCGCCACGTACAGCTCGCCGGGGTGGCCGGGGCCGGGGGCCGCGTCCTCGCGGGGGACGACGGCCTGCCGTACGGAGGGGAGCGGGCGTCCGATGGGCACGCCCTCGGGGAACGGGCCTCGCGCGGCCGGGCCCGCGAGTTCGGCGGTGTGGGTGACCAGCGCGGTCTCGGTGGAGCCGTACGTGTTGAGCAGCCGTACGCCGTCGGCGCCGAGCCGGTGCCAGCGCTCCAGCATGTCGGGCCGGACGGCCTCGCCGCCGATGACGACCGTGTCGAGGCCGGCGGGGAGCTCCAGCCCGTACTCCAGGAGGTGGCCGGTGAAGACGTGCCAGTAGTCGACGGGCAGGTTGACGAGGGTGATCCCGGCCTCGTGCAGCAGCCGGCCGAGGGACGATTCGGCGTCCTCGTCGATGACCAGGAGGCCGCCCGCGCAGAGGGTGGGCAGGATCTCCTCCAGGCTGGTGTCGCCGTCGGCGCGGTGGAAGGCCAGCGCCACGGTGTCGGGGCCGACGCCGTAGCGGGCGCGCAGTTCGGGGACCACGGCGTGCAGGGCGCCGTGCGGTACGGCGGCCGCCTTGGGCGCGCCGGTGGAGCCCGAGGTGAACAGGACGTACGCCGGGTCCTCGGCGCGCACCGGCTCGCCGGTCTCGCGCAGCGGCGCCCGGGAGGTGCCGCGGGTGCCCCAGTTGGGGCGCAGCAGCCGGTCCACGTCCGGCAGCCGGCCGGTCTCGGCGGTGGTGACCGCCTCGCGGCAGCCCAGGGCCCGGAGGGACTGGTCCGTATGGGCGGCGGCGTCGCCGGGGACGGGCACGTACGCGCGGCCGGCGGCGAGCACGCCGAGGAGGGCGGCGACGTCGCGGGCGCTGTGGTGGGTGACGATGCCGACGGGCGGGTGCGGGCCGGGCCGGCGGGTGGCCACCAGATCGGCCACCGCGCCCGCCCAGCGGGCCAGTTGGCCGTAGCCGACGGTGACTCCGTTGTCGAGGATCGCGGGGCGGTCGGGGTCCGAGCGGGCGATGGCGAAGAAGGGGTCGAGCACATTGGGCAGGGTCATGGAAGGGGTGTCCCGGGGTCTGGCGCGGAGGGTGCGGACGGGATGTCACGGGCGGACGCCGCGCGCGCCGCTGCGCGCGACGGTGTCCGCCGGCGGTGCTCAGCCGACGGCCGCGGACCCGGCCGGCGCGGAGGGGCCGGCGGGGGTGGTGGCGAGGGCGAGGACCGCGGCGCGGTGGCGGGCGGCGAGCCGCCGTACGGTGGCGGGATCGTGCAGCGCGGTCGAGTACCACCACTCGACGCGCAGCACGTCGTCGTGGGTGGTGGCGATCACCTCGATCAGGTGCGGGCGCACCCAGTCCGGCCCGGTGATGTCGCCGACGGGCTCGTCGGCGATGTCCATGAGCAGTCCGCCGAGGGGGAGTTCGTCGGCGTCGTCGCCCTCGAAGTCGAAGGAGACGTCGCTGGGCGGGGCCCCGCGCAGGGCGGCCGCGAGCCGCGGCCGGCCGTGCTGGCGCAGCGCCCCGTACCCCACTCCTCCGCCGGGCAGGGCGGCGAGGTGGCCGACGGTCCGGGCCAGGCGTGCGGCCGGCGGATCACCGGCGGCCAGGTCCACCCGGACCGGGACGGTGGTGGTGAACCAGCCGGTGGTACGGGCCAGATCGGTGTCGCCGACGGTCTCCTCGCGGCCGTGGCGCAGCACGTCCACCCGGACCGCGTCCGGCGCCGCGCCGCCGCCGGACGCCCCGCCGAGCACCTCGCCGAGCGTCTCGCCCAGGGCGTGCAGCAGGAGTTCGCCGGGATGGCAGCGGTGGGTGCGCGAGGCCGCGGTGAGGCGCTCGGTGAACTCCGGGGGGAATTCCTCGGTATGGGTGGCGGCCGTGGCCGCGGTGTTCGCCGCCCGGGGGTCCTCGGGCGCGTGGTCGAGCGGGACCGACGCCGGGGTGCGGGCCACCTCGGTCCACCACTCGGCCTCCGCCTCGGCCGCGGGGGTACGGGCGTACGCGGCGAGGGCCTGCGCCCACTCGGGGTAGGAGGTGCCCTCGGCGCACCCGGCGCCGGGCCGGCCGGCGGCGAGGTCCGCGTACAGCCGTTCCAGGTCGGCGAGCAGGATCGACCAGGACACCATGTCGAACGCGAGCTGGTGGACGGCGATCAGCAGCCGGCCCGGGCGGGCCGGGCCGGCGTCGAAGCGGACGAAGCGGACCACCCGGCCGGCCTGCGGGTCGAGTGAACGCTGCTCCACCGCGCACCGCAGGGTGATCGCCGCCGCGAGCTCGGCGCCGTCGAGCTCGCGGACGTCCACCACGTCGAGGACCGCGTCCAGGAGTCCGCCGGGCGGGCCGTCCGGGGCGAGCGCCTCGGCGCGCTGGCGGGGCCGGCGCGCGGGCGGGGCCTCGAAGGCCAGGCGCAGCGAGGCGTGTCCGGCGACCAGGTGCCGGACGGTCTCGGCGAACACCGCGGGGTCCAGGCCGGGTCGGGTGGTGAACAGCAGCGCCTGGTTCCAGTGGGCGCGGCCACCGGTCTGCTCCTCCCAGGCCTGTTCCTGGGAGGGGGTGAGCAGGACGGGGGCGTGGGCGGCGCCGGGTGCGGCGCCGCCGGTGGTCCGCCGCCGGGCGGCCCGGTCGGCGACCAGCGCGGCGAGCCCGTCGAGGGCGAGGTCTTCCGCGAACAGCTCGCGCAGCTGGACCCGGACGCCGAAGGCGGCCTCGATCCGGCGGGCGGCGCGGATCAGGTCGAGGGAGTCCACGCCGAGGTCGCGCAGGGGCGCGGCGAGGTCGGCGTCCGGTTCGAGGGCGGCCTCGGCCAGCCATCCGGCGAGCTGCGCCCGTACGTCGGCGGCGGCGACCGGCGCCGTCGTGCCGTCGGCCGGTTCCGGAGCGGACGCCGCGGTGGGGGTCCCGGCCGGGTCCGCGGCGGGGACGGCGGCGGGGACTTCGGCGGGGGCGGTCACGCGTCCGCCCCGCCGAGCGCGCCGTCGGGGCGGCGGACCAGGAAGGGGCCGAGCGCGAGGGCGTCCATCGGCAGCCGGTGGAAGGTGGCGAGGGCGTCGCGCGGGCTGCACACGACCGGTTCGTCCCGGCCGTTGAAGGAGGTGTTGAGGACCACGGCGGTGCCGGTGTGCCGGCCGACCTCCCCGATCAGCCGGTGGTAGAGCGGGTCGACGGCCCGTGAGACGGTCTGCGGGCGGGTGGTGCGGTCGCTGTGCACGACGGCGGGCATGGCGGCGGCGCCGGCCTCGGTCACCGGGGTGGTGACGATCATGTACGGGAGCGGGGTGTCCGTGCCGATCAGGGCGGGGGCCGCCTCTTCCTGCATGCTGGGGGCGAACGGCCGCCAGGCCTCCCGGTCCTTGATGCGGACGTTGACCCGGTCGCGGGTGCTCTCGGGCGAGGGCACGGCCAGCATGCTGCGGTGCCCGAGGGCGCGCGGACCGCCTTCGGCGCGGCCCTGGAACCAGCCGACGACTCCGCCACCGGCGAGGGCGCCGGCGGTGGCGGCGGCGATGTCCTCGTGCTCGGTGTAGGCGGTGCCGGAGGCGTCCAGGACCTGCCGTATCGCGCCGGGGGACCACTGCGGGCCCCAGGCGACCGAGCCGTCCATCGGGCGGATCCGGTCGCCCTCCTGGGCGGCCACCCAGACGGCCGCGCCGAGGGAGACGCCCTGGTCGCCGGCGAGCGGCTGGACGAACAGGTCCCCTACCTCGGGCAGGCGCATCAGCTTGCCGTTGAGGGTGGCGTTGAAGCCGACCCCGCCGGCGATCATCAGGGTGGTCTCGCCGGCCTCCCGCAGCAGGCCGCGCACCAGGGCGATGACGGCCCGTTCCAGGGCGGCCTGGGCGGTGGCGGCGATGTCGCGGTACTCGAAGGGGTCGTGGTCGGTGACCTTGGTGAAGCGGCCCAGGCGGGGATCGAAGCGGCGGGCGGAGCGGTTCGGGGCCTGCGGGAGGGTCTTCTCCAGGTGCTCCAGCCAGTGCCGGATGGTGGCGGTCTCCTCGTCGGTGGAGCCGGTGGAGCGCAGGTCCGGCGGGACGACGCCGATGGTGAAGTCCTCGTCGGCGAAGGCGAACGCGCCGCCGAAGGTGAGGTCCTGGGGGCGGCCGTAGGACGCCAGGCCCATCATCTTGCCGGCGGCGTCGGCGCCGAGGCCGGCGTACGCGCAGACGGCGGCGTAGAAGTAGCCGAGCGACCAGCCGGGGGTGTGGGCGCGGAGCGTCTTGATCTCGCCGTCGATGCCGACGGCGAGGGTGGTGCTCTCGTTCTCGCCCTGGCCGTCGAGGACCAGGATGGCGCCGCGGTCGCGTCCGGAGAGGTGGTAGGCGCTGGCCGCGTGGGCGAGGTGGTGGTTCACGAAGGTCAGGCGCGGGTCCCGGGTCCGCGGGAACAGGGCCTTGGGCAGCAGGTGTTCCAGGGCGTCCGCGTCGCTGGCGAACCAGTCGAGGCCGCGGTCGCGGAAGAGAGTGGGGAGGTCCCAGCCGTGGGCGACGACGTCGATGTCGCCGAGGGTGAGGCCGGCTTCGGCGAGGCAGTGGGCCGCCGCGTTCAGGGGGGCCTCACCGTAGGCGTGCTTGTTGCGGGTGAAGCGTTCCTCCTCCGCCATGGCGATCACCTCGCCGTCGATGACGAGGCAGGCGGCACCATCGTGGCTGGCACCGGGCCAGCCGTTGACTCCGAGCACACGCATGGTCAAGTCCCCAAAGGTCGGTCGGGATTCTCCGGTCCGGGCCGGCCGGGCGGCGGCGGGGTGGCCGCGGCCCGGCCCGGCCCGGTTGGTCCGGCTATGCCGACCGATCTTGTCGATCGGCGGAGTTGTACACGACCGGGGACGTTGTGCGGAGATCCGCCGCGAAGATGGCGGACGCGGCCTTCAGGACCTCGTTGGCGCGCCGCAGTTCCTCCACCTCGTGGCGCAGCCGGTGCAGTTCCTCGCGTTCGCGGGCGGACAGCGGGCCCTCGGCGGCCGGGGCACGGGGTACGCGCGGGGCCCGGGAGACCGGGACCGCGAGCTCGGCGGGCCGGGTGGGGCGCAGCTGCCCGGGGGCGGGCTGCGCCGGCACCCGGCCGGGGCGTCTTGGGTGGTCGGACACGGTGCCGAGGGCTTCCAGTTCCTTGCTCAGCCGGTACCAGTGGCGCGACCAGGTGGTGGTGTCGCCGTCGCAGGCGGCGACGTACGCCAGGGTGACTTTCAGTGAGGGCTTGTGCAGCCCGCGCGCGGCCTCGGAGAGGGTGGCGACCGAGTAGTGGGCGCGTTTCGACATGGTGCGGTAGGAGGGGTTGCCGGCTTGACGTCGGAGGGTGCGCAAGCCGTGCGCGAATTCCTCCAGCGGTCCTGCCGTGGGGTCGAGTAACCGCTCTGGCCTGGGCATGTTCCCCCCTGGGAAGTCGATCTTCTCGGTAGGAGTGCGCGCTCGGCGGGCCCGTACAACGACGGCGGGCCGTATCCGGTCGCAGCGGGACAACCCTTCGGAGACTGACGTGGTCGGCGTACAACCTCCGACAGGGGCCACTTAGGGCATTGGTACATGTCGGTGACATATCGATCAAGTGAGCATCCGGGCATTCGAGCCACACAACGGAACTGTCGTCCGATTTCCACCGGCCGCACGGGAGCCCGGGCGTCCGCTCGCCCGTGCGCCACCCCGCCGTTCCGATTCCGTTCCGGTTCTGTTCCGGACGGCGCCGGGTTGTACGGGGCGCATCAGGTCTACGCCCTTGTACAACTTCCCCTCTCGTGTACAACTCCGCGGCTCTGCAAGATCGGTCCACGTCAGGTGAAACGGCCGAAACGGACGGGAATGGGTGGCGACGCGGTGGACACAGCACGCGGGCAGGCCGAGTCAGTACCGCCGGAGGGTGCGTACCAGTACCGGCGCGTCGAGCCGGTGGAGCCCGACTGGCGGCGTTTTCCCGGCTGGCGCGAGGTGAGCGAGGCCCAGTGGGCGGATCCGCAGTGGCAGCGCGCGCACTGCGTCAAGGACGCCAAGGGACTGCGCGCGGTCGTCGGGGACCTGCTGGACGAGGAGTTCTACGCCGACTGGGAGCGGGACCGGCTGCACCGGGCGACCATGTCCGTGCTGCTGCCGCCGCACATGATCAACACGATCGCCCCGGACGCGGCCGGCGCCCGGCCGGGGGAGCTCACCAAGGCCTTCCACGACGATCCGGTACGGCGGTACATGCTGCCGGTGTTCTCCGACCGGCACCCCGAGTGGCCCTCGCACCCGATGGCCAGCCGGGACTCCCTGCACGAGCAGGACATGTGGGTGGTGGAGGGGCTGACCCACCGCTACCCGACGAAGGTGCTGGCAGAGCTGCTGTCGACCTGCCCGCAGTACTGCGGGCACTGCACGCGGATGGACCTGGTGGGCAATTCCACGCCCCAGGTCACCAAGAGCAAGCTGACGCTCAGGCCGGTGGACCGGGCCGAGCGGATCCTGGCCCACTTGCGGGGCTCCCCCGGCATCCGCGACGTCGTGGTGTCCGGCGGGGACCTCGCCAACCTGCCCTGGCCGCGGCTGGAGAGCTTCCTGTCCGGCCTGCTGGAGATCGACTCGATCCGGGACGTCCGGCTGGCCAGCAAGGCACTCGTCGGGCTGCCGCAGTACTGGAGCTCCGCGCCGGTGCTGGACGGGATCGCCCGGATCAGCGAGCTGGCCCGGGCGCGCGGGGTGCAGATCGCGCTGCACACGCACGCCAACGCGGCCCAGCAGGTGACCCCGCTGGTCGCCGGGGCGGCCCGCGCCCTGCTCGCGGCCGGCCTGCGCGACGTGCGCAACCAGGGGGTCCTGATGCGCGGGGTCAACGACAGCGCGCACGAGCTGCTGGACCTGTGCTTCGCGCTCACCGACCACGGGGGCATCACGCCCTACTACTTCTACATGTGCGACATGATCCCCAACGCCGAGCACTGGCGGGTCCCGCTGCACCGGGCGCAGTTGATCCAGCGCCAGATCATGGGCTATCTCCCCGGGTTCGCCACCCCGCGCATCGTGTGCGACGTGCCGCTGGCCGGCAAGCGGTGGGTGGACCAGACCGACGCCTACGACCGGGACCTGGGCATCTCCCACTGGAGCAAGAGCTATCTGACCCCGCTGGAGGCGGCGGACCCGGACGCCCACAGCGGCTCGTACCACTACTACGACCCCATCGACACCCTGCCGCTCTCCGGGCAGCGGTGGTGGCGGGACACCCGTCAAGGGTAGAGAAGGGAGAAGGTCCACAGCCATGAGCAGTCTCCGTCCGCAGCGGGAAGAGCCTCCGGTCCTGGAGGAGTGGTACCGCCGGCACCTCGGCCCCGGCCTGCACGACATCAGCTCCAGCGGTGTCCATCCGTACACCTTCGCCGAGATACGCGACCTGTGCGGGATCCGCACCGAGGACCTGGACGCCGTCGTCATGGACGACAGCGTCTCCCAGGGCGGGGCGGGGATCCGCCAGGCGATCGCCGACCGCTACGCCGCCGGGGACGCCGGCCGGGTCCTGGTCACCCACGGCTCCAGCGAGGCGATCGCGCTCACGCTGGCCACCCTGCTGCGGCCGGGCGACCGGGTCGTGGTCCAGGAGGGCATCTACCACTCGCTGGGCCACTACCCCCGCGAGGCGGGGTGCGAGGTGGCGGTGCTGCCGGCGGCCGCCGTGCGGGACGGGGAGATCGACCCCGGCGTGCTGGACGCCCTGGTGACCGCGGGCACGGCGGCGGTCGTCGTGAACTTCCCGCACAACCCGAGCGGCGTCAGCCTCTCGCACCCCGGGCTGAAGGCGCTGGTGTCCAGGGCCGCCGAGGCCGGGGCGGTGCTGGTCTGGGACGCGGCGACCGCCGAGATCGCGCACCGCTGGGAGGTGCTGCCGGATCCCGGGACGCTCTACCCGCACACCGTCTCCTACGGGACGTACTCCAAGACGTTCGGACTGCCCGGCCTGCGGGTGGGCTGGGCCGTGGCGCCGCCGGAGCTGCTGCGCGCCACGTTCCCGCTGCGCGACCGCACCACGCTGTTCCTCTCGCCGCTGGTGGAGCTGATCGCCGAGCGGGCGATGCGCGCCGCCGACCGGCTGATCGGGCTGCGGGCGGCGGAGGCCGGGCGCAACCTGGACCTGCTGACGGCGTGGATGGCCGAGCACGAGGAACTGGTGCGCTGGACGCCGCCTGAGGGCGGGGTGTGCGCGCTGCCGGTGATCCGGGAACTGGAGCGGCCGGGCACGGCGCCGACGGCGGTGGAGGACCTCTGCCGCGAACTCCTCGCACGGCACCGGACGCTGCTGGTGCCGGGCACCGCCTTCGGCGTGCCGCACGGGGTGCGGCTGGGCTTCGGCGGCCGCGAGGACGACTTCCGCGCGGGGCTCACGGAGCTGTCCGCGTTCCTGCGGGCGCGCGGGGGCCGGGGATGAGCCCCGCGGACGCCGCTCCCCCCGACGTCCCGGACACCGACTTCCTCGCGCAGTGGGAGCGCTCGGTACGGCGGCACGCCGACGCCCCCGCCCTGGTGACCCCCGAGCGCGTGCTGAGCTACCGGGAGGTGGACCGGCTCACCGGCGCGTGGGCGGCCTCGTTCGCCGGGCGCGGCGCCGGGCCGGGGCAGATCGTGGGCCTGGCCTTCGGCGACCCGGCGCGGACGGTGCTGGGCATGCTCGCGGCGCTCAGGAGCGGGGCCGGGTTCACCGTGCTCGACGACCGGCTGCCCGCCGCGGCCCGTACGGCCCTCGTACGCCGTACCGCGGCGGCCGTGTGGGCCGGCGACGGGGCGCACGCGCCGGACGGCGCGTACGTACCGGACGGCACGGCGGAGCCCGGCACCGGCCCGGCGCCGCGCCGCGCCGGTGCCGGCGACCTCGCCTACGTGCTGTTCACCTCGGGGTCCACCGGGCAGCCCAAGGGCACGGTGGTGGAACGCGGTTCGCTCGGGCGGTTCGCGGCGGCGGTAGCCGAGCGGCTGGAGCTGACCGCCGGGGACCGCTGGCTGCAAGTGGCCTCGCTCGGCTTCGACGTGGTCGTCGAGGAGGTCTTCCCGGCCCTGGCGAGCGGCGCGGCCGTGGTCTGCCGCGCCGACACCCGCGCCCTGGACGCCGGGGAACTGCACACCCTCATGGCGGACACCGGGACCACCGTGGTCGAACTGTCCACCCAGTACTGGCTGGAGTACGCCCGCTGGCTGACCGCGGCCGGTCTGCTCACCCCGCCCCGGCTGCGCACGGTCGTGGTCGGTGGCGAGCGGATGGACCCGGAGCCGTACCGGCGGTGGCAGCGCAGCCAGCCGGCCGCCCTCGCCCATGTCTACGGACTGACCGAATGCACCGTCAGCTCCACCTTCTACACGGGCCGGCTGCCCGACGGGGCCACCGAGGTGCCGCTGGGCCGTGCGCTGCGGGGCGTGGAGATCAGCGTCCGGCGGGACGGCGCACCGGTGCCGGACGGCGAGACCGGGGAGATCCACATCGGCGGCCCGCTGGTCGCCCGGGGCTTCCTGGACGACGACGCCGCGACCGCGCGCCGCTTCGTGCGCGACCCGCTCGCCGCCGATCCCACGGCCCGCGTGTACGTGACCGGCGACCTCGGCCGCATCGACGGGGACGGCCAGGTGGTCTTCCTCGGCCGGGTGGACGACCAGATCAAGATCCGCGGCCACCGGCTGGAGCCGGCCCGGGTGGAACGGGCCCTGTGCGAGGGCGCGGACGTGGGGCAGGCGGTGGTCTTCCCCGACCCGGACACCGGCACGGCACTGTGGGCGTTCACCGTGCCCGCCGACCCCCGTCAGGCCCCGCCGCCCGGGGAGGCCGTACGGCTGACCGGCCCGGACCGGGACGCGCTGGTGGCACGGCTGGCCGCGGCCCTGCCCGACTGGGCGGTGCCCCGGGTGATCCACCAGGTGTCCGTCCTGCCCAAGAACCCGCACGGCAAGGTCGACAAGCGTCTGCTGGCCCGCTGGGCGGCGACGGCGGGCACGGCGATCGCGGGAACGGCGCCCGGCGTACCCGCCGCACCCGGCGGGGAGCCCGGCCAGGAGTCCGGCGACGCCCCTGCCGAGGAGCCGCTGCGCACGGTGCTCGGCCACTTCCGCGAGGTCCTGCGGGCCCCCGCCCTCGGCCCCGACGACAACTTCTTCGACCACGGCGGGCAGTCCCTGCTGGCCCTGCGCCTGCTCGCGCAGCTGCGGGCGGCTCTGCCGGCCGCCGCGTCCCTGCGCGCGAGCGCCCTCTTCTCCTCCCCCACCCCGCGGCTGCTGAGCCGGGCGCTCACCGCCGCCGCGGCCCCGCCGGGGCGCTGAGCTGAACCAGCGCCCGCACCAGTGGCGGCTGCTCCACCCATCAGGTCACTCTTCCCACGTAACGAGAGCTGGCATGTCGAACCTCACCACGACCGCGTACACCCTTTCCGCCGACGAAGCGGCCGCCACCGAGGACCTGACCCTCGAACTGGCCCGCGCCTACCCCTCCTTCGGGGACCCCGTCCTGCTGCGCGACCTGCCGCGCCTCGCGGCCCGGCTGCCGCTGGGGGTCCAGCACTTCCTGCGCGAGTTCCAGCTCGCCGACCGCGACGGCCACGCGGTGATCCGCGGCCACCGGTTCGACCAGGAGCGGATCGGCGCCACCCCCGACCACTGGCGCGGCCGCGGCCGGCCCGGACCGGAGTTCCCCGAGGAGCTGGTCCTGATGCTCTACGCGGCGCTGCTGGGCGAGCCGTTCGGCTGGGCCACCCAGCAGGACGGCCACCTGGTCCACGACATCTTCCCGATCCGCCAGCACGAGAACGACCAGCTCGGGATGGGCAGCAAGGAGCTGCTGACCTGGCACACCGAGGACGCCTTCCACCCGTACCGCAGCGACTACCTGATCCTGGGCGCGCTGCGCAATCCCGACCACGTGCCCACCACGGTCGGCGAGCTGGACCTGTCCTCGCTGTCGGCGGAGGACATCGGCATCCTCTTCGAGCCGCGCTTCCACATCGCCCCCGACGAGTCGCACCTGCCGAAGAACAACACCATCGCGAGCGAGGAGGAGGCGGCCAGGTTCGCGACCATCCAGAAGATGATCGACGAGCGTCCGCTGGGGCCGCTGCTCTACGGCTCCCGCCTCGACCCGTACATGCGCCTGGACCCGTACTTCACCTCGGTGCCCGAGGACGACCCGGACGCCCAGCGCGCCTACGACGCCCTGTTCAAGGTGGTCGACGCCGGGATGCGGGAGGTCGTCGCCGACGAGGGCGACGTGCTGTTCATCGACAACCACCGCGCCGTGCACGGCCGGCTGCCGTTCACCGCGCGCTACGACGGCACCGACCGCTGGCTCAAGCGGGTCTGCGTCACCGCCGACCTGCGGCGCTCGCGGGAGATGCGGGCGAGCGCCGCCTCCCGGCTGCTCGGCTGAGCCGGCGGTGTCCCTCACGCTCACCGACCTGTCCCGGGATCCGTGGCTGCTGCCCGAGGTGGACCGGCTGATCGGGTCGAACATGCCGGAGTTCATGGGCTGGGAGTCCCCCGGCAACTGGCGCTGGCACGGCATGTACGAGCAGTACCCCGGCCACCAGCTGTGCCTGGTGACCGGGGACGGGCAGCTGGTGGCGGCCGCCAACGGGGTGCCGGTCGCCTGGGACGGCACGCCCGGGGGGCTGCCGTCCGGCACCGACGAGGTCCTGGTCGAGGCCGTCGACCAGGGCCCGCCGCAGCGCCCGGACGCGGTGTGCATGCTGTCGGTCTCGGTGGCCCCCGGGCACCGGGCGGCCGGCCACGCCGAACGCCTGCTGACCGCCGTGCGCGAGGCCGCCGCCGGGAGCTGCCCGCGCGGGGTGGTCATCCCGGTCCGGCCGACGCGCAAGCACCGCTACCCGCTGATCCCGATCGAGCAGTACGCGGCCTGGCGGCGCCCGGACGGCAGCTGCTTCGACCCGTGGCTGCGCACCCATCTGGGGCTGGGCGCCCGGCAGCTCGGCATCGCCGCCGAGTCCCTGGTGATCCGTCAGCCGGCCGCCCGCTGGGAGGCCGTACTGGGCCATCCGCTGCCGGGGCCCGGCGACTACCCGCTGGCCGGCGCGCTGGTCCCGCTGCGGGTGTCCGAGGACGGCCACGGGACGTACGCCGAGCCGAACGTCTGGGTCCACCACGCGCCCTGAGGCCGCCGCGCCGCTCCCCCGCTCCCCCGCGCTCCCCCGCTCCTGATCCACCACCCCCTCGACTTCACGAACCCTGGAGAACCCATGCCTCCCGTACGCCTTGCGATCGTCGGATGCGGCGCCGCCGCGCGCGGCTGCCACCTGCCCGCCCTGCCCCCGCTCAAGGGGGACGTGCAGCTGACCGCGCTCGTCGACCGCGACCCGCGCCAGGCCGAGGCCGCGCTCGCCCTCTACCGCGAACTGGGCGGCGAGGGCGCCGACCAGGTGGTGATCGCCACCGACCCGGCGGACGCCGCCGACGCCTTCGACGCGGCCGTGGTCGTCGTCCCGCACACCCTGCACGCCGAGACGGTCGAGTCGCTGCTGGCCGCCGGCAAGCACGTGCTGCTGGAGAAGCCGATGACCACCTCGGTCGAGGACGCCCGGAGACTGGCCGAGTCCGCCGCCCGCGACCCGCGCACCGTGCTGGCCATGGCCCACCCGCGCCGTCTCTTCCCCGCCTACGCCTGGGTGCGCCGCCTGATCCGCGACGGCGAGCTGGGCACGGTGCTCAAGGTCGAGTGGTCCGAGGGCCACCCGTACGCGTGGGAGCCGGTGTCCTGGTCGATGTTCGACCGCCGGCTCGCGGGCGGCGGCGTGCTCACCGACACCGGCTCGCACGTCCTCGACACCCTGCTGTGGTGGCTCGGCCCCGAGGTCGAGGTGGTGTCGTACGAGGACAACGCGCTCGGCGGGGTCGAGACGGACTCCTCCGCGCACCTGCGCTTCGGCACGGTCGACGTGTACACCGACTTCAGCCGGCTGCGCGACCTCGGCATCTCCTGCACGGTCACCGGCACCGAGGCGACCGTCACCATCGGCACCGACTTCCCCGCCGGCGAGTGCACCCTGATCACCGCCGAGGGCAAGGAACTGCACCGCGGCGACGTCGAGGCCGTGGCCCCGGCGCAGGACGAGTGGGAGCTGCTCTTCACCGAGCAGCTCGCCAACTTCGCGGCCGCCTGCCGCGGGACGGCCCCCGTGCACTCCGGGCCCGAGGACGGGGTCCGCGTGGTGGAGCTGATCCAGGAGTGCTACGGCGAGGCCACCCGCCGGCCCGAGCCGCAGCCGTGGACCACCCGGCCGGCGGGCGCGCCGCGCGCGCTGGGCGGCCGTACCGTCGCCGTGACCGGGGCGAGCGGATTCATCGGCGGGCGTCTGGTGGAGCAGCTGGCGCTGACCACGGACGCGCGGATCCGGCCCGTGGTGCGCGGCTTCGGCCGGGCGGCGCGGCTGTCGGTGCTGCCGCAGGAGCGCATCGGGTTCCGGCGCGGCGACGTGCTGGACACCGCGAGCCTGCGGGAGGCCTTCGAGGGCTGCGACGTGGTCGTGCACTGCGCGTTCGGCAGCGACGGCGACGAGGACGCGCGCTGGGCGGCCACCGTCGAGGGCACCGCGAACGTGCTGGCCGCCGCCCGGGACGCGGGCGTGCGACGGGTGGTGCACATCAGCACCGTCGACGTGTACGACGCCGCGCTCGCCGGCGCGTTCACCGAGGAGGCGGCCGGCCGGGCTGCCGACCCGGCGGACCGCGAGTACGAGCAGCAGAAGCTGGCCGCCGAGCAGCTGGTCCTGGCCGCCCACGGCGCGGACCTGGAGACGGTGGTCCTGCAGCCCGGCGTGGTCTACGGGCCGTGGGCCGGGCAGTGGACCACGGCCCAGCTCCAGCGCCCGGCCGGCGACTTCGCGGAGCTCCCGGCGGGCGAGGGCGGCGGCGCGTGCAACGCGGTGTACGTCGACGACCTGGTGGACGCGGCGCTGCTGGCGGTCACGGCCGAGGGTGTGGGCGGGGAGCGTTTCCTGATCGGCCACGGCGAACCGCTGGGCTGGGGTGCGTACTTCGACGCGATCCGGGCGCTGCGGCACCTGGACGCGCCCGAGCCGGGCGCGAGCGGCGGCGCGGTCCCGGACTGGGAGCTGGAGCTGTACCGCTCCACGGCCCGGGCCCGGTTCGGCAAGGCGGCCGAGCGGCTGGGCTTCCGGGCGTCGGTGGACTTCGCCGAGGGCGTCGCGCTCACCACCCGATGGGCGGCCTGGGCCGGGCTGGCGCCCGCGGCCGGGGCCGGCGGGGAGAACCGCGGATGAGCGGGGTCACCGATGTGCTGGTGGTCGCCCCGCACCCCGACGACGACGTGATCGGGTGCGGCGGGTCCATCGCCAAGCACGTGCGCGACGGCGCCCGGGTGACCGTGGTGATCGTCATCGGCCGGGAGCGCTCCGCGCTCGACGACGCGGTCACGGACGCCGAGTTCGCCGCCGAGACCGAGGCCGCGGCCAAGACGCTCGGCGTGCACCGGTGCGTCCGTCTCGACGAGCCCTCCCGGGACTTCGCGCTCACCCGCCGGGTGCACCTGGACCTCGTCCGGGTGATGCGGGAGGTGCGTCCGCAGGTGGTGTACCTGCCGCACGACAACGACGACGACGTCGAGCACCGGATGGTGCACCAGCTGACCACCGAGGCGCTGTGGATGGCGCAGTCGGAGTTCTTCCAGGAGGCAGGGGCGCGGCCCATGCCGGCGCCGCGGCTGGTGCTCGGCTACGAGGTGTGGGCGCCGATGGCCCGCTTCCAGTACGCCGAGGACATCGGCGCGCAGATCGAGACCAAGGTCGAGGCGATGCGCGCGTACGTCTCGCAGCTGCGGCACGCCGCCTGGGACGAGGGCATCCGGGGGCTGGCCCGCTACCGGGGCGCGATCGCCTCGGGTTCGGGGCACGCCGAGGTGTTCCAGGTGATCAGCCTCACCGGCGGCGCGCACGCGGTGGCGGGGCCGGGAGGTGGTGGGTCGTGATCGACCGGGTCCTGGTCTGCGGTCTGGGCACGGGCATGGACCACTCGCTGGCCGGACTGCGGGCCATGCGGCTGGAGGTGGTGGTGGCCACGGACCGCCCCACCGCCCGGGTCCGGGCCGCCGCCGACACCCTGCTGGTGTGCGATCCGAACGACACGGTGGCGGTGCTGTCCGAGCTCGCGGCGGCCGGGATCGACCGGCTGGACGGGGTGTTCTCGCTCGGCGCGGACAACCCTCCGGTGGTCAGCGCGGTGGCGCGCCGGTTCGGGTGCCCCGGGCTGCCCCTGGAGACGGCCCTGGACTGCACCCTGAAGGACCGCCGGCTGGCGATCCTGCGCCGGGCGGGGCTGGAGCTGCCCCGGCACGCGGTGGCGGAGGACGTGGAGGAGGCGGTGCGGGCCGTCGCGGCGACCGGCCTGCCGGCCGTGATCAAACCCTGCGACCAGACCGGTTCGCTGGGCGTGATGAAGGTGGAATCGGCCGAGCGGGTACGGGAGATCGCGGCGGAGGCGCTGCGGCTCAGCCCGGCCGGCCGGATCGTCGTCGAGGAGTTCCTGGAGGGGACCGAGCACACGCTCGCCGCCTTCCTGGCCGGCGGTGAGTTCCATCTGATCGGCTTCGCCGACCGCGAGTACGGGCGCAAGGAGGAGTTCGCCCCGTACTTCTTCGAGGGCGGCGACACCCTGCCCAGCCGGCTCGCCCCGGACCAGATCGAGGAGATCGCCGACACGGTACGGCGTGGCGCCGAGGCGCTGCGGCTGGACCCGGCGGTGATCAATACGGACATCCTGCGGACCCGGGACGGCCGGGTGGTGCTCCTGGAGATCACCTGCCGGCTGACCGGCGCCCGGATCGCCACCGAGGTGATGCGGCTGGCCACCGGTGTGGACCCGCTGCCCAACGTGGTCCGGCTGGCGCTCGGCCGCCCGCTGGAGCCGGCCGAGCTGGTGCCGACCCGCGCCGGCGCGGCCGTCCAGCGGTTCCTGCCGGCCGACGGCGGGGTCGTGGAGTGGGTCGGCAACCCGCAGGACGTGGCCCGGCGGGCCGGCGTGCACGACGTGTTCTGGGGCACGGAGCTCGCGCCCGGGACGGTCCTGCCGCCGTACACCGGCGGGTCCGACGTACTCGCCGGTGTGATCGCGCACGCCCCGGACCTGGCGGAGGCCGAGGCGGTGGCGCGGCGCGTGCTGGCCGCGCTGCCGATCCGCTTCAAGGACCCGACCCCGTGACCACCGACAGCGCCGACACGGCGGAGACGAAGGAGGACCCGATGGCCACCGAGCTGGTGGACGAGGCGGAGGTCGAGAAGGGCATCGCGCGGACCGGTGTGGTCATCGCGCTCCGCGACGACCTGCGGATCGCCGACTGCATCGACTCGATCGACGAGGACGTGGAGATCGTGCTCGCCCTCAACGGGCCGAGCGACGCCATCAGGAAACTGATCGCGGAGCACCCCCGGCCGCTGACGGTCACCGAGATCGAGGACGTGGGCAACCTGGGGGCGGCCTACAACGCCGGGGCCGCCGCCACCGACAAGCAGTACCTGCTGCTGATGGACTCCGACTGCACCTTCGCCCCGGGCGTGGTGCGCATGATGGTGCGGGCGGTGCTCACCGAGCCGGTGGTCAAGGGCCAGGTGGTGTACGGGGAGTCGGAGGGGCTGCTGAGCCGGCTCACCGCGCGGGTGCGGGAGTTCGACGAGGGCGACTACGTCAGCGCGCTGTCGCCGCCGCTCATCTACAACCGGGCGATCGTCGACCACATCGGCGGCTACCACTTCGACGAGCTGATCCACTGGTGCGAGGACCGGGAGTTCGACTTCCGGCTCCAGCTGGCCGGGATCCCGGTGGTGTACCTGCCGCAGGCGCGGATCTTCCACGACGCGCAGCACGGCTTCGCGAACATGCGCAGCTACTTCCGCTACGGCGTGGGCGAGGGCATCGCCCAGGAGACCGGGGTGTTCACCACCCCCGCCGTGCCGGTGGCGTGGCGGCTGTTCGAGGCCTCCCGCACCCTGGTGCACTGCGCGCGGGACAAGGGGGTGGGCGCGGCGGCGTACTACGC
Organism: Streptomyces sp. NPDC042102; assembly: GCF_055582305.1. Lineage (NCBI taxonomy): Bacteria > Bacillati > Actinomycetota > Actinomycetes > Kitasatosporales > Streptomycetaceae > Streptomyces > Streptomyces sp. NPDC042102. Next base: position 251,395 of record NZ_JBVJDL010000004.1, read on the forward strand.
GCTGCTGAAGGCCGCGTTCCACACGGGTACGGCGCACCACCTGCTCAACGACCCGTACGGGGTGCGGGAGCGCTATCCGGCGGCGGCCAAGCGCGCGTGGATGGTGCGCTCGATCCCGCAGCACAGCACCCGGCTGACGCCGGCCCAGCTGCGCCGGCTGCGGCGGGCGCACTGGGAGGCCGGGCGGAAGATCGAGAAGATCCGCGACCTGTCGGTCTTCCACCCGGACAGCGTCCGCTCAGTCGGTGACGGGCCGGGCGCCGGGCCCGGTACCGAGCCGCGGCAGCAGCAGGCGTGAGGGGTGGTCGCCACCATGGTGCACGGTGTGGTGCGCGACCACCCGCGGGTGCACGTCGAAGCGGGGCGCGTTGCTGCCGGCGATCTCCAGCCGGACGGCGTGACCGGGGCGGAAGACGTGCCCGACCGCGCCGAGCACGACCTCGACCGCCACGGGCCGGCCGGGGCCGGCCGCCCCGGTCGCCCCGGCCGCCCCCGGACCGGGGGCCGGGAGGCGGCGGATGCCGTCGCAGAGGATCTCCGCCCGGCCGCCGGGGTGGACGTCGACCAGCTTCGCGGTCACGTCGGCACCGGCCGCGTCCGGTGTGACGTACGCCGTGAGCCGGACCTCGCCGATCACCGTGAGCGGGGCGGTCAGGGCCGGGGTCGTGAAGCACAGGACGTCGGGCCGCCGTTCGACCTCGCGCTGGTCGAGGGGGCCGCAGTCGCCGCCGACGAACTGGCCGGGCAGGGCGGTGGCACCCCCCGCGGTGGGGACCGGGTCGGCCGGGTCGTGGCGGACCGCGTGGGCGCCGGCACCGGACGGGGCGCCCGCGTCGGTGAGCGCGCCGCCGGCGGCGAGGTGCAGGACGTACGGCCCGGTGCCGGCGACGGGCCAGTCGGGGAAGGTGCGCCACCGGTCGGCCCCGGTGAGGAACAGCCGGACGCGGCCCGGGCCCGGGTCCGCGGGCCGGTGGCGTACGTGGCGGTCGAAGTGGGCGAGGTGGAGGCCGGTGACGTCCACCTCCTGTTCGTCGGCGGCGACCCCGTAGCGCCGCTGCGGAAAGATTCCGTCGCGCACGCAGTGGGACCAGGGTCCGACGACGAGTTCCGTCTCCACGCCTTCGGCGCGCATTCCCCGGTAATTCTCCAGGGCACCGGCGAGGAATATGTCGTACCAGCCGGTGATGTGGAGTGCGGGCATTTTCGTCTCGGCATAGGATTCCCGCGGCGCGGAACGCCTCCAATAGGGGTCCCCGGTGGGACGGTCCCGCCATCGGCGGTAATACGGGGCCAGCCGGTCCAGGAGGGCGGCGGCCCGCTCCGGTTCGCGGTAGAGGTCGTCGATCCGGTCGACCGCGCCGGCCACCTCGCGGGCGTCGGCGGCGTCGAGGCCGGCGCCGGAGAGCAGCAGGTCGTAGAGCACCCAGTACAGGACGAAGCCGAGCTGGAACGCGCCGCCCTGGTACGTCCAGCCCTCGTCGAATCCGGAACCGGCCACGTGGGGCGCCACCGCGCGCAGCCCGGCGGGCCGCCGGGAGGCCGCGAGCAGGGCGGCCATGCCCTCGTAGGACCGGCCGAACAGGCCCGCGGTGCCGTCGCACCAGGCCTGGCCGGTGGCCCAGGCCACGGTGTCGGCGCCGTCCTCGGCCTCGTGGCAGTACGGGTCGAAGGCGCCGCCGGAGCCGAACCGGCCGCGGACGTCCTGCACCAGCAGGGCGTATCCGGCGCGCACCATCCGCAGGCCGTCCACCGAGGCTCCGCCGGGATTTCCGGATTTTCCGTAGGGAGTGCGCCGGATGAGAACGGGAACCGGTGCGGAGGTGTCCGGCCTATAGAGGTCCGCAGTCAATAAGACGCCGTCCCGCACGGGTATTTTCAGGTCGTGTTCCACAATGATACGCACCCGCCCATATTCCATCAGAACAAGGAAATTGACAATGCGCTCGGCCGAAATCGCCTTTCTGGAACCCTTCTTCGCGACCGCCCGTGACGATCCCGGGCGGCCGGCCGTCGTCGACAACGGACTGGTGGTCGGCTACGGCACGCTGGCGCAGTGGGCGCTCGAGGTGGCCGGCGCGATCGAACCGGCGGAGCCCGCCGGACCGGCCGGCCCCGGCGGCGCGCGGGGGTGGCAGCCGCCGGTCGGCGTCGTCGTGCACCACTCGGCCCGCGATGTCGCGGCCATGCTCGGGGTACTGGCGGCCGGCCGGGCGTACGTGCCGCTGGAGGCCGGGTACCCGGCGGCGCGGCTGGCCGCGACCCTGGAACGGGTCGGCTGCCGCGAGGCGGTGGCCACCGCCGAGGACGGCTACCAGCCGCCGGTGGCGAAGGTGGTCCGGCCGCGCTGGACCCCGGCCCACGGCCCGGTGCGCGGCGGCGCCGTGCCGGCCGGGCCCGCGGATCCGGCGTACGTCCTGTTCACCTCGGGCTCCACCGGGGAGCCCAAGGGGGTGGTGGTGCCGCACCGGGCGCTGGGGGCGGTCGTACCCCGGCTGCGCACGCTGTACGGGATCGACGCGGACGCGACGGTGCTGCACTTCCACGGGGCGGGCGGCGACACCAGCCTGGAGGAGATCCTGCCGACGCTGACGGCCGGGGCCACGCTGGTCGTCGACGACGCGGCGCGCGAGCGGTTCGCCGCCGTGGTGGAGGACCAGGAGGTGTCGGTCGCGGTGCTGCCGACGGGATTCTGGAACACCCTGGTCTCGGATCTGCTGCACGGGGGCGGGCGGTTGCCGCGGTGCCTGCGGACGCTGGTGATCGGCGGTGAGGCGGTCCGCGCCGACATGCTGGAACGCTGGCACCGGCTGCCGGGCGCGGCCGGGGTCCGGCTGCTGAACACGTACGGGTCGACGGAGACGGCGCTGGTCACGCACGCGATCGAGCTGGCCGGGCCGGACGTGGCGGCGCCGCCCACGATCGGCGGGGACCTGCCGATCGGCTTCCCGCTGCCGCACGTGGGTCAACGGGTGGACGAGAGCGGCGAGTTGCTCGTGTCGGGGGAGAGCCTGGCGCTGGGGTACCACGGCATGCCCGAGGCGACCGCCGCCCGGTTCGGTACGTCGGACGGTGTCCGCTGGTACCGCACCGGGGACCTGGTGGGCACCGCGCCCGGCGGGGCCCTGGTCTTCCGGGGGCGCGGCGACCACCAGGTGAAGATCCGCGGCCACCGGGTCGACCTGCTCGACGTGGAGGCGCAGATCGGGGCGTGCGAGGGGGTCGCCGCCGTCGCGGCGGCCCGTGTGGAGGGTCCCACCCACACCTCACTGGCCGCGTTCTTCGTCCCCGTGCCGGGGCAGCCGCCGCAGGAGGTGGCGGACCGGATCCGGGCCGAACTGGCGCTGGTGGCACCGCCGCACATGGTGCCCAGCCGGATCGTCGCGGTCGCCGCGCTGGAACAGACGCACACCGGCAAGGTCGACCGGAACGCGACCCGCGACCGCCACCTCGGCGGGACGGCGGCGGCCCGGTGACCCAGGACACCTCTCCGCGGCAGGACCCGGACCGGCGCGCGGCGCGGCAGGAACTCGCCGCGTACGCCTCGGAGTTGCTCGGGGTCGAGCTCGACCCCGGGTCCGCGCGGCCGGACGAGAGCGGCTGGGACTTCCTGGTGACGCACATCCGCGCCCGGGACGGTGCGTGGTGGATCCTGCGGGAGCCGCGGCGCCCGGAGGCGGTACGTCAGCTGGAGCGGGAGGAGGCGGTGCTGGCCGCCGTACGGGACCGGATATCCGTACCCGTACCGGACTGGCGGCTGCGTACGCCCCGGCTGGTCGCCTATCCCCGGCTGCCCGGGGAGCCGGCCGGTACCGAGGACCAGGACCGTCTCGTCTACCGCTGGGCGATCGATCCGCTCGCCCATCCGGACGGCTATCTGGGGCCGCTGGCACGGGCGTTGGCAGCGGTGCACGGCACCGCGGCCGCCCTCCCCGCGACGAGTCCCGGGGAACTGCGCACGGCGGTCGCGGACAAGCTGGCGCGCGCCCGCACCGAGCTGCGGCTGCCGGGGGCGCGCACCCGGCGCTGGCAGGCCTGGCTGGACGACGACGAGCTGTGGCCCGACCGGCTGGTACTGGTCCACGGTGACGTCCACCCCGGACACACCCTCGTGGAACGGCCGTTGTCCGGTCCGCCGCGCCTGTCGGGACTGCTGGACTGGGCGAACGCGAGTGTCGGGGACCCGGCCGCCGACTTCGTCGACCTGCTCTACGCGGGCGGGCCGCCGGTGCTGGACCGGCTGCTCGACGCCTACCGGGACGCGGGCGGCGAGGTCCGGCCGGGGATGCGGGCGCACGTCCTGGCCCGGGCCTCGTTCCTGTGGGTGCACGTGGCCCTGCGCGGTCTGGACACCGGCCGCCCGGCGTGGGTGGAGACCGCGATGAGCAGGATCGCCGGATGAGCACGGGGCGAGGGGGCCAGGTAGCGCCGGTGCCGGGCCCCGTGACCGGGCGGACCCCGGGCGGGATCCGGTACGCGGTCCACGGCGCCGGTGAGCCCTTGGTCCTGGTGGCGGGCGGCGGCGGGTCCGGTGCGATCTGGCAGGACCGCCAGGTGCCCGCGTTCACCGCGGCCGGCCACCAGGTGATCACCTTCGACCACCGGGCGCCCGGCAGCGCGTCCGCGTCCGCGGCTGCGTCCGCGGAGGACCTCGCGGACGACGTACGGGAGGTGGCGGCCGCGCTGGACCTGCCGCCCTGCCGGCTGGTGGGCCACTCCTTCGGCGCGCTCGCCGTGCAGGAGCTGCTGCTGGCCGTCCCGTCCGCGGCCACGGCCGCGGTGCTCGCCGCCACCCGCGGCCGGCCCGACACGGTGGGCGACGCGCTGGCCCGGGCCGAACGGGCGGCGGCGGAGCGGGACCTGCGGCTCCCGGCGGCGTACGAGGCCGTCGTCCGCATGACCCAGAACCTCTCCCCCAGGACCCTGGCGGACGAGTCGGCGGCCGAGGAATGGCTGGACCTTTTCGAGCTGTCGGCGCTCTCGGGCGGCCCCGCCGTGCGCCCGGTGCGGCCGCTGACCCGCAACCGGCTGCCCGCGTACGCGGCGATCACCGCCCCGGTGCTGGTGGTCGGCTTCGCGGACGATCTGCTGGCGCCCGCGCGGCTGGGCCGGGAGGTGGCCGCGGCGGTGCCCGGCGGCCGCTACCTGGAGCTGGCGGACTGCGGCCATCTCGGCTTCCTGGAACGGCCCGAGGCCTTCAACGAGGCCGTGCTCACCTTCTTCGAGACGACCCCCACGGGAGACCCCCATGCCCTCTGACCCCACCCTCCGGCCCGCCGGGGTACGTGTCGTGCACGTCGACGAGGACCCGCCCGCGGCCTGGTCGGCCGCGGTGTACCTGTGCGGCCCGACGCCCACCGACCCGCGCGAGGCGTCCTGGCGGCCGGCGGCCGTGGCCGCGCTGCGCGAGCGGTGGACGGGCGGGGGCACCCTCGCGGTGTTCGTCCCCGAGCCGTCGCCCGGCGGCCACTACCCGGCGTACGCCGACCAGATCGCCTGGGAGGAGGAGGCGATGCGGCTGTCCGACGTGGTCGTCTTCTGGATCCCGCGCGACATGGCCCGGCTGCCCGGACTCGTCTCCAACATCAAGTGGGGCACGTGGTGCGGCTCGGGCCGGGCGGTGCTGGGCGCGCCGCCCTCCGCCGAGCGGATGGAGTACCTGCTGCACTTCGCCGACGCGCTCGCCGTGCCGGTGGCGCGGACGGTCGAGGAGACCGTACGGGTGGCCCTGGACCGGATCGGGACGGGCGTGCCCCGGGCCGGCGGGGAGCGGGCCGTACCGCTGCCGGTGTGGCGGACCGGGCCGTTCCGGCGGTGGTACGGGGAACGGACGGCGGCCGGGGACCGGCTGCTGGACGCCCGCGTCGAGTGGTTCGGCGGGGCGGGGGCGCAGGCCGGGGCGGAGGCGGCCGAGTGGCTGCTCACCGTGACGGTGGCGCCCGCGGACGGATCCGCCCCGGCCGTCACGCGGCTGCTGGCGGCTCAGGGGCAGGGCATGCTCATGTAGAGGGCGTGCTCACCGGCCGAGGGCGTGCCCTCGTAGAGCGAGGTGTCCAGTCCGCAGAAGGCGAAGCCCATCCGGCGGTAGGCGTGGATGGCGGGGGCGTTGATGCTGGTGACCTCCAGCCAGATGTGGCCGGCGCCGCACTCGCGCGCGAACTCCACGGCGTGCCCCATCAGGGCGCGTCCGACGCCCCGGCCGCGGTGGGCGGGCGCGACCTCGATGTCCTCGATGGTCAGCCGCCGGTTCCACGGCGCGTAGGAGACGGCGCAGAACCCGGCGAGCGCGTCCCCGTCGAGGGCGACGAAGGTCCGCGCGCCGGGGTCCTCGTCCTCGTCGTCGTCGCCGTCGTCTTCGGGCTCGTCCTCGGGGAACACCTTGTGGACCGGCGGGTCCACCGCCTCCTCACGGATCCCGAACCCGTCCTCGCCCACGGTCACCCGGAACACGGAGTGCGTGGTGAAGGACCCGTCGAGCGCCTCGATGGCCTTCCCGTCCTCGGGCCGGGCCAACCGGTACACGAGGGGCATGTCGTCAGCATTGGTCATGACACGACCGTACGACCGGCCGGAGACCCGTTGATCGACTTTCGGCCGCGGCGCCGGCTCAGCGGCGGACCGGGAGAAGGGGTGCCGGAGGGGGCGTCAGAGGGGGTGGCTGAGGGTAGTGCCACCTCTGGCCACTCTCAACTTATAGCGCACAGGGGGGCTTGCGGCAAGGCCCCGGTGATCACGCAGAATCTCGGCTCGACGACATCGCCAGCCGAAAGTTGATGATTTTGAACCCTGTCACCACCAGCGCGTTCGACCTTCCCGGGCACCTCTCCCCCAAGGCCGACCCGGCGCTGATCGCCCGTGACGAGCAGCACTTCGCGGCTCTCGGGCACAGCCTCCGGCAGGCGATCGCCGAACTGTCCGGCCGGCTCGACGAGCTGCGCCGGGCGCCCGGCGGCGCGGGCCGGGAGGCGATGGACCGGGACGCGGAGATCCACCGGGTGACCGCCCGGCTGCGGACCCTGCGGCGTTTCGGGCTGGACCTGTGCCTCGGACGCGTCGTCGGCGCGGACGACCCCGAGCCGGTCTACATCGGACGCCTCGGCCTCACCGACGGCGACGGCCGCCGGCTGCTGATCGACTGGCGCTCTCCCGCGGCCGAGCCGTTCTTCGCCGCCACCCACGCCCGCCCGATGGGCCTCGCGAGCCGCCGCCGCTACCGCTGGACCCGCGGCCGGATCGGCGACTACTGGGACGAGGTGTTCACGGCCGACGGCTTCGAGGGACACGCGGCACTCGACGACCAGTCCGCCTTCATCGCCAGCCTGGGCGGCAACCGCTCGCCCCGGATGCGCGACGTGCTCGGCACCATCCAGGCCGACCAGGACGCCATCGTCCGCGCGGGCTCCCGCGGCGCGCTCGTCGTCGACGGCGGCCCGGGTACGGGCAAGACCGTCGTCGCCCTGCACCGCACCGCCCATCTGCTGTACTCCGACCCGCGCCTGGGCCACCGCCGCGGCGGCGTGCTGTTCGTCGGCCCGCACCAGCCGTACCTGAACTACGTCGCGGACGTCCTGCCCAGCCTGGGCGAGGAGGGCGTGCGGACCTGCACCGTGCGGGACCTCGTCGCCGAAGGGGCCGGCGCGCCCGTGGAGAGCGATCCGCGGGTGGCGCGCCTGAAGGCGTCCGCGGACATGGTGAAGGCGGTCGAGAAGGCCGTCCGGATCTACGAGGAGCCGCCCACCGGGGCGATGACCGTCTCGACGCCCTGGGCCGACGCAACGCTGAGCGCCGACGACTGGGCCGAGGCGTTCGAGGCGGCGGCCGGGACCCCGCACAACGAGGCGCGCGAACTGATCCGGGAGGAACTGGCCACGATCCTGCTGGACAAGTGCGACGAGGAGGACGTGCCGCCCGACATGTTCCGCAGGTCGCTGCGGCACGACGAGGAGCTGGTCGGGGCCCTCGACCGGGCGTGGCCGCTGCTGGAGGCGGCCGACCTGGTCGGCGACCTGTGGACGGTGCCCGCCTACCTGCGCCTGTGCGCTCCCTGGCTGGCCCCGGACGAGGTGCGCGCGCTCCAGCGCCCGGACGCCCCGCACGCGTGGACGGTCTCCGACCTGCCCCTGCTGGACGCGGCGCGGCAGCGGCTCGGCGACCCCGGGGCCGCCCGGCGCCGGCGGCGGCGCGAGGCCGCCGTGGCCGCGGAACGCGAGCGCATGGCCCTGGTCATCGACGAGATCCTGTCCGCCGCCGACTTCGCCTCGGCCGGTGACGACAGCGAGGGCGCGGTGCGGATGCTGCGCGGCAGGGACCTCCAGGACAGCCTGGTCGACGAGGACGCCCTGCCCGGAGCGGACGTGGACCGGCTCGCCGGTCCGTTCGCGCACATCGTCGTGGACGAGGCCCAGGAACTGACCGACGCGGAGTGGCAGATGCTGCTGCTGCGCTGTCCCTCACGGAGCTTCACCATCGTCGGGGACCGGGCCCAGGCCCGGCACGGGTTCACGGAGTCGTGGCGGGAACGGCTGGAGCGGATCGGGCTCGACCGGATCGAGATGGCCTCCCTGAGCATCAACTACCGGACACCGGCGGAGGTGATGGCGCAGGCCGAGCCGGTCATCCGGGCCGCGCTCCCGGACGCCAACGTGCCCACGTCCGTCCGCGCCGGCGGTGTGCCGGTCGGCCGCGGGTCCGCCGCGGACCTGGACGCGGTCCTCGCCGACTGGCTGGCCGCCCACGCCGAGGGGACCGCCTGCGTCATCGGCGCTCCCTCCTTCCGGGCCACCTCCCGCGTCCGGTCGCTGACCCCGTCGCTGGCGAAGGGCCTCGAATTCGACCTGGTCGTCCTCGTCGACCCGGACAGGTTCGGCGAGGGCGTCGAAGGAGCGGTCGACACCTACGTCGCCATGACGCGGGCGACCCAGCGGCTCGTCGTCCTCACGAGCCCGTGACGCACGGTGCGGGGCGCGCCGGGCCGGCCACGGCGGGCCCGGCGTGCGCCCCCGCCTACGGGGGCGGTGATGTGGGGGCGGGGTCGCCCGCGATGCGGACCGTGCTCATGATCCGCATCATGAGCTCGTCGCTGACGGCGCCGGGCACACCCGTCCTGCCGTGGAAGTCCCAGGCGACGAACTCGCCCTTGGAGTTCCGGAAGCCGAAGGCGATCGACCGGCCCTCCCCGTCGCACTTGGTGATGGTCCTGGCGCCCTCGGAACGCGCCGTGACGTAGCTGCCCTTGATGCCGGACCTGGTGGTGTACCGCTTCGGCTTGTCCCACTTGACGGCGCTCTTGTCCGGCTGGGTGTACGCGCCGTAGACCCAGGCCGTCGCGGTCTTCTGCGCGACCTCGTCGGTGTCCTCGGCGCCCTCGGCCCCCTTGGTGCCGGTGGCGGCGAGCCGGACGTCCTCGATCCTGCCGTCGCCGTTCGCGTCGGCGCTGCACCACTTGGACTTGAACAAAGCGGGCGCCGTGTGCCCGATGACCGGCTTGTCCGGATCCGCGTGGTCGGCGTAACCGCTGAACACGTCGGGCGAGAGGACCTCCCAGTCGGCGGGGACGTCGAACGCCGTCCCGTACTTGGGGTTGACCACGACCTTCCAGCCCGCGATCGTCGGCTTCACCTCGCCCGGGGAGACGGGGCCGGTGGGCGGCGGGCCCGCCTCGGGCGTGCCGTCGTCGTCCCGGAGGACGACGACCCCGGTGACCGCGGCGGCGACGAGCACGGCGGTCGCCACGCACACCACCAGCACGGTGGTCCGCCGCCGCGCCCCGGACCGCGGGGGCCCGGGCGGCGGCGGGAGCGGGGCGGACGACGGGGGCAGCAACTGCGGCGGTCCCGGTGACGGCGGGTACGGCGACGGACCCGGTGGCTGGTAGGGGCCCGGCTGTCCGTACGGGGCGGCCTGCTGCCCGTACGGCTGCGTCCCCTGCCCGTAGTCCGGCTGCCGGTACGGGTTCTGACTCCCGTTCCGCCCGTCCTGCCCGCCCCCGGGCGGCTGCTGTCCTGGCCACATGACGACCAACGATAGAAGGGCCCCGGCCCGCCCGCCACGGCCCCCGCCCGGCTACCGGCCGAAGGACAGGATCGCGTGGTCCACCATGGTGGGCTCCGGGCTGCGCACCGTGCCTTTGAGCAGGAAGAGCCGGCCTCCGGACCAGGCCAGGCGCACGCTGTGGGAGAAGAAGACGGACTGGGCGCCCCGGGCCATGGCGGGGCTGCGCAGGATCACCTCGGGGGTGCCCCCGGTGGGCGGGAGCGTGGCGATCGCGCCCGGTTCCCCTGCGCCCGCCTCGACGTAGAGCAGCAGCGCGCCGTTCTCGATGGCCAGCGGCCACATGGTGCGGCCCTTGGGGGCGGCCGCGTGCCATTTCTCCTGGCCGGTGTTCAGGTCGACCGCGACGACCTCGTCGACCTCGTCGATGCCGAGGTGCTTGCCGGGCTTGCCCCCGGCGATGTAGAGCGTGTCGGCGTCGGCCACGGCGGCGTCGCAGGCCTGCAGACCGGTGAGGCCGTTGCCCCACCCGTTGCACCGGCCGTTGACAGCGAACTTCATGTCGGTCTGCGAACGGATCGTGCCGTCGGCGTGGAACACGGTGATGTTCCAGGCCTTCTGGCCGGAGTGGTAGCCGGCGACGACCAGCGGGTCCAGGGAGAGGATCCGGCCGAGGCTCCAGCCCGTGGGGTACTGGTAGCCCCACTTGGGCTGCCCGGTCGCCGGGTCGACCTCCTGGATCATGACCTGGCTGTCGGCCGTGGTACCGCCGGGGGCGAAGCAGTTGAGGACGCCGATCAGCCTGGCTCCGCCGCCGAAGGCCCCCGGGCTGCAGTTCCCCGTCTTCGACGTGCCGAAGAGCTTGCGGCCGTCGGTGACCGAGAAGCCGCTCATGACGGCCGACCGGGCGACCGCGACGGTGTCCCCCGAGATCGCCATCGCGTACTCCAGGCCGAAGTCGGCGGAGTTCTCCTGCGGCACCTCCACCTTCCAGCCCGCCGTGCCGGTGGTGAGGTCGATCTGCTGGAGGTGCGTGCAGCGCGACGTCGGGGTGTCGCCCGTGCGTACGCCGACGACGAGCTTCCCGCTCGCCGCCGGGCCCTGCGGGACCCCGCACAGCGGGGTCTCCAGCGAGACCTTCCACTTCTCCTGACCGTCGCTCACCCCGTGGCCGACGATCTCCTTGTACATGGCCCTGACCACGACCTCGCCCACCCGCCACGGGCCGTACTGCGGCGCCCCCAAGCGGGTGAGCTCGGTCCGGTTGTCGCTCAGCCAGACCCGGGCCTCGCCCGGCTTGATCCCGGCGTTGGGGTCGTAGACGTGCGGCGGGCCGCCCGGGCCCTTGCCGTCGCCCTGGTCGACGGCGGCCGTCCCGGAGGGCGCGGGCGCCGCGTCCGCGGACGGGGCGTCACCGCGGTCGACGGCCACGACGTACACGCCCCCGGCGGCGACCAGCAGGGCCGCGACCACCGCCGCGACCAGTGCGGCGGCCCGGCGCCGCGACCGCGGAGCGCGCACCGCCGCCGGGGTGAGGGGCGGCAGCGGCGGCCCGAACTGCTGCGGCTGCCCCGGCCTGCCGTAACCGGCGGGCAGCGGCGGCGCGTACGGGCCGGGGGACGCCGCCTCGCCCGGTGGACCGGCCGGGTGCCCGGCCGGTCCACCGGGCGCCCGCCCGTCCTGTCCCCGCTCGCCGGGGCCCGTCACCTCACCGAAGTCGCCACCGCTCATGGATCAAGTGTGTCCCGCGCGGCCACCGGTCCGGAACACTTTTCCGGCCGGGCGCCCGGCCGCGGGACGATCCGGTGCGCGGTCAGCCCGCCAGGGCCCGTGAGACCACCGACGTGGCCTCCTCCTGGACGCGGGCCAGGTGGTCGGGGCCGAGGAAGGACTCGGCGTAGATCTTGTAGACGTCCTCGGTGCCCGACGGACGCGCGGCGAACCAGGCGTGCTCGGTGGTCACCTTGATGCCGCCGAACGCCGCCCCGTTGCCGGGGGCGTGGGTCACGACGTCGGTCACGGCCTCCCCCGCCAGGGTGTCGGCGCTGACCTGGTCGGGCGACAGCCGGCCCAGCACCGCCTTCTCCTCCCGGGTCGCCGGGGCGTCGATGCGGGCGTACGCCGGTTCCCCGAACCGTGCGGTGAGGCCGGCGTACTGCTCGCTGGGGCTCTGGCCGGTGACGGCCAGCATCTCCGAGGCCAGCAGGGCGAGGATGATGCCGTCCTTGTCCGTGGTCCACACCGAGCCGTCGCGGCGCAGGAACGAGGCGCCGGCCGACTCCTCGCCGCCGAACCCGAGGCTGCCGTCGGAGAGGCCGTCCACGAACCACTTGAAGCCGACGGGCACCTCCACCAGGTCACGGCCGAGGTCCGCGGCCACCTTGTCGATCATCGAGGAGGACACCAGCGTCTTGCCGATGCCGGCCCCCGCCGCCCACTGCTCGCGGTGCCGGAAGAGGTAGGCGATGGCGGCGGCGAGGTAGTGGTTGGGGTTCATCAGCCCGCCGTCCGGGGTGACGATGCCGTGCCGGTCGGCGTCCGCGTCGTTGCCGGTGGCGATCTGGAACCGGTCGCGGGTCTCGATCAGCGAGGCCATCGCGTAGGGGGAGGAGCAGTCCATCCGGATCTTGCCGTCCCAGTCCAGCGTCATGAAGCGCCAGGTGGGATCGGTGGACGGGTTGACCACGGTGAGGTCGAGGCGGTGCTCCTCGGCGATGCGGCTCCAGTAGGCGACGGAGGCGCCGCCCAGCGGATCGGCCCCGATGCGGACGCCCGCGGCCCGGACGGCGTCGAGGTCGAGCACGGAGGGCAGGTCGCGCACGTACGCGCCGAGGAAGTCGTGACGGCCGGTGCCCGGCGCCGCCAGCGCCCGGGTCAGCGGCAGCCGCCGTACGTCCTTGAGCCCGCCCGTGATGATCTCGTTGGCGCGGTCCTGGATCCAGTTGGTGGCCTCGGAGCCGGCCGGGCCGCCGTGGGGCGGGTTGTACTTGAATCCGCCGTCCGCGGGCGGGTTGTGGGACGGGGTGACGACCACTCCGTCGGCCAGGCCGGTGCTGCGGCCGCGGTTGTGGGTGAGGATCGCGTGCGAGACGGCGGGCGTGGGCGTGTAGCCGTCGGCGCTGTCGATGAGGACGGTCACGTCGTTGGCGGCGAACACCTCCAGGGCGCTCACCCGGGCGGGTTCGGACAGCGCGTGGGTGTCCGCCCCGAGGAAGAGCGGCCCGTCGATGCCCTGCCGCTCCCGGTACTCGCAGATCGCCTGGCTCGTCGCGGTGATGTGGTCCTCGTTGAAGGCCGTGGCGAGGGAGGACCCGCGGTGGCCGGAGGTTCCGAAGGCGACCCGCTGGGCCGGGTCCGCGGGGTCGGGGTGCAAGGCGTAGTAGGCCGTCACGAGACGGGCCACGTCGACCAGGTCTTCCGGCTGTGCCTGGCGCCCTGCGCGCTCGTTCGGCATCCGTCGGCTCCTTCTTTCTGCTGCGGGGGATCCAAGGGGGATCACTGCGTGGCTGGGTCCATGGTGACCCGCGTGCCGCGTTCCGCCCAGTCGGCACCCTGCCGGGCCCCGGAGCGGTGCGGTGAACCGGAACACGATACTCCGGTGGGCCGCGTGGATCGGAGGTGCCGTCAGGCAACCGATCCGGGGCGGCGGCACTCCTGTTCGGTGGGGCCCGGTCCTCGCGACGCGTCGTGAACCGGGTCGCCCGGGTGGGCCGTTTCCTCCACTGCGGCCCTCCGCCCCACCGATCGAGCAAGAGGAGCACACACGTGTCCCGTTCCCCGCGCCGCCTCCTGGCCGTGAGCGCCACCGTGGTCGCCACGCTGCTGGGCGGTTTCGTCCAGGCCTCCAGCGCCTCCGCGGACCCCGTCTCCCCCGACGCCGCCGCGGCCGCCGCGCGGGCGGCCGCCAGGGCCGCCTTCGAGGCCAACTTCGAGTCCGCCTCGAAGGTGCGGCCGCCCTCCCCCGATCTGGAGGGCGTGGACGCCGCGTTGAAGGCCGCCATGGCCAACGGCGCGCCGGGCGCGATGGCCCGCTTCTCCGGGCCCGAGGGCGTGCGGACGCGGACCGCGGGCGTCCGGGACCGGGTGTCGGGTGCGCCGATGGACACCGCGGCGCGGTTCCGGATCGGCAGCGTGAGCAAGACCTTCTCCAGCGTGGTGCTGCTCCAGCTGGTGGACGAGCGCAAGCTGGAGCTCGACGCGCCGGTGAACCGGTACCTGCCGGGGCTGCTGCCCGACGACCGGATCACGGTGCGTCACCTGCTGACCCACCGCAGCGGACTGGCCGACTACACGGACGGGATGTTCGCGCAGACGGTGCCCGGTTTCGAGGCCGTGCGCAACCGGGTGTTCAGCTACCAGGAGCTGCTGAACCTCTCCCTGGCCTTGCCCCGCACCACCGAGCCCGGCGCGGCGTACAAGTACTCGAACGCCAACTTCGTGGTGGTCGGCATGCTGATAGAGAAGGCGACCGGCCAGTCCGTCGGCACGGAGTACGAGCGCCGCATCTTCAAGCCGCTGCGCCTGCGCAACACCTCGTACGTGCACCCCGACACCCGGATCGAGGGGCAGCACGTCCGCGGCTACCTGCACCCCGACGAGGCCGGCCTGCCGCTGGTCGACTCGACGGAGCAGACCGTCTCCTGGGCGCAGGCGGCCGGGGCCGTGATCTCCACCACGGAGGACCTGAACACCTTCACGACCGCCCTGATGCGCGGCCGGCTGCTCTCGCCGAAGATGCTGGACGCCATGACCACCGTCACCCCGACGGACGCGGCCAACACCCGGTTCTACGGCCTCGGCCTGCGCCGTTACGACCTGTCCTGCGGCGCCCAGGTGTACGGGCACACCGGCACGGTGCAGGGCTTCTACACGTACGCCTTCTCGACCCGCGACGGGCGGCGCTCGCTCTCCGCGATGGCGAACACCTCCAACCGCGGCGCGGCCAACACGGCGCTCGGCGGGACCCTCGAGGCCGCCTTCTGCGGGAAGAAGCCGGCGGTCGCCGGGTCGCCGGCCGAGCGCGGGTTCGCGCCGGTCGCCCCGGCGGAGGCGGACCTGGCCGAGCGGCGCTGAGCCGCGGCGCCCGCCCCGCCGTTCCCCGCCCTCGCGGCCGGGGGCGGCGGGGCCCGGCCCTCCCCCGCGCGTCACGTCCCCGCCCGTCCCTCCCCCGCGTGTCACTCCCCGCGGCGGGCGGTGCCCGGGCCGACCGGGCGGAGCAGCAGGTACGCCGTCGCGGCCGCCGCGAGTGCCGCCATGCAGGCGATGAACACCAGCCCCGCGTCCTCCAGCCCCAGCGGTCCCGACAGCAGGCCCACCCCGATCACGGGCACCGAGATCCCCGCGTACCCCGCCACGAACAGCGCCGAGATCACGGCCGCCCGGTGCCGCTCCGGCGCCGCCCGCGCCACCGCCGCCAGGGCGCCCCGGAACGCCAGCCCCTGCCCCGCGCCGGCCACGAGCGCGCTGAGCACCACCAGGGCCAGCACCTCGGTGACCAGCCCGCCGGCCAGCAGGGCCAGTCCCGCGATCAGGACCAGGCAGCCCAGTACCAGGGACCGCGCGACCCCGAGCCGGCCCACCACGAGCTGCCCGGCCAGCGACGCGAAGAACGCCAGCGAGGCGACGAGCCCGATCAGCGCCCGGTCGCGCACGTGCAGCGACTCGGTCAGGAACGCCGGCCCCACCGAGGTGAACACGCCCAGCAGGGCGAAGCCCACGAAGGCGGCGGTGGCGGCCGGCAGGAACACCGGCCGCACCTCGGCGGGCAGGGCCGGCCGGCGGGGCCGTACCGTCCGGCCGGGCCGCCCGGCCACCGTCTCCGGCAGGGCCCGCAGGACGCCGGCCGACACCGCCAGCAGGGCGAGGTGCACGGCGAACGGCAGGATCAGGGGCAGGCCGTCCGCGCTCGCGTACCGCGCGAGCAGGCCCGCCAGCAGCGGCCCGCAGCCCAGCCCGCCCATGTTCGCCGCGGTCGCCACGAAGGTGGCCCGGTCCCGGCCGCCGGGCGGGGCCAGTTCGAGCACGTACGCGGTGGCGGCGCCCGTGAACAGGCCGGCCGAGAACCCGGACAGCAGCCGCCCCGCGTACAGCAGCGGCAGCCCCCCGACGCTCCCGACGCTCGGGGCGCACAGGAAGCACACCGCGCTCGCCGCGCCGAGGGCGAGGCCCCACGCGAGGACCGGGCGGCGGCCGAGGACGTCCGAGGCGTCGCCGGCCAGCAGCAGCACCGCGATCACCCCGAAGGCGTACACGGCGTACACCACGGTCACGATCAGTTCGGAGAAGCCGAGCTCCTCCTGGTAGAGCCCGTACAGCGGGGTGGGCAGGGTGGTGCCCGCCATGCACACCGCGAACACGGCGCCGGCGAGCAGGCAGTACCGCATCCCGTGCCGGCCCGGCTCCGTCGCCCGCTCCACGTCCGTGCCCATGACCACGACGCTATCGGCGCCGCGCCGAGCCGAGCCCGCCGCCGCGCGGGTCCGACCGGGTCGCCCCGCCGCCCGGCGGCGGGGCGGCCGGGCGGCCCGGCGACGGGCAGGGGCGTCAGCGGCCCTGGAGGTGGGGGCGGCCGCCGAGCGGGCCGGGCAGCACGCCGGACTTGACGGCGGCCAGGATCGCGTCGGCCTGGGCCCGGGTGAGCTTGCCGTCCTCGACGGCCCGGTCGAGGCGCTCGGTCATCCGCTTCTGCAGCTCGGCCGCGTCCGGTCGCTCGCCCGCGGGTCCTGACCTGCGGTCGGGGGCGCCCTTGCCGTCGGCGGCGTCCTTGCGGTGCTTCTCCGCCTGCGCGGCCCGGAACTTCTCCAGGGAGCCGGTCACCTTCTCCACCGGCACGCCGAGGTCCTTGGCGAGGGCCTCGGCCAGTTCCTTCTGCCGCTCCTGCCGCTGCTCGGCGCCCTTCCCCGCGTGCTGCCGGGCCGGGACCTCGGGACCGTCGGCGAAGGCCACGGCGGGGAAGGCCAGGGCGATACCGGCCAGGGCCGCTCCGGCGGCGATTCCTGCGCGTTTGCGGACGTTGTTCATGGGTGCCCTTCCGATGCTCACGAGTGGCGGGATGCCAGCGTGCGGGCCGAACCTGTGCGTGAGCTGGGTGATGGATGAGAAGTTCCTGAAACGGCCGGGCGGATTCCCGGTCGCGGGGCGCAGGTCCCGCGCCTTAGCATCTCCGGATGCCCAAGATCACGACCATCAGGACGCTCACCCCGCAGGCCGGCCGGATCGACACCGCCGCCCTGCGGACGTACGACGCCGACCGGCTGGCCCGGTGCGCCGCCGACCGCGGGCAGCCGTGGTGGCGGCGGACGGCGTGCGTGGACGCGCTGGCCGGGCGGGTGCCGCCGGGGCGGATCGGGAGCCTGCTCGCGTGCGTCCGCGACACCGGTGACGTGGCGGAGGTCCGCCGGGCCCTGCTGGGCCTGCTCGCGGACCGGGAGGAACTGCTGCCCTGGCTGCGGCACGAGGACCGGCGGCACGACGGCGCGTACGGCATGGCGGAGGCCGTCCTGCGGGCCCGCGGGGCCCTCGGCGACCTCACGGCGGCGGGCGGGCTGGCCACGGTCGCCTTCAGCCCCTGGCCGCACCGGCGTACGGCCGGCGAGGCCGGGCTGGACGCGCTGGTGGACCGGCACGGGACGGCGGCGGTCCGGGCCGCGCTCGACGGGGACCGGCCCGAGGACCGGGCCTGCGTCGTACGCCTGCGGTGGCGCGCGGACGAGGACGTCACGGACGCGCTCGCCGACCCCGACCCGCGGGTCGCCCATCTCGCGCAGTCGCTGACGGCCGACCCGGCCGCCCTGCGCGGCTACCTGGACCGGGCGCCGACGGCCGACGCGAAGCTGTGGGCGGCGTACGCGCTCCACGGCCTGACCGGCGACACGGCGGCGGTCCGCGCGGTGTACGAGGCCCTCGGGCGCCCCCGGGTCGAGGTCGAGGGGCTGGACGAGGAGGTGCGCCGGGCGATCGTGCACGCGTACGGGCCGGGGTGCGAGACGGGCAGCGATCCGCGCTGGCGGATCGAGGCCCTGTGCACCCGGCCGCCGGACCCGCTCGACGGGGACGGGCAGCTGCGCCGGGCCGTGGCCGCGCTGGCGGCGGCGGGGCTCTCCCCCGGACCCCCGGTGTCCTGCGGCGACCACCACCAGCAGGGTGACGGCACGTACCACGTGATCGCGTACCGCGACCCGGACGGTGCCGGTGACGGTGGCGGTGAACGCGGCGGCCCGGCAACGGTGTTCATCAGCACGCTCGGCCCGTTCGCCGGCGATCACGCGGACGCGCCCGCCGCCCGCGCGGCGCTCGAGGCGGCGGGCCTGCGCTGGATCGACGCGGCGGCCGGCTCGGTACGGGTCACGGGGCTCGGGGTCTACCACTTCGGGGCGCGCACTCCGCTGGACGTCCACACACTGTTGTTCTACTGGCAGGACTGAACGGGCGGGCGGCGGCTGGGACCGCGCCCACGGGTGGAGCAATCGGCCTGCGGGAGACCGTGTTTGCGGTGGGATGGGCAGCGCACACCCTCATTCGACGGGAGATCCACATGAAGATCCGCACCCTTGCCGCGGCCGCTTGCCTCGTGGTCGGCGCGATGATGGGCGGAGCAGGCGCCGCCGTGGCGGACAGCGAGGCCCACGGCATCGCGGCCGGTTCGCCGGGCATCCTCTCCGGCAACCTGATCCAGGTTCCGATCCACATCCCGATCAACGTCTGCGGCAACAGCATCAACATCATCGGAGCGCTGAACCCGGCGGGCGGCAACCTCTGCATCAACGACTGACCCACGGGTGACCTTCGGTCCCGTCCCCTGCCGGGGGCGGGACCGAGCGCTGTCCCCGCGCCCCCGGGCCCCCGGGCCCCCACCACGGTCCGGCCCCTCAAGTCGGCTGCGTGAACAGTCGGTTGATCTCCGGGGCGGGCGGGCTCCCGGCGGCATATGCTCCGTGCGTCACACGCCGCGCGAGCGTTAAGGGGACCGCCGTGAGTGTCCGCATCCAGCCCTCCTCCCAGGTCGACGAAACGGCCGAACTCGGGGACGGGACCACGATCTGGGATCTGGCGCAGATACGCGAGGAGGCGCGGCTCGGCCGCGGCTGCATCGTGGGGCGCGGGGCCTACGTGGGCCCCGGCGTACGGATCGGGGACCACGTCAAACTCCAGAACTACGCGCTGGTGTACGAGCCCGCCGAGCTCGGCGACGGGGTGTTCATCGGCCCCGCCGCGGTGCTCACCAACGACTTCTACCCGCGGGCCGTCGACCCCGACGGCCGGATCAAGCGCGGTGACGACTGGGAGGCCGCCGGGGTCGTGGTGGCCGAAGGGGCCTCGCTGGGCGCCCGGTCGGTGTGCGTGGCCGGCGTACGGGTGGGCCGCTGGGCACTGGTCGCGGCCGGCGCCGTGGTGTCCCGGGACGTACCGGACTTCGCGCTGGTGGCGGGGGTGCCGGCGCGCCGGATCGGCTGGGTGGGGCGGGCCGGGGTCCGCCTGGTGGAACGGGCCGGCGAGCCGGGCGTGTGGGAGTGCCCGAGCACCGGAACGCTGCACGAGGAGACGGACGGAACGCTCGTCGAGCGCACCTGACGGAACGTCGGCAATTTGAGTCACCGGCATTTCCTCAAAACCGCAATCAACGAACATCCTTGGGCATACCTTGTCCCTGTACACGGGATCTGAGCAGCCAACAGGCTTTGTTCAGTGGGGGGTTGTACAACGACGAGGGCATCGCGGACCAGGTGACGGACGGCGCGCAGTCGCGCCCGCCGGCACCGTCGTCCGCGTGTGCTCCTGCTCCGGGGCATCGCTGGGGGGATCCAGTCGGCGGCCCCGGACGGTTCGTGCCATCGGGGGAATCACACCGCCGGCACGTGCGCCGTCATGCGCAGTCCCCTGCCCCGGAACGACGACCGCCAGGTCTGTCCGAGGAGCGATAGAGGGGGTAGGTGTGCGGGAGCCGTACAGCTCTGACATGCGCGCTGCGCACAGCACAGGGGAAGCCGGGGTGGGGACCCGGTGACCGCCGCACGATTAGAAGCATTGGCCCACGAGGACCCGTCGCTGCACGCGCTCGCCGAGCGGCTGCTCGCGCTCGCCGAGGCGGGGCTGCCGGGCATGTACCTGCCGGGCGCGGACACCTTCGTGTTCACCCGGGCGGGGACCGTCACCTCGGACGGCACCCGTCGCGTGGAACGGCGCGGGATCAGCACCCGGTACGCCGCCATCACCGCGCTGGGGGCGCGGTTCCTGCCCGAGGACCGGCAGCGCCCGCTGTTCGGCGGGCACAGCGCCGAGGAGTTCACGGCACTGCTGGTGGAGCGGCTGCCCGCGGTGACCAACCTCGGTGACGCGGCGCTCATCACCTGGGCGGCCGCCGAGACCGGCCACCCCAAGCTGGTGGACGCCCTCGCGCGGGTGGCCGCGCTGGACGTGCCCGGCCGGCCGCAGTACACGGTCGAGGCGGCCTGGGTGCTCTCCGCGCTCGCCGCCGCCCGCGGCGCGGTGGACGTGGAGGACCGCCTGGCGGCCGCCCGCGACCGCCTGCTGGCGGCCCGCGTGGCCGACAGCCCGCTGTTCCCGCACGCCACGGGCCCGGGGCTGGTCCCCGGGTACCGCTCCCACGTGGCCTGCTTCGCCGACCAGACGTATCCGCTCCAGGCCCTGGCCCGGCTGCACGCGAGCGGCCCGGACCCGCTGGCCCTGGCGGCCGCCGACGACTGCGCCGCCCGGATCTGCGACCTCCAGGGGGACGGCGGCCAGTGGTGGTGGCACTACGACGCCCGCACGGGCGGCGTGGTGGAGGGCTATCCCGTCTACAGCGTGCACCAGCACGCCATGGCCCCGACCGCCCTCTTCGACCTGGCCGAGGCCGGCGGCACCGACTTCGGCCCCGCGATCCGCCGGGGGCTGCGCTGGATGACGGAGGTGCCCGAGATCAGCGGGCCCGACGGCACCCCGCGCGAGTCGGTGATCCGCGAGGACTACGGCGTCACCTGGCGCAAGGTCTACCGCGGCGACCCCGTCAAGGCCGTCCGGGCCGCCCGCGGGATCACCACCAAGGTGGCCCCGCACGCCCGGCTGGCCCCGCTCGACCGGCTCTTCCGCCCCCTGTCGGTGGACCGCGAGTGCAGGCCGTACGAGTTCGGCTGGATGCTGCACGCCTGGCTCGGGGAGGTGCGCGGATGACCGCACTCCCCTCCCGCCGGCACCTGTTCGGGGTCGCGCTCGACGCGCTGACCATGGACGAGACCGTCGAGCGCTGCCTGGAGGCGGTCCGGCGCGGGAACCGGATCGAGATCGGCATGGTCAACGCCGCCAAGCTGGTCAACATGCGGCGCGACCCGGGTCTGGCCACGGCCGTGGCCGGCTGCGACCTCGTGCTGGCCGACGGCCAGGCCGTGGTGTGGGCCGGCCGTGTCCTGGGCGTCCGGCTGCCCGAACGGGTCGCGGGGATCGACCTGTTCATGCGGCTGCTGGCCGCCGCCGAGACCGCGGGCGTCTCCGTCTACCTGCTCGGCGCGCGGCAGGACGTACTGGACCTGATGCTCGGGCGGATCGCCGAGCGGTTCCCGGCGCTGCGCGTGGCCGGCAGCCGCAACGGCTACTTCGACGACTCCGAGCAGGGGGAGATCGCCGACGCGGTCGCCGCGAGCGGCGCCCAGCTGCTCTTCCTGGGCATGACCTCGCCCAAGAAGGAGATCTTCACCGCCGGTTACGGCGCGCGCACCGGCGCCCACGTGGTGCACGGCGTCGGCGGCTCCTTCGACATCCTGGCCGGCATCACCAAGCGGGCTCCGCTGGCCTGGCAGCGCCTGGGCCTCGAATGGTTCTACCGCGCCCTGCAGGAACCCCGCCGGCTCGGCAAGCGCTATCTCACCACCAACACCGCCTTCCTCCTCATGACGGT
Source organism: Streptomyces sp. NPDC042102 (assembly GCF_055582305.1). Classification (NCBI taxonomy): domain Bacteria; kingdom Bacillati; phylum Actinomycetota; class Actinomycetes; order Kitasatosporales; family Streptomycetaceae; genus Streptomyces; species Streptomyces sp. NPDC042102. The sequence goes on from NZ_JBVJDL010000004.1 coordinate 273,272, forward strand.
CCGGGAGCTGCTCCGCCGCGCCGCGTCGGCCACCCCGCCCTCCACACCGTCTGCCGGTTCCGCGAACAGGAGTCACTGATGCGCGTCGTCGTCGTGGGACAGGGATACGTAGGCCTTCCGCTGGCCATCAGGGCCGCCGAGGTCGGACATCAGGTGGTCGGGTACGACGTGGACGGACGGCGGGTCAAGAGCCTGGCCGCCGGCGAGTCGTACGTGGAGGACGTCTCCTCCGAGCGGCTGGTGCGGGCGCTGGAGCGCGGCACCTACCAGCCCAGTGAACTCGCCCGGGACTGCGGCGGGTTCGACGTGGCGGTCGTCACGGTGCCGACCCCGTTGCAGGACGGCGCCCCCGACCTGCGCTACATCGAGGAGTCGGCGCACACGCTGGCCCGCTTCCTGCGGCCGGGCGCGACCGTCGTCCTGGAGTCCACCACCTATCCGGGCACCACCGAGGAGCTGTTCGGCCCGATCCTGGAGGACGGCTCGGGCCTGACCGCCGGTGCCGACTTCCACCTCGGGTACAGCCCCGAACGCATCGACCCGGGCAACACCGTCTGGGGCTTCCAGCAGACGCCCAAGGTCGTCTCCGGCGTGGACGCGGCCTCGCTCAAGGCCGTGGAGTCCTTCTACGCGGACCTCGTCGACAGGACGGTGCCGGTGCGCTCGCCCAAGGAGGCGGAGCTCGCGAAGCTGCTGGAGAACACCTTCCGGCACGTCAACATCGCCCTGGTCAACGAGATCGCCATGTTCGCCCGCCACCTCGACATCGACGTCTGGCAGGCCATCGAGGCGGCCTCCAGCAAGCCCTTCGGCTTCATGAAGTTCACGCCGGGGCCCGGGGTCGGCGGCCACTGCCTGCCCATCGACCCCTCGTACCTCAACTGGCGGGTGCAGCGGGAGCTCGGGCAGAACTTCCGCTTCGTCGAACTCGCCAACGACATCAACAACCACATGCCCGAGTACGTCACGCGCCGCGTCATCGACGCGCTCAACGCCAGACGCCGCTCGGTCAACGGCTCCAAGGTCCTGCTGCTGGGGCTCGCGTACAAGAAGAACACCGGTGACGCCCGGGAGTCGCCGGCGGTGCGCGTCGCCCAGCTGCTGCTCGACATGGGGGCCAAGGTGCGCGCGGCCGACCCCCACGTGGTGGAGGGGATCAAGGTCGACGCCCGGCTCGTGCGGGTGGAGCCGACCCGCAGGGAACTGGCCGCCGCGGACGTGGTGGTCCTGCTCACCGACCACGACTCCTTCGACTACGCGATGATCACCGAGCACGCCTCCTTCGTCCTCGACTGCCGCAACCGGGTCTCCGGACCGGCCGTGGAGGTGCTCTGAGGGCATGCCCAGGATCATCTGCGTGGCCGGAGCACGGCCCAACTACATGAAGATCAAACCGGTGATGGACGCACTGGAGCGGCACGGCGCCGAGGTGGTCCTCGTCCACACCGGGCAGCACTACGACGAGTCCATGAACGACGTCTTCTTCCGCGACCTCGGCATCCGGCCTCCCGACCGGTACCTCGGCGCCGGGTCCGGCAGCCACGCCCAGCAGACGGGCCGGGTGATGGCGGCGTTCGAGCCGCTGGTCGACGAACTGGCCCCGGACGCGGTCGTGGTGGTCGGCGACATCAACTCCACGCTGGCCTGCGCCCTGGTCACCGCGAAGGCCGGCCCGCTGCTGGCCCACGTGGAGGCGGGCCTGCGCAGCCGGGACTGGAGCATGCCGGAGGAGGTCAACCGGGTCGCCACCGACCGGGTCAGCGACTACCTGCTGGCCCCCTCGCCCGACGCCGCCGCGAACCTGCGGTCGGAGGGGTACCGGGAGGACCAGATCCACGTGGTCGGCAACGTCATGATCGACACGCTGCTGGCCAACCTGGAGCGGGCCAGGGCCTCGGACGTCCTGAACCGCTACGGCCTCGCCCGGCACGGGTACGGCCTGGTCACGCTGCACCGGCCGGCCAACGTGGACGACCCCGGGGCGCTGCGCGGCCTGCTGAAGGCGCTGGGCGAGATCGCGGAGCGCTGCCCGCTGCTGCTGCCCGTGCACCCGCGGGCGGCCGAGCGGCTGGCCGGGATCGGCGTACCCGCCGGCATCCGGGTGGTGCCGGCCGCCGGGTACCTCGATTTCATCGCCTTGCAGGACGCCGCCCGGGTGGTGCTCACCGACTCGGGGGGCGTCCAGGAGGAGACCACCGCCCTGGGCGTGCCCTGCGTGACGCTGCGGGAGAACACCGAGCGGCCCATCACCGTCGAGGAGGGCACCAACGTCCTGGCGGGCACCGACCCGGAGCGCATCACGGCGACGGTGCACCGGGTGCTCGACGACCCTCCGGCGCCCCGCTGCCCACCGCTGTGGGACGGCCGGGCGAGCGAGCGCGTCGCCCGGGTCCTGCTCGACGGCGGGAGCGCGCGGACCCGGCCCAGACCGACCGCCCTCCTGCCGTAGCGACCGTTGTGACAAGAAGGGGAAGACCATGGACCTCGCCGAGATCTGGCGAGTCATGCGCAGACGCTGGTACGTCCTGCTGCCGGGACTGCTGATCACCGCGGCGCTCGTCGTCGGCGTCCACCTGGTGGTGCCGGTGACGTACCGGTCGCAGAGCACCGTGACCCTGCTCAACTCGCAGAAGGCCACGGTGGCCTACGACGGCAACCCCTTCCTGAGCACCCAGGCCTCGCTGACCGGCATGGCCGACGGGCTCGCCCGCAACCTCAATTCCGATGCCGCGCTGGCCGACCTCAGGAAGCTGGGCGTCACCGGAACCCCCGAGGCGAAGATCGCCGACAACGCCCTGGGGCCGTTCATCTGGCTCACCGTCACCGGGAACGACCCGGCGGCCGTCCTGGAGTCGGACAGGAAGCTCACCGCCTACGCCGAGAAGCGGCTGACCGAGTTCCAGGCGGAACAGAAGGTCGCCCCGGACGCCATGATCCGCATGGCGACGTTCGTGCCGCCGCAGGAGGCGGTGGCCGAGACCAAGACCAGGCTGCAGTACCTCGTCATGGCCGGGGTACTGGGCCTGGTGCTCAGCCTGGTCGCCTCCTTCTACGTGGAGGCGCGCACCCGGTCGCGGGGGACCCGGCGGGGGCCCGGGCCTGAGACCGCCCGGGGCACCGAGGAGGAGACCACCGCCCCCGCCACCGCCACCGCCCCCACGACCGCGGAACCGGTCGTCGAGCGGACCCTCGCCATCCGGCGGCCCAGCTGGTCGCGGTCCGCCGGGGACGAGCCGGCCGGCGCGGGGTCCGGGACCCCCGGGTCCGACACCGACGCGGCGTCCACCGCCGAGCCGCACGACGAGGAGTCCGTCCATGGACACCGCCCGCGCTCCGGACAGTGACACCGGCGGGCGGGGCGGCACCTCCGCTCCCGCCCCGCCCGCGCTCCCCGCTGCCGACTCCCTGGGCCGGAAGGTCCGTTCGGCGGCCCGCTGGAGCCTGATCAACACCGTCGTCCTGCGCCTGGGCAACTTCGCGACCGGCATCGTGCTGGCCCGCTTCGCCCTGGGCCCCGCGGAATGGGGCGTGTACGGCGTCGCCCAGACGGTCCTGCTGGTCCTGCTGTCCGCGAACGAGCTGGGCGTGAGCCTGGCCATCGTGCGCTGGGAGGGGGACCCGCGGCGGTTCGCGCCGACCGTACTGACCCTCAGCACCCTCTCCAGCTGCCTGCTGTACGTGGCGCTGTTCGCCTCGGCACCGGCGGTGGCGGGCCTGCTCGGCTCGCCGGAGGCCGCCGGGGTCCTGCGGGTGATGTGCCTGTGCGTGGTGATCGGCGGGGTGGCGGCGGTGCCCGGCCAGTTCCTCACCCGTGAGTTCGCCCAGGGCAAGCGGATGGTCATCGACGGACTCAACTTCGTGACCAGTACCTCGGTCACCCTGCTGCTGGCCTTCGACGGCTGGGGCGCCATGAGCTTCGCCTGGGGAGCCGTGGTGGGCAACACCGTGACGCTGATCGGCTGCTGCCTGGCCGCACCGGGCACCCTGAAGTACGGCTGGGACCCCGGGCAGGCCCGGGAGCTGTTGAGGTTCGGACTTCCGCTGGCGGGGGCGAGCCTGCTCGCCCTCGCGGTGGCCAACGTCAACACCATGGTCGTGGGCGCGACGCTGGGCAGTGTGGCCCTGGGCTTCTACGTGCTCGCCTTCAACGTCTCCGGCTGGCCCGTGCGGATCATCTCCGAGGCCGCCCGCCGGGTCTCCTTCGCCGGCTTCTCCCGCCTCGCCGAGTCTCCACAGGCGCTCGCCCGGGGCTTCAGCCGCGCCCTGGGCGTGGTGATCACCGCCACCGTCCCGCTGTGCGTGCTGCTGGGCGGCCTCGCGGAACCGGCCATCCGGACGATCTACGGAAGCCAGTGGACCCCCGCCGCCGCGGCCCTGCCCTGGCTGATGGCCCTCGGCCTGATCCGCATCGCCTGCGAACTCGCCTACGACTGCATGGTCGCGACCGGACAGCGCCGGCTGCTCCTGCTGATCCAGGGGCTGTGGCTGGTGGCCCTGGTCCCGGCGCTGTTCCTCGCCGCCCGCCTGAACGGCATCGTCGGCGTCTCGCAGGCCCAGGTACTGGTCGCCGGCGGCCTCGTCGTACCGGTCTTCCTGTACGCCCTCGGCCGGGCCGGCATCGGTATCGGCTCCGTCGCCCGGGCCTGCGCGTGGCCCTTCCTCGGCGGGGCCGTGATGGCCGTGACCATCCTGGGCCTGGAGAGCTGGTTCGGCGACGGCCGGCTCGCGCTCCTGGCCATCGCCGCGATCGCCCTGGCCGGCTACACGGTGTGCGTCCTGCCCAGCCGCGCCTTCCTGCGCGGCACCGCCGCACCGGTCCGGCCCGCCCCGAAGGACCTGAGGTGAACCCGATGTCACGGCGCATCCGCCGTATCCCGCTCGCGGGCCTGCTGCTCGCGGCCTTACTGGCGGTCCTGGGCGTGGCCTGCTCGGGACCCGACCGCTCCGCGCCACCGGACTGCCCGGACGACGCGCGGACCTGCCCCGCGAGCCCGTCCTCGGCGCCCCCGGCCGCGGCCGGACCGGCGACGGGCGCTCCCGCCGCCTCCCCGTCGCCGTCCCCGTCGGGGACCGGGACACCGACGGGCGCCGGGAAGCCCGCCGCGACGCCGGGTTCCGGCAGCACGCCGGGCACCCCCGCGGCCAAGGCCGGCTGCTCCTCTCCCGGCGCCTGCGGCTTCCCCGACGCCGGTACCACCGGTCCGCGGATCCCCCTGACGCCCCACAACACCGGGTACATGGCCGTCCGTACCGACGGGCTCGTCATCCGGGGCTGGGACATCACCGGATCGCTCGACATCTACGCGAACAACGTCACCGTCATCGACTCCAGGATCACCTCGGACAACTGGTGGGGCATCAACCTGCGCCCCGGCTTCAGCGGCCTGCGGGTCCTGCACTCCACGATCACCGCCGTCCCCGGCAAGGGGCCGGACAACGGCGGCGTGGACTACGCCGTGTCGAACATGGGGGGCAGCTCCATCGAGGTCGGCTGGTGCGACATCTCGGTGTTCGGCGACGCCCTGTCCATGGGGCAGGGCAATCTGCACGACAACTACGTGCACGACCTCGTCCCCTTCGTCAACCTGGGCGGCGAGTGGCAGCACACCAACGCGGTCATCAGCGGCGGCGGCAACACCGGGCACCTGATCATCCGCCACAACACCCTGCTGAACCCGACCAGCCTCACGCAGGGCGCCTCGGGGAGCATCGGCCTGTTCGCGGACACCGGGGTGGTCCGCAACGTCACCGTGGACAACAACTGGATCGCCGGCGGGGCGTACGCCCTGTACGGCGGCAGCACCGGCGCCACCGGGATCCAGGTCACCGACAACATCTTCTCGACGCAGTACCACCCGCATTCCGGCGGGTACGGCGTGGTCGCCCACTGGAACCACGGCGGCGCCGGGAACGTGTGGCGGGGCAACCGGATGTCCGACGGCCGCCCGATCGAGCCCGAGCCGCCCCGGTGAGCGGCCTCGTACGCGGCCTCGTACGCGGCCTCGTCCGCGTGCCCTGGACGCTGCTCAAGGCGGTGTTCGGCTGGCTGGTGCTGTTCGAGACCCGGAACAAGATCTGGCTCGCGCCCACCGCCGTCCGGCTGCGCCGGTTCGAGGACGCGCAGACCCGGCGGCTGGCCGCCGCCCTGTCCGCGCCGCCCTCGGCGCTCGTCGCCACGGTCATCGCCACCCACCGCCGCCCCGACGCGCTGCGCGCGGCGGTGGCCTCGGCGCTGGCGCAGAGCGTGCGCGACCAGGTCGTCATCGTCGTCGACGACGGGGCGGGCCTGCCCGAACTGCCGGACGATCCACGGCTGTTCGCCGTCTCGCTGGCGCGCAACACCGGCACCGCCGGAGTCGTCCGCAACGTCGGGATCCGGCTGACCCGGTCCCGCTACGTGGCGTTCCTGGACGACGACAACCTCTGGGAGCCGGACCATCTCGCCCGCGCACTGGCGGTGCTGGAGTCGCCCGGCGGCCCCGACGGGGTCTACACGGCGCTGCGCCGGGTCCTGCCCGACGGCAGCGAGAACGACGTCCTGTCGGTGCCCTACGACCGGCGCCGGGCGGCCCGCGAGTCGTTCCTGGACACCAACGCCTTCGTCGCCCGCCGCAACCGCTCCCTGCACTTCAGCCGGCTGCGCCGGACGCCGGAGGTGATGCCCCGCGAGGACTGGGAGCTGATCCGCCGGTACGGCCGTCGGCACCGGGTGCTCCATGTGCCGCACCCCACCGTCCGGTACCTGATGAACCCGTCCAGTTTCTACACCCAATGGGAACGGCCCAGTTGAAGGTCGTCGCCCCCGCACCCCATCCGCTCCGACCACGAGGTGGTTGATCCCTTGCCCCGATCGCGTGCCCTCAGGAACAAGTTCGTCGACGCACCCGGCTCGCTGGGTGAACGGCTGCGCATCGCCCGCTGGGAACGCTTCCAGCGCTGCTTCCCCGGCATCGAGGGCATGAGCGTCGTGGACCTGGGCGGGACGGCCGAGATGTGGCTACGCGCGCCGGTGCGCGCCAAGCGCGTCCACCTGATCAACCTGGAGGAGCATCCCGCCGAACTGCCCGACTGGATCACCGCGGAGGTCGCCGACGTCACCGACCCGGCGGTCGCCGCCGAGCTGAGCGGCGCCGGTGGCTACGACCTGGTGTTCTCCAACTCGACCATCGAGCACGTGGGCGGCCACAGCCAGCGCCGGCGGTTCGTCGCCGCCGTCGAGCAGCTGGCGCCGCTGCACTGGATCCAGACGCCGTACCGCTATTTCCCGGTCGAGCCGCACTTCGTGGCGCCCGGCTTCCAGTTCCTGCCGCTGGCCGCCAGGACCCGGCTGGTGCGGCACTGGCCGCTCGTCCACAGCCGTCCCGACAGCCCCGAGTCGGCGATGAACGCCGTGATCAACATCGAGCTGCTGACCCGTGCCGAGATGCGCTACCTCTTCCCCCGGTCGGTGCTCCTCGGCGAGCGGGTGCTCGGTGTCACGAAGTCGCTGACAGCCGTACGAACGGAGCGCGCATGCTGAACAACCTGATCAACCGACACGACGCGGACCGGCTGCTGCGCAAGGTGCGCCGGCTGGAACTGGACCCGGTGCTGGCCAAGCTGCGGGTACGCGGGGGCGCGCGGGTGGTCCAGCACTGGTCGCAGGTCGACCCGTCGCTGACCGAGTGGTGGGCGATCCCGGGGGTCATCAAGCGGTGGAACCTGCTGATGACCGGCGACGCGGACACCTCCTACCCCCAGTACGTGGCCGCCCGGCACTTCGCGCCGCGCACCGATCTGCGCGGCCTGTCGCTGGGGTGCGGCACCGGCGGGAACGAACTGCTCTGGGCGAGGACCGGCGCGTTCGGCCTGCTGGAGGGGGTGGACGTGGCGCAGCAGCGGATCGACTTCGCCACCCGGGCCGCAGCCGAGCACGGCCTCGCCGACGTCCTGCGCTTCCGGGTCACCGACGTCAACCGGATGGCCGACGACGGGGAACGCTTCGACGTCCTGCTGGGCCTGCAGTCGCTGCACCATTTCGACGACCTCGACGCGACCCTGCCCCGGCTCGCCCGGCTGATCGTGCCCGGCGGGCTGTTCGTGGTCGACGAGTTCGTCGGCCCCACCCGCTTCCAGTGGACCGACGGCCAGCTGGACGCGGCGAACGCACTGCTGGCCCGGTTGCCCGAGGAGCGGCGGCGGCTGGCCGACGGCCGGATCAAGCGCCGTGTCGTACGGCCCAGCAGGCTGTCGATGGTGCTGGACGACCCCTCGGAGGCGGTCGACGCGGCGGCGCTGCTGCCGGGTCTGCGGCGCCACTTCGAGGTGGTCGAGGAGCGGCCGTACGGGGGCACGGTGCTGCACATCGCGCTCTCCGGGATCGCGCACCACTTCCGTGACCAGGAGCCGGAGACGCTGGAGCTGCTGGAGCGGTGCTTCGCCGCGGAGGACGCGGCGCTCCCGGACGTGGGGCACGACTTCGTCGCCCTGGTCTGCCGGCGGCGCGGCGAGCGCTGAGCCCGGCGGTCAGGGCCCCGGTGTCGTGCGCAGGGCGCCCGGTCGGGCCAGTGCGGCCGCGGCCGCCCGGCTCGCCGGGCGGCCGAGCGCGGCGCGCGAGGTCTCCCGGAGCAGGACGGCGGCACGGAAGGCGGCGGTGGCGGCCGCTCCGTGGCGGCGGCCGTAGAGCCTGACCCGGTTGAGGGTCAGCAGGGTCCACAGGCGGGGCGAGACCTGCGAGTCGCCGCCGAGGTGGACCGCCGAGGCGGCGGGCTCGAGGCGGGTGACGAAGCCGAGGTCGCGGGCCCTCAGGCAGTACTCGGTCTCCTCCGAGTACAGGAAGAAGGACTCGTCCCAGGCGCCGCAGGCGTCCAGGCAGGGGCGGGAGAGCGCCATCAGCGCGCCGGTCGCCCAGTCGGCCACGGTGGCCCGTCCGTACGCGGACGGATCGGTGACCAGTTCGCTCCAGCGCGGGAAGCGTCCCGCCCGGCGGTTGCCGATCACCGCCTCGCCCAGGGCGCGCGTCACCCGCGACTCCCGGCGCAGCGAGTGGTGGCGGGTGCCGTCCTCCTCGTACAGCAGCGGGACGGTGATCCCGACGCGGCGCCCGCCGGCCAGGGGGGCGTCGAGCGCGTCCACGAGGAGCGCCGCGCAGCCCCGGCTCATCCGGACGTCCGGATTGCAGACCAGGGCCGCGCAGAAGCCGTCCTCCCACCCGGCGGCGGCCGCGAGGGCGGCGTTCACCCCGGCCGCGTAGCCGGCGTTGCGGCCGGTCTGGACGACGGTCGCGTCCGGGGCCAGCGAGCGGACCAGGTCCACGGTGCCGTCGGCCGAGTCGTTGTCGGCGACGACCAGGCGCCAGTCCAGCCCGGCCATGCCCGCCGGCAGCGAGGCGAGGAACTCCGGCAGCACCCCGGCGCTGTTCCAGGTGACGACGAGGACGGCGACGGGGCCTAGGGGGCGGACGGGACGGGAGGGGCCGGGCATGGGGACTCCACGGTTCGGGGCTTCGGCGCCTCGCGCCGGATGAAGCCGAGGTAGCTGCCTCCGGCGGCGATCGTCAGGAAGAAGATCCCGGCGAACATCGGGAAGCTGAGGGCGTCGAAGGTGGCGCTGATGACCAGGGCGACGAGGGCCGAGGCGAAGAAGGCCTGCCCGAGCTCACGGTCGGATTCGGTACGGGCCAGTCTGCGGATGGCGCCGCCCTGGTGGATGCCGGCGAGGAGCAGGACCAGGAGCGCGAGCAGCCCCAGGAGGCCCGTCTCGGCCAGCGTCAGCATGTACTGGTTGTCGGTGAAGAAGAACAGCTCGGGCAGGAAGGTGCCGAAGCCCCGCCCGAACAGGAGGTGTTCGTCGAGGTAGGGGAGGATCGCGCTGTACTTGACGGTGCGCGCCTGGGTGCTGCTGTCGGAGTTGGCGAAGAAGGACGCGAACAGCGTGGTGATGGTGCCGATCAGCCCGGGAACGATCACCTTGAAGCAGGCCACCGAGCACAGCAGCACGCCGATGGCGGTCCAGCGCCGCTGCGGCTTCCAGCGCGGCACCATCACCAGCACCACGATGAGCGCCCCGATGATGGAGGTCCTCGACACGGTGAGCGGCAGGGCACCGCCCATCAGCACCACCGGCCCCCAGCGGCGCCAGCCGCTCAGGTGCCGGCGTACGGGGTCGAAGGCCTGCTGGACGGCGAAGGGCAGCAGGATGGCGAGCATGCCGCCGAACTCCAGGGGCTGCGCGGTGGTGGAGCGCGGCCGGGTGAAGGAACCGCGGTCCAGGGCGGTGATCTGCGCGACGCTCGACTGGAGCCCGGGGATGCTGATCCGGTCGGCGATGTTGGTCGCGGTGAAGAAGTCGTAGAAGCCGATGGCGGCGACCACCGTCCCCATCACCACGGCCCGCCGCATCAGGACGTCGAGGCGTGCGCGGTCCTGGATGCCGGCGGAGACCAGCACGACCAGCGACACCCACACGAGCAGCCCGATCAGGCCGCGGTCGGCCGCGAGGACCTCCTTCTGCGAACTGCCGCGCGCCGCGTTCACGAGGTAGGAGGCCAGGACCGAGACGGCCAGCAGCCACATCGCCACGCGGGGCAGCCGGGTGCCCGGCGCCGGGCGGGCCCGGCCGGTCAGCCAGGTCGCCAGGTACCAGAACAGGGCCAGGAGGGCGAACGCGTTGGCCGGGGTGCCCACGCCGCCCAGACCCGGCAGGGTCAGGTTCGAGGGGATGAAGAGGGCCAGCCCCAGATAGCCGCTGAGCACGGCGACGACGTCCAGCCGTCCGGCGCGGGGCCTGCCGCGGGCACGCCTGCGGCGTACGCGCGCCGCGGGCCCGCCCGCCCGGGCCGCGGCCTCCCGCCGCCGCCGGCGGGCCACCAGCAGGGCCTCCGTGACGAAGGAGAGCGTGAAGCCGGCGACGAGCGAGGCGATGACGACGGCGAGCACCTGCTGGTAGCGGCTCTTGAGCTGGGGCACCGGGGTCTGCGGCAGCACCACCGGAGCGGTGTGCACGAAGTACGCGGGCTGCACCTTGGCGGCCACCTGGAGGGCGGTGAGCTGTTCCCCGGCGAACGCGGTGAGCGTGCTGGTCTCCCCCAGCACCTTCGCCCGGTCGGTGCCCGTGACGGTCAGGGTGAGCACGGGGCCCGAGGTGTTGGCGGCGAAGCCGACGGTGTAGGGGTCGGTCACGCCGAGGCCGTACAGGTCCCGGGCCGCGTCGGCCCCCGACAGGGTCCGGATCAGCACGTCGGCGGTCACGACGAGGGAACCGCCGGCGTTGGAGATGGGGTTGCCGAAGGCGGGGGCCAGTTCGGCCACCGCCGTGGAGTCGAGCAGGGTGACCGAGCTCTGCGACTGGTAGGACACCGGCACCGAGCGGTACAGGTGCAGGCCGGCCAGCAGTCCGAGCACGGCCAGCGGCACCATGACGTACCAGCGGCGCCGGAGCACCGCGGCTATCTCCGCGATGCTCACGCGCGCCCCCCGCGAGGTGCCGGAACCGATGGCGGTGGGGCTTGCGTCCTGAAAAGATCGAACGCGACGGAAGGAATCCTGTGTCGCCTGGTGAGTTGTTCCGCGCACTGCGCCGCCGCTGGTACGTCCTGGTCCTGGCGGCGGTGGTCGCGGCCGCCGGAGCCCTCCAGGTGCTCCGGCCCACCCGGACCTACGTCAGCTCCGCGATCGTCGTGCTCAAGCCGCCGGTGACCGGAGGTCAGCCCAACCAGCTGACCAATCTGCAGCCGCCGCTGGCCGCGGTCTCCTACGCGGCCGTGCAGCAGCTCCAGTCGCCGGCCGGGGCGGCCGAGCTGCGGGCCGCGGGGGTGACGGGGACGTACCGGCTGATGCCCCGCAACAGCGGCACCAGCGTCACCCCGGCCTATCTGATCCCCTCGCTCCAGGTGCAGGCCGAGCACGCGGACGCCGCGACGGCCGACCTGTCCGTACGGAAGGTCGTCGAGGCCTACACCCGGCACGTGGCGGACATGCAGGCCGAGCAGCGGATCCCGGAGTCGGCCCGGATGAGCGTGACGCTCCTCGTGCCGCCGACCGCGGTCGCGCAGACCGGGACCAAGAGCCGCGGGCTGGCCGGGACGGCGCTGCTCGCGGGCGTCTGCGGGGTGGCCGCCGCGCTGTGGACCGACCGGCTCCTCACACACCGGAACCGGCGCCGACGCGAAGGCGCCGGCACCGGTCCGCAGTCCACGGACGAGTCCGGCGACGGGGCCGGCGACGGAGCCGCCGTCCGGGTGCCGGCGGCCGCGGCGGCCCGCTGAGGAAGCGGGCCGCCGGGCCGGACCGGGCGCCGACGGCGCCCCGGGGCCGGGGCGGTCGTACGGATGGCGCGGGTGGTACGGGTGGTGCTGCTGGTTCATCAAATCCCTCGGCGCTTCCAGGACTCCCACCACAGCCACTCGCGCCCCCGCTCGGCGACGGCCGAGAGCACCAGCGGCTGGAGGTACGGCATCACACGGGCCCCGACCCGCCGGCGCCGCAGGAGCGCCCGGTACTCGGCCAGCGAGGTGTAGCCGGGCAGGCACTCGGCGGCGAACGCCTCGAGGTCCTCGACCGGCACCACCCCGGTACGCCCCCGGTCGTACGCGCGGTAGGCGCGCCGCAGGGCGTACCGGGCGAGCCGGGTGCGGGCCGCCACCGACAGCCGGTCCGCCTCGGGGAGCAGGCCCGCGCACTTGTCCAGCACCGAGTCGAAGGCGACGAGGCGCTGGCGCAGGTCGTCGAGCTGTCCGCCGAAGTCCGTGGTGGACATGTTGTTGCCGTGGACGCGGTAGAAGGCCTGGTCGGCCCCGCGGACGTAGCCGACGTCGGCGTGGGCCGCGAGCCGCATCCACATCTCGATGTCGCCGGCGTGCGGGAGGTCCGGGTCGTAGCCTCCGACCTTGCGCTGGAGGCTGGTGCGGACGACCACCTCGGGCGAGGTGATGCACCCGGTGCCCTCCCTGAAGCGCCGCTCCAGCCACCACCGCCCCGGGTAGACCACCGACCCGGTGCTGCGGGTGCGGGCGGCGGGCAGCGGCCCGCCGTGCTGGAACCGCAGCGGCCGGCCGTACGCGAAGCCGGCCTCCGGGTGGGCGTCGAGCAGGGCCGCGGCGCGCGCCAGCGCGCCGGGGACCAGCCGGTCGTCGGCGGAGAGCAGGGCGACGTAGTCCCCGTCGGCCCACTCCAGCAGGCCCTCGTTGTAGGTGGCGATATGGCCCCGGTTGCTCTCGTGGACCGTGACCTCGATCCGCGGGTCGGCGGCCGCCAGCGCCCGGGCGACGTCCGCGGAGTCGTCGGGCGAGGCGTCGTCGATGATCAGTACGCGGACGTCGACGCCCGGCTGCTCGTCCAGGACGCTGCGGACGCAGTCGGCGAGGAAGTGGCCGTACTTGTAGCAGGGGATCACCACGCTGACGGTGCTCACGGGCCGGTCACCTCCGTGGACCCGTCCGTCTGGACGCCGCTGGGCGGGGTCGTGGTGAAGACGGGACCGACCCAGTAGTTCACCGAGCCGAAGGTGTTCGACGGGAACGCCGTGGACGTCCCGTACTTGTACAGCCCGTTGGCGCTCCCGGGCGTGTCGGCCGGGGCCACCAGCGGATAGGAGCGGTGGGCGCCGGTGAAGTAGGCGCCGTCCACCGAGTAGTTGCCGTTCGGCGCGTGGTAGGAGGCCACGTACGTGGTGCCCGCCGTGATGGGCACGGGCGCGGCGAACCGCAGCTGCTGCCAGCCGGAGGTGGTCTCGCTGCCGAAGGTGCCGGTGGCCAGCAGCGTGCCGGAGGCCGACCACAGACTGCCGGTGTGGGTGCCGGTGTTGCCGGGACCCTTGTAGAAGGTGACACCGGTGATGTAGCCGTTCACCGCGGACTGGAAGCGGGTGCCCAGTTCCACCGAGTTGGTGTCGTCGGTCACGTTGGCGGTGCTCGGTGTCGCGGTGCCGCTCCACAGGGTGCACGGGCAGTTCACCGTCGGCGGGCTGGCGCTGGTGGTGAAGGTCCACGTGACCGGCGCCGTCATGGCGTTGCCCCACAGGTCGGACGCCTGGACGGACGCGGTGTAGGTGGTGTTCAGGGCCAGTTCCGAGGACGGGGTGAAGGTCGCGCTGTTCGACGCGCCGAGGACCTTGGTGCCCGGGACGGTGGCGCCGCCGGAGTCCTTGACGGTGAACGTGAGCGTCTCCGCGTCGACGGCCGTGCTGAAGGTGGCCGTCACCGCCGCCGTGATCTGGGTCCCGGTCGCCGCGGACTGCGGCGAGGTCGCCGTGACGGTGGGCGGTGTGGTGCTCGCGGTGGAGGTGTCCAGGACCGCGTCCACCCAGTAGTTGCTGCCCGACGAGGCGGTGGAGGGGAATCCGCCGGTGGTGCTGTAGCGGTAGACGCCGTTGCCGCCGTCGGTGCCGCTCCTGAGCGCCGTGAGCGGGGCCAGGCCGGCGTCGGAGCCGGCGAAGGTGGTGTCGAAGGAGTAGCCGCCGTGCGGGGCGAAGTAGGAGGCGATGTAGGTGGTGTTCGGCTTGACGGGGACCGGGCTGGAGAAGTTCAGCTGCTGCCAGCCGGACGCCGTCTCGTTGGTGAAGGTGCCGGTGGCCAGGCGCTGGCCGGTGCTGCTCCACAGGCTGCCGGTGTGGGTCCCGGTGTTGGCCGGCGACTTGTAGAACCGGACGCCGGTGATGGAACCGGCCACCGAGGAGCGGATCTTCACGCCGAGCTCGACGGCGCCGCCGTCACCGGCGTTGACGGTGCCCGGCACGGCCGCGGCGGGCCACACGGTGCAGGGGCACTGCTGGGGCCCGACGGTCAGCGGGACCGTGGTGACCGGGCCGATGTTGACGCTGTCGTCGACGGCGCGCGCCTTGACCTGCACCGGGCCCGGGGTGGTCGGGGTCCAGGTGTAGCTCCAGGTTCCCAGGCCCGTGGTCGCCTTCCAGGTCGTCCCGCCGTCGGTGGACACCTCCACCCGGGCCACCACGCCGCCGGTGTCGCTCGCCGTGCCCGTGACGGTCACGGGGCGCAGCGCCGGTACGGTGGCGCCCGCCGCGGGGCTGGTCACGGTCACGGCCGGGCCGGTGGTGTCCGTGGACGCGGTCGAGGCGATCAGGTCGCTCTGCAGGGACTTGGGCTGGACGCCCATGTCGGCGAACACGTTCACCGTGGCCTGCTGCATGCGCTTGTCCGCGGTGACCACGGTGTCGTCGGGGTTGCTCGTGGGCATGTTGGTCAGGCCCCAGGACCACTGCACCGTGCCCGCGCCGAACACCAGGGCGCGCGAGGTCGGGTCGCGGAAGGCCACCAGGCTGTGGGTCGCGGTGCCGTTGCCGTACGTGTTGCCGTAGTCCTTGAGGAGCTTGCCGTCGTCGATGTCCACCGTGGTGGAGGACATCCGGATCTGCCCGGGCGGCCGGCTGGCGTTCTCCACGTCGCTGTCCCACTCGTAGCCGAGCGTCCCCGTGGGGAAGGTGGCGGTCTGCGAGGGGGTGAGGCTGGCGACGGAGGTGTTGCGCCACAGCCGCTGCTTGGCGAAGGTGCCGGGCACGGTGATCGCGTCGGCGCGGTAGCCGTTGACGCTGAACATCGAGCCGGTCAGCTGGTTCTGCGGCTGGAAGGGCCGTCCGCCCGTGGCGCTGGCCGGGTCCATGAAGGTGCCCGTCCAGATCCCGCTCGGGTCGGGGATGCCGTTCGGCTGCGGGAAGGACAGCTTGGTCTCCTTGTAGCAGACCAGGGTCCGGTTGGCGGTGTTCGTGCCGTCGATGCTCGGGGCGAGCCGGGTCTTCCAGAAGATCTCGTTGCCGCTGAAGTACGTCTGGTGCTGTCCGGCGCGGCGGGCGTTCAGGGCGTTGGTGAACTGCTCCTGGGTCCAGTACTCGTCGTGTCCGGAGGACATGAAGACCTTGTGGTGGCCCAGTTGTGCGGCGCCGCGGGTCGACATGTCGATGCCGGAGATGTAGCTGACGTCGTAGCCGTTGCGTTCCAGCCAGGAGATCATCTGGAACTCGGACCCGTAGATCCCGTTCTCGCCCCCGATGTCCATCGGCCGGTTGTAGCTGACCTCGTAGGCCCGGCCGTCCGGCGCGGGGCCGCCGCCGTCGTAGAGGTCCTGGCCGCCGTAGTTGTTGTACGCCTGCCAGGTCTGGTCGCTGGTCTGGACGACGATGTCGGAGCGGCTGGCGTCGTTGCGGACGACGAACGGGTACGGCATGACGCCGTTGCCGTCGGCCTGGTCGAAGTTGACGATGTACAGGCCGGACACGGCGTCCGAGGGCACGGTCCAGGTCGCGGTGACCGGCCAGTTGCCGCAGTCGACCAGACCCGTGGCCGGCTTGGTGGTGCAGGTGGCCGGGTTCCCGCCCGGCGCGAAGTTGGCCGGGTGGACCTGGGCCGCCTGCGCCGGGGTGGAGTGCAGGCGGGCCCCGTCGCCCCCGTAGTGGCCCAGCCGGTAGACCGACACCCGGTAGGGGGTCGGCGACTGGATCTTGAACTGCACGGTGTCGCCCGCCTGGACGCTCGTCCGGTCGGGGAAACCCTTGATGTCGCCGTAGGCGCTGGGCGCGAACCAGTCGGACATCGGCGTGCCCGGCTTGGAGTTCTCGCACACGATGGCGTTCGTGCCGGGACCGCAGGGGTCCGCCGCCCCCGCCACCGAGGAGGGGGGTAGGACCGTGGCCATCAGAGTCGCGACCACGGTGAAGAGGCCGTACCGGAGCAGCCTTGTCCGTCTGTTCATCTGTACCTCTTTTTGTGCGACAGGGCGTCAGCGCAGGGCGTCGGCGAGCGCGTCCACGACCCGCTGCTGTTGAGCGGCGGTGATCTGCGGGTAGAGCGGGAGGGAGAGCATCCGGTCGGACGCGTGCTCGGCGTGCGGGAAGTCCCCGCGTGCGTGTCCGAGGTGGCGGTAGGCCGGGGTGAGGTGGACGGGGGCCGGGTAGTGCACGCCCGCGCCGATGCCCTCCGCGTTGAGCTTGCCGACGACCGCGTCCCGGTCGGCTCCGTGGACGCGGACGACGTACAGGTGCCAGACGTGGACGTTGCCCCCGGCCGTGACCGGCAGGGTCAGGCGTCCGGCGGCCGCCGGGCCGGCCAGCAGGGCGTCGTAGCGGGCGGCGGCGGCGCGGCGGGCGGCGTTGCCGTCGGCCAGCCGGGCCAGCTTGGCCCGCAGGACGACGGCCTGGAGGCCGTCCAGACGGCTGTTGAACCCGGGGACGTCGTGCCGGTACTTGGCGATGCCGCCGTGGTTGGCCAGCGCCCGGACCAGCCCGGCCGCCTCCTCGTCGTCGGTGAGCACGGCGCCGGCGTCGCCGTACGCGCCGAGGTTCTTGCCCGGGTAGAAGCTGGTCGCGGCGATGGTGCCGCTGCCCGGGGCGCGGCCCTCGCGGGTGGCGCCCTGGCTCTGGGCGGCGTCCTCGACGACGTACGTGTGGGCGGGCAGCCGGCCGGCGAGCTCCGCGGTGTCGGCGCACTGTCCGTACAGGTGGACCGGGACGACGGCGCGGGTGGCGCCGGTGACCGCGTCGAGCGCGGCCTGCGGGTCCATCAGCAGGGTGTCGGGGAGGCAGTCCACCAGCACCGGCCGGGCGCCGGTGCGGGCGACGGCGCCGGCGGTGGCGATGAAGGTGTTGGCGGGCAGCACCACCTCGTGCCCGGCGCCCACCCCGCGGGCGCGCAGGGCCAGTTCGAGCGCGTCGGTGCCGTTGGCCACGCCCACGCAGTGTCCGACGCCGGCGAAGGCGGCGTACTCGCGCTCGAAGGCGCGGACCTCCTCACCGCCGATGAAGGCGGTGTCCGCCAGCACGCGGTCGAAGCCCTCGCGTACGTCCCCGGCGACCTCGGCGTGCGCCGCCTTCAGGTCGACGAGCGGTATCTGGTTCATCCGACTGTGCTCCCCATCCGTGTCTCCGGCCGCCGGCCGGTCATCTCCCCGTCGGCCCGCAGCTCGTCGAGCGCGGGCGCGTCGGCCGTGCGCAGCCGGCGGGCCGGGCTGCCGGCCCAGACCTCGCCGGGCGGTACGTCGCCGAGGACCGTGCTGCCCATGCCGGTCAGTGACCAGGCGCCGACCGTGGTGTACTCGCGGACCAGTGAGCCCGCGCCCACGTAGGCGCCCCGCCCCAGCCGCACCCCGCCGCCGAGGCGGACGCCCGAGGCGAGCGTGGCGAAGTCGCCGATCGCGTCGTCGTGGGTGAGCACCACCTGCGGCATCACGGCCACGTGGGAGCCCACCCGTACGGCGGCGGTCAGCACGCAGTGCGCGAGCAGCACCGAGCCGACGCCGAGCACGGAGGACGACGAGAGGGCCGCCGTGGGGTGGACCACGGTGGCGTAGCGGTGCGCGGGCAGCCCGAGCCGCCGTACCAGGCGGGCCCGGAGGGCGTAGTCGCGCGGACTGCCGACGCAGACCACCACGCGGGCCCGCGCCAGCTCGTGGACGCGTTCGCTGC
Organism: Streptomyces sp. NPDC042102; assembly: GCF_055582305.1. Classification (NCBI taxonomy): domain Bacteria; kingdom Bacillati; phylum Actinomycetota; class Actinomycetes; order Kitasatosporales; family Streptomycetaceae; genus Streptomyces; species Streptomyces sp. NPDC042102. The sequence goes on from NZ_JBVJDL010000004.1 coordinate 291,662, forward strand.
CGCCGAGCACGGGCACGCCGTCGACGTCCCGGCCGTGCAGGGCCGGGTCGTCGTCGAGGTGCCCCAGCAGGCGCCAGCGCGGGGCGCGGCCGCTCGCCAGGCAGGCGGCGGCCAGGTCCCGTACCGCCTGGGCGGTCTCGCGGGCGAAACCGCCCGCTCCGACGATCAGCAGGTCCTCGGTGTCGTGGGGTGCGTTCATCCGCCGGCCCGTCCGCGCAGGGCGGCCACGACGCGGTCCTGCTGCTCCTCGGTCATGGTGTGGAAGAGCGGGAGGATCAGCGAGTCGCGGCTGATCCGCTCGGTGACGGGCAGCGGCGCCGCACCGTGCCCGGCGTAGGCCGGTTCCAGGTGCGAGGCCATGATGCCGCGCCGGGCCGAGATCCCGGCCTCGGCGAGGACGGCGAGCAGCTCGTCCCGGCCGAGGGGGAACTCCTCGGTCAGCAGGATCCAGTACGACTGGAAGTTGCCCTCGCCGTGCACGGGGTCGGTGACCGGGCGCACGCCCGGGACGGGGGCGAGCAGCTGCGCGTAGCGGGCCGCGAGCGCCCGGCGGCGGGCCACGATGGCGTCCAGCTTGCCCAGTTGCACCAGGCCGACCGCGGCCTGGATGTCGGTCATCCGGTAGTTGTAGCCGACCTCCAGATAGCTCTCGGCGATCGGGGTGGTGCTGGCGTGGCGCTGTGCGGCGGAGATGTTCATGCCGTGCTCGCGCAGCCGGCGCAGCCGCTCCGCCCACCGCGCGTCGTCGGTGGTGACCATGCCGCCCTCGCCGGTGGTGATCACCTTGCGGGGGTGGAAGGACCAGGCGGCGAGCAGGGCGCCGTGGCCGACCGACTTGCCGCCGACGGTCGCGCCGATGCCGCAGGCGGCGTCCTCGACCAGGGCGAGGCCCCAGTCGGCGCAGGCCGCGCGGAGGGCGGGTACGTCCGCGGGGACGCCGCCCTGGTGGACGGCGAGCACCGCCCTGGTGCGCGGGGTGCGGACGGCGTCGACGGTGGCCGGGGTCACGTTGCCGGTGGCTTCCTCGACGTCCGCGAACACCGGGTGCGCGCCCACGTACCGGACGGCGTTGGCTGTGGCGATGAAGGACAGCGAGGGCACGATCACCTCGTCGCCGGGGCCGAGCTCCAGCGCGATCAGTGCCAGGTGCAGGGCGGTGGTGCACGAACTCACCGCGATGCCGTGCTCGGCGCCCACGCGGTCGGCGAAGGCGCGCTCGAACTCGGCGACCCGGGGACCCTGGGCGACCCAGCCGGAGAGGACGGCGCCGGCGGCCGCCCGGGCCTCCTCCTCGCCGAGCCAGGGGATCATGACGGGGATGCGGGCGGGCGTGTCGGGGGCGCTCATCGGGCGGCCTCCCCGGACGCCGCGGCGGCGTCAGCGGTGCCGGCTCCGGCGGTGCCGGTTCCGGCGGCCGCCGCGCGTTCGGCGCGCCACCAGTCCACCAGGTCCCGCAGACCGGTGCGCAGGTCGATCCCGGCGGTGAAGCCGAGCCGCCCGGCGGCGCGCGTGGTGTCCGCGAGACGGCGGGTCACGCCGTTCACGGCGCGGGCCGGCCCGTGTTCGGGTACGAGGGTGTCCGCGCCCATGGCCTCCAGCAGGCCGTGCGCCAGCTCCAGCAGGCTGGTCTCGGTGCCGCTGGCGACGTTGAACACCTCGTCGGTCAGAGCGGACTCGGCGGCCAGCAGGTTGGCGCGGGCGATGTCGCGGACGTGGACGAAGTCCATGGTCTGAGTGCCGTCGCCGAGGATCAGCGGCGGTTGGCCGTCGGCGATCCGCTCCATCCAGCGGATCAGCACCTCGGTGTACAGGCCGTGGATGTCCATCCGGGGGCCGTACACGTTGAAGTAGCGCAGCGCGACGTAGTCCAGCCCGTACATGGAGTGGAAGCTGCGCAGCATGCCCTCGTTGAAGGCCTTCGCGGCCCCGTAGAAGGTGTCGTTGTGGTAGGGGTGGTGGCTCTCGGTGGTCGGGAAGGTGTCCGCCAGGCCGTAGACCGAGGCCGAGGACGAGGCGATCACCTTGCCCACGCCGGCGGCGGCCGCGGCCTCCAGCACGTTGAAGGTGCCGTCGACCATCACCTCGTTGGCCAGCCGCGGTTCCTCCGCGCACTGGGTGATGCGGATGGCGGCCAGGTGGAACACCAGGTCGGCGCCCTCGGTCGCCTTGCGCACGGCGGCCGCGTCGCGGATGTCGCCCTCGACGACGTCCACCACGCCGCTCGGCAGGGCGCGGGCGAGGTTGGCGGTGCGCCCCCGCACGAAGTTGTCGAGCACGACGATCTCGCGTGCCCCGTTGTCCACCAGCAGGTCCACCAGGTGCGAGCCGATGGTGCCCGCCCCTCCGGTGACCAGAATCCTCTTGCCTCGTACGCTGCTCAACGCCCTGCCCCTACTGAGTCGGTCGTGGTGCTTCCTGCTGCGCCCGGCGGGTGTGCGCGCGTCCGGGCGCGATGGTCAAGCGGCGGTACCGCCAACGGTCAGCGCCCGGTGCGCAGTCCGACGACCGCGCCGCGGAACTCCAGGCTCCGGGAGGCCGCTTCGAGGATGTCGAGGACCTGCAGACCCGCCCGGCCGTCGGTCAGCGGCGGCCGGCCGGTCCGGACGGCGGCGGCGAACTCCTCGACCATGGTGCGCAGGGCCTCCTTCTCGCCGAGCGCGGGCGCCACCATGTCGCCGGTCCGGTAGGAGACGAGCATGTCGCGGCGCTCGTCCGCGCCGATCTCCTGCGGGGCCGTCAGGTCCACGCCCCGGTCGTACACGGCGACGCGCTGGGTGGGGTTGAGGTCGTCCCACACCAAGGTGCGCTTGGAGCCGCCGACCATGGTGGTGCGGACCTTCACCGGGGAGAGCCAGTTGACGTGCACGTGGGCGATGGCGCCGGTGCTGAGCGTGAGCGTCAGGTACGACACGCAGGACTGGCCGGTGCCGATGGGGTCGGCGCCGTGCGCGGCGACGGCGACGGGCCGGACGTGCTCGGGGAGGATGAAGTCGAGGACCGAGAGGTCGTGGGGGGCCAGGTCCCACAGGACGTCGATGTCCTTCTGGACGAGCCCCAGGTTGATCCTGACGGAGTCGACGAACTGGATGTCGCCGAGTTCGCCGGAGCGGACCATGTCGCGGATGCGGGCCACCGCCGGGGTGTAGCAGTAGGTGTGGTCGCACATGAGGGTCAGGCCGCGTTCCTCGGCCTCGGTCACCAGGCGCAGCCCGTCCTCGTAGGTGGCGGCGAGCGGCTTCTCGACCAGGACGTGCTTGCCGGCGCGCAGGGCGGCCAGCGCCACGTCGAGGTGGGTGCCGGCCGGGGTGGCCACGGCGACCGCGTCGACGGCCGGGTCGGCGAGGACGGCCTCGTAGTCCGCGGTCGCCTGGACGGTGGAGTAGCCGCCGAGCACCTGGCGGGCCCGGTCGACGTTCAGGTCGCAGAGCCAGCGGAGCCGGAACTGCGGACTGGACTGGAAGTTGCGGACGAGATTGGGGCCCCAGTAGCCGGCGCCGACGACGGCGACGCCTAACGGTGGCACCGGTCCCGCGTCCGTGGCCGCGCCGTCCCGCCCCGTGTCCTTCGCGGTGTCCTTCGCGGTGTCCTTCACAGCGTTCCCCTTCCTTCCGCGCACGCCCGTGGGCGTATCGACGACCCATGGCCGGGAGGCGCGCGAAGGAAGGGGGTGCCGTCGGCGGCGGGCCGGGCGTCCTACGCGACCCGTGCCTGACCCGCCCGACGGTGATGGCCCCCCACGACCGATGCCCTGCGTGCTGTACGTACGCCCCCCGGCCGTCCGGCACCCCTCGCGCCGGTCCGGCCACGAGCGGGCGGCCCGTTCCCCCGAGCCACCGCACCCGCCCCAACTGCCCTGCTCCGGTCGGACTGCGGCGTCGCCGAAGCACGCCGAGTCCGCTCGGCGGGTTCAATCTAGACCACCGGGCCTACGCCCGGGGGGAGTTGGGGGAAACGGTCTGCGTGGTTGTCCGAGCGTGCATACTTCCCGGGTGACCAGCATCGTGATCCCGGCCCACAACGAGGGCCGGGTCATCGGCCGGCTCCTCGACGCGCTCCTGGCCGACGCCCCGGCGTCCGCGTCCGGACCCGACATCGTCGTGGTGTGCAACGGCTGCACCGACGACACCGCCGCCGTGGCGGGCGCGCGGGGTCCGCGCGTACGGGTGGTGGAGATACCGACCCCCTCCAAACACGCGGCGATGCGGGTCGGGGACGAGCACGCGCGGGGCTTCCCGCGGCTGTACGTGGACGCCGACGTCGAGTTCGGAGCGGCCGGTGTGCGGGCCCTGGCCGGCGCTCTCGCCGACGATCCGGGGCTCCTCGCCGCGGCCCCCGGCCGCGACATCCCGCTGGCCGGCTGCGCGTGGCCGGTCCGGGCGTACTACCGGGTCTGGCAACGGCTGCCGGCCGTGCGCGAGGGGCTGTTCGGGCGCGGGGTCATCGCGCTGTCCGGGCCGGGGCACGCGCGGATCGCCGCCCTGCCCCCGCTGATGGCCGACGACCTGGCCGCGTCCCTGGCCTTCGGGCCGGCGGAGCGGCGGGTGGTCGCGGAGGCCAGGGTCGTGGTGCACCCGCCGCGCACCTGGGGCGATCTGATCCGGCGGAAGGTACGGGCGGCGACCTCGTCGGCCGAACTGGAGCGCCACCAGGCGGTGTCGCCGCCCTCCGGGGCCGCGGGCGCGGGGTCGCCGGAGCCGGAGGCGCCGTCCGCGCGCACGAGTACGGGCGATCTGCGGGCGGTGCTGCGGGAGCGGCCGGGGCTGCTGCCCGGGGTCGTGGTGTTCGTCGTGGCTGCCCTCGCCACGCGGCGCCGGGCCGAGCGGGCGATCCGCGAGGGGGACTTCTCCACCTGGCTGCGCGACGAGAGCAGCCGGCGGGGCTGAGCCGGACGTCCGCCTCGTCCGGGGTGGCCGAATCGGGCCGAACGCCGCCCAAGTGGCCCGTACACCCCTTAGGGTTCCCCTCGCACGTACGAGTGATCACCAGTGAAGTGGACCGTCGGCACGGGGGGCTCGACCAGCATGTACCTCGCGGACCGCTCCGCGCCCGGGGGCGCGCAGGCCGCACCGGACGGGGCGTCGGCACGGGCGCCCGCGGTCGCCTCGGCCGTCGTCGCCCTCGGCACGGTCAGCCTGATCACGGACGTCTCCTCGGAGATGGTCACCGCCGTCCTGCCGCTGTACCTGGTGGCCGGACTGGGCCTGAGCCCGCTCGGGTTCGGCGCCCTCGACGGGGTCTACAACGGCGTCAGCGCGCTCGTGCAGCTGACCGGCGGTCATCTCGCCGACCGGGTCCGCAACCACAAGCTGGTCGCGGGCCTCGGCTACGGCCTGTCGGCGCTGTGCAAGCCGTTGCTGCTGCTGGCGCACAGCCTCACCACCGTGGGCGTGGTCCTCGCCCTGGACCGCACGGGCAAGGGCCTGCGCACCGCCCCGCGCGACGCGCTCATCTCGCTCTCCACGCCCCTCGAGTTACAGGGGCGGGCCTTCGGCGTGCACCGGGCCATGGACACCACCGGGGCGCTGCTCGGACCGCTGGCCGCCTTCCTGATCCTGAACCTGACGGTCGACGGCTACGACGCGGTCTTCGGCGTCAGCGCGTGCGTGGCCGCGCTCGGCGTCGTGGTGCTGATGCTGTTCGTCCCCGCCGGGCCCGTCACCCCCGGACCCACACGCTCCGCCCCCGTCCCCGCCGGGCCCGTCACCCCCGGCGCGGAGCCCGGCGTATCCGGGACGCCGGAGCCCGGGCGGGAGCCGGCCGCCGCGAAGGCGGGCGGCGGGGTGAGCGTGCGGGAGGGGCTGGCGCTGCTGCGGCTGCCCCGGCTGCGCGCCCTGGCGGCCTGCGCCGCCCTGCTGGGCCTGACCACCGTCAGCGACGCGTTCCTCTACCTGCTGCTCCAGGAGCGGACCGGCATCGGCGAGCGGTGGTTCCCGCTGCTCCCGCTGGGCACCGCCGCCGTGTTCCTGCTGCTGGCGGTGCCGGCCGGCGCCCTCGCCGACCGGATCGGTCGCCGCACCGTCTTCCTCACCGGGCACGCGCTGCTGCTCGCCGGGTACGGGCTGCTGCTGTGGGCCCCCGGCTTCCCCGCCCTGCCCTATGTGGTCCTCGCCCTGCACGGCATGTTCTACGCCGCCACCGACGGCGTCCTGCCCGCCGCCGTCGCCGCGACCGTCCCCGCGAGGCTGCGGGCCACCGGCATCGCCGTCGTCGGCACCGGCCAGGCGCTGGCCCGCTTCGGCTGCTCGCTCGCCTTCGGCGGCGCGTGGACGCTGTGGGGTTCCGGCCCGGCGCTCGCGGCCGCCGCGGCCGGTCTGTGCTGCTGCGCGGCCGTCGCCGGCTTCGTCCTGCGCCCGTCCGCCCCGGACGGCGACGCCCCCGGCCCCCACGGCGACCGGGCCACCCCCGCACCCCGAGCCCCCGGAGGACCCCGATGACGCGTTCGCGCCGGCTGCTCGTCCTCACCCTGGCCGTGCTGGTCCTCGGCGGCATCGGCGCCACGCTGGTCCTGCGCTCCGCCGCCCGCGCCGAACGGACCCGGGAGGGCGATCCGACGGTCGCCCGGGGCCCGGTCGCACTCGACCGCAAGGACGGGCTGGCCTTCCTCAACGGCGCCCCGGGCCCGCACCGCGGCGCCGTGGTCTCCGTCCCGGACCGCGATCCCCGGGCCGACCGCAGCGCCTCGGCGCTGACCTGCCAGCGGTTCCACGCGGCCGCCGGCACCGGCGTGTGCCTGAACTCCTCGCCGGGCGCGCTCGCCCAGGACAACAAGGCCCTGATCGTGGACTCCGAACTGCGCACCGTGCGCAGCTTCCCGCTCGCGGGCACCCCCTCGAGGGCCCGGGTCTCCCCCAGCGGCCGATTCGCCGCCTGGACGGTCTTCGTGGCCGGGGAGTCGTACGGCACCGCGTTCTTCTCCACCCGTACCGCGATCGTGGACACCCGGACCTGGGCGCTGGAGCCGGACCTGGAGAAGTTCGCCGTCGTGCTGGACGGGCGGCCCTACAGCGCGGGGGACGTGAACTTCTGGGGCGTCACCTTCGCCGGGGACGACGACACCTTCTACGCCACGCTGGGCACCGCCGGCCAGACCTACCTGGTGAAGGGGTCGGTCGCGGGGCGCAGCGTCACCACGCTCGCCAGGAACGTCGAGTGTCCGTCCCTGTCGCCGGACGGGACCCGGATCGCGTACAAGAAGCGCGTCCAGCGCGGCGCGCAGCTGTGGCGCGAGCACGTCATGGACCTGGCGACCCTGCGGGAGCAGCCGCTGGCGGAGAAGCGCAGCGTCGACGACCAGGCGCTGTGGCTCGACGACCGCACCCTCGTCTACGCCCTGCCCGCCGAGGGTGCGGTGGACACCACCGACCTCTGGACGGTCCCGGCGGACGGCACGGGTACCCCCAGGGTCCTGACGCCGGGCGCCTCGTCCCCGACCCGGCTGGGCTGACGGCGAACGGCGAACGGCGAACGGCCCACCGTGCGGGGTGCGCACGGTGGGCCGGGCGGGGTGGCCGGGGTGGCCGGGGCGCTCGGTTACGGGGCCATCTCGTACGCGCCGGACAGCGCCTCGACGCGCTGCCAGACGCGCGCGGAACGGGCCTCGTCCACGACCGGGCGGCGGACCGCGCCCATCGCCCAGTCCTGCTGCTGCGCGGTGGCCGAGTCCTTGCCGTACAGCTCGACGGCGTGCGCGGAGAAGTCGCGGACGAGGACGGCGAACAGCTCGTCGAGCACGTCCTGGTCGAGGCCGGTCAGGCGGGCCTGCTCCAGGATCAGCTGGCCGTGGACGACGAGCGCGAAGAGCTGGCCGACGGCGAGGAGGAGGTCGAGGTCGCGGCTCTGCTCCTCGTCGGGCGCGGCGGTCGTGACGAACGCGCAGAGCGCATCGGCCTGTTCGCGGAAGCGGGCGACGTTGGCCACCTCGGCGTACGCGTCGAAGGCGGGGCGCCAGTCGTGGAAGCGGACGGCGCCCAGGCCCCGGGCCGGGCCCTGCCGGAAGAGGAACGCGTCGTCGGCCGCGTCGAGCCGGGTCGGGACGGCCTCGTAACCGGCCGGGTCCAGCAGGTGGTTGCGCATGAACTTGAGGATCAGCGCGAGGTTGACGTGGACCGTGCCCTCCAGCTTGGGCAGGCCGCGGATCTCGACGGCCGCCTGGGCGAAGTAGTTGTCCTTCTCGAAGCCCTTGGCGGCGATGACGTCCCACATGAGGTCGATGACCTTCTCGCCCTCCGTGGTCACCTTCATCTTCGTCATCGGGTTGAAGAGCAGGTAGCGGCGGTCGTCGGGGCCGGCGGTGCGGAAGTAGTCGACGGCGCGGTCGCTGAAGAGCTTCATGCCGACGAGGCGGACGTACGCGTCGGTCAGCTCGCGGCGGACGTGCGGGAAGGCGGTGACGGGGCGGCCGTAGAGGATGCGGTTGCTCGCGTGGGTGACGGCCTCGTACATCGCGTGCTCGCAGATGCCGATGGAGGCGGTGCAGAGGTTGAACTTGCCGACGTTGACGGTGTTGAGGGCGGCGTCGAAGGCGGCACGGCCGGTGTGCAGGACGTCCTCGGGGGCGACGGGGTAGCCCTCCAGGCGGAACTCGCTGACGTACTTGGAGGAGTCGACGACGTTCTTCACCAGGTGGTAGTCCGGGTGGCGGCTGTCGGCGGCGAAGAAGACGTACGCGTCCGGGCCCTCGATGTCGGTACGGCGGCCGAAGACGGAGACGAGGCCGGCGGCGTTGCCGTTGCCGATGTAGTACTTGGAACCGGTGGCCCGGAAGCCGCCGTTGCCGTCCGGCTCCAGCAGCATGTCGGTGGAGTAGATGTCCGCGCCGTGCGTCTTCTCGGACAGGCCGAAGGCGAACACCTCGCCCTGGGCGAGGAGTTCGGCGGCGCGGGCGCGGGCGGCGGCGTTGTCGCTCTGCCAGACCGGGCCGAGGCCGAGGATGGTCACCTGCCAGGCGTACCAGTAGTCGAGGCCGTAGAACCCGAAGATCTCGTTCAGGGCGGCGATCCGGGCGGTGTCCCAGCGCTTGTCCGCGTGCCCGTCGGCGGCGGCCGAGGGGGTCAGGAAGGTCGCGAACAGGCCTTCCTTGGCGGAGAAGGCGAGGAAGTCGCCCAGCCAGGCACGGGAGCGGTAGTCCTCGATCAGCTTGCGCTTGCCGCGCTCCTCGAACCAGTCGACGGTGGCGCGCAGCAGCCGGCGCGTCTCGGGGTCGAAGTGCGCGGGGTCGTAGGTGCGCGGGTTGAAGAGCAGGGAGTCGGCCATGGAGGTGTGCCTTCCGAGGGGTCGTGGGATGGGATGGGTCAGCTGAGGGGCGCGGAGCCGGAGGATCCGCCGATGCGGTGGAGCGTGGCGAGGACGTCGTCGAGCCAGGCGATCGTCATGCGCTCGTAGGCGATGCCGCCGCGCAGGACCACGTGCTGCAGTTCCTGGCCGGCGTCGAGCGGGGCGGGGGCCTCGGGCCCGGTGAAGTCGCGGTGCTCCCCGGCCAGGTAGTGGGCGAGGCGGTCGCCGTGCGCCCGACGGTGCCGTTCGACCTCGCGGACCAGGGCGGCCGGGTCGTCGAAGGCCGCCCCGCGGATCTTCACGGCGAGGTCGTGCCGCAGACTCTCGGGTTCGATCGGCTCGTGCAGCCACCGCGCGAGGGCGGCGCGGCCGGGGGCGGCGACGGAGTACTCCTTCTTGTCCGGCCGGCCCTGCTGCGCCACATCGCGGACGGCGAGCAGGCCGTCGCCCTCCATGCGCTTGAGGACGCGGTAGATCTGCTGGTGGGTGGCGGTCCAGAAGTAGCCGATGGACCGCTCGAAGCGCCGGGCCAGCTCATAGCCGGAGCCCGGCTTCTCCAGCAGCGAGACGAGGATCGCGTGTTCGAGCGCCATACCACCGAATCCTTCTATGCAACTCGTTGCATAGACAAGCGGCAGCGTCCGGGTGAGACGCGGCTCACCCGGTGGGACAATGAGCCGGGAGCACACCGCTCCCCACCGGGCCGGTCACGGAGGCCCCATGAGCGCAGGCGGCGCCTATCCCCCGATCGCGGACCACGGCCTGGTGGGCGATCTCCAGACGGCGGCACTGGTCTCCGGCGACGGGACCGTCGACTGGTGGTGCACGCCGCGGTTCGACTCGCCCAGCGTCTTCGGCTCCCTGCTGGACCACGCCCGGGGCGGCCACTGCCGCCTGACGGTCGACCGCGACCGGGTCACCGACGTGACCGTCAAGCAGCTCTACCTGGCGGACACGGCCCTGCTGGTGACCCGTTTCATGGCCCCGGACGGGGTCGGCGAGGTCGGGGACTTCATGATCCCCGAGGAGTCCGGCGAGCCCTCGGACCGGCACCGGCTGCACCGGACGGTACGGGTGGTGCGCGGCCGCCTGCCCTTCGTCCTGGAGTGCCGGCCGCGCTTCGACTACGGCCGGGCCCCGCACACGCTCACGCTGCTCGACGACCGGTCCGCCCTGCTGCGCGGCGGCGGGACGGACCTCTTCGTACGGGCGAGCGCCCCCCTCACCCTCGTCGCGGACGGGGCCGATGCCGTGGCGCGCTTCACGCTCTCGGCGGGCGAGATCGCCACCGTCGTCCTGACCTGCGACGCGAGCGGCGGCCCGGCCCCCGATCCGCCGAGCTGGGAGAGCGCCCGCGCCGCCTTCGACGACTGCCGGTCCTTCTGGGGCCGCTGGCTGCGCTCCTGCACCTACCGGGGCCGGTGGCAGCAGATGGTCAACCGCTCCGCGATCACGCTGAAGCTGCTGACGTACGCCCCCACCGGGGCGCCGGTCGCCGCGGCGACGGCGGGGCTGCCCGAGCTCGTCGGCGGGGAGCGCAACTGGGACTACCGCTACACCTGGATCAGGGACGCCTCCCTCTCGGTGCGCGCGCTGCTCACCCTCGGCTTCGTCCCCGAGGCGCTGGCGTTCCGCCACTGGGTCCGCGGCCGCTTCGAGGAGGGTGACTTCGCCTCCGGCCGGCCGCTGCAGATCATGTACCGGGTGGACGGCGACCCCCACCTGCCCGAGGAGATCCTCGGCCACTGGGAGGGCTACCGGGGGTCCGCGCCCGTCCGGATCGGCAACGCGGCAGCCGACCAGCTCCAGCTGGACATCTACGGCGAGGCGGTCTACGCCTTCGCCGCGGGCGGCGGCGGGGGCGCGCTGCGCGGCTGGCAGGCGTTCGCCGGCGTGCTGGACTGGTTCACCGAGCACTGGGACGAGCCGGACGAGGGGATCTGGGAGACCCGCGGCGGCCGCCAGGACTTCACCTTCAGCCGCCTGATGTCGTGGGTCGCCTTCGACCGGGGCATCCGGATGGCGCGGACCCACTCCCGCCCCGCCGACCTCGCGCGCTGGACGGCGGCCCGCGACGCGGTCTTCACGCAGATCGTGGAGCGCGGCTGGAGCCCGCGGCGCCAGGCCTTCGTCCAGCGCTACGGGTCCGACGTGCTGGACGCCTCGCTGCTGCTCATGCCGAAGGTGGGGTTCCTGGCGCCGACCGACCCGGCGTGGCTGTCCACGCTCGACGCGATGGACCGGGAACTGGTCAGCGACAGCCTCGTCCACCGCTACGACCCCGCGGCCTCGCCGGACGGCCTGCGAGGCCGCGAGGGCACCTTCAACCTGTGCAGCTTCCTGTACGTCGAGGCGCTGGCCCGCGCCGGGCGGCTGGAGCAGGCGCGCTACGCCTTCGACAAGATGCTGACGTACGCCAACCACGTCGGCCTCTTCGCCGAGGAGATCGGCCCCTCGGGCGAGCAGCTGGGCAATTTCCCGCAGGCGTTCACGCACCTGGCCCTCATCGACGCCGCCCTGGCCCTCGACGAGGAACTGGACCGCCGCCCCGGCTGAGCCGCCGCCGGGCAGGCAGCCGGGAACGGCGCGCTACCGGCAGGCCGGGCACAGCCCCCGGTAGGTGACCTCGGCCTTCGCCACCGTGAAGCCGAAGCGCTCCGCCGCCGGGAGGTCGGCCAGCGGGTCGCCGGCCGGGCGGACGTCCCGGATGGTGCCGCAGCCGGAGCAGACGAGGTGATGGTGCGGCCGGTGCCCGTTGGGGTCGTAGCGCTTGGCGCGGCCGTCGGTGGACAGCTCCACGACCTCGCCGAGCAGCACCAGCTCGCCCAGGGCGTTGTAGACGGTCGCCCGCGAGATCTCCGGCAGCCGCTGCGCGGCCCGGGCGTGCACCTCGTCGGCCGTGAGGTGCACGTGGTCGCCGTCGAGCACCTCCGCCACGACGCGCCGCTGGGAGGTCATACGCCAGCCACGCGCCCTCAGCCGCTCCAGCAGGTCACTCATATCGGTCCACCTAGTCTGGCGTTCTTCTTGACTTGGACTCTGTCCATCGTAGGATCGGTTCTGCTGGTAGCCAAGGACCAAGGAAGACTTCAGCCAGCGCGGTACCGCCGGAGCGGCGGCGCAGGAGGCTGAAGACGTGACGGACAGGACTCCCAATGTCTGAGAACCATGACGCACACGTCGTAGACGCGAAGGCGGAGGGTGGGGGCGGTTGCCCCGTCGCGCACGGGCGCGCCGCACACCCGACGCAGGGCGGCGGAAACCGCCAGTGGTGGCCGGAGCGGCTCAACCTCAAGATCCTCGCCAAGAACCCCGCCGTGGCCAATCCCCTCGGCGAGGAGTTCGACTACGCCGAGGCCTTCCAGGGCCTCGACCTCGCGGCGGTGAAGCGGGACATAGCCGAGGTGCTGACCACCTCGCAGGACTGGTGGCCGGCCGACTTCGGCAACTACGGCCCGCTGATGGTCCGCATGGCCTGGCACAGCGCCGGCACGTACCGCATCAGCGACGGCCGCGGTGGCGCGGGCGCCGGTCAGCAGCGCTTCGCCCCGCTGAACAGCTGGCCGGACAACGGCAACCTGGACAAGGCCCGCCGTCTGCTGTGGCCGGTCAAGAAGAAGTACGGCCAGGCGATCTCCTGGGCCGACCTCATGATCCTCACCGGCAACGTCGCCCTGGAGACGATGGGCTTCAAGACCTTCGGCTTCGCCGGCGGCCGCGCGGACGTCTGGGAGTCGGAGGAGGACGTCTACTGGGGCCCGGAGACCACCTGGCTCGGCGACGAGCGCTACACCGGCGAGCGCGAGCTGGAGAGCCCGCTCGGCGCGGTCCAGATGGGTCTGATCTACGTCAACCCGGAGGGCCCGAACGGCAACCCGGACCCGGTCGCCGCGGCCCGCGACATCCGCGAGACGTTCCGCCGGATGGCGATGAACGACGAGGAGACCGTCGCCCTGATCGCCGGCGGCCACACCTTCGGCAAGACCCACGGCGCCGGCCCGGCCGACCACGTGGGCGCCGACCCCGAGGCCGCCCCGATCGAGGCGCAGGGCCTGGGCTGGGCCAGCACGTACGGCAGCGGCAAGGGCGGGGACGCGATCACCAGCGGCCTCGAGGTCACCTGGACCAGCACCCCGACCGCCTGGGGCAACGAGTTCTTCAAGAACCTCTTCGCGTACGAGTACGAGCTCACGCGGAGCCCGGCCGGCGCCCACCAGTGGGTCGCGAAGAACGCCGAGGCGACCATCCCCGACGCGCACGACGCGTCGAAGAAGCACCTTCCGATGATGCTCACCACCGACCTGTCGCTGCGCTTCGACCCGGTCTACGAGCAGATCTCGCGCCGCTTCTACGAGAACCCCGACCAGTTCGCGGACGCCTTCGCCCGCGCCTGGTACAAGCTGACCCACCGCGACATGGGCCCGGTCGTGCGCTACCTCGGCGCCGAGGTCCCCTCCGAGGTGCTGCTGTGGCAGGACCCGCTGCCGGCGCGCGAGGGCGAGCTCCTCGACGCCGCGGACGTCGCCGCGCTCAAGGAGCGGGTGCTGGCCACCGACCTCACCGTCGCCCAGCTGGTCTCGGCGGCCTGGGCCTCGGCCTCGTCCTTCCGCGGCAGCGACAAGCGCGGTGGCGCCAACGGCGCCCGGGTCCGCCTGGAGCCGCAGCGCGGCTGGGAGGTCAACAACCCCGACCAGCTGGCGCAGGTGCTCCGTACGCTGGAGGGCGTCCAGGAGGCGTTCAACGCCCAGGGCGGCAAGCAGGTCTCGCTGGCCGACCTGATCGTGCTCGCGGGCGGCGCGGCCGTCGAGCAGGCCGCGAAGGACGGCGGCGTCGAGGTCGAGGTGCCGTTCACCCCGGGCCGCGTGGACGCCGCGCAGGACCAGACGGACGTCGAGTCCTTCGCCGCGCTGGAGCCGGCCGCGGACGGCTTCCGCAACTACGCCGGCAAGGGCAACCGCCTGCCGGCCGAGTACCTGCTGCTCGACAAGGCGAACCTGCTCACCCTGAGCGCCCCCGAGCTGACCGTGCTCGTCGGCGGCCTGCGCGTCCTGGGCGCCAACCACGGCCAGTCCAAGCACGGTGTCCTCACGGACCGTCCGGGCACGCTGACCAACGACTTCTTCGTCAACCTGCTCGACCTGGGCACGACCTGGAAGTCCACGTCCCCGGCGCAGGACGAGTTCGAGGCCCGCGACGACGCCACGGGCGCCGTGAAGTGGACCGGCACCCGTGCCGACCTGGTCTTCGGCTCGAACTCCGAGTTGCGCGCGCTCGCGGAGGTCTACGCGAGCGACGACGCCAAGGAGAAGTTCGTGACGGACTTCGTCGCCGCGTGGGCCAAGGTGATGGACCTGGACCGCTTCGACCTCGTCTGATCGCACCGCTCGCAGGTACCGCAGCCCGCCTCCACGAGGCGGGCTGCGGTGCGTCCAGGCCGCGAAGCGGCCCGGTCGCTCGCGGGACGCTCGAGCTTCGCCATGTCCACCTCATAAGTTTTGGCCAAGGATCGCGGGTGCCCCGGCGCCCCGGAGCCGCCCGCGACGGGCGCCGGGGGGCCTTCCGGCGCGGCCCCCTCCCGGCCCCGCGCCGTCCCCGCGGCGGGCCACCACGACCGCCGGAGCCGCCGTGAGCTGCACCGGGACCCGATCCCACGCCTGACGGCAGGCGGGACGAGCCCCGGCCCCGTTCCGGGCGGACGGGAGGGGCGGCGTTCACCCCCGTCACGGCCGCACCAGGGGCATGCCCTCCGCCGCGCGCCGAGTGCCGCGCGGCGCGCGACCGAAAGCCGCCCCTCGCGCCGGGAGCCCGTGAACCACGCTCAAGATCACTTCCGTGCCCCTCCACACACATCCGGTGCACATCCGGTGAACATCCGGTGATGGAGGAGGGGCGCGATGAGGAACGGAACGGCCCGGGCGGCACTGGGCCCGGCGGCGCTGATCCTGCTCGGCCTCACGGCCGGACCGGCCGCGGCGCACGGCGCGGCGTGGACCCCGGTCAGCCGCAGCGTCGCCTGCACGCCCGACAGCGGCCGCTACCTCGGCTCGCCGGCCTGTGACGCGGCGCTGGCCGCGAGCCCCGGCGGGGCACTGGCCGACTGGGACAACGTCCGGCTCAAGGACGTCGACGGCCGGGACCGGGACCGGGTTCCCGACGGCAAGCTGTGCAGCGCGGGCCTCGCCCAGTTCCGGGGGCTGGACCTGCCCCGGGACGACTGGCCGGTCACCCAGCTGACCGCCGGCGCCCCGTTCACCTTCCGGTACCGCTCCTCCATCCCGCACGCGGGCCGCTTCGAGCTGTACGTGACCAGGAGCGGCTACGACCCCGGGCAGCCGCTGAAATGGTCCGACCTCGAACCGCAGCCGTTCCTGACGGTCACCGACCCGCCCCTGGTGGAGAACACGTACACCTTCACCGGGCAGCTCCCCACCGGCCGGACCGGACGGCACCTGATCCTGACCGTCTGGCGCAACACCCGGCTGCCGGACACCTACTACTCCTGCGCCGACGTGCACTTCCCCGCGGACCCGGGCGCCGCACCCGCCCCACCGGCGGCCGAGGGGGCCCAGCCGGCGCGGGCGGCGCAGGCCGCCGCCGAGGCCGGCGCCGGAGCGGGCGCTCCGATCTCCCTGGCGTCCACCGCCCGCACCCCGGGCAGGGGCACGAACGGCGCGGCCGTCGCCGGAGCCTCGCTGGCGATCGTCTCGCTCACCTCGTTCCTGCTGCTGGTGTTCTGGGTCCGGCGGGTGAAGCGGTGCTGACACCCCCACCCCACCCCCCACCCCGGAAGGAGGACCGCGCGATGGCCGTTCCCCACCCCCAGCCCCCGCAGGATCCGGACAAGGCCTACGCCGAGCTGCTCCAGGAGGTGCGCGTCGCCCAGACGGGGGTGCAGATCCTGCTCGGATTCCTGATGACCTTCGCCTTCAGCCCCCGGTTCGCCTCGCTCACCTCGCTGCAGAGCAACCAGTACGTGCTGACGCTGGTCGTCGCGTTCGGCGCCGCCGCCTTCCTCACCGCACCGGCCCCCTTCCACCGGGTGGTCTTCCGGCGCGGGATGCGCGGCCGCCTGATCGTCGTCTCCAACCGGCTCGCCCTGATCGGGCTGGTCCTGCTGATGCTCGCGATGAGCAGCGCGCTGCTGCTCGTCGTGACCATGGTGCTGGGTCCCGGCAGTTCGGCGCTGATCGCCTCGTGCATCTTCAGCGGCATCGTGTGGCTGTGGTTCGGCATGCCCATGTGGCACCGGCTGCGCCACGACCGCGACCGCGACCGCACCTGACGGCACGTCGGACCGGGGTTGCGGGCCGGGCGGGGGTGAAGATGGCGGGGCCGGGCCGCGAGGCGGCGCAGCACGACGAGCCGAGGGATGCCCCGTGGACCTGTTCCCCGCGATTCCACTGACGCAGTGGCACGACACCAAGGAGACGCTGCACCGGTTCGTCCAGGTCGTCGGCAAGATCCGGCTGGCGAACAGCCCGCGCCGCAACCACTGGTGGAACGTGGCGTTCCATGTCACGGGGCGGGGGATCACGAGCCGCCCGATGGGCGGCACCGGCGGCCTGCCGGTCTTCACGGTGGACTTCGATTTCGTCGAGCACCGGCTGGTCGTCTCCGCGCTCGACGGCCGGACCACGTCCTTCCCGCTCGCCGGGCACAGCGTGGCGTCGTTCCACCGGGCGGCCCTCGACGCGCTGGCCAGGATCGGCGTGGCCGTGACCCTCTCGATTCCGCGCCCGTACGGCCTGCCCGACACGGACCGGCCGTTCGAGCGGGACACCGAGCACGCGGCGTACGACCCGTTCTGGGTCAACCGCCACTGGCAGGTGCTGAATCAGGTCGCCCTGGTACTGGAGGAGTTCTCCGCCGGATTCTCCGGGAAGATCAGCCCGGTGCACCTGTTCTGGCACTCCTACGACCTCGCCGTCACCCGATTCTCCGACCGCCGGGTCGAGCTCGGGGCGGAGGTCGACCCGGTGACCCGGGAGGCGTACGCGCGCGAGGTCGTCAGCTGCGGCTTCTGGTTCGGCGACGACGCCTTCCCCCGGCCCGCCTTCTACTCCTACGCCGCGCCGGAGCCCGAGGGCCTGGCCGGGCTGCCGCTGGACCACGAGGCGGCGCGCTGGATCTCCCGGGGCCCGGCCCGCCTGGCCGTGCTGGACTACGACGACGTCCGGGAGGGCCCGGACCCCCGCGCGGCCGTCCTCGGCTTCTACGCGTCGGTGTACCGGTCGGCGGCCGGCCTCATGGGCTGGGACGCCGAGCGCCTCGCCTCCCCCGGCGGCGTCACCGACCCCCTCCTGGCTTAAGCCGGCGGGCCGGTCAGTGGATCCAGTGGGCCCGCTGATCGGTCAGCTCGTACCGGGCGCCGACGACCGCGAGCGTGCCCGCCGTGATCCGGGCGGCGAAGGCCGGCTCCCCCGCCAGCCGGGAGCGCACCCGCCGTACGTGCGCGGTGGCCGTCGCGTCGTTGCGCGCGTCCCCCCGCAGCCGGTGGTCGATCGCGGGGCGGATCTGGTCGGTGAGGTAGCGCAGCGGGCCGGGCAGCGGATCCCCGCCCACCTCGGCCCGGACCGCCGCGGCGACGGCCCCGCAGGACTGGTGGCCCAGCACCACGACCAGCGGGATCCCCACCTCCAGCACCCCGTACGCGACGCTCCCCAGCACCGCCTGGTCCAGCACCTGGCCCGCCGAGCGCACCGTCATCAGGTCGCCGAGCCCCTGGTCGAAGACCAGCTCGGGCGGGACCCGGGAATCGATGCAGCCCAGGACCACGGCGAACGGGTGCTGACCGGTGAGCAGCTCCCGGCGGACGGTCAGCGTCTCGTCGGGATGCTTCTCGTGCAGGGTGCGCCAGCGCTGGTTGCCCCGCTCCAGCTCCCGCAGCGCCGCCCCGGGCGTGGCCGGGCGGGCCCGCCGGCCCGCGAGGGGGGCGGGAGGCGCGGCCCCGGAGGCGCCGAAGGCCAGGGCGGCGCCGAGGGCCGCCGCGCCCGTCAGGGCACCCCGGACCAGCCGGCGCCGCCCCGGGCCCGGTCCGCCCCGTCCCCCGCCCCGTCCCCCGTCACCGACCTGCGCATCGAGCGTCATGCGGCACCACGCTAGGTGCCCCGGCGCCGGGACGGCGCGTGCCGGACCGGCATGACCCGACCTTGGAACAATCTTGAAGAAACCACCGCAATCACCCTCCTGCACACCGCGCATTCCACGCCACACCCACCAGGCTTCAATCAGAAAATTCTTGATGACGCACTAGACTGGCGGGTTGTTTGGCGCTGGATCGGAACAACCCGGGCAGACCTGGGCTCCCTCCGGCGACCCGGAGCTTTCCGGGAACGAGACGCGAGGGCCGATGGCAGCCACACCTGAGCGCGGTGATCTGACCCTGCTCGACGACGGGGACACGCACACGGAGCCCGAAAGGTCCGCCACGTCCGAAAAGCCGGACGAGGCCGGGAAGTTCGCCCGGTTCTCCGCCGGCCCCGCCGCTCCGGCCCGCACCCTCGTCGACATCCTCGACGCCTCCGTACGGGCGTACCCCGACGAGCTCGCCCTCGACGACGGCTCCGCGCAGCTGACCTACCGGGCGCTGGCCGTCGAGGTCGAGCGCCGCCGGCGCGCCCTGGCGGCCGCCGGGGTCGGTCTCGGCGACCGGGTCGGCGTCCGCGTGGCCTCGGGCACCAACGAGCTGTACGTCGCCATCCTCGCCGTCCTGGCCGCCGGCGCGGCCTATGTGCCCGTCGACGCCGAGGACCCCGACGAGCGGGCCGAGCTGGTCTTCGGCGAGGCCGGGGTACGGGCGGTCGTCGGCGCCGGCGGGCGCATCGACGGCGCCGACCCCGCGGACACCGCCACCATGGCCAGCCCCGCCCGGCCCGGCCCCGAACACGACGCGTGGATCATCTTCACCTCCGGCTCCACCGGCAAGCCCAAGGGCGTCGCCGTCAGCCACCGCAGCGCCGCCGCGTTCGTGGACGCCGAGGCCGCGCTCTTCCTCACCGAGGAGCCCATCGGCCCCGGCGACCGGGTGATGGCGGGCCTGTCCGTCGCCTTCGACGCCTCCTGCGAGGAGATGTGGCTGGCCTGGCGCTACGGCGCCTGCCTGGTGCCCGTCCCCCGCTCCCAGGTGCGCAGCGGCGCCGACCTCGGCCCCTGGCTGGTGGAGCAGGAGATCACCGTGGTCTCCACGGTCCCGACCCTGGCCGCGCTGTGGGAGCCCGAGACCCTCAACGAGGTCCGGCTGCTGATCTTCGGTGGCGAGGCCTGCCCGCCCGAGCTGACCCAGCGCCTGGTCACCGAGGGCCGCGAGGTCTGGAACACGTACGGCCCCACCGAGGCCACCGTGGTCGCCTGCGCCTCCCTGCTGACCGGTGAGGAGCCGATCCGGATCGGCCTCCCGCTGAACGGCTGGGAGCTGGTCGTGGTCGACGAGTCCGGCGAGCCGGTGCCGATGGGCGGCAGCGGCCAGCTGGTGATCGGCGGCGTCGGCCTGGCCCGCTACCTCGACCCGGCGAAGGACGCCGAGAAGTACGCGCCGCTGGAGTCCCTCTGCTGGGAGCGCGCCTACCGCAGCGGCGACCTCGTCCGCGCGGAGCCGGAGGGCCTGGTCTTCCTCGGCCGCGGCGACGAGCAGATCAAGCTCGGCGGCCGCCGCATCGAGCTGGGCGAGGTCGACGCCGCCCTCCAGGCCCTGCCGGCCGTCGCCGGCGCGGCCGCGGCCGTCCGTACCGCCCGCAGCGGCAACCAGCTGCTCGTCGGCTACCTGGTCACCCAGGACGGCTGGGACCACGCGGCGGCCACCCGGCGGCTGCGCGCCGAGCTGCCCGCGGCCCTCGTCCCGCTGCTCGCGCCGGTCGAGGAGCTGCCGACCCGCACCTCCGGCAAGGTGGACCGGGACGCACTGCCCTGGCCGCTGCCCGAACTGGAGAGCACCGGGCCCGCCGAACAGCTCTACGGCACCGAGGCCTGGCTCGCCGAGCAGTGGAGCGAGACGCTCGGTGTCGCCGTCACCGGCGCCGCCGACGACTTCTTCGCCATCGGCGGCAACAGCCTGGCCGCCGCCCAGCTGACCACCCGCCTGCGCACCCGCTACCCGAGCGCGGCCGTCCTCGACATCTATCAGCAGCCGGTCCTGCGCAAGCTGGCCCGCCGCCTGGAGAAGTCCGTGCAGGACGACGACGCGGCCCGCGTCGTCGCGCCGGTCCCCACGCGCGCCAAGGTGGTGCAGTCGCTCCTGCTGCTGCCCCTGTTCACCCTGGTGGGCGTGCGCTGGGCCGTGGCGCTGCTGGCCCTGGGCAACGCCCTGCGCTGGTTCGGGGCGTACCCGTGGGCGCCGACCGCCTCCTGGTGGGTGGTGGCCCCCGCCGCGGCGCTGCTCTACAGCCCGCCGGGCCGGCTCGCGATCGCGGCGGGCGGCGCCCGTCTGCTGCTGCGCGGGGTGAAGGCCGGACGGTACCCGCGCGGCGGACGCGTCCACCTGAGGCTGTGGACGGCCGAGCGGCTGGCCGAGTACGCCGGCGCGACCTCCCTGACCGGTTCCTGGCTGGAGCGGTACGCGCGGGCGCTGGGCGCCAAGGTCGGCCCCGAGGTGGACCTGCACGCGATGCCGCCGGTGACGGGCATGCTCAAGCTCGGCCGCGGCTGCGCCGTGGAGTCCGAGGTGGACCTGTCCGGGTACTGGCTCGACGGGGACCGGCTGGAGATCGGCGCGGTCAAGGTCGGTGCGGGCGCGGTCGTCGGCACCCGCAGCATGCTCTTCCCCGGTGCCCGGGTCGGCAAGCGGGCCGAGGTGGCCCCCGGCTCCGCCGTGGTCGGCCAGATCCCCACCGGCCAGCGCTGGGGCGGCGCGCCCGCGGTCAAACTGGGCCGGGCCAAGCACAACTGGCCCAAGGAACGCCCGCCGCGCGGGCTGTTCTGGCGGGCCGCCTACGGGGCGGCCGGCTTCGGCCTCACCGCCCTGCCCGTGCTCGCCACCGCGCCCGCCCTGCTGGTGCTGAGCGCCTTCGTGCCCGCCGGTGCCGGACTCGGCGAGGCGCTGCGCGGAGCGCTGCTCGCCGTGGTGCCCGGGGCGCTCGCCTTCGGGTTCGCGTACGCGGCGCTGCTGCTGGTGTCCGTACGGCTGCTCAGCCTCGGCCTGCGCACGGGCACCCATCCCACGCACAGCAGGACCGGCTGGCAGGCCTGGACGGTCACCCAGCTGATGGACCTGTCCCGGGCGACCCTCTTCCCGCTGTACGCCGGGCTGATCACCCCGGTGTGGCTGCGGCTGCTCGGCATGAAGATCGGCCGGGGCGCGGAGGTGTCCACCGTGCTCGCGCTGCCGAGCCTGACCACGGTGGGCGAGGGTGCGTTCCTCGCCGACGACACCCTGACCGCGCCGTACGAGCTGGGCGGCGGCTGGATACGGATCGGGCACTCCGAGATCGGCCGCCGGGCGTTCCTCGGCAACTCCGGGATGACCGCGCCGGGCCGCAGCGTGCCGGACGACGGGCTGGTGGGCGTGCTGTCGGCGACCCCGAAGAAGGCCAAGAAGGGCAGCTCGTACCTGGGCCTGCCGCCGGTGAAGCTGCCGCGGTCGGCCGCGGCCGCCGACAGCAGCCGTACGTACGACCCGCCCGTGCGGCTGCTGTGGGCGCGCGGCCTGGTGGAGCTGTGCCGGCTGGTGCCGGTGTTCTGTTCGGCCGCGCTGGCCGTGCTGACCGTGGCGGCGCTGTGCGCGCTCGCCGCGACCGGTGTGGGGGTCTGGGGTGCGGCGCTGCTGTCCGGAGCGGTGCTGCTGGCCGCCGGGCTGGCCGCGTGCGCGGTGTCCGTGACCGCGAAGTGGCTGCTGGTGGGCCGGCACCGCACGGGCGAGCACCCGCTGTGGAGCGGCTTCGTATGGCGCAACGAGCTCGCCGACACGTTCGTGGAGGTGCTGGCCGTGCCGTGGCTGGCCGGATCCGTACCCGGTACGCCGCTGCTGAACCTGTGGCTGCGCGGGCTCGGCGCCCGGATCGGCCGGGGCGTGTGGTGCGAGAGCTACTGGCTGCCCGAGACGGACCTGGTGGTGCTGGGCGACGCGGTCAGCGTGAACCGCGGCTGCGTGTTGCAGACGCACCTCTTCCACGACCGGATCTTGAGGACGGATACTGTGGTCCTCCGTGAGGGCGCCACTCTGGGCCCGGGCGGAATCGTCCTGCCCGGTAGTACGGTCGGTGCCCACAGCACACTGGGTCCCGCCTCGCTCGTGATGGCCGGGGAATCCGTCCCCGCCGACACCCGTTGGCTGGGCAACCCGATCGAGGCGTGGCGGACCTGAGAGGGTCCGGGCAGAGCACTGTGCAGGGAGCGTAAGCGGCAATGAGCGGCCAGAGGACAGCGGTGTCGGACCCGTACTTTCCGGCCAACGGCGATCCCCGTTACCGCGTGCACCGGTACGAGCTCGCCCTCGACTACCGTCCCGGCCCCAACCGGCTGGCCGGGACGGCCCGGCTCAGCGCGATCGCCGGGCGGGCGCCGCTCACCGAGTTCCACCTGAACCTGGCCGAGTTCAAAATAGGCCGGGTCCTGGTGAACGGCCGTGCCCCGCGCTACTCCCACCGGGGCGGCAAGCTGCGCATCCAGCCGGTCAAGCCGCTGCCCGCGGGCGCCGCCTTCACGGTGGAGGTGCACTGGGCGGGCAATCCGAAGCCGGTGCGCAGCCCCTGGGGCGGCCTCGGCTGGGAGGAGCTGACCGACGGCGCGCTGGTGGCCAGCCAGCCGGTCGGCGCGCCCTCCTGGTACCCGTGCAACGACCGGCCCGCCGACAAGGCCTCGTACCAGATCTCGGTCAACACCCCGTCCACGTACACGGTGGTCGCCGGCGGCCGGCTGCTGACCCGGACGACGAAGGCCAGCACCACCACCTGGGTGTACGAGCAGCCCGCGCCGACCTCCAGCTATCTGGTGGGCCTGTCGATCGGCGTGCACCAGACGGTGCTGCTCGGCGATCCCGGGCTGGGCGGCGTACCCATGAGCGCGCACGTGCCGGCGCACCTGCTGCCGCAGTTCTCCCGCGACTTCGCCCGGCAGCCCGCCATGATGCAGCTGTTCGAGGACCTGTTCGGTCCCTACCCCTTCGGGGAGTACGCGGTGGTCGTCGCCGACGAGGAGCTGGACGTGCCGGTGGAGGCCCAGGGCCTGTCGCTGTTCGGCACCAACCACGTCGACGGCGCGCGCGGCTCCGAGCGCCTGGTCGCCCACGAACTCGCGCACCAGTGGTTCGGCAACAGCGTGACCATCGCCGACTGGCGGCACATCTGGCTGAACGAGGGCTTCGCGAAGTACGCGGAATGGCTCTGGTCGGAGCGGTCCGGTGGCCGCACCGCGCACGCGCTGGCGGCGGCCGCGCACCGGCTGCTGGCGTCGCTGCCGCAGGACCTGACCCTGGTCGACCCGGGCCGCAAGCTGATGTTCGACGACCGGCTCTACCAGCGCGGCGGGCTCGCCGTGCACGCGATCCGCTGCGCGCTGGGGGACCCGGCGTTCTTCCGCATGCTGCGCGACTGGACGACGGTGCACCGGCACGGGGTGGTGACCACGATGGCCTTCCTCAGCCATGTGGCGCGCTACGCGACCGAGCCGGTGGAGGAGCTGTTCTCGGCCTGGCTGTACGAGCCGGCCCTGCCGCCGCTGCCCGCCCCGCCGGTCCGCCCGGCCGAGCCGATGCCCCCGGCACGCCCCGCGTACCCGCCCACGAACGGCGGAGCGGCGGCCCGCGGCCGCCACTCGGCCTGACGCGCGCGTCCGGCGGCGGAGGTTTACGCCGGGGCGAAGTGGCCAGACGCACGGTGCACGAGGTTCTCCGGAAGCTGAGGAGTGATGACCGTGTCGGGCAAGGAGAAGACCAAGGCCAAGGCCGAGCAGGTCAGGGGCAAGGCCAAGGAGGCGGCCGGCCGGGTGGTCGGCAACGAGAGCCTGACGGCGAAGGGCCGCGCCGAGCAGATCAAGGGCGACGCACGCCAGGCCAAGGAGAAGACCAAGGACATGTTCAAGCACTGACACCGCGGCCCGTACGGCCGACAAGCGGCGGCCGGCGGGTGGCGAGGACCCCGCGAACGGGTCTTCGCCACCCGCCGGCCGTCCCGCGGTCACGGGGAGAGTCGGTCGACCAGGCCGGCCAGTGCCCGCGCCAGCGCCTCCAGGCCGGAGCCCGCCGGGCCGCCCGGCTCGCTCATGTAGAGGTCGCGCCGGATCTCCACCATCAGCGCGCCGACCCGGGCGTCCTTCCCGTAGTACCGCAGCGGTACGTACGTGCCGGCGAACGGGCTGTCCAGGGCCGTGCCGCCGAAGTCCGCGAACGCCTCGCGCGCCGCGTCGAGCAGCGCGGGCGGCGTGTGGAAGGCGTCCGTACCCAGGCAGATGGGCGGGCGCGGTCCGTCACCGTGGAGTTCGTAGGGCAGGGCCTTCGACGGGTAGGAGTGCACGTCGAGGATGACCGCCCGCCCGACGGCCGTCAGCCGCTCCTCCACCGCGTCGGTGATCGCCCGCGCGTACGGGTGGAACCAGCGCTCGATCAGCGGCCCGCCGTCGAAGCCGGCCGGGCGGAGCTCCGCGCGGTGCGTGGTGCGCGTGTAGACGGCTCCCATGCCGCGCGCCAGCATCTCCTCCCGCTCGTCGGGGAACCGCTCGGGGTCGACGACCAGGCGCGAGAGCCGGTTCTCGAAGCGCCAGGGGGTCAGGCGCGCCGCCGCGGCCGCCCCGGCCGCGATGCGCGCCGTGTGCGCGTCGGTGATGTGGTCCAGCTCCGCCTCCAGCGCCCGGTCGTCCAGGACGATCCCGGCCCGGACGTCGGCGGGTATGGCGCGGGAGGAGTGCGGAACGTGCAGGAGCACGGCGGAGTCGGGGGCTCCGGGGTGGAGCAGGGCGGCGGCGTCGCTCATCTGGTTCCTCGCTGCGGATCGCGGGCGGACGGGTACCACGCCATCATGTCGGGTCGTGATCATTCGTCCGGGAGGGCCTGGGCCGCGTACCCGCCGGGCCGGGTCGCCGGGGAGCCCGTTTTGTATCCGCCGGGTATCGGTCACCGCTTGGTTTCGCGTCGATCCGGTCCGCGGGCGCCCGGGGGCGTTCCGGCGCGGCCGGGCCGCCCGATGGCTGCCGTATGGTTCCTTTCGGCCGCCACGGCCGCCCGATCCGCCGGATCCATCCGATCCGTCCGATCCGTCCGCGTCCGAACAGGAGCCGTCCCCGTGTCCTCGTCCACCCCCGTGCGCGTGCTGCTCGTCGAGGACGACGAGCTGATGCGCCGGTCCTTCACCGTCGCCCTGGAGCGGTACGGGTACGCGATGACGGCCGCGGCCGACGGGCTGACCGGGCTGGAGCTCTTCCGCGACGGCGGCTTCGACCTGCTGGTCCTGGACGTGATGCTGCCCGGCCTGGACGGGATCGGGCTGTGCCGCAGGGTCCGGGAGACCAGCCTGGTGCCGGTCCTGATGATGTCCGCCCGCGGCGACGGGCTCGATGTCGTCGCCGGTCTGGAGGCCGGGGCGGACGACTATGTGGTCAAACCGGTGGACACCTACGTCCTCGTGGCCCGCATCCGCTCGCTGCTGCGGCGCGCCACGTACGCGCCCGTCCCGGCCCCCGGCGCCGCCCGCGCCGACACGCCGGGCCCGGCCGAGGGCGAGCGGCTGGTCTTCGGGGACCTGGCCGTCGACACCGGCGGCATGGAGGTCTTCGTCGCGGGCGAGCCGGTGGCGCTGACCCCGACCGAGCTGAAGCTGCTGCTGGAGTTCGCCGCCCATCCGGGCATCGTGCTGGAGCGGCACACGCTGCTGCGCAACGTCTGGGAGTACGGCTGGGACGGCGACAGCCGGGTCGTCGACCTGTGCGTACAGCGGCTGCGCCGCAAGCTCGGCCGGGACAGGATCGAGACGGTCCGCGGTTTCGGCTACAAGCTCAGGCGCTGAGGCGGGTGCACAGGACCCGGGGGGTGCACAGGCCCCTGCGCCCGCCGCGCTCCCTGCGCTGGAAGATCGCCGCGCTGGCCGCGGCCACCGCGTGCCTGGTCGCGGCGGCGGTGGGCGTACTGGTGCACGCCTGGACCGCGGACGACATCCGCGACCGGGCCCGGATGCGCGCGTTCAACGCCGTGTACTCGGCCATGGAGACCTACCGGCGCACCGGCACCCTGGCGGGCGGCGCCGAGCTCGATCCGCCGGGCCTGCCCACCGCCCTGCGCCGTCCGTCCGACGGCGAGCGGCACACGGCGTTCGACGGGCGCGTCCAGGGCAATGCCGGGCCGAGCGTCTGGGCCGCCCAGCGGACCGGCGGGCCGGGCAGCCCGGTGCTGGCCGTCGAGGTCAACATGGGCCCGGAGCTGTACGACCTGCGCCAGCTCGACATGAGCATGGCGGTGGCCTCGCTGGTCGCCCTGGCGGCGGCCGTTCCGCTGGCGGCGTACGGGGCCGGGCTGCTGGGCCGCCGGCTGCGCCGCGTGTCCGAGACCGCGGGCCGGATCTCCGCCGGGGACCTCGACGCCCGGACCGGTCCCGTGGGGGGCCGCGACGAGGTGGCCGACATCGCCGCCACCGTCGACCTCATGGCCGACAGCCTGGGCCGCCGGCTGCGCACCGAGCGCCAGTTCACCGCCGACGTGGCGCACGAGCTGCGCACCCCCGTGGGCGGTCTGCTGGCCGCCGCCGACCTGCTCCCGGCCGGGGAGACGGAGGATCTGCTCCGGGCCCGGGTACGGGACCTGCGCGGCCTCGTCGAGGACCTGCTGGAGATCTCCCGCCTGGACGCCGGGGCCGAACGCCCGGTGAGCGCGCGGGTGCCGCTCGGCGCGGTCGTCCGGGAGGCGGTGGAGCGCACCGGACTCGACGCGGAGATCACCGTCGCGGGCGCGACGGCCGCCGGTGGCGCGGACACCGTCGAGACGGACCCGCGCCGTCTCGAACGGATCGTCGGCAACCTCGTCGTCAACGCCCACCGGCACGGCGCCGCCCCGGTCGAGGTCGCCGTCGACGGCCGGACGGTCGTCGTACGCGACCACGGCCCGGGTTTCCCCGCGGACCTGCTGCGCGAGGGTCCGCGCCGCTTCCACACGGGCGCGTCGGAGCGCGGCTCCGGCCACGGGCTGGGCCTGACCATCGCGGTGGGCCAGGCCCGGGTGCTGGGCGCCGAGCTGCGCCTGGACAACGCCCCGGACGGCGGCGCGGTCGCCACCCTGCGCCTGCCGGGCTGACCGCCCGCCCCCGCCCCCTGCACGACCGATACGAAGCGGAGCCGCCGCCGATACACGGCGGACCGGGGACCCGATACATCCCCCCGACACCCTTCGAGTGCGCCCATCGGCACCCGAAGAGGAGTCCCCTGTGACCGCCGCACCCCATGCCCCCCTCGCACCGCACCCGAACACCGGGTACGCCGCCGTCACCACCGACCTGACGAAGGTCTACGGCAGCGGTGACACCCGTGTCGTCGCCCTGGACCGGGTGAGCATCGCCTTCCGGGAGGGTGAGTTCACCGCGATCATGGGCCCCTCCGGCTGCGGGAAGTCCACCCTGATGCACTGCGCCGCCGGACTCGACACGGCCGACTCCGGCTCCGTCCGCATCGGCACCACCGAGCTGGGCACCCTGAACGACCGGCAGCTGACCGAACTGCGCCGGGACCGGATCGGTTTCATCTTCCAGGCCTTCAACCTGCTGCCGACGCTGACCGCGCTGGAGAACATCACCCTGCCCATGGACATCGCGGGCCGCACGCCCGACCGGCCGTGGCTGGACACGGTGATCCGGATGGTGGGCCTGTCCGACCGGCTCGCGCACCGGCCCGCCCAGCTCTCCGGCGGGCAGCAGCAGCGCGTCGCCGTCGCCCGCGCGCTGGCGTCCCGGCCCTCGGTCGTCTTCGGCGACGAGCCCACCGGCAACCTCGACTCCCGGTCCGGGGCCGAGGTCCTCGGCTTCCTGCGGGACTCGGTGCGCGAGCTCGGGCAGACCGTGGTGATGGTGACGCACGACCCGGTCGCCGCCGGATACGCCGATCGCGTGGTCTTCCTCTCCGACGGCCGCCCGGTCGACGAGATGGTCCGTCCGACCCCGGAGCGGGTGCTGGACCGGATGAAGGCGTTCGACACCCGCGCCCGCACCAGCTGACCCGGCACCGCCCCTCCGTCTCCCCCTCCGCCTCCACTTCCCGAAAGCTCCCCATGCTGAGAACCGCTCTGCGCAACGTCCTGGCGTCCAAGGCCCGTATGGCGATGACCGTCCTCGCGGTCTGCCTGGGTGTCGCCTTCGTCTGCGGCACCCTCGTCTTCGCGGAATCCTCCGCCGCGGCCTACCGTGCCTCCGCGTCGAAGAACTTCGCGGGCATCGCGACCACCGTCACCCCCAAGGCCGTACCGCCCGGTGCCGGCGCGGACGGCGACGCCTCCGTGCTCGACGACGCGCTCGTACGGAAACTGGCCGAGGTGCCCGGCGCCGCCTCCGTGCGGCCGGCGGTCGACGGTTCGGCCGTCATGAACGCGGCGGACGGCAGGCCGCTGCGGGCCGGCAAGGCGTGGGCGAACCTGGCCGCCGGCTACGTACCGGGCAAGGACGGTACGGACAGCCGCCATCCCGTGCTGAAGGGCCGCGCCCCGCGCGGCGGCGACGAGCTCGCCGTCGACAGCGGCACCGCCGCCGCCGGGGGCTTGCGGATCGGTGACACGGTCACGCTGGCCACCGACGGCCCGGTCCTGAAGAAGCGGCTCGTGGGCATCGTCGGCACCCAGGACTCGCGGGTGACCGCCGGCGGCACCCTCGCCGTGTTCGACCGGGCGACCGCCCAGCAGCTGTTCGCCTCCCCGGGCCACTACACCTCGATCGACCTGTCCGCCGCGCCCGGTACCAGCCCGGCCACGCTCTCCGAGCGGGTCGCCGCCGCACTCCCCGCCGACCGGGCCGAGGCCGTCAGCGGCGCCGCCCAGGCCGCCCAGCAGGCCACCTACCTGGACACGCTGACGCGCGGTCACCAGAAGATGCCGATGGTCTTCGCCGGGGTCGCGCTGTTCATCGGATCCTTCCTCATCGTCAACACCTTCACCATGCTGGTCTCCCGGCGCACCCGGGAGATCGCGCTGCTGCGCGCGATCGGTGCCTCGCGCCGCCAGGTGGTCCGCTCCCTGCTCTGGGAGGCCGTCCTGGTCGGCCTCGTCGCGTCGGCGGCCGGGTTCGTCCTGGGCCTGGGCATCGCGTCCGTCCTGCCCGGCCTGCTGAGCACCGCCGAGGACGCCCTGCCCCGAGGGCCCCTGGTGATCGGTGCGCGCCCGGTCGTGGCGGCGTTCGCGGTGGGGGTGGGTGTCACGGTGCTCGCCGCGTGGCTGCCCTCGCGCAAGGCGGCCGGGGTCGCGCCGCTGGAGGCGCTGCGCGCCTGCGAGCAGCCGCCCGGCGCCCGCGCGTCCCGGGTGCGCGGCGCGGCGGGAGCGGTCCTGCTCGCCCTCGGCGCCGGGCTGCTGATCTCGCTCACGGGCGCGAAGGACGCCTCGGAGGCGAACCTTCAGCGGGCGATGGCCGGCTGCGCCCTGCTCGCGGTCGCGCTGATCGTGCTGGCTCCGCTGCTGGCCGTGCCCGTGATCCGGCTGACCGGCCGGCTGACCGGCCGCTTCGGGATCACCGGCCGGCTCGCCCGGGACAACGCGCTGCGGGATCCGCGGCGCACCGCGGCGACCGCCTCCGCCCTGATGATCAGCACCGCGCTGGTCGCCGGGCTCGCCGTGATCGGCGACTCCACGGGTGCGGCCCTCGACCGGCAGGCCGCGGCGGGCCTGGGCGCCGACTACGTGATCAGCAGCCGCACCCATACGACCGCCCTCGACCCGGCGGCCGAGAAGCGGGTGGCCGCCACCCCCGGGGTGAAGACCTCGTCCGCGGTCGCGGACTCCGTCGTGTTCCTCGCCGGCGGCGGCGTCCGGGAGATCGCCGGCGTCACGCCCGGCACCGTGCACGAGGTCATGAAGCTCGACTTCGTCAGCGGATCGCTGGACGACCTCGGTCCGGGCCGGGTCGCCGTCTCCGGCACGCTCGCCCGGGAACAGCACCTGAGCACGGGCAGCCGGGTCGGCGCCCGCATCGGCACCGACCGGGAGCTGAAGCAGTACACCGTCGTCGGCGTCTACCGGGACAACCCCACCGCCGGGACGGTGCTCGGCGACCGCTCCGAGGTGCAGGAGCACGGCTTCCTGCCCGGCTCCGTCCAGCGGATCCTGGTCCGCACCGACGGCGGCGCGGCTTCGAAGGCCACCGCGGACCGGCTGCGCGCCGCCGTGGGCGACAGCCCGCTGGTCCGCGTCAAGGACCGTGAGCAGCTCGTCCACGAGGCCGCGGGCGCGCTGGACGACCTGCTGACCCTGATGTACGGGCTGCTCGCCATCGGCGCCGTGATCTCCCTGCTCGGCATCGTCAACACGCTCGCCATGTCGGTCTCGGAGCGCACCCGCGAGATCGGGGTCCTGCGGGCCATCGGCCTGGACCGCGCCGGGGTCCGCCGGATGATCCGCCTGGAGTCGGTGACCGTCGCGGCCTTCGGCACCCTGCTGGGCCTGGCGGGCGGCCTGTTCGGCGCCTGGGCGGTGGGCGCCCTGGCCAACGGCGCGCTGGCGGAGTACTCCCTGGCCCTGCCCTGGGGCACCCTGCTCCTGCTGTGCCTGGCCTTCCTCGCGCTGGGCACCGTGGCGGCCGCCGCCCCGGCCCGCCGCGCGGCGGCCCTCGGCCCCCTGGAGGCCGTGGCGCAGGCCTGACCCGCCCTCAGCGGGCGGTCAGGGCGTCCACCTCGGCCGCGTAGAGCAGGGCGGGGTCCAGGCCCATACCGGTGAAGTGGCCCGCCAGTTCCAGGGACAGCACCCCGTGCAGACGGCTCCAGAAGGCCAGGGCCAGGCGCAGGGCCGCCGGCGGGGCGTCCGGGTGGCCCGCGGCCCACTCCCGGTGGCCGGCCAGGTGGCCTTCGAAAGCACTCTCCTGGCCGCCCGGGGCGGGGTCGGGCGCGGCGGCGGCGCAGGCGTCGAGCAGGACGGACATCATCTCGGCGGCGATCGCGGTGATGTCCTGCGGCGCGTGGTAGCCGGGGACGGGCGTGCCGTAGACGAGGAAGTAGCGGTGCGGGTCCTCCAGGGCCCAGCGGCGCAGCACCCGGGCCAGCCCGGCGGGGCCCGCGGCCCCGCCGGCGGCGCGGAAGGCGTCGGCGAGGCTGCGGTAGGCGTCCCGGACGAGTTCGGTGATCAGCTCGTCGCGGTTGGCGAAGTACCGGTAGAGCGCCGGTCCGCTCATGCCCATCTGCTTGGCGATCGCGTTGAGGGAGAGCGCGGAGGCGCCGGAGCCGGCGATCTGCCGCCAGGCCTTCTCCTTGACCTCCTCGCGCACCTGCTGCCGGTACCGCTCGCGGGGGGTCCTCGCGCCGCCGGTCGTCATGCCCGCCACCTCTCATCGCCGCTCACTGGGTGAGTTAGAAGCTATCACCATCGGCATAGGGATTCACAAGGACAGGGGCCGTCGTCTTGACAGCGGTACACCACCCGCCCATTCTGGTTACAGCTTCTAACGAACCGCAGAAGCTCTAACCAGACCCGGGAATCGGGACAGCCAGTGGAGGCCGTGATGAACACCGTCGAGCGCGTCGAGATCGTTCTGCCGGGCAAGGTCGAGCCCGAGGGCCTGGAGCTGCACCGCGGCCCGGTCCCGGTCCCCGCGGCCGGACAGGTGGTGATCGCGATGGAGGCGACGGGCGTGTCCTTCGCCGAGCAGCAGATGCGCCGCGGCCGGTACTACGACCAGCCGCCCTTCCCCTTCGTCCCCGGCTACGACCTGGTCGGCACCGTGACGGCCGTCGGCGAGGGCGTCGCCGACGCCCTGCTCGGCCGGCGGGTGGCCGCCATGACGAAGACCGGGGGCTGGGCGAGCCACGTCGCGCTCGACGCCGCCGACGTGGTGGCGGTCCCCGACGGCGTCGGCGCGGTGGACGCCGAGACGGCGGTCGTCAACGGCATCACCGCCTGGCAGATGCTCCACCGCAAGGCGAGGGTGCGGGCCGGCCGGACGGTGCTGGTGCACGGCGCCAACGGCGGGGTCGGCTCGATCCTGGTCCAGCTGGCGCTCGCCGTGGGCGCCCGGGTGATCGGCACCGCCTCCCCCCGCCACCACGACGCGCTGCGCGCCCTCGGGGTGACCCCCGTCGACTACCGCGGCGGCGATGTCGCCGCCCGCGTGCGGGCCCTCGCCCCCGGCGGGGTGGACGCGGTGTTCGACCACGTCGGCGGGGAGGGCGTCGTCGACTCGTGGCGGCTGCTGGCCCCCGGCGGCACGCTCGTCTCGTACGGCACCGCCGCCACCCGCGACGACCAGGGTTCCGGCGCGCTGCCGGTGCTCAAGCTGCTGGGCCGGGTGTGGCTGTGGAACGCGCTGCCCAACGGCCGCCGGGCGTACTTCTTCAACGTGTGGGCCGGGCGCGCCTACGCCAAGGACCGCTTCCGGGCCCGCCTGCGCGCCGACCTCACCGAGGTGTTCACGGCCCTGCAGCGCGGTGAGATCACGGCCAAGGTCGCCGCCGAGATCCCGCTGGCCCGCGCCGCCGAGGCGATGCGGCTGGCCGAGTCCGGCACGGTCGCCGGCAAGGTCGTCCTGGTCCCGTGACCGGAACCCGTTCTTACGGATCCATGACGGACGGCCCGGTATCCGGGCCGCGGGGACGGCTGCGGCATAGCGTCGGGCGCATGCGCGTACTTGTGACTGGAGGAGCGGGCTTCATCGGCTCGCACATCGTCGCCGAGCTGGCCGGCCGCGGCCACGAGCCGGTGGTCTTCGACCTGGCGGAGGACGGACGGGACGTCCGGGACCCCGCACAGGTGCGCCGGGCCCTCGCCGGCATCGACGCGGTCTGCCACCAGGCGGCCAAGGTCGGCCTCGGCAGGGACTTCGGGGACGCACCCGACTACGTCGCCGCCAACGACCTCGGTACGGCCGTCGTACTGGCCGCGATGGCCGAGACCGGCGTACGGCGGCTGCTGCTGGCCGGATCGATGGTCGTCTACGGCGAGGGCCGCTACGAGTGCCCCGCGCACGGCGTGGTCCGGCCGGGGCCGCGGGCCGAGGCGGACCTGCGCGCGTGCCGGTTCGAGCCGCGCTGCCCGGTCTGCGGCGCCGACCTGTCCCCCGGCCTGGTCACCGAGGACGCGCCGGTGGACCCGCGCAACGTCTACGCCACCACCAAGCTGACCCAGGAACACCTCGCCGCCTCCTGGGCGCGGGCCACCGGCGGGCGCGCGATCTCGCTGCGCTACCACAACGTCTACGGGCCGGGGATGCCCCGCGACACGCCGTACGCGGGGGTGGCCGCGCTGTTCCGTTCCTCGCTGGCCCGGGGCGAGGCGCCGCGCGTGTTCGAGGACGGCGGCCAGCGGCGGGACTTCGTCCACGTCCGGGACGTCGCTTCGGCCAACGCGGTGGCGCTGGAGGACCTGGGAGCCCTGGGGGCGCCGGGGTTCACCGCCTACAACGTGGGCAGCGGCGATCCGCGGACCGTCGGCGACATGGCCAAGGCCCTGGCCGCCGCCTGCGCGGGCCCCGATCCCGTCGTCACCGGCGAGTACCGGCTGGGCGACGTACGGCACATCACCGCCGACTCGGCGCGGCTGCGCCGGGAGCTGGGCTGGCGGCCGGTGGTGCCGTTCGCCGCCGGAATGGCCGAGCTGGCGGCCGGGACGGACACCGCCGCTCCCTAGCGGTCTGTCGAGCGGCAGGCCGCTCGGCCCCTCAGGCCGGGGCCGGAAGGGTCAGTTCGAAGCGGCAGCCGCCGGAGACGTTGCGGACGTCCGCGTGGCCCGCGTGGGCCTCCACGATGCCGCGGACGATCGCCAGGCCCAGGCCCGCACCCGCCGGAGGGGTGCGGGCCGGCGTACCGCGCCAGCCGGTGTCGAAGACGCGCGGGAGGTCCTCCTCGGGGATGCCCCCGCAGGCGTCGGTGACGGACAGCACCACCGCGCCCCCACGGCTCTCGGCGGCGATCGCGACCGTGCCGTCGGCCGGGGTGTGGCGGATGGCGTTCACGAGCAGGTTGGACAGCACACGGGTCATCTCCTTGCCGTCCACCTCCACCGGCAGCGGGGCGACGCCGTCGCCGACCAGCCGTACGCCGTGCTCGCGGGCGAGGGCGTCGACGCCGGTCATGACGTCGCCCACCAGGTCGTAGAGGGACATCCGGGTGGGGGTCAGGCTGAGCGCGCCCGCGTGGATGCGGGAGAGCTCGAAGAGGTCGCCGACCATGGAGTTGAGCCGGTCCACCTCGGTGCGCATCTGCCGGTGGTAGCGGGCGGGATCGGCGACGATGCCGTCCTCCAGCGCCTCCGACATGGCGCGCAGCCCGGCCAGCGGGGTGCGCAGGTCATGGGAGATCCAGGCGACCAGCTCCCGTCGGGAGGTCTCCAGGGCGCGTTCGCGTTCCCGGGAGGCGGTCAGCCGTTCGCCGGTACGGGCCAGTTCCGCGCTGAGCGCCGCGAGTTCCGCCGGGGCGGGGACCGCGGGCGCCCTGAAGGTGCCGTCCTCGCCGAAGGCGCGGGCGGCGTCGACGAGCTCCCGGCAGCGCAGCACGACCTGCCGGCCCAGCAGCAGCGCGGTGCCCAGCGACACGGCGGCGGCCATCGCGACGACGGTCGTGACCACGGTCAGGTCGTGGGAGGACAGGAACATCGCCCACGCCACGGCGAGGGTGCCGGCGAGCATCGCGGACACCGCGACGGCCGCGACGACCGCGAGGGAGACGGCCACGCTGCGCCGCCGCAGCATCCGCAGGGCCACGGCCCCCAGCAGCCCGACGGCGCCCGCGCCCAGCAGGGCGTACAGGGCGATCAGCAGCAGGTCACGGTCGTTCATGGCCGCCCACCGTACGGGGTGCCGTGCCGGATACCGCCGCCGGGGCGGACGGGGCGGACGGCGGCGGGTGGGCGTCGAAGCGGTAGCCGGCGCCCCAGACCGTCTGGATCAGCCGGGGGCTCGCCGCGTCGTCCTCGATCTTCCCCCGGAGCCTGCGGACGTGGACGGTGACCGTGGACAGGTCCCCGAAGTCCCAGCCCCACACCTCGCGCATCAGCAGCTCGCGGTCGCAGACCCGCCCGGGGTTGCGCAGGAAGTAGGCCAGGAGATCGAACTCCCGCAGGGTGAGCGAGAGTTCCACGCCGTCCTTGGTGACGCGGCGGCCGGCCGGGTCCAGGCTCAGACCGGCCGCGCCCAGCAGCGGCCCGGCGGCCGGGCCGGCGGGGGCGGCGGGAGCGGCCCGGCGCAGCACGGACTGCACGCGCAGGACGAGCTCGCGCGGGCTGAACGGCTTGGTGACGTAGTCGTCCGCGCCCACCTCCAGCCCGAGGATCCGGTCGTCCTCGTCACCGCGCGCGGTGAGCATGATGACCGGGACCGGCGGGCCACCGGCCTCCCGGGCACGCAGCCGGCGGCAGACCTCCAGCCCGTCCATGCCGGGCAGCATGAGGTCGAGGACCACCAGGTCCGGACGGCTCTCCTCGGCCGCCCGCAGCGCGGCCGGCCCGTCGGCGGCCAGCCGCACGGCGAACCCGGCCCGGGCCAGATACCCTGCCACCACCTCCGAGACGGTGGGGTCGTCGTCCACGACGAGGACCCCGCGCACGCCCTCGTCCCTGCTCTCCGTACCGCTGACCGCTGCCATGGCCCCAGCCTGACATCCGTCCCGGCCCGGGTGTGCCCCGGCCTCGCCCTCCGCGCCACGGCGTCCGCGTTTCGTAAGGACTCAAAGCCCCTTTCGTCCGCGCCCGCTTCCTACGGTGAGGCTCGTGACTGATTCCACTTGCGCACCGCCCCGGGCGGATCTCGTACTGCCCTGTCTCGACGAGGCGGAGGCGCTGCCCTGGGTGCTGGCCCGGGTGCCCGCCGGCTGGCGGGCCATCGTCGTCGACAACGGCTCCCGCGACGGCTCGGCGGACATCGCCCGCGCGCTCGGCGCCACGGTGGTGCACGAACCGCGCCGCGGCTTCGGCGCGGCCTGCCACGCCGGGCTGCTCGCGGCCCGCGCCGACCTGGTCTGCTTCTGCGACTGCGACGCCTCCCTCGATCCCGGGCTGCTCGCCCCCATGGCCGCGCGGGTCGCGGCCGGTGAGGCCGACCTGCTGCTCGGCCGCCGCCGGCCGCGGGGACGCGGTGCCTGGCCCGCGCACGCCCGCGCCGGGAACCTGGCGCTGGCCCGGATGCTGCGCCGCCGTACCGGGCTCCGGCTGCACGACCTCGGGCCGATGCGGGTCGCCCGCCGCGAGGCCCTGCTCGGCCTGGACCTCACCGACCGGCGCAGCGGCTATCCGCTCCAGATGGTGGTCCGGGCCGCCGACGCGGGCTGGCGGGTCGCCGAGACGGACGTGCCGTACCTGCCGCGCTCGGGGAAGTCCAAGGTCACCGGCACCTGGCGGGGCACCTGGCACGCCGTACGGGACATGCGCCGCGTGCTGGCCGAACCGCCCCGCGCCGACGGCACGCCGGCCGAGGGGGTCCGTCGTTGAGCACCCTCCTCGTCATCGCGAAGGCCCCGGTCGCGGGCCGCGTGAAGACCCGTCTGACACCGCACTTCACACCGGAGGAGGCGGCCGCCCTGGCCCGGGCATCGCTGGAGGACACCCTGGCGGCGGTCCTCGCCACCGACGTCCGCCGGCGCGTCCTGGTGCTCGACGGGCACCCGGGGCCCTGGCTGCCGGAGGGCATCGAGGTGGTCCCGCAGTGCGCGGGCGGACTGGACGTGCGGCTGGCGGCGGCCTTCGCCCTGCAGGACGGCCCCGCCCTGCTGATCGGCATGGACACCCCGCAGGTCACGCCGGAACTGCTGGCCCAGGGGCTCGACTTCACCGCCGCGGGCGCCTGGTTCGGTCCCGCGGACGACGGCGGGTTCTGGGCGCTGGGGCTCGCCGAGCCCGATCCGGCGCTGCTGCTCGGCGTCCCCATGTCCGTGGCGCACACCGGGCGGGAGCAGCGCGAGCGGCTGACCGGGTCCGGGCGGGCGGTGCGGGACCTGCCCACGCTGTGCGACGTGGACACCCCGGCCGACGCGGCCCGGGTCGCGGCCGCCGCCCCGGACACGCGGTTCGCCGCGCTGCACGCCTACCTGTGCGCGGTCACGCGGTGACGGCGCAGCTCTCGGAAGCGGTGTCGGAGCCCATACGCGCCTGGCGGGCCGACCCGTACGCCGACGCGCTGCGGGCCGGCCGCGGCCCCCTCTACCTGCGGCGCGCCGACGGCTGGCTGCTGCCGCTGGACGTGGCGCGCTGGTGCGCGGAACCCGACGAGGCCGACGCGACGGTACTGGCGCGCTGCCGGGGTCCGGTCCTCGACATCGGCTGCGGGCCGGGCCGGCTGGTCGCGGCCCTGGCCCGGCTGGGGCGGCCGGCGCTGGGCGTGGACGTCATGCCGGCGGCGGTGGAACGCACCGTACGGGCGGGCGGCAGCGCCCTGTGCCGGTCGGTGTTCGATCCGCTGCCGTGCGAGGGCCGTTGGGGCACGGTGCTGCTCATGGACGGCAACATCGGCATCGGCGGGGATCCCCTCGCCCTGCTGCGCCGCGCGGCCCGGCTGACCGCCCCGGACGGCTCGCTGCTGGTCGAGGTCGCCGCGGCGGACGTCGACGAGCGCGTCGAGGTCCGCCTCGACGACGGCAGCGGTACGGGTGCGCGCGGCACGCCGTTCCCGTGGGCGCGAGTGGGCACCCGCGCCCTGGGGATCCACGCCGCCGAGGCGGGCTGGACCCGGGCCGTCGCCTGGCGGACGGCGGACCGGCACTTCGTCGCCCTGACGCGCTGAACGCGCCCGGTCCGCCGGCCGCGCCGACGCCGCCGATCTCGGTCGACGCCGCCCGGCGGCACGGCCGCTCGGGCCGCCCTGCCGCCGGGCGGCGTCGGGTCATGGCGTGGACGGGCTGCCGCACCGGCGGCGGTGTCGGCGGCGCAGGAGTGCGCGGGTGCCCGCGTACGCCCCGGTGACCAGCGCGATCGCCGCCATCGACAGGAGCCAGTTGCGCGGGTAGTCCAGCGGCAGCACGGTCGGGTTGGCCGTACCGCCGGGGCGCAGGAGCGGCGGGAGCGCGATCGCCGTCAGGGAGCCGGCCACGATCAGGGCGGCGCGGACGGCCCCGCGCAGGCGCAGCCCGGCCGCCGCGGTGAGCGCGGCGACGGCGAGGACCAGGGGGGCGATCAGCCCGTCGTGCACGACGGCTCCCCCGGCCAGCCACAGCGCGATCCGCCAGGGCGCGGGCTCCTGGAGCAGCAGGGCGCCGCCGAAGCCCATCAGGGCGAGCCCGAGGCCGCCGCACACGTACCGGTACGTCATCACAGGACCTCCAGTCGGCCGACCCACTTGGTCTGGAGCACGCCGGGCCGGTTCGGGGCGATGATCCGGGCCGGATAGCCGTGGTCCAGGGAGAGCACCTCGCCGCCCAGGCGCAGGGCGAGCAGGGTGAGCGGGTCCTGGGTGTACGTACGGCCCATCTCCATCACCCGGTACGCGCCGGACGCCTCCAGCGAGACCACCCGCACCCGCGCGCCGGGGCCGGCTCCGGCACGCTCCAGCAGGTCCCGTACCCGGACCCCGGTCCAGCGGGCGGACTTGCTCCACCCCTCGACGCAGGCGATGGGCAGGGTGACCTCGTGCTGCGGCATCGCGCGCAGTTCGTCCAGGGTGAGGCTGTACGGGCGCGGCCCGTCCACGGTGAGCCGCCAGCCGGCCAGCGCGGCCTCGGTGACGGCCGCGGCGGCCGCCGTACGGTTGACCGGCAGCCCCTGCGGGCCGTGTTCCGGACTGCGCGGGGCGAACAGGTCGAAGGGGCCCAGGGCGGTGACGGACTGGCCGGCGGTCGTCAGCGTGACGGCTCCGACGCCGGCCGCGACGGCGCCCAGCAGCTGCCGGCGGTCGGGGCCGTCGGCCGCGGGAAGGGCGCGGGTTCCGGCGGAGCGCAG
Organism: Streptomyces sp. NPDC042102; assembly: GCF_055582305.1. Classification (NCBI taxonomy): domain Bacteria; kingdom Bacillati; phylum Actinomycetota; class Actinomycetes; order Kitasatosporales; family Streptomycetaceae; genus Streptomyces; species Streptomyces sp. NPDC042102. The sequence goes on from NZ_JBVJDL010000004.1 coordinate 330,876, forward strand.
GCTCCAGTGGTCGCGGATCCGCGGCCACTGGACCGCCAGGTGCAGCAGCAGCGCACCCACCAGGACCCAGGCGACGGCGTAGTGCACGGCGACGAAGGGGAACGGCCAGGGGTACCACTGGAAGGTGTTCAGCAGCCCGGTGAACAGCTCGAAGATCCCGGCGGCGACGAGCACGGCCACCGACAGGCGCTCCAGCCCGTGCCGCAGCGAACGCACCGGCGGCCACGCGAAGAGCCGCGGGTAGACCGCCCACAGCTTGGCCAGCAGCAGCGGGATCGCGGCGATGCCGGAGATCACGTGCAGCCCCTGCGTGACCCGGTAGCCCCAGGAGGGGCGGCTGGGCAGCCGGTCGGCCAGCCAGTCCGGCGGGTGCTGGAGGTAGTGGCTGAGCACGCCGGTCGCGAAGCAGACGGCCATGGCCAGCCCGAGCCAGCGGCCGATGGCGGTCGCGGTCCGGGCGTCGTGCAGGCGCCCCTTGAAGGTGACGGGCGGCCTGCCGGGAGGGGGGAAGGTGAAAGGCATGCGCCCATCACACCTGCGACGCTGGCGTCTTGGGCCGGTCGGACACCTTACGAAACACGGACGTGCGGGGCGCCGGGCTCCGGTTGCGGGTCCGGCTCCTGCGAGGCTGCGGACGTGAACCCACGCACCACCCCCACCGCACCGGCCCGCCCGGCCCCCGCCCGCCGCGCCGCCGGAACGGCGGCGGCCTGCGCCCTGCTCGCCGCCCTCGCCACCGCGCTCGTCCTCACCATCCGCCACCACGGCTTCGTCGCCGGTCCCGTCGGGCTGTCCTGGTGGTACGCGGGCTGCTGGGCGCTGTTCGCGGGCGCGCTGCTGGCGCTGCGCCGGGTGCCGGCCGCCCGCGTCGTACCGCTGGTGCTGGCGGGTGCGGTGGTGGTGACGGCGACGGGGCTGGTGGCCCCGCCGCGGACCAGCACCGACGCGTACCGCTACGCCTGGGACGGCCGGGTGCAGTCGGCCGGGTTCTCCCCGTACGACCACGCTCCGCGGGACCCGGAGCTGGCGCGGCTGCGCGATGCGTGGCTGTTCCCCACGGGCGCGGCCTGCGCCGGCCCCGACCGGCCGCCGGTCCCGCACGCCCCGGGCACCCCGGGCACCCCGGGCACCCCGCCGCAGTGCACGCGGATCAACCGGCCCGCCGTGCACACCATCTACCCGCCGGTCGCGGAGGCGTACTTCCTGCTCGTGGACGTGCTCTCGCCCGAGGGCGCCCGGCACAAGCCGCTCCAGACCGGCGCCGCCCTGCTGTCCCTCGGGGTCACGGGCGCAGCTCTGCTGATCCTGCGCCGGCGGGGCACCGATCCGCGCCGGGCCGCGTACTGGGCGTGGTGCCCGGCGGTCCCCGTCGAGGCGGTGAACAACGCGCACATCGACGTGCTGGGGGTGCTGCTGGCCGTGGCCGGGCTCGGGCTGGTCGCCGCCCGCGGCACCGGGCGCCGGATGGCGGGCGGGCTGGTCCTGGGGGCGGCCGTGGCCACCAAGCTGATGCCGGCGATCGTGCTGCCGGGTGCGCTGTCGGGGGTGCGGCGGGTGCGCGACGCGGCCGCCGTGCTGCTGCCCGCCGCCGCCTTCACGGCGCTCGCCTACCTGCCGTACGTCCTGCTCTCGGACGGCTCCGTCCTCGGCTATCTCGGCGGCTACGTCGAGGAGGAGGGGTACGAGGATCCGTCCGCCGGCTCCCGGTACGCGCTGCTGCGCCTGGTGCTGCCGGACTCCTGGGCGCCGCCGGTGCTGCTCGCCGTGCTGGCCGGGGTCTGCCTGTACGTCCTGCGGCGCGGGGATCCGGGCCGGCCCTGGAGCGGGGCCCTGCTGGTGACGGGCTGGGCGTTCCTCCTGCTGACGCCGGGCTACTCGTGGTACGCGCTGCTGCTCGTCGCCCTGGTGGCGCTGGACGGCCGGTGGGAGTGGCTGGGCGTGGCGGTCGCGGGCGCGGCGGTGTACGTGACCGGCCAGGCCTTCGGCTCGCGCGCCGGCGTGAGCACAGTGGCGTACGGCGCGGCCGCCCTCCTGGTCCTGGCGGTCACCGCGGTCCGGCGGCGCCGCCGTACCGGCCGGGGCGGGGCGGCGCCGGCCGGGGCTACCGCTTCCGACCGGCCTCCGCGGTCTCGCTGACCGCCAGCGCGAAGGCCTCCGCCTGCGCGGAGGCGTGCGCGCGGTGGCGTACGAGGCCCAGTTCGGACGTCGGCAGCCCGTGCACCGGGACGAAGGCCAGCCAGTCGCGGCCCGCGTGGTGATCGGCCGTGGACCGGCACAGCAGCATGGCGCCGAGGCCGGCCGCCGCCAGGCTGAGGCCTTCCTGGAGGGTGTTGACGCGGGGCCCGGCCGGTACGGGGAGGCCGCCCGGGGTCAGGGCGGGGGCCTGGGCCCGCCGCCAGTACTCCGGGGCGTCGCCGCCGACGCCGATGAGCTCGCAGCCGGCGAGTTCCTCGGCGGACACCGACGCGCGGGCGGCGAAGGGGTGCTGGGCGGACACGGCGAGGGTCTGCGGCTGCCGGGAGAAGACCGGCCCGAGGACGAGATCGTCCTCGGCCACCGGCAGCAGGACCACCGCGCAGTCCACCTCCCGGCGGCGCAGCGGCCCGAACGGGTCGCCGAGCGGGATCTCGACGAGGCCGATCGCGCAGCCGGGATACCGGTCCCCGAACCGTGCGACCGCCCGGCCGAGGTGGCCGTCGACGGTGCCCTGGAAGCCGATGCGCAGCTCCCCGCCCGTCCCGCGCGCGGCGGCCCTGGCGCCGTCGACCGAGGCGCGCAGGGCGTCGTACGCGGGACGCAGGTCCGTCAGGAACCGCTCGCCCAGGGGCGTCAGGCGCACCCGGCGGCTGGTGCGTTCGACGAGCGGGGCGCCGATGCGGTGTTCCAGGGCGCGCAGCAGCTGGCTGACCCGGCTCTGCGAGACGTACAGCCGCTCGCCCGCCCTTCCGAAGTGCAACTCCTGGGCGAGCACGAGGAATGCCTCCAGCTCGCGTATCTCCACACCGCTCACGCCCGCCCCTCCCGATCGAGTAGTCCCGCTCATCGAAGGATGAGGGACCGGCCGTTGTTCCCGCGGGCCGGGGCGGGTTGGCTGGCGGGCATGGCACAGACCGAGGAAACGACGGACATCACGGCGACACCGGCACCGGCACCCGCACCCGCACCCGCACCCGCACGGGCCACGGCCCGCGGCCGGCTGGGCGTCGCGGCGGTCACGGGCGCGACGTTCACGGTGGTGACGTCCGAGATGCTGCCCGTGGGCCTGCTGACGCCGCTGGGGGACGAGCTGGGCGTGACGGAGGGCACCGCCGGGCTGACCCTGACCATCACCGGCCTGGTCGCCGCGGTGTCGGCGCCGCTGCTGACGCCCCTGCTGGGCCGGTCCGACCGGCGGACGGTGCTGTGCGCGCTCATGGCGGTCCTGACGGTGGGCGACCTGCTCGCCGCGTGGTCACCGGACTTCACGGTGATGGTGGCCGCCCGCGTCCTGGTCGGCATCGCGATGGGCGGGGTCTGGGCGGTCGCGGCGGGCCTGGCGGTGCGTCTGGTGCCCCCGGAGTCGGCCGGCGCCGCGACCTCGTGGGTGTTCAGCGGGATCGCGGTGGCGTCGGTGCTCGGCGTCCCGGCGGGGACGTACGTCGGGGAACTGGCCGGCTGGCGCACGGCGTTCGCGGTCGCGGGAACCCTGGCCCTGGTGGTGCTGGCCGCCCTGGCGGCCGCGCTGCCGCGGCTGCCCGCCGAGCGGGAGGTGCGGCTCGCCGGGGTGCTGCGGCTGTGCGGCGAGCCGCGGGTACGGACCGGCCTGGCCGTGGTGGCCCTGCTGGTCACCGGGCACTTCGCGGCGTACACGTACGTGCGCCCGGCCCTGGAGGAGGTCTCGGGGGCGGGAGCCGGAACCGTCGGCACCCTGCTGCTGGTGTACGGGGTCGCGGGCGTGGCGGGCAACTTCGCGGCGGGCGCGGGCGCCGCGCGCTCGCCCCGCTCCACCGTGCTCGTGATCGGCGCGGTGCTGGCGGCCACGCTCGCCGTGGTTCCGGTGCTCGGCGGGTCCGTGCCGGTCGCCGGTGTGCTGCTCGCCGTGTGGGGGCTGTCGTACGGCGGTGTGTCGGTCGCCGGCCAGACCTGGCTGCTGGCTTCGGCCCCCCACGCCCGCGAGGCCGTGTCCTCGCTGTTCGTCGGTGTCTTCAACGGGGCGATCGCCCTGGGCGCGCTGGCCGGGGGCCTGGCCGCGGACGGCGCGGGGGCCACCGCGGTGATGTGGCTGGGCGGCGCCCTCGCCGCGGCCGCCCTCACGGTCACCGCAGCCGCGGCGAGGGCGTCGGAACACCCGTGAGCCCGGGCGGCCCGGCGGGTGCCGTTTCTGGCAAGCTGCGTCGCATGACCGCGCCGCAGCCCGTCGATTTCGCGCAGCTCACCCGCCCCCGGGACCTGACCGCCCCGCTGCGGGCCCAGCTCGTCGACTGCTGGGTCCAGGTGATCAACACCGGCGGCGCCGTCATCCCCCGGGGGCTCCCCATGCCGCCGGTGCACGCCGGCCAGGCCGACCCGGTCCTGGGGCTGCTCGTCGACGAGCTCGATCCGTACCGTGCCCGGATGCTGGTCGCCACCGTCGGCGGGCGGCTCGCCGGGTGGCTGGTCGTGCGGCGCGACCCGCATCCCCTCGTCGCCCACTGCGGCGCCGTCAACCACGTGATGACCCACCCCGACTTCCGCGGCCGCGGGATCGGTGCGGCGCTGATGGAGCGGGTGCGTGAGCTCGCCCGGCGGGACATGGGGCTGGAACAACTGCACATCGCCGTCCGGGCCGGGCTGGGTCTCGAAGAGTTCTACGCCCGGCTGGGCTGGCGCGAGATCGGGCGCTGGCCCGGCGGGCTGCGGGTCGCGCCCGGCGACGACCGCGACGAGATCCTCATGCACGTCGCCCTCTGAACCCGCCGGACCGGCCGGACCGGCCGGACCGGCCGGGCCCGCCCCGCTCCCCCTGACGAGGCCGTTTTTCGGTCATCTCGCCGCGTCGCGCGTCCCCGCCGGGCGAGAAGGGCATAACCACGGCCGCGAGGGATATCGTCCGACGATCGGCGCGCGGGAGGAGCAGCTGGGATGGAGACCGGCCCCCTGTACCTGGAACCGCGGCTGGCACCACGGCTCGCCGCGCTGCTCGGCTCGGCCCCCTTCCTGCACATGCTCGTCGACGCGCTCGGCTCGCCCCTGAACGTCCTCGTGCCCGACCAGGTGGCCGAGAACGCCGAGGGCTTCCGGGAGGTCTACCGCCGCCACCGGCTCGCGGGGCAGGTCTTCTTCGCGCACAAGGCCAGCCGTTCCCGGTCCCTGCTGCGCCGGCTCACCGCGACGGACGCCGCCGTGGACGTGGCCTCCGTCGGCGAGCTCCAGCACGCCCTCGGGGCCGGGTTCACCGCGGACCGTGTCATGGCGACCGGCCCCAAGGATCCGGCGTTCCTGTGGCTCGCCGCGCGGTCGGGGGCGACCGTGAACGCCGACGGCCCCGGCGAGCTGGAGGCGCTGGCGGGCCTGGTGCGCCGTCACGGCCTGCCGCGCGCGCGGGTCCTGCTGCGCCTGTCCGAATTCGAGACGACGGGCCCGAAGGTGCTCTCCCGCAGGAGCCGCTTCGGTACGTCCGTCAAGGCCCTGGGCCCGCTGCTGGACCTCCTCGAACGCCACCGGGACCACCTCGATCCGGTCGGGGTCGCCTACCACCTCGACACCACCAGCGCCGACGAGAAGGCCGTCGCCCTCGAAGGCTGCCTGCGCGCCATGGACGATCTGCGGCTGCGGGGGTTCCAGCCGCGCGCCGTGGACATCGGCGGCGGCTTCGGCGTCAGCTACCTCGCCCACGCCGCCCAGTGGGACCGCTACACGAGCGAGCTCACCGCCGCGGTGATGGGCCGCCGCCCGGCCCTGACCTGGGGCGGTCACGGCTACGGTCTGCACGCCGAGGGCGGGACGCTGCGCGGCGCGCTCAGCCTGTACCCCGCCCACCGCCCGGTCGCCGGCGCCGGCTACCTCGACGCCCTGCTGTCCCGGCCCGCCCCGGCCCTGGGCCGGCCGCTGGGCACCCTGCTGCTGGAGAGCCTGTGCGACCTGTACACGGAACCGGGGCGGGCCCTGGCCGACGGCTGCGGGCTGTCGCTGGCCCGGGTGCTGGAGGTACGCCGTACGGACGCGGGTCCCGCCCTCGTACGCCTGGCCATGAACGCGAACGACGTCGGCCTGGAGGACCACGGGATCCTGATGGACCCCGTACTGCTGCCCCGGGCCGGCGAAGCCGCCGGCCCGCGGGAGCCGGTCGCCGTCCATCTCATGGGCAACCTCTGCCTGGAGGCCGACCTGATCACCCGCAGAACGGTGTTCCTGCCGCGGCCGCCGCGCCCGGGCGACCTGCTCGCCTTCGCCAACACCGCCGGCTACTGCATGGACTTCGGCGCCACCCACGCCCAACAGCAGCCGCTGGCCCGCAAGGTGGCGGTCCGCGGGGAGCCGGGCGCCTGGCGCTGGTGCCTGGACGAGGAGTACTGGCCGATCGGGGCGGACGCCCCCGTGGAGGAGGACGGGACGACTGACGGGCACGGGACGATCGAGGGGTATGCGAAGTTCGAGGGGTATGCGACGTTCGAGGGGTACGGGACGCTCACCGATTCGGGGGGACGGGCATGAGGTACGACAGCATCACCGAGGCCATCGGCAACACCCCGCTGGTCCGCATCGATCCGGCCGTCCACGGCCTGCGCCACATCGATCTGTACGCGAAGCTGGAGATGCTCAACCCGTTCGGATCCGTCAAGGACCGCGCCGCCTGGACCATGGCGCGCGACCGCCTGCCCGGCGCCCGGGAGCGCGGTGAGACGGTCGTCGAGCTGTCCAGCGGCAACACGGCCAAGGCGCTGGCCGTCATCGCCGGGATGCACGGGCTGCCGTTCAAGAGCGTCACCAACCGGATGCGCATCCCCGAGGTCAAGGACCTGCTCCTGCTGCTGGGCGCCGAGATCGAGGAACTGCCGGGCCGCGGCGAATGCCTGGACCCGACCGACACCGAGGACCCGCTGACCCTCTTCCACCAGCGGCTGAACCAGTCGGGCAGCGCCCACCTCCACACCGACCAGTACTTCAACGCGCTCAACACCGAGGCGCACGCGTCGGGCACCGGCCCGGAGATCGTGGCGGACCTGGACGGCCGGGTGCCGGACTGGTTCCTCGCCTGCGTGGGCACGGCCGGTTCCTCCAGCGGGGTGGCCCGGGCCCTGCGCGCCCACGATCCGGCCGTACGGGTGATCGGGCTGGTGGGCGAGAAGTCGGACTTCATTCCCGGCATCCGCACCATCGACGAGGTCCACGAGGTCGGCCTCTTCGACCCGGCCGCCTACGACACGATCGAGTCGGTCGGCTCCGACGACGCCATCGACGGCATGCTCACGCTGATCCGGCGCTGCGGGATCCTCGCCGGGCCCACCGGCGGCGCCGCGTACTGGGGAGCGGTGCGCCATCTGCGGCCGCTCGACGACGAGTCGACCGGGCCCGGGCGCAGGACGGCGGTCTTCATCGTGTGCGACCGGGTGGAGAGCTATCTCGGGTATGTCAAACAGCGCCGCCCGGAGCTGCTGGGCCGCCCGCCCGCGCGGAACTCCGTGGCGACGCTGACCGCCGCCGAGGTGCGTGCGGCGCAGGCGATCGACGTGGCCGACGCGCGCAAGTGGCTGGCGGCCGAGCACCCGCTGGTGATCGACCTGCGCAGTTCCTTCGCGTACGCCGCGCTGCACATCGACGGATCGGTGAACATCGTGGACGAGCTGTTCGACGAACTCCTGCGGGGCGGGCTGCCGTTCGGCAAGAGGCAGCCGGTGCTGCTGGCGTGCCCGGTCGGCGAGCAGTCGGCGCGCTACGCCGCCCTGCTGACCCGGATGGGGCATCCCGACGTACGCAGCCTCGCGGGCGGGATCATCGCGTGGCGGGACGCGGGCGCGCCGCTGGTGCGTGACTGACATGGCCGAGCCGCTGGAGGAGTTGCGTTCCTGGCAGCGTCCGCTGCGCGCCCAGTTCCCGATCATCGCGGCGGGTCCGGGGCCGGCCTACCTGGACAGCGCCGCGACCGCGCAGAAGCCGCGGGCCGTGCTGGACGCCGTCCAGCACTACCTCACCACCACGAACGCCAACGCGGGCCGCGGCTCGTACCCGTGGGCCAACGCGACGACGGCCGCGGTGGAGCGGGCGGGGACCCGCGTGAAGGAGTTCCTGGGCGACCCCGAACCGGACCGGTCGGCGGTGCACTTCACCAGCGGGGCCTCCCAGGGGCTGCGGACCGTCGCCCTGGACTGGCTGGCGGAGCTGCTCGGCGACGGGGACGAGATCGTGGTCCCGTTCGCCGACCACGAGGCGAACCTGGCGCCGTGGCTGGAGGTCCGGGAGCTGCTGGCCCGGCAGGGGGTGCGGATCGTGGTCCGGGAGCTGCCGTACCAGGACGGCTCCGGTGACTACGACCCGGTGGCGCTCGCCGCCGTGGTCGGCCCGCGCACCCGTTTCGTGGCGGCCACCCACGTGCACCACGTGTACGGCGCCGACATGAACGTGCACCGGGTCCGCGAGGTCGTCGGCCCGGACGTCCCGATCTGCCTCGACGCGGCCCAGAGCGTCGGCCATGTGCCGTTCTCGGTCGCCGGACTCGACGTGGACTTCGTGGTGTTCTCCGGGCACAAGGCACTGGCGCTGCCGGGGACGGGTGCGGTCTGGGAGCGGGGCCGGCGGGGGCCGCGGCTGCGGCCCGGCGGCTGGGCCGGTACGCCGAACACGGCCGGCATCGTCAGCCTTTCCGCCGCCCTCGACTGGCTCGACGCGGCCGGCACGGACCGGATCGAGGCGTGGACGGTGGCCCTGGCGGCCCGGCTGACGGACGGCCTGAGCCGGCTGGAGTCCTACGAGGTCCTGGGCTGCCGCTCCAGCCTCGCGGCCGGGTCCGCGGTGCAGCGGCGCCGGAGCATCGTGGCGTTCCGGCACCGCCGGATCGAGTCGCGCGATCTCGGGTTCATCCTCTACAGCCACGGCTTCATGGTCCGCTCCGACAGCCACTGCCAGGCGGGCGCCGGGGCGGCCGACGGGTCGGTGCGGGTGAGCGTGCACGTGTACAACACGGCCGAGGAGATAGAAGCGTTGCTCACCACCCTCGCCAGTCTGGAATGATTTTCATGTGGAGTTCAGGGCCGTGAGAACGGCAGAGGCACGAGCGGACAGAAACATGAACGTGCATACGGTGGCGGCCACGCGCTGGGTGGAGCGCTGGGAGCGGCAGCAGCAGCGCTACGCGATCGACCGCGAGGAGCGGTTCACGGTCATCTCGGACGTGGTCGAACGTGTGACGACGGGCCACCCGGCCCCGCTCCTCCTCGACCTGGGCTGCGGGCCGGGCTCGCTCGCCGCCCGCCTGGCGCAGCGGATGCCGGCGGCCGAGGTCGTGGGGGTCGACGCCGATCCGCTGCTGCTGGAGCTGGGGCGGGCGCACCACGGGTCGGCCCTGCGCCTGGCCGAGGCCTCGATCGGGGAGCCCGGCTGGCTCGACACGCTCGCCCTGGACCGCCCCGTGGACGCCGCCGTCTCGACGACGGCCCTGCACTACCTCGGCGAGGACGCCCTGCGGCGGACCTACCAGGAGCTGGCACAGCGCATCCGGCCCGGCGGGGTCCTGGTCAACGGCGACCACCTGGAGCCGGACTCCCCCAAGGTCCACGAACTCGCCGTCGACATCGGCCGCCGCCGCGCCGAGCGCCAGCGGGCCCTGGCGTACGAGGACTGGGAGAGCTGGTGGACGGGGGTCCGGGCCGACCCCGAGCTGACGCCGCTCCTGGCCGCCGGGGACCGCGGCGCCCACCCGCGCTGCGAGGGCAACGACCTGACCCTCACGGACCACCTGTCCCTGCTGCGCGAGGCGGGGTTCGAACACGTCGGCACGGTCTGGCAGTTCGGCAACAGCCACGTGGTGGTCGCGGTCCGCTGAGGCGACGGCCGGGCCTGACGTCCTCGGCCCCCTTGGCCCGGCCACCCGACCGCGCACCCCGGTCCGGGCACCTGCCGCGGCCACCCTGCGCCGGCCACCCGGCCCGGGGCCCGCTCCGGACGCCCCTGCCGGGGCCCTGTTCCGGGGGCCCCGGCCCGTCGGCCCGCGTCCGGTGCTCCGGGGTGTCACCCTGGATGGCGGCGGCGGGCCGCGGATCCGGCCCGGCGTGGCCCGGCGGTGGTGGCAGCGGCACGGAGCGTGAGCGATGGGGATGTCTACGAGCGAGGTCTTCGGCGCCCCGTGCTGGGTCAGCCTGATGGCCCGCGATCTTCAGGTGGCGCGGCGGTTCTACGGCGCCGTGCTCGGCTGGGACTTCCGGACCGATCCCCTGGACGAGGGATTCCTGGGCGCCGAGGTGGCGGGGGTGCCGGTCGCCGGGATGCGGGCGCTGGCCCCGGACCAGGCGGTTCCGGTGGCCTGGACCCCGTACTTCGCCGTCGACGACGCCGATGTCGCGGCCGACCGGATCCGGGAGCGCTGCGGCACCGTCGCGGTCGGGCCCGTCTCCTTCGCCTCCGGCGGCCGCGGCGCCCTGGCCGCCGACCGGGACGGCGCCGCCTTCGGCATCTGGGAGGGAACCGTCGAGGCCGACTGGCGCGTGGGCTCGGGGCACGCGCCGGCCTGGCTGGAGCTGCGGACCCGGGACGCCTTCGAAGCCGCGATCTTCTACGGCGAGGTGCTGGAGTGGGCCACCGGCCGGGCCGGCGCCTGCGAGGTCTCGTACGAGGACGACCAGGTCGTCCTGCGCCAGGACGGCGAGCCCGTGGCGCGGCTGAACGGCGGGGCCGAGGACGCCGCCGCGCCCGCGCCGCACGCCCGGCCCCGCTGGAACGTCCATTTCCGCGTCCCCGACCTGGACCGGGCCGTCGCGACCGCCGAAGCCCTCGGCGGCAGCGCGGTCTCGGCCGTCGCCTCGAACGACACCGAACGCTGGGTGACCCTGCGCGACCCCGAGCAGGCCCTGCTCACCCTGACCGCGCCGCGTCCGTAGGGTCCGCCCGCCCGGCGGGGGCCGGATCCGGACGGTGGGCCGTGGACGGTGGGCCGTGGAGCGTGGGGGGCCGTTAGGGTGAACCGGACGTCTTGATCATCTCCGACGAAAGGCCGCGCGGCCCACCGTGACCGATTCACCCACGCACGCCCTGTTCTCCTTCGGCACGCTGCGGGACGAGCGCGTCCAGACCGCGCTCTTCGGACGGGCGGTGCCCACGTCACCGGCGTCGCTGGCCGGCCACACCACCCGGCCCCTGACGATCACCGACCCGGACGTGATCGCCGCCAGCGGCCTCGACGTGCACCTGACCCTGGAGCGCGCGCTGGGCGGGGTCGTCGAGGGCGCGGTCCTGCGGCTCACGGACGAGGAACTCGCGGCGGCCGACGCGTACGAGGTCGACGACTACGCCCGCCGCCGGGTGGTCCTCGCCTCCGGGGAGAGCGCCTGGGCCTATCTGGACGCCAGGCCGCTGCGCTCCGCCCGGCGCATCGTGATCGTGGGCGACAGCATCGCGTACGGGCGCTGTGATCCGCGGGGCGGCTGGACGGCCCACCTGGCGGCGGCCCACATCGCGGGGAACGAGGCCGGACACCGGGTCTTCAACCTGGCCGTCCCCGGGAGCACCCTGACCGACGTCAGCGAGCAGACCCCGGCGCTGCTGGGCCCGCGCCTGCCCGACACCCTCCTGGTCGCCGCGGGGATCAACGACAGCGCCGTACCGCTCGACGCCCCGCCGTCCGGCGGCGGCGACGTGCCGGAGCACCTCACGGACCGGCTGGACGCACTGGCCGCCACGGCCGTACGGCACAACGCGCGACTCGTCCTCGTCGGACCCGCCTGGATCGACGAGGAGCGCACCGGTGACTACGAGGGCCTGCGCTTCACCCGGGCGCGCGCGCTGGCCCTGCGCGCGGCGCTGCGGAGCTGGTGCGAGGCGAACCACGTCGACCACCTCGACCTGTGGGAGCCGCTGCGCGACCGGGCCGACCTGCTCGTCGACGGCCTCCACCCCACGCCCGAGGGCCACCGGGCCCTGTACGAGCACCTCGACGCCCTCGCCCGCTGACCCGGACGCAGGACGCGGCCCCTGCGGCGCCGGGGCGCCGCGGGGCCGCGTCCTTTCACCGGCGAGCCGGCGGGCTCGCCGGGCGCGGCGGTGCCGCGGGCGGTGTCAGCTGCTGTCGCGCTCGTCGCGCAGGGAGTCCTGGATTCCGCGGGCTCGTTCCTCGGCCTCGCCGAGCGCTTGCTTCGTCTTGCCCTTGGCCTGGTCCGTCTTGCCCTCGGCCTTCATCCGTTCGTTTCCGGTGACCTTGCCGACCGCCTCCTTGGCCTTGCCCTTGGCCTGGTCCATCTTGCCCTTGTCCGCCATGGCGAACTCCTTCGGTGAGGGGAATACCGACGGGGACAAACTAGGCGAAGTCCGACACCCGCGCACGGCGGCGGCCGCCGGGCGCCCGCTAGGGTCCGCCCTCCTCCGGCTCCTCGACGAGGTGCATGGCGGCCTCCTCGGCCGAGGCGGCCCCCGCGTCGATCCCCACGTCGTGGGCGATCAGGGAGTTCCCCTGCGGCCATGCGGCGGCCGGGGCCAGCCGTCCGGCGCGGGGGCCGCCCGCCTGGTCGGCCACGGGCTCGCCGTCGCCGTCCGCCAGGTCCCCGATGCCGTCCCCGGCCGGCGGTTCCTGGTCGGGCAGCTCCCGCGCGAGGCGTTCGTCGAGGCTCTCGCCGCGCTGTTGCGCCACACCGGTGGTGTCGTCCCCCGGCCGCGTATGGGGCCGCTCGGGTGGTGACCAGCCCTGGTCGAGCAGGGCGTCCGTACCGGGCTCGCCGAGGCTGTCGTCCATGTCGGGCTGCCGCTCGGAGGGCTCGTCCTCCGGCTGGGGCTGGTAGACGTCGTCGCCGCGCGCACTGGTCTCGCTCATGATCCGCTCCTTTCGTCGCGGCGGTCGCCGGACGGCGCCGCACCGTCCCCCGGCGCCCCGTCCGTAGGGCTCCTGCCCGGCCTGGACGACGTCATTCAGCCACGGGTCCGGGCCGGCGGCCACCGGCGCGGCGTCCTACGGCTGCGCGAGGGCCCGTGGGTCCGCCGGGCGCGGGACGAAGACCGGGGAGTCCGACTGGTAGAAGAGGTCGATGTCGGCCTCCTCCCCGCCGACGATCAGGGTGTCCCAGGCGCCGCTCTCCCGCAGGGTGCGCAGGGTGGCGGGGGCGATCGGGGCCAGGTGCGCGCGGAGCTCGGCGTCCGTGGGCAGGCCGGGCAGCCGGGAGGCCAGACGTTCGCGGATCGCGGCCATCCGGTCCAGCAGCGCCTCGAGGTCGCCGCCGTCCGCGCCGTCGGCACCCTTGGCTGCACCCGCACCCGCACCCGCACCGGCGCCGCGGCCGGCCGCGGCGGCACCACGTGCCGCTTCCGTGCTGCGCGCGATGATGTCCTTGATGGCGCGGGTGACGCCCTGCTCGTCGGTGGTCACCATGGCGTTCCAGGCCCGGCTCTTGTGCCGGTACTGGAGCATGGACATCGCCGCTTCGTGCCGGATGAAGTCGGCGTCCCGCAGCGGCCTGCCCTGCCAGGACCGGCTGAGCGAGCGGGCCAGCGACGTGGCGGAGGCGAGGCCGCTGTTGAGGCCCCGGCCCGGCCAGAAGTGGATGGCGTTGGCCGCGTCGCCCAGCAGGAAGCCGTAGGTACCGGGGGTGGTCGCGGTCGGCCGGTGCAGCTGCGCGGTGAACCGCGGGCGCTGGACCATGTCCAGCCGGAACGAGGTGATCGCGGACAGGTCGTCCTCGGCCACCCCGAACAGGCCGAGGCCCTGCCGGATCTCCTTCCACAGCGGCGAACTGCGCAGCAGGGCGGGCAGGAAGAGGGTGCCGTGGGTGGGGCAGCGGAACTCGTTGTCCTCCTCCTGGCGGCTCATCAGGCACGGGCGGGCGGCGATGCACTCCTCGAAGACCTGGCGGACCGGGTCGATGCCGATGACGCTCTTGGCCTCCTCCCGGGTGAGCCGCATGTTCAGGAAGCCCTCGCCGCGCAGCGAGTTCAGGAGGAAACGGTTCTGCGACACGGTGAGCAGCACGCTCATCGGGTCCGGCAGCTTCGACTTGACCCGCAGGCCCAGGACGATGTCCTGGAGGTGCTCGCCGTCGAGGGAGTAGATCGAGGCGTCGGCGGCGCCGAAGCGGTCGGCGTAGTGCTCGCGGGTGCGGGAGCGGCCGCCCTCGCAGACGACCAGGACGTGTTCCTGGGTGAGCCGGCTCTGCTGGTCCGCCACGTCGAACCGGCGGGGGACGAGGCGGATCGCCGGCCGCCGGTTCGCCAGGTCGAGGAGCCGGTCCTCGATATGGGCGATCCGGATGTTGCGCGGCGGGCGGCCGTCGACCGAGTCCGGTCCGACCGGCCACATCTCGGAGTACGCCGCCTCGTCGCCGAACAGTGCGCCGAGCACCTCCTCGGACAGGGCGAGGTACTGCCTGCTCTGGACGGTCACCACCTGCTGGCGGCGGAAGTTGCCCTGGGTCTCGTCCTTCCAGACGACCGCGGCGCCCTTCCTGGTCCAGCGTCCGTCGTAGACGGTGACGGCGGTCCGGCCGGGCAGCAGCTCGTCGAGCGCCAGGGCGAAGGCCAGGCCCACCGGGCCGCCGCCCGTGACGGTGACGCGCAGCGTGCCGGGGTCCGCGGCGGGCGCCCGGGGGACGTCCAGGAGGGAGAGGTCCATGACCGTCTCCATGGCGTCCTGGCCCTCGTAGAGGAAGGTTTCATCACCGATGCGGATGCAGTCGTTCGGGCGGAGCACGTGCCGGGTGACGCGCTGCTCGTTGACGAACGTGCCGTTGCGGCTGTCCCGGTCGTAGAGGACGAACCCGGCGTCCTCCGCGAGGATCTCGGCGTGCAGCCGGGAGGCGCTGGGGCTGACGATGACGACGCCGTTGTCGCTCTTGCGCCCGAAACTGAGGGGCTCATCGCCCAGAATCACGCTCTGCCCGGTGAAGGGACCCGTGCGCCCCACGATGACCGACGACACTCGACACTCCTCGATTGCGATGCGGCTGACTGCCCGTACGAGAGCAACACGTCATCGCGAACGTGTTCGGTTCAACCTTTTCTTGGAATTCCGTGAGCACCGTTGAACCGGGTGTCCGGCCGGCACGTGATGTACGCGTCGGCCGACGATCCAGAGGAGAACCGCCCCCATGCACAACGAGGAATCCGAGACCGTGACGGAGGCCGCGCTCGCGGCCACCGGCGCGGCGACCGCACCGGGCACGGAGACGGCCGCCACCGTCGGGACGACCGCGGCCGCCACCGCGGCCACGCCGGGTGCGGCGGGCGGGGAGCGGCTGATCGCGGGCCGCTACCGGCTGCTGTCCCGGCTCGGCGAGGGCGGGATGGGTACCGTGTGGCGGGCGCGCGACGAGACCCTGCACCGGGAGGTCGCGGTCAAGGAGGTACGGGCCCCGGCCGGCCTGCGGGCCGACGACATCGCGCGGATGTACAGCCGGCTGGAGCGCGAGGCGTGGGCGGCGGCCCGGATACCCGACCGCAACGTGGTGACGGTCCACGACGTGGTCCTGGAGGAGGGCCGGCCCTGGATCGTGATGGAGCTGGTCCGCGGCCGGTCGCTGGCCGATCTGCTGCGCGCCGAGGGCCCGCTCACCCCGCGGCACGCGGCGCACATCGGCGCCGAGGTGCTGGGCGCGCTGCGCTCCGCCCACGCCGTCGGCGTGGAGCACCGGGACGTGAAGCCGGCGAACGTGCTGCTCGCCGAGGACGGGCGGGTGGTGCTCAGCGACTTCGGCATCGCGACGGTCGAGGGCAGCACGGCCCTGACCATGACCGGCGAGGTGGTCGGCTCCCCCGAGTACCTGCCGCCGGAGCGGGCGCTGGGCCGCCCCTCGGGCCCCGCGTCGGACCTGTGGTCCCTCGGCGTGATGCTGTACGCGGCCGTCGAGGGCATCTCCCCGTTCCGCCAGGACACCGCGCTGAGCACGCTGCGGGCCGTGGTGGACGAGGAACCGCCGGAACCGACCCGGGTCGGGCCGCTCGCCCCGGTCATCGCCGGGCTGCTCCGCAAGGAGCCCGCGCGGCGGACCCCCGCCGCCGAAGTCGCCGCGGCCCTGCGGGAGATCGCCCACGAGCCGGACGCCACCACCACCGCGGCCCGCGTCCTGCCGGAGCCCGCGCGGCTCGCGGAGCCCTCGCGGCCCGACACGGCGGCGACGCCCGCCACGGGACCGACGCCGGTGGCCGCGACGCCCACCCTGCCCGCGCCCGCCACCCCCACGGCGCCCGACGCACCCGCGACGGCTGACGCACCGGACACGCACACCGTGCACACCACGCAGGCCACGCACACCGCGCAGGCCGCCCCCACCGCGCCCGCCGGGGTCGCCGCGCCCGTCGCACCGCGCCGCAGGCGCCGTACGACGGCCCTCGTCGCCGCCGGCGCGGCCGCCTGCGTCCTGACCGCCGCCGCGGTGGTCCACGCCGTCACCCGCGACGGCGACGACCCCGGCCCCGGCCCGGGCGTACGGGTCTCGGTGGCCGGCGCGAACACGACCTACACCGGCACCTGCCCGACCCCCGAGGGGCGGGCGCCCGCGTTCACGGCGACGTTCACCGCGCCCGAGCCGACCCTGATCTCCTACCGCTGGGTGTCCGGTGACGGCTCGGTGGTGGACCCGCACTGGCGCACCATGTCGATCGGGGACAAGGCCAACCCCACGGGGCACGACACCGTGCGGCTGACGACCTGGGCGAAGACCGGCACCCTGACCACCGGAATGGCCGTGGAACTCCAGAGCCCCACCCGCACCACCTCCAACCCGGTCCCCTTCTCCATCACCTGCACCGGCTGATCCCTGACTAACGGAAGACGGCCATCGCCTCGACCTCCAGGACCCCGTCGTCCGGGTTCCATTCCTGCACCTTGCCCAGACAGCGGGCCGAGAAGGTGCCGCGGGGAACCTGGTTGCGCAGGCCCTCCGTGGCGCAGGTGATCCGGACCCGGGGCCCCTGGGTCGGGTCGGCCGGATCCCCGTACGGAGCGAGGAACACGGTGGAGGCGGCGCCCTCCTCACGGTCGCCCTCCTCACGGTCGCCGGCCGTACGGTCGCCGGCCGTACGGAACCGGCCCCGGATCAGGACGAAGCCGTCGACGTCGCGCAGCCGAACGGGGCCCGGCGCGCCGGCGGCCGTCCGCAGCAGGGCGGGGCCGCGGGTGACGGTCCGGCTCGGGAGGTCGACGTGCACGATGACGCGCTTCTCCTCCAGCACCTTCATGATCAGGCCGATCACCGAGATCGGCTCCGCGACCTCCATGTAGCGGCTGACGATCTCGGTGTTCTCCTTGCGGCCGCCGTCCGCGCCGACGCCGAAGACCTTCGCGCGGACGGTCCCGTCCTTGCTGTCGCTGGTGCGCTGTTCGACCTCCTTGCGCAGGGCGGCCGTGTACCCGCGCATCTGGTAGTGGTCCATGACCGTCTTGTCGTGCAGGTAGAAGCAGATGCCGTCCGTGAAGTCCCGGGCGGCCGCCCGCCGGGCGCGGACCAGCCACAGCACCGCCACCGCCAGGAGCGCCACGAGGCCCGCCCCGGTGACCAGCCACAGCAGCATCCAGGGCCACCACACGGCCCACCACGCTTCACTCACGACACCCACGGATCTCCTTGAAGGCGTTGGGAAGGGACTGTCCTGTGGCGTCGGCCATGTGCCCGCCGGTGGCCCGGGCGGCCCGGTCGAGCTCCCTCGGATCGGCCTCGCCGTACCGGACGGTGTACGTGCGGACCGCGCGGGCGGCCGCCGGCAGCGCCGCGTACCGGGCGAGGAACGTGTCCAGGCTCAGCCCCGCGTTGTTCTCACCGTCCGTCATGAGCACGATGGACACGCGCTGTCCGGGATCCGCGGCCACCGCGTCGGCCGCGATCCGGTAACCGTGGTCGAGGGCCGACCACACGGCGGTGCCCGCGTCGAAGGTGTCGTCGGCGAGCGTGCCGCGCAGCCGCTCCAGATCGGGCGCCCCCGTGTACGTCACGCTCCGCTCGTCCAGGACGCGGCCGCCGAAGCGCACCACCGTGAGGGTCTCGCCCTGGTGGAACCGGGTGAACTTGCCCGAGCGCGAGCCGTCGGTGCCGCCGAGCCCGTCCATGGTGGCGCGCAGGTTCGCGATCCGCTCGCCGCGCATGGACGTGGAGAAGTCGAGCAGGAAGATCACCCGCACCGGGCGGCCGGCGCGGGCGTCGGCGTAGTCGGCCAGCAGCCGGTCGACGACCGCCTGACGGTCCGGGAAGTACAGCGCGTTGCCGAGCGGGGCGCGCAGGCCGGGCACGCGGGCGAGTCC
The DNA here is from genome assembly GCF_055582305.1 of Streptomyces sp. NPDC042102. Taxonomy (NCBI): domain Bacteria; kingdom Bacillati; phylum Actinomycetota; class Actinomycetes; order Kitasatosporales; family Streptomycetaceae; genus Streptomyces; species Streptomyces sp. NPDC042102. Next base: position 349,255 of record NZ_JBVJDL010000004.1, read on the forward strand.
GGGGTCGACGGGGCGGCGCAGCGTGCGTTCCATGATCTTGCGCTGGACCGGCTCGCTCCGCAGCCAGGCCGTCAGGCGGTCGTACGCGGCACGCTTGGCCGGATCCAGCAGCATCAGCGGATAGTCGGACAGCACGATGCCGTCCTTCGGGTACACGACCTCCAGCGGAGTGCGCAGGGTGCCCGCGCGGCCGAGGGCCAGCAGCTCGGACTCGTACGTGATCAGCCCGTCGAGTCCGTCCTCGCCGCGTGCGTACGCGTCGACGAGGCGGCCGGAGGAGTCCTCGGTCAGCGCGTGCCCGGCGAAGAAGCCGCGCAGCCGGTCGCAGGAGACGTCCTCGGGGCGCAGCGCGCCGCCGGTCCCCGCGGCCGCGGTCGCCACGCCGACGAGCGCGGCGAGGCCGCTGTTGGCGCGGCGGGGGTCGGCCATGGCGTACTTCAGGGTGCCGGCCGCCGCGGCGTCCGCGAGGTCCGCCCACGACAGCTGCCCGTCGGGGGTCGCCCCGCGCAGCCGCTTCGCCACCTCGGGCTTCAGGCCGACGGCGACGGGCGAGCTCATGGTGCTCGTCGCCGGCGGTACGTCCGCCCGGCGTCCGCCCGCCTTCCACAGGAGCTGGAAGGGGCGGGAGGAGGAGAGCCAGGCGAGGTCGTGCCGGTAGTGGCCGGTGGCCAGGGAGGCGGTGGCCTCGACAGTGCCCTGGTACTCCATCGTCAGCGTGATGCCGGTCTCGCGCCGCAGATCGTCGAACAGGGGTTGCATGTCGGCGAGTTCGGAGGCGGCGAGCACCCGCAGGGTGACCGGTTCGGCGCGGGTCCCGGTGCAGCCGCCGAGCGTGGCCAGCACGCTCAGGCATGCCAGGGTGAGCGCGGCCAGCCTCCGGCGGCGGCGCCCGCGCGGCGTGCCGGGGGCCCTCATGGCGCCCCGTCGGGAAGCGGGGCGGGCGGGCAGTCGCCGACGATGGAGATCATCCGCTCCAGGTAGCGGATCCGGGGCATGGGCGAGCGGGTGTTGTCGCTCTCCAGGGCCGGCACCGGGACGTTCCGCTCCCTCAGGAACGTCGACAGCTGGTCGCCGGCGACCTCGCCGGCCGGATCCAGGATCCTGAAGCCCAGCTCCATGGCGCGCCGGCGCAGATCCGGGTCGTCGGCCATGAGCTCGCGCAGCCGCTCGCCCTTGTCGTTGAGGGCGATGAACTGGGGCTGTGTGACGAACTGGGTGGAGGGGTAGAGCAGCACCCGCTCCTCGTCGAGCCGGCCGGATTCGGCGCGGTGGCGGACCTGATGGGTGAGGTACTGGTGCTCGTACGCCACGACCACCGGGGCGATCCCCTTGCCCTCCGGGGAGACGTACGTCCTGAACACGTCGGCGGCCGGCAGGCCCTGCTCCATGAGGTGCTTGACGGACCGTGCCCGGCTGCTCGCCTCCTCGTCCGTGCCGGGCACGTCGGGACCGTTGCCGCGCCAGGTGAAGGAGACCAGTGCCAGATAGGTCCCGGCCGAGTTGGAGCCGCACACGTCGGGGCTCTGGGCGACGATCCGGTTGGCGTTGGCGATCCCGTGGCGCTGGATGCCGAGGTCGTTCCAGCGCCGCGCCCCGTCGATGGCGCCGAGGAACCTGCCCATGTCCAGCGAGTAGTAGAGCGGCCGGTCCGCGCCCGCCGAGGGCAGCGGGGTGGCGATGCCGGCGTCGCGCAGCGTCTCGGCGTACTCCCGGTACGTCGCGAGCACGATGGGGCTCACGAACGGGCGGTGCACCTTGGCGTACTGGCCGGACGCCGCGCGCACGCCGGTGATCAGATCGCCGGCCGGCTGGCCCGAGGGGAAGACGAAGTCGAAGGCGTCGAGGTCGCGCAGGGCGACCTCGCGCGAGCCCGAGCTGGTGATGTGGACCTGGATGCCGTGCCCCATCAGGATCCGCCGGACCTCCCCGTCCTCGAAGAAGTCCCGTTTGGAGGCCATCTTCCCCTCGAGGACGGTGACGCGTTCGAAGGGCAGCAGCAGATTGCCGGACACGGCCAGCGTGGTGAGCCCCGTCAGGACGGTGGCCAGTGCGGGCAGGAAGAACAGCAGCAGCCGCCGCGACCACGAGCCGGACGACCGGCTCCGCACGGTCAGCCGAGGCTCCTCGACGAACGGCCTCTCCCCCGAGGCTCTCTGCACGACAGTCACCCATGCCCCCCAGCACGCATCCGTCCCGCCCGGGCCGCAGCATCCATCGCCCGGTTGACCATCGACACACGCTCCGGCCAATTGCCCGTGAACAACTGGCCTTGAAACGTGAGGGGTTGAGGAAGACGGGACAGGCGGTCAGGCCTAGGCTCGCCGTACCGAGCCCTCGACCGGCGAGCCCGCGCGCAGTTCCAGCCCGGGGCCGGTGAAGGCGGAGCGGAAGCGGCGGTCGTGCGAGACGGCGACCACCGCACCCGTGAACGCGGCCAGCGCCTCCTCCAGTTCCTCGACCAGCGTCGGCGACACGTGGTTGGTCGGCTCGTCCAGGACCAGCAGGCCCGCCGGACGCGTCACGAGCCTGGCCAGCTCCAGCCGGCGGCGCTGGCCCGCCGACAGGGCGGCGACGGGCACGTGCAGGTCCTCCGCGCGGAACAGTCCGAGGGCGAGGAGTTCCTCCGCGTACTCCTCGGGGTCTCCGGGGCGCCCCGCCGCGAAGCCGTGCAGCAGCGGGTGCCGGGCGGGGTCGAAGGCGATCTCCTGCGGGAGGTAGCCCACGGAGGTGTGGCGCCGCACCGTTCCGCGGTCCGGCGTGATGTCGCCGGCCAGGACCCGCAACAGGGTCGACTTCCCGGCCCCGTTCGGGCCCGACACCAGCAGTCGCGCCCCCGGCCGGATCGCGAGTTCCGGCAGCGACAGCCGGCCGTCGACCGCGATCCCGGCCAGTTCGGCCACGTACGGCGTGTCCTCGGGCAGGGCGGCGGCGCCGTCCCCTTCGATCCGCGCGGCGAACCGCAGCGGCTCCGGTGGCGCGGGCACCGGTTCCCGCAGCAGGTGGTCCAGTTGCCGCCGGGCCGCCCTGACCTGCCCGGACAGCTTGGCGTCGTGCGAGCGCCGGTGCTTGCCGAAGCCCTGGTGCGGGTCCTTGCCGGTGCCGGCCAGCCGCTGCCCGGCGGCATCGACGAGGCGCCGGGTACGGTCGAGCGTGTCGAGGTACTCCTGGTGGCGCTGCTCCCGGCCCCGGCGGGCGGCGGCCCGGGCGGCGCGGTAGCCGGCCCAGCCGTCCCCGTACCGCTTGACGGTCCGCAGATCGCCGTCCACCTCCAGTACGGTCGTGGCCACGGCCTCCAGGAACGCCCGGTCGTGCGTGACCACGACCAGCGTGCCGCGGTGCGCGCGCAGCCGCTCGGCCAGCCAGGTCACGGCGGGCTCGTCGAGGTGGTTGGTCGGCTCGTCCAGCAGCAGGAGTTCCGGGGCCGCGCCCAGCACGCAGGCCAGGGCGAGCCGGGACTGCTCGCCGCCGGAGAGCGAGCCGAGGGTCCGCTCCATGCCGATGTGCCCGATACCGAGCGCGTGCCGGGCCGCTTCGGTGCGGGCGTCGGCCGTGTATCCCTCGCGGGCCTCGAACTCGCCGATCAGGTCGCCGTACGCGTCGAGCTCCGCGGGCCCGGCGCCGGCGAGCGCGGCCTCGGCGGCCCGGATGCGCGCCTCGAGGGCGCGCAGCTCGTGCAGTGCGGCGTCGACGGCGTCCCGGACCGTGCACCGCGGCCCGAGGTCGAGGGTCTGCGCGAGGTGGCCGACGCCGCCGGGGAAGGAGACGGTGACCTGCCCGTGGTCGGGCTGCTCGGCTCCGGCGATCAGCCGCAGGAGGGTCGACTTGCCGGAGCCGTTCTCGCCGATGACGGCGGCCTTCTCGCCGGGCCGCAGGGTGAGGGAGACCTGGTCGAGCACGACGCGGTCGCCGTAGGCCTTGCCGACGCCGCTGAGGGCCAGCTGGGAGACGGGAACGGTGGCGCTGGGACGCATGGGATTCCTCGGGGTACGTGGGCCTTCTTCCTGACGCGGGGAACGCCTGACGGGCGGCTCCGCGAGGGCCGCGTCCGTCCGGCGTACCGGGAATCAGAGGAAGAAGTAGTGCACGTACATGGGAACAGCCTACCGCGAACCGGACCGTCTCGTCTTCTGGATGGTCAGGAAGGCCGCGCGCCGGGGCGGCCGGCGCCCGACGGCCGATGACCGGCCGCCGGGCAGCGGGACGGCTCAGACCAGCGCGTTCTTGTAGAAGATGCTGGAGCGCCGGTCGCCCTCCACACCGGTCGCGAAGCCGAGGAAGAGGCGGGCCTCGCCCGCGTCGGTGCGGTAGACCGCCAGGCCCTCGGGCTCGCGGTGGTGCAGCGTGGATCCGGCCTTGGTGAGGACCGGCCCCTGCTTCACGGTGCCCGTGTTGATGTCGATGCTGGTGAGGTAGGAGTTGCCGTCACCCACGGGGGTGCCGGGCTCGGGGTAGGCATCGCCGGTCAGGTAGTACATGTACGAGCCGTAGAGGGTGTAGCCCTGGGGAGTTCCGGGGATCGCCGGCTGCGCGAAGTCGACCAGCGGCGAGCCGAAGTCCCTCGTCTGGAAGGCGGAGAGGGGGTACACGGCGATGCGCTTCCCGGCGCTGGTGTGATACCGCACGATCATGCGCTGGTAGACGGGGTCGACGGAACACGTGTACTCGGTGGCCCCGGAGATCGGCCGGTAGGCGGCCGAGGCGGCCGGAGAGGCCAGGGTGGTGTTGGCCTTGTACGTGATGGGCGCCAGCGCGGTGCCGTACCCCTTGGTGTTCGCGGCGCACTCGATCCACAGCTCGGTGCCGGAACCGCTCGGCAGCGCGGCGAAGGCGACCCCGTGGCCGAAGCCGTCGAGGTGCATGTACGAAATGTAGTTTCCGTCGAAGTCCATCTTGTTGATGCACAGGTCGCCGTCGGCCTCGGAGCTTCCGCTCCGCTTGGTCGCCACGAACAGGAACTTGTTCTCCCAGTCGAAGGCGAAACTCTGCTGGACCCGCGCGCCGTGCGTGTCCTTGGACCGGAACAGGTCGTGCGACGGCTGCGTGAGATCGAACCGCTTGGTGGCGGCCACGGCGGCGGAGGCGGACGGCGCACCGACGCCGAGCCCGAGCGCCGCGAGCGAGGCGCCGGCGCCGGCGCGTATGAGGCCGCGGCGGGAGAGGGGGAAGCCGGAGGTGTGGTTCATGGGGGGACTCCAGAGCCATGGTGCGGATGCGGAACACGTGATGCTACTTGTGTCCGGCCGAGGTGACGGACCCGGCCCCGATGGGCAGTTGTGCGTTCGACACGCACGAACACGGAGTGCCGCGATCCGGTTGACGCCGTGCGACGGGCGGCGTGGAGGCCCTTGTGGGAATCCGAGTCGTCGGGTGCGGCTGTATGCGGGCTTTGTGGCTGGTTATGATCGGCGCCTGTCGCTCGCGCGATCCCGCCCCGACGCATCCCGAGGACCGATGTCTCCCATATCCGAAGGCACCCCAGGGCCGTCGAAGGCCCGAAGACGGCGCACTGTGCGCCTGCGTACGATGCTCATATGGCTCGCGGTCGTCCCCACCGTGGCCATGGGCACCCAGGTGGCGGTGACCGCCGAACGGCTGCTGGTACAGGCCGACCACCTGCGCGACGACCTGGCCGCCAGCAAGCGGATCGGTGAGCCGCTGTTCCGGCTCATGGCCGAGCTGCAGGCCGAACGGAAGATGACCGCCGCACGGTGGGCGGGCGCCCCCGTCCGCGACGCCGACCTGCGCGAGCGCAGGGCGGCCACCGACAAGGCCGTGGCCGAATTCCGCCGGCTCTCGGCGGACGCCGACGGCAGTCCGGAGTCCGGGCGGACCGCGGAACACCTCCAGGACGTCAAGACCCGCCTCGACCAGCTGACCTCCCACCGCTCGCGCGCGGACGCGCGCAGCGGCGTGGCCGCGCAGGCGATGGCGTACTACGACGAGGTCATCGACGGCATCACCGGCCTCTACCAGGGGGCTTTCGGCCACGCCGAGGACGCCGGGCTCCAGCAGGCGAGCCGCCCGGTCATCGCGATGCTCTCCGCCTCCGAGATGCTGGCCCGCCAGGACACGATCCTCACGCTGGCCGGTCCGTCCAGGGAGCTGACGCCCGCCGCTTTCGGCGAGTTCCTGAACGACGCCGGGGCGCACCGGCACCTGTACGACACGTGGGTCGTGCCGTACCTGCCGCCCGAGGACAAGCAGACGTACGAGCGCATCACCGCCTCGGACGCCTGGAAGGTGAAACTCCGCGTCGAGAACGCGGTCATCGCCCAGCACAAGATCACCGATTCCGGGATGAAACTGCCGGCGGACGTCGCGGACTGGCCGGCCGCGCACCAGGCGTTCTCGGCGCAACTGGCCGAACTCAGCGCCCAGCGCTCGCGCGACCTGCTGGCGCAGGCCGACAGGAAGGCCGCCGAGCTGGAGAGCGACGTCTTCTGGCTGGTCGGCGGCAGCTCCGGCGCGCTGTTGCTGGTCATCGCCGTCGTCGTGGTCACCACCCGTTCGGTGCTGCGCCGGCTGCGGCGCCTGCACGAGCGCACCGTGGCCATCGCCGAGGAGACACTGCCGGACGTCGTCGCCCGGCTGCACCGCGGCCAGAGCGTCGATGACGACGCCCTGCCGGCGGTGAGCGGGGACCGGGACGAGGTCGGGCAGGTCAGTGACGCGTTCGCCCGCGTCGTCGCGGTGTCCGTCGACGGCCACCGGCAGCTCGCGGCCGAACGGCACGGCTTCGGCATGTTCGCCTCCGGCATCGCCTCGCGCACCGGGAACCTGGTCAGCCGCCAGCTGAGCCTCACCGAGGATATCCAGGACACCTTCGGGCACGACGAGGCGCTGCTCGCCGAGTTGATGCGGTCCGACCAGCTGACCGTCGGCATGCGGCGGCAGGTCGAGAACCTGCTCATCCTGTCGGGCGGCGAGATCCCCGACCCGCACACCGAGCCGATGCGGGTCGCCGACCTGCTGCGCGAGGCGGCGGCGGAGGTCGAGGACTTCCGGCGGATCGAACGGCACGCGCTCGACGAGGCGAGCGTCGAACCGAGCGTCATCAGCCAGATCAGCCACCTGCTGGCGGAGCTGCTGGACAACGCCACCCGGTTCTCCCCGCCGAGGTCGAAGGTGGTCATCCGGGCCGAACTGCTCCCGGACGGGCTGTCCGTGGAGATCGAGGACCGCGGGCCGCGCGTGGGCGAGGCCGGCTACGAGGAGATGAACCGGCGCCTGCACACGGCGCCGCCCTACTCCGAACTCGCCGAGAACGCCCACCGGCTGGGCCTCTTCGTGGTCGGCCACCTGGCCGACCAGTTGGGGGCCACGGTCACGCTGCGGCGTTCGGTGTACGGGGGCACCTCGGCGGTCGTCGTACTGCCGGGCGACCTGCTGGCGCGGACGGCCGCTCCGGCCCCGTCCCCCGCCCGCGAGTCCGCCGCACCCGCGCCCGCCCCCGTCCCCGTACGGCGGGCCGCGCCCGAGCGGGTACCGCACCCGGCCGGCACCGAGCGGCCGGAGCCGTCCCCCGCACCCGCGTTGGCGCAGCGCACGCCCGCGCCGCGGCCCGCGACCGCGACCGCGACCACGGCAGGGGCCGGGGCCGGCGGGACCCGCCCGGCGCTGCCGGAACGCGTCCCGCAGACGCACATGACCAGGCAGTTGCGCGCACCGCGAGCACCCGAGCCGGAGCCGGGCCCCGGCACGGACACCCCCGAAGAGGTCGCCGACGCCTGGGCGGACTACGAAGAGGGGACGCAGAAGGTGGAAGCCGAGCTCAGACAGGAACAGGACCAGCGATGACGACGACCCCCAACTCCCCGACCTCCAGCACCGCGGCGTCGAACGACGCGATCTTCAGCGTCCTGGACAACCATCTGAGCCGGATCGCCGGCATCCAGGGAGCGGTGCTCCTCTCCAACGACGGGATCCCGCTGACCGCCTACCTCCTCGACCGGGACCAGTCGGAGCGCATGGCGGCCGCGGCCTCCGGGATCGCCGCCACGATGAAGGCGATGTCCCGGGAGGTGGACGGCGGCCGCGTGATCCGCCAGCTGGTCGAGATGGACGACCGCTATCTCTGCGTCGTCGGGTGCGGGGAGGGCAGCACCCTCCTCGTGGTGACCTCCCGCAAGGCCCGCCTCGGCGAGCTGGGCGGCGAGGCCGTACGGACCGCGCAGGCGCTCGGCGAATGGCTGGGTACGCCCGAGCGTACCCAGGCGCCGACGCCGTAATGCCCGAGCCCGAGATGCCGGAACCCGAGATGCCGGAGCCCGGTCACTCCGAGCCCACAGGGTCCGAGTCCGCAGGGTCCGAGTCCGCAGGGCTCGGACCCGAGGCGCCGCAGCGCGGCGGCCGGCGTACCCGGTTGTACGCGCTGACGGACGGCCGGACCGCCGCACCGCACACGGTTCTCACCATGGACACCACGATCACGGCGGCCGTCGGCGCGGAGGCCCAGGGCGCGCTGCCCACCGAATGGCAGGCCGTCCTCGCCATGTGCGCCCGCCCGGGCGGGCTGGCGGTCGCCGAGATCGCGGCGCGGATGCGGATCCGGCTCACCCCGATGACGCTGCTGCTCGGCGAACTCGCGGACCGCGGGCTGATCCACCACCGGCCGCCCCTGCAGGGGGCGGAGACCACCAACGTCCACATGCTCATGAGAATCAGGGACAACCTTGCCCGGATATGATGGATACGACCCGTCTGCCGCCGCTCCTGCCGGACAGGCGTCGCCTGTCAAGATCCTCATCGCGGGAGGCTTCGGCGTCGGCAAGACGACCCTGGTCGAAACGATCTCCGAGATCGAACCGCTGCGTACGGAGGAGCGGCTGACCGCGGCCGGAGTGGGCGTCGACGACCTCGACGGCATCGAGTCCAAGGCGCTCACCACCGTGGCGATGGACTTCGGCCGGCTCACCCTCACCGACGCCGAGGTCGTCCTCTACCTCTTCGGCACTCCGGGCCAGGAGCGCTTCTGGTTCATGTGGGACGACCTGCTGGCCGGCGCCCTCGGTGCGCTCGTCCTGGTCGACACGCGGCGCCTGGACCGCAGTTTCCCGGCCATCGACTTCTTCGAGAGCCGCGGGCTGCCGTTCGTGGTGGGCGCGAACTGCTTCCACGGCGAACAGCCCTACACCGCCGAGGAGATCGCCGCCGCCCTGCACCTGCGGGACCCGGCCACGCCCGTCCTCCTGCTCGACGCCCGGGCCCGTGCCGACGTACGCGACGCCCTCCTCGCCCTCCTCGACCTGCTGATCACCGCGGCGGACGCGGCGTAGGGGTCAGGACGCCACCTCCACCCGCGCGCGGGCGCCGGCCCCCTGCAGTACGGCCCGCCGGCGCCGGGACGGCATGCCCAGCGTCGGGTTGGCGACGCCCCAGGCCGCGCCCTTGCAGATCAGTTCCTTGTACACGGCGGCCACACGGCCCGTCAGGGCCCGCTCGACCGACCGGTCGTCGGCCGTGACGAACTGGATCAGGCCCTCCTTGCGGCCGAGCGAGACGCACTGCTGGAAGTAGCGGATGGGAACGCGGGGGACCTTGACACCGGCGAGCCGGGCCGCGATGGCGTCGGCGGCCTGCCAGGCCATGGGGACGCCCGAGGCGCAGGACATGCGCAGCGGCTTGTCGCCGGGGCCGGTCGCCACCGCCGCGTCGCCCACGGCGTACACGTCGGGGTGGGAGACCGAGCGCATCGTGCTGTCGACGACGATCCGGCCGCGGTCGCCGAGCTCCAGGGTGCTGGCCGCCGCGATCGGGTGGACGGCGAAGCCGGTGGTCCAGACCGTGGCCGCGGAGGGGATGGTCCGGCCGTCGGCGGTGGTGACGGCGTCCGCCTCCACCGCGTCGACCGCGGCGTGTTCGTGGACGGTGATGCCGAGCCCGTCCACCACCTTGCGCAGGTGCGTGCGGCCCTTCTCGGAGAGCCAGTCGCCGAGGGCGCCGCGGATGGCCAGGGCGACGTCGAGGTCCGGGCGGGCCTCGGCGATCTCGGTGGCGGCCTCCAGGCCGGTCAGGCCGCCGCCGACCACGACCACGGGCCGGCCGGCGTGCAGGGCGGCCAGGCGGTCGCGCAGGCGCAGGGCGCCGGGGCGGCTGGAGACCTCGTGGGCGTGTTCGGCGGTCCCGGTGACGTCTCCGGGGTTCCAGCCGCTGCCGAGGGCGTAGACCAGCGTGTCGTACGCCAGCTCCTTGTGCCCGGAGCCGTTCGCGGCCGTGACCGTGACCGTCCTGCGGTCCGCGTCCACGGCGGTGACCTTCGCGATCTCCAGGACCACCCCGGTCCCCGCGAACATCTCGGCGAACGGCCGGGGGCTGAGGTCCTGGCCGGCGGCGAGCTGGTGCAGCCGGACGCGCTCGACGAAGTCGGGCTCGGGGTTGACCAGGGTGATGCTGACGTCCTCCTGGTGGAGCCGCTTGGCGAGGCGGCCGGCGGCGGCGGCGCCGGTGTAGCCGGCTCCGAGGACGACGATGCGGTGCTCCATGTGCCTGCTCCTGTCTGGGCGGGGCTGCCGGTGTCCGGCGTGGTCTCGCCCCTTGAACCGGGCAGCCCCGCGATTCCTGACAGGATCGGAAAGTGACCTGCGTCACACCCCCTCAGAGGGTGTGGAGCGGCCCCTCCCCGTGGTCCGCACGGGCCCACAGCTCGGTCGCGCGGACGAGCTTGTCCGGGTTGACCTGGCTGCGGATCGCGACGATGCCCTCCTCGGTGACCTCCAGGCAGGTGATGGTGACGACCCGGCCGTCCACGACCGCCACGAAGGCGGGCCCGCCGTTGGCGGTCGTGGCGTACACCTCGGGCACACCGCCGACCAGGGCCCGCTTGGCCTTGCCGGGCTTGAACAGGCCGCGCAGGAACGTGGCGACCGCGAGCGCGCCCTCGAACGCCTTCGCGCGGGCCGGAACCTTCCCGCCGCCGTCGCCGACCGCGATCGCGTTCTCGGTGAGCAGGCGTACGAGGGGTTCGGTACGGCCGCTGGTGGCCGCGGCCAGGAACTCCTCGACGATCCTGCGCGCGGCGGCCTCGTCGATCTCGGTGCGCGCCCTGCCGTCCGCGATGTGCTTCTTGGCCCGGTGGTAGGTCTGCTGGCTGGCCGCCTCGGTGATGTCCAGGATCCCGGCGATCTCGCGGTGCGGGTAGTCGAAGGCCTCGCGCAGCACGTACACCGCCCGCTCGCCCGGCGAGAGGCGCTCCAGCAGGACGAGGACGGCGTACGACACCGACTCCCGCTGTTCCGCGGTGTCGGCCGGGCCGAGCATCGGGTCCCCGGTGAGCAGCGGTTCGGGGAGCCACTGGCCGACGTACGTCTCGCGCCGGGCGCGTGCCGAAGTGAGCATGTTGAGGCAGAGGTTGGTGAGGACCTTCGTCAGCCAGGCCTCCGGAACCTCGATGCGCGGGACGTCGGCCGCCTGCCAGCGCAGGAACGTCTCCTGCACGGCGTCCTCCGCCTCGCTCGCCGAACCGAGCAGCCGGTAGGCGATCGCCTCCAGCCGGGGCCTGGCGGTCTCGAACCGGTCCACGTCACTCATGATCAGGGCCATGACCGCGATCCTAGGCGCAGGCGCCGTCGCGCGCGTCCCCGCGTGGCATGGGTGGTTTCCACATTCCCCGCGCGGTAACTGTAGTGACGCACCACATGTGCCGCTGACCTGGGCGTTCCTATGGTGTGGCGACACGGAAACGTCCCCGCACCCTCCGGAAGTGGTACTCATGGCCGCCTCTGCCACACCCTCCCCAACGCCCGGCTCCATCAGGCGCGTCGTCGCCGCGAGCCTGGTCGGGACCACCATCGAGTGGTACGACTTCTTCCTCTACGGCTCCGCCGCCGCGCTCGTCTTCAACACCCTCTTCTTCCCCACCGCCGACCCGCTCGTCGGCACGCTGATCGCGTTCGTCACCTATGCCATCGGGTTCCTCGCCCGGCCCCTGGGCGGGGTGGTCTTCGGGCACTTCGGGGACAAGCTCGGCCGGAAGAAACTGCTGGTCGTCAGCCTGCTGCTGATGGGTGGTTCGACCTTCGCGATGGGGCTGCTGCCCACGTACGAGTCGATCGGCGTCGGCGCGCCCGTGCTGCTGACCGTGCTGCGGCTGGTGCAGGGGTTCGCGCTCGGCGGGGAGTGGGGCGGGGCCGTGCTGATCGTCGCCGAGCACGGGGGCGAGCGGCACCGGGGGTTCTGGGCGTCGTGGCCGCAAGCCGGGGCTCCCGGCGGGAACCTGCTGGCCACCGGTGTGCTGGCGCTGCTGGCGGCCGTACAGTCCGACGCGGCGTTCCTGGCCTGGGGCTGGCGGATCCCGTTCCTGCTGTCCGGGCTGCTGGTACTGGTGGGGCTGTGGATCCGGCTGTCGGTGGCGGAGTCGCCGGTCTTCCTCGCCGCACGGGCCAAGGCGGAGGCCGAGGCGGCGCAGGGCGTGAGGGAACGGCCGCCCGTGGTCGAGGTGCTGCGCCGCAGCCGGCGCGAGGTGCTCACCGCCATCGGCACCCGGTTCGGCGAGAACATCTCCTACTACGTCATCACCTCCTTCCTCCTCGTGTACGTCACCGTGCACCTGGGCCTGCCCAAGAGCACCGCCCTGAACGCCGTCCTCATCGGCTCCGCCGTCCACTTCGTCACCATCCCGGCCTGGGGCGCCCTCTCCGACCGGATCGGCCGGCGGACGGTCACCCTCATCGGCTCGGTCGGCATGGCCGTGTGGGCCTTCGTCTTCTTCGCGCTGCTGGACACCAGGTCCTTCGCGGTCATCACCCTCGCCGTCACCGCGGGACTGCTGCTGCACGGGGCGATGTACGGCCCCCAGGCGGCCTTCATCTCGGAGATGTTCGACACCAAGGTCCGCTACTCGGGCGCCTCCATGGGCTCCCAGCTGGCGTCGGTCATCGCCGGGGCGCTCGCCCCGATCATCGCCGTCGAGCTGCTGAAGGACTACGACTCCTCGCTGCCGGTGTCCGTGTACCTGTGCTTCGCCGCGCTGGTCACCACCCTCACCGTGTACTTCGCCCGCGAGACCCGGGGGCGGGACCTCGCCGCCGCCTCTCCCGGTGTCCGGGTCGTCGGCTAGCGTCGAGGCGGCACCCGTGGGCGACCGGGCCCGAACTCCCGGTCCGGTCCCGTCCCGTCGCGAAGGAGAACACTGGTGGTCACCCCGTACGGCGGTGGCGGCGGCGCCGACCCGGCGGTGGCCGGGCGGCTGCTGCGGCTGCTCGACCTGCTCGCCCAGGGCGGCGGCACCGAGGAGTTCGCCCGGCCCGCCGCCGAGGCCCGCGCCGCCGGGGCCCCGGCCGAGGAGCTGGCGCTGCTGGCGAGGGCCACCGACGCCGCGCTCGGGGTGCACCGCGCGCTGGGCCAGCACCGGCGCCGCGAGGCCGAGCTGGAGGCGCTGTTCGACACCGCCGGCGACCTCGCGGCCCTGCGCGACCTGGACTCCGTACTGCGCGCGATCGTCCGGCGCGCCCGCAAGCTGCTGCGCACCGACGTCGCCTATCTGACGCTGCACGACCCGGTGGCCGGGGACACGTACATGCGGGTCACGGAGGGGTCGGTGTCGGCCGCGTTCCAGCAGCTGCGCCTGGCCATGGGCGACGGGCTGGGCGGGCTGGTCGCGCAGACCGCCCGCCCGTACGCGAGCACCGACTACCGCACGGACACCCGGTTCCGGCACGTGGCGGCCATCGACAAGGGGGTGGACGAGGAGGGCCTGTGCGCGATCCTCGGTGTTCCCCTGAGCCTGGGCACCCGGGTCATCGGGGTGCTGTTCGCCGCCGACCGGTCGCCGCGCGACTTCGCGCCCGACGCCATCGCGCTGCTGGCCTCCCTCGCCGACCACGCGGCGATCGCCATCGACAGCGCCCGGCGGCTGGAGGAGACCCGGGCGGCACTCGCCGAGCTCGACGCCGCCAACCGTACGGCCCGCGCGCACAGTTCGGCGATCGCGCGGGCCGCCGAGACCCACGACCGGCTCACCGACCTTGTCCTGCGCGGCGGCGGGGTGGCCGAGGTGGCGCGGGAGATCGCCTCGGTCCTCGGCGGCCGCCTGGTGGTGCACGACGCCGACGGCGCGGAGCTGGCCCGGGTGGGTCCCCACGGGGGCGGCCGCCCGGGGGCCGGGGAGGACGTCTCCGCCCATCCGCCGTCGGCCGAGGCGGTCGCCGCCTCGCGCGGCGGCGGGCGTGCCGTGTGCGTCGAGGGCGGGGTGTGGGTCTGCGCGGTCCTGGCGGGGCCGGAGCTGCTCGGCGCCATGGCGCTGACCGGCCGTGCGGACCTGGGCGACGCGGACCGCCGGCTGTTCGAACGCGCGGGTCTGGTCACGGCGTTGCTGCTGCTGATGCGCCGGTCGGTCGCGGAGGCCGAGGACCGGGTACGGGGCGAGCTCCTCGACGATCTCCTCACGCCACCCGTCGGCACGCCGCCCGTCGGCACGCCGGACGGAGGCGGCGACGGCGCGGGCGGCGCCGGGCTCGGGCTGCGTGCCCGGCGGCTCGGCGTCGACCTGGGCCGGCCGACGTGCGTCCTGGTCCTGCGCTGCGATCCCGCCGCCCGCGCCCGGCTGGTCACCGAGGCCGCCCGGCAGGCCCGTGCGCTCGGCGGACTGGCCGGACCGCACGGCGGCCACGTCGTGCTCCTCGCGCCGTGCACCGACCCGGGCCCCCTGGCCGTCGCGCTCGCCGAGGACCTGGGGCGGGCGGTCGGCGCCCGTGTCACGGCCGGCTCGGCCGGTCCCGCCGCCGGACCCGGACAGATCCCCGCGGTGTACGCCGAGGCCGTGCGGTGCGCGGAGGCGCTGCACACCCTGGGCCGGGCCGGCGAGGGCGCCGCCCTGCCCGACCTCGGTTTCGTCGGGGTGCTGCTCGGCGACCGGACGGACATCCACGGCTACGTGACGCGGGTCCTGGGCCCGGTCATCGACTACGACACCGCGCGCGGGACGGAGCTGCTGCGCACCCTGGACGCGTACTACGCCCAGGGCGGCAGCCTGTCGCTGGCCAAGGACGCGCTGCACGTCCACGTCAACACGGTGGCGCAGCGGCTGGAGCGGGTGGCCCTGCTGCTCGGCCGGGACTGGAACGCCCCCGGCCGCGCCCTGGAGAACCAGCTCGCGCTGCGCCTGCACCGGCTGCTGACGCCGTAGCCGCGGAGGCCGGGCGGGGACCGGGCCGGAACCGGGCGGGAACCGGGCGGGAACCGGGCGGGGGTTCAGCCGCGCCGATGGGCCGTGAGCAGCAGGTACTCCCAGTCCATGGCGCCGTCCGCGGCCATGTGCTCGCGCGCGAGGTCGGCGAGGTCGCGGTCCAGTGCGGCGACCTTGTCGGGGTCGTCGGCGACGGCGCGGTACACGGCGATGGTGGGACCGTAGGTGGCCTTGAAGAACTCGCGGAAGTCCTCGGCTCCCGAGAACCGCTCCACGCGTACGGTCCGCCGGCGCGCGTCGATGTCGATGACGCGGTCGCCGAGCAGCGTGGCGACGTGTTCCTCGTCGCCCCACAGCGGCGGCGGCTGGGCGCCGGGCGGGGGCGGCGGCGCGTACGGCTTCATGGTGGCGAACATCCGGCCGATGAACCCCTGCGGCGTCCAGTTGGCCAGCCCGATCGTGCCGCCGGCGCGGCAGACGCGGACGAGTTCGTCCGCGGCCCGCTGGTGGTGCGGCGCGAACATGATCCCGACGCAGGACATGACGACGTCGAACTCCCCGTCCGCGAACGGCAGTGCCTCGGCGTCGGCCTCCCGCCAGTCGAGCCGGGCGCCGCGCACCTTGGCGATCTCCCGGCCGACGTCGATCAGTTCGGGCGTCAGGTCGGAGGCCACGACGTCGGCGCCGGCCAGGGCGGCGGGGATCGCGGCGTTCCCCGAGCCGGCGCCGATGTCCAGCACGCGGTCCCCGCGCTGCACGCCGGAGGCCTCGACGAGCTCGGCCCCCAGTCCCGGGATGACGTGCGACGCCACGGACGGGTAGTCGCCGAGCGCCCACATGGCGCGGTGCTTGGACTTCAGGACACGGTCGGCCGCGGCCTCGTCGGCGGAGGCGGTGGGGTCGGTCATGCCAGCCATCATGCGTCGCGGCCACCGGCGTGCCCGGCGCGCCGCGTCCGGCGTGTCGCGTCCGGCATGTCGCGTCCGGCATGTCGCGTGACGAGGAGGTTGTGGCGTTTGGCTGGTTCTGGTGCGTGCACGATAGATGCCTTGGGCATGTAATGGCCTTGGCAGACGGAACCATCGCATTTCGAGGTGCCTCATGACAGAAGCCGTTGCCTTTCCCCAGAGCCGCAGCTGTCCCTACCACCCGCCCACCGCCTACCAGCCCTTGCGCGAGACCCGCCCCCTCTCCCGCGTCAGCCTCTTCGACGGCCGCTCGGTGTGGGTGGTGACCGGACACGCCGAGGCGCGCGCCCTGCTGTCGGACCAGAGACTGTCCACCAACCGGGAGAACGCGGCGTTCCCCGCCGCCTCCCCGCGCTTCAAGGCCCTGACGAACCGCCGGACGGCCCTGCTCGGTCTGGACGACCCCGAGCACAACGTCCAGCGCCGCATGCTGATCCCCAGCTTCTCCGTGAAACGGACGGCCGCCCTGCGCCCCCGCATCCAGGAGACCGTGGACCGGCTGATCGACGACATGGTGGCCAAGGGCCCGCGGGCGGAGCTGGTCAGCGCCTTCGCCCTGCCCGTGCCGTCCTCCGTGATCTGCGCACTGCTCGGGGTGCCGTACGAGGACCACGACCACTTCGAGGAACTGTCCCGGCGCCTGCTGCGCGGTCCGGAGGCCGCCGACGTCGGCGACGCGCGCAGGCGCCTGGACGCCTACCTGGGATCCCTGATCGAGCGCAAGCGTGCGGAACCGGGTGACGGCCTGCTGGACGAGCTGATCGCGGAGCGGCTGGAGACCGGCGAGATCGGCCTCGAGGAACTGGTCGCCGTCGCCCTGGTCCTGCTGGTCGCGGGGCACGAGACCACCGCGAACATGATCTCGCTCGGTACGTTCACCCTGCTGCGCCATCCGGAACAGCTGGCCGAGCTGCGGGCGGACCCGTCCCTGATGCCGGCGGCCGTCGAGGAGCTGATGCGCTTCCTGTCGATCGCCGACGGGATGCTGCGGGTGGCGACCGAGGACATCGAGGTGGGCGGGACGGTCATCGCCAAGGACGACGGGGTGGTCTTCACGACGTCCGTCATCAACCGCGACGAGGACGTCTATCCGGAACCGGACACCCTGGACTGGCACCGGTCGGCCCGCCACCACGTGGCGTTCGGCTTCGGCATCCACCAGTGCCTGGGGCAGAACCTGGCCCGCGCCGAGATGGAGATCGCGCTGGGCACCCTCTTCGCGCGCCTTCCCGGACTGCGGCTGGCCGCACCGGCGGAGGAGATCCCGTTCAAGCCCGGGGACAGCATCCAGGGGATGGTCGAGCTCCCCGTGACGTGGTGAGCGCGAGGGGCCCGGCGGACGCGCGGGACGCCGTACGGATCGCGATCGACCGGGAGCGGTGCATCGGCGCGGGGCAGTGCGCGCTGACCGCACCCGAGGTGTTCACGCAGGACGACGACGGGCTCAGTGCGCTGGTGCCGGGGCGGGAGGACGGCGGGGGCAGTGCCCTCGTCCGGGAGGCGGCGCGCGCCTGCCCGGTGGCGGCGATCGCCGTCAGCGCGCCCTGAGCACTGCCCACCGGCCCCTGACCACTGATCCCGTGTCCGGGGCGGGGTGCGGCCGTCACGGCCCCGCCCCGCCCGGTGCCGTGTCCGGGGCGGCGAAGGCCCCCGCGCGGGCGGCCGCGGCCGCCGCCGCGGCCGCCCGGCGCGGCAGCCCCGGGTCGGGGTCGTCGCGCAGCAGGAGCAGCAGGTGGTAGAGCGGCGCCGTCGCGGTGACCAGCAGCGCGTGGGCGTCGGTGGCGGCGTCGAGGTCACCGCGCGCGACCGCGCGGGAGACGACCGCCGCGCACCGCTCGTACCGGTCGGCCCAGAAGCGGGCGAGCGCCCCGGCGGCCTCCGGCGACCGGAACGACGCGGCGATCAGCGCCGCGGTCACCGACGGACCGGCGGCCAGGGCGTCGTAGACCTCCTGGTTCAGCGCGGTCAGGTCACCCTCCAGGGAACCGGTGTCGGGCGGGGTCCACGTGTCGTCGGCCGCCGCCGCGTCCAGTACGTCGGCCAGCAGTCCGCCCACGTCCCGCCAGCGCCGGTAGACGGTGGTGCGGTGCACTCCGGCGCGCTCGGCGACCGCGTCCACGGTCAGCGCGTCGTACCCGCCCTCGACGAGCAGCACGCCCACCGCGTCGAGGACCTGGGCCCGGACCCGGGCACTGCGGCCACCGGTCCGGCGCCGGGCGGGAGCCCCGCTCGGCGGCCCGGCCGACGGTTCGACAGGTGGTTCGACAGGTGGTTCGGCAGGTGGTTCGGCAGGTGGTTCGGCAGGTGGTTCGAAATGACCACTTGCAGGGGTCGATGTATCCATGGCACGATTCTAACGCAACATCCGTCGCGTTAACCCTCTCGAAGGAGTCCCCCGTGCTCATCGACCGTCACACCGCCCGCACCGCCCCCTCCCCCACCCCCTCCGCACGAAAGAAGCCGCATGCCTGCGCAGCTCACCGCTCTTGACGTCACCAAGTCCTACAACGGCCGCCTCGTCCTCGACTCCGTCTCCTGCACCGTCCCCCCGGGCGGGCGCCTGGGCATCGTCGGCGAGAACGGCTCCGGCAAGTCCACCCTGCTCCGGCTGCTGGCCGGCGCCGAGCGCCCCGACCAGGGCCAGGTCGTCGTCCGCGCCGACGGCGGCATCGGCCACCTCGCGCAGGAGGAGACCCTCCCCGCCCACCTGACCGTCCAGCAGGTCATCGACCGGGCGCTGGGCGAACTGCGCTCCATGGAACGGCGGATGCGCCACCTCGAGGCGCAGATGGCCGAGGGCGACACCACCGTCCTCGACGCCTACGCCGACCTGCTCACCGCCTTCGAACTGCGCGGCGGCTACGAGGCCGACGCCCGCGTCGAGCGGGCCCTGCACGGCCTCGGCCTCATCGACCTGCCCCGCGACCGCGTCGCGGCCGGCCTCTCCGGCGGCGAACAGGTCCGGCTGCGCCTGGCCGCGCTGCTCGCGGCCGCTCCCGAGGTCCTGCTCCTCGACGAACCGACCAACCACCTCGACGACGCCGCGCTGACCTGGCTCGAGGACCACCTGCGCACCCGCCGCGGCACCACCGTGGCCGTCTCCCACGACCGTGTGTTCCTGGACCGGGTCACCACCGACCTGCTGGAGGTCGACGGCGATCTGCACCGGGCCGTGCGCTACGGCAACGGCTACGCGGGCTACCTCGCCGAACGCGCCGCCGACCGGCGCCGCCGCGCCGAGGCCCATGCCGCCTGGCGGGACGAGGTGGCGCGGCTGCGCGAGAGCGCCGCCACCACCGCGCGCCGGGTGGCGCCCGGCCGGACCATGAAGGACGGCAACAAGATGGCGTACGACCGCGCCGCCGGACGCGTCCAGCAGTCCCTGGCGAGCCGGGTCCGCAACGCCGAGGAGCGGCTGACGCGCCTGCTCGCCGCCCCCGTGCCCGCCCCGGCCGAACCGCTGCGCTTCGCCCCCGCCCTGCACACCCCGCTCCCGCGGCCGGGGGACGGCCGGCCCTCCTCGCGCGCGCTGATCGAGGCGGACGCCGTCGAGGTCGCCGGGCGGCTCGCGCCGGTCGGTCTGACCCTGCGGGCGGGCGACCGGCTGCTGGTCGACGGACCCAACGGGGCGGGCAAGAGCACCCTGCTGAACATCCTGGCGGGCACGGCGGACCCCACGCACGGCCAGGTCGTACGGCGCGGCCGGACCGGCCTGCTCGCGCAGCAGACCGACGTGGGCCCGGCCGGACGCACGGTGCTCGAGGCGTACGCCCACGGCCGCGCCGGGACGCCCGAGGAGCACACCGAACGGCTGCTGTCCCTGGGCCTGTTCGCCCGGGACCGGCTCGACGTACCCGTCGGCGCGCTCTCCGCCGGGCAGCGGCAGCGCCTCGCCCTCGCCCGCCTGGTGAGCGAACCGCTCGACGTGCTGCTGCTCGACGAACCGACGAACCACCTCTCCCTGGCACTGGCCGAGGAACTGGAGGCCGCGCTCGCCGAGTTCCCCGGTGCGGTGGTCCTCGTCAGCCACGACCGGCTGCTGCGGGAGCGCTGGACGGGCGACCGGCTCACCCTGCGGGCCGCGACCGCCGCCCTGGTCCCGGCGACGGCCTGACCCGCCCGCTGCCCACGGTCACCCAGCCCTTCCGTCCCTCCGCTCATCGCCCCACCCGCGCAACGACGCCCCGGCACGTCGACCCACCGATACGTCGACGTGCCGCCCGAAAGGAACCACGTGCCCCGCACCACCCACTCCACCCACCCCACCGACCCCGCTCTGCGCACCTTCCCCGTCCCCGACCCCGCCTCCGGCCCGTACGCCCTGGCCGCCGGCCCCGACGGCGCCCTGTGGTGCACCCTCGTCCACGCGGGCCGCATCGCCCGGATCACCCCCGACGGGGAGGTGACGGAGTTCGCCCTGGACTCCCCCGACTGCGGGCCCTCCCTCATCACGCCCGGTCCCGACGGTGCCCTGTGGTTCACGCGGATGCGGGACCACCGCATCGGCCGGATCACCACCGACGGCCGGTCCCGTTCGTACGAGCTGCCCACGCCCGGCACCGGACCGTACGGCATCGCCGCCGGGCCGGACGGGGCCCTGTGGTTCACCCAGCTGCACAGCGACCGGATCGGCCGGATCACCACCGACGGCGAGGTCAGCGAGTTCCCGCTGCCCGTCGAAGGCGCCTTCCCGTCCTTCATCGTGGCGGGCGGCGACGGCGCGCTGTGGTTCACGCTCAACCAGGCCGGCGCCGTCGGCCGGATCACGGTCGACGGGGAGGTGACCGTGATCACGCTGCCGACGCCGGGTGCCGCGCCCGTGGGCCTGACGGCCGGCCCGGACGGCGCCCTGTGGTGCGCCGAGATCGGTGCGGGCCGGATCGCCAGGATCACGCCGGACGGCGAGGTCACCGAGTTCCCCCTGTCCGACCCCGGCTGCCGGCCGCACGCCGTCGCCGCCGGGCCGGACGGGGCCGTGTGGTTCACCGAGTGGGCCGCCGGCCGGGTCGGGCGCGTCGACGCGGGCGGGGAGGTCACCGAGTACGCGCTGCCCGACCCGGGCTGCGAGCCGCACGGCCTGGCCTTCGGGCCGGACGGGGCGCTGTACACGGCGCTGGAGCGGGGCGGGATCGCCCGGCTGGAACTGCGGTAGCGGGGTGAGCGGCGGGTCGGGCGAGTAAAATGGCCGGACGCTGACGATGGTGCCGGGGCCCGTACCGAAGGGGTACGGGCCCCGGCCCGTTCCGGGCGCCGGAAGCACCGGGACAAGGAAGGTTTCTCCATGAACGCACGGCACGAGTTCGCGCTGCCGGAAACGGTCACTCCAGGGCTGCCGCCCGTGGAGTCCTTCGCCGAGCTCGGGCTGCCCGCGGACCTCGTGGAGCGGATGGCCGCCCTGGACGTGACGAAGCCCTTCCCCGTCCAGGCAGCGACCCTCCCCAACGCGCTGGCCGGCCGGGACGTCCTCGGCCGCGCGCGCACCGGCTCCGGCAAGACCCTCGCCTTCGGGCTGGCGCTGCTCGTCCGTACGGCGGGACGGCGCGCGGAGGCGAAGCGGCCGCTGGCGCTGGTCCTCGTACCGACGCGCGAGCTGGCCCAGCAGGTCTCCGACGCGCTCACGCCGTACGCGGACCTGCTGAAGCTGCGGCTGGCGACGGTGGTCGGCGGGCTGTCGATCGGGCGGCAGTCGTCGGCGCTGAAGGCGGGTGCCGAGGTGGTCGTCGCGACCCCCGGACGCCTCGCCGACCTGGTCTCGCGCCGGGACTGCCACCTGGACCAGGTGCGGATCACCGTGCTCGACGAGGCCGACCAGATGTGCGACCTGGGCTTCCTGCCGCAGGTCACGGAGGTCCTGGACCAGGTGCGCCCCGACGGCCAGCGCCTGCTGTTCTCGGCCACCCTGGACCGCAACGTCGACCACCTGGTGCGGCACTACCTCACCGACCCGGTGGTCGCGACGGTCGACCGGGCGGCGGGCGCGGTCGCCACCATGGAGCACCATGTGCTGCACGTGCACGGCGCCGACAAGTACGCCACCGCCACCGAGATCGCGGCGCGCGACGGCCGGGTGCTGATGTTCTTCGACACCAAGCACGCCGTCGACCAGTTCACCCGGCACCTGCGGGGCAGCGGGGTGCGGGCGGCCGCGCTGCACAGCGGCAAGTCCCAGCCGCAGCGCTCGCACACCCTCGACCAGTTCAAGAACGGTCAGATCACGGTCCTCGTCGCGACGAACGTCGCCGCGCGCGGCATCCACGTCGACGCCCTCGACCTGGTCGTGAACGTGGACCCGCCGGCCGACCCCAAGGACTACCTGCACCGCGGCGGCCGCACCGCGCGCGCCGGCGAGTCGGGCCGGGTGGTCACCCTGGTCACCCACGGCCAGCGGCGGGACGTGAACAAGCTGATGTCGGACGCCGGCATCCGGCCCGTCGTCACCCAGGTGCGCTCGGGCGAGGCCGGGCTGACCCGGATCACCGGCGCGCGGAAGCCGCCGGGCGTCCCGCTGCCCGGCAGCACCGCTCCGGCGGGGAACGGGGCCAAGGCCGAGGGCCGGGCGTTCCAGGGCCTCGGCACCGGCTCGGGCCGCCCCAAGGAATCCCGCAAGTCCGCGGAGGCCCGCAAACTCGCCGAGGCCCGCAGGGCCGCCCGCGTCCGCCGGGGCGGGTAACGGCGTCCGCCGGGGCGGGTAGCGACGTTCGCCCCGCTGGGCGCCGGGCGGGCCGGCACCTCACTGCGGTCCGACCTGGCATGATCGTCCGGCACAGGTGTCGAGGAGGGGCGGGGACGGCCGTGGAGCATGACAGCGAGACGCAACGGGCGGTCAACGCCCTGCTGGCGCTCGTCGAGCCGGAGGACGCGGCCCGGCTGCGGGAGCGTACCGGGGTCGGGGCGCCCGGGGAGGGCATGCCGGATCGGTGGGCCGCCGGCCGGCAGATCGGACACACCGGCGTGCCGGCCTCCGCGTACCTGTGGATGCTGGAGAAGGACGACCCCGAGATCAACACGCTGGTGTACCGGACGGACCGGGCCGGGCGGGCGGTCCGGCGGGACATCCGGCGCGGGCTGCCCTTCGCCCCCGGCGCGCGCGGACAGCTGGCCGTCTCCCGGGACGTGCTCCTCTGGTCCGAGCCGGAGGGGCTGCGGGACTTCGGGCCGGACGGTGTGGTTCCGGCACTGCGGCGGGCGACGACGATGCGTCAGGGCCGGGCGGCGGCCGACGCGGTCCAGCGCGCGGACTGGGAGCGGGTCGTGGCGGCCGACGCCGAACAGGCTCTGCCGGGGTACGCGCGCTGGGCGCTGGCGCTGCGCATCGACTGCCCGGACGAGCTGCGGAAACGGTTCTCCGGCCATCCCGGCTTCGCGCACAAGATGCGGTGGGGCGGCATCGTCGACGGCCCGGCGACGTACGCCCTCACCTCGCGGCCGGCCCGCGACGTGCTGGCCCTGCTGGAGGCCGGGCGCTGGGCGTTCCCGGCCCGGCTGCCGCAGGCCCAGGAGGTGCTGCGGCCCCTGGTGCACGGCTCGCTCGGCACCGGCACGGAGGCCTGGGCGGTCCTGGCGCAGCTGCTGCCGACGTTCACCGGGACCGTGCCCGAACTGATCGTGACGGCGGGCGCGATCGCGTAACGCGCCCCGCGCGCCGGGCCGGTGCGGGAGGCACGGAAGGGGGCGGAGCGGCTGGATTCGAACCAGCGTGTCCCGGATCTGGAGTCCGGCGCGACTGCCTCTGCGCTACGGCTCCGCCCTTGCCGGTGATCCTACGGCGAAACTCCTTCGCCCGGTGTCAGCGGCCCCTGGTAACCATGAGTGCGTACGGAGGGGGTGGCTCAGGAGATGGCGTACGGGGAGCGCGGCGGCGGGCCGGCGCGCCACGTGGTGGATCTCGCGGACCGGCGCGCGCTGGAGCGGTGGCGGCCCGCCGATCCCGCGGTCGTGGAGCGGGCACGGCAGCTGAAGGAGGCGGCGCTGCTGGACTTCGGTCTGAGCGGCTCCGCGGTGGCGTCCTGGCTGTACGCCAAGTGCCGGCACCAGATACCGACCACCGCGGTGGACACCGCGGCGGTGGTGGCGAGCGGCGACGGCAGCTGCCTGCTGCTCTACAACCCGGACTTCTTCGTCGGTCTGGGCCTGGACGGCGTGAAGTTCGTGCTGTTCCACGAGGCGCGGCACCTCGTCCACCGCCACCTGTTCGTCGAGCCGGAGCTGCGCGCGGACCCGGTGTTCACGCTCGCCGCCGAAGTCTCCATCAACCACGTGGCGATGGCCCGGCTGGGCCGCACGGGCCTGCCGCTGCTCGACGGCGAGCCCACGGGTATCGATCCGCACGCCGTCCACGCGGCGTACGAGGAGGACCTGCGGGCGCACGGTCTGGAACCGCTGGAGTACGCCGAGTTCATCGCCACCGACATGTCGGTGTACGGCGAGCTGAAGCGGATGGCGCACCCGCCGGTGCCGCCGCCGGTGTGCGTCCGTCTCGCGGACCTCGCGATCCCGGCGGACCAGCGGACCGTCGACACGACCGTCTCCTCGGTCCTGCTGAACTCGCTGCTGGCGGCCCGCCGCGGGCACGCGGTCGCCGAGCAGGAGCTGAACGACCTGCTGGAACGGACCGACGGGGCCACCGAGCGGGTCTCGCGGCTGTGGGACCTGCTGGGCGCCGGTCTGCTGCGCGGGCAGACGGCGCGCACCGGCCGTGTCGACTGGTGGCAGCGCTGGCTGGTCGACGTCCTGGGGTCGAAGCTGCGCGAGGGCGAGCGGCTGGTGTACCCGAAGAAGCGCGGGGCGCTGCTGGCCGCGCTCGGGCTCGACCCGATGCTGTCGCGGCGCGGTCCGGTGCGGCAGCGGGTGCTGGTCATCGCGTACGACACCTCGGGCTCGATGCCGCAGCACGTCGTGACCTGGCTGACCGAACTGGTGGGCTCCATCGACGGGGTGGAGGCGCACTGGCTGTCGTTCGACGGCGTGGTGATGCCGTTCGTGCCGGGCGAGCGGGTCCTCGGCGGGGGCGGTACGAGCTTCCAGGCCGTCGCCGACTACGTCGAGGGGCGCACGGCCGTCGACGGGCGGCCCTTCGAGACGTCCGCGGACGCCGTGGTGGTCCTCACCGACGGATACGCCCCGCACATCACGCCCGCCGAGCCCGACAAGTGGATCTGGCTCATCACCGAGGGCGGCGACGACTGGCCCGAGGCCCACACTCCCCCGATGGCCTGCCACCGGGTCACGACAGGATCGACATGAGCGGGATGACCGAGATGGCCGGGACGACCGGGACGACCGGGACGGCTGGGACGACCGGGAAAAACACCATGACGGCGGAGCCGGCTGCGGCCGTGGCCGCGGCGGCCGTCCGGGAGTGGCGGGCCAATGCCACGTATCCGCGGCCACCGGACGGCTGGACGGGGGTGTCCCGGCTGGAGTCGTTCATCGACGCGATGATCGACATGGGGCAGACCGGCCAGGTCTTCGGCGAGCACGGCATCGGCAAGACCTCCACGTTCTTCTCCCACGTCGCCGAGGCCTACCCGCACGCCGAGCTGGTCCTCGTACCGGCGGCGAACCTCACGCCGGACGACCTGCTGGCCAACGCCCCGGTGCGGGACGCGGAGACCGGCCGGCTCGTGCTGCGCCAGCTGGTGATGGGCCGGCTGAAGCCCGGCCGGCCGTTCGTCCTGCTCATCGACGATTCGCTGCAGGCGGGCGAGTCGATCCAGTCGCAGCTGATGCAGGTCGCCTGCAACTGGACGCTGGGCGAGTACGACCTGCGGGCGCTCGGCTGCATCGGGGTGTTCCTGACGGACAACGAGTCGCTGGCGGAGACGGCGGCGCGGCGCAGCGATCTGGCGATCCTGGACCGGATGGTGACCCTGCGGATCACCGCCAACGACACGGCCTGGCGGCTGAAGCTGGCCGCCGCGTACCCCACCTGGGACCTGAACGGGGTGTACACGCTGTGGGCCTCGCTGGGGCCTCACTTGCGCGAACTGCTCTCGCCGCGCACGCTCGAGCACATCCTGGCGAACGCCCGGGAGGGGTTCCCGCTGCGCTGGGCGCTGCCCCTGGTCAACGGGGAGCGGCTGCGGCTGGCCGAGCCCCGGGCCGACGGCCGGCCGGGGCCGGACCGGACCACCGAGATCCTGGACCGGATCGCGCGGGAGCTGGGCGTACCCAACCCGGCCTCCATCCCCGACCCGGTCCGCCGGGTGGTGCGCGCGGCGCTGCGCAACCGCTGGAGCGTGCTCCTCCAGGGCCCGCCGGGATGCGGGAAGACCGAGTTGGTGCGGCAGACCGTCCGGGAGGGACTCCAGGGGCGTGAACCGCTGTACTTCTCGCTGCCCGTGACCAATGTCGAGGACCTGTGCGCACCGGTCCCGGCCGCCGACGGGTCGCTGGACAACCTGCTGGCCGCCCCGTTCACCGCGCCGGGGCCGAAGGCGATCGTGTGGGACGAGTACAACCGGCCCAAGGACAAGGCGGCGTTCGCCAAGCTGATGGAGATCACGCAGGAGTGGTCGCTGGCGGGGCAGCCGATCGAGGGGCTGCGCGCGCAGATCGCCGTACAGAATCCGCCGTACCACCTGGGCCGCAAGCTGCTGGTGTCGCGCAACAACATCGCGCAGGCGACGCGGTTCACGGCCTCGCTGACGGTGGAGCCGCAGGACATCCCGGCGAACGAGTGGCTGATCGCCAGGTACGGGCCGGTCGCCGAGACGGTGCTGGAGTGGTGGAAGCACGACATCGACGAGGAAGGCCGGGCCTGGGTCACCAAGCGCACGATCGAGCGGCTGGTGAAGCTGCATCTGCGCGGCCTGCCGCTGGAGATGGGCCTGGTCTATCTCGGGGACGGTGAGTACGCGCCGGTGTCGCTGACCGCGCTGATCGACCGGCTCGAGGACCGGCCGGTGACGGGGCTGCGGGAGCTGGCCGGACAGGTGGACGTGTGGGAGCGGCGGCTGCGCCGGGCGGCACAGGGGTCGGTGGAGGGCGGTGACGCCAGTGACGTGGTGCACCAGGTCATCGCCAACGCCGAGCTGTCCCAGCTGAAGAAACACCGCAAGGAGGTGGCCCGGCTGGTGGCGCTGCTGCCGCCGAAGCTGCGCTCGACGTACCTGGTGGGGGCGTCCGAGCAGCACCAGCGGTTCTGGATCGGGATATTCACCGGCCTGGCGAAGGGCTGAGGCCCGGGCCGCCCGGCTCCCGGGGCGTGGGGGGTGCCGTGCGGTGGACGCTGCGTACGGCGGCGACGTCGGCCGCGAGCGCCGGCATCGGCAGGTGCGCACTGAGCGCGTCGAGGCGGTGCCGCACGCTGGTGGCGATGCCCCGGCCCAGGACGTAGCGGGTCGGGGTCGCGGCGCCGGGGGCGGCGTCGAGGATCCGGTGGGCCTCGCGGCTGCGCATGCCGGTGTGGGCGAGCACCAGGTGGGTCAGCCGGTGTTCCCGCCCGGCGAGTGCGGTCCCGATGGCGGTCGCGGCGGCGGTGTCGATGCGGTTGTCCGCGGCCCCGAGGGTACCGGCGGCGCGGACCCGGCCGAGGTCGAGGAGTTCGACGCCCGCGTCGGCCGCGGCGGCCACCAGCCGGGCGGCGGCTTCGGGCCCGATGCCGTTGCTGGCCACGGAGAGGCGGGCGGTCCGCCCGTACGGCGCCCGCCGCAGCGCGTCGGCGAGCAGCAGCGCGCCCGCGTCGCCCAGTCCGGCGGCGGAGGTGTACAGCTCGCCGACCGCTCCGGCTGCGATCAGGGCGGCCAGGGGGGCGGCCCCGGCCCGGCCGAGCGGGTTGCCGCCGAGGAAGAGCCGCTCGACGCGCCGGCCGGCGGCGGCCGCGGTGAGCAGCGCCTCGGCCAGCACGGCGGCCCCGGCCGGGTCCAGGCCGGTCTGGACCAGGTCGAGGGTGCGCAGCTCGGAGGCGGCGGCGATGAGTTCGGCGGCGGCGTGACCGCCGCCCGTGCCGAGGGGGTTGCGCTTGAGCCAGACGCCGGTCACGACGTGCTCCGAGGCCAGCAGGCTGCCGGCGATCCGGCAGGCGCCACCGGCGGTGATGCCGTTGCACCCGAGGTAGAGGGTCTCGACGCCCGTGCCGGCGGTCCTGTCGGCGACGGTGGCCGCCCCGTCGTCGCCGAGGCCGTCCGTACCGAGCAGCAGGTGCCGTACGGGCGTGGGGCCCCGGCGGCCGCCGTCGCGCAGTGCTTCGGCGATCAGGGTGGCGCCTTCGGGGCCGAGGGCCTGCTTGCAGAGGTCGAGCCGGCCGTCGGGCAGGGCGGTGCCGGCCGGGAAGTCCAGGCGGCGGTCGGTGGCGCCGCCGCCGCGCAGCCAGCCGAGGAGCGGGCCGAGGTCGGCGAGGGAGCGGGGCAGGACGTCGGGCACGCCGGCGAACCCCGCCACCGGCCCGGTCCCGGCCGACTGCTCGGGCGCCGGCCCCGGCACCGTTTGGTTCAGCGGCACTGTCTCGTGCAGCGGCAGCGCCCGGTTCAGGGGTTCGGGCGCGGGTCGCGGCGACCGCTCCCGCGGCTGTCCGTCGCTCACCATGCCGCCTCCTGGTAGTCCTTGAGGAAGACGCCCGCGACCGGATCGCCCGCCTCGCCGCGCACGATGGGGTCGTACACGCGGGCGGCGCCGTCGACGATGTCCAGCGGTGTGCGGAAGCCCGCGGCGGCGATCCGGTTCTTCGTCGGCACGGGGTTCTCGTCGGTGATCCAGCCTGTGTCGACGCTGCACATGTGGACGCCGTGCAGGGCGAGCTCGGGGCCGCTGGTGCGGGTGAGCATGTTGAGCGCGGCCTTGGCCATGTTGGTGTGCGGGTGCCCGGACATCTTGCGGCGCACCGCGAACCGGCCCTCCACCGCCGTCACATTGACGACGTAGCGGTTCGGGCGGGGCGAGGCGAGCAGCAGCGGGAGCAGCCGGTCGACGAGGAGGGCAGGGGCGAGCGCGTTGACGAGCTGGGTCTCCAGCAGTTCGGCGGGGTCCAGCTCGCCGATCCGGGCCGACCAGGAGTTGGCGGGCGCGAGATCGGGCAGCAGGCCCGCCTCGTCCGTCTCGCTGTCGTCGAGGACGAGGGCGAGCGCGCCGCCGGTGGCGCCCGCCTCCAGGGCCCGCATGGGGGTGTAGCCGGGCGCCCGCCAGACCCGGCCGGGAAGCTCCGCGCGCTCACCGGCGGCGAGCAGCGCGTACGACTCGGGCGGGCGGCGGACGGTCTGGGCGGCGTTGTTGACGAGGATGTCGAGGGGTTCGCCCTCGTCGCGCAGGCGTTCGCAGAGGCCGAGGACCTGCCGGGGGTCGCGCAGGTCGACGGCGATGACGGTGAGCCGGTCCAGCCACGCGGCGCTGCCGGGCGCGGCCCGGAACCGGGCGAGGGTGTCCTGCGGGAAGCGGCTGGTGACCAGGAGCTCGGCGCCGTCGCGGAGCATCATCAGCGCGAGCTGGAAGCCGATCTTCACCCGGGCGCCCGTGAGCAGGGCACGGCGGCCGGAGAGGTCGGTGCTCAGCGCCCGGCGGGTGGTGTTGTCGGCGGCGCAGTCCGGACACATCAGGTGGTAGAAGGCGTCGACCTGTTGGTAGAGCGACTTGCACACGTAGCAACGCCGGGGACGTATGAGGACCCCGCCCGTGCCGGAGGTCTCCAGGGGAGCGTCCTCGCGGCGGGCGAGCGCGCCGGTGGCGGTGGCGGCCAGGACCGCCGCGTCGGCGGTGGCGACGGCGCCCTGGCGGTTCTTCCGGCGGCGCTGGCGGCCGTCCTGGGCGAAGGAGGCCGCGACCCGTTCGGCACGCAGCCGGGTCGGGTCGTCCACGGGCAGGGCGCGCAGTCTGCCGACGGTCCGGTGGAAGGCCGCCAGTTCCTCGTCGCTGATGGGCTCAGCCCCGGCGTGCCCTTCCGCCACTCCTGCCACTCCCCCGCCGCTTTCCTGTGGTGGTCCCGGCCGGAATCGAACCGGCGTCCCCCTCCCGAGCAGGGAGGCGCGTCTGCCTCTGCGCTACGGGACCACGCCCTGTACTGCCCGGACGGCCGGATTCGAACCGGCGTACCCTCTCTGGCAAAGAGGTGCGCCTGCCTCTGCGCTACGTCCGGGCATTGCGGAGATCCTATTACTCCAGCGGCGTTCCGCTGTCCGGCGCGGTCAGGGAACCCGCCGTGGGCGAGGCGTCCCCCTCCGTCACGCGCGGTGCGTCACCCGCCGTGCCTCACGCCGAACCCCTCACGCCATAGTGGTGATCACTCGGGCGGATTCAGCTCGGACACGTAGGACACGTACCAGACGGGGGAGTTCCTTCATGCGCATCAACCGGAGCCGTGCAGCGGCCGTCGCCGGCATCGTCGGGGTGGCCTTGGCCCTGACCGCCTGTGACGGCGACGACACGAGCGGGGCGGTCAAGACGCCCACGGCGAGCCCGAGCACGGGCACATCGGCGGCCTCCGGCACGCCCCCGACGCCGGCCGCCGGCCCGAGCGGCTCCCCCGTCGCGTCGACCGGCACCGGCCACCCGGCGACCGCCGGCCCGTCGCAGGCGGCTCCGGACAGCAAGGCGACGAACGGCGGCGGGGACGGGACCACGGACGACAGCTACGCGTACACCCACCCCTGCTCCGCTCGGAACCTCACGGTCCAGGTCACCTCACCGCAGGGCTTCCCGACCACCACGCGCGTCATCGCGGTGACCAACAACGGCTCCACCACCTGCGGCCTCGACTTCCATCCCGCCGTCGGCTTCAGCGCCAAGGACACCGCCCTCGGCATCCAGGCGACCCCGCCGAGCGGCCTGGGCGGCGCACCGGCGCACCCGGTTCGGCCCGGGGCCACCACCTACGCGGCCGTGGACCTCAACCCCTCGGGCGGCCAGGGCCCCGTCGCCGACGAGATCAACATCCTGGCCGATCCGAACCACATGCCGAACGCGGACTCCGTCAGCCTTCCGCTCGCCACCCCGGGCGCGGTCGCCCGCCCGAAGGTCGGGCTCTACCACTTCACCGCACGCGACTCCCTCAACACCCTCTGACCTCGTCGTCAACTGCTGCCCTTCCGGCTGTCCATGACCGTGGGGGGACACGGGGCGCGCCCCCGTGTCCCCCCACGCCGTCCGCCCCGCCGAGCGGGCCGGCCTACCTCCCGGTCAGGGTGGATTCGAGAACGGCTATTTCTCCTGTCACTTCTGATGCCTCCTCGCTGCGACCCATGGAATTCAGCTGCTCCCTGAACGAGGTCAGCGATGCGACGAGAACTTCCTCACGGCCCGCTTGCAGTTCGCACAGGCGGCGTGCGGCACTGACGGATTCGGCCCGCAAACGCAGTGCCGTCTCGGGCCGGTCGGCGAATTCCTTGCTGTATTCGATGAGGTCGACGGCCAGCCGAGGCAGGTAGGCCAGCGGACTGACCTGCGAGAGCACCCGGTAGGCAGCGACGCGCTGACGGACCATCGGCTGCTCCGACCCCAGGAGGAGGACCCTGGCGCGCAGCACCGCATCGTGATTGATATTCGCCGAGTGATTCATGACCGAAATTCTGAAACCCCGACAGCACTCGAACAAGGCCGAAATGATGTGCTGTTCACCCTACGAAAAAGCCGTCAGACCTGTCATGATGGATACGTCTTACTCCCCTGCCCTGGGCTCACCGTCGGCCCGCGCCTCCAGCAAACGGGTCCGCAGCCGGGCGATCAGCTCCTCGTCGACCCCGAGGTGGCGGGTGGCGTAGTCGTGCACCGAGCCGTAGGTGCTGGTCAGATCGGCGAGGAAGAGCCGGATGACCTCCTCGGGCGCCCGGCCGTACGCGGGCCAGCGCAGGATCCGCGTCGGATTGGCGGCCTTCCAGTCGGCCACCAGGCGTTCGGTCGCCAGCTCGGTGAGGGCGAAGTCGGCGGCGATCTGGTCCTCGTCGACACCCAGCAGGGCGAGCACGAGGGCGGCGAGCAGGCCGGTGCGGTCCTTGCCCGACGCACAGTGGAAGACCTGCGGCTCTTCGGAGTCGGCGATCACGCGCAGAGCTTCCCGGAGCTCCACGGCGCCGTCGAGCGCCACTTCCGCGAACCGGTCCGCGAGGAAACGCCAGGGGTCCAGGTCGGGGTCGATCTCCGCCTGGTCGTACGGACGGTGCTCCACGCTGAGGTTGACGTACTCCTGGCCCTCGGCCTCGGGCACCCGGCCCTTCGCCTCGATCTCCCAGGGGTAGCGCAGGTCGATGACGGTACGGACGCCGAGCGCGCGGAAGCGGTCCCAGTCGCCGTCGGCCACGGCGGCGGCATCGCGGTCGGCGGTGGCGGTGAGCTTGGCGAGGGAGTCGGACCGGTAGAGCCTTCCCCAGCGCACGGTCAGGCCGTCGGCGGTCCGATATCCGCCGAGGTCACGGAAGTTGTGCAGGCGCTCGAACGCTATGTGTCGTATCACCGGCCCACTGTACGAAGCCATGGAACGGGCCGTCGTGCTGCGTACCGCCCGCCCTCAGTCCTGGGCGCGCGAGGTGACCGGTGCGTCGGTCCGGTCGCCGAGGAACTCGTACCACCGCCGCTGCAGGCACAGGTAGCGGGTGTCCGCCTCGACCAGGTCGAGGAAGGAGTCCACGGTGTCGGCCAGGCGCTGGGTCAGGCCGGCGTCGGCCAGTCCTCCCTCCTCGGTGAAGGCGTGGTGGGCACCCGCCAGGCTGAACATGTCGGGGTAGACGCGGGCGCCGAGGTGCTCCAGCGGAATCCGCAGCGCCCACAGGCCACGGTTGCCGCCGACCAGCGACGGGGACGCCGACACCAGCAGGGTCTGCTTGTCCTTGAACGGCTGGGGCCGCAGCCGCGACACCCAGTCGACCGCGTTCTTGACCACGCCCGGCACGGAGGCGTTGTACTCCGGCGACGCGATCACCAGCGCCTGGGCCGCCTCGATCCGCTCGCTCAGCGCCCTGGCACCGGGAGGCGGCCCCTCCTCGGACTCGGCGTCGCCGTCGTACGGGGGCATGGGGAACTCTCCGAGATCCGCCACGTCCACCAGGGCCCCGGCGCCGGTCACGATCCGCGCGACCAGCGAGGCCAGCTGGGCGTTGACCGAGCCCGTGCGGGCGGAGCCCGCCAGGACGAAGACGCGCAGGGAGGCACGGCTCTCCTCGGCGCCGGGAGCTGCCGGATCGTGCGGGAAGTGGTCGGCGGAGGTCGAATCCACTGGCATCTCCTTGGCAGCACGGGGAGTGGTTCGCGCCGACTGTACGGGCCACCGCGCCCGAGCGGTCGGCGGCCCGGCGCGGCGGGCCGGGACATCACCCCGGTGACCGATCGTCGAGGGAGCAGGGCAGCTGCGCGTGGTCCTCCTGGGCGTGGCTGTTCACGGGCGCGAGGAGCCGCACGACCGCGTGGCGGAGCTCGGTCATCCGGGTGGCCTGTTCTCTGAGGAGGACCTCCAGTCGGGGGAAGGGGTGGTCGCAGTGCCGCTCCCCCGGGGCGGGGTGCCGTGGTTGGCGTTTGTCCCGCCCGATGCGGGCCTGGGCGCGGTGGAGTTCGGTGAGGACCTCCCGGAAGGCGGTGGTGACGGTGGTCTGCGACACCTGACGGGTGCGCAGGTCGTGGTCGATCCGGTCGAGTCCCCGGCCCGCCCGGGAGAGCGCGTGGATCACCGGGGTGAGACTGAACGAGGAGCGTTCGTGCTCCAGCCGGTGCTCGGTCTCGCGGAAGCGGAAGACGAGGGAGTCCAGGTGCCGCTGCTCCAGGGTGATCCGGTGGAGGGCCCGGTCCAGTGGCTGTGCGCTTCGGGAGCCGGCCGTGGCGCCGTGCAGCGGGCGGAGGTTGCTCAGGCCGGTCACCGTGTCCAGGGATGCGTCCATGGTGCGCAGGAGCTCGGCGTGGTGGTCCCGCAGGAGCTGCTCGAGCCGCTCCTCGGGCGGGGTGCTGTCACTCATGACGGTGTTCCTCCTCGTCACGCTGGTCGTCGGTGCCGTGGGGGCGGGCGGTGCCGTGGGTGCTGTGGGTGTCGTCGGCGCTGTGGGTGTCGTCGACGGCCTCGGGGGGTGCCGTGTCCTCGCGACCGCCGTCCGGGCAGGGGGTGTCGAGGCCGAGGAGCGTGACCAGGCGGGTGCGGGCCCGCCGGTAGTTCTGCCGGACGGCCGCGGGGGTCTTGCCGAGGGTGCGGCTGATCTCTTCGTGCGTGAAACCGTCCATGGCCCAGGCCATGACGTCCCGCTCGGCGGGCGGCAGCCGGCGCAGCGCGTCGATGACCCGCTGCTGGCTCTCGCCGACCAGCACCTCGGCCACGGGGCACGTGCCTCCCGGCCGGTCGGGTACCGGGTCGCAGGGCGTGATGCGCCGGTCGTTCTGCCGCCAGTAGCAGCGCAGGGCGGTGGTGCGCAGCCAGGCGCGGGGGTGTTCCAGCGTGCGCCAGGTATCGGGCAGCAGTTTGGTGAAGGCCTCGTGCGCGGCATCGGCGGCCTCGTAGGGCGAAGCGCCCAGGTGCATCAGGAACACCGACACCGCGTTCATCTCGCGCCGGTAGAAGACCTCGAAGTCGTCGCCCGGGTACGGCAGGACGGGGCGGGCCCGCTGCCGGGGCCGCGGATGGCCGACGGGCGCCGGGGACTCGGTCATGGTCATCACTCCCCGCCCGTGCCGACGACGATCTCGACCTCACGGTCGGCCGTCCGCTCGGTCAGCCTGCTGCCGGGCGGCAGGGACCGGATCCGCGCGGACAGTCCGTGCTGGTCCAGTTCGGCGCGCCGCACGGCAGCGCGCGCCTTGATCCACCGGTAGCCGAGGCGTAACAGGCACACCAGTGCCGTCCCCACCCCTGCTGCCGCAGCCGTCGTCGTCGTTGCCGGGTCCACTGCCGCTCCTCTTGCCGCGCGGCGCGCCGGGCGCCGCATGTGCCGGTTGTTCTGCCTCTAAAAGCAGCCGGCCGCCCCGGATGTGACATGAGCTCACCCGTTCGGGTGACGGCGGGCCCCGCGGGGCCGTTTTCCACAGGCCGACACGCGATGGAGTCGATCCACTACACTCCGTGATCGAGCGCGGCGTTTCCGTACACGCCGCTCCGACCCTGGGGAGGGGCCGTGCAGATCACCATCTCCGTCCACCGTGAGGCGCCCGATCCGGCGGACGGACCGGGAGCCGCCGACAGCACGGACGAGCTCCGGGGCTGGCTGGACACCCAACCCGCGTTGCGCGGGCGCGTGCACCGGGCGGCCGACCCGGTGCCCGAGCCAGGGGCGATGGGGCTGGCCGGGGACGCGCTCCTGGCCCTTCTCGCACCGGGGGGCGTCGCGACGGTCCTGGCGGGCGCGCTGATCGCGTGGGTGCAGACGCGCAAGAGCAGCCGAACCGTGGTCATCACCCGGCCCGACGGCACCGAGATCACCTTGACGACCTCTCAGGTCGCCGCGATGGACGGCGCGCAGACCGAGGAGCTGATGCGGCACATCGCCGCAGGGCTCGATCCGACACCGGCCCCGGCAGCGGTGCCGGCCCCGGCCCCGGCACCGGAGCCCGCGTCCGTCCCGACCGTGGAAGGTGGCGGGGAGCGGCGTCCGCCGGCCGGCCCGCCCACGTCATGAGTGCCCGGGAGCAGCCGGCGGCGGTGTCGTCCGGGACCGGTCTCGCCTCGCCCGGAGCGCGCGCCGTGCTGGTGGGCACCGGCGGCCATGCGCCCGGCTCCACTCTGCCGGCGCTTCCCAGTGTGACCACGACGCTCGACGACCTGGGCCGGGTGCTGCACGAGGTGTGCGGCATGCCGGAGGCCGCCATCTGCCGGGTGCCCTCCGAGGCGGGGGCGGCGATGGTGCTCGCCGCCGTGGAGGAGGCCGTCGCGCAGGCCACCGGTGTGGTGCTGTTCGCGTACGTGGGTCATGGGCTGCTGGGTCCGGGGGACGAGCTCTACCTGGCGACGCACGGGTGTCCGGCACCGGACCGGGTCGCGTCAGCCGTTCCCTACCGCACGGTCCGCGATCTCCTCGGCGGGGCGCGGGCCGGCAGCGCCGTCCTCCTCGACTGCTGCTTCTCCGGTCGTGCGACGGTGGCGGCGGGCGCCCGGACCGGTGATCCGTTCGTCTCGGCCGGGCCGCGCGGCAGCTTCCTGCTCGCCTCGGCTTCGTACTTCTCGCTCTCCTTCGCTCCCGTGGGCGAACGGCACACGCTGTTCGGCGGCCGGCTGCTGCGCGTGCTGGAGGAAGGGGATCCGACCGGGCCGCCGCTGCTGACCCTGGACGGCCTGCACACCTGTCTGGACCGCGCGGCAGGTGACGACTCCGGCCGCCCGCACCGGCAGAGCGACGGCACCCTGAGCCGGCTCGTCGTCGCCCCCAACCGTGCGTACCGGCCGGGCGCCGTCCCCGGTGCCGAGCCGCCCGCCGACGTGCCGTGCCCGTACCCGGGCATGGGTCCGTTCCGGCCACAGGACAGCGACTGGTTCTTCGGGCGCGAGGAGGCCACCCGACGGCTGCTGCGGCTGGTGCGCGATCCGGCCGGCCGCACCCGTCCGGTGCTCCTGGTCGGGGCCTCGGGGGCGGGGAAGTCCTCGCTGCTGCGGGCCGGCCTGCTGGCGCAGGCCGCGCACGGGCACGCCGGCGACCACGAAGGGGAGCCGGCGGAAGAGGGCGGGGGCGGGGAGGGAACGTGGCCCGCGCTGCTCCTGCCGGCTCCGGGGCCCCATCCGATGCGCGCCCTCGCCCGGTTGTGGTCGCAGGCCACCGGACGGGAGGAGGCGGAGGTGGCACGGGCGCTCGGCGAGGGGCGTTTCCCGTCGCCGCTGCCCGGGCGGCCCGCGTGCCGACTGCTGGTGGTCGACCAGTTCGAGGAGGTGTTCACCCGCTGCGAGGACACCGCCGAGCGGGCCGCCCTGATCCGCCTGCTCTGCGCGCAGGATCAGGAGCAACGCGCCGGTCAGGCCTCCCGCCCCCGGATCGTCCTGGCCGTGCGCGCCGACCACTACGGCAACTGCCTGGGCCACCCGGGGCTGAGAGCGGCCCTCGACGCCACGGGGCCGCTGAACCTGCCCCCGCTGGGCCGCGGTGAGCTCCGTGCCGTCATCGAGCGTCCCGCCGCGCTCGCGGGCCTGGTCCTCCAGGACGGCCTCGCCGACCGCGTCCTCGACGACCTCAGCCGGTCCGCCGCCGTCGGTCCGGGGGAGCGGGAACACGGGGAGACCGCCCTGCCGTTCCTGGCGCA
Organism: Streptomyces sp. NPDC042102; assembly: GCF_055582305.1. Classification (NCBI taxonomy): domain Bacteria; kingdom Bacillati; phylum Actinomycetota; class Actinomycetes; order Kitasatosporales; family Streptomycetaceae; genus Streptomyces; species Streptomyces sp. NPDC042102. The sequence goes on from NZ_JBVJDL010000004.1 coordinate 386,461, forward strand.
CGCGCTGCACGAGACCTTCCGCAATCGCTCCGGCGCCGTGCTCACCCTGGCCGGCTACGAGGCGACCGGCGGGATCTGGCGCTCGGTCACCACCACGTTCGGGCAGCTGTACGACGGCCTGGACGAGGCCGGCCGGCGCGCGGCGCGGGAACTGCTGCTGCGCATGGTGCACCTGACCGCCGACGGCGAAGCCGTGCCGCGCCCGGTCGTCATGGCCGAGCTGCTGGCGGGACGTGATCCGCGGGACCAGGAGCGGTTCCGGCTCGTCTGCGACCGGCTCGCCGCCGCCCGGCTGGTCATCGTGGACCACGACCGCGTACGGATCGCGCACGAGGCCCTGCTGCGTGCCTGCTCGCTGCTGCGCTCGTGGATCCTCGAGGCCCGGGCCGAGCTGATCGCGCACCAGCAGCTCGCGGACGCCGCCGCGCAGTGGGAACACCACGGCCGCTCCGCGCACTACCTGTTCACCGGCGCCCGGCTCGCGGCGCTGCGGCCCGCGCCGGACGGAAAGGCGGAGCCACCGCCGGCCGGCACCACCACCGGTATCGCCTTCACCGCCCTGGAGAGCGACTTCGTCCGCGCCTGCGTCCGTCTGGACCGGCGGATCCGGATGCGACGGGCCCTGATCACCAGCGCCGTCGTGGCGCTGGCCCTGCTCCTCACGGTGGCGGGAACGGTCGCCCTCCAGCAGGGCGCCCGGGCCCGTGAGCGAGCGGCGGAGCTGGCCTCGCAGCGGATCGCGGCGCAGGCCGACGCCCTGCGCGCCGAGGATCCCGCGGCGGCGCTGGACATGAGCCTGGCCGCGTACCGCAGGGCGTCGACGGCCGAGGCCCGGGCGAGTCTGGTGCGCTCGGCGATGACGCCGGTCCCGGTGTCCCTGCCGGGCCACCGGGACAAGGTCCTCTCCCTGGCCTACCGCCCGGACGGCACCGCCCTGGCCAGCGTCTCGCGCGACGACACCCTGCGCCTGTGGGACACCCGTGACCCCTACCGCCCCGTCCCCGGTGCGGTGCTGCGCACCGGGCGGGGCGGAGCCGTCTGGGGTCCGGGCGGCCAGCATCTGGCCGTGGCCACGGCCGAGGGCCTGTCCGTCTGGTCGGTCGAGGACGTGCACGCACCTCGCCTGATCGTCCGTCAGCAGAGGGACGTGGGCCGGATCCATCCCCCGGTCGGCAGCCGGGACGGCCGCACCATGGCCGTGCCGGTGGACCGCGGACGGGTGCTGCTGTGGGACCTGACCGATCCGGCGGCGCCGGCCCTGACCACGCTGCAGGTGTCCGGCCGCGGGCACCACGCCATCGCGGCCGCTTTCCATCCCGACGGCCGGACGCTCGCCGTCGCCGTGACCGACGACACCGCCGTCGCCCCGAAGGGCGACTCCCTCCAGCTGTGGGACATCGCGGCCCCGGGTGGTCCGCGGCCGCGCGGCCGTCTCGACGATCAGACGCTGCTGTCGACCGCCTTCCATCCGGACGGAACCCTGCTGGCGGCGGGCAGCATCACAGGAGGCGTGCGGCTGTTCGACACCTCCGACCCGGACCGCTTCAAGGAGGTGACCGGCAGCCTGCCCACCCGGGCCCCCGTGCACCCGCAGCTCGCCTACTCCCCCGACGGCAGCCACCTCGCGGCGTCCTCCGTCGACGGCCGTGCCCGCCTGCTGCGCCAGGACCGCACACCCGACGCGCTCGGTGCCGGCGTGCCGCTGCCGGGCACCGGCACGCTGTTGTCCCTGGTCTACCGGCCGGACGGGCGCGGGATCGCCACGGGCGGCTCCGACGGCACGATCCGCCTGTGGCACCCACCCGCGCGTACCCTCCCCGAGCGGATCGGGGTGTCCCGGCGCGGCCCCGCGAACGCCTTCGCCGACCACGGGCGGCTGCTGGCGACGGATACGGACACGACCGGCGCGGTCTGGCGGCTGCCCGAGACCGGCAGGCCTCGGAAGGTGGCGACCCTGCCCCCGCCCTGGATCGTGCCCCGCTTCCTCCCGGGCCGGGACGCTCTGCTGACGCAGGACGGGACGCGTACCAGGATCGCGCTGTGGAACCTCGCGGACGGCACACTGCGCGCAGGGGCGGTGTTCACGGTGGGCGGCAGGCCCGCGGTCAGCCGGGACGGCCGGGTGCTCGCGGTCCAGGACCGCGCGAAGGGGCCGCTCGTGCTCTGGGACATCACCGATCTGGACAGCCCGCGGCGGCTCGCCGAGATCCCCGCCGGTGAGGACCCGGGGATGACGCCGGCGTTCGTGAGGGCCGACACGCTGGCCCTCATGTCGGAGAAGTCCACCCAGCTGTGGGACGTCTCCGACCCGCGCCGGCCGCGGCGCGGCGCGGAGGTGAGGGGCACCCCGTCGAGCATCTTCCCCGCCGAACGGGCCGATGACCAGGCGGTGCTCGTCACCGCGCCCGACAGCACGCAGCGGGACCCGTTCGCACCGCCGCGCTTCGCCGCCCAGCCCCTGCACGGTCCCGGCACCGCACCCCCGGCCACGGCCACCACCACGCCCGCGCCCACAGCCGCCGCGGCGGCGGGCGCGGGTACCTCGACAGCGGGCGCAGGTGCCGCCACCGACATCACCGGTGACCCGCTCCACCTGGCGATGGCGTCCCGGCGGGTGATGGCCACACTGTCGGAATCCGGGGAGCCGTCCCTGTGGGCTCTGGGCGGCCGACCGGGCAAGGCGGCACTCCAGGGCTCCCTGAGCAAACTCGACGGCCTCACCGGACATGGCAGGGCGGGCCTGATCGCCGCGTGGGACAACGAGGCCGGCGGCCGCGACCTCGCCGTATGGCGGATCACCGACACGCCACCCCACGGTCCGGTCGACAGCCGACTCGTCTACCACGTCACCGCTCTCACCGACGGCATCCTCGGCTTCTCGGTCGCCCAGTTCGACCCGACGGGCACCACGCTCGCGCTGTACACGGGTACGGATCTCCTCGAAGGCCTCGGTGCCCGCACGGCCTTCCTGCCCACCGACCCCGGCCGGCTCGCCCGGTCGCTGTGCGCCACCCGGCCCGGTCCCGCACCGCGGGACACCTGGCGCACCGTCTTCCCCGACCTTCCCTACACGGACCCCTGCCCCTGAACACCCGTCCAGCGGGCCTCATCGCCCTTCCCCATTGTCGTTCCTCTTCGCCGTTCCTCTTCGCCCCCCGGGCCGGAAATCCGTGGAAGTGGCCCGCCGGGGTGGGGGAAGATACCGATTCCGGTCGGTGTGCGGCGGCTCCTGCGAAGCAGCGGTTTCATTTTAAGTTGACTCAGTGGCACGACGGCAGCAAGTATGGAGTCGTACGCACCGGTCACGGCCCATGTTTGAGCCTGAGTACCGGCCCGTATCCCGAGGCGCGATTCACTTCATGCGAAAGCATGGGGTGACCCGTCCCCAGGGGACGGTGTACGTCGGCGGGGAGGATGGCACGGGGGTCCGTCCTCCCCGCCGACGCGCGTTCGCCGGGCCTGCGGGACAATCGCCTTGTGACCGGGGCGAATCGGGAAGAGGCGAGAGGTGCGCGAGCCGTGAGCGAGACCGAAGGACAGCGGCTTGCCGACCGACTGGAGTACCTCTTCACGCACGTGCAGCCACTCGGGCGGCGTCACACCCTCCAGGAAGTGGTGGACGGCATCAAGTCCGTCGAGGAGCCCGGCGGTACCTCCCTGTCCGTGGGGCGCCTGTCCATGCTGATGAACGGCAAGGCCCCGAACCCGACGCTCGGGACACTGCGGGCACTGGCCGACTTCTTCGGGGTGCCCGTCGGTTACTTCGTCGACGACGCCGTAGCCGACCAGACGATGGCGCAACTCGCCTTGATCTCCGCGATGCGCTGCAACGACGTCCGCGCCGTCGCCCTGCGGGCCGCCGCTGTCGCCACGCTCTCCGCCCAAGGCCTGGACGTCGTCCGCGGGCTGGTGGAGAAGATCGGCCGGGCGCCCCGCGGGCCGGGTGGAACCGGGGAGCCACACGGTTAGAATGCCCCGGTCGATCGCCGGTGCAGGGAGGCAGGGTTCGCGATGGATGACGCATCCTGGGCCGAGTTCAGCGCCCGGTGCTCGGCCATCCTCGACGGTCTGCCGCTCTCCCCGGCCCGGCCGCTGACCATCGACACCCTGCGCGAGGCGATCGAGCAGCAACGCGGGAGGCCGATGGTGCTCTCCCCGCTCCCCCCGCAGGCGGGGACGACCGCCGGGCTGTGCGGGCTGTGGATCGGCCTCGGCAGCGCCGACCACATCTTCTACGAGTCGTCGACGAGCCCACTGCATCAGAAGCACATCATCCTGCACGAGATCGCGCACCTGCTCCTGGACCACGGCACCGTGGCCGACGGCCAGGGCGGCGGCTCCTGGAGTGCGGGAGTGGCCGGCCTCTTCCCCGGGCTCGACCCGGCGATGGTGCGCAGGCTGCTCGCCCGCGGCCGTACCGACTACACCGAACTGCAGGAGCGCCAGGCCGAACTCATGGCCACCCTGATCCACCAGCGGGCGGCGGCACGGCCGCACCGGTGCGGCGGGGACCGCCCGGCCGGGCACGTGGGGCACGTCCTCGAACGGCTCGCCCACGCCTTCGGCGCCGGGGCGGGAAGCGGTGCCGGAAACAGGAACGGGAACGGGAACGGGAACGGAGCCCGCAAGGGCTGAAGCCGTCCCCCGTGGGCAACGCGCACCGGCCGGAGCCGACGGTCCGTCGGCTCCGGCCGGTGGGTGAGCGGTCCCGAGGCCCCTGGGCACTCGCGCAGGTGGCAGGGGGTCCCGGGCCGCGGCGCGGTGCGAGGGTCAGCTGTTGGCGGAGAGGTTGCCCGACAGCACCGGGATGTTGTCCAGGATGTGCGAGAGGGACTCGTCGCCCTTGGCCTGGGTGGAGTTCTCGACGCACTGCTGGTTCATCGGGTTGGACAGGACGTTGACGTCCTGGACACCGACGTTGGCGATGAGCGCGAACAGCGACTGGGCGTTGACCTTCACCGGCAGACCAATGCACGGCTTGTTGGCGGAGCCCTGGATCAGGCTGGCCTGGGGGCTCATGGCGCCGGCGGTCTTCTGGTTGCCGTAGATCTGGTGCGCGCCGTTGCCGTTGACGGTGTTGACCCCGTTGTCGTTGCCGATGGCCATCGCCGGCGCGGCCATAGCGGCCCCGGCGCCCACCACAGCGGCAGTGGCAGCAGCGGTCGCCATGATCTTCTTGAGCATCATTGATCCTTTTAGTCGCCTGAGAACCCCGAATGGGCGCCCTGACCAACTGCCCGGCCCCCGCCTGGTTCCGCCGGTTCACTCCAACAGCCCTGTGGAGCAGCCCGTGAGGGTGGTGGTCAGGGCGCCGGACGGACGGCCGTGTGGACGAGCACCGCCAGCACCTCGGCGGTGATCGCGCTCTCGTTCCGCTCGAACTCGGGCCCGGTCAGCTGCCGCTGATCCGCCGGCAGGCCGGTCAGCACCGGGGTGTGCAGATGACCGCCGGGCAGGTGCGGGGCGAGTTCGCCCCGCAGCAGGTTGGACCGGTACGCCACTTCGTTCGACAGGTATCCGCCGCCCCCGCCCGCCACGGCCCGCGCACCCGGGGTCGGGCCGTCCGCCCGGTCCACCGGAGCGGTGGCGCCCGCGGGGATCTCGGTGACGGCGGTGTTCAGGAGCACCGGGTACGGCGTCTGCACGGCGGCGGTCACGGCGTCGGCCGGGAGCGTCGTACGGATGAACTCCGGCCCCGGAGCCAGGCCCGGCGCGGTCACGGGACGTTCACGCGTACCCCCCGACAGGGCACCGGTGTTGTCGGGGTAGGGGTCGGCCGAACGGGACCGGCCCGCCCACGCCTCCAGGGTGAACATGCCCGGGTAGCCCTGGCTGACGGTGGTGATGACGTCCGCCGCGCCCCGGCCCCGCCCCTGGTCCTGGCCATGCCCCTGCATGCGGGGCGCGAAGGCGCGTTCCACGATGCCGGCGTCGAAGTCCCCGTAGCGGACCGGCAGGACGACCGCCCGGATCTCGGCGCCACTGCCGTCGGCGAGGGTGACCCGACGGCCGTTGAGCTGGAGGGCGGCGGAACCGGAGGGGTTGGCCCGGCGCAGCTCGGCGTCCAGCCCGAAGGGGTCGAAGCCGCTGATGAACACGCGCCGTACGTCCGGCCGGGCGCCGAAGTCGTTGTCCACCAGCCCCCGGGAGGCGTCCTCGAAGCGGGCGCGCAGGGCCTGCCGGTCGACGCCGAACCGGGGCTCCCAGCGGGCGAGTTGCGTGGTCATCGCGAGCCGGGTCCAGTACAGCGGCCGGTCGTCCCCGGCCGGGAGGTCGCCCCCGGGCCGCTGCCCCTGGGCCCGGCGGACGGCCGCCGACCACAGCGACTCGCCCCAGTCGGTGACGAGGTGCGCCGCCTCGGCCGCGTCGCGGGCGCCGCACAGCGCGGCCGGGAAGCGGCGTACGAAGTCACCGAACCCGCCCCGCTCGGTCAGGGCGGTGGTGCGGGGGTCCGCCAGGCGCGCCTGCTCCGCGTCCAGCGGTACGGAGGGCCGGGTGCGGCAGGCGGCACCGGCCGCACCGGCGCCGGCATCCGAACCGGAACCGGCGTGGGCCGGGGAGGTCACTGCGAGGGGGAGGACCAGGGCGAGGAGGGCCGCGGCGGATGCCGCGCGCCGTAAGATCATCATGCGATGTGACATTACATAGCGTCGCGAATCCCCACCAGAACGCGTTCAGGCCTTCCGCCGCCGGGCCGACGGCGGCGGAGCGGGAGCCCGATCGGACGCGGGCCGGTGAGGCGTCGGACGGCGCCGTGCGGGGTGCGGGCCTACGCTGGATCCGGAGTCTTGTCACGAGGCGACGGGAGGCCCCGCCATGAGGGGTACGCAGCGTCGGTGGCGCAGGGCAGCGGTGGCGGCCGCGGCCTGCGGCCTCCTGGCCGTACCGGTGTCGGCGGGCGCGGCGTACGGGGACGGCGGCGCGACCGGCACGGGCCCGACCGGCACCGGCCCCGTCGCCGCGGCGACACCGTCCACCGGGACCGACTTCCCGCGGCTCACGCCCGCCATCGCCCGGCAGCTGGACGACGCCATCCGCAAGGTAATGCGCGAGGCGAACGTGCCTGGCGTGACGGCCGGGATCTGGATACCGGGCAAGGGCACCTACGTCCGCAGCTTCGGCATCGCCGACAAGGCGACGGGGCAGCCGATGACCGACAATCTGAACATCCGCATCGGCAGCGAGACCAAGACCTTCACCGTCACCGCCCTGCTCGAACTGGTCGACCAGCACAAGGTGGGACTGGACGACCCGATCGGCAAGTACGTCAGCGGGGTCCCCAACGGCGACAAGATCACGCTGCGCCAGCTGGCGGGCATGCGCAGCGGGCTGTTCAACTACTCCATGGACGAGGGCTTCTTCAAGGCACTGACGTCGGATCCGCGGCGCCCGTTCACCCCGCAGGAGCTGCTGGGCTACTCCTTCGAGCACCCCGTACTGTTCGCGCCGGGTGAGAAGTTCGACTACAGCAACACCAACCTCATCCTGCTCGGCCTCGTGATCGAGAAGGTCACCGGCCGACCCCTCCATGAGGTCATCGGGAAGGACGTCGTCCGGCGCGCCGGGCTGTCGCACACCCTCTTCCCGACCGGTGCGGAGTTCCCCGCGCCGCACGCACAGGGCTACACGAACCAGACCGCCACGGGGAAGGTCGAGAACTCCACGGACTGGAACCCGTCCTGGGGCTGGGCGGCCGGCGCCATGATCTCCGACCTGACGGACCTGCGCAGCTGGGCCCGCACCCTGGCCACCGGCACCCTGCTGACACCCCAGACGCAGGCCGAGCGCCTGAAGACCGCGCCGACCGGCGTGGCCGGCGCCGGCTACGGGCTCGGCATCTTCAACGTCCAGGGCTGGATCGGGCACAACGGTTCGCTGCCCGGATACGAAACGCTGACGCTCTACTTCCCGTCGGCGCGGGCCACGCTGGTCGTGCTCCTGAACACGGACATCCTGCACGACGGGATCGAGCCGAGCACCTTGTTCGGACAGGCCATCACCCAGATCGTGAGCCCGAACCACGTGTTCAACCTGCCGGCGGCGACCCCGACTCCGAAGTCCTGACCGCGGGGGCGGGACCGGCCCGCCCGGCGGCGGGCGCGGGCCCCGGCCCGGCACCGTGGCGGTGCAGGACGATCAGCAGCCGCCAGACGTCCCCCGCCACCGCGCCCGGCTCGGCCGGCGTACCCAGCGCACCCGGCTCGGCCGACGCACCCGGCGCACCCGGCGCACCCGGCGTGCCGCCGATCAGGCCGTGGCTCCAGTCCGCCAGTACGCCGGTGAAGGTGGCCGCGACGGCGGAGGCGATCAGGTCGGGCGCGGCCCCGCCGGCGGCGGTGCGTTCGGCCAGGCTCCGCGCGCGCAGTTCCCGGTGCAGGGTGTCGCCGAGCGGCCCGCCGCCACCGGGGTGCAGCAGGGTCCGGTACAGGTCGGCGTGGGTGGCCGCGCCCTCGAAGAAGGCGGTCAGGGCGGGCGGTGGGGCCGCCGGATCGGGGACGCCCCGCCAGGCGTGAAGGGCGTCCACCGCCTCGCGCACGATGCCGGCGCACGTGTCCACGGCCAGGTCCTGGACGTCGGTGTAGTGCAGGTAGAACGTGGCCCGCGCGAGGCCCGCGCGACGCACCAGCATGCTGACGGTGATCTCCCGCAGCGGCCGCTGCGCGCACTCGGCCAGCAGCGCCTCGTGCAGCCGGGCCCGGGTCCGCAGGGTCCGGGGGTCGCCGGGCGGGCGGGGGCTCACCCGGCGACCAGGACGGCGGCCAGGGCGAGCGCGCCGGGCAAGGCCTGGGCCAGCAGGATCCGGCGGTTGGCCGTGAGGCCGCCGTACACACCGGCCACCACGACGCAGAGCAGGAAGAAGACCTGGACGCGGTACCCGGTGGGATCGGCGGCGATCAGACCCCAGACCAGGCCGGCGGCGAGGAAGCCGTTGTAGAGCCCCTGGTTGGCGGCCAGCGGTGCGGTCGCGCGGGCCAGGTCGGCGTCGAACCCGGACAGGGCGCGCCCCGGGGCCCGCTCCCACAGGAACACCTCCAGGACCAGGAAATAGCAGTGCAGCAGCGCCACCAGGGCGACGAGCACGATCGCGACGATCTCCATGTGCACTCTCCGATTTTTTGGACGGGTGTACAGAATACATGGACAGGTGTCCAGAAAAAGCCGCACGCATTGACGGGTCCCGGACAAGATTGGTTGAGTGGCTGAGCCACTGAGCCACCATCGGTCACCTGAGAGGGATCCCGTGGAGACGCTGCCCCGCGAGACCATCGTCGACGTCCTGGAGGGCCGGCTGCGTGAGGACATCCTCGCGGGCCGGCACCCGGCCGGGAGCCTGCTGCCGCCCGAGCGAGAGCTCGCCGACGGCTACGGCGTCACCCGCACCACCCTCAAGCACGCCTTCGGCCGGCTGGTCCAGGCCGGTCTGCTGGAGACCCGGCACGGGGTCGGCACCCGGGTGCGGGACTTCGCGCGGCTCGGGGGCGCCGATCTGCTGCCCATGCTGGTGCGGCACAGCCCCGACTGGATCGGTGAGATCTTCGAAGTACGGCGCAGCATCGGTGCGTTGATCGCGGAGCGGGCCGCCGCCCGGGCCACGGCGAAGGACCGGACCGCGCTCGCCGAACTCCTCGCCCGCGTACGGGAGTCGGAGGGCGGGGACGCCGTGCAGCTCGCCGACGCCGAGGTGCACCGCGCCCTGGCCCGCGCCACCGGCAACCGGGTCTACGTCCTGCTGACCAACACCCTCTTCAACGCCTACCTGCCCGTACGCGCCGCGCTCGTGGGACCGTTCGCCGACCCGGAGGCCGCCCACGCCCGGCTCGCCCCGGTCGTCGAGGCCGTCCGCGCGGGCGACCGGGCCGCCGCGCACACCGCCGCCGACGCCTATCTGACCGCCACCGAACGGATCATGCTGGAGGGACTCGCGTGAGCGCGCGCGGTACGCGGTTCCGGGAGACCATGCTCGGCACGCTCCACCTCGACGGCGAGGACCGGGCCCGCCCCCTGCGCCTGGACCTGCGCGCGACGGCCGACCGACCGCTGCGCCCGGCCGGCTCCACCGAGGCCACGCTGACGGGCCGGGTACGCGTACGGGGGTGGGCCGACGACCCGCACGCCGCGGGCACGCTGGAGATCTCACCGCTGGCCCGGCGCCGGATCCGCTACCGGCTCGCCTTCACGGCCGCGGGGCGGCCCGTGACCCTCGACGGCTGGAAGTCGGTCGACCCGCTGCGGCCCCTGCGCTCGATGACCGTCCTGCCCTTCACCCTGTACGGCGGGGACGCCGCCCCGGTCGGCTCCGGCACCCTCCGCTTCCCCCTCACCACCCAGCTCCTGCCGTTCCTGGCGAGTTTCCGCTTCCCCCGGCACGGCGAGCGGGGCGGGGGCCCGGGCCGGGACCGGCGGGCGGTGGACACGACCGGCGCCCTCGCGCCCCGCTGGGCGGGCGAGCCGGGCCGTACCGAGGTCTGGTACACGACCGCCACCGACCCCGCCACCGGCAGCGGGATCTGGCTCCACCACGAGCTGGTCTCCCCCGCCGACGGGACCGCGCCCTACGCGCACGGCTGGGTGGCCCACTTCCCCGCCGACGGCCCGGTCACCCACGCCCGGTTCGGCCCCGGGCCCTGGCGGCCCGGTCCCGGCGCCGACGGCTTCGCCGCCGGGGACGTCACCGTCCGGCCCGGCCGGCTGACCGGCAGAGCGGCCGGCTTCTCCTGGGACCTGGCCGAACGCGCCGAGGACGGCCCGCTGTTCACGTTCCCGCGCTGGTCCTGGCGGCACCCGCTGCTGCCCGCGGCGCAGATGCTGCCGGCCGCCCGCGCACGGTACGACGGCACGCTCCACCACCCGGGCGGCACGCTGGAGCTGAGCGCGGCGCCCGGCGCCTCCGCGCGGATCTACGGCCACGGCAACGCCCGCCGCTGGGGATGGCTGCACGCGGACCTCGGCGGCGGTGACGTCCTGGAGGTGGTCGCCGCCGTCTCCACCCGGCCCGGGCTGCGGGCGCTGCCGCCCCTGGTCTTCCTGCGGCTGCGCCACCGGGGCCGGACCTGGCCGCGCCGCGCCGAGCGCGCCGCCGTCGGCTGGGCGGGGGCGGGCCGCTTCCGCGCCCGACTCGGCGTGCCCGTCTGGACGGTGACCGGCCGCGCCGGCCTGCGGCGGATCCGGGTCCGGGTCACCCTGCCCGCCGAGCGCACCCTCGCGCTCGACTACGCCGACCCCGACGGCTCCCCCGCGGTGTGCCGCAACAGCGAACGGGCGGACGCGGTCGTGGAGTACGAGCGATGGTGGGGCCGCTGGCGGCCGGAGGCGAGCTGGACCCTGAACGGCACCGCGCACGCGGAGGTGGGCGACCGATGACCACCGCCCTCGCGCCGCTGGTCGCCGCCCTGTTGGCCGACCCCGGTGACCCCGGTGGCCCCGGTGATCCCGGCGGCCACGGCCGGCCCGGCGACCCCCGCGATCCGGACGGCGCGCGGTGGCCGGCGCGCGTACCGGCCCGGCTGGACGCCGTCCTGCGCACGCTGCCGCCGCCCGCGCGGGCCGGCGTACGGGTCGCGGCCCTGGCCGTGGACGGGTACGCGCTCGCCCGGACCGGCCGGCCGCTCGCGGGGCTGGCGCCCGCGGAGCGGGAGGAGGTCATGACGGCCCTCGGTGCCCGGCCGCGGCTGGCTCCGCTGCTGGACCTGCTGAAGGTCCCGGTCCTGCTGGCCGCGGGTACCGAGCGGATGCTGGAGCGGCCGCGGGCCGTACGGGCGCCGCTCGCGCCGCCCGATCCCCCGCTGGACTGCGTCCCCGCCACCGAGTGGCCCACCCGCAGCCGCGCCGACGCGATCGTGATCGGCTCCGGCGCGGGCGGCGCCGTCGCGGCGCGCACCCTGGCCCGGGCCGGCCTGCGCGTGGTGGTGCTGGAGGAGGGCCACCACCACACCACGGCCTCCTTCGGCCGGCGCACCCCCCTGGACCGGTTCGGCGCGCTCTACCGGGACGGCGGCGGCACCGTCGCCCTGGGCCGGCCGCCGCTGCTGCTGCCCACGGGGCGGGCCGTCGGCGGGACCACCGTCGTCAACTCCGGTACCTGCTACCGGACTCCGGACCATGTGCTGGAGCGCTGGCGCGCCACGTACGGCTGCGCGTTCACCGAGGGCTTCGCGGAGCACCTGGACGAGGTCGAGCGCACCCTGCGGGTGGCCACCCAGCCGCTGGACGTGCTCGGCAACAACGGGCTGCTGGCCCTGGCCGGGGCCCGGGAGCTGGGCTGGCGGGCCGCGCCGCTGCGCCGCAACGCGCCCGGCTGCAAGGGTTCCTGCCAGTGCGTGGTGGGCTGTCCGACCGGGGCCAAGCAGAGCGTGCAGCTGTCGGTGCTCCCCGACGCGTGCGCGGCGGGCGCCCGGATCGTCACCGGCGCCCGGGTCCTGCGCATCCTGGTTGACCCGGACCGGCCGGGCGGTGCGGCGGCCGCCGGGGTACGGGTGCGCCGGACGGACGGCAGCGAGCTGGAGGTCCTCGGCCCGCTGGTCGTGGTCGCGGCCGGGGCCCTGCAGTCGCCGTCGCTGCTGCGCCGCTCGGGGCTGGGCGGCCATCCGCGGCTCGGGCGCAACCTCAGCGTGCACCCGGCGACCAGTGTGGCCGGGCGGTTCACGCGGGAGGTGACGGCCTGGGAGGGCGTGCTGCAGAGCGTCGGGGTGGAGGAGTTGCACGACCGGGGGATCCTGCTGGAGGCCACCGCCACGCCGCCGGGCATGGGCAGTTTCGTCCTGCCGGGCCTGGGCCGGGAGCTGCGGGCCGAACTGGAGGGGGCCGGGCACCTGGCCACGCTGGGGGCGATGATCGCCGACCGGCCCTCGGGCCGGGTGCTGGGACGCGGGCGCACCCTGATCCGCTACGACCTCGACGACCGGGACGCCGGGCGGCTGCTGGGCGCCGTACGGGCGATGGGGCGGGTGCTGTTCGCCGCGGGTGCGCAGGAGGTGCTGACCGGCATCGCGCGGGCGCCGCGCGCCCGTTCCCCGCGCGAGCTGGACGACGTACTGGGCCGGACGACCGCGCGCGACCTGCACCTGTCGGCCTACCACCCGACGGGCACGGTGGCGGGCGGCGCGGATCCGCGGCGGTTCCCGGCCGACGGGCGGGGGTGGCTGCGCGGGGTGCGGGGGGTGCTGGTGGCGGACGGGTCGCTGCTGCCCGGCTGTCCGGAGGTGAACCCGCAGCTGAGCATCATGGCGGCGGCCCTGGCCGTCACGACGGACGCGGCGGCGCGGTGACGGTGCCGACGGGGTGGGCGGCCGGGGAGGGCAGCGAGGTCAGGGCGTCGGGGTGGCGGCGCAGGGCGAGAAGGGCGGCGATGTAGGCGAGGTCGAACACGCTGCACAGGAGGCCGAGTCCCAGGATGAAGCCGGATCCCTCCAGGACGCCGAACAGCAGCGTGGGGGCGAGGGTGCCGAGCCATTTGGCGACGGCGATGGTCAGGCTCTGGCCGCGCGTCCCGCGGCGGGCCAGCAGCATGGCGATGAACAGCCCGGACATGAGGAGGTTCTGCAGGAAGGCGGAGTAGCGCACGGCGTCGTGTCCGCCGAAGTGGGCCAGGAAGAGCAGCTGGACGGCGTACGCGGAGCCGAACAGCACCACGCTGCCGGCCGCGAACCGGGCCCGGGTGACGAAGGCGGGGAACTCCGCGCGGCCGTGGCGCAGGAAGGTGTGGATGATGACGACGTCGGCCAGCGCCCAGACCACGTTGACGGCTCCCTGCGCGGAGAGTCCCTGGCTGAGCTCGCGGACGGAGTAGATCGACTCCCAGGCGAAGTTGAGCGCGAGCGCGGCGACCGGCATCGCGTAGGTCCGCTGCACGAGGCCGACGCGGATCGACTCGACGTACACGATCGTCCAGGCCAGCCCGCTCACGACGGTGAGGAACAGCTCCACGCGCACCCTCCGGGGGTCGGCGGGGACGGCGCCGCCCGGGTCGGGCGGCCGCGGTCCACCGGGTTCACCCCATCATCCACAGGCCGGGGCGGGAGCGGGAGACGTGAGCCGCCGCGCCAGCACGCGCGCGAAGCGCAGCGCGGCGTCCTCGCCGAATCCGAGGTTGAGCGAGGGCTCGCAGAGTTCCATCTCCAGCACCATCGGCGTGCCGTCGGGGCCGCGGACGAGGTCGACCCGTCCGGAGACGAGGGGCAGCTCGAGACCCAGGTGCGCCGTCGCCGCGGCCAGGGCGGCCGCGGCGACGGCCCGCTCGTCCTCGTCGGCGGCGTGCGCCGTACGGAAGTCGAGCGTGGGGACGTGGACCGTGCCGTCGGGCATGAGCATCGCGCCCTTGCGGATGGCGTGGCTGTAGACGCCGTCGAAGAAGGTCAGGTCGCTCTCGCCGTACTGGTCGACGGAGGTCACATAGGGCTGGAGGATGACGTGGCTGCCGTCGGCGTGCAGTCGGGCGATGTGCCGGGCCGCCTCGTCCACCAGCGGCCTGGCGAAGCGCTGGACGTCCTTGGAATAGCAGCCGTCGGTCGGCTTGACGACGAATTCGGCGGCCTGCGGGTGTGCGGCGAGGAAGTCCCGCAGCGCCGGCGGCACGGCGGCGCCCGGCCCGATGACCGTGGTGGGGATCACCGGTACGCCGTGGTCCGCGAGGTCGGTCAGGTAGCGCTTGTCGAGGGCCCATCGCACCAGCGGCAGCTCGGGGACGAGCCGCGTCACGGCGGACACCCGCTCGCAGAAGGCCAGGAATGCGGCCTGGCGCTGCGCCCAGGTCCACGGGGAGCGCAGGACGACGGCTTCGTAGCGCGACCAGTCGACGGCCGGGTCCTCCCAACGGCACACCTCGGTACGGAGGCCGAGGCCGGCGCATGCCTCCAGCAAGGGGGGCATGTCGTGGTCGATGGGGAGGCTCACGGCGTCGGTGACCAAGGCGAGGGTACCCATGGGGCGCGTCCAATCCGGGGAGGAGGGTGGGGTCAGTGTGGTGCTCGCAGGTGTGCGTCTACCAGGGCACGACGTCTCCCATGTGCACGTAGCCGCCGGTGGGGCCGTCCTCACCGAGGAGGGCCATGGCGACGCTCGTCGCCGCGCCCTCGGGGATCTCGAGATCGCCCGCGCCCTCGTTCATGTCGGTCCTGGTGTATCCGGGGTGGACGGCGTTCACCTTGACCGGCGTCTCGCGCAGTTCGTAGGCGAGGTGCACGGTCCAGGAGTTCAGCGCGCTCTTGGAGGCGCTGTAGGCCGGCAGCGACTTGAACATGGGGCTGTACGCGTACGAGCCCGGATCGCTGTGGGTGGTGAGGGAGGCGAGGAGGCTGGAGACGTTGACGATGCGGCCGGCCGGCGACTTGCGGATCAGCGGCAGGAAGGCGCGGGTCACCTCGACCGTACCGAACAGGTTGGTGTCGAACGTCTCCCGCCACTGGCTGAGCGGCTGCTCCGACGGCTGCCTGCCGTACTCCTCGATGCGGATGCCCGCGTTGTTGATGAGGATGTCGAGGCGGCCGTGGCGGGCCTCGACGGCGGCTGCCGCGGCGGCGATGCCGGCGGTGCTGGTGATGTCGAGCACCAGGGGCTCGACGTTCAGGCCGGCGCCGCGCAGGACGGTCGCGGCCTGGTGGACCGCGTCCTGGTCGCGGCCGCTGAGGAGCACCAGGACGCCCCTCTCGGCGAGCTGACGTGCGATCTCCAGGCCCATGCCGCGGTTGGCGCCGGTGACGAGGGCTGTTCTGGGGGGCTGCCCGTACAAGTCGTCAATCTCCGTCTCAGGGAAGTGCGGAAGACCGCGGAGGGTTACGGACGCGTGGTCTCAGGACAGACGCGTGGTTTCAGGTCAGGAGCGTGAGGAACTTCGCGACGGGTGGCCCGAAGCGGTCGGTGTCGACGAGGAACGCGTCATGGCCGGCCGGGGACTCCACCGGCACGAACGCGACGTCGGCGCCGCCGGCGGCGAGCCCCTCGGCGATCTCCCGCTGCTGGTGGAGCGGGAAGAGGACGTCGGAGTGCGCGCCCATCACCAGGGCCCTCTCGACGCGCAGGCGCGACAGCTCCGCGCCGCCGCGGTCACCGAGGTCGAACTGGTCCATGGAATGGCTGAGGTAGAGGTAGCTGTTGGGGTCGAAGCGGTGCGAGAAGCGCCGGGCGTGGAACTCCAGGTAGTGCTCGACCTCGAACTCCAGGCCGAAGGGCCCCTCGTCGGCCCCGCTGCGTGCGGGCACGCGTGTCCGGCCGAACCGGCTCTCCCATTCCCCGGCCGAGCGGTACGTCATCATGCCCAGCTTGCGAGCCGTGAGCATGCCGCGCCGGGGGTAGTTCTCCTCGTCGTAACAGCCGCCGTGCCACTGCGGATCGGACCGGATCGCCTCGCGCTGGAGCGAGCGCACGGCGATCGCGTACGGCAGCGCGTGGACGGCCGAGGAGAGGCTGATGTGGGCGCGCGCCAGCCCGGGATGCCGGGAGAGCAGGGCCAGCGCGGTCATTCCGCCCATGGACGTGCCCACCACACAGGCCAGGCGGGTGATGCCGAGCGCCCGTACGGTGTGGGCCGCGGCGTCGGCGATGTCCTCGATCGACAGTTCCGGGAACCCGAGCCGGTAGGGCTCGCCGGTGGCCGGATCCGGCGAGGCCGGGCCGGTGGACCCCTTGCAGCTGCCCAGCGAGTTGACGCAGATCACGTGCCAGAGATCGGTGTCGACGGGCTTGCCCGGGCCCACCATCTCCTCCCACCAGCCCGGTGCGGGATCCGCCTCGTGCGAGGTGGCGTGCGCGTCGGGCGAGAGGCCCGTGAGGAGGAGGATGCCGTTGTCGCGTTCCGCGTTGAGCCGCCCGAACGTCTCGTAGGCGATGCGCGCCCCGTACAGGACGCCGCCGCGTTTCATCGGAAAGCCGTCGGGCAGGCCGATGTGGCGGGAGGCCGGGGGGATGAATTCCCTCATGCGCCTGTTCCCGTCGCGCTAGTGGGCGGGGGCGGCGTCCAGCGAGGCCAGCCACGCGTCATCGGATCCCTCGTTCACCCCGTCGAACAGGAAGGTCGACAGGTAGCGCTCGCCGGTGTCGGGCAGCATGGCGAGCAGGACGCTGCCCTCCGGCGCCTCCTGCGCGACGCGGAGCGCCGTGGCCAGCGTGGCTCCGGCGGAGATGCCCGCGAGGATGCCCTCCTCGGCGGCGAGCCGGCGGGCGGTGTCGCGGGCCACGACCTCGTCCATGGTCACCAGGTCGTCGATGACGCTCCGGTCGAGCACGCTGGGGACGAAGTTGGGGGCCAGGCCCTGTATCTGGTGCGGCTGCCATTCCTGGCCGGCGAGTACGGCGGCGTTGCCGGGTTCGAGGGCGACGACGCGGACGTCGGGGCGCGCGAGTTTGAGCATCTGGCCGACGCCGGTCAGTGTGCCCGTGGTGCCGAATCCGGTGACGAAGTAGTCCAGGCGCCTGCCGGCGAAGTCGCCGAGGATCTCCGCTGCCGTGGTCTCGCGGTGGTACGCGGGATTGGCCGGGTTGTCGAACTGCCGGGCCCGGAACCAGCCGTGCCTGGCCGCCAGTTCGTCGGCGATCCGGTTGCCGCCGGCGCTGCCCAGGGCGCTGGGGAAGAGGATCACCTTTCCGCCGTAGGCGCGGATCAGCTTGCGCCGCTCGACCGAATAGGAGTCGCCCATGACGGCGACGAACCGGTAGCCGCGGGCCGCGGCCACCATCGCCAGGGCGATGCCCACGTTGCCGGAGGTGCACTCGGCGATGGTGTCGCCGGGCCCCAGCAGTCCCTTCGCCTCGGCGTCGAGGATCACGGAGAGCGCGAGACGGTCCTTGACGGAGCCGCCGGGGTTGAAGGACTCGACCTTCACGTAGACGCTGGTGTGCTCGGGCGCCATCCGCTGCAGTTTCACGATGGGCGTACGGCCGACGGTGCCGAGGATGCTGTCATACAGAGGCATGGGGGAAGGTTCCTTCGTAGGCGAATGCGGCGGGACCGGTCATGAGGATGTGGCTGCCGTCGTCCGGCCAGTCGATGTGCAGTTCGCCGCCGGGCAGGACGACGCTGACGCTGCGGTCGACGCGGCCCCGCCGCATCAGCACCGCCGCCGCGGCGCACGCGCCGCTTCCGCAGGCCAGGGTCTCGCCGGCGCCGTACTCGTGGACGCGCAGCCGGATGCGGTCGCGGGATTCCACCTGCGCGAACCCCACGTTGACCGTGGGCGGGAGGAGACCCGATTCCCGGACCGCCGGGCCCAGGTGGGCGACGGGGGCGGTGGCCGTGTCGTCGACCTCGATCACCGCGTGCGGATTGCCGAGGGAGACCGCGGCGAGACGTACCCGTGTCCCGTCGGGCAGGTCGGCTTCGTACAGGTCCTGTTCGCGGTCGGCACCGGACAGGGGGATGCTGTCGGGCGTGAACCGCGGTACGTCCAGGGCGATGCGGTACGTGTGGGCGTCCAGCATGTCGACCGTGTGGGTGCCGCTGGGGCTGTCGAGGGCGAACCGGGGGCCCTTCGTCAGGCCCGCGCGCACGGCCCAGGCGGCGACGCAGCGTGCGCCGTTTCCGCACTGCTGCGAGCGCGAGCCGTCGGCGGTCCAGATGTCGAACGAGGCGACGGCCTGCGCACTGCGCGGCTGCTTGACGCCGAGGATCAGGTCGCAGCCGACGCCCCGGTGGCGGTCGGCCAGCGCACGGCACAGCCGCGGCGAGGGATCGGGCGCGTCGCGCAGGTCGAGCACCACGAAGTCGTTCCCGGCGCCGTGCATCTTGCTGAAGGCGAGCGCGCTCACCGCCGTGCCCGGGCGGCGTCGAACGCGGGGGCGACCATGTCGAGGATGATCGAGACGGCCCTCTCGCCGTCCTCGCTGTCCGCCGGCGCGTTGAACTCCGCGAGTTCGACGCCGATCAGCCGCTCCGCGGGAATCGCCTCGAAGATGGCCCGGATCTGCGCCGGCAGCATGCCGTCGGGAACCGTGTAGTCGGCCGGCACTGATCCCGGGTCGAGCACGTCCCAGTCGATGTGGACCCATACGGGTGCCGCGCCGACCGCGTCGAGCACGGCCTGTGCCGTGGCCTGCGCCGGCGGGATGACCCGGACGCCGGCGGTGCGGATGAGCTCGCGTTCGGAGTCCTCCATGTCGCGCGAACCGACGAGTACGGCCTGCTCGGGGCGGAGTCCGCCGCCGTGGCCGCTGTCCCACAGACCGCAGGCGCCGGAGAGGACCATGCCGCCGAGGTATCCCGTCTCGGTGGTGTCCGGGGTGTGGAAGTCACCGTGCCCGTCGATGTAGAGCACGACGGCATCGGGGTGTTCGCGCGCCACCACAGGCAGCGTGGCGAGGCTGGCCGAGCAGGTGTTGGCGATCATGACGGTGAGGTGGTCGCCCTTGACGCTCTCGGTGACGGCCTCGCCCAGTGCGACCAGCGTGTCGCGGGCCTGGGGAAGGCTGACGCTCCAGTCGTCGTCGGCCGGCGGGGCCGGCGTTCCGATGTAGCGCCCCTTCAGTCCGTAGCGATCCTCCAGGGCCCGTGCGGTGCGCGCCGCGCCCTCGATCATCCAGGCGGCCCGGTCGGCGACGCGGCCCTGGGAGACGATCAGGTCGATCATCGGTGGGAATTCCCCTCTCGTGTGAATACGGCCGCGACTGCGTGCTCGCGGTTTCTGCGGAAAACGTGCCGGCCAGGGCCGAGGACCGGCTAGGCGCCGCGGAAGACGAAGGGGCAGGTTTCCGCCCGTTCCCTGTTCTCTTCCACGAGTCCGTACTGGGCCCATTCGAGTGCGCCGGTGCCGTAGGAACCGAGTTGCACCGCGTGCGGAGCGCCGTCGTAGTGGCCTATGCGCTTGCGAATGTTGGCGCGCACCTTGCGGCCGCTGGGCGTGTCCCCGGCGAAAACGTCGAACCGCTCGCGCGGGTTGACGACAAGGATGAAGTTCCGGCCGAGATTGCGGCTGCGCCGCACCCGGTGGGCCGGGCTGCTCATGTTGACGAACAGCGGCATTCCGTGGAAGCACATGGACCAGGATTCGGAGTCCGGGTTCTTGTCCACTCCGTCGGGCCACGGTCCTGGATCCACCGCGTGCAGATCCTGGAGGACCTGCCAGCCGAACGCATGGTAATCCTCGACGGATTCCGCGGTCACGGCCTGCGGGGAGAACACGACGACGAGTGGATAGGCCGTGTCCAGCGCGCCGTCCCAGGTCCTCGACAGCTCGACGTACTCCCCCAGCCCCTGGCCGAGGTGGCCGATCCCGTCCCTTCCACCGTCCTCCACGAAGACGAATTTCAGAAGGTTCTTGCGAAAAGCGTTCCTGGAGAATACGCAGGGAAATCCGGGGTCCGTGAGGCGGAGCTCCACCTCCGCGAACGCGTCCTTGTACCAGCCGGCCGTACCGGCGGCGGCGAGCGCCTGGTCCACCAGTGCGGCGCCGCCCTCCGAGCGGTTCACTGCCCGTCACGCTCCTCGAGGGCCTCGGCGAACCTCAGCCACTGCGAGGCGTACTGCCGGGCCAGGCTCCCCACCAGCGACTCGCAGTGCGCGGGCACCGCGCCGGTCAGTCCCGACCACTCCGCCGCCGCGTTGTGCTGGAGCAGCCTCAGCAGTTCCCGGCCCTCCTCCCGCAGCCGCAGCGACGGGTCGCCGCGCAGGGTCGCCAGGACCAGGCCCGTCGGCTGCTGCACGGAGCGCTCCGTACGGCCCCGCGCCGCGGGACGGCTCAGCGTCACCGGCTGCCGGCGCCGCGCCGGAGAGGGTGCGGGGACGCCCGCGCCCCCGGCCTGCGCCCCGGCACCGGGCAGCGACGGCATACCGGCCGACGGCGGTGTGTCCGACGGCGGCTGACCGGCACGTACGCGTTTGAGCACGTCGCTCGCGGTCGCGGGCGAGATGCCCGCCTGCCGGGCGACCTCGCGCAGCGAGGCACCCGGGTTCTCGGCGATCACCCGGGCCGCCCGCCACCGCCCTTCGGCCGCGTTCACCGGACGGGCACGGCCGTCCCGGCCCACCCGCGCGTCCAACTGCGGCGCGGCGTCAGTTGAACAGGCACGAATTCCGGCGACCGCCTTGGCGCTGAGGCCGGAGACCCGCGCGATGGCCCGGTCGGACAATTCGGGGTGCGAAGCGATCACCCGGGCGGCTCCCGCCCGCCTTTCCTTCAGGGAAAGCGGCAGACCGTGTGCCACATTCGCCTCGACGGCGCGCAGGAAAGCCTCTTCGTCCGAGCCCTCGAAGAATTCGACCGCGATGGTCTCCTCCCCCCGGGCCAGGGCCGCCAGCAGCCGGTGCCGGCCATCGACCACGACCAGATCCGAACGCCGGACCAGAATCGGCGGCAGGCCCTCCTCGACCGACGCCAGACGCGCCACGTGTTCCTCGTTCACCCGCTCGGCCCGCGGGGACTCACCCAGCATCAGCGCGGAAATCCGCACGATCCCCGTGTTCGGACAACCGGGCCCGACGACCGGGAAAGACCCCATCCCTCCCTCGACATCGCCGTACTCCGACACTGACCTCTCAGCAGCTGTTCGCTGCATCATTCCCCCGTGCAAGTCACAACGGCATGAACACGAAACCCGAAACGCGGCGGCAACCGGATCACGGCGCCGGCCCCGCATCCCCCATCGGGCCGCCACCATGATCCGCGGACCCCCGCAATCTTGTCGAGCCGTACCGGACCCCGAACACTGTGATGAACACCGCTCTGACGTGCTCAAACGCACCGGAAGAGCGACTTCCGTAATAGCGCGCCACAGGTGTCGCTCAGACCTTCGTGCGCACGTCGGCGCCGGCGTGCGCGGAGCGGTCGGGGACCCGGAAGGCGAACGCGGGAAGGAAGAGCTGGGTGGCGGGGCCGACCAGGACCGCGTACAGGACGGTGCCGATCCCCACGGTGCCGCCGAGGGCCCAGCCGGCGGCGAGGACCGAGATCTCCAGCCCGGTACGGATCAGCCTCAGGGACCCGCCCGTCAGCGCGGCCGCCCCCGTCATCAGGCCGTCGCGGGGCCCCGGTCCCAGGCGTGCCCCGACGTAGACGGCGATGGACAGCCCGTTCAGCAGAACGCCGGCCGTCAGCAGGCCGATGCGCGCCGGCAGCCCCAGGTCCTCGGGGATCAGGGCCAGGCCGAGGTCGGAGGCGCACGCGAGGACGACGATGTTGGCGAAGGTGCCGAGCGTGGGACGTTGCCTGAGGGGCCACCACGCGAGCAGCACGATCACCCCGACCACCGCGCTGATCGTGCCGAAGCTCAGCGAGGAATGGTGCTGGAGACCCTCGTACAGCACGCTCCACGGGTTGACGCCCAGCGCGGCCCGGACCATGAGGGACATGCTGAACCCGTACAGGGCCAGCCCCACGAGGAGCTGGGTGACCCGCCGCAACGGCCGGACGCCGAGCGGCAGATAGGCCAGCGGCGGTGCGGCGTCCCCGGCCTCGTGTCGACGCGGCCCCGCGGTGGTGGCGATTCCCATGTGTGCTCCTCCGGCCTCCGGCGGTGCGCAGAGCTGTGCACCTGGTGCGCAGTCTGTAGAGTCGGCGCGAAGGATTGGCTGGCCAATTGAGCGAGAGTGGTATGAGAATCCCGACGGTTCCATTCAAGGTGGCCAGGTGAACCAGACCACACGCCGGCTCAGTGGGCGCCAACTGGCTGCTCTGCTGCCCGACTTGAGCGGCGTCCGGCCCGCCTACCGGCACCTGTCGGAGGCGATCGCCGCTCTCGTCCTGGACGGGCAGGTGGCCCTCCACCTCAGGCTCCCCGCCGAGCGGGCCCTCGCGGAGGCCCTCGGACTCAGCAGGCCGACCGTCACCGCCGCGTACGACCTCCTGCGCGCGAGCGGGTACGCCCGCAGCCGACAGGGCTCGGGCACGTGGACCGCCCTGCCGGAGGAGGTGGTACCGCGTCAGGTCACCCGGGCGCTCCCGGCCCCCGAGTCCGCCATGGACCTGGCCAGGGCGGCCCCCTGCCTGCCCGCGCAGGTCCTGGACGAGGCCCTCGGCCGCGTGGCGCCCCAACTGGTCCTGCACACGCGGACGTCCGGCTACCACCCCTACGGCCTGCCCGGGCTCAGGGCGGCCGTCGCCGAGCGGTTCACCCGGCGCGGGCTGCCGACCGTGCCCGAGCAGATCCTGATCACCGCGGGTGCCCAGCACGCGCTCACCCTCGTCCTCGGGCTGCTGACCGCGCCGGGCGACCGCGTCCTGGTCGAGAACCCCTCGTACCCCAACGCCCTCGAGGCCGTCCGCCGGGCCCGGCTGCGCACCGTGTCCGTCCCCGTGGCGGACCACGGCTGGGACGGCGAGCTCATGGAGGCCACGCTCCGCCAGGCGATGCCGCGACTGGCCTTCCTCATCCCGGACTTCCACAACCCCACCGGGCTCGTGATGCCCGCGGACGTCCGGGCCCGGGTGCTGCGCGCGGCCCGGGACACCGGCACCTGGCTGGTGATCGACGAGACCACGGCCGAGCTGGCCCTGGACGTCCCGGCGCCCGTACCGTTCGCCTCCCTCGCCGTGCCGGGCGGCGCGGGCCGGGTGATCACCATCGGTTCCATGAGCAAGACCCACTGGGGCGGGTTGCGGATCGGCTGGCTGCGCGCGCCCTCCCAGCTCGTGACGGAACTCGCCGGCCAGCGGGTCGCCACCGATCTGGGCGGTTCCGTCCTGGACCAGTTGCTCGCCCACGACCTGCTCCAGGGCGCCGAGGACCTGCTCCCGGCGCTCCTGGAACGGACGCGCGCGCAGCGCGCCGCCCTGGCCGCGGCCCTGGAGGAGCAGCTCCCCCAGTGGTCCTGGCGGCTGCCGCCCGGCGGGCTCTCGCTCTGGGTCGACATCGGCCGGCCCGTCGCGGCGAGCCTCGCCGAGCGCTGTCTGGAACACGGCGTACGGATCGAGGGCGGCGCCTGCTTCACGACGGATCCGGGTGTGCTGGAGAACCGTCTGCGCATTCCGTACACGATGCCGCCCGCCACTCTGCGGGAGGCCGTCAGGCGGCTGGCAGCCGCCCAGGCGCAGGGGCGGAAGGCTCCGCCGGCCGGCCGCCGGCCGCACTGGGTGGTGTGACCGGGCCCGGTACGCGGGCCTCCGCCCGCCCCGCCGGACTCCGCAGGGCCTCGGGCCACTCGGGCGGCGCCGCGGGCCGCGGGGCCAGCACGAACGCCGCCCGGCCCGAGGGGGCGCACACGCTCCGGTCGTCCCCGTCGGGGCCGGGCCCGTATCCGAGCACGGTCGTGCAGAAGGCGGCGTACGCCTCCAGGGCGTCCGGAGCCAGGTGGAGGGTGAACCGGGCCGGCGCCCCCGCGGTGTCCGCGGGCGCACCGGCGGTGTCGGCGGGCGCGGACCGGTCGGCCGGTGCGACCCAGGCGTGTCCGGTGGGCAGTGCGCCGGGGTCGTGTCCGGCCAGCGGCAGCAGCGTGTGGAGCACGCCGCCCGTCCCGTCGACGACCGGCTCCCCCTGAGGGGACCGGGTGACCCGCGCTCCGGCGGCCCGTGCGGCCCGTACCGTCGCGCCGACGTCCGGGCACAGCAGCGCCAGGTGCGCGACGCCTTCCCCGTGGCGGGAGACGAATCCGCGGGTGGCCCACCCGGAGGTGACCACCAGGTGGAGGCCGCCCCGGCGCAGCAGCACCGAACTCCGGTCGACCTCCACGGAGTCGGCCACCCGCTCGTACCCCAGGGCGGAGACGAGGTGGTGGACCAGGGGCACCTTGTCGGTGGCGTACAGCTCGACGTGGGACAGGGCGTGCGCGGTCATGCGGTGGATCCTTCTGGGATGGCGTGCCGTCGGCGTCCGCGCGTCACGTGGTGACCAGCTCTGCCGCGTATTCACGTTCACGTGTGGTCTCGGTGGTCGTCGTGGCGATACGTCTCGTGACGCTGCGCAGGATCGGCGGTGTCATGACCGAGGTGACGACCGCGACCAGGACGACGACGGTGTACGAGGCGGTGCTGAGCACCCCGATGCCCAGGCCGACCGAGGCCAGCACGATCTCGACGACACCGCGCGCGTTCAGTCCCGCGCCGATGGCCAGGGCCTCGTCGTGGCCGAGCCGGCCCATGCGGGCACCCAGGTAGCCGCCGGCGAGTTTGGCCCCGACGGCGACGGCCAGCGTGACCAGCGCCGCCACGAGCACCCCGGGGTCGGCCAGTGCGGACAGGTCGACCTGGAGTCCGGCCGTCGCCAGGAAGAGGGGTGCGAGGACCGCCATGACGAAGGGCCGCAGCGCCTCCAGGTACCGTCGGCATCCCGGTCCGAGCGAGCCGATGACGATGCCGCACAGGAAGGCGCCGAGGATGGGTTCCATCTTCAGGGCGTGGGTTCCGGCCGCGGCGAGCACCATCAGCACCACCACGACGGCCATGCCCAGGTCCGTGCCGTTCGCGGCGCCCTCGACCGGGCGGAGCAGTCGGCCGATGAGCGGCCGGGCCAGGAACGCCGCCACGGCCAGCACGATCAGCAGGTAGCCGACGGACTCGGCGACGACGCCGGCCCGGAGGCCGCCCGTCGCCATGGCGGAGACGACCGAGAGCATCAGCCAGCCCAGGATGTCGCTCACCGCGGCGGCGCCGATGATCACCTGGCCGACGTTGCGGTGCAGGAGCCTCATGTCGATGAGGATCTTCGCGATGACGGGGAGGGCGCTGACGGCGATGGCCACGCCGATGAAGAGCGCGAAGGTGGGCCGGTCCGCGTTCTCGCCCGTCATGGACGCGGGCAGCAGGAAGCCGAGACCGATGCCCAGCGCCATCGGCAGGAACACGCTGCCCACGCTCACCCAGGTGATCGCCGCACGCTTGCGGGCCAGCAGGCCCAGGTCGATGTGGGCGCCGGTGACGCCCACGAGCAGGAGCACGCCCAGCTGGGCGACGGCACCGAGGAGGTGCATCTGCTCGGGGTTCCTCGGCAGCAGGAAGCCGGACACCGCCGGGGCCAGGTTCCCCAGCAGGGACGGACCCAGGAGGATGCCGGCGAGCAGTTCGCCGACCACCGCCGGCAGCGACACGCGCAGCGCGAGCCGGCCCAGACCGGTCGCGAGGATCAGCAGGGCGCCGATCTGCAGGAGCAGGACGAGGAGGTGGTCGTGGCTGATACCGGGTACGGGCGCCGTGGCCAGCACCATGAGCTTCCTTTCTCCGCCGGCCCGCGCGGGGCGCGCGGGCCGGGCAACGGTCAGCGGGTGTAGAGGCCCTGTTCTTCCATCGCCCGCAGGGCCCGGTAGTCGCGTTCGACGTCCCGCGGGTCGTCCGCGCAGAGGTAGACGTACCCGGGCGAACTGATCAGATCGCAGGTGTCGGGGAGGTAGCCGCCCGGGACGACCGCGTGGGTGAGGTGGACCAGGGTGGGCAGCGCACGCATGCGCTCGGTCCAGTCCAGGGGCTTGGCGATGCCCCCCACCGGGTTGATCAGCGCGACGTTGCGCAGCGCCCCGGACCAGGTGACGGACGCGTCGTCGAACTCCGCCAGCCGCGACGGCCGCAGCAGCGTGTCGGCCAGCAGGCCGGTCTGCGAGACGCCCGCGCAGTGCTCCACCACCGCGGGCGCGGTGCCGCCGCCGAGGCGGGCGCCGGTCTCGATGAGGACGGGCCCGCGGGCGGTCATCATCACCTCGGTGTGGGCCGCGCCGGACACCACTCCCAGGGCGTCCAGGGCCGCGGTGACGAAGCCCAGCAGCGGCGCCGCCTCGGCCGAGCCGAGCGGCACCGGCTCCTCGTAGTCGTACACGGGGAAGCCGTCGGTACCGGTCCGCTTGGTGTAGCGCCACAGCTCCGCGAAGCGGTGCGTCCCCTCGTGCGAGACGGTGTTGGCGTAGTACTCGACGCCGTGCACGCGCTCCTGGAGGAGAGCGACGGTGTTGCGCTCTCCGAAGAGGTTGTCGGCGGCGAGGACCGCCTTGCAGGCGTCACCGACCTCCTGCGCGGTGCGGCAGAACCGTACGTTGTCGGTGCCGGCGCTGCTCGGCGGCTTGACGACGGCCTCGTCCAGGCCGGCCCCGGTGAACCAGCGGACCGCCTCGTCCGCGTCGTCGAACGGCCTGCCGCGCGGGACGGCCACGCCGGCGGCGGCCGCGGTGTCCGCCATCAGCTGCTTGTCGCGGCGCGCGGTGAGCGTCTCGTACCGGTTGCCGGGCAGCCCCATGAGGTGGGTGAGGGTGTCGGCCAGGGTCACGCCCGACTCGGTGCCCGCCACGACCCGGTCCACTCCCATGGCCGTGAGCCGGCCCGCGAGCTCGACGGGATCACCACTGCCGTCGAGCAGGGCCTCGTAGTGCCCGGCCTCGAACGACCGGAGGTAGTACTCCGGCATCCACGGCGCGGACTGCACGTGGACGCAGACCCCGCCGCGTTCGCGGAGGGCGGAGACCAGGGCCCGTCCGGTGGAGTAGCCGTCGATCACTGCGATCTTCATCAGTACGTCCTTCCTGGTGCGTCGTCCGTCACGCGGACGCCACGGCCTCGCGGGTGCCGCCGGTCTCACCGGTCTCGCCGGTCTCAGCGGTCTCGTAGAAGGAGCAGGCGACCCGTGCCCCGCCGGACATGCTCACGACGCCGACCTCGGGGTTGGTGCTGCCCCGGACCAGGCAGCCGTTGTAGCCGTCGGCTCCGGTGACCCGCGGGTCGGTGAGGAACACCCCCCAGTTCAGGAAGAGGTCCTGGGTCCCGTCGCCCTCGTCGGCGGGGAAGACCTCCGGGACGGGCCGGATGCGCTCCTGGACCACGTACGGGCCGTCCAAGGCCGCCGTGAGCTGGGCCCGCCACTCCTCGGGGCCGACGGTCCAGCCCGGCACGATGCCGCTGCCGCCGTGCAGCAGGGTCGGCTTCAGGATGAGGTCCTGCTGGTGCTCGACGGCGTACGGCAGGAGGGCCACCTCCTGCCCCGCGCGGTCCGTGGCGGTGGCCCGGACGTGCCGGGTCCAGGGCAGGAAACGGTCGATGCAGGCCCGCTCCTCGGCGGTGAAGGCCGGGCGGTTGCGGTCGTCGGAGAGCATGGCGAGGGCGCCCTTGTTGCCGTACAGCTCCGCGTCGAGGCGGCTGAACATGCCGACCCGGCCCTCCTCGAAGGCGCGCAGCAACGGCTCGACGGCGGCCGCGTCGGCCGGTGTGGCGATCTCCTCGACGAGGAAGAAGCGGTAGATGACGTCGATGGCCCGGCCGGCCACCTCCAGGCGGTCCCCGCGCTCGGTGACCTGGCCGACGTGGCAGGGCACGGCGTCGATTCCCACGGCGTCGAACAGCGCGGCCATCACCCGCAGGCGCGGTTCGTAGGAGAGGAAGCTCTCCGGCCAGTCGACCAGCGCGACCACGGGCCGCTCACCGGTGTTCATGTGTGCGGCGCACTCGGCGTACAGCGTCTTGACGATGCCGTCGAAGGTGTCCACGTAGCCCAGGTTCCGCTCGGCGACGAAGTCGGCCAGGGCCGGGTGGCGGAGCATGGCACGGTTGATGCCCGCGTTCTCGAAACCGCCCAGGGCACTGGTGATGTTGAGTTCGAGCAGCTTGAAGCCGTCGGCGCCGCGGTAGAGGTCGGAGCGGGCGAGCGGCATGAGCGGCTGGCCCGCCGTCGCGGCGCGGCGGACGATGTCGACCTGGGTGTCGGTCATCCCGACGCCGCGGGCCAGCGCGTCGATCTCGCCGTCGAAGAGCCGCTCGGGCAGTTCGGTCAGCAGCCGGTGGATCGTGAGGAGATCGGTGGCGACGTCGCGGCGCTCGGCGGCCGAGAGGAAGACCGGCGAGGCGAGGAAGCGGCCCTGGTAGGCCACGGTGACGAGCTCGTCGGCCACCACGTGCTCGATGAGCGCGGCGGGAGCGGCCCCGGACCGCTCCAGCGCGTGGCGGTACTCGGCGCCGAGTCCCGACCGCCGGGCGTGCGGGGTGGTGAGCGGTTGCGTCATGGGAGGTTCACTTTCGGTCGGAGGGTACGGGCGCGCCGGCGTCAGCGGCTCGGTGCCGCCGGCCCGTGCGGGCGGGCGTGGGCGCGCGCCGGTCAGGTACGGGGGAACCGCTTGCGGACGCCGAGGGCCAGGAGGACCGCGACGACGGCCATCACGCCGACGCCGAGGGCGTAGACGGCGGGCGTGCCGTGGCTCTTGGAGATCACACCGGCCAGGCCGGCGCCGATCGGCAGGGCTCCCCAGGCGAAGAGCCGGTAGATGCTGTTGACACGGCCCTGGAGTTCCTTGGGGACCAGCGTCTGGCGCAGCACGACGGTCACGATGTTCCAGCTGACGGTGGCGCAGGCGCCCAGCGCGAGCGCGAACCCGACGGCCCAGGCGGAGGGGACCAGCCAGATGATCAGGTTGCTGCACCCGATCGCGGCGGCCACGCTCACCAGCGCCCATCCGTTGCCCATGCGCCGTACCAGCGGCGGCGACAGCTTGGCCGCGCCGATGGCACCCACGGCCTGGCAGGCGACCAGCACGCCGTATCCGACGTCGGACAGGCCCAGTTCGCGGTGTGCGTAGACGACGAGCACGGCCAGCGCGCCGGTGTAGACGAGGTTGATCGCTCCCGCGGTCAGCGCCAGGCTGCGCAGCAGCTGGTGGCGCAGCAGCCAGCGCAGGCCGGTGGCCATGTCGGCGAGGAGCCGCGGGCGGTCCGCCGGGGCGGGAACGGGGTCGCTGCCCGCGGGCAGGCGCAGGCGGGTCAGGAGGAGCGCCGAGGCGAAGAAGGTCGCCGCGTTGATGCCGAACGGGACGGCGGGGGCCAGCACGAACAGCGAGGAGCCGATCAGGGGTCCGACGAACTGGCTGCCGACCGTCTCGGAGCCCATGATGCGTCCGTTCGCGGCGACGAGGTGCTCCTCGGAGACCACGGACGGTACGAGGATCTGGGCCGCGTTCCGGAAGAACGTCTCACAGGTTCCGATGAGGAAGAAGCACACGTACAGGGCCCACAGGTTGCCCAGTCCCAGGGCGACCGACAGGACGAACGCGGAGATCACCAGCCCGCGGAAGAAGTCGATGCGCACCATGGCCCGGCGCCGGTCGACGCGGTCGACCAGGACGCCCGCCGGGATGCCGAACAGCGCGTAGGGCAGCGTCAGGGCCATGCTCACCCCGGCGATGAGCCGGGGGTCGTCGGTCAGCGTGCTGGCCATGAGGGGCGCGGCGGCCAGCGAGACGCCCTCGCCCACGGCCGAGGCCGACGTGGCCGTCCACAGTTTCGTGAACTGGGAGCCGAGCCGGGGACGCTGTGCCGCGCTGTCGGGTTTCGTCTCCGTGTCGAGCGAACCGTCGCTTCTCACGTGGTTCTCCTTGTCGGACGCGACGGTTGCCGCGTGGGTACGTACGGGCCGCGCACCGGCCGGGCGCCGGGCACGGGAGCCCGGGAGGTCCCGGGCCGCGGACTTCAGCCCAGGGGCAGAGACATCAGGCGGTCGAGGCACTGGCGGAGCTGCTCCAGCGAGACGAACTCGTCCGCGGTGTGCGCCTCGGTGATGAACCCCGGGCCGCACACGACGGTGGGGATCCCGCCGTGCCCCCAGATCAGGCCGGCCTCGGTGCCGAAGGGCACGAACTGCGGTTCCTCGTCCGGGCCGAAGGCGTCGCGCACGAAGGTGACGAAGGCGTGCTCCGGGTCGATGGCGAAGGAGGGGGTGTCGGAGAGCTGCTCGGCGCGGACGTCCGCGACCTCGGACTTCGCCCGCATGCCCGCGCGCACCTCACCGGTGGCGAGGGTGGCGATCTGAGCGGCGATGGCGTCGCAGTCATGGCCGGGGACGTTCCTGACCTCGAATTCCACGGAGCAGTCCTGCGGCACGATGTTGGGCTTCACTCCGCCTTCGATCCGGCCCACGTTGATCCACGAGTGGCCGATCTCGAAGCGGTCGTCGTGCGGGCCGTGCGCCCGGAACTCCTCGTTGAGCGTGGTCGCGCGGGCCACGACCGCGGCGGCGGCGGCGATCGGGTTGGGCATGAGCGGGGCCAGGGCGGCGTGCTTGGGCTCGCCGTCGAAGGTGATCCGGTGGTTCTGCTTGCCCTTGTGGCCGACGACCACCTTCAGGCCGGTCGGCTCGCCGACGATGCAGCCCTTGACCTTCCCCGCCCAGGTGCGCATCTCCTCGACGAGGCGGCGCGCTCCGACGCAGCCCACCTCTTCCTCGTACGTCAGCATCAGCGTGACGGGGGTGGTGAGGCGCTCGTGCTCGACGTTCGACAGGATGGCCAGGCAGCAGGCGAGGAAGCCCTTCATGTCGGACGTGCCGCGGCCGATGGCGACGGTGTCGGTGACGCGCAGGGTGAAGGGGTCCGCCGACCACGCCTGGCCCTCGACGGGTACGACGTCCGTGTGCCCCGACCAGACGACACCGCGCTCGCCGTCCACCGCGGGGCCCGCCGTCGCCACCAGATTGGCCTTGGTGCGTTCGTCGTTCCAGTGCAGCCGGCTGGTGATGCCGTTGCCGGAGAGCAGGTCCTGGACGTAGCCGATCAGTTCCAGGTTCGAACGGTGGCTGGTGGTGTCGAAGCCCACCAGCCGCTCGAGGATCTCGAGCACGGTGGTGTGGAGGTCGCCGCTGGAGGGGCGCAGGGGGATACCGGATGACATGCTGGCTCGCTTCACGGTCGGTTCGGTCGGGGAACGGCCCCGCAGGGCGGGCCGGCCCACGGGGCTCGGCCCGTGCGGGCGCAGCCGAGCGAGCGCCCGAACGGAAGGGGTGGTCCGGGCGCTTGCGGTGGGGGCGGGCCGGCTCCGGCGGCGTGGCGTGCCTGCCGCCGGAGCCGGTCGCTCAGTCTCCGGAGTGGGCGGACAGGCGGCTGTGGCCGACCTCCGGCAGCGACGGGGTCACCGGCTGCCCGCTCGTGGTCAGGCGCAGCAGGCGCCGCACGTGCTTCTCGTCGAGGTCCTTCGTCGTCGCCGAGTGCAGGACGCAGCGGTTGTCCCAGACCACGACGTCCAGCGGGCTCCACTTGTGCCGGTAGACGTAGCGCTCGCTCGTGATGTGCGCGATGAGCTCTTCGATCAGGGCCGTGCTCGCGGCCTCGTCCATGCCCTCGATACCGACCACGCTGCCGATGACGCGGGGCTGGATGAAGAGGCTCTCCCGGCCGGTGTCCGGGTGGCGGCGCACGAGCGGGTGGGTGATCTCCGGGGTCTGCTTGCGCTCCTCCGGGCCGATGTACTTCCAGCGGGCCCACGGGTCCTCGCGGTCCGGCGACCACCGGTACTGGTGGCGCACGCGCAGCGTCCGCAGGTACGCCTTGCGCTCCTCGGGCAGGTCCGCGAAGGCCCCTTCGGCGTTGGCGAAGAGGGTGTCGCCGCCGTCGCCGGGGATCTCCAGGCCGTGGAGCATGGTCGCGCTGCCCGGGACCAGCTTGTAGGAGTAGTCCGAGTGCCAGCCCTGGCCGGAGGTCTTCATCTCCTTGTTCCGGCCCAGCTCGTTCTGGTTCGAGAGGTAGGTGAGGGTCGGCTCTTCGGGGTGGCGCAGTTTGACGACGTGGTGCTCCTCGGGACGACCGAAGATCGTGCCGAACCTGGCGAACGTGCCGGCCTCGATGTCCTGGGCGCGGAAGACGAGGACCTTGTGGTCCAGGTAGGTCTCGTAGATCGCCCGCCCGTGCTCGCCGATCACCTCCGGGGTGATCGGCAGCTCCTTGACCTCTGCGACGAACGTCTCGGACAGCCGGGTCGCGACGACCGTGGAATCAGCAGCCACTTTTTTCCTTTTCCATCTCTGTATTGCTTTTCAGGTGTGATCGTTGCGCTGGGCCGGGTCCGGCCTCAGAAACGTTCCTTGCTGAGGAATACGCGATGCGAGTGCTCGGTGCGCTCGGAATGAGTCATGACGTAGCCGAGTCGCTCATAGAAAGCGATGTTGTCGACCATCTCGGCCCGGGTCCACAGGCGTACGCCCTTCATCCCCGCCGACTGCGCCATTTCCTCGACGAACGCCACCAGTTGCTTCCCGATCCCCTGCCCCTGGCAGGCGGGTCGCACCGCGAGATTCCGCAGGATCAGGTAGGGGTCGTCCGGCTCCACGGTCACCATGCCCAGGAGCCCGTCGGGCGCGTAGGCGACGTGGGAACGCCCGGCTGCCGCGACCTCGCGGTAGTCGAGGAGCAGGGGTGCCGGCGGTTCGTCGACCAGGCCGAGGTACTTTCCGTACGCCTCCCGCGCGATGTCTTCCATCTGCCCGCTGTCATGGGCCGCGGCCGGACGGAGTCCGGACAGCGGGCCGCGTGCGGTGGTCACCATGTCTGTCCCGTTCTGGACGAGGGCCAACGGTTCGCCGCCCGCCGGGTCAGGCGTCGCCCAGCGTCCGCGCCTCGCGGGTGCCGTCGAAGTAGCCGCTGGCGTAGACCTGCTCGCCGTGCACCGAGGCGACCTTCTCGTTGAAGTCGCTGCCCACGTCGTAGTTGAAGGTGACGCGCGGGTAGGCGAGCGCCTCGACGCGCTCCTTGTCGTACTGAGCGTCGACCGAGGAGAAGCGCAGGGCGTAGGCCAGGCGCGAGGGGATCGGGCCCTCGCCGAGCTGGACGCTGCGGTGCAGTACGTACTTGTCGAAGATGAGGGCGTCGCCGGGCTCGAACGAGTCCTCCACGGCGAAGTGGTCCAGCAGGCTCTTCATCTGGGGCGAGTTCAGCAGGCTGTTCTTGAGGTCGCTGAAGTCGTCGTAGCCGAGCTCGCGGCCGGCCTCGTCCTGGTTCTTCATGTACTCGGGCAGCAGGTTGATGTGCTGGTACACGAACTCGCCCGACAGCCGCTGCTTGGAGACGTACTTCATGCCGCCGCGCTGGCCGTCGGCGAGGATGTCGCACAGCGGCGTCCAGATGGTGAAGCCCGCGTCCTGGCGGCGCTGGAAGCCGAAGCTCTGGGTGCCGACGTGCCAGGGGAAGCCGGTGCTCTTGTTCTTCTCCAGCTCGAAGCCCAGGCCCTGGGTGAAGAAGAGCTGCAGGCCGGTGATCTTGTTCATCGCCTCGCGGAACGCGGGGTCGTTCATGAGGTCGAGGATCGTCGGGTCGTCATTGCCGATGTCGTACTTCAGCTTGCTGAAGCCCGAACCGTAGTTGTCGGACGGCGGCGCGATCTCCGAGGTGCTCAGCTTCCGCATGTGCTCGACGAGCTCCGGCGAGAAAATCTGCTTCAGTTTCAGGAATCCGTGCTCCTGGAAGCTCTGTACGTCTTCGTCAGTGACGGAAAATGCCGAGTTGATCATTCGAAAACTCCTGAGACGCGGTTGCCTGGCCGCCTGCCGGAATCCGCCCGGCCCATCACACGATGAGGGGGAACAGCGGCAGCGAGGAACAGCAGCGTGAACCACTGCTGGTCGAAATTTCTGGTCGACAAGAGGTGGAGGCCGTACGGCCCCCGACTCCCCCTTGGACTTCTTCAAGCTATCAACCGGTCACTCACGACCGGGAGGTCTCACCGCGCTTGAACACCATATTTTGCCAACGTAAAGAAACGGAAGGCGTCTTGGCAGCGGGCACCGGCGCGCCCGGAGGGCACGGCACTCTCACGCGCTCAGCGCGGAGCGGCCCCGTCACGCTCCTCGAGCGCCTCGGCGAACTTCAGCCACTGCGAGGCGTACCGGCGGGCGAGTCCTCCCACCAACGTCTCACAGTGCGCGGGCACCACACCGGTCAGTCCCGACCACTCCGCCGCCGCGTTGTGCTGGAGCAGCCTCAGCAGTTCCCGGCCCTCCTCCCGCAGCCGCAGCGACGGATCGCTGCGCAGCGTCGCCAGCACCACGCCCGTCGGCTGCTGCGCGGGCCGCTCGGTACGGCCCCGGACCTGACGGCCCGGCCCCGTGGCCGGCCTGCGGCGGACCGGCGCGGCGCCGGGCGGCGGCATGTCGGCCGGTGGCATGTCGGCCGGTGGCACGCCGACCAACGGCATGTCGGCCGGCGGCGGTGCGTCCGACGGTGGCTGACCGGCGCGCACCCGCTTGAGCACGTCGCTCGCGGTCGCCGGGGAGATACCGGCCTGCCGGGCGACCTCGCGCAGTGAAGCTCCCGGATGCTCGGCGATCACCCGAGCGGCCCGCCACCGCCCTTCGGCCGCGTTCACCGGACGCGTCCGCCCGTCCCGGCCCACCCGCGTGTTCAACTGCGGCACGGCAGCAGTTGAACACGTGCGGATGCCCGCCACCGCCTTCGCGCTCAGCCCCGAAACCCTCGCGATGGCCCGGTCGGACAGCTCGGGGTGCGAAGCGATCACCCGGGCGGCCCCTGCCCGCCGCTCCTTCAGCGAAAGCGGCAGACCGTGTGCCACGTTCGCCTCGACGGCGCGCAGGAACGCCTCTTCGTCGGAACCGTCGAAGAATTCGACCGCGATGGTCTCCTCGCCCCGGACCAGAGCCGCCAGCACGCGGTGCCGGCCGTCGACCACGAGGAGGTCCGAGCGCCGGACCAGGATCGG
This sequence comes from Streptomyces sp. NPDC042102, assembly GCF_055582305.1. Lineage (NCBI taxonomy): Bacteria > Bacillati > Actinomycetota > Actinomycetes > Kitasatosporales > Streptomycetaceae > Streptomyces > Streptomyces sp. NPDC042102. The sequence continues at coordinate 421,752 of NZ_JBVJDL010000004.1, forward strand.
AGGCAGGCGGTCCTCCAGCGACGCCAGACGCGTCACGTGCTCCTCGTTCACCCGCTGGGCCCGCGGGGAGTCGCCCAGCAGCAGCGCGGAGATCCGCACGGTGCCGGTCCTCCCGCCACTGGCCCCGGCGAGCGGGAGCGCCCGCGCACCCCCCTCGAGATCGCCGTACTCGGGCATGGCCCACGCAGCAGCTGTTCGCTGCATCATTCCCCCGTGCAAGTGACAACGGTATGAACACAGCCCGAACTCGAGGCGGCGACCTGGTCTCGGCACCACCCCTGTTTCCCCCTGGGCCGCCCCCATGATCCGTGGCCTCCCGCAGCCTTGTCGAGCCGAACCATCACCCGAACACTGTGACGAATACCGCTCTGACGTGCTCAAACGTCCGCCCCACCGCTTACGAGCCGTCGGCCGTGATCCTCCCGGTCATCCAGTCGACGACGGCGTCGGGGAGGGACTGGCAGGCGGCCGCGTCGAACGCGGTGGCCGGGTCCAGGAGGAGGCGGGTGACGGTGCGGGCCGGCAGCCGGGGGCTGCGGGCCGCCATGCGGCGTACGGACTCGTCCGGGTCGTCGAGGAGGCGGACGGCCGCGGCGGGCGGGAGACGTTCGTCGGCGACGGCGCGGGCCCGGACCTCCCCGTCGGGGTCGCGGCTGAGGCGTTCGGCCAGCTCTGGGGTGGACTCCGGGTCGTCCAGGGCCAGTTGACGCATGCGCGGGCTGGGATCGGCGGCGTACCGCAGGAGGCCGGCGCGCGGGAAGTTGGGGTGGCCGCGGGGTCGTCGTGCAGGTCCACCACCCAGTCCAGGGCGCGGAAATGGGTCTGCGGGTCGTCCTCGACGGCGATGTCCGCCCGCTGCTCCTCGGTGAGGTCGGGGCGGACGGAGACCTCCCACCGCACGTCCGGGTCCGGGTCGCGGGCGAGGACGGCGACCAGGTCCGGCGGCAGGTGGGGGTTGCGGGCCAGGGCGCCGCGCTGGTCCGGGTCGCCGTCGCGGACGAGCGACTCGGCCAGATCGCGGGCCGGACGGCAGAACTCCAGTGCGCTGATGCCGAGTTGCTCGGCCGCGAAGACGGCGGCCGGCAGTGGATGGTCACCGTGGTAAGCCGTCAGCGCCTCGCCGCGGACGGCGGCCTCGGGGTCGGCGAGGAGGCGCCGGCGCGCCGGTTGGTCCAGCCGGTCCCAGCCGGCGGCACACACCCGCTCGCGCACCTGCTGCCGGGCGGCAGGACGTCGGGGGCCGGCCGCTCGTCGGCCTGCTCCAGCCCCGCCCGCCCCAGCAGTTCCTCACGGTTCTCCACCCAGCACGTCGCCATGGGGTCCCATCCTGCCGGACCCCGCGGCGGGCCGTTACGGCAGGTAGAGGGTGTACAGCAGCTTGTTCGGGACCGGCGGCGGGGTGCCCTGGAGCACCCCGGTCGTGGCGTTCGTGATGAGGGCCGCCTTGACCTGGGCCGGGCTGTCCGCCGGGCGGAAGGCCAGGTGGAGGGCGGCGGCGCCGGTGGTGTGGGCGGTGGCCATCGAGGTGCCGCTGAGGGTGGCGGTCGCGGTGTCGCCGGTGTGCCAGGCCGAGGGGATGCCGACGCCGGGGGCGAACAGGGCGACGCAGTTGCCGTAGTTCGAGGAGGAGGCCTTGCGGTCGGTACGGTCGGTCGCGCCGACGCTGATGACCTCGGGGACGCGGGCGGGCGAGGTGGTGCAGGCGCCGCCGGGCTGGGCGGAGCTGCCGGCGGAGGCGGTGTAGGTCACGCCGGAGGCGATGGAGTTGCGTACGGCGGCGTCGAGAACGGCGCTGGCGGAGCCGCCCAGGCTCATGTTGGCGACGGCCGGTTTGACGGCGTTGGCCGTCACCCAGTCGATGCCCGCGATCACGCCGGCGATGGTTCCCGAGCCCTGGCAGTTCAGGACCCGTACGGCGACCAGCCGGGCCTCCTTGGCCACGCCGTACGTCTTCCCGGCCGCGACACCGCCGACGTGGGTGCCGTGGCCGTTGCAGTCGTTGCCGTTCTGGCCGTCGCCGACGGTGTCGACACCGACGGAGGCACGGCCGCCGAACTCGCCGTGCGTGGTGCGCAGTCCGGTGTCGATGACGTAGACGTGCACGCCGGGGGCCGTGGTGCGGTAGGTGTACGTGGTCGACAGCGGCAGCCGGCGCTGGTCGATCCGGTCCAGCCCCCAGGGCGCGCCCGGTTGGGTGGCGCCGGCCCCGGCCGCCGCGGCCGCCCCGGTCGCGGTCACGGTCACGTCCGGGTGGACGGACGCGACCCGCGGATCGGCGGCGAGCCGCCGGGCCTGGTCGGACGTCATCCGGGCGGAGAACCCGCGCAGGGCGGAGCGGTAGACGTGGCCGACGTCGGCCGCGGCCTGACGGCGGACCAGTTCCCGTGCGAGGACGTGGGGGTCGGCGGCGGCCGCTCCCGCCCGGCCGTCCTTGAGCACCACGACCCAGCCGTGGGATGCGCCGGACGCGTCACGCGCGTCCGCCGCGGCGGCGGTCTGCGTGGCGGGCACGGGTGCGATCAGCAGGCCTGCGGCGAGCAGGGCGGCGGGTAACAGTGCGGCGGGTAACAGGCGTAAGGCTCTCATCCGTGGTGCACCTCGACCTTCGTCGACCGTGTGTGGGGTTGGCCGTACGCGCGCCAGGGTGCCGGGCGTGCCGCGCCCGCACAAGAGTGCGGCACGGGTCCCGTCGCGCGTCGGCCCGGGCGCCGCGCCGCGATCGCCGGCGGAGGGCACGGGGGCGAAGCCCCCGTGCGGTCGGCCGGGTCCGGCAGCGGTCCCTTTCCAACCGAAGACCGTCCCGGCCACGCGGGGGGGCCGGGGCGGCGCCGGGGGTTACGACGCGGCCGCCGCGGGAAGTCGGGCCGGCAGGGCCGCGAGGAGGCGGCGGGACTGGGTGGTCAGCTGGGACGTGCCGGCGCGGGCCGCGGCCGCGGCAAGGCCGGCCGGGACCGGCCCCGCCGGGGCGGCGCGTTCGGCGCAGTCCGCCGCCACCGCCAGCACCTCCCCCGTGCCCCTCGGCGCTCCCGTCGGCGCGTCCAGCAGCGCCGGGAGGGCCTGCGCCAGCACCGTCCACGTCGTGGCGTACGCCCCGGTGGCCGCCGCCGTACGCGCCGCGTCGGCGAGGCGGTTCGGCTTGACCGTGCCCAGGGAGAGGAGTTCCGCCACGTCCCGGCCCACCCGCCCCGCGTCGAGTTCGCCCCGCGCCGCCAGGTGCAGCAGGGCGTCGACCGCCGCCAGCCGGTCCTCGGCGTGCCGCGCGCCGAGGCCGGTGGCCACCACCAGGTGCAGCACCGGCCCCGCCGCGCCGCCGAGTTCGGCCAGCTGCGGCAGCGGCGCCGCGGCGCCGCGCTCGTCGTCCGTGGCGCACGAGGTCACCGCCTTCAGCAGCCAGGCCGCCTGCGTCTCGCGGTCCTCGGGGAGCACCGCCGGCGACAGCGCGCTGTGGCCGTTCCAGTGGTAGCAGCCGGTGTCGCCGTCGTGCGGGCGCCCCAGTGTGCGGAACACGGCGGGGAACTCCCGCTGGAGCGCGGGCCGTTCCCCCGTGTCGACGACGAGGTGGCGGGTGTCCGCGCCCGTGAGGTTCCACCAGTGGGTGGGAGCGCGCCGCGGGGCCGGTTCCCGCACCCGGCGGTGCGCGGACGCCGGCTCGCCGGCCGTGGTGGTGAGCCAGGCGGCCAGCCGCTCGCCCTCGCGCGTCCCGAGGGCGGCCGCCGACCCGGCGGCCGCCGGGTCCCGGCGTACCCGCAGCAGGGCCTGCGCGAAGTCCGCGGGCGCGGGCTCGGCGCCGGCCCGCCCGTACGCGGCGAGGCGGGCCACCAGATCGTCCGGCTCCAGGGTGCCCGTCTCCCAGGTGGGAGTGGCGAGCAGGTACGGCAGCGGCCCGGTCAGCAGCCGGTGCGCGGCCTCGCGCAGCCGGGCGGTGACGACCTCCTCCAGCGCGGAGTGCACGCAGTCCGGCCGGTTCGGGTTGCCGCGGCGGTGGTCATCGGGGACCAGGTCCGGCGCACGGACGCGGCCCAGTACGGCGGCGGCCACGACCTCCAGGCCGTGCAGCCGCTCCGGGGACGGATGCAACTCGCCGAGCCGGACAGGCCCGTTCCACCAGCGGTCGGCGAGCGCCGGGCCGAGGGCCGCGGCCAGGGCCGCCCGGTCCCGGTGACCGTGCCGGACCAGGGCGTCGAGGGCCCGCTCGAACTCGGTGACCGTCGGGTCCTGCGTCCTGATCAGCGCGGAGACGAGCTCGACGGTCTCGGCGACCGTGTCGGGGCCGGGGTGGAGCCGGCGGCGCGCCCCGGCGGGCGGCAGCGTCTCCTCGTACGGCCCCGGCTCCGCCGCGTCGGCCTGCGCGCCGAGGAGCTCGGCGGCGCGGACCCGGTGGACCGGGCTCAGCAGTTCGGCGCAGCCGGCCAGTTCCTCCCGGAGCGCGGCGTCGGCCGGGTCCAGGTGGGTGGCGGCCAGTTTCAGCGCCCGTTCCTGCAGGGCCGTGTCCTCGTGGCCGAAGACGGTGGCCACCACCGGCAGCAGTTCGGCGCGGGCGGCCGGTTCGCGCCGCAGCACCTTGCCCAGCAGGGTCAGCTGGGCGCGCACCAGCTTCTTCTCCGGGCGGAAGAGCGCCGCTCCGGACATGTCGGCGAGCTGCGCGACGGTGAGGTCGCCCGACGCGGCGAGCCGGGCCAGGATCTGCTGGGCGTGTCCGGCTACCGTCGAGGGCCCGTCGGCGGTCAGCGCGATCCAGTCGGCGGTCCGTTCCTTCTCCTCGGCCGGGGTCAGGCCGAGCCGCTGCAGGAGCAGCAGGTAGAACCGCAGCCGGGTCGGGCGGCCGCCGCGCAGCAGCCGGGAGGTGCAGCCGTCGATCAGGACCCGCCGCTCGACGAGGCCGTCCTCGGCGAGCCGGGTCAGCTCGTACGGCCAGTGGCCGGGGGCCTGCGGGTCGGCGTACCAGGAGAGGGCGGCGGCGGGTTCCGCCGTCTCGAACAGCCGCGGCAGCAGCTCCGCCACGTGCGGGTCCTCGCGCAGGGCGCGGGCGAGCGAACGCGAGGCGCCGGGGCGCCCGGTGGGGAGCAGGGACTGCGCCCAGCCGTGGACGAAGGCGTCGGTGGTGGGGGCGGGGCAGCCCGCGAGCAGGACGAGCTCCCGGATCAGCGCGAAGTCGGTCTCGGCGGTGGCGGCGCGGCCGGCGAGGCGGTGGGCGAGGTCGCCGAGCCAGGCGGGATCGCGGTCGGCGAGCAGGGGCAGCAGGGCGTCGGTGTACGGCGAGCGCCCGCCGCCGCGCAGGTCGCGGGCGCCGATCCAGTGGGCGGCGGCCGCGGCTCCGGTGTGGCAGCCGGCACCGGCCAGGAGCAGGCCTCCGCGGATCCGGTCGGCCTCGGCCCAGCGGGTCCAGTCCCAGCCGCGGATCTCGCGGCGCAGCGCGGTGAGTTCGCCGAGCAGCGCCCGCCGCGCGGGCCTGTCCAGGGGCTCGATCAGCCCGGGGATCAGGTCGCAGCGGCCCGCACGGACCGCGTCCAGGATCGCGTTCATCGCACCCCTCCGGAGGTGATCGCGGCGCGCCCGGCCATCCGGGCGGCGAGCGCGTGCTTGCAGGGGCCGCGCCGGCCCCGGTAGTCGGCCCACCACTGGCAGGTGCAGCTGAGGACACCGCCTGCCGACTCGCGGACCTGGTACGTCCGTTCACCGGAGACGACGCTCGTGGTCGAGCCGGCTCCCGTGCCGTCCGGGCGTACGGCACCGGCGGCGAGCAGCGCGCGGGCCGCGACGAGCCGCGGGTTGTGCCGCTCGGCACGCTCCGCGTCGTAGGGCAGCTCGCGGTGGTAGTAGGCGGCGTCTGCGATGTCGTAGCCGACGCGGCCGGCGGTGCCCAGACGGGCCAGGGCCGCACGGACCCGGGTGACGGGCAGCCCGGACTGTTCGGCGAGGTCGGCGGGGTCGATCCGCGGTTCCCAGGCGAGCAGGACGGAGATCAGGTCGGCGTCGGCGGCGGCCTCGTCGGTGGCGAGCGCCTCCAGGACGCCGCCCTCGCCGGAGAAGCCGCGGGCGGGGTCCGGGGAGAGGGTGAGGGTGAGCCGCATCCCGGGCAGGGTGACCTCCCAGGCGCAGGCGGTCGGCAGCCCGTCGGACCGGCCGCCGGCCCCACCGCCGCTCGCGGCGTTCGGGGCGTAGACGCGCAGGCCGGTGGCGTGCCGCAGCACCCGGTGGAGTGCGGCCAGCCGCTCGGGGCCGGGCAGGCACACCGCGCCGGGCACGGGCCGGGTGGTGGGCCGCAGGGTCCGGCCGGCGGGGACGGCCCACAGGGCGCCGCGGGCGGCCCCGCCGGAGCCGGTACGCGGCAGGGCGCGCAGGAACCGGACGGCCTCGGCGGCCGGCAGCTCGGCCCGCAGGTCGAAGCCGGCCGATATCACCTGGGCTTCGGCGAAGCCGCGCAGCCAGCGGTCGGGCAGCGGCACCTTCTTCTCGACGACGGGTCCGTCCAGGGTGGTCACGGCCATCTCGTCGGGGCCGACGCGCAGGTGCAGCGGCTCGTCGCCGGAGAGCCGGGACAGGGCCTCGCGCAGGGGGCTGTTGACGTCGACGTTGGTGGTGCCGTGCCCGGTGTCGGCGCCGTCCAGCCCGTCCTGGAGCACGTCGAGGCGGGCGTACACCCCGCAGCATCCGGAGAACGACTCGAACCGCAGGCGGTCGCCGTTGCCGGTCACCACCGGGTCCAGCGAGGCGCGCAGGGAGCGCTGGTAGTAGCGGGTGGCGGCCACGTCGGCGACGGCGAGCAGGCCCCGTGCGGCGGCCTGGGGGTACGTCAGGAAGCCGGCGAAGAACCGCGGATGCGGTTCTTCGCCGACGGGCGTCGTGCCCCCGGCGGTCTCGAGCCCGAGGAGCTGTCCGCCCCCGCCGGGGGTGAGTGTGGAAGGGCGTGCGTAGGCCAACGCCTGTACGGATCGCGTCATGGTCGAGACGCTAGGTCCCGGCACTGACAACGGCCCCCGGTGCGGCGGTGCGTGGCCCCCGCCGACGTGCCCGGGGGCGGCCGCCGTTCAGCCGCGGAACGCGCGCCGGTAGTCGCGCGGGGCGAGGCCCACGCGGCGGACGAAGGCCGGGCGCAGCGAGACGGCGGAGCCGAACCCGCAGTGGACGGCGATCTGTTCGACCGGCAGGTCGGTCTCCTCCAGCAGCTGCTGGGCGGCGAGGACACGCTGTTCCAGGAGCCAGCGCAGCGGGGGCATGCCCGTGTTGTCCACGAAGCGGCGGGCGAAGGTGCGTTCCGACATGTGGGCGGCGTCGGCCATGCGGCGTACCGTCCAGGGGGTGTCGAGGGCGGCCAGGACCTCGGCGCGGGCGCGGGCGAGCGGGTCGTCGGGACCGGTGTCCTCGGGGACCGGGGACGGGATGAACTGGGCCTGCCCGCCGGTCCGGAACGGTGCCGTGACCATGGTCCGGGCGATGGCGGCGGCGGCCTGCTGGCCGTGTGCGGAGCGGACGAGGTGGAGGCAGAGGTCGATGCCCGCGGCCACCCCGGCGGAGGTCCAGATCCCGCCGTCGCCGGTGAAGAGCACCTCGGGGCGGACGTCGATGTCGGGATAGGCGCGCGCGAGCCGGTCGGCCAGCGCCCAGTGCGTGGTGGCGGTACGGCCGGCGAGCAGTCCCGCCTCCGCCAGCACGAACGTTCCGGCGCACAGCGAGGCCACCGGGATGCCGCGCGCGTGCACGGCGCGCAGCGCGTCGAGCACGGCGGCGGGGCGGGGCGTGACGGGGTCGGTGGGGCCGGGGACGAGGACGAGGCCGCAGTCGAGGAGCGCGTCGAGGCCGTGGTCGGGTATGCGTTCCAGTCCCCCGCCCATGCTGACGCGGGCACCGTCGGGTCCGCAGACCCGCAGGTCGAAGGTGTTCCGGTCGGCCCAGACCTCGCCGATGACGGAGTAGTCGAAGGCCCGGACGCCGTCGAAGACCACGCAGCCCACGGTTCGGGTGTTCATGGCAGGAAATTATCGATCATCGGCGGCCGGCGCCGTCACGGCCCCCGGCCCGCTCCCCGCAGGCTTGGGGCCATGACGAACACCAGTGCATTCGATGCCCCGCTCACCCTCGACCGCGACGCCGTCCTCGTGGTGGTCGACGTACAGAAAGGATTCGACGACCACGGTTTCTGGGGGCGTCGGGACAATCCCGGTGCCGAGAAGAACATGGCCGCGATCGCCGAGGCGTGGCAGGCCGGTGGCCGGCCGGTGGTGATCGTGCAGCACCAGTCGGAGTCGGGCCCGCTGGAGCCGGGCACCCCGGGGTACGAGCTCAAGCCGGAGCTCGCCGGGATCCGCGCCGACCTGCACATCACCAAGACCGTCAACAGCGCCTTCTACGGCACCCCCGACCTGCACGCGTGGCTGTCCGGGCGCGGCGCGCGGCAGGTCGTGGTCATCGGCATCATGACGAACGTCTGCAACGAGTCGACCGCCCGGATGGCCGGCAACCTCGGTTACGACGCCGTCTTCCCGATCGACGCCATGCACACCTTCGACATGGCCGGCCCGGACGGGGTGACGCTGACCGCCGAGGAGCTGACCCGGGCCACGGCGGCCGCGCTGCACACCATGCGTTACGCGAAGGTGGTCACGACCGAGGCGGTGCTGGCCGCCGCGGGCGGTGGCGCCGCCTGACGATCGCCCGGGTGAGGACCGGCGGCAGCAGGTCCTTGCCCAGCTTGCGCCACCGCGCCGGAAGCGGGCGCGGTGCCCCGGCGGCCGGTGCGGGGGCCGGTGCGGGGGCGGACGCGGCGGCGGGGACGGGGGGCTCCGCCGCCGCGTGCCGCGAGACCGGCAGGGCGGGCGGGACGGCGTCCGCGCCGGCTATGCGGAGCAGCGGCTCCCCGGCGACCTCCTCGACGTACAGCTCCAGGTCCTCGCGGCCGGCGACCCAGGCCGCCAGCGACGTGCGCAGCGGCTCGGGGTCGTCCCAGGTGGCGTAGAGCTTGTTGCCGGTGATGCACAGGACGTGCAGGCCCTGGGTGGCGACCGCGCCCCAGATGGCGGCGGCGACCCCGGGGCAGTGCTCGGAGCGGTAGTCGTCGAAGGCCACGACGGCGCCGGGCGCGGCCACGGTCCGGGAGGCCGCGATGTCGCCGCGGACGTGCTCGTAGAGGTGCGAGGCGTCGATGTGCACGAAGCGGCAGGAGCCGGCGGCCACCCGTTCGGTGACGACGGAGGTCGGCGCCTGGATGATCACGGGCAGCGCGTCGTGGAAGGACAGGTAGTTCGCCTCGAAGGCCGGGCGGGTCAGGCTGGCGTAGGAACCGGTGGTCTCGGCCATGTTCGACGCGTCGGGGGCGTCCGCGCCGAAGAGGTCGCAGACGGTGAACGTCTCGCCGTCCCGGAGGTACTGCCCCAGGAAGATCGCGCTCTTGCCGAGGTACGCGCCGAGCTCGAGGAGGTCGCCCCGCCGGCCCGGGCCCGGGTTGCTGTTCTGCCGTTCGAGGAACCAGTCGAACATCAGCTGGTCCACGGCCCAGAACCAGCCCTCCACCTCTTCGAGCCGGGTGGGGGTGTTCTGGACGTTCTTCACCGCTTGCGACATGGGGCGCTGATCCTCCGGAAATGGTGTGGGATCGCCGTTGTTTTCTGGCCACTTCCTCCGTGGTGAGCGCGAAATCTACTCCGCCCGACGCCCTGCGGCCAGGGATTCCGCAATCTTGTCCGGGCCCGGTCCGGGCCCGGTCCGGTGCCGGGCCCACCGCGGGGCGGGCGGATTCGGGGCCGGCGGCCGCGGACCTCCGGTCCGCAGGGGGCTGGTGCTCAGGCTTTGCCGGCCCTATACCTTCTTATAACCAGGTTATGCGTTTCCTGCTACCGTCCAGGCGCGGACCGGCGCTGCGCAAGCACGCCGGTCCGACCACGTTCACCGTCACCCCGTTCACCGTCACCGCGTCACCGCACCGCCCCACCACCAGGGAGAAGAATGCGCCGCCCCACCCAGCCACGGATCGGGGAGCGGCCCGCGAGCCGGCTGACCGGTGTGGACGCCGTGCGCGGGCTGGCCGTGCTCGGCATGTTCGCCGTGCACGTCGGCCCCGACCCCGAACCCTCGGGCGCGCGCTACCTGGTCCTCGCGGCGGACGGCCGGGCACCCGCGCTCTTCACGCTGCTCGCCGGGTTCTCGCTCGCGCTCGCCCAGCGGCACGACGGCCCGCGCGGCGCGCGTCCGCTGCGGCCGCTGCTGATCCGCAGCGCCGTCCTCGCCGCGCTCGGCCTCTGGCTGGCCACGCTCTGGCCCGGCATCCTGGTGATCCTGGCGTTCTTCGCCCTCTACTTCCTGGCCGCGGAGCCGTTCACACGGCTGTCCACCCCGGTGCTCGCGGCCGTGGCCGCGGCGAGCGTGGTCGTCGGACCCGTGCTGTCGTTCGTGCTGGGGCCGCTGTTCGGGTACACCACGACGGGGCGCGGCGCCGTGCCGGAACTCGCGCACCTGACCAGCTGGTCGGGGGCCGGCGAGGTCCTGGAGCAGCTGCTGCTGTCGGGCGCGTACCCGGTGCTGACGTACCTGCCGTACGTGCTGGTGGGCATGGCCCTCGGCCGGCTGTGCGACCTGCGGGAGCCGTCGGTCGCGCCGCGGATGGCCGCCTGGGGCGCGGTGGCGGCGGTCGCCGCGTACGGCACCGCGTGGCTGGCGACCGAGGTCGGCGGCGGCCGCGAGCGGCTGCTGGCCACGATCGCCGAACGGCATCCGGAGGCGCTGGCGGCGGCGGATCCCGTACGGGCGGTGCTGGGGCGGCAGTTCGGCGCGATACCCAGCACCAGCTGGGACTGGCTGCTGATCGCCGATCCGTACAGCCAGACCCCGCTGGAGACGATCGGCAACGCGGGCGTGGGCTGTGCGCTGATCGGCCTGTGCGTGCTCGCCGCCCGGGCCCGGCTGGGCGCGGGGCTGCTGCGGCCGCTCGCCGCGCTGGGGGCGATGGCCCTGAGCGCGTACGTGGTGCACGCCCTGGTGCTGGCCGGGCCGGCCAACGGGGCGCACTCGTGGCGGGCGCTGGCCGCGTTCGCGGGCGTGGCACTGGTGGCGGCGTGGGCCTGGCAGCGGGCGCTGGCCGGGCGGCCGCTGGGCCGGGGCCCGGTGGAGTACGCACTGCGTCTGGCCACGCACGGCCGCGTCCGGCGGCCGGCCGCGGCGCGCGTCAGCCGCGGAGCGCCGGGGCGGCCGGCAGGTGGACGGTCATGATCAGGTCGCAGGGGCCGGTGCCGGCGCCCCGGTAGACGTGGGCGGCGTCGGCCTCGAAGGTGGCGGTGGCGCCGGCCGCCAGGGGGTGCTCGGTACCGTCGACCACGAGGATCATCCGGCCCGCGGTGACGTTGACGGTCTCCACCACACCGGCGGGATGCGGGTGACTGGGGTACTCCTCGCCCGGGTGCAGCCGCCAGCGCCACACCTCCACCGGAGCGGGCCCGGTCGTCGTGAGCATCAGCCGGGCCGAACCGCCGTGCGGGCCGGTCCACAGCGGGGTGACCGCATGCGCGTCGACGGTCTGGACCCGCCCCTCGCGCGGGCCCTCCATCAGCGCCGACACCGGCATGCCGAGGGTGTCGGCGAGCCGCACGAGGGTGGCCAGGTTGGGGTTGCCCTGCGCGTTCTCCAGGCTGACCAGCGCGCCCTTGCTGACCTGCGCGCGGGCGCCGAGCTGCTCCAGGGAGAGCCCGGCGCGGGTGCGCGCGTCGCGTACGTTGCGGGCCACCGCCTGCAGGGCCTCGGCCGTCCCGGTCACCCGTCCGCCTCTCCCGGTGCTCCCACTCCACGCGGCGACGTGTCGATGCGTGGAGGTATCGACGTGTCGACGTGTCTCCATGACCTACGTGGCCTGCATGGCCGACATGGCCTGCATGGCCTGCGTTTGCCTGCGCGGGTTGCACGCCGGTCGGTCCAGCGTACCGAAAGGTCACTCCAATGGACTGCCGAGGTCACCACGGTATACCGTGTGGGTCATTCCGTTGAACCGAGAGGGCTGCTGAGATGACCGTCTTCCATCTGTCCCCCGAGGTCGCCGAGGCCTTCCCCGGCACCCTGATCGCGCTCGTCACCGCCGAGGGCGTGCGCGGGGAACGGCCGTGGTCCGAGCCCGCGGCCGCGCTCGACGCGATGGAGGCGGAGGTGGCCGCCGGCAGCTGGCTGCCGGCCGACGAGCACGACCCGCGGCTCGCCTCATGGCACGCGGCCTACCGCGCCTTCGGTACCAACCCGCGCCGCGAGCGCCCCAGCGTCGACGCCCTCGGCCGCCGCCTCGCCCGCAAGGGCGCACTGCCGAGGATCAATCCGGCCGTGGACACCTACAACGCCGTCTCCGTACGGCACGGCCTGCCCGCCGGGGCCTTCGACCTGGACGCCGTCGCGGGGGACGTCACCATCCGGTTCGCCACCGGCGCCGGCACCGCGACCGAGGAGTTCACCCCGCTCGGCGAACCCGGCACGGTCGAGCACCCCCGGCCCGGCGAGGTCGTCTACGCCGACGCGGCCTCCGTCCTGACCCGGCACTGGAACCACCGCGACGCCCACCGCACCCGCGTCACTCCCGGCTCCGCACGGGTCGCCTTCCTGATGGAGACCGTCGACGCCGCGCGCGACGGGGACCTGCTGCGCGAGGCCGCCGGCCAGCTCCGGGACTGGATCGCCCCGCACGCCGACGACGTGCACGTCCGGTACCTGAGCCCCGCCCGGCCGCACACCACGGCCTGACCGCACCGCACGCTGCCCGGCGGGGCGGGGCGGGACGGGGACGGACCGGTTAATCGCTGGAGCGCCGCCGCACCGGATACCTACAGTGACCGGACACCCGACACCGAGCCGACAGAGCCGAGTTCCCCATGCGTACGCACTATCCCCGCACCCCGCACCTGCCCTGGTCCCCGGGTGCGTCGGCGGACGACGTACGGGCCGGTGATCTGGCCGGGCTGCTGGGCCGCGAGGTCGTGGTCACCGAGAAGCTCGACGGGGAGAACACCACCCTGTACGCCGACGGGCTGCACGCCCGCTCGCTCGACTCCGGCCACCATCCGTCGCGGGCCTGGGTCAAGGGGCTCCAGGGGCGGATCGGGGCCGGGATCCCGCACGGCCGGCGGATCTGCGGCGAGAACCTCTACGCCCGGCACTCCCTCGCGTACGAGGAACTCGACAGCTGGTTCTACGGGTTCTCCGTGTGGGACGGCGAGCACTGCCTGGACTGGGACCGCACGGTGCGCTTCCTGACCCGGCTCGGCGTACCCACGCCGCCCGTGCTGTGGCGCGGCGTCTTCGACGAGCGGGCGCTGCGCCGGCTGCGTCTGGACACCACCCGTCAGGAGGGGTACGTCGTACGGACCGTCGCCGGGTTCGAGCGCACCGCGTTCGGGCGGCACGTGGCCAAGTGGGTGCGCGGCGGACACGTCACGACGGACACGCACTGGATGTACGCCGCCGTCGTCGAGAACGGACTCGGGCCCGCGGCCCCGCTGTGGGCGGTGCGTTCCGGCGCGGCGCCCGACGTGTCCGGTCTGCTGGCCGCCGCCGGGTACGCCGACGCGGCGCGCCGGTGGCCGGACGGGGCCGTGGAGGCGGCCGTGGACGCGGACGCCGCGGCGGCCGGGGCCGAGGCCGCCGCGCGGCTCGACCTGCTCGGCCGCACGGGCGAGGCCCGGCTGGCGGGGGTACTGGCCGCCGCGCTGCACACGGCGCGCCGCGCGGAGCTGATGCCGCGGCTGGCCCCGGCCCTCGGGATGCCGCTGGCCCGGCGGGTGGCCGATCTGGTGGGGCTCCAGGGGCAGCTGCACCGGCCGTTCCCCGACGAGGAGCGGCGCGGGGGCCTGGTGCGGATGGCGGCGGCCGCCGATCCCGGCGTGCTGCACGCGGTCGCCGGGGCCGTGGCGGCGGTCCGCGAGGACCCGGCGGCGGCCGAGCAGGTGGCCTGGTCGGCCCTGCACGCCGAGGAGGCGGGACTGCTGGCCGGGGCCGCGGCCGGCGGGCCCCTGGAGCCACTGCGCGCCGCACTGCGCGCGTCGTTCACGGGGCAGGACGCCGGCGATGCGGCGGACCGCTGCTGGGCGGAGGCCCGGGAGGCGTACGCACGGGGCCGGATCACGACCCCCGAGGAGGCGGTGGCCGCGACCTGGCGGTGGCGGGACGGGGCGTTCCCCCGGCTCGTGCAGCTGGTCGGGCCGTCCGGGAGCGGCAAGAGCACTTTCGCCGAAGGCCTGGCAGCCCGCGAGCGCGTCTCGCTGGACGACCTGCGGGCGGCGCGCGGCGCGCGCTCCGACCAGAGCGCCAACGAGGCCGTCCTGCGCGCGGGGCTGCACCGGCTGGACACCGCGCTCGCGTCGGCCGCGGCCGACGGCGGCACGGTGGTGTGGGACGCCACGTCTCTCAACGACCGCCAGCGGGCCCTGGTGGGCGAGGTCGCCCGCAGGCGGGACGCGCTGGTCACGCACGCCGTCGTCGTCGTGGCCGAGGAGGAGCTGCGGCGGCGCAACACCACCCGCGCGCATCCGGTACCGGCCGACGTACTCACCACGCAGCTGCGCCGGTTCAGCCTGCCCTACCCCGGTCAGGCGCACCGCACCTGGTACGTCGGGGCGGACGGGGACATCAAGGACACGGCGGGTGCCCTGAAGGACGAGGACGCATGATGCGGACAGTGAGACGACGCGTCACGCGCACCATGGAAGGGACGCCTGATGCGGACCAGTGAACAGCTCTACCACCAGGTCCGCTGGGACGCCCGGTTCGACCCGGCCCGCTTCGTCCTGGGCCTGCACCAGCGCGGGGCCGCGCCCAAGCGCGTCCCGCTGCCGTCCTTCGTCCCGGGCGGCGACATCCCCTGGCACCGGGTGCTGTTCGTCGAGGCGGACGGCGAGCTGGTCTGGGACCGGGCGGCGGGCGTGGACCGGATCGACGAGACCGGGGCCGGGCGGGTGCGCGAACCCCGGCGGCTGCGGGCGCCCTTCTTCACCGCGCGGACCCCGCACGCCTGGGACGCGGCAGGCGGCGGCGCCTGGCGGCCGGCGGCACCGGTGGCGGGGACCGGGCCAGGGTCGAGGACCGGGTCCGGGTCAGGCGCCGGCCCGTCGACCGTCCGCGTCCTGACGTGGAACACCCTGTGGGACCGCTACGACGGGCACCTCATCGACACCGCCCGCCGCCGCCCGCTGCTGCTGGCGACCCTGGCGGCCGCCGACGCCGATGTGATCGCCCTTCAGGAGGTCGAGGCCGGGCTGCTCGCGATGCTGCTGCGCGAACCGTGGGTGCGGCAGGCGTACACGCTCGGCGGTGACGCGCGCGGACGGGACGTGGACGAGAGCGGCCTGTTGCTGCTCAGCCGGCTTCCCGTGCGGGAGGCCGGGGTGCACGTGCTGGGCCCGCACAAGGCGGTCGCGGCCGTCACCGTCGCGACGGCGGGCGGACCGCTGGTGGTCGCCGCCACCCATCTGACGAGCGACCACAGCGAGGACGGCGCCGGGCGCCGGCGGACCGAACTGGGCCGGCTGGCCGAGGGGCTGGCCGGGATCGAGGGCGACGTCGTCGTGGTCGGCGACTTCAACGACGGGCGCGGCGGGGCCGCGGGGCCGGCCGCGGTCCTGGGGCTGCGGGACGCCTGGAGCGAGGCGTACGGGGCGGACGACGCGACGCCGACCTTCGACCCGGGCGTCAATCCGCTGGCCGCGGTGTCCTCGCTGAGCGGCCGGTGCGCGCGGCTGGACCGGATCCTGCTGCGGACGGCCGACGGCGGCGACGGACCGGGGTCCTCCCGGATACGGGTGCTGCGGGCGGCGCTGCACGGGGACGCGCCGGCGACGGCGGACGGCCTGTACGTCTCGGACCACTTCGGGGTGGCGGCCGACCTGCTCCTCGACTCGACGGACACGGACGGGGCGACCGGGGCGACCGGGGCGGACGTGGCCGCCGGGGCCGCCGGGGCTGTCGCGACCTCGGAGGACCCGGTGACGGCGCGTACGGCGGTGGCGTGGATCCCGCCGGCCGAGCTGTGGCCGCCGGTCCAGGACCTGCGCCGGGAGCTCGACCCCCGGTTCGACCGGTGGCCGCCGCACGTGAACCTGCTCTTCGGCTTCGTACCGGAGTCCGCCTTCGAGCGCGCCGTCGCGCTGCTGGCCGAGGAGGCCGCCGGCACGCCCCCGTTCACCGCGCGGCTCGCGGGGGTGGACACCTTCGGGCACCGGGAGGACGCCACGGTGTGGCTGGACCCGGCGGCGGACGGCGCCGCAGCGGCATGGGCCGGACTGCGGCGGGCGCTGGCGCGGCGTTTCCCGCACTGCCGGGGACGGGCGGAAGGGTTCACCCCGCATCTGACGCTGGGGCGGACCCGGGACCCGCACGCGGCCGTCGCCGCCTGCGCGGCCCGGCTGGCCGGGCTCCCCCCGACGGCGCCGGTCGGCGAACTGGCCGTCCTGTCCCGGCGCGGTGACGAGCCGATGCGGGTACGGGCCACGGTGGCGCTCGGCACCGGCGAGGTCCGCTGGCTGCCGGACGCTCCGTCGGGTGCCGGTGCCGGTGCGGACGGTGATCACGCGGACGATGGTCGCGCGGACGCGGTGGCCCGGCGGGTGGCCGCCGCCCTGCCCGAGGGCGTGGTCGAGGTCGTCGGGTCCCGGCGGATGGGGTGCGCGCTGCCGGGGGCCGACCTGGACCTGGTCGCGGCGCTGCCGGGCGGGGCCGACCTGGCCGGCGTACGGGAACGGGTGGGCGCCGCGCTGCCGGAGGCCGTACGCGTACGGGAGGTGGTCGGCGCCCGGGTCCCGGGGCTGCGGTTCGCGGTCGGCGCCCTGGAGGTGGACCTGGTGGTGGTGCCCTGCGGCGCGGTCCCGCCCGGCGAGGCGGTGGCGCGGCGCGCGGAACTCGGCGAGGAGGCCGCCACGGCGCTGAGCGCGGTGAGCGACGCGGCGACGGTACGGGACGGAATCGGCGCGCGCGGGGCCGCGTTCGGGGCGCTGGCGCGCCGGGTGAAGGCGTGGGCGAAGGCCCGCGGGCTCGACTCGGCTCCGCACGGCGGGCTGCCGGGCGTGGCCTGGTCGGTCCTGGCGGCCCGGACGGTGCGCGAGGCGGATGACCTGACGGAGCCGGAGCTCCTGCGGCGGTTCTTCGCGACGTGGGCGGCGTGGGACTGGCGCGAGCCGGTCGCCCTCGTCCCGACGGGGCAGCCGCGGGCGGACGGGCCGGTGACGGTCATGACCCCCTCCGCCCCGGTGCGCAGTTGCACACGCCAGGTCGGTGCGGGCTTCCGGGACCTGCTGGTGCAGGAGTGCTACCGGGCGTGGGAGCTGCTGGAGGCGGACACGCCGTGGGCCGAGGTGCTCTCGCCGCCACCGCTGCACCGGCGGCATGCGGCGTGGGCCGTGGTGAGCGTACGCGCGGACGGGGAGCGGGAGTTCACCGCGGCCCTGGGCCGGGTGCGCGGGCGGGTACGGTCGTTGCTGTCCGTGTTGGAGGAGGCCGGCGTCGCGGACGCGCACGCCTGGCCGCGCGCCTTCGAAGCGGGGCCGTCGTCGGCCCGCTTCGCGATCGGCCTGGGCACGACGCCGCCGGACGCGCCCACCCTGTCCGCGCTCACGGCGCGCTGGTGCCGTGACGTCCCGGGCGTCGAGGTCACCTGGGCGGAGGGCGGCACGGTTCCGACCCTGCGGTAGCCGCCGGGGCACCACGGGCGAAGCCCGGCGCCGCGACGGCCGCGGGGCCACCGCCCACCCGCCACGGGCCACGGGCCGGAGCCCGGCGCCGCGGCGGCCGCGGGCCACCGCCGGCCCGTGGCGGGTGGGCGGCGGCCGCGGGCCACGCCCGGCACCCCACCGCCCCGGCGGCAACCGCGCCGCGGGCGGAACCCGGCACCACACCCGCCCCGCAGCAGCCGCGGCCGGGGCCCCTCCCCGCACACCAGGAGCCGTCGGCAGTCCGCGGTACCGGGCGGCCTTTCCCAGCCCGCCCGTCTCCCGGACGTCCCCGTGCATGCGCTCGAACGCCGATCAGCCCGGAACGGCCATCGCGCGGAACGGCCGTTGCCCGGGGACGGGAAGGTCCCCGGTCACACCTCGATGGTGATCTTCCCTGCCGTGTGACCGGCCTGGCTCAGTTCGAACGCCTCGGCCAGCCGGGCGAGCGGGAAGGTGGTGGCGACCGGGACCGTCAGCAGTCCCGCGTCGGCGAGCCGGCCCAGCTCGGCCAGGTCGCTGCCGACGGGCCGCACCCACATCCACTGGCCGCCCGCGCCGAGCACTCCGGGGTCGGCGATCGACGCGTGCCGGCCGCCCTCGCGCAGCACCGCGCGGGTGACGTCCAGGACCCCGCCGACGAAGTCGGCGACCACGCTCACCCCGTCCGGGGCCAGCGCGCGGACCCGGTCGGCGAGGCCGTCGCCGTACGCGACGGGCTCGGCGCCGAGTTCGCGCAGCCGGTCGTGGTTGCGCGGCGAGGCGGTGCCGATGACCCGCGCGCCGAGCGCCCGGGCGATCTGCACGCCGAGGGATCCGACGCCGCCCGCGGCGCCGTGCACGAGCACGGTGTCGTCCTTCCCCGTGCCCAGACGGGTCAGCAGCTGATACGCGGTGAGCCCGGCCAGCGGCAGCCCGGCGGCCTGGTCCCAGTCGAGGGAGGCGGGCTTGCGGGCGACGGCGCGCACGGGGACGGACACGAACTCGGCGAAGGTGCCGCCGTGCACGTAGTCCTTGCGCGCGTACGCGATGACCTCGTCGCCCTCCGCGAACTCGGGCGCGTCGATTCCGACCCGTTCGACCGTCCCGGCGACGTCCCAGCC
Source organism: Streptomyces sp. NPDC042102 (assembly GCF_055582305.1). Classification (NCBI taxonomy): domain Bacteria; kingdom Bacillati; phylum Actinomycetota; class Actinomycetes; order Kitasatosporales; family Streptomycetaceae; genus Streptomyces; species Streptomyces sp. NPDC042102. Next base: position 440,512 of record NZ_JBVJDL010000004.1, read on the forward strand.
GGGGACGACGGGGTAGACGACGTCCATCAGGGCGTCGAGCCCGCCCGACATGATCTTCCAGTCGACGGGGTTGACCGCGGCCCGCCTGACGCGGACGAGGACCTCGCCGGGCCCGAACTTGGGCAGCGGCAGCCGGGTCTCGGCGAGCACCTCCGTGCCGCCGTAGGTGTGGTACGCCATCGCCCGCATGGTCTCCTCGGACATGTGCCCGGCCTTCCGTCGTGAGCTCGAGGTGTCTGCCGGACCCCATCCCACCACGGCACACGGTGCGGGACGGTGATCCGGGCACGGTGGCGCCCGCCGGCGCGGACGGGTGGCGCAATCACGGCGGCCCTGGCGGCTACTAGGACAGCAGCTGTCCCCATTGCGCTGTACGGTCGGACGCGGTCCCGGCCGCGAGGGCAACGGTGGCCGGCCCGGGGTTTCGTTCGCTTGGGGAGTGGGTTGTCGTGGAGTTGTCGTGGGCGGATGTGTGCGGGCAGCGGATGGCGCGGCAGGGGCTGGCCGCCGCCTCGCCCGTGGGGACACCGGACGGGGCCGCGTCGGCGATGTGCGGGGCGCACGCGCAGGTGATGACGGCCGCTGAGATCTCGATCGCTCTGCGGTGCCCCGGGGCGACCCGCACCGACGTGCAGGACGCGCTGTGGTCGCAGCGGCGGCTGGTCAAGACGTTCGGGCCCCGTGGGACGGTCCACCTGCTACCGGCGTCCGAACTCGCCCTGTGGTGCGGGGCGTTGGCAGCGGTGCCGCGTACGGGCCAGCACGCCCCCCATGTGCGGCTGAGCCCCGAGCAGACCGACGAACTCGTTGCGGCGATCGGCACGGTCCTCCTGGAGGGGGAGCTGACCGTCGACGAGCTGAACGACGCCCTGGCAGACCGGGTGGGCGGGTGGGCGGTGGAACCGGTGGTGCCCGCGTTCCAGGAGATGTGGCCCAGGTGGCGGCAGATGGTCGAGACCGCCGGCCACCGGGGCGCACTGTGCTTCGGGCCGAACAAGGGCCGCAAGATCACCTACGCCAGCCCGGCGCGGTGGATCCCGGGCTTCGCGCCCGCCCCGCAGGCCGAAGCGGCCGCATGGCTGCTGCAGCGGTACTTGTCCGCCTACGGACCCGCGACACCGCAGCACTACGCCCGCTGGCTGGCCACCACCGCCGGCTGGGCGAAGGCCCGGTTCGACGCCGCCGACCTGACCGAGGTCCTGGTCGAGGGCGAACGCGCCTGGACCGCGAGCGGCGACGTCGAGCCAGGCCTGTCGCCCGCGGGCGTGCGGCTCCTGCCCTACTTCGATGCCTTCACCGTCGCCTCCCAGCCGCGGGAACTCCTCTTCCCGGGCGCGGCCTGGGACCGGGCCTTGTCGAAGGGGCAGGCCGGCAACTTCCCCGTGCTCCTCGTCGACGGGACCGTTGCCGGCGTGTGGCACCAGAAGAAGTCGGGTTCCAAGGTGGCGATCACCGTCGAACCGCTGACCCACCTCACCACGCGCCGGCTCGGGCAACTCGACGAACAGGTGGAACGCATCGCGGCGATCCAGCAAGCCCGCCCGACCTTGACCATCGGCTCCGTCAGCGTCGGAGCCCACGCCTGAGGTCACTCGTACTCCGTGCCGCCCTTGCGGGTCAGGTACGCCGGGCTGACCGCCTTCGCGATCGCGCGGCCGCCGACCACCGGGCTGTAGCGCTCCGTCGCCGGACGGATCACCACGCCCTCGCGCAGGTGGGTCTCGCGGCCGGAGACGGTTTCGCGGCCGGTCGCCAGTTCCAGGATCCGGTCGAGGTCGTACGGGCCCTCGAAGAGCCGTGGGACCAGCGGGAGTTCACCGTCCGTCAGCACCTGCGCCGGGTCCAGCCAGCGCACCTCGCCGTCGATCTCGACGGACACGTCGAAGACGGCGAACCCGGGCCCGGCCTGGGTCCGCGCGTCCGTCCCGTACGCCAGGTCCTGCACCCCCGCGCCGTACACCTCGCCGAAGACGCCGACCCGGGTCGCCCCCAGCCGCCCGGCCAGCCGGGCCGCGGCCGCCGGGACACCGTGGCCGCGTACGGCCCGCCAGTACAGGTTGCGCTCGTCCTCCTTCAGCGCGAGCCCCTTGCCGCCGAAGCCCTTGGAGGAGACCAGCACCCGCTCGTCCGCCACGACGTACGTCACCAGGCAGGCGGTGCCGTGCAGCTTCTCCGTCAGGACCACCGGCTCGCCGGGCTCGAAGATGTGCGGGTAGCGCTGGAGGTTCTCGATGTCCACCCACGGCAGCAGGTCGGGCGCGGACTCGACGTCGCCGCTCATGTTCGTCGGCACCGGCGGCGCCCACTTGGTGATGCCCAGCCGCTCGGCGAAGTCGGTGCCCTCCTTGGCCGCCACGGCCAGGTCCTCCGCGGCCAGCGCGGCCGGCCGGCAGACCAGCCCCTGCGACAGTTCACCGCGCAGCCGGACGGCCTTGACCCGGTCCGCGCCACTGCCGGCCAGCCGTCCCGTCAGGCCGAGTTCGGCTATCAGGTCCGCGGGCAGGACGGCCTGTTCGGGGATGTAGAGCGCGAAGTCGCCGGAGCGGTACGCGCCTTTGGCGACGACGGCGCGGTACAGGCCCACCTGGGCCAGCTCCAGCGCGTCGGCGTTGGGATGCTCATGGATCGTCAGTTCTTCGACGGTGACCTTCAACGTGGACATGGCAGGCCTCCTGCGGTGGTCGGGATCAAGGTGATCAAGGTGATCAACGTAGTCGGCGCCCACTCTCCGGCCTGTCATTTCCGCTGGTCCAGCGGTTAAAGAGGGGCTACCCTGACCCTCGCCCCGGGGCCCGCTGTCTCATGGACACCCGGCCGGCCCAGTACGTGACGATCATGAACCAGAAGAGCGCCGCCCCGACGCCGCCCAGCACGACCCGGTCGGCCGCCGGCACCGCGAACGCGGCCGTCACGAACAGGGCCACCGCGTACAGGCCCAGCAGCCCGGCCGCCAGCGCCATCGCCATGACCGGCCGGCAGCCCCGCGCGATCATCAGCATCGGCCGGCGCAACCGCGGCGGGATGCGGCGGCGTTGCCACAGTACCCACCCGCCCCACAGGCCCGCGACCAGCGCGGCGCCCGCCCACGGGACGGCGGCCGGGGCGTCCGGCACCACGGTGGCGACCAGGGCTATGGCGCTCCCGCCGAGCGTGAACCAGCGGGCGGAGGCGGCGACGCTCCAGGCCATGGTCTCCAGGTTGAACCGGGCGTGCCGGTCGTCGGCGTCGAGCGCCGCCGACTCCGCGAACCCCTCGGCGGCCCGCCGCCAGGCGCGCGGGCTGAACCGGCCGCGCTTGCGGTCCAGCAGCGCCAGGTTGTTGTGGGCCTCGCTGCTCTGCGGGTCCAGGCGCAGGGTGGTCTCGTAGGCCGCCCGGGCGGTGGCGTGGTCGCCGACCCGGTGTGCGGTGAGGCCGACCATGAAGTGCGCCGAGGCCTCCTGCGGGGCCAGTTCGACGCCCCGCCGGGCGGAGGTGTACGCGTCCTTGTGCAGCGCCCGGTTGGTGCTGCGCTCCAGGACGAGGGCGAGGGTGTGGTGGGACCCCCAGAACAGCGGGGCGAGTTCGACGCACCGCCGGGCCGAGGCGACGGCCTCGTGGAGCCGGCCGAGCCGGGAGAGGGTGTCGGCCCGGACCATCCAGGCGTACACGCTGTCCGGCTCGGCGCGCAGCGCCTCCTCGATCGTGGCCAGTGCGCCGGGCAGGTCCCGCAGCGACCGCCGGCAGCGGGCGAGCAGGACCAGCGCCCCGGCGTCGTCGGGGTGCTGGGCCAGGTGCTGCGAGGCGAGGGCCGCGGCCTCGTCGTGGCGGCCGAGGTCGTACAGCAGGTCGGCGCGCTCCAGGGCACTGCTCATGCCGGCCCGGACCCGGGTCGCACGGTCGCGGCGGCGGTCGGACCGGTCACAGCTTCCGCTTCTTCTTCAGGTAGGCGAGCAGATCGTCGTACATGCCGCCGTCGTTGGCGAACATCGCCACGTTGCGGGCGGCCGCGAACCAGGGCTCGCTGGAGGGGCGTACCTGCTTCGCCGCGCCCAGCAGATCCGCCATGTTGATCATGCGGACGGTGCCGGTGCGGGCGGAGTCGAGCAGCGCGGTCTCGGCGGCCGCCTCGCAGACGTACGCCAGGTCCGCGCCGGAGAAGTCCGCCGTCGCCTTGACCAGCTTGCCGAGGTCCACCGCCTCGATCGGACGGTCGCGCAGGTGGTAGCGGAGGATCGCCTCGCGGGCCGCGGCGTCGGGCGGCAGGACGAGCAGGGTGCGGTCGAGGCGGCCGGGGCGGCGCAGCGCGAGGTCCACGTCCCAGGGGACGTTGGTGGCGGCGAGCACGAACACGCCCTCGTCCTGCGCACTGTCGATGCCGTCGAGCTCGGTGAGCAGCTGGTTGACGACGTTGCGCAGGCCGGTGTGGTGCGTACGGCTGCGCTTGGCGCCGAGGGCGTCGAGCTCGTCGAGGAAGACGACGCAGGGCGCCTTCCGGCGGGCGGCGCGGAAGATCTCGTGGATGTTCTTCTCGGAGTTGCCGATCCACATGTCGAGGATGTCGGAGAGGGTGACCGACATGAAGCTGGCGCCGAGTTCGCCGGCGACGGCGCGGGCGATGAACGTCTTGCCGCAGCCGGGCGGGCCGTAGAGGAGCAGGCCGCCGCGCAGGCTCTTGCCGTAGAGCTTGCGCAGTTCCGGGTTGCGCATGGGGGCGAGGAAGGCGGCCTCGAGTCGGTCCTTGACCTCCTGCATGCCGCCGACGTCGGCGAGGCGTACGGCGCGGGAGCCGTCCCCGGGGGTCTCGATGTCCCAGGCGTCGGCATCGGTCTCGCCGCGGCCGTCGGCGCTGAGCGGCGCCTCGAGACCGGCGCGGGCGGCGGCGTCGTCGCGGCCGTCACCGTCGCCGTTGCCGTTGCCGTTGCCGTCGGTGGAGGACACGAAGCGGGGCTCGACGATGTGACCGACGTCCTGCTCGGCGGCGTCCCAGTCGAAGCGGGTGGGGGCGGGCGGGCCGTCGGTCCCGTCCGAGGCGGTCCCGTCCGGGGCCGTCCCGTCCGGGGCCGTCCCGTGCTCGGCGGTCCCGTGCTCGGCGGTCCCGTGCGCGTCGGGAGCGGAGGCCGGGGTCGCGGGCACGGTGGGTTCGGCGGGCGCACCGGGCTCGGCGGGCGCACCGACCCCGGCGGACGTCGCGGGCGCGGCGGGGGCCGTGGGTCCGCCCGCGTCAACGGCGGGGCCGGGGGCCTGCGCCGGCAGTCCCATCGCGCGCGCCATCAGCGCGCGGGCCTGGGAATCGCCGGGCGCGTGCTGGAGCGCGACCGCGGCCTCGGTCACGGCGGCGTCGTTCCGGCCTGCGGCGAGCAGCAGTTCGGCCAGGTGGAGCCGCAGCGGGACATCCTCGGGCGCGCCGGCGACGGCCGCGCGCATGCTCCGGATCAGGGGGGACTCGTCGGACATGGGCTCACCCTATGGAGTGAGCACCCGATTCCCGAAACGGGATCCCCGCTCCGGACCGGGGCGGGTCCGGCGGCCCGCCGACGGACCCGGCCGGCGCTGCCGACGCGGCCGCCGGACCGGCGTCCTCACCGCCCTATCCGTCGCCGAACGCCGCCCGGGTGTGCGGGCCGTAGACACCGGACGGGTCGCCCGTCAGGCTGCGGTCGCGCTGCAACTGGGCCACGCCGCGCTCGGTCTGCTCGTCGTAGACGCCGGTGGCCGACACGTACGTGAAGCCCTGGCCGAAGAGACGTTCCTGCAGGGCGCGTACCTGCGGCCCCCGGTCACCGCGCCGCAGGGTGCCGTCCGACGGCGGTGCGGCGGTGCCGGGCGCGGCGGTCTCCTTCGGCGGCCGCGAGCCCGCCCCCGCGGAGGCCGACGGCGTGGCCGCGGCGCCGCTGGCGCCTGCCGACTCGGCGGCCGACGACGACGGCTGCGGCGGCGTGGCCGTCGGCGTACCGGGGGCCGGGGCGGACTCCGCGCCCGCGCGCTGCCGCAGCGCCGGTACGGGTGCGGACCGCGGCGGCCCGGAGCGGCCCGGCGGGTCCTCGGGCTCCTGGAGCATCAGCAGCAGCCCGATCAGCAGGGCCGGCACGCCCGCCGTCAGCAGGGCGAGCACGGCGAACGGCGCGCGACCACCCCGCTCGTGCCCGCGTTCGCCGCCGGGCGTCCGCCCCGGCGCGGTCGCGTCGGGCACGGAATCGGGTACGGGTACGGCCGCCGCGGCACCCTCGGCGGCGGGCGCCCGCTCGCCCGGGGCCGGTCCGGGCCAGACCGGCGCCGTGGGCGGTGACGTACGGGCGGACGTGCCGACGTAGGGGCGTACGAACGGGCCGTCCTCGGGGACGGGCCCGTGCTCGGCGGGAGAGTGGGGCACGAGGGGCTCCAGGCGGGAAACGGAAGGAGGGCGGGGGCCGGCGCGGCGGTGCGGTGTCGGCCCCCGCCCGGCCGGTCAGGCCCTGCGGCGCCGTACGCCGAGGACCACGGCCGCTCCCGCGGCCGGCACGACCCCGGCAGCGGACGCCGGACCGCCGGCCGCACCGGGGGCCCCGCCCGCACTGCGGCCGGTCATGGCCGGGGCGCAGGGGGGACGGACGGAAGGGAACATGAGCAGGCGTCTTTCGGGTACGAAGCATGCGTACGTGTCGTCGGCGCACTCTTTCCCTCCACGAACACCCAGGTCAAGCCGGATGTCCGAACCACCCCATCCATCCGTTCCGTCCCGGTCGCGCGTGCCCCGACTCGGCCGCCGCGGGGAGCAGTTGGCAGGCCCCCGGTACCCCTGAGCGGAATCACTGCGGCACCCGACGCAGTGGCGTCACCCGTGAGCGTGACCGGATGCCCACGGGGCGTCGCCGGGTACGGCATGGTGGACGGATGCAGTTACGCCGTGCCCTGCCCCTCTCCCTCGTCGCACTCCTCGCGAGTGCCGGCTGTGTGTCCGTGGGCCCGCACGCGACCGGCCCCGCGCAGGGCTCCCGCCCGCCCGCCGGGGCTCCGGTGCTGCCCCTCGGCCGGCTGCCCGAGGAGCCGGACGGCGGCGCGGGCACGCCCGCCCCGCAGCCGTCGGATCCCCAGGACTCCGGGACACCGCCCGCCGCGGGCGCCGCACCCGCGGCACCGGACGCGCAGGGCCACGAGCGCGCCGCGCAGCCCGCCAAGCCCCGGCGGGCGCCGCGCAAGGCCACGCCCTCGCGGCCCCATCACCGTCCCGCCGCGCCCGCGCGGCCGCCGGCACCCGGGATGGACGCGTTGTGCGCGGCCGCGGAGGGCAACGTCCCGCCCGCCATCGTCGACCTGTGCGTCGGGCAGTACGGTCGGCCGTGACCGCAACAGGGCGGGCTTGACCCTCTCCCTGTGTCAGGGCCTCGACTGGGATTCATCATGTTCACCATCGGAGATTTCGCCCAACACGGCCGGGTGTCGGTCCGCATGCTGCGTCACTACGACGCACTCGGACTGCTGCGCCCCGCGCACGTGGACCCGTACAGCAACTACCGCTTCTACGAGGCCGAGCAACTCGCCCGGCTCAACCGCATCATCGCGCTCAAGGACCTCGGCTTCAGCCTCCAGCAGGTCGGGGAGGTCCTCGACGAGCAGGTGAGCGCGGCGGAGCTGCGCGGCATGCTGCGGCTGCGGCAAGTGGAGCTGGAGAGCGCCATGGCCGCCGCGGCGGAACGGCTGACCCGGGTCGAGGCGAGGCTCCGGACCATCGAGAGCGAGGGATCCATGTCCGACTACGACATCGTCGTCAAGAGCCTGCCGGCCGTCCGGCTGGCCGAGCTGACCGGTATCGCGGCGAGCTTCCGCGGCCAGGACATCGGGCCGGTCATCGGCCCGCTGTACGACGAGCTGTGCGCCCGCCTGGACGCGGCGGGCGTGACGCCTACCGGGCCCGGCCTGGCGTACTACGAGGACGCGGACGGCGCGGCGGGGGCCGGGCACGCGGAGAACGGGGACGCGGAGGACGGTGCGATCGTCGTGCACGCCGGTCTGCCGGTCGCCGCGCACGTCGCCGCCGCGGACCTCGGCGCAGGGGTACGCATCGTCACGCTGCCGGCGGTGGAGCGCGCTGCCACCGTCGTGCACCGGGGCGCGATGGACGACGTCCTGCCGACCGCGCAGGCGCTGGCTCGCTGGATCGACGCCCACGGGCACCGGTCCACGGGGTACGCGCGGGAGCTGGCGCTGGCCTGCCCGCCGGACCGGGGACAGTGGGTGACGGAGCTGCAGGAGCCGCTGGCCTGACGGAACGCCACGGCCGTCGGCCCGGAGGCTACGCGGACGGGCCGACGGCCGCCGCGGTCGCGGTGGCGGTCGCCGCCGCGGTCGCCGGGCGGCGCAGCCTGCGCAGGGCGTCGGCGCCGCGCCGGCGCAGTTCGGTGGGGGCCATGCGGGCCCGCTGACCGCCGCCCGCGATCAGGGCGTTCACCGGGGTCAGCGGGTCCGCCGCCATCGCCTTGGCCAGCAGCACACCGAGCACCAGCGGGACCAGCGCCACGGCCAGGGCCGAGCCGGCGGTGGTGACGTGCTGGAGGCGCGGGCTGCGGGCGCCGGCGGCGGAGGACTCGGTGTGCGTCATACCTCCATTGCAGCGGCTGGGGGGCGGCGGGGAATCGGACGAGGTACTCAGGCCGTTGGGCCTGACGTACTCAGATGCGCACGAGGGGCGGTGGGGTGATGACACAGGGCACGCCGGGACCGACCGGCCCGCACGGCCCGACCGCCGCGGCCGGGGCGTTCGAGCCTGCGACGGGTCAGGGGCCGCTGCCCGACCGGCGGGCGGGCGAGGTGCGCACCGCGTACCAGGGGCTGTTGCAGATCCGCCGCCTGGTCAACGCCGGAGCGTCCGAGACGGTTCCCGCGCCGTGGGAGGCGGCGCGGATGCCGCGCGCGGTGGCCCTCGCCCTGGAGGCCGCGGGCCTGCCGCCGTCGGCGGTGGACGCGGCGGGCCGGCGCACGGCCACCGGGTACGTCGTCGGGCCCGGCGAGGAGCCGGGTCGGGTCCGGGTGACCTGGGCCGGTCCGCCCGGTGGCGGGGCCGCCGCGGCGGAGCAGGAGCGGCTGACGGCCTGCTCCGAGGTCCTCTCCCGGCTGGGCTGGGAGTGCCTGCTGTACCGCGGTGCGCGCGGGCGCCGCTTCCTGGAGGTGGAGCCGCCCCGCCGGCCCTGAAATCCGCTGTCGCCGCGGGGCGGCGGTCGGGCAGGGTGGCCCCATGAGCGTGCTGGACATGTGGGCGGCCCGGGTCGGCGCCGGTGAGACCGTGGAGTTCCGGCCCTCGGGCGATTCGATGGTTCCGCTGGTCCGCAGCCGGCAACGGGTGGTCGTGGCCCCCGTGGACGCGGCGCGGCTGGAGGTCGGGGACATCGTCCTGGCGCGGGTCGCCGGCACGGTGTACCTGCACCTGGTGTCGGCGGTCGACGCCACCCGCCGACGGGTGCGGATCAGCAACAACCGGGGCCGGGTCAACGGCTGGGCCGGCCACGACCGGGTGTACGGCATCTGCGTGTCCGTCGAGGGCGTACGCCGCCCGGGCGCCGACACGAAGGTCCGGCGGCCGGTGGTCGGGACCGAGCCGCTGCGCACCGCCCGGCTCGGCCTCGTACCGCTGCGGGCCGCGCACGCCGACGCCATGGCGGTGGCCCTGGCCGACCCGGAGCTCCACACGTTCACGGGCGGCGAGCCGCTGCGCGCCCGCTACGCCCGCCTGGCGGCCGGCTCCCCCGACCCGGGGGCGTCGTGGTGCAACTGGGTCCTGTGGCTGGGCGCGGAGTCCCGCCCGGTGGGCACGGTCCAGGCCACGATCACCGCCGGCACGGCCGAGGTGGCCTGGGTCGTCGGCACCCCCTGGCAGGGCCGGGGCCTGGCCAAGGAGGCGGCCCTGGCGCTGACCGACTGGCTCGCGGCGCTGCCCGAGCTCTCCCCCGGCACGCTGATCGCCCATATCCACCCGGCCCACCGCGCGTCGGCGGCCGTCGCCGCGGCGTGCGGCCTCGCGCCGACGGCGCACCGCCACGAGGGCGAGATCCGCTGGGAACGGCGGCTGCGCGCGGACGCCCGTTAGGCGCTGTCCGGCGGACCAGGGTCGGACGGGCCGGACGGACCCAGGCCGTTTCCTCCGGATCACCTCGCTGACGAGATGAAGATGGCGGCGATGTGGAGTCCGGCGAGGGGGCCCATGGGTGCGGGCGGCAGAGGGGCGCTGTCCCCCGCGTTCCGCAGGTGGTGGCGCCTGCGCCATCCTGTCCGGCATGACGTTGATCCGTGCAGTGGCGATCGGCCTGCTCTGTGGGGGCCTGGGAGCGCTGGTCTTCGACCCCAGGGGCGAGGGCCTCCATCACGTGCGTCTTGCCGCGCTGATGGGGGTGCTGGTCGGCCAGCTGCTCACGGTTCCCCCTTCTCTGGTCTGTGGGCTCGTTCGGACGTATAAGTCGAAGCGGAGGCCGGCTCGTCCGTACGACTTCCCCATGGGTGCCCTGCTTCTGGCGTTCGGTGTGCTGGTGATGGCTCAGGCGCGGATCGTGGTGAACTGGCTGAGCATCAAGCCGACTCCCGGTGGCGTCGGCGATCCGGATGGGGAGGCGTCCATCGCGTTGCTGGCCGGCCTTTCCGGATGTCTGATGACTCTCGTCGGCCTGGCGCTGGTAGCGAACGCCCTCTGGACGGGTGCCCGGGCACGCCGCGAGCAGCCCTCTACAGAGGCACCTCAGGGCTAGGCCGGGTCCGCGAGCCGGTGGGCCAGGTCCAGGAGTTCCGGCAGGCGCAGCACCCGCCCGCCGGAACCCGGCAGGGGGACGTGGAGGGGCTCGGTCCAGCGGGTGGGGATGGCTCCAGGCCGTAGTACGCGCCCGCCAGGCCGCCGGTGACCGCGGCGACGGTGTCCGTGTCGCCGCCGAGGTCGATGGCGGCGCGCACGGCGTCCTCGTAACTGCCGGTGGTGCGCAGGGCCCACACGGCCGAACCGAGGCACGGCCAGACGGCGCCGTTGAACTCGGTCGCGAGGCCGGGGTGCCAGTGGGGGGCCAGGACGGTGGCGTAGCGCGCCCGGTGGCCGGGGTGGACGGCGTCGAGGACGTCCGGCAGGGCGGCGAGCGGATCGGCGTCCGCGAGCGTGACGCGGACGAGTTCGTGGAAGACGGCGGTGCCCTCCCAGGCGGCGCGGTCGCCGTGGGTGAGGGCGGCGAGGGTACGGGCGGCCGCCATGGTGGCCGTACGGCCGGCCGGGGCGAAGCGCACCGCCGAGGTGGTGGCCCGCATCAGCGAACCGTTGCCCGCGGCCCGCCGGTTGACCTGGAAGTGCACCGCGGCCGCCTGGTCCCAGGGCATGCCGCTGGTCAGGACGTCCTCGGTCTGCAGGCCGATGTCCTTGGGCGCGGAGGCCGCCCAGCGCCGGAAGCGGGCGAACACGTCGGGCGGGTCCAGCACGCCCCGCTCCAGCAGCGACTCGGCCACGAGGACGGCCATCTGTGTGTCGTCCGTGGCCTCGCCCGGCTCCCAGCCGCCGCCCCCGCACATCTCGCCACCGCCGCCGGGCGCGGGGAACCGCGCGGAGAGCGCCCCCGCCGGTCCGAACTCGAAGGGCGCGCCCAGCGCGTCACCCACCGCCGACCCGACGACGGCACCGGCGACCCGCCGCATCCGCTCCACCCACCCCATCCGTCACCCCCCTTCCGTAGGGAGCAGGCTAGTGCCGGCCGCCGGGCCGTGGGGCACTGTCGGCGGCCGCTGTTACCGTCGCCCCATGACGCACCGTGACCATCCCGCCCTCCAACTGCTGCGCACCCGCCGGGACCTCGCCAACCTTGCCGCGTACCCGTTCGGCTTCGACGTCGACCTCGACCGCCACGTCGAGGACGTGGAACTGGCCTCCGGCGCGCCCCTGGTGCCGATAGCCGGGGACGACGGCGGTGGCACGTACTTCGTCTGCGAGGGCGGCGAAGTCCTGCACGCCGACTCCGAGGGCGGGTACGGCCTGATCGGCGACAGCGTCGAGGAGGCACTGGAGCACCTCATCGGACTGCCGGGCCCGCTCTGGCGGGAGGACGTCGACGCCACGCTGGAGGGCGAGGCGCTGGCCGCGTACGTCGCGGAGGCGGACGAGGAGGTGCAGGAGTACTACGAGGGCTCGGTCGCCGAGGACCGCGCGGCGCTGCTGGCCGCGCTCGGCCTGCGGCAGCCGCACGTGGCGGAGCTGGCGGCCCGGCTGCACCGGACGTGGCTGCGGACGGAGCCGGAGTTCATGCTGCTCAACGCCGACGAGGGCGGCGTGTACCGGCTCACGGGCGGTGAGGCGCTGCCGACGCTGTGGGAGCGGGTCCTCGCACCCGGCCGCGCGGACCTCGCGGCGGTCCGCGCGGACGAGGGGGCCCGGGCGGAGGTCCTGGCGCACGGCCCGCGCCGGGCGGTCGTGCTGCACGCCGCGAACCAGGACCGCGCGGCCGGGGACCTGCCGCTGCTGCACGACGTGCTGGAACGGGACTGCGAGCTCGGTGCGGCCGGCGGTCTGCGGATGGCCGCCGTCCTGATCGGCGTGCTCGGCGGCCCGGCGGACCACGCCCGGCTGGTGGCGCTCGCGCGGCGGTCCCCGCTGCTCTCCGACGCCCTCGGCGAGCACGGCTTCCCGGGCACCGCCGCGGAGGTGGGTGCCTGGGCTGCCGCGCTCGACGCCGGGGAGGACGCCGGTGGACGTCCCGACGGGCCCGGGCCGGTGGGGCCGCGGGACCGGTCGGCGTTCGCGTGGGCCGCCCTGGCCGCCGCGCAGGGGCACGGCCCGCTGGTCCGGGGCGCCTTCCTGCGGCTGCTCGACGACGCGGGGCCGCGCGACGGCCGTCTCCTCGGGCTCCTGGCGACCGGGCTGGACGACCTCGGCGCCTACCGGCACGCGGCCCGCGCCCAGCGGCTGCACGCCTCGCTCCTGGACGAGCCGTGGGACCGCGGCGCGGCCCTGGCCGCACTGGCCCGGCTCCAGCGGCGGGCGGGCGACCCGGAGGCGGCCCTGGCGTCGCTGGACCAGGCCGTCCGCGTCCTCGACAACGGCCTGGGCCCGCACTTCCCGGCGCCCACGGTGCCCACGGCCGGCTGGCGCGACACACCGCTCGGCGCGCTCCTGGCCCGCGAACGCGCCCGCGTGACGGGCGAGGAGTGAGGGGCGAGGAGTGACGGGCGCCGCACGACCCACGGTCCTGGCCCCCACGGCACCCTGACGGCTGACGGTCGCCCGCGCCCGCGCCCCCGCCCGTGCCGGGCCGATGAGGGGCCGCGTGCGCCGGCGCGGTCCCGGGCCGCGCGCTCAGTCGGGGTGGCGCAGCAGCCGCAGGGCGTTGGCCACCACGAGCAGGGTGGAGCCCTCGTGCACGAGGACCGCCGGGCCGATGCCCAGGCCCAGGGCGGTGGCCGGGACCAGCACCGCCACGATGCCGAGGCTCAGCCACAGGTTCTGCCGGATGATCCGGCTCGCCCGGCGGCTCAGACCCGTGATGAACGGCAGGCGGCGCAGGTCGTCGGACATCAGCGCGATGTCCGCGGTCTCCAGCGCGACCGCCGACCCGGCGGCGCCCATCGCGACGCCCACCGTGGCCCCGGCCATCGCGGGCGCGTCGTTGACCCCGTCGCCGATCATCGCCGTACGGGAGCCGGCGCGCAGCCGGGCCACCTCGGCGACCTTGTCCTCGGGCAGCAGGCCGCCGTGGACCTCGTCCATGCCGACCTCGCGGCCCACGGCGTCGGCCACCCGCGGGTCGTCGCCGGAGAGCATCACCATGCGCGTGATGCCGAGCCGCCGCAGTTCCGCCACCGTGCCGGCGGCCTCCGGACGCGGTGCGTCCATCAGGGCGAGCGTGCCGAGGTGGCGGTCGCCGCGCCGGACGACCATCGTGGTGCGGCCGGCCGCGGAGAGCTCCTCCGTACGGGCGCGCAGCGTCTGCGGTACGGGCGGGCCGGCGAGCGTGCCGACGTAGGCCAGGCTGCCGATGTGGACGCGCTCCCCGTCGAGTTCGGCGGTGACGCCCCGCCCGACCAGGGCCTCCAGGCCGCTCGCCGTGGCCTCGGGTCCCGGCCGGTCGAGCAGGGCGGGGCCGTCGCGCACGACGGCCTGGGCGAGCGGGTGGTCGCTCAGGCGCTGGACGGCGATCGCGGTGCGCAGCAGTTCGTCGTGGCCGACGCCCTTGGCGGGCTCGATCTCGGTGAGGTGGGGACGGCCCTCGGTGAGCGTGCCGGTCTTGTCGAAGGCGAGGGTGGTCAGCCGGCCGAACTCCTCCAGCGGGGCACCGCCCTTGACCAGCACGCCCCCGCGCGCGGCCCGGCCGACGGCGCTGAGGACGGCGGCCGGCGTGGCGATGGCCAGGGCGCAGGGGCTGGCGGCCACGAGGACGGCCATCGCCCGGTAGAAGGTGTCGGTGAACGGCTCGCCGGTGAGGCTGCCGACGCCCAGCAGGACGGCGACCAGGGCGAGCACCGCCGGGACGAAGATCTTCTGGAACCGGTCGGTGAACGCCTGCGTCGGTGAGGTGCGCCGGTCGGCGTCCCGCACCATGCGGACCACGTGGGCGAGCGTGTTGTCGCGGGCGAGGCGGGTGACGACGACGTCCAGCGTGCCGGCGCCGTTGACCGTGCCCGCGAAGACCCGGTGGCCGGCGGCCACCCCGGCGGGGTCTGCGAGGGCTGCCGCCCGGTCGGCGACCGGGCCCTTGTCGGCGGGGACGCTCTCGCCCGTGATGGGCGACTGGTCGACGCTGGTCTCCCCGGCGGCGACGAAGCCGTCGGCGGGGATCCGGGTGTGGGGGCGGACGACGACCGTGTCGCCGATGACCAGCTCCTCGACCGGCACCTCCACCGTCACCGCACCCGCTCCCCCGCCGTCGCGCCGTACCAGGGCGGTACGGGGGGCCAGCTCGCCCAGGGCCTCGATGGAGCGCCGGGCGCGCCCGAGGGCGTACCCCTCCAGGGCATGACCGAGGCTGAACAGGACGAGCAGGATCGCGCCCTCCTCCCACCGGCCGATGGCGGCGGCGCCCGCGGCGGCGACCAGCATCAGGAAGTCGACCTCGAAACGGCCCCGGCGGACGGCGGCGAAGGCCTCGCGGACGGTGAAGAACCCGCCGAAGACGTAGGCGCTCATGAACAGCGCGAGGGGGAGCCCCCCGCCGCGGCCGGTGAGTTCCAGGACCAGTCCGGTGAGGTAGCCGGTGAGCGCCAGCAGGGCGGCGGACAGCTCGGCACGCTCGCCGAGGAAGCCGTGCGCGTGCCCGGAGTCACGCTCCGTCTCCCCGGGCTTCCGCGAGGAGGCGTTCGGCGGCCGGGAGGCCAGCTGCACCTGCCGGACGGCTCTGCGGCGGGACGGCGGCGGGGCGAGGGCGGCGCAGGAGGGGCAGGTGGCAGCGGACACGGGGGCGGATCCGGAGCGGTGTGCGGCGTGCTCGTTCGCAGCGTTCGCAGCGTTCGCTGCGTTCATAGCATTCATGACATCAACATATCAGCACATCCACATATGTACATCTGTAGACTGCCGCCCATGGAACTCCTGTCCGAGCCGGACGCCACGGCGGTCGCGGAAGTGATGCAGGGCCTCGCCTCGCCCGCCCGCATCCGGATCCTGGCCCGTCTGCTGCACTCTCCCTGCTCGGTCGGCGATCTCGCCGAGGACCTCGCCCTGAGCCAGCCGACGGTCTCCAACCATCTGCGCCTGCTGCGCCACCTCAGCCTGGTCACCGGCCGCCGCACGGGCCGCAGCGTGGTCTACGAGCTGCACGACGACCACGTCACCGCCCTGCTCCAGCAGGTCCTGGCCCACGTCCACCACGGCGAGGGCCCGGCAGCCTGAGCACGGAACCCCACGCACCCCACGCACCGCACGCAGCGCACGCGCGGGTGGGGCGCACCCGGCTCCGCCGGATGCGCCCCACCCTCAACCCTGACCCCGGGTTACGGCGCCCCGAAGGTCAGCGTCAGCCGCGGGGTGCCCTCGTTCGCCTGGGCCTCCGACGACCACAGCCACAGGGCGTCGGTCCCCCCGCTGGTCAGCGCCAGGTCGTACGACGTACCCAGCGCCGCCGCGAGGGGAGCCGTGGCGAGCCCCGTCGTGTGGACCGCCGAACCGTCCGGGACGCCCGCGAAGCCGCCGAGCGCCTGGGCGCCGACGTCCGGGCGGTTGGCGTACGTCGTCCCGTCCTCGGTCCACGCCCCGGTGACCGGGACCACCGAGACCGCGTCGGCCGTGCCCGCGCCGGCCATGGTGCTCGTCTTCACGCCGAGCGTGGCCGACTTCAGCACCGTCCCGGCGGGCGCGGCGGGCAGGTCGAAGCGCAGGTAGCTGGCGTAGAAGGAGCTGCCGCGCACCGCCAGCGAGCTGGACGTGCCGTAGTTGGTGCCCGGCGCGCCCGCGTTGGCGTACGTGTCCGCCGCGGCCGGTACCTCCAGCACGGTGTCGGCCGGGGCCTTGGCCAGGTTGAAGTGGTTCTGGACCTGGGCGGCGCTCAGGACCGTCGGGTAGACGGCCGTCTCGTCCAGCCGGCCGGACCAGAGCTCGGAGGCGGGCCGGTCGGGCCAGCCGCCGAGGCTGTCGCCGCCCGCGTGCCAGTAGCCGCTGTAGTTCTCGTGCCCGGTGACGTTCAGCGTGCCCTTCTGGACCCCGTCGACGTACAGGGTCATCCCGCCGGGGCCCTGGGTCGCGACGACGTGATGCCAGGCGTTGTCGTTGTAACGGGCGGTGCCCCCGGTGGTGATGGTGCGGGTGGCACCCGTGTAGACACCGAAGACCAGCCGGCCGTCATTGGTCATGTAGAGGTGCTTGTCGTACTGGCTGCTGCCGCGTTCCTGGTTGTTGCCGAACCCGAACAGCTTGCCGCCGCGGGTGGTGCCCGTCCGGAACCAGGTCTCGATCGTGTACGCGCCGCCCACCGTCGTACGGCGGTCGGCGTACACCCGGTTGTCGGTTCCGTTGAAGCCGATCGCCGTGCTCGCGCCGGTCACCGCGCCGGGCGTCTGGCGCAGCGCCGGGCCGTTGAAGTGCACGCCGCTCGCGTTGCCGTCGGAGGAGTCGGCGACGTACGGCAGGGCCGACTCGTCGTAGCGCCAGTACAGCTGGGCGCCGTCGGCCCGCACCTGGGCCGGATAGGCCTCGGGCGAGAGCGGCACGGTCACCGTCGCCGTCGCCGACAGGGCGCTGGTGTTGCCCGCCGCGTCCGTGGCCGTGACCCGGTAGGAGTAGGTCTGGCCGGGCGTGACCTGGGTGTCCGTCCAGGAGGCCTGCGGGCGCTTGAAGAACAGCGAGTCGGCGTTGACGGTGGCGACGGGGGTGGCCGCGCCGTTGCGGTAGATCCGGTACGTCAGCGTGCTGTCGTCCAGGTCGAGGCTGGTGCGCCAGCGGACCTGCACCTGGCCGGGCGTGACGCTGACGGCCCCGGCGAGCGGGACGGTCGGCGCGCCGGTGTCGCCGGTGGAGGCGAACCGGGTCAGGCTCTGCTGGGCGGCGCCGTTGACGGTGGTGAACTCGCCGCCCACCCACAGGTACTGCACCCCGGCCTTGGCGCCGACCGCCATCACGCGCGGGCCGATGCCCTCGCCGACGCCGTCGTTGGTGTCCGGGGCCCATCCGAGCTTTCCGGTGCCGCTGGTGGGCTGGGCCAGCAGGTGGTGGCGCTGGCCGTCGGGGAACTCGCCGACACTGGAGCAGTCGTGCGCGTGCGAGGCGCTGTAGAGCACGTTCTGGTGCGGCAGGACGGCCTGGGTCGCGCCCAGGCAGGTGTCGCGCCAGCGCTGGCCCAGGCCGGCCAGGTCGAGCGCGATCCGGCCGTCGAAGACGCCTCCGCCGGTGCCCTCGTTGGCGGTGTAGAAGCCGGTGGCGTCGGTGGCGATGTCCTTGACGACCGAGTTCGTCTCGATGAAGCCCGGGTAGGCCTTGGCGAGGGCGCCGCTGGTCGCGTCGACCACGGCGAGCGCGTGGCTGCTGGTGCCGTTGACGGTGAAGAAGTCGCCGCCGAGCAGGACGCGCGAGCCGTCGGGGGTGACCTCGACGGCCCGGCCGGGTTCGTCGGCGTCGGCGCGGAAGGGCCGCAGCGCGCCGTCGGCGGTGGCGACGGCCGCGAAGCGCCCGCGCGGCTGGCCGGCCACGCTCAGGAAGTCGCCGCCCGCGTAGACGGTGTCGTCGGTGACGGCGAGGGCCCGCACGGTGGCGGCGAAGGCGGGCCGGAAGGAGGCCTTCGGGGTGCAGGTGGCCACGTCGATGGCGGCGAGGCTGCTGACCGGCATGCCGTTGACGGCACCGAAGTAGCCGCCCGCGTAGAGGGTCTGCTTGTCGGGCGAGAGGGCCAGCGCGCGGACGGTGGCGGTGCCGCTGCCGACGGTGAAGGACAGCGTGCAGGACGTCGGTGCGCCGGTCGCGGCGTCCAGCGCCACGAAGTTGACCGCCTGCCGCTCGGTCCCGCCGGTGCCCGCGGGCGGCCGTACGGCGGAGAAGGTGCCGCCGGCGAAGACGGTGCCGCCCGCCTCGGCGAGCGCCCAGACGATGCCGTTGGGCTGCCAGGTGGCCAGCGCGTCGGCGGTGAAGGCCACCGGCGGCGTGACCGCGGCCGCCTGCGGTACGAGGCCGAGGCCGACGCTCGCGCCGAACCCGGCCAGCGACAGGGCGAGCGCGGCGGCGGCCGCGCGCGAAGTCCTGGACACGGATCTCCGTGTGGGTCTGCTCAATGAACCCCCCAGTGCAAGTGCAGTGGTTCTGCAACTCGATGTGTTCTGGCGCACCTTAGGGTCAAACCGGGATCAGGTCATCACACTTGACACATCGGTTGCCGAACCGTCGTAGGGCTCGGGCGGGACGCGGGACAGGTCGTCCTCCCGATCCCCGCGGGGCGCCTCACTTCGTCGAGCTGACCGGGTGAACGCTGACTGCCGGTCGGCGTGCCGCATCCGCGCTCCGCCGAAGCCGCCGCCGCAGCCTCGTGGCCACTGCCGACCGCGCGCTTGGCCTCGGGGCACCGCGCGACGCTCAATTCCGCCCCCACGGCTTGGCGGTGTCAGGGGACTCGCCCGGTGAGACGAGTCCTGTCTCGTAGGCGAGGACGACGGCCTGGGCCCGGTCGCGCAGGGCCAGTTTGGCGAAGATCCGGGCCACGTGGGTCTTCACTGTCGCCTCACTGAGCGTCAGTTCCTGTGCCAGTTCGGTATTGGAAAGACCCCGGCCCATGAGCGTCAGCACCTCGCGCTCGCGCGGCGTCAGCGCGGCCAGGTCTCGGTGGACGGCCGGGGTTGCGAGGCCCGAACCGGTTCTGGGGGCGCCAGAGGTGAAGCGCTCCACCAGGCGGCGGGTGATCGAGGGTGCGAGCAGGGCGTCACCGGTGTCGACCAGGCGTACGGCAGCGGCCAGATGCGCGGGGGTGACGTCCTTGAGCAGGAATCCGCTGGCTCCGGCGGCGAGGGCGGCGTAGACGTATTGGTCGAGGTCGAAGGTGGTCAGCATGATCACCCGGCAGCCCGGGGCCTGCGCGAGTATGCGGCGGGCGGCTTCCAGGCCGTCCATGGCGGGCATCCGGATGTCCATCAGTACGACGTCGGGCCGCAGCCTCCGCACGGCGGCAACGGCCTCGGCTCCGTCGCCGGCCTCGCCCACCACGTCGATGCCGCGGGCGGTCAGGATCAGGCGGAAGCCGGTGCGGACCAGTTCCTGGTCGTCGGCGATCACGACGCGAGGGGCGGGCTCGGTGCGCGTCGTCATGGCCGGTCCAGCGGGATCCGGGCGCGGACGCGGTAGCCGCCGCCGAGGCGGCGGCGGGCGTCCAGGTCGCCGCCGTAGACGGTGACCCGCTCCCGCAGGCCGAGCAGCCCGCGTCCCGTCCCGTCCGCCTGGCCCGGGACCGGCTCCTTCCGCGCGGGCAGGCTGCCCGACAGGACGCTCGGTCCGCTGTTCAGCACCTCGACGCGCAGGTAGTGGTCCGCGTATCGCACCGTCACCTCGGCTTTCGCCCCGTCCCCGTGTTTGAGGGCATTGGTCAGGGCCTCCTGGATGATCCGGTAGGCGGTGACGTCGATCCCGGTCGGCAGCGGGCGCGGCTCACCCGAGATGCGCATCTCCACGGGCAGGCCGGCAAAGGCGATCCGGTCGATCAGCGGGCTGAGCCGGCTCAGGCTCGGCTGCGGTGACAGGTCCGTACCGTAGGGCTCGTCGTCGCCGTTCTGCGCGGGTGCGAGCAGGCCGAGCAGGTGCCGCAGCTCGGTCATCGTGTTCCGCCCGGCGGTCTCGACGGCGCTCATCGCCGCCGCGGCCTCCTCGGGCATCGTGGCCAGCACCTCGCGGGCGGCCCCCGCCTGGACCACCATGAGGCTCACGTTGTGGCTGACGATGTCGTGGAGCTCGGCCGCGATCCTGGCCCGCTCGGCGTCGACCGCGGTCCGCGTCGCGCTCTCGCGCTCCCGCTCCAGCAGCCAGCCGCGCTCCTCGATGGCCGCCTGGTGCAGCCGCCGCGCCCGAACCACCGCCACGCACGAACACCCAGCGGCGCCAACTGCCGCCGCCAGGGCGATGACCAGCCAGATCGTCCCGGATCCCCACACCGGATCATCATCGCAGCTGCACGACGCGCCCCACATCACCCCCCGGATGCAGCTCCGTACATCCCCGGGATGACCTGCCCGGACGGATACACCCGGGGGGTGACGCCCCCTCCGCGGGCTCCGTCCTAGGTTTCGGGCCATGACAACAACTGATCACGGCAGTGCCCGGCACGTGGTGGTGCGGCTGGATGGCGTGCACAAGGAGTACGGCGACGCGAAGGCGCTGGACGGCCTGTCGCTGGAGATCAGGGCGGGGGACGCGGTCGCCGTGATGGGCCCTTCCGGCTGCGGCAAGTCCACCTTGCTCAACATGGTGGCCGGCCTGGACCGGCCGACCTCGGGCACGGTCGAGGTGCAGGGTCATGACCTCGGGAAACTGGACGAGACCGGCTTGGCGCTGTTCCGGCGGCGGCACGTCGGCATGATCTTCCAGTTCTTCAACCTCATCGACGATCTGCCCGCCCTGGACAATGTGGCGCTGGCCGCGCAGCTGACCGGCACCCCGGCCCGGCAGGCGCGCCGCCGTGCTCTGGAGCTCCTCGACGAACTCGGGGTCGCCGAACGACGGAACAGCTATCCGGCGACGCTCAGCGGCGGCGAGCGGCAACGGGTCGCCGTGGCCCGGGCCCTGATGAACCGTCCCGCGCTGCTGCTGGCCGACGAACCGACGGGCGCCCTCGACAGCCGCTCCGGGGAACAGGTGATGGACCTGCTGATCGACCTCAACCAGATCGGCCAGACCCTGTTGATCGTCACCCATGACCCGCAGCTGGCCACCCGCTGCGCCAGCCGGCTGATCGAAGTCGCC
The DNA here is from genome assembly GCF_055582305.1 of Streptomyces sp. NPDC042102. Taxonomy (NCBI): domain Bacteria; kingdom Bacillati; phylum Actinomycetota; class Actinomycetes; order Kitasatosporales; family Streptomycetaceae; genus Streptomyces; species Streptomyces sp. NPDC042102. Next base: position 461,834 of record NZ_JBVJDL010000004.1, read on the forward strand.
GACGGCCGGGTCGGCCGCGAAAGCGCGCTGGAGGCGACCGCGTGAGCGCCGTTTGGAGAGCCTCACGCGCGGCCGTCAGGCGCCGCCGGCTCCAGACCTTCGTCATCGGGCTCGTCGTCCTTTGCTCCACCACGACCGTCCTGCTCGCGCTGGGGCTGCTGGCCGCCGCCTCGGGCCCCTTCGAGAAGGCGTACGCCGAACAGCGCGGTGCCCATACGGTGGCGACCTTCGACACCACGAAGGTCTCGCAGGAGCAGCTGGCGCGGACCGCCCGGCAGCCCGGGGTGGAGGCCGCGGCCGGGCCCTTCGGGCAGGCCGTCCTCGACATCCCCGAGGACTGGCTCTGGACGGCGGGCGGCACCCTCACGGTGGTGGGCCGGGCCGATCCGGCGGGCCCCGTGGACCGGATCGAGCTGTTGGAAGGCCACTGGGCCACCGCGCCCGGCGAGATCGTCGTCAACTGGTCCGTCCAGGGCTCCCCCGGCCCGGAGCTGCTGGGCACCAGGCTGGAGAGCCCCGGAGGACCGACGCTGACGGTCGTCGGATTCGCCGCCAGCATGAGCAAGTCGGCGAGCGCCTGGGTCTCACCCGAGCAGATGGCCGCACTGCACCCGTCCTCCGCCCAGATGCTCTACCGCTTCACGGACTCCTCGACGGAGGCCCGGCTGAGCGCCGGGCTGGCCGGGGCCACCGTGGGGCTGCCCGAGGAATCGCTGACCGGCGCGCAGACCTACCTCGCCCTCAAACAGGCATTCTCCGCGCTGGCCGACTCCTATCTCCCGTTCATGACGCTCTTCGGCATCCTCGGCCTGCTGGTCTCCACCCTGATCGTCGGCAACGTGGTCAGCGGGGCGGTCGTCTCCGGGTACCGGCACATCGGGGTGCTCAAGGCCCTGGGCTTCACCCCGAACCAGGTCGTCGCCGTCTACCTGACCATGCTCTCCGTACCGGCCGTGGTGGGCTGCGTGCTGGGCACCCTGCTGGGCAACGTGCTGGCCGGGCCGATCCTGAGGGTCGCGTTCACCGGCATCGATGTGGGCCGGGCCTCGGTCGGCGACATCGGCCCGTGGGTGTCCGTGGTCTGCCTGGTGGGCATGCCCGCCCTCGCCCTGCTGGCCGCGCTGGTCCCCGCCCTGCGAGCCCACCGGCTGCCCGCTGCGCAGGCGATCAGCGCGGGCGGCGCACCGCGGACCGGGCGCGGGCTGCGCGTCCAGCGGGTGCTCGGCGCCACCCGGCTGCCGCGCCCGGTCAGTCTGGGCCTCGGCCAGCCGTTCGCCCGGCCCGCCCGCACGCTGCTGACCATGGCGGCCATCGTCCTCGGGGTCACCACGGTGACCCTGTCGACCGGACTGACCAGCACCATGGTGGCGTTCGGCAACGTCGGGCGGGAAGACGGAGGTGCCAGGATCCAGGTGGGGACGGGGGGGCCGGGCGACGACGGGACGCCTCCCCGGCTCAGTGACCCGCAGATCGAGGAACGGCTGCGCTCCCTCCCGGGTGCGGCGGGGGTGCGGGCCCGCGCGCTGGCCCAGGCGAGCATGACCGGGCAGACCCAGCCCGTCTTCGCCGACTTCTACCGCGGGGACGATTCCTCGTACGCCCACGTGATCGTCAAGGGCCGTGCGCCGGCGGCGGCGGGCGAGATCGTGGCCGGGCCGTCGTTCCTGACCCAGCGCGGGCTGAAGGTCGGTGACCGCGTCACCCTGCAGCTGAACGGCAGGCAGGTCTCGGCGACCGTCGTGGGTCAGCTCATCGACGGCAACGCCCGGGCCTTGGAGGCCTCCTGGCAGACCCTCGCCCAACTCGCACCGGGCGCCCATGCCACCGAGTACACGGTACGACTCGCCCCCGGCGCCGACGCTCGCGCCTACGCCGAGGCGGTCGAGGCGCTCGACCCGGGCCTGCACGCGTCGGTGGCGGACTCGGCGAACGCCGGCACCACCACCGTCGTCACCTTCTCCACGGTGTTCACGGTGCTGCTGACCCTCGTCGCGTCGCTCGGTGTCTTCAACACCGTCCTGCTGAACACGCGCGAGCGGCGCCGGGACCTCGGCATGCTCAAGTCGATCGGGATGACCCCCCGGCAGGTGGTGATGATGACGGTGACCTCGGTCGCCGGGCTGGGCGCGGTCGGCGGGCTGCTCGGCATCCCGCTCGGGATCGTGGCGCACCGCCTCGTCGTGGACAACGTCGGGGTGGTCGCCTTCCCCGAGTACATGAAGGACGTGTGGCACGCGCCGCAGCTGGCCACGATGCTCCTGGCGGGTGTGGCGATCGCCGTCCTCGGCGCCCTGGTCCCGGCCCGGTCGGCGGCCCGGATGACCATCGCCTCGGTGCTGCACACCGAGTAGATCCCCCGTCGGCACCAGCCTCTGGATCGGGGTCGGCGCAGGAAGCGGCCCGATCACGCGTGCGGTCTGCCAGTGGCGGGTCAAGCCACGCGGCCCGCCGCGGGCGATGGCGGGCCCCGCCCGGTCCCCGTCGGGACGGGGCCGGGCCCGCCGGCCCGTCAGCCGCGGCAGAGCAGCGCGGCCGGGGACGGGCGCGAGCCCACCCGTGTGGTGAAGGCGATGCCCGCCGCGTGCTCGGTGGGCAGGCACTGGCCCTTGTAGCGCCCGTACGCGTAGTCGGCCCCCGGCGCGCCCGCCGGGCGGTTGTCGCCGCGGTCGAACCAGACCGTGCGGCCGCCGCCCGGGAGCGCCGTGCGGGCCGGGGCGCACAGGGCGGCGGAGACCCGCTCGCCGCGCACGCTGTAGCCGATGAGGAACTGCCCCGCCGGACACTGGAACTTGGTGTAGCCGCTCGCCCAGTCACCGCCCGGCGGGACGTACGACTCGTCCCGGACGACCGTGTGTGCGCCGTCGGCGGCGCGCAGGTCGGAGGTGACGCACAGGCCGCGGCCGCCGGTGTGGCTCAGCCCCGCGAGCCGGGAGCCGTCCGGGCAGACGGCCTTGCGCGCGCCGTTGTCCCAGTCGCCGCCGGCTCGGGTCCGCAGGGAGGCGACGTGGTCGCGGTGGTCGGTGGTCAGCTGGTACCAGGAGGGCGTGGCCGGGACCTGCCCGGTGCGGCCGGGAGTGGTGACCAGGGCGTTCCAGGCCGGCGTACGCCAGTCCCCCGCGTCCAGGGCTCCGGAGCGGCGGCCGGCGGTGTCGTACCGCAGCAGCGCCCACGTGTCGCCCCCGGAGCCGCCCGGTCCGCCGCTCCAGCCGACCAGCGGCCAGTACGCGAAGTCGGCGTCGGCGCTGGTCAGGTAGTCGGTGAGGTTGCGGAACCAGGCGCGGGGCGCCGCGCCCTGCTCGTCGGCGCCGATGCCGAACTCGCTGACCCAGACGGGCGCGGTGAAGTGCGCCCCGGTCTCCGCGGAGACGAAGAACGCCTGGTCGCGCAGGACTTGGTGGAGCTGCTCGCGCGAGAGGTCCTGGTATCGGGGGTCGTGGGTCTCGCCCATGCCGGTCGCACCGCTGTGGTTCGGTCCGGTGTAGCCGTAGAAGTGGGCCGAGTAGACCAGCTTGTCGGAGACGACGAGGGTGTGGGAGAGGGTACGGGCCGGGGTGAGGGTGGGGCGGCCGTGCGGGAAGCCGTCGATGGGCAGGCCGGTCCAGTTGATGCCCTCGACGATCACCAGGAGGTCGGGATTGGCCTCGGTGAGGATGCGGTCGGCGGCCTCCTGCGCGGCGGCGTGCCAGTCGTGGTTGTCGCCCAGGCCCCAGTTGGGGTCGTTCCAGACGTCGCGGCGCACCTCGTTGTAGAGGTCGGCGCCGACCACGCGCGGGTTGGACCGGTAGCGGCGGGCGATGGCCACCCAGTCGTCGGCCCACTGCCGGGTGGACTGGCCGCTGCTGTTCCAGCGCTCGTTGCCGTCGAGGCCGCAGCACCAGCGGGTGGTGACGGTGTGGTTGTTGAGGATGACGGCGAATCCGTCGGCCGTGAGCGCCTCGACGACGGCGTCGAAGACCTGGAGCGGGGTCCGGCCGCGCAGCGCGGGGTTGGCGGCGACGGCCGCGTCGGGCACGGGGGCGGTGGTGCGCAGCATCTCGTTGGAGTAGGGCAGCCGGATGCTGTTGAGGCCGAGCGCGCGGAAGTCGGCGAGCAGGGCGGGCAGCGGAGCCCGGTCGAGGCCGATCGGTATGCCGTACGAGGGCTGGCCGGCGTGGTGGGTGGCCGGGTCGGCCGGGTCCCCCGAGCCGTTCCAGGAGCCCTGGGCGCCGTCCCAGTTGCCCGAGCGCAGGCGGAAGCGGTTGCCCTGGGCGTCGACGATGTGGCGGCCCCGGGTGGACAGCGGCGGGGTCCAGGCGGCGCTCGCCTCGCTCGCGCCGGCCACGGCCCCGTACGTGGGCGTCGCGGCGGCCGGTGCGGCCGGTGGTGGCCCCGGCACCGCGGCCGCGGGCGGGACCGCCAGGGCGAGGGCGACGGCGGCGAGCAGCAGTCCGCGCGCGGAGGTCGGTAAGGTCTTCATCGGGTACCTGTCGGGGTCCGGGCCGGGGGCCGTGGGATGAGGGCGAGGACAAGTTACCGGCCGGTTGCCCACGTCGGAAGCCATCCGGCGGCCCGCGGCGCCCGCTCCCCGCGAAAAGCCCTCCGCCGCGTCCCCGCGCGCTCTACCGTGCGGTGCAGGCGATGGGCGCGCGGGAGTGGGAGGGCGGGCGGATGGACCGGGAAGAGGACCTGCGACTGGCGGAGATCACACCGGAGATCTCCCGGCGGACGATGGCGCTGCTGCGGGAACTGGTGGGCCTGGAGCCTCCGGAGCGGGTGCCGGAGGGCGCCCTGGTGGCGGCCGACGCGATACTGGCAGAGCACGGCACGGACGGCCTGCGGGTCCTGGTGATGACCCTGGCGTCCTGGGCGACGGCGCAGATAGAGAACGTGGCCGAGCTGAGCGGGCGCAGCCACGAGGCGGTGCTGGATTCGATGGAACTGGCCTGCCTGGAGGCCGGCAACCCCGAGGAGTAGCGGTCCGGGGAAACCGGTGCGAGGACGTGGCGCACCGACCGGGACGGTCCGCCCGGTCGTCGGCGACACTGGGGTGAGGGGGGCTGTGGAGATCGGGTTCGTTCGATCGATCGGAGGCCGTCGTGAGCACACCTTCCCCCATCCGGATGGCTGCCGTCCTGTCCACCGAGCACCGGCGGCGCCTCATGGCGCTCGCGCGCGAGGTCAATGTCCGTGAGGGTGCGCTGCTCTTCGAGGAGGGCGCCCGGGCGGAGTCGTTCTGGATCGTGCGCTCCGGCACGGTGACGCTGCAGCTTCCGCTGCCCGGCCGGCGCCGCCCGGCGCCCATCGAGAACCTCGGACCCGGGGAGCTGGTGGGCTGGTCCTGGCTGTTCCCGCCGTACGTCTGCCAGCTCACCGCGGAGGCGATGACCCTCGTGCGCGCGTACGAATTCGATGCCGAGGCGGTCCGTATGCAGATGGACGCCGACCCGGCCTTCGGCTCGGCCCTGGGCCACTGGGTCGGCCGGGTCCTCGCCCACCGCCTCCAGCAGACCCGGATCCGCCTGCTGGACCTCTACGCCCCGCGCGTCAGCGCCACCCAGTAGGCCCTTCAGATCCGCCAGGAGCGGAGCTTGGCGGCCGCTTCGTACGCGTCGGCGCGCCCGGCGTCGAGGTCCCGCGCCAGGATGACGAGCTGGCCGTACGGCGCTTCGAGCCGCTCCTCGGCGGCGTGCATGTAGGCGATGGCGACCGCTGCGCCGAAGAGCGCGTTGCGGGCCGGGAGCGGGCGGAGCCGGATGATGGAGTGCATCAGCGCGGCCGCGCGCCAGGCGTTGTCGATGGTGGCGCCGAGCTGCGTGATCTTGACGCGGTGCCGGCCGACGGCGGCCGCCAGCGCCGAGAAGTCGTGCACCGAGGGCTGTTTGGGCAGCAGCTCGGCCTGCCGCTCCAGCAGCCAGCGGATGTCGATGAGCAGGTCCACGGTCAGCGGGTTCCGCTCGGCGCGTCCTCGGGGAACTCCTTGTCGAACGCGCCCGCCTGCTCCGCGACGAACGCGCGGAAGACCTCGGTGGCGCCGTCGAGGCGGGGGTCGCGGACCGCGTACTGCGCCGCCTCGGTGATCAGCGCCGACACCGTGGTGCCCTCGGCCCGCGCACGCCGCTTCAGCCGCTCGTGCAGTTCTTCGTCGACCCGGATCGTCACCTGCTTCGACATGCTCCGACCGTACCGCAGCCCCGGCGGCCCGGACAGGGGTCCGCCGGGCCGGCCGGCCCCGCTGACCTGCCGCGACCAACACCCGCCCGCTTCCCGTCCGTTCCCGCCCGCTTCCCGTCCGTTCGCATGCGCTCCCCGACCGACGCCGCCCGCTCCCGTCCACCCGCCCCCGCCCGCGCCCCGCCCGGTCCCGGTGCCTCCGGTTGAGTCCCGGCCGATTCGGCGGCGCGCTGCGGCACAGGTCAGCACCACCCGACCGGCTGCAACCTGCACTCGAACGGTCACGGTTGGTGACGGAAATTGACGCCGGGGGCGGGCGTTCATGGAGGAAGTGGGCAAGACTCATGTCCGCTATCCGAAACCACCACCTGGGGAGTGTTCGCAATGCGGTCCATCGCAAGGGGTCTGGGTCTCGCTTCCGCCGCCATGGCGCTCACCGCGCTCACGGCGCTGGCCGGCTCGGGGGTGGCGGGCGCCGCGCCCTCCGGCACCGAGAGCCTGTACGCGCCGTCCGCGCTCGTGCTCGCCATCACGGCGGGGGACGACCCCGACGAGGGTACGGCGCTGCGCGCGGTGACGCTCGTCTGCGCGCCGCGGCCGAGCGGCACGCACCCGGCGCCGGCCGCCGCCTGCGCCGAACTGCGGGCGGCCGACGCCGTGTTCGACACCATCACGATGCCGGCCACCGGGGTCCGCTGTTCGAAGGAATGGGATCCCATGACCGTCACGGCGGACGGGGTGTGGAACGGGCGCCGCGTGGCCTACACGCACACCTTCGGCAACCCGTGCGCCATGCGGCACGGCAGCGGGGCGCTCTTCCGCTTCTGACGGTCCCCGACCGTCGCTGACGGCCCCCGGCCGCTCCTGGCGGTCACGGACGGCCGCGCGGCACGCCGAAGGCCGCGCGGCCGTCCGGGTCTCAGCCCAGTTCGAGGCTGGTGACGCCGTACAGTCCGGCCAGGTCGACCTCGGGTGCGGGCCCGGTGTACATCCGGGCCGCCTCGAAGGTCGGGACCAGCCCGAGCTCCGCCATCAGGGCGGTCGCCGCCGGGTTGGCGTCGGGCACGTCCACGGCGACGGCGCCGCCCGGGGCGTCCTGCGCGAGCCGGTGCAGGAGGGCGGCCGCGATCCGCGGGGTGCCGGCGTAGAGGGGGCCCACGCGCCAGGCGGCGCTGCACGGCCGGATGACACCGAGGCCCTCGATCCGGCCGTCGCGGACGGCGGCGACCCCGGTCCGGCCGGGCAGACCGGTCCAGGCGGACAGGAACGCGTCGCGCGCCTCGGGGAAGAACCTCCGGTCGTACGCCGCCAGCACCCCGAAGGGCAGCGTGGCGGCGTCGACCAGCCGGACGCCCTCGGCGAGCGGGCCGGGGCCACCCTGCGGCACCCCTTCGTGGCGGACGTTGTTCCAGGCCCGGCGGAACCCGGACTTGCGGTAGTTGTCCTGCTGCTCCACCACTCCGTCGAGGCCGACGAGCCGCCCGTCGAGCCGCTCCATCCCGGCCCGCCAGAGCTGGATGCCGTACCCCTGGCCGCGGAAGGCGGGGCGGGCGATGTAGAAGCCGATGAAGCCGAAGCCGGCGCCGTAGCGGACGGCCGAGATGCAGGCGGCCGGCTCGCCGCCCCGCCGGCCGACGAGGAAGCCCCGCGGGTCGGCCACGGCGAAGGCCAGGCGGTCGGTGTCCCCCGGGTTCCAGCCCTCGTCCTCGGACCAGGCGCGGAACAGCTCCATGTCGGCGCCGCTCGCCCCCGCGATCTCGAACCGCGCGGAACCCACGGAACCCACCGAACCTGCCGAACCCACCGAGCCTGCCGATTCCGTCATGACAGGAGTTGTACCAGATCCTGTCCGTCCGTCAGGAGGCGTACGGGGAGGGCGGATCGGCGGGACCGGGGGGCTCGGCGGCCGGTCCGCAGATCACGTCGTCCAGTTCGATCGGCCGGGAGTCGAGCCGTACGTACGCGGTGTGCGTGTCGGTGTCGCCGCCGTGCCAGTGGGTGGTGACGGTGGCCCACCCGATCCGCGCCGACTGGGCGACGGTGACCTCGCCGATGGTGATGTCCTGCGGCGCGGTGCGGGCGCACAGGACGACGTCGGCGCCGGGGTTGCGCCGCTGTTTGTCCCTCAGGTGCCGCGAGACGTGGTGCCTGCGGGCGTGGGCGGAGGGGCCGTGGTCGCCGTAGAACCCGGTCAGGAACCGGCCGATCTGGGCTGCGGTGTGCCGCTGGGCGGCGACGGGGCCCTCGGCACGGACCGGCGGCGACGGGAGCAGGGTGAACAGGGACAGGAACAGGGCGGCGAGCCCCTGGGAAGAGATCCTCATGGCTCGGGTGTAACCGCCGGGCGGCTCCCGCCGGGCGGAGCGGCGCCCGGATCTCACTCCGGTGGGTGCCGGAATTCACCGCGGGAACGCCCTTCCCGCGCCGGCCGGGTGCCGTCGTCGTAAAGCGCTGGCCGCGCGGGCGGGCACCTCCGTAGGGTCGGCCCCATGGGGAAGCCGCTTGTCGTCGTGTTCAGTGGGGCTGGGATGTCCACGGATTCCGGGATCCCGGACTACCGGGGGCCGCAGGGCCTGTGGCGTCGGGAGCCCGACGCCGAGAAGCTCGTCACGTACGAGCACTACATGGCCGATACCGAGGTCCGGCGCCGGTCCTGGCTGATGCGCGCCGAGATCGGCGCGCTCGGGGCCCGGCCGAATGCCGCGCACCGGGCCGTCGCCGAGCTGGAGCGCGGCGGCACCCCCGTACGGGTGATCACGCAGAACGTGGACGGTCTGCAGCAGCTGGCCGGGATGCCCGCGCGCAAGGTGTTCGAGCTGCACGGGAGCGCCCGGGCGGTGGTGTGCACGCACTGCCACGTGCGCTCCGACATGGCGGACGCCCTCGCGCGGGTGGCCGCCGGGGAGCCGGATCCCGCCTGCACGGCGTGCGGCGGGATCCTGAAGGCGGCCACCGTGATGTTCGGCGAACGCCTGGACCCGGAGGTGCTGGCGCAGGCGGTGGCCGTCGCCAAGGGCTGCGACGTCTTCATCGCCGTCGGGACGACGCTGCAGGTGCAGCCCGCGGCCTCGCTGGCCGGGATGGCCGCCGAGCACGGCGCCCGCCTGATCATCGTGAACGCCGAGGAGACCCCGTACGACCCGCTGGCCGACGAGGTGATCCGGGAACCGATCGGCACGGCGCTCCCGAAGCTGCTGAGCCGGCTCGCCGGGCAGGACTGAGCGTACGGCGCCGCCGGACCGTGGGCGGCCCGGCGGCACCGTCAGGTGCGGGGGCCCCTCACGCGGCGTCCGCCGCCCTGCGCAGGGCGGCCACGTCCAGCCGCTGCATCGTGAGCATCGCCGCGCTCGCCCGGGCCGCGCGCTGCGGGTCCGGGTCGCTGATCAGGTCCAGCGCCTCCGTGGGGATGACCTGCCAGGACAGCCCGAACCGGTCCTTGACCCAGCCGCAGGCGACTTCCTGGCCGCCGTCCGCCGTCAGGACGTCCCAGTAGTGGTCGGCCTCCGCCTGGTCCGCGCAGTGGATCTGGAAGGAGACGGCCTCGGTGAAGCTGAACTCCGGACCGCCGTTGAGGGCGACGAACTTCTGTCCGTTGATCTCGAACTCCACGACCATCACGGAGCCGGGCTCACCGGGCCCCGCCTCGGTGTAGCGGCCGATCCGGCCGATCCGGCCGTCCTTGAACACCGAGACGTAGTAGTCGGCCGCCTCCTGCGCGTTGCCGTCGAACCACAGGCACGTGGTGAAACCGGTGCCGCTCATGTCTGCCTCCTGGCGAGTGGGTGTGCTCCTCGCCATACAGACCGGTCCCGGGCCCGAAATTCATCGGTGGGCCCGGGACCAGTGTGCGGATCACCCGTGTGGGTTACTTCGTGCCGAGCATCCGGTCGACGACCTTCTCGGCGGCGGTGCCGTCGTCGAAGCCGGCGAACTCCGCGCGGAACGCGGCGCGCGCCTCGGCGTACTCCGCGCCGACCGCGTCCGCGTCCTTCACGGCCGCGATCAGGCTCTCGGAGTCCCGCAGCAGCGGGCCGGGGGCCTTCTCCTCGTAGGCGAAGGTGAAGCCGCGCAGCGTGTCGCGGTAGTGCTCCAGGTCGTACGTGAAGAGCAGGATCGGCTTGCCGGTCAGCGTGTAGTCGCAGATCAGCGACGAGTAGTCGGAGATCAGGACGTCGGCGACGAGCAGCAGGTCGGTCGGGTCCGCCCAGCGCGTGACGTCGATGACGAAGCCGTCGCGGACGCCGTCACGGACCTGCTCCTTGACCCGGTGGTGGCCGCGGACCAGCAGCACGTGGTCCTCGCCCAGCTCGCGCCGGGCCGCGTCCAGGTCGATCTGGAGGTCGAGCTTGTAGCCGCCGCTCCAGCCCTCGCGGTTCTCGCGCCAGGTCGGGGCGTACAGGACGACCTTCTTGCCCTCGGGGACGCCCAGCCGGCGGCGGACCTCGGCGATCCGCTCGGCGTCCGGGTTCAGCAGCGCGTCGGTGCGCGGGCTGCCGACCTCCATGGTCTCGCCCTGGAAGCCGAGGGCGCGCTGGAGCACCGGGGTGGCGAAGGCGGACGGGGAGACCAGCACCGACCACTGGGCACTGTCGTGCTGCAGCGCGGTCAGGATCTCCGGGCTGGTGTAGTAGTCGTGGATGAAGTCGTGGCCGATCTGCTTGAGCGGCGTGCCGTGCCACGTCTGGACCACGAACTGGTCGTCGCGGCGGTGGAACTCTCGCGGGACGCTGTCGTTGGTGACGAAGTACTTGGCGCGGGCCAGCACCTCCCAGAACTCCAGGCTGCCGTACTGCACCGCGCGGGCGGTCGCGGGGACCTCGGCGCGGCCGTCGCGGACCAGCCAGATGTGCTCCAGCTTCTCGCCGCGGCGCAGCAGCTCCTCGTGGATGGCGCGCGGGGAGTCACCGGCGCCGTCGCCCTGGAAGGTGTCGAAGACGACCATGTCCTTCAGCGGCAGCTTGCGCTGCGCCGGGTACGTGATGTCGCGGGCGACGCGCTGCGCGTAGCGGGCGCGGTCGTGCGGGCTCTTCAGCTCGTCGGCTACCAGCGCCATGCGGTCGTAGAAGCGGGCCTCGACCCGCATCCGGCGGCCGGCGACGGTGAGGGCGGCCGGGCCGCTGCCGAGCGCCGGGGCGATCAGCTGGACCGGGGCGCCGCGGTCGACGCCGAGCAGGCCGGCGGTGGTGCCGCCCTGGGCGACCGGGCGCAGCGTGGGCCACCAGCGGCCGTGCGGCAGCGAGGTCCGGCCGGCGAAGGACTCGGGCAGCATCGGCTCGAAGCTCGCCTCGAAGCGGTCGCCCTCGCGGGTGGCGGGGTAGCTGAACTCCTCGCCGTGCCAGTTGTGCAGCACGAACTCGTACGGCTCGTCGGCCGGGGCGTGGAAGGTGCCCTTGAGGGTGAGGACGCCGTCCTTGGTGGTGACGGAGTCGACCAGCGGCGGCGAGGGCTGCATGGACAGGCAGAGCTGGCCGGTGTTGGTGCGCTTGGCGAACAGGGCGCGGGCGCCCTCGCCGGGGACCGGGACGACGAGGCCGGTGAAGCCGCCGCGCTCGTCGTGCGCGAGGTCGTAGGCGGTGCCGTCGGCGCGGACCACGGTCAGGTTCCACGGCTCGGGGAGCCACTCGCCGGGCTTGGCCTCGGCGTCCGGGACGGCGGCCAGGTCGGCGACGGGGACCTTGACGCTGAAGGGCACCCGGCCGCCGGCGGCGCCGGCGGAGGTCTCCAGCGGGAAGGTCAGGACGGTGCCGGTGGTCTGGTGCTCGGCGGAGAGCACGGCGCCGGGGCCGGGGGCGGCGGCCAGCTCACCGGTGATCTCCAGGACGCCGTCGGCGTCGGCGGTGACGTCGAGGGCGCGGGCGCGGACGACCTCCACCTTGATGGTGAGGGTGTTGGCGACGACCGGGACGACGCGGACGTCGGGGGCCACCCAGTGGGCGGGCGGGGTCAGGCCGCTGTCGTGGTCACCGCCCTTGAGGCGGGCGCGGTGCAGACCGCCGGCGCCGGTGACGGCGATGGAGGTGGTCCACACGCCGTCGTTCCACTTGCCGCCCTGCTGGAAGACCGACGGGTCGATGACGGCGCTGAAGCCGGCCCACTCGGCGTGGCGCAGGGCCAGGTGCGGGGCGTTGACGGTGGCCGTCGGGGAGGCGATGGTGCGGGCGGAGACGACCGAGCGGCGGCGCTTGCCCTTCTCGCGGAAGATCAGCATCTTGCGCGAGCCGAGGCGGCTCTCGGCGCCGAGGTGGCCGGGCAGGGCGTAGCCGCGCAGCAGCAGCTTGCCGCCGGCCCAGGCGGCCTGCTCGACGCGGCTGACGACGCGCAGCTCGCGGTTGCCGAGGGTGAGCACCTTGGCCGGGACGGGCGGGCGGCCCTGGAGGAAGGGGTAGTCCGCCTGCGGGCGGGCCAGGCCCTTGGCCGGGACGCTGTAGGAGAAGTCCTGCTGGTGCTCGAGGAGGGCGATGAAGTCCTCGACGCGGCCCTCGCGGGCGAGGAACGCCTTGAGGCGGTCGGCGACGGTCAGGTCGGACCACGGCTCGGTGCCGATCTCGCGGACCAGGCCGCCGACCTCGCGGACGAAGGCGTCGCGGAACTCCTGGCCGCCCTCGGGGACGTACTTGTAGATGAGCGGGAGCTCCTCGCTCAGCACGTTGTGGTCGTAGTCGCGCAGGTAGCGGACGTACTCGGCGCCCTGCTTGGCCTGGAGGGACTCACGGACCAGGCGCACCGAGGTGACGCGGTCGATGAGGGAGACCGGGTCGGTGGAGCGCTGGGTGATGGAGCGCTCACCGGTCTCGCGCACGCGCCAGTGGTAGACGACGTCGCTGAGGACGTCGACGCGGGTGGCGAAGTAGTGCGCGGGGATGGAGACGGGCGCGTCCTCGTAGAGGATGCCCTCGGGGTACTGGAAGCCGTGCTCGTCCCAGAAGGTGCGGCGGTAGACCTTGTTCCACGCGGTGCGGTCGGTGACCAGCGGCGCGAACTCGGAGATGTGGGTCTTGAGCCGGGTCTTGGCGAACGGCGCCTTGTGGCCCCAGGACTGGTTCATGCCGACGGAGCGGAAGCGCAGCACGTTGCCGCCGACGAAGTCCGAGCCGGTCTCGTCGAGGGTGTCGACCATCAGCTGGTAGGCGTTCTCCGGCATGGTGTCGTCGCTGTCGACGAAGGCCAGGTACTGGCTGTCCGGGGAGATGTGGCGGGCGCCGGTGTTGCGCGCGGCACCGAGGCCGGCGTTCTCCTGCATCACCAGCCGGAACCGCTTGTCACGCTCGGCGAACTTCTTGGCGATGACGGCGCTGGAGTCGGTGGAGCCGTCGTCCACCATGACGACTTCGAAGTCGTCGAAGGTCTGGGCGGCGATGGATTCCAGGCACTCGTCGAGGTAGAGCTCGACGTTGTAGACAGGGACGACGATGCTCAGGCGCGGGGGCATGGGGGTGGACTTCTCCAGCAGGTTCTCTAGCGATGATCAGCTAATTACAGCATCCTACTCTGTAACGGGATTATAAAATCCCCCCTTAACTGGACGAAGCGGTGCAGGTCACCGGGGCGGACGGCAAAGAATTCAGCCGCCCGCCACCTCTCAGTGTGACGGCGGTACGGGGTCCTCCGGTTCCCGTCTCAGACCTCGAGTTCGGCTTCGATCTTCTTCAGCTGGTGCCGGGCCATCGCCAGGTTGGCGCGCTTGTTGTCCAGGGCGAGGTAGAGGAAGAGGCCCTGGGTGCCGCGGCCGCGCAGCAGCCGGATCAGGTGGTACTGGGTACCGAGCGTGATCAGGATGTCCTCGATCTCGTCCTTGAGGCCCAGGTGCTCCATGGTGCGGACCTTGGCGCGCACCACGTCGGTGTTGCCCGCGGCGGCGACGGTGAGGTCGAGGTCCTTGCCGCCCCCGATCGTGCCCAGCGCCATGCCGCTGGTGTAGTCGACCAGGGCGGCGCCGATCACGCCCTCGATCGAGGTGGTGGCTTCCTTGAGGGAGGTGTCGACGTTGGCCATGAGGGTTTCCTCTCAGTGAACGTGAAGGTGAAGGTGAAGGTGAAGGTGAAGGTGAAGGTGATGTGCGGGTGGGGATCCGTGCGTGGACATCACGTACGGGAAGGACGCGGGCCCGGGGACCGCGGGCGGTGACCGCTCAGGCCCGGCCGCCCGGGCCGAACCGGCGCCCGAGGGTGTGATCGATGAGCTCGGCGATACGGAGACTGGAACGGCGGGCCTCCAGATGAAGGCGGCCGACGTTGGCGCGGGGTTCGGCGATCAGCGTCAGGACGGCCGTTTCACCGGCGGCGTAGGTGGCGACGTAGCCGCGCTCGCCGCGCACGAGCAGTTCGCGGAAGTCGCCCTGCCCGGTGCTGTCGCTGAGCCGCTGGGCCACCCCGAGTGCGGCGGCGGTCAGCGCGGCCACCGCCTCGGCCTCGGTGGCGGCGGTGTCCTGGGCGAGGACCAGGCCGTCGGCGCTGGCGGCGAGCGCCCCGGTGAGCTGGGGGACACGGGCCCGCAGCCGACGCAGTTCGGCGAGTATCTCGGCCTCGGCTTCGGCGGGAACCATGACGCTTGCACTCATGTCGGACTTCCTCCTCTCGGCTTGCCTGCGCTCGGTGAGCTGTCGCAGCGGGAGCCTCACAGGCTTGCCTCCAGTGCGTCGCGTAACCGGCGGAGCAGGGCCACGTCCGGGGGCTGGGTCTGGGTCATCCAGGCGGGCAGTTCGGTGGGGTCCGGCGCGGGGGCCGGCAGGTGCGGGGTCTCGACCAGGCCGGCGGCCGCCAGCCGCCGTACGTCGAGCACGGTGTGGAAGGCGGGCCGGCCCAGGGTCCAGGCCAGCGCGGCCGGGGTGCGGACGCCGTCCGCGTGGCGCAGCAGGACGCGCTGGCGGCTGGTGACGGTCTGGCCGGGGGCGGCCGGGCGGGGCACCACGGGCGCGGTGTCGAGCTGCGGATAGGGCCAGACCGCGTCCAGCAGCTCGCGGCGCCGCCGGGTCTCGCGCTCGACGGCTTCGGCGGGGACCGAGCGGACCGAGCCGATCCAGTGGGTGGCCCCGCGCCGGAAGCGGGAGGGGCCACTGCCCGGGGAGAGGGCGAAGAACGCCGCGTCGAAGATGGCCGCGATGTGGCAGATCTCCAGCTCTCCGCCGGCCAGCCCGCCGCTGTCGACGAGGAAGCGGGCCACCTGGCGGCGGGCGCCGGCGCGGTCCACGGCCTCGCGCCAGCGTTCGGGGGCCAGGCCGCCACCGGTGGTGAGGAGGACGTCGAGGCCGGGGGTGGCGGGACTCTCGGCGTGGACGATGCGGCCGTCCTCCAGGAAGAGCGTGCCCCGGTCGCGGAGCAGGGCGCCGGTGGCGCGCTCCGCGGCGAGTCTGGTCAGCAGCGGGGACACGGCGCCGCCCGGACCCGGCTGGGTGGGGATGGTCATCTGAGCACCAGGCCTTCCGCCAGGTCGCGGAGTCTGATCCGGGCGAGGGCGAGGTTGCCGTCGGCCCGGTCGAGCCACAGGTGCAGGAAGACGCTGCTGTCGAAGCTCGTCTCGACGAAACGCAGCACGTGGTAGCCCGAACGGGTGGTGACGATCAGGTCCTCGACGGGCGGGCCGGCTTCGGGCTGCCCCTCGGGGGCGCCGCCGCCGGACGGCGCGAACGACTCGTACTCGGCGGCCGCCCGGGCCAGCTCGGCGGTCTCGGCGGCGGTCGTCTCGTGGTCGCCCACCGGGGAGTCGCCTGCGGTGCCGAGCGCGAGTCCGCTGCTCCAGTCGACCAGGGCGGCTCCGCGGGCACCCGGCAGGGCCATGGCTTCGAGCAGGCATTCGTCGATCCCGGGCACGCGGGCTCCCCTCCCGGCCGTGTGTGCGTGGTGCACGGTCGCACGGCGCGACAGGGATGAACTTACTGAAGTTCCATAGTGCGGAAGGGTGTTCTGGCACTTTCCAATGGAACATGCGCGAATGTGATCACATGGTTGGCCTGTTTCACGAGGCCAAGGGCAAATGATCGGACAAGCGGAACGAACCGCCCTCCCGCTGGACGTAGCCCTCGTGGCTCAGTGTGCGCAGCAGGTGGTAGACGGTCGGCAGCGGGATGCCCGTGATCCGCGACAGCCGTTTGGCGGTCGCGCCGCCCTCGGCGTACATCGCCTCCACGAGGCGCAGTGCCCGCTGGACGGAGCCGATCAGCGTGGGTGCGCTGTCCTTGTGCGTGTGATCGGTGGCCATGGTGAGTCCCCCTGCTCCGTTCCGGGGCCCGTCAAACCCTCACTTTCGTTCCGGTGGCGCGGGCGGCCCGCGCGCGTCATGCCGAGGACGGGATCAGCTCGTTCCGGTCGCGCAGCCGTGTCAGGGCCGTCCGGGCGACCCGGCCGGCTTCCTCCCGTACGTCCTGCCGCGCCCGCGGTACGTCGTCCTCCGCACGCAGGACCACCTGCTGGCGCACGGTCACCACGACCCCGTCCGGGCCGTCGGCGTCGACCGTCCAGCCGCCGGTGTGCACCGAGAGGGGGGCGGGCGGCTCGGGGGTCTTGAAGACGACCTCGCCGGTCTCCGGCAGCCGCAGCGCGACCGTCGGCGCCGCTCCCGGCCACAGGGCGGCGTGGTCGAGGTGGTCCAGGACGGTGACCGCGGGGGCCCGGAAGCGGAGGGAGTCGGCGAAGGTGAACAGCATGCCGTCGAGCCGGCGGGGGCGGGCGGCGAGGGCGGCCAGCCGGCCGAGTTCGGCCCGGCTGTTGGTGTCGGTGGCGCGCAGCACCCAGGCGACGTCGTCGGGGCGGTCGTCGACGACCGTGAAGTCGTGCAGCAGGGTGACGCGGGAGCGGTCCGCGCCGAGCGCGTCGACGATCCAGGTACCGCCCATGGAGCGCAGCGGCGCCGCCGGGGTCTCCTGGCGGAATCCGATGCGGCGGGCGGCGGGGTCGAGGGCGCGGCGGGAGGTCCAGTGTCTGAGGGTGCCGTTGGCGGTGGCCCAGATCGCCAGCCGCTCCACGCGGGAGCCGTCGCCGCCGTCGCGGGTGTCGAGGCGGCGGACGTGCACGGTGGGCGGGAACAGCAGTGGCCACCGCTCGGCGTCCGCGAGCAGCCCGTACACGGTGGCGGCCGGGGCGTCGGCCGTGACCTGGTGGGAGGTGCGGTGGACCTGTTCGGTGGGCACGGTGGGCGGACCTTTCTCAGGGGCGGGCGCGGGGTGTCTCCCCCAGCGTCCGGCCGGGCGCTGGGGCCCGGCTTGAGGCGTCTTCGAAGGGCGCGCGATCGCCGGCGGGGACAGTGCGGACGACGGCGAGGGCCGACGAGAGGAGAGTGTCCGGATGACGACGGAGACGGCGAGCGCCCCCGCGGTGTGGTCCGCCGCGCTGCACACGGAGGTGCAGCAGTTCTACGCGCACCAGATGCAGCGCCTGGACCTGGGCGAGGCGGAGGCCTGGGCACTGACGTTCACCGAGGACGCCGTCTTCGACGTGCCGACGCTGCCCGAGCCGGTGCGCGGGCGCGCCGGGCTGGTGGCGTCGGCGTACGGGGCGCGGGCGGCGCTGGTCGCGGCGGGCGAGCGGCACCGGCACTTCCTGGGGATGCTGGACGTCCGGCCGCGTCCGGACGGCACGGTGGGGGTGCGCAGTTACGCGATCGTCTACGCCTCCCGGATCGGTGGCGCATCAAGGGTGCACCGGGTCTGTGTGTGCGAGGACGTGCTGGTGCGGGACGCGGACGGGATGCTGCGGGTGTCGGCGCGCCGGGTGACCCGCGACGACCTGCCGTGAACTCTCAGGCGTGACAGGCCGGCAGGCCCCCGTGGTAGTCGGCCATCTCCTGGAACAGCGCGGGGATGTCCAGCGGCCGGCCGGGCGCCGCGCCGTGCTCCTCGGCGTAGGCCCGGTGCAGGTTCGGTACGAGCCGCTCCGCGTCGAGGAGTCCGGCGTACGGGCCCGGGCCCATCGCCCGGGCCAGGCCCAGCGGGGTGAGCCGGGCCTGGACGCCGTCCCGGGCCAGTGCCCGCAGCCAGCGGAAGTAGTCCTCGTTGGCGTCGATCAGCTCGGGGCCGCCGACGGGGCCGTGGCCGGGGACCACGACGAGCGGGTCGAGGGCGCGCAGCCGGTGCATGGCGTCGAGGGAGCCGGTGACCGAACCCATCACGCAGAACGGGGTGATGCCGGACATCACCACGTCCCCGGTGAACAGGACCCGCTGCTCGGGCAGCCACACCACGGTGTCGTTGGTGGTGTGCGCGGCGGGGCCCAGGTGGAGCAGTTCGATGCGGACCCCGCCGGTGTGCAGGGTCAGGGTGTCGGTGAACGTGAGCTCGGGCAGGGCCACTTCGAGCTCGCCCCAGCACACGTCGGGCCACAGGCCGGTCAGTTGCAGGCCGGTCGCGATCATCTCGGCGCGGGCGCTCTCGTGGGCGACGACCACGGCTTCGGGGAAGTGGCTGTTGCCGAAGGTGTGGTCGCCGTGGAAGTGGGTGTTGACCAGGGTGCGCGGGGGCCGTCCGGCGCGGGCCAGCACCAGGTCCCGCAGTCGCCGGGCGCGGCTCTCGGTGGCGGCGGTGTCCACCAGGGTGCAGGCGCCGCCCGCGCCGACTACCAGGCCGGCGTTGTTCAGGCACCAGCCGCCGTGGGGCTGGACGAAGGCGTGCACCCCGTCGGCGACCTCGGTCAGCCGGCCCTCGGGTGCGGACGCGCTCACGCGGCCGTGCCCAGGTGCGGGCGGGTGAGGACCATGGCGCTCTGGAAGCCGCCGAAGCCGCTGCCGACGGTGAGCACGGTGTCGGTGCGGTGCTCGCGGGCGGTCAGCGGGGTGTAGTCGAGGTCGCAGTCGGGGTCGGGCTCGTGCAGGTTGGCGGTGGGCGGCACGGTGTTGTGCTCGATGGCCAGGGCGCAGGCGGCGACCTCCAGGGCGCCGATCGCGCCGAGGGAGTGCCCGATCATCGACTTGATGGAGCTGACCGGCACCTGCCGCGCGCGTTCGCCCAGGCTCCGTTTGAAGGCGGTGGTCTCGTGCTTGTCGTTCTGCTTGGTACCCGAGCCGTGGGCGTTGATGTAGTCGACGGCGGAGCGGTCCAGGCGGGCCTCGTCGAGGGCGGCGCGGATGGCGGCGGCCATCTCCACGCCGTCGGTCTTCAGCCCGGTCATGTGGTAGGCGTTGCTGCGCGAGGCGAAGCCGGAGATCTCGGCGTAGACGTGCGCGCCGCGGCGCCGGGCGCGCTGGAGCTCCTCCAGGACGACGACGGCGGCCCCCTCGCCGAGGACGAAGCCGTTGCGGGTGCGGTCGAAGGGGCGGGAGGCGGTGGCGGGGTCGTCGTTGCGCGGGCTGGTGGCCTTGATCGCGTCGAAGCAGGCCACCGTGATGGGCGAGATCGGTGCCTCGGTGGCGCCGGCGACCATGATGTCGGCGCTGCCCTCACGGACGAGTTCGACGGCGTGCCCGAGCGAGTCCAGGCCCGAGGTGCAGCCGGTGGAGACCAGCGCCACCGGCCCTTCGGCGCCGGCGGTACGGGCCACCTCGGCGGCCATGGAGCTGGGGACGAAGTAGTCGAAGAGCTGGGCGGCGGCCCGGGTGTGGTCCACGCTCCAGCGCGCGCCGAGCTCGCTGACCAGCGGGTACTGGGTGTCGAGCCCGGTGGTGCAGCCGACCGCGCTGCCGAGGGTGACCCCGGTGCGGTGCGGTGCGGCGGCGCCGGCCAGCCCGCTGTCGGCGAGCGCCTCGCGGGCGGCGGCGACGGCGAACTGCGCGGCCCGGTCCAGCCGGCCGGCCTCCTCGGCGCCGATGCCGTGCGCGGCCGGGTCGAAGTCGGCCTCGGCGGCGATCCGGGAGCGGTAGGAGGCGGCGTCGAAGAGGGTGATGCCGCGGGTGGCGGTCCGCCCGGCGGTCAGCAGGGCCCAGAAGTCCTTGACCCCGATCCCGCCCGGGGCCACCACTCCGATCCCGGTGATCACGACCCGTCTCATCGGCTGTCCTCACGGTTGTCCGGTTGTCCGCCTGACGCATCCGAAGCGTCCCCGAGGACGGTGGAGGAACGCTCGAACGCCTCAGCGGCGCCGGCCGGCCGCGGCGCCCACCGCGATCCCGAGGACGACCATCACCAGGTAGCTGTAGACCTCGTAGCCCTCGGGGGCGAGGAAACGCAGGAAGCCCATGAGGCGGATCCAGCCGAACCACTCGTGGAGCAGGCCGCTGGCGCCGCCCAGGGCGAGGACGAAGCCGACCACGCCCAGCAGGTCCCTCAGCGGGGCGGCGGACGACGAGGACGAGGCAGAAGAAGAGGAAGAAGAAGGGGTCATGCCGCGACGGTAGGCGGCGGTGCGGGGGCCGCGCGTCGTGCCAAAGGTGGCGGGGCGGACCGCGCTGTCGTACTTAAGTATCCGATGCGGGCGGGCGGCGGGGTGCGCGCGCGGGCCCGGCGTAGATTCCGGGGCATGCAACGGATCCACCGAACGCGCCGGGAGTGGGCCGCCGACATCGGTCTGTTCGTCTTCGCCGCCTGCTTCGCCGCCGTCTCCCTGCCGGCCATCCCCGGGGTGGACGAGCTGAGCCCGGGCTGGCGGATCGCCGACCAGGTGGCGGGGGCACTGGGGTGCGCGGCGGTGTTCCTGCGGCGGCGGTGGCCGGTGCCGCTGGCGGTGGCGCTGCTGCTGGCGGGCGGGGTGGCGCACTTCGTGACCGGGCCGGCGATGGTGGCGGTGTACACGGTGGCCGCGACGAGGCCGCGACGCACGACGGCGTGGGTGGCGGTCCTGGCCTTCGCCCCGCTGGTCTGGTTCGCCGGGGAACTGCCGTCGATGTCGCAGGAGCGGGTGGGCTCGTCCCTGACGTACTTCGCGCTGATGGCCGGGGCGCTCGGATGGGGCATGTACCGCCGCTCGCGCGAGCAGTTGCACGTCTCGCTGCGGGAACGGGCCGAGCAGCGGGTCCGGGAGGACATCGCGCGCGAGATGCACGACGTGCTGGGCCACCGGCTGTCGCTGCTGAGCGTGCACGCGGGGGCGCTGGAGTTCAACCCGGGGGCGCCGGAGGCGGAGATCGCGCGGGCGGCAGGGGTGATCCGGGAGAACGCTCACCTGGCGCTCCAGGACCTGCGGGAGGTGATCGGTGTCCTGCGGGCCCCGGCGGGCGGGGAGCGGCCGCAGCCGGGGCTGGCCGACCTCCCGCGGCTGGTGGCGGAGGGCCGGGAGGCGGGGACGCGGATCGACTGCGGGCCGCTGCCGCCGGGCACGCCCGCGCAGGGGACCGGGCGGACGGCGTACCGGATCGTGCAGGAGGCGCTGACGAACGCCCGGAAGCACGCGCCGGACGCGCCGGTCCGGGTGAGGGTGACGGGCGGACCGGAGGCGGGGCTGACCGTGCTGGTCACGAACACCGTGCCGGCCGCGCCGAAGGCGGGCGGGCCCGGCGGGCACGGGCTGAGCGGGCTCGCGGAGCGGGCGCGGCTGGCCGGCGGCCGGCTGGAATCGGGCCGGGCCGGTGAGGAGTTCCGGGTCAGCGCCTGGCTACCCTGGCATGCCGGACGAGAAGCGTGAGGGGTCTGGCGTGATCCGAGTACTGCTGGTGGACGACGACGCGATCGTACGGGCGGGGCTGCGGCTGATGCTGGGCGGCGCGGCGGACGTCGAGGTGGTCGGCGAGGCGGCGGACGGGGCGCAGGTGCCGGCGCTGGTCGAGGAGCGGTCGCCCGACGTGGTGCTGATGGACATCCGGATGCCGGGGGTCGACGGGCTGGCCGCCACCGAGGTGCTGCGGTCCCGGCCGGGTGCGCCCGAGGTGGTCGTGCTCACCACGTTCGACACGGACGAGCACGTGCTGCGCGCACTGCGGGCGGGAGCCGCCGGGTTCCTGCTCAAGGACACCCCGCCGCTGGAGATCGTGACGGCGCTGCGGAAGGTGGCGGCGGGCGAGCCGGTGCTGTCCCCGGCGGTGACGCGGCGGCTCATCCGCCGGGTCTCGGGGGATGAGCCGGCCGGGACCGCCCCGCGCGCCGCGTCGGCCCGGGCGCGGCTGGCGCTCCTGGCCGACCGGGAGCGGGAGGTCGCCCTGGCGGTGGGCCGGGGCCGCTCCAACGCGGAGATCGCCCGTGAGCTGTACCTCTCGCTGCCGACGGTGAAGACCCACGTCTCGCGGATCCTGACGAAGCTGGAGATGAACAACCGGGTCCAGATCGCCCTGCTGGTGCACGACGCGGACGAGGGCACCAGGGCGTGACGGCCGCCGTCGCGGGTCACCGCGCGGGGCGCTCCGGCAGCAGGCGTTCGGCCAGCGTGTCGATCAGGCCGTCGACCGGGTAGGGGTCGAGCAGGGCCGGGGCGGTGAGGTCGTCCACGATCAGGCCGAGCATGGCGAGATAGAGCAGGACGACGCCGTCGGCGTCCCCCGGCAGCCCGGCGTCCAGGTGGAAGCGGACGTTCGCCGCCAGCTCCAGGGACTGGAACCCGGTCAGTTCGGCCTGGAGTTCGGGCCGCCGGGTGCCCTCCAGACGCAGTTCCAGCATGGCGATGTGCACGCTGCGTTCGCGCCGCATCCGGGCCAGCAGGTCGCGCAGCAGAGCGGCGGTGTCCAGCGGCCCGGCCAGGGTGGCCGGATCGGGGACCAGGCGCTCGCGGGTGCGGTGCAGGATCTGTACGAGCAGCTGGTCGCGGTTGCGGAAGTAGTTCGAGGCGGTGCCGGTCGGTACGCCCGCCTCCGCGTCCACCGCGCGCAGCGTCAGGCCGCGCGAGCCTTCGCGGGCGAGGACTTCGATGGCGGCGTCGAGCAGCGCGGCGCGGCGCTCGGGGTTCTGGCGCATGGACCGAGAGTACTGCACCTGAAGTGCTTCGCGCGCACCCACCCTGCCGGATGACCCAGGACCACGGCGGCCATGGCCGCGCCGACGGCGTCGAGAGGGCGAGCATCAGCAGGGTCTCCTCGGTGGCGCAGGCCACCGAGGAGAGCGGATCGCCGCGGGTTCACCTGCCGGGCGGCGTGCCCTGCGCCGGGCCCGCCAGTTCCTCCGCCCGCTGTGCCAGCCACAGGTCGTGACGGGCACTCGGGGACTGCAGCAGCGAGCGCTCCAGCAGTCCCTCGATCCTGGTCAGCCGTTTGCGGGCGGCCGGCACCGAGATCCCGAGGGCGGCCGCCGCCGGGACCAGGTGCGCGTCGTGCCGCAGCCAGGCCCGCACCGTCTCCCGCGCCCCCGGCGGCGCGTCCGGCTCCGTCAGCGGCCGCAGCTGGCGCCGTGACCAGTCGGCGAGCGAGGGAGCGCGCAGGACGTCGTCCAGGCCCGGTGCCGTCCCCTGCGCCGCGCGGCCGCCCCGCGTCCCGGCGCTCGCCCCGCCGCCCGGGGTGAGCCGCAGGGCGAGCGAGAGCGCGGCCTGGTCGCCCAGGCGGGCCAGGTCGAGGTCCAGGACCCCCTCGATATGGCGCAGCCGGGTGGCGAGGGTGTTGCGGTGGATCTTGAGCAGCCGGGTGGCGTGGGAGGTGAAGTCGAGCCAGGCGTGCGCGGTGGCCCGCAGCTCCTGCCCGCCGGGGTCCTGCGGCCGCCGCGGCTCGTACGCGTGCAGCGGCGCGAGCAGTGCCGCGGCCCACCCCGCGCCCGCGCCGTGGGCGGCCAGCGCCAGCTCGGGCCCGGCGCCGAACCGGGCGTGCCGCTCGTCGCGGCCGCGGGCGACGGCCAGCGCGTGGAAGGCCTGGGTGTAGGAGGCGGGCGCGTCCCGCAGGTGCGCCTGCTCGCTCACCCCGACCGCGCAGTCGCGCCCGAGGCCCACCAGCGCCTGGGCGAGCGGGTCGTGGCCGGCGCCCGCGCCGGCCGGCCCGGTGGGCACGAACACGATGAGGTGGCGTACGTACACCGGGCAGCGCACGATCCAGGCGCGCCCGCCGGTCAGCTCGGCGCACGCCCGGGTGACCGCCGCCCGGTCGCCGGTGCGGCACTCCACGACGTACATCCGCATCGGGTCGGGCAGCGAGGGCGTGAGCACCTCGGCGATCTGGTGGGCGGTGGAGAGCCGGCCGTTCATCAGCAGGTGCAGCACCGCCTCACGAGCCCGGGACTCCGCCGTCGCCGCCCGCTCCGTGCGCCGCCCGGCCTCCTCCGCACGCAGCACGAGCGCGAGCGGCACGGCGGCGTCGGCGAGCAGGGCGGGCGCGCCGGGGTGGTACGGCCGTTCCAGTACGGCGGCCAGCGCGCGCCCCTCGTCGAGCGCGAACAGCAGCGCGGTGGCGCGGGCGCCCTCGACGACGGCCGACCGGACGCCGCGCGCGGCCAGTTCGGCGGCCGCCCGGGCCGCGAGCGCGGCCTCCGCCCCGCCGGGACGCGCGGCCGGGGTGCCGACCGGGGTGCCGGCCGGGGGCGCGTCCGGGAAGCCGGAGCCGCTCGCCGCTCCCCCGACGCCGTCCATGACCCCTACCCAGCCCTGGAGCCGGGCCGCGAGCCAGCGCAGGACCGCCTCGGAGCCGCCGGTGTGGGCGAGCCGGTGCAGCTTGAGGACGTCGTCCGAACGCGCCCACACGGGCCATGGGTTGGGGTGCGGCTCCACGGTGGTTGCCTCCGGTCCGTTCGTCGCGCGCGCCGCATTCAACCACCCGCCGCACACTGTGCGCTGTGATACCGGTCTCCCGCCGCCACTGGGCAGGACGAATCCTGCAACGGGTCCGGCACCCGCCTAGATTGAGCCACGAGCGGTCGGGTCCCGGTGCTCACGGGGGAGCACCGGGCCCCCTCCTCCGCCCGTCGCGGCGGGAGTGGACCAGGGAACCCGCGGGTACCTCCCCCAGGGGGTGGTGGCCGTGGAACGGACGAACCGGGACCAGGACACCGGGCAGGACGTCATGGTGACGGTGTATCCGCTCACCGTGGCCCTGGGCTGGAAGGCCAGGCAGCTGTGCGGCGACCGGTTCGCGCGCGTGGGCGTGCCGCTGCCGGAGGAGACGCGCGTCCACCGGATCTACCGCACCCGTCACTCGTGGGGCGAGGAGATCGCCTGCTCGGCCGCCGAGCTGCGGCAGTGGACCGAGGCGTTCGAGACCTGCACGGCGGGCCTGTCCCAGGCCCTGCTGCGCCTGCACCGCCGGCACGGTGGCACCCGGGAGGCCGAGATCGCCCTGGACCGGGGCACCGGGAGGTTCATACGGCCGGGCCCGCCCCTGGTGAGGCTGCCCGGCTGGTCGGCCCGCAATACCGTGCGGTCGGAGAAGGCCCAACGGGCCTACCTGGCCGAGGTGACGGCGGTGACCGAGGCCTACCGGCCGGTCGGGGAGGAGATCGAGCGCCGGGTGGAACGCAAGCGTGCCGCGCGGCGGGCCGTGGAGGCGGAACGCCGGCGGGCCGCCGAACGGCTGGCCGCCGCGGTCCGCCAGGTCGGCGCACAACCCGTGTGGTGCTGCGCCGTCGCGGCCGGTGCGGGCGCCGGCCCGGTCGTGGACGTACGCCGCTGCGACGTGGACCCCGGCGCCGGCGCGCGGGACGAGAGCCCGCTGACGGCGTACGAACTGGACGCGCGCCTGCGGGAACTGGTGGGCGAGCGGGCCGGGCGACGGGTCCGGTGGGACCGGGCGGCCTGCCTGCGGACCGAGGAGGACCTGGCCGCCCGGGGGGAGCGGCTGTCGTTCGTCTCCTGGTGGCAGACCGTCACCGGCGGCTGGTGGGAGACCCGTCTGACGTCCGGCGCGCCCGTGAGCGTCGTCCACGTCAGCTCGTACCCCACCGGCTACGGGGCGGGCGGACACGGTGGCGGCGGGCACAGCTGCGGCGGCGGCCACGGCTGCGGCGGGTTCTGAACGGCATCCCGGCCCCGCATCTGGACCTCGCCCCAGGACCACGTACCGGTCACATCCGGGCGGCCGCCGCCCTGATGGCCTCGCGGATACGGAAATACGTACCGCAGCGGCAGATGTTGGCGATGGCGTCGATGTCCTCGTCCGTCGGCTCGGGCGTCCGCTTCAGCAGCGCGACGGCCGCCATGATCTGGCCGGGCTGGCAGAACCCGCACTGGGCGACGTCCTGTTCGAGCCAGGCCTCCTGCACCGGGTGCAGCCGGTCGCCGTCCGCGAGGCCCTCGATGGTGGTCACCTCCCGGCCCGCGCAGGCCGAGACCGGCACCACGCACGGGCGGACGTCCACGCCGTCGAGGTGGCTGGTGCAGGCCTTGCAGACGTCCACCCCGCAGCCGTACTTGGGCCCGCGCACGCCCAGCAGGTCGCGCAGCACCCACAGCAGGGGCAGGTCGTCGGGGGCGTCCACGGTGACGCTGCGCCCGTTGACGGTGAAGGTGTGCGACGGCACGTGAACGGCTCCTGGGCTCGGGCGCGCTAGCGGGGGTAGGGGGTGAAGTCGACGTCGAAGTCGAGGGGGAAGCTGCGCGGCCGGGTCCCGGTGGCGCGGGCGTAGGCGTTGGCGATGGCCCCGACGGCGGCGGGGACGCCCAGCTCGCCGGCGCCGCCCGGTTCCTCGCTCGTCGCGGGCAGCACGAAGACCCGTACGTCGCGAGGGGTGTCCCGCTGCTGCGCCCAGTGGAACTGGCTGTAACTGCCCTCCAGCGGCAGCCCCTTGTCCAGGTGCAGCCCGGCCCGCAGGGTGGTGGAGATGGCGTCGGTGAGCCCGCCGATCATCTGGGCCTCCAGACCGCGCGGGTTGACCGGCCGGCCCACGTCCACGGCGATGACGGCCTTGGTGACGCGGACGTGCCGCGGGTCCCGGGTGTCGATCTCGACCAGGCAGGCGGTGCGGGACTTGTACTCGTCATGGAAGGCGATGCCCTGCGCGCAGCCCGCGGGCATGGGCCGTCCCCACTCCCCCTCCTGGGCCGCCTTGTCGAGGACCGCGCGCTGGGCGGCGGTCTTCAGGAAGGCGCGCCGGAAGGCGTACGGGTCCTTGCCGAGCCGCTGGGCCAGCTCGTCGACGACGATCTCCTCGGCGCCGCGGGTGTTGGCGGAGTACACCGAGCGCCAGGAGCCGGTGGGGATGCCGGTGGGGACCTCGGTGAGCGCCTGGGTGGTCAGGCCGAAGTGGTAGGGGGACTTCACCGTGGTCAGGAACAGGGTCTGGGCGAGGGTGGCGTTGCCGATGCCCAGCGGAAGGCTGGCGGCGGTGGCCGTGATGATCTCGCCGAGGCCGTGCCGGAAGTCGGTCTCGACGGCCGCGACCCGGTGCTCGAAGCTGAGCACCTCGCCGAGGGCGTAGGTGGCGCGGATCCGGTGGTGGGTGGCGGGACGCATCCGGCCGTGCCGGGTGTCGTCGACGCGGGTCCACATCAGCCGGACCGGGCGGCGGCAGGCCTTGGAGATCCGGGCGGCCTCCAGCGCGGCGTCGAAGAAGAGCCGCCGACCGAAGGAGCCGCCCGCCTGGACGACGTGCACGGTCACCTTGCTCAGCGGCAGCCCGAGTTCGGCGGCGATGGTCTCGCGGGCGACGATGGGCGACTTCAGGCCCGACCAGATCTCGGCCCGGTCGTCGCGGACGTCGGCGACGGCCGAGTTGGTCTCCAGCGGGGCGTGGCTGACGAAGGCGAAGTCGAACTCGGCGTCCACGTACGGGGTGAGCAGCGGCGGCACCAGCAGCGGCGGGACGGCCGCGCGCAGCTTCGTACGGATCTGCGCGTCGGAGAGGTGGTCGGCGGGGCCGGGGCCCCAGGTCACCTGGAGGGCCGCCCGGGCGTCGAGGGCCTGGCCGAAGGTCTCCGCGACGACGGCGACCCCCGTGGGGACGGTGACCACGTGCAGGACGCCGGGCATGGCCCGTACGGCGTCGGCGTTGCCGACGCTGCGCACGGTGCCGCCGAGCGTGGGCGGGCGGCGCAGGACGCACGGCTTGGCCCCGGGGACGTCGAGGTCGAGGGTGTACTCCAGGGCGCCGGTGACCATCGCGCGGGCGTCCACTCGGTTCACGGGTGTGCCCACGAGGGTGTGCCGGGCGGCCGGTTTGGGGGTGGTGCCGAGGGTGACGAGCAGGTCGGGGTCGGCGGCGGCCGCGGCGAGGCCGCCGTAGTCGGCGGTGCGCCCGTCGGGGGCGCGGACGGCGCCGCCGGCCGTGGACAGCGAGGAGGGCGCCACCTTCCAGCGGGCGGCGGCGGCCGCCACCAGGCGGGCCCGGGCGGTGGCGGCGGTCTGCCGGACCGGCCCGTACAGCGAGCGGATGGAGTTCGAGCTCCCGGTCAGCTGGTTGAAGAGCAACTCGGGGCGGGCATCGTCGAGTTCCACGTGCACGCGGTCCAGCGCGGTGTCGAGCTCCTCGGCGACGAGCATGGCGACGGCGGTGGTGAGGCCCTGGCCGACCTCTTCGCGCGGCAGCCGGAACCTGATGTTCCCGTCAGCCTCGACGGTGAGGACGAGCAGTCCCGCGGTGGGCGCCCCGGCCAGGATGAACAGGTCGCCGAGGTCGATCAGATCGGCGGGGGCGGGCAGGGACGGGATCGCGGCGGCGGCCGCCCGGGCCGGCTGCGGCACCAGGGCGTCGGCACCGGCGCGGGTGGCGACCGCGAGCGTGGGCGCGGCGACCAGGTAGGTGAGGAAGGTGCGCCGGCTCTGCCCTGTCATGCAACTCCCCGCCCGATCGGTTACCGGCACGTAGCGTAGCGATGACGGGGCGCCCGCGGAACCCTCGCGTCGCCTCGTCATCATGGGGGCCCGCGGTCCTCCGTTCGGGGGGCCTCGCGGTGACCGGCGTTGCCGTACGGCGCGGGTGGGGAAAGTCGTACGAGGTGCTCGCACGCCTCGCCCGTACGATCGACCGCCCCTCCCCGACGGTCCGGATCCGGCCACTCCTTCCGGTCGCCGCCGCCCCTCGCGCCCGCCCCGCGGCCCGGCTGGACCGTCCGCCCCGACGGACGGACGATGGAGGAGGCAAGGGAAGGAGGTGTGCGGACATGGCCCTGTACATGGACGTCCACACCGACATGAAGGGTGTCACCGCCGACCAGCTGGAGGCCGCCCACCGCGCGGACCTGGCGATCGAGGCCCAGGAGGGCGTGCACTTCAAGAACGCCTGGGCCGACCCCGAATCCGGCGTCGTCTACTGCCTCTCCGAGGCGCCCTCGGCCGACGCGGTCCAGCGCATCCACGAGCGCAGCGGACACCCCGCCGCCGAGATCCACCCGGTACCGCTCACGATCTAGCCATCCGGACGGTGACCTGAATCATTCGCACAGATCAGAGGGGATGGAAGTCCGTAGGCATATGCCGCGAGCAAGACCTTAACGGATGTTGCCAAACGCCTTACAGGCCGTCCCGGGCTGTGTCACAGTCGTAACCAAGTCCTTCCTTCAGACTTGGCCGTGCCGCGCCTGTATCGGAGTTCCCATGCCGTCCCATCTGTTCGCGGACCGTCCCGCGCAGCCGCCCGAGCCCGGGTCGGTGGACGCGCTGATCAAGCAGACGCGCAGGCTGCGCGGTGATGTGGACGCGGTGCGCCGCGACACCGTCGTGGACGACGACGACGCGCAGGGCCGCTGGCAGCGCGCGCTGTGCGATCTCGCCGTGCACCACCTCGACGACCTCGGCCAGCACCTCGGCCAGCTCAAGGAGGGCCTGCCGGCCGTCCCCGACATCGAGGAGCCCGCGCGGTCCGCGCCCGGGACGGGTGCCGAGCACCCGCAGACGAGGGTCGGCAGCGCCGAGTGGAACCTGCTCACGGACGAGGTCAGCTGGTCCGACGAGCTCTTCCTGATCTTCGGCCGCTCCCCCGAGATCGGCCCGCTCTCGCTCGACGAGCTGGGCTCCACCCTCTTCTCCGAGGACCAGCCGCTGCTGACGGCGATGGTGACGGCGTGCCTCGTCGACGGCAAGCCCATAGACGGGGAGTTCCGCATCGTCCGTGCCGACGGACGGGTGCGCACCCTGCACATGCGCGGCGAGCCGGTCCTCGACGCCGATGGCTGCACGGAGTCCATGTGGGCCGTGCTGCGCGACGTCAGCGAACTCCGGCGCAGTGAGCGGGCGGTGCGCGAGAGCGGGGACTCGCTCCAGCGCCAGCGCCAGATCGCCCTCACCGAGCACCGCATCGCGGTCGAGCTCCAGGAGGCCGTCCTGCCCCCGTGGCGCGGCTCCCTGCGCTTCCCCCGCGGCAGCAGCGGCACGCTGGACGTCGCCGCCCACTACCTCCCCTCGGCGTCGAGCGCGCTGATCGGCGGAGACTGGTACGACGCCCTCGAACTGCCCGACGGCAGCTCGCTGCTGACGGTCGGCGACCTCACGGGACACGGCGTCACCGCCACCTCCGGGATGGCGATGATGCTGGGCGCCCTGCGCGGCATGGCGATGGCCGGCATCGCGCCGGGCCCGCTGATGGGCTGGCTCAACCAGCTCCTGGAGACCTCCGTCCAGCCCGCCCTCGGCTCCGCCGTGTGCTGCCGCTACGACCCCGTGCGCCGCGTGCTCGCGTGGGCGCAGGCCGGTCACCCCGCCCCGCTCCTCTTCCGGCACGGCCAGGGCCGCTCCCTGCAGCCGCCGGAGGGCGTGCTGCTGGGCGCGACCTCCGGGGCGTCGTACGGTCAGGCCGAGGAGTGGCTGGAGGCGGGCGACGTGCTCGTACTGCACACCGACGGACTGACGCCGCGCAGCATCGAGTTCAGCCGGGCCGACGGGACGGAGCGGCTGCTGGCACTGGCGCCCCGGCTCTCCGCGATCCGGTCGGCGCAGGACGGTGTACGGATGGTCATCGAGGAGTTCGGCGAGACGGAGCGCGAGGACGACGCCTGCGTGCTCGTCGCCCGCATCGCAGGCTGACCCCCGGGCGCCGTGGCGCGTCCGGGGCGTACCCGTGGCTGTTCACGGGAGAGTTGACGGTTCGTTGACGGTCGGGTGAGTCGTGGGTTCGTCGGGTGAGTCGACGGTTCGGGGGCCGCGCCACGGGCGCGGCCTTCGCGTCGTCGTGGCTGGTTCTTCCGACGGAGGACGGGGGGTCCGCCCTCGCCGCTAGATCTCCGCGCCCCGCAGCCGGCCCGCCGGGCTCGTGGGCAGCGCCAGCTTGATCTCCTGGCGCAGGTCCTCGATCCGCGCGAAGCCCGCGTACTGGCCGGTGAGCCGGTACATCTCCCGCAGCCGGTCCCATGTGCGGTGCGAGGACGTCTCGTTCATCGAGACCAGCGCCAGCCGCGCGTAGCGGTCGGCCTGCTCGGGTTCGTCGGCGATGAAGCATGCCGACGCCAGCGAGATGTAGTCGAAGATCTGCGAGCGCTGGTGTCCGCCCGCCCGCAGCCGCAGCGCCTCCTTGGCGTGGCGCGCCGCGATCGGCGCCGCCGAGGGATCGTGGTCGGCGAGCGTACGGAAGGCCAGCGCCTGCATGCCGTGCAGGTCGGCGGCGTCGAAGTGCTGCATCCAGCACGGCGGCGGGACATCGCCCTTGTCCGAGACGAACAGCTCCTCGGCCTCGCCGAGCGTGCGCCGCATCGCCTGCCCCTTGCCCATCGCCGCCTGTGCCCACGCCTCGATGGTGTGCAGCATGGCGCGGGTCCGTGGCAGGGTCTGCTCGCCGGAACCGGACTGCGCGAGCTTCATCAGGTCCATCGCCTCGTGGGGCTTGCCCAGGTGCACCATCTGGCGGGCGGCCCGGGAGAGCGCCTCCCCGGCGCGCGGCCTGTCGCCGCCCTCCCGCGCGGCGTGCGCGG
Source organism: Streptomyces sp. NPDC042102 (assembly GCF_055582305.1). Taxonomy (NCBI): domain Bacteria; kingdom Bacillati; phylum Actinomycetota; class Actinomycetes; order Kitasatosporales; family Streptomycetaceae; genus Streptomyces; species Streptomyces sp. NPDC042102. Next base: position 493,513 of record NZ_JBVJDL010000004.1, read on the forward strand.
CGATCACGAAGTACTTCTGGGCGGTGGGTTCCAGGCCCACGTCGTGCGACATCCAGCCCGCCAGGACGGCCAGGTTGGCGGCCACACCCCACAGCCGGCGCTGGAGGTGGTCGGGGTGGCGGTAGGCGAGCATGCCGCCCACCTCGTTCAGCTGGCCCACCACGGCCTTGCGCTGGAGCCCGCCGCCGCGGGACGCGTCCCAGGCCCGGAAGACCTCCACGGAGCGTTCCAGGGCCTCGATCTCCTGGGAGCCGATGGGGGCCGCCTCGTAGCGGTCGTAGCCCGCGGGGTCGGCCTGGAAGTGATCGGCGAACCGTGGCGCCTCGGCGGCGCGGGCGGGTTCGGTGTGGAGCCAGTCGTACATGACGTTGCTGAGGGCGGAGCCGGCGGTGAGCACGGCGCCCGCGCCCATCAGACCGCGACGGTTGAGCATGAGGTCCATTCCCGTGAATTCGGTGAGGACCGCGGCTGTGCGTTCGGGCGCCCACGGCAGGCCGTCGGGGTTGTCCTTCGCCCCGTCCGCCTGCCGCTTGGAGGTGCGCCGCTGCCGTACGAACCCGAGGTCCTCGATGGTCACGACACGACCGAGCCGCTCGGTGAACAGGGCCGCGAGGACGGTGGGCACGGGTTCGCGCGGGGTCTCCCCCATGTCGATCCAGCGCCGCACCCGCGAGGTGTCGGTGGCCAGCTGGTGGTGGCCCATGGCCGCCGCCTGCCGGTTGACCATCCTCGCGAGTTCGCCCTTCGACCATCCCGCCAGGCCGAACAGGTCGTTCAGACGGGTGTTGGGTCCTTTGCTCACGTCAAGCCCCCAGGTTCTCGGCTGACTTGACAGTAGCCCGCCGTCAGATGCCGAGCGACTATTCGCCAGGGTTCGCCAGGGTTCGCCAGAGCCCGCTCCCTTCTCTGCCACCCACGCCAGGGTGTCAGGTAGGAATGCGCCTCCCCGCCCCGGTCATCCGGTGGCACTCCCCAGGGTGCCGGAACCGGTACCGGGCGGGCAGGTGTGGGCAATTCGTCGGCGCACGAAGGGAACCGCAACCGTCATGTACGCAGCATCGTCCTCCGTGTCCGCCCCCGTCCGGCCGCACCGCACCCTCCAGGCGGGCGGCGGCCCCTACCTCGACCCCGGCCGCGGCCCCGTACCGGCGCAGGGCGCCGTACGGGCGCGACGGCTGCCGGGAGCCACGGCGCTCACCCCGAGCGGCAGAATCGACCTGTCGGGGCCGCAGGGCGCGCAGTTGCGCACCGCGCTCGCCTCGGTCCAGCGGATCTGCCCGGAGTTCGCGCCCGTCCAGGTACTGCGCCGCAGCGGCCGGTCGGTCCTGCTGGTGGGGACGACCGGGCGGACGACCGCCGTCGCGAAGGTTTTACTGGACCACTCGCCGGAGTGGCGTGAGCGGTACCGGCACGAAATAGCTGCATACCGTGCGTTCGTCCGGCACCGTCCGCCGGTCCGGGTGCCGCGGCTTATCGCCGCGGATCCGGAGAACTGCACGCTGGTGGTGGAACGGATGGCGGGCAGGGTGGCGGCCCTGCAGCGGCATCCGGTGGAGGCCCCGCCGCGGCCGGACATCCGGGCGGCGCTGGGCGCGGTGTGCCGGGTCAACCAGTGGCGGCCGCCGGCGGAGCTGTTCGGCCGTCCGCTGGACTACGCCTCGCGGATCTCCCGGTACCACGAGCTGGGGCTGCTGACCGACCGGGACCTGGGCGACCTGCAGAAGCTGCTGCACGGGCTGGCGGCGGGCGGGGTGCCGTGGCAGTTCAACCACGGTGACGCGCTGCTGTCGAACCTGCTGCTGTCCCCCGCGGGGCCGGTGCTGCTCGACTGGGAGCACACGGGCTGGTACCTGCCCGGGTACGACCTGGCCACGCTGTGGACGGTCCTGGGCGACGCGCCGGCCGCCCGGAGCCAGATCAGCCGGCTGGCGCAGGCGGCGGGGCCCGCGGCCCGGGACGCGTTCCTGGTCAACCTGATGCTGGTACTGACCCGGGAGATCCGGATGTCCGAGACGGCGGTCCAGCGCTCCATGCTGGCCACCGCCCCGACGCAGCCGCTCCCGATCGGTGCCCTGTCGGCGGGCGAGGAGCAGCGTCTGCTGCTGCGCCGCCTGCACGACGACTGCGGGATGGCCCGCAGAGCCGTCCGGGCGGCGGTCGGTACCCGCTGACCGACGTCCGGACATCATCCCCACCCCCCATGGTCGCTGAGCCCCGGGCATCCCACCGCCCGGGGTTCAGCGGTGTCCGGGGAAGGCCGCATGGGGAGGACTGTCCGGGGACGACTGTCCGGGGACGACTTTCCGGGCACGGCTGTCCGGGAACGGCGGGCGTTTCCGTATGCCTTGACATCCCATGATCCCGCGAACACCTTTTCTGACTCAGCATCAGACAGCGTCGCGCCCCCTCTCGCCGCCCCCTAGTCCGCTGGAGCCCGCCCATGTCCGCAAGCCCCGCCCCTTCCGCCCCCCTCTCCCCCTCCCCGCCCTCGCGCCGTACGGTCCTCGCCGGGACCGGCGCCGGGGTGCTCGCCGCCGGGCTGCCGGCCCTCGCGGCCCGGGCACACGCGGCCGGGACCCCCTCGCTGGGCGAGTACGACGTGGTCGTGGTCGGGTCGGGGGCCGCCGGGATGACCGCCGCGCTGACGGCCGCCCACCGGGGGCTGAGCGTGCTGGTGGTCGAGAAGGCGCCGACGTTCGGTGGTTCGGCCGCGCGGTCGGGCGCCGGGATCTGGCTGCCGAACAACAGCGTGCTGCGGGCGGCGGGGGTGCCCGACACCCCGGAGAAGGCGGCCACGTACCTGGCGGCGGTGGTCGGGAGCGAGATACCGGCGGACCGGCAGCGGGCGTTCCTGGCGAACGGGCCGCGCATGCTCGACTTCGTGATGGCGAACAGTCCGCTGCGGTTCCGCTTCATGGAGGGCTACAGCGACTACTACGACCTGCCGGGCGGGCTGCCGAACGGGCGTTCCATCGAGCCGGACCAGCTGGACGGCAACGTCCTGGGCGCGGAGCTGGCCCGGCTGAACCCCGCGTACATGCCGGTACCGGCCGGGATGGTGGTGTTCTCCGCCGACTACAAGTGGCTGACCCTGGCCGCGGTGAGCGCGAAGGGCCTGGCCGTGTCGACGGAGTGCCTGGCGCGGGGTGCGGCGGCGGCGCTGCGCGGCGAGAAGCCGCTGACCATGGGGCAGGCGCTGGCGGCGGGCCTGCGGGCCGGTCTGCAGCGGGCCGGGGTGCCGCTGTGGCTGCGCAGTCCGCTGGTGGACCTGGTCCTGGAGGGCGGGCCCGTGACGGGGGTGGTGGTGGAGAAGGACGGCGAGCGGGGCGTCGTACGGGCCCGCAAGGGCGTGGTCGTCGGCTCGGGCGGCTTCGAGCACAACGCGGCGATGCGGGCGCAGTACCAGCAGCAGCCGATCGGCACGCAGTGGACGGTGGGGGCCAAGGAGAACACCGGTGACGGCATCCGGGCCGGTCAGCGGGCCGGGGCGGCGCTGGGGCTGATGGACGACGCGTGGTGGGGGCCGGCGATCCCGCTGCCGGAGGAGCCGTACTTCTGTCTGGCCGAACGGACCCTGCCGGGCGGGCTGATCGTGAACGCCGCCGGGGCCCGGTTCGTCAACGAGGCGGCGCCCTACAGCGATGTGGTGCACGTGATGTACGAGAAGGACCGCGGCGCGCCGGGGTCGCACATCCCGGCCTGGCTGATCGTCGATCAGAACTACCGCAGCAAGTACCTGTTCAAGGACGTGCCGCCGGCGTTCGTCCTCCCGGACGCGTGGTACGCGTCGGGGGCCGTGAAGAAGGCGTGGACGTGGGACGCGCTGGCCGGGCAGATCGGGGTGCCGGCCGGGGCGCTGCGGGCCACGCTGAACCGTTTCAACGCGCAGGCGTGGGACGGGAGGGACGCGGACTTCCGGCGCGGCGACGCGCCGTACGACCACTACTACACGGACCCGAACGTGCACCCGAACTCGTGCCTGGCGCCGGTGTGGGCGCCGCCGTTCTACGCCTTCCGCATCGTCCCCGGGGATCTGGGCACGAAGGGCGGCATCGTGACGGACGCGCGGGCGCGGGCGCTGCGGCCGGACGGCTCGGTGATCCGCGGCCTGTACGCGGCGGGCAACGCGAGCGCGGCCGTGATGGGCCGCAGCTACGCGGGGGCGGGGTCGACGATCGGGCCCGCGATGACGTTCGGCTACGTGGCGGCGAACGACATCGCGGACACCCCGTAGGCCCCGGCGCCCGTTCAGCCCTGCTGGAAGAGCTCGGCCGGGAGGGGCTTCAGCAGCGCGTAGAGGTCGTCGGTGATGGGCCGGTCCCAGCTGGCGATGGTGACCAGCACGTTGTCGCTGCGGTCGAACTGCACGCAGCTGATCCGGCTCTCGGAGAGCTTGATCTTGCGGACGATGAGGAGGTTGTCCCCCTGCATCACCGGGCAGTCCTCGGTGCCGGTGACCTCGACGTCCTCGTCGTTCTCGAGGGCGTCGAGGAGCTGGGCCACCTCGAAGGGGATCTGCTTGTCGGCGAGCTCCCGGGCCGGGGAGCCCTCGGGGAGATTGCCGATGATCATCGCGGGGCCGCGTCCGCCGAAGAGGTCGTAGCGGAGGAAGACACCCTGGCAGCTGCCGTCGGGGGCGGGCAGCAGCCCGGCCCCGAGATTGCCCGGCCAGTCCCCCGGGTCCATGGCCAGGACATCGAAGTCCGGGCCGGCGGGTGTGGCGGCGCGGTGGCGGCGGAGGAAGGACATGTCGCCATGGTACGTGCCCCGGCACCCTTTCCGGCCGGTGGGCCCCGCTCCCCCGGGCGCCGTCCGCCGCCCGCCGCGCCCCGCGGGCTGCGCCGGGGCGGCACCGGGTGCGCCGGCTCCGGTACGGCCGTCCGGGCGCCCGCCGCGGGGCGCCGGCCGGGGCGGGGCCGGGCGGCGGGGGTCAGACGGCCCGGCGGGCGGCCAGGTCGCGCAGGACGGCGACGGCCTCGACCGCGCGTTCGACGGGCACGAACAGGTGGTCGTGGTGGTATCCGGCGATCACGTTGCAGCTCAGCCCGTGGGCGGCGAGCTCGGTGGCGAAGGCTCCGGTCAGGCCGACGGCGTCGAGGGCGGAGTGGACGCGCAGAGTGATCCAGCCCGCCACATAGTCGTACGCCAGTGCGGCCGCGTCCGCCTCCTCCTCGCGCAGGACGAGGGTGAGGCCCTCGGCCTCCTGGACGGTCACGACCGGACGCACACCGGCGGGGACCGCGCCCCCGGGGACGGTGCAGAAGACGTACCGGCCCTCGTTCAACTCCGGGCGCATGCCGCTGATGAGTGTGTCCAGGTCGCTCTCGCCGCTCATGGGGGCACCCTACCGGCCCTCCCGATATGACCGTTTCGCACCCCGCGGTGGCGGTGCCCACCGGGGCGGCGGCTCCGCGCCCGGTGGTGCGCCACGTCGACGAGCGCGTCGGAGTGCGTCCCGAGGGCTAGGTCAGGTCGAACTCGCCGCCGCGGGCGTTCAGGACGAACGCCCGCCACTCGTCCGGCGCGAAGATCAGCGAGGGGCTCTCGGGGCGTTCGCTGTTGCGCATCGCGATGAACCCCTCGACAAAGGCGATCTGGACATCGCCCGCTCCCCGGCTGCTCGACTGCCAGTCCGCCCCGCTGAGATCGAGGTCGGGCTTGTTCCAGCCTGCGAGGGGCTGCGAAGTCATGCTCTCGGCCACGTGCGTGCTCCTCCCGGTTCCGTCGTCCGGGGGCCAGGTTAACCATGCGCCCCGGACGACCGACAGGGCCCCTTCCGGGCCGGACGCCCCGCCTCACGCGGGCGGTTCGGCGCCCACCAGCCACATGGCGAAGAACTGCGCCCCGCCGCCGTACGCGTGTCCCAACGCCCGCCGCGCGTCCGGGATCTGGTGCTCGCCGGCCAGGCCGCGCACCTGGAGGGCCGCTTCGGCGAAGCGGATCATGCCGGAGGCGCCGATGGGGTTGGTGGAGAGCACACCACCCGAAGGGTTGACCGGAAGATCGCCGTCGAGCTCGGTGACGCCCGACTCGGTGAGCTTCCAGCCCTCGCCCTCCTCGGCGAACCCCAGGTTCTCCAGCCACATCGGCTCGTACCAGGAGAACGGCACGTACATCTCCACCGCGTCGATCTGGCGGCGCGGATCGGTGATGCCGGCCTGCCGGTAGACGTCGGCCGCGCAGTCCTTGCCCGCCTGCGGGGAGACGAAGTCCTTGCCCGCGAAGAGGGTCGGCTCGCTGCGCATCGCGCCACCGTGCACCCAGGCCGGCGGCCGCGGTGAACGCGCCGCGCCCGCCCGGTCGGTGAGGATCATCGCGCAGGCGCCGTCGGAGGAGGGGCAGGTCTCGGAGTACCGGATCGGGTCCCACAGCATCGGCGAGGCCTGGACCTTCTCCAGGGTGATGTCGTGCTCGTGCAGGTGCGCGTACGGGTTCTTCAGCGCGTTGCGCCGGTCCTTGTACGCCACCAGCGAGCCCACCGTGTCCGGCGCGCCGGTGCGCCGCATGTAGGCGCGCACGTGCGGGGCGAAGAAGCCGCCGGCGCCCGCGAGCAGCGGCTGCTGGAACGGCACCGGCAGGGACAGGCCCCACATGGCGTTGGACTCGGACTGCTTCTCGAAGGCGAGGGTCAGGACGGTGCCGTGGACGCGGGCCGCGACCAGGTTCGCGGCGACCAGGGCGGTGGAGCCGCCGACGCTGCCGGCGGTGTGCACGCGCAGCATCGGTTTGCCGACCGCACCGAGGGCGTCGGCCAGGTACAGCTCCGGCATCATGACGCCCTCGAAGAAGTCGGGGGCCTTGCCGATGACGACGGCGTCGATGTCCGCCCAGGTCAGCTCGGCGTCGGCGAGGGCGCGTACGGCGGCCTCCCGGACGAGTCCCGCGATCGAGACGTCGTGGCGGGCGGCGACGTGCTTGGTCTGGCCGACACCGACGACGGCCACCGCCTCTTTGGATGCCTTGGATGCCTTGGATGTCATGGATGTCACGGCCGTGCTCATGAGTCCCCCTCCAGGACGGCGACCAGGTTCTGCTGCAGGCAGGGGCCGGACGTGGCGTGGGCGAGGGCCCGGTCGGACTCGCCGCGGTGGATCCGGGCGGCGGCCTCGCCGATGCGGATCAGGCCGGCCGCCATGACGGGGTTGGCGGCCAGCGCGCCGCCCGAGGGGTTCACCACGACCGTGCCGTCCAGGCCGAGGGCCCTGCGCAGCACGACCTCCTGCGAGGAGAACGGGGCGTGCAGCTCGGCCGTGTCGACGGGGCGGTCGAAGGCGCCGGCGTGCTCGGCGGCGAGCCGGGTGGACGGGGAGTCGGTGAGGTCGCGCAGGCCCAGGCCGTGGGCCTCGATGCGGTGGTCGATGCCGGTGATCCAGGCCGGGCGGGCGCACAGCCGCCGGGCCTCGTCGCCCGCCGCGAGCACGACGGCGGCCGCGCCGTCGCCGATGGGCGGGCAGTCGCCCGTACGCAGCGGCCGGACCTGGTGGTCGCCCTGCGGTACGGCGCCGCGCAGCTGGGCGTGCGGGTTGGCCGCGGCGGCGGCCCGGCTGCGGGCGCCGATCGCGGCCAGGGCGCTCTCGTCGGTGGCGCCCGTGTCGATGAGCGCGCGGGCCTGGAGGGCGGCGAGGGCCACCGAGTCGGGCCACAGGGGGGCGAGGTAGTAGGGGTCGAGCTGGCGGGTGAGGACGTCGCGCACGGGTCCCGGTGAGGACTTTCCGTAGGCGTAGACGAGCGCGGTGTCGGCCTCGCCGGTCTGGATCTTGACCCAGGCCTCGTACAGGGCCCAGGCGCCGTCCATCTCGACGTGCGACTCGGAGATGGGCGGCCAGGCACCGACCCCGTCGAGGGTCATGGTGAAGGAGAAGGCGCGGCCGGCCAGGTAGTCGGAGGAGCCGGAGCAGGTGAAGCCGATCTCGCCGGCCTTGAGCCCGGTGGCGGCCAGGACCTGGTGCAGGACCGGCATGACCATCTCGACTTCGCTGAGTTCGTCGGTGCGGCGCAGGTGGTCGCTCTGTGCGAAGGCGACGACCGCGACGTCACGCGTGCCCTTGCCGGGTGCCATCACAGCAGCTCCTTGTACGTGTCGTACGCGGCGTCCGGTTCGCCGGTGGGCCGGTAGTGGTCGGGGTGGCGGCCGCCCTCGGTCCATACCGGTTCGACGCGCAGGCCCATGCGGACCTGGTCGTAGGGGATGCCGCCGATCCGGCCGTGCAGCGCGAGGCCGGCGCCGTCGAGGGCGATGTGCGCGTAGACGTAGGGCACCTCGATGTCGAGGTTCTTCGCCTTGATGTTGACGATGCAGTACGTGGTGACCGTGCCGGCCGGGCCGACCTCGACCTGGTCGGTGGTGGCGACGCCGCAGGTGGGGCAGGCGCCGCGGGGCGGGACGTAGACCTTGTGACAGGCGGGGCAGCGCTCCCCGACGGTGCGGCGGTCGGCGAGGGCGTTGATGTACGCCGTCTGGGCCCGCCCGGGGCTGTACGTGTAGTCGAGCCGGGCCTCGGCGACGATGCCGGTGACGGGGTCGGCGAAGACGCCGTCGTGGGGGGTGGCGGCGGGCGGGCCGGCGTCCTCGCCGGGGCAGGGCTCGAAGCAGGCGATGTCGGTGATGGCGCCGGTGCGCTCGGCGGCCCAGCGCACGCGCACCCGCATACCGGTGCGTACGGCGTCGGGGCCGGGGGCGTCGAGGGCGTGCAGCAGGGCGGTGTCGGCGCCGTCGAGCCGTACGAGCACCCAGGCGAAGGGGGTGGACAGCGGCTGGTTCGGGCGGGGGTGGTCGTTCCACGCCCAGGTGGTGACCGTGCCCGTGGCGGCGACCTCGACCAGGTCGCGGATCTCCTCGGCGGTGACCGGGTCGTACTCGGCGGGCGGGACCATCACGGTGCCGTCGGAGCAGGTGACGCCGAGGACGACGCGTTCGCGCAGGCCGGTGAGGAAGGCGCTCTGCACGGGCCCGAGGGAGCGGGTGAAGGGGAATTCGACGACGAGGGGTGCGCGCAGCACGTCGGGGGTGGGCGCGGCTGTCATGGGCGGCTCTCCGGTTCTCCGGGTCGGGCGCGGATGCTGCGGGTCGGGCGCGGACGCTGCGGGGCGGGCGCGGACGCTGCTGGGGGCGGGATCGGACGCCGCGGGGCGGGATCGGACGCTGATGTTCCGGTCAGGCCCGGCGGTAGACCGGCGGGCGCTTCTCCGCGAAGGCGCGGGCGCCCTCCTTGGCGTCGGCGGTGTCGAAGACCGGCCAGCCCCGGGTGAGTTCGGCGGCCAGCCCCTCGGCCTCGGTCAGCTCGGCGGTCTCGTAGACCGACGCCTTGACGGCCTCGACCGCGAGCGGCCCGCAGGCGTTGATCTGCTCGGCGATCTCCAGGGCCTTCGCCAGGGCGGTGCCGTCGGGGACGACCCGGCCGACCAGCCCGATCCCGGCCGCCTCGGCGGCGGTGTAGGGGCGGCCGGTGAGCAGCATCTCCAGGGCGTGGGTGCGCGGGATCTGGCGGGGCAGCCGGACGGTGGAGCCGCCGATGGGGAAGAGACCGCGCCGGACCTCGAAGAGCCCGAAGGTGGCGCTCTCGGCGGCGACCCGGATGTCGGTGCCCTGGAGGATCTCGGTACCGCCGGCCACGCAGTAGCCCTCGACGGCGGCGATCACGGGTTTGCGGGGGCGGTGGTGCCGCAGCATCGCCTTCCAGTGCAGGTCGGGGTCGGCCCGCAGGCGGTCGCGGTAGTGGTCGCCGTCCATGCCCTTGCCCGCGAGGGCCTTGAGGTCCATGCCGGCGCAGAAGTCGCCGCCCGCGCCGGTGAGCACCACCGAGCGGATCGCGTCGTCCGCGTCCGCCTCCAGCCAGCCGTCGTGGAGCCCTACCAGCAGGGGCAGCGAGAGCGCGTTCTTCGCCTCGGGCCTGTTCATGGTGAGCACCAGCGTCGCGCCGTGGCGTTCCACGGTCAGGTGTTCCGTCCCACCCATTGCCGTCCTCCCGTCTCAAGACCTAGAACAGGTTGCAGGAGGGGCCGGTGCAGTTCAATAGTTTTCTGACAGTCAGTCAGATTTCTTGGCCGGCTGCCTTCCCTGTTGTGCCGGGCGGCGCTCTAATGACCGCCACTGGTTGCCGGGGCTCAGGTCAGGAGGAACGGTGGAGTACAACCTTGCCGACCTTTTCGAGTCGGTCGTCGACGTGGTCGCGGACCGCGAGGCGCTCGTGTACGTGGACCACCCCGGGAGCGGCGCCGAGCGCCGGCTGACGTACGGGCAGTTGGACGAGGCGGCGAACCGGATCGCGCACCACCTGCTCGGCAGCGGCCTGAAGGCCGGCGAGCACCTGGGGCTGCACCTCTACAACGGCATCGAGTACCTCCAGACCGTCCTGGCCTGCCTGAAGGCCCGCCTGGTCCCGGTGAACGTCAACTACCGGTACGTGGAGGAGGAACTGGTCTACCTCTACAACGACGCCGACCTCGCGGCCCTGGTCTTCGACGGGGAGTTCACCGAGCGGGTCGCGGCGGCGCTGCCGCGGACGCCGAGGCTGCGGCACCTGGTCCGGGTGGGCGCGGCCCCGTCCGGCGCCACGGAGCCGACGATCGCCCCGGTGGCGTACGCGGAGGCGGAGGCCGCCGGCTCCCCGGAGCGGGGGTTCGCCGCGCGCTCCGCGGACGACCTGTTCATCATCTACACCGGCGGTACGACGGGCATGCCCAAGGGCGTGATGTGGCGCCAGGAGGACCTGTTCTTCGCGGGCCTGTTCGGCGGCGACCCCTCGGGCGAGCCGGTGAAGCGGCCGGAGGAACTGGCCGAGCGGGTCGCGGCGGGCGGGGCCGGCCTGACCTTCTTCCCCGCTCCCCCGCTCATGCACGGCACGTCCACCCTGACCTCGTTCGTCGCCTTCCACTACGGGCAGCGCGTGGTGATCCACCGCAAGTACGCGCCCGAGGAGGTGCTCCGCACGATCGCCAAGGAGAAGGTGTCCAGCGTGTCGCTGGTGGGCGACGCGATGCTGCGGCCGCTGATCGACGCGCTGAACGGCCCGCTGCGGGGCACCGACCTGTCGTCGCTGTTCAGCGTCTCCTCCTCCGGCGCCATCATGTCGGACACGGTGCGGGCCGAGTTCCAGCGCCTGGTGCCGAACGCGCTGCTGCTCAACAACTTCGGCTCCTCCGAGTCCGGGTCCAACGGCCGGGCCACCGACGACTCGGGCCCGGAGAAGGGCTTCCGGCTGCTGGTCAACGACCGTACCCAGGTGGTGGATCCCGTCACCCACGAGCCGGTGGCGGTCGGTGAGGTGGGCCGTCTCGCCCAGCGCGGCCACGTGCCGCTCGGCTACTACAACGACGCGGCGAAGACGGCGGAGACCTTCTTCCGGCGCGGCGAGGAGCGGTGGGTCCTGCTGGGCGACATGGCCACGGTGGACCAGGAGGGCATCGTCACGGTGCTGGGGCGCGGGTCGCAGTGCATCAACACCGGTGGCGAGAAGGTCTACCCGGAAGAGGTCGAGCAGGCGCTGAAGTCGCATCCCGACGTGTACGACGCGCTGGTGGCCGGGGTCCCGGACCCGCAGTGGGGCAGCCACGTGGCGGCGGTGGTGCAGGTCCGGGCGGGCGCCGCGGCGCCCACCCTGGACGAGATCCAGTCCCACTGCCGCAGCCGGCTCGCGGGCTACAAGATCCCCCGCCAGCTGGTGATCGCCCCGGCGATCCAGCGCTCGCCGAGCGGCAAGGCGGACTACCGCTGGGCGAAGTCGGTCGCGACGGCGGCGGACGGCACCGGGACGGACCCCGGCACGGGAACGGACGCGGGCACCGGAACGGACGCCGGCACCCGATAATCGGGCGACAGGGGTCCGGCCGGCCGTACAGAATGCGTCCCATGCCGGACTTCCTCACCAAGCCCACCCTGCGCGGCGAGCGCGTCGTCCTGCGTCCGCTCACGGCGGACGACGTGCCCGCGCTGCTGCCCGCCTTCGCGGACCCGGAGGCCGCCCGGTTGACGGGCAGTCACACCGAGTTCGATGAAACCCGGTTGCAGTCCTGGTACGGCAGCCGCCAGGACCAGGACGACCGCCTCGACCTCGCGGTCGTCGACCGCGCCACCGGAGCGGTCGTCGGCGAGGTGGTCCTCAACCTGTGGGACCCCGACAACGAGAGCTGCAGCTTCCGCATCCTGCTGGTCCCGGACGGCCGCGGCCGTGGCCTGGGCACGGAGGCCACCCGCCTGATCGTCGGCCACGGCTTCGAGACGCTGGGCCTGCACCGCATCTCGCTGGAGGTGTACGCCTTCAACCCGCGCGCCCGGCGCGCCTACGAGAAGGCCGGCTTCCGCACCGAGGGCGTGCTGCGCGACGCGCTGCTGTGGGAGGGCGAACGGGTGGACGCCACCGTGATGTCGATCCTGGCCCCCGAATGGCGGGCCCAGCAGGCACGGGACTGACCCTACGCGCGCGGCCTGGCGCGCACGTGCATCCGCTCGCCCTGGCGGCCGAAGAGGCTGAGCAGCTCGACGGGGCGGCCGTCCGCGCTGGTGAACCAGTGCGGCAGGCGGGTGTCGAACTCGGCGACCTCGCCGGGGCCGAGGACCAGGTCGTGCTCGGCCAGCACCAGGCGCAGCCGGCCGTCCAGGACGTACAGCCACTCGTAGCCCTCGTGCGTGCGCGGGTCCGGTTCGCTCCCCCGGTCGGTGATGATCATCTTGTACGCCTGGAGGGGCCCGGGGGTGCGCGACAGCGGGACGAAGACGCCGCCGCTCGGCATGGGGCGGGGCGTCATCCTGACCCGGGGATCGCCGACCTCGGGCGCGCCGACCAGGTCGTCCAAGGGGACGCGGTAGGCACTGGCGAGCGGCAGCAGCAGCTCCAGGCTGGGGCGGCGCTGGCCGGACTCCAGGCGGGAGAGCGTGCTCTTGGAGATCCCGGTCGTCTCCGAGAGCGCGGCCAGGGTGAGACCGCGCTGGGCGCGCAGCCGGCGCAGCCGGGGGCCGACGTCGTCGAGGACCGCCTGGTAGGGCAGAGGGGTGTCGTCCATGGGGGCATTCCACCGCGCCGTCCCGGAAACAGCAACAAGAGTTGTCGCCCGTGCTCGCCCGGTGCACGCTCACCGGCATGAACGCACACAGCGCACACGGACACGCAGAGGCACACGGCCACGGCCTGCACGGCACCGGGCACGGGCACGGGCACGACCACGCCACCGACCTCGACTGGGAGGTCATGGGCACCCAGCTGGAGACCGGCGCCGAGCTCCAGCTGCCGGAGCTGCACCGGACGGCCGCCCGGCTGCGGGAGCGACTGGCCGCCTCCGGTACGGACGTCCGGCGGATCCTCGACATCGGCAGCGGACCGGGGGTGATGACCTGCGTGCTCGCCGAGGCCTTCCCGGACGCCGAGGTGGTGGCCGTCGACGGCACCCCCGCCCTGCTGGAGCGCACCCTGGCCCGAGCCGAGCGGCTGGGCCTCGGCGGCCGGGTGAGCGTCCGGCACGCGGATCTGCCCGAGGGACTGGGCGCTCTGGAGGCGGCCGACCTCATCTGGAGCAGCAGGACCGTGCACCACCTCGGCGATCAGCAGGCCGCCCTGACCGCGCTGGCCGCCGCCCTGCGCCCCGGCGGGCTGCTCGCCGTGGCGGAGGCCGGGCTGCCGATGCGGTTCCTGCCGCGTGACATCGGTATCGGCCGGCCGGGGCTGCAGGCCCGGCTCGACGCCGTACTGGAGCACTGGTTCGAGATCATGCGGACGGAACTGCCGGGCAGCACCGCCGTGGTCGAGGACTGGCCCGCGATGCTCCGCCGCGCCGGGCTCACCGGGGTCGGCGCCGCCACCTCGCTCCTCGACCTGCCGGCGCCGCTGGGCGAGGAGGGCCGCGCGTTCGTGCACGCCCAGCTGACCCGGCTGCGGGAGGTGGCGGCCGACCTGCTGGACGAGGACGACCGCACCACGCTCGACGTCCTGCTCGATCCGGCCGCGCCGGACGGTCTGCTGCGCCGCCCCGACGCCTTCCTCCTGTCCGCCGGCACCGTGTTCACGGGCGTACGGGACGCACGGTGACACCGCGGCCCGGCCGGGCGCAGCGGTCCGCCCCCGCGGTCCCGGTCCCGGTACCGGCACCGGGTCCCGGGGCCGCACGGCCGGCCCGCTCCGTCCGGTGGGCGCTGGCCGGTCTGTCGCTGTCCGTACTGCTCCCCTCGCTCGGCACCAGCATCGCCAACGTCGCTCTGCCCACCCTGGCGGAGGGGTTCGGCGCCTCCTTCCAGGCGGTCCAGTGGGTCGTGCTCGCCCATCTCCTCGCCGTCACCACGCTGATCGTCGGCGTCGGCCGGCTCGGTGACCTCACCGGCCGCCGCCGGCTGCTGCTGGGCGGGATCGCCCTGTTCACGGTGGCCTCGGTGCTGTGCGGCCTGGCACCGACGCTGGGGGCGCTGATCGCCGCCCGCGCGGCCCAGGGCCTCGGGGCGGCCGTGATGCTGGCGCTCACCATGGCGTTCGTCGCGGACACGGTGCCGAAGGAACGCACCGGCCACGCCATGGGACTGCTCGGCACCACGTCGGCGATCGGGACCGCCCTGGGTCCCTCCCTCGGCGGCGTGCTGCTCTCCGTCTCCGACTGGCGGGCGGTCTTCCTGGTCCTGGCGCCGCCGGGCGTGCTGGCGTACCTGCTCCTGCGGCGGCACCTGCCCGCCGACCGGCGGCTGCCGGGGGCCGGGCGGGCCCGCTTCGACCACGCGGGCACACTGCTGCTCGCGCTGACGCTCGCCGCGTACGCGCTGGCCATGACCCTGGGGCGGGGCGGATTCGGGGCGCTGAACGTGGCCCTGCTGGCGGCTGCCGCGCTCGGGGCGGGCGTGTTCGTACGGGTGGAGGGGCGGGTGGCCGCGCCGCTGGTGCGGCCTTCGACGGTCCGGGAGCCGGCCCTGGCGGCGGGCCTGGTCATGAGCGCACTCGTCTCGACGGTGATGATGGCGACGCTGGTGGTCGGCCCCTTCCACCTCTCGCGGGCGCTGGGTCTCCAGGAGGCGCTGGTCGGGCTGGTCCTGACGGCCGGTCCGCTGGTCGCCGCCCTGACCGGGATGCCGGCCGGGCGGATCGCGGACCGGTTCGGGGCCTCCCGCACGACCGTGGCGGGGCTGGCCGGGATGGCGGCGGGCTGCTCTGCGCTGGCCGTGGTGCCGCTCTCGCTCGGCGTCGTCGGCTATCTGGTGCCCCTCGTGGTCACCACGGCCGGGTACGCGGTGTTCCAGACGGCGAACAGCACCGCCGTGATGACCGGGGTCCCGGCCGACCGCCGGGGCGTCGTCTCCGCGCTGCTCAACCTCTCGCGCAACCTGGGGCTCCTCACGGGTGCGTCGGCCCTGGGCGCGGTGTTCGCGTACGCGTCGGCGGCCACCGACGTGACGGCGGCGGGCCCGGAGGCCGTGGCCACGGGCATGCGGACGACGTTCGCCGTCGCGGCGGCGCTGATCGTGCTCGCGCTGGGCGTGGCGGCGTACGGTGCGCGCAGGGTGTCCGTCCCTGCGAGCGAGGAGTGATGCGACCGTGGCGGAAGAGAAGGCAGTGAACGTCGGTCCGGCCGGTATCGAGATGGCGTACGAGCGCCTCGGTGATCCGGCGGCCCCGCCCGTCCTGCTGGTCATGGGGATCGGGGCGCAGCTGAACGGCTGGCCCGACGGGTTCTGCGCCGAGCTCGTCGCGCGCGGCGTGCAGCCCGTCCGGTTCGACAACCGCGACTGCGGGCTGTCGTCGCACTTCCGCCACGCCCCGGAGCCCGACCTGCGGGCGGCGCTCCTGGGCGACACCTCCTCGGCGTCGTACACGTTGTCGGACATGGCCGCCGACACGGTCGGCCTGATGGACGCGCTCGGGCTGGACAGCGCCCACCTCGTCGGCGCCTCGCTGGGCGGGGCCATCGCGCAGACGGCGGCGATCGAGCACCCGGGGCGGGTGCGGTCGCTGACGTCGGTGATGTCCTCCACGGGGGATCCGGCGGTGGGGCGGGCCACGCCGGAGACGCTCGGCGCGTTCGCCGGGCCGCCGCCGATGAACCGTCAGGAGGTCATCGACCAGGTGGTGCGGATCTCCCGGGCGTTCGCCTCGCCGGGCTACCCGTTCGAGGAGGCCGAGGTCGCCGACCGCGCGGCGCGCTCGCACGACCGGGCGTACGACCCCCGCGGGGTGACCCGGCAGGCGGTGGCCTCCCTCGCCTCGGGCGACCGCACGGCGGGGCTGCGCGCACTCGGCGTACCGACCCTGGTGATCCACGGGGCCGACGACCCGATGTGCGACGTCAGCGGCGGCCGCGCCACGGCGGCGGCGGTCCCCGGGGCGGAGCTGGCGGTGATCCCGGGCATGGGGCACAACCTCCCGCGCGCCCTGTGGCCCGAACTCGCCGCCCTGATCACGGGGCTGGTCCACCGCGTGGAGGCCGCCCGCCCGTCGGCCCGGGCCCGCTGACGGCCCGGCCCGGGCACGCGGACCACCGCCCGTGGACCGGACCACCGCCCGCGCGCCCAGGTCCGGCCCCGCCCGGATCCCGGCCGCTCGCCGTCTCCCGGCCCGCCGCCGGATCCCGGCCGCTCCCGGGATCCCGGCCGCCGCCGGCTCCCGCCCCCGCGGGTTCCGGCCCCCGCGGGTTCCGGCGCGGAGCGGTCGGGCGGCGGCTGCGGAGCGGTCAGGCGGCGGCTGCGGCCAGGAACCGTTCCACCCGCGCGGTGAACCACGCCGGGTCGTCCACCCACGGGAAGTGCGCCGCGCCCGGCTGGACGTCCACCGCGCCCCGGGGGAGGAGCCCGGCGAGTTCCGCCGCGAGCGCGGGAGGCGGGTTGCCGTCCAGTTCCCCGGCCAGCACCAGCACCGGCGCCGCGAGGTCCCGCAGGGCCGCGCGGGTCGCGGCCGGGTCCAGGGCCTGCTGGTCGGCGTACGCGGCGGCCGCCGCCGGCCGTCCCTGGCGGTCGCCCGCGGCCGCGTGCGCCCGGGCCGTCTCGTCCCATCGCCCATAGAAGAGCGGCATCGCCGCCTCCTCCTCGGCGACGCCGCCGCCTCCCGCCAGGAGGGTCTCGTACGCCGCTGTCGCCGCGTCGTACGGCTCGCGCCCCGCCCGCAGCCGGGCGGCCGCCAGCCGCTGGCCGGCCGTCACCGTCAGGCCCACCGCCCACGCGGTCGGCGTGACCAGCGCCAGGCGCCGCACCCGTCCGGGGTGCGCCGCCGCGTACAGCAGTGCGAGGTTGCCCGCCGCCGAGTGCGCGAGCAGGTCCAGCCGCTCCAGGCCCAGGTGCGCCCGCAGGGCCTCCACGTCCGCGACCTGCCGGTCCACCCGGTACGTGGCCGCGTCGGCCGGTACAGCCGAGCCGCCCGTTCCGCGCAGGTCCAGCAGGATCAGGCGGCGGCCGGCGGCCAGTCCACCGAGGTCGCCGAGGTACTCGGAGGCGCGCATCGGGCCGCCCGGCAGGCAGACCAGCGGCTCACCCTCTCCCCTGACGTGGTAGGCGAGTTCGGTTCCGTCGTACGTGGTGAACGCGGTGCGCGCGCCGGAGATCGTCATGGGCCCATCAAGCAGTCACCGGTTCCGCCTCCGCAATTGAATTACGCCCCGATCTCCGGCACGCTACCGAATGATCGGTCGGGACGCCTTGCGGACATCGCGGACATCGCGAGCGTCGCGGGCATCGACGGCATCAGGAACTCCGGCACCATCAGGGGCCACCCATCCGGACGAGGTGATGCACGTGCTGGCGCAAGACACCGGTGAGCAGCTGACGCGCGAGGAGCTGCGGGAGGTGCAGCTCACCCGGCTGCGGCAGACCCTGCACCGGGCCTACACCCATGTCCCCCACTACCGGCGGGCCTTCGACGAGGCGGGCGTGCACCCGGACGACTGCCGCTCCCTCGCCGACCTCGCCCGCTTCCCCTTCACCACCAAGGCCGACCTGCGGGCCAACTACCCCTTCGGCATGTTCGCCGTCCCCCGCGAGGAGGTCCGCCGGATCCACGCCTCCAGCGGTACGACCGGGCAGCCCACGGTCGTCGGCTACACCGACCGCGATCTGGCCACCTGGGCCGACGTCGTCGCCCGTTCGATCCGCGCGGCCGGCGGCCGGCCGGGCCAGATCGTGCACGTCGCGTACGGGTACGGCCTGTTCACCGGCGGCCTCGGTGCCCACTACGGCGCCGAGCGGCTGGGCTGTACGGTCGTCCCCGCGTCCGGCGGGATGACGGACCGCCAGGTCCGGCTGATCCAGGACTTCCGCCCCGAGGTCATCATGGTGACCCCGTCGTACATGCTCACCCTCCTGGACGAGATGGAGCGCCAGGGCATCGACCCGCGCGGCACCTCCCTGCGCACCGGCATCTTCGGCGCCGAGCCGTGGACCGAGGAGATGCGCCGGGAGATCGAGGAGCGCCTGGGCATCGACGCGGTGGACATCTACGGGCTGTCGGAGGTGATGGGCCCCGGTGTGGCGCAGGAATTCGCGGCCACCAAGGACGGGCTGCACGTGTGGGAGGACCACTTCCTCCCCGAGGTCGTCGACCCGTTCACCGGCGAGGTGCTGCCGGACGGCGAGCTCGGCGAGCTGGTCTTCACCTCCCTCACCAAGGAGGCGATGCCCGTCGTGCGCTACCGCACCCGCGATCTGACCCGGCTGCTGCCGGGGACGGCGCGGCCGGCCTTCCGGCGGATGGAGAAGGTGACCGGCCGCAGCGACGACATGATCATCCTGCGCGGGGTCAACCTCTACCCGACCCAGATCGAGGAGATCCTGCTGCGGACGGCCTCGGTCGCCCCGCACTTCCAGCTCCTCCTGACCCGGGAGGGGCGGATGGACGCCCTGACCGTGCGGGCGGAGGCGCGCCCGCGGGCCGGGGCCGCCGAACGGGCGGCGGCCGCGGAGTCGGTGGCCCGCGCCGTGAAGGAGGGGATCGGGGTCTCGGTCGGCGTGGAGATCGTCGATCCGCAGACCCTGGAGCGCTCGGTCGGGAAGATCAGGCGCATCGTCGACCTGCGCGGCTGACACCGGGACCGCGCACGCAGAACCACCCCTTCGGGCCGATTTGCTGTATTTCGTCGCAGATTCGGCGCGCTCCCCGGGTAGTGGATCACATGTGACCTCGACGCTCCGGACGCTGCACGACCGGCTCCAGGCCTCGCCCGCCGGGCTGGCCTGGAGCCGCGGCCGGGAGATGGAGCTCATGCACCGGGCGATGGGGTTCGCGGCGCTCGGCTTCCTCACCCTCGTCCCGCTGCTGATCGTCGTCGCGGCCGCCGCACCGGGCAGCGGCGAGGGCTTCGGCCGCTGGCTGGGGCAGGCGCTCGGGGTGTCGGCGTCCTCCCGGATCCGGGTGGAGATGCTGTTCGGGGCGGCCGACCAGGCCCTGGAACGCACCACCGCCTTCGGTCTGGCCGCCCTGGCCGTCTTCGGCCTGACGTTCGGTTCGGCCGTGCAGACCGGCTACGAAAAGGTGTGGGACCTGCCCACCGCCCGGTGGCACACGATGTGGCGGCACGTCGTGTGGCTCGCGCTGCTGGTCTGCTACCTGGGGCTGCTGGTCATCATCCCGTCCCCGTCCACGGACGTCATCGGATCCGTCCTCGGCACGTGCGGCGACCTCGTCGGCACCTGCGTGTTCTTCTGGGGCTCCCAGCGGCTGCTGCTCGGCGGCCGGGTCCGCTGGCGCGCCCTGCTGCCGGGGGCGGTGGCCACCAGCCTCGGCCTGCTGGGCCTGCGCATCTTCTCCCAGCTGGTGTTCTCCCCGCTGATCGCGACGAACGCCGTCACCTACGGCCCCTTCGGCACCCTCCTGGTCGTCCAGTCCTGGCTGGTCGGCGTCGGCTTCGTGACGTACGGCGGCGCGCTGGTGGGCCGCCTGGTCCACGAACACCTCACCCTGCGACGACTGCGCGCGAACGGCGTACTGCCACCGGAGCCGCCCGGATACCAAACGGGATGTTGACAGATCTCCCACCCGCCTGCATCAGTTGCCCGAGCAACCTCGTGTCACCGCAGGCTACTTGGGAGGTACGTTGCAGTTCCGCACCCGCCCTGCCCTCCGCCGCGCCCTGGTCACCGGCGCCGTCCTGATCGCCACGGCGGCGGCCCTGCCCCAGGGCGCCGCATCGGCGACGTCCGCCGGGTCGGCCGTACCGACGGCGTCGGCCGCGTCGACCCCGCCGACCGCGTCGGACGGACGGCTGTCGGCCGTCATCCGCTACACCGAGCACGGCATCCCGCACATACTCGCCGCCGACTACGCCCGCCTGGGGTTCGGCACCGGCTGGGCGCAGGCCGCCGACCAGATATGCGTGCTCGCCGACGGTTTCGTGACCCTCTCCGGCGAGCGCTCACGCTGGTTCGGCCCCGACGCGACGCCCGACGGCTCGCTGTCCTCGGCCACCCGGAACCTCTCCAGCGACCTGTACTTCAAGGGGGTGCGCGAGGCGGGCACCGTCGAGCAGCTGCTCGCCACACCCGCGCCCGCCGGTCCGGGCAAGGAGGTCAAGGAGCTGATGCGCGGCTGGGCCGCCGGCTACAACGCCTGGCTGGCCCAGAACAAGATCACCGACCCGGCGTGCAAGGGCGCCGGCTGGGTGCGCCCGGTCACGGTGGCGGACGTCGCCGCCCGCGCGTTCGCCGTCTCCGTGCTCGGCGGACAGGGCCGCGGCATCGAGGGGATCACCGCCGCCCGGCCGCCGGGGACGGCCGCGGGCACGAGAGCCCCGCACCAGGACATCGATCCGGGCGCCGCCGCCGAAGCGGCACGGGAGTTCTTCGACACCACGCGCTACGACAGGGGCTCCAACGCGGTCGCGTTCGGCGGCACCACGTCCCGGACCGGCAGCGGCCTGCTGCTCGGCAACCCCCACTACCCCTGGCAGGGCGGCCGCCGCTTCTGGCAGTCGCAGCAGACCATACCCGGCGAGCTCAACGTCTCCGGTGGCTCGCTGCTGGGCACCACCGTGGTCAACATCGGCTTCAACGAGAAGGTGGCGTGGAGCCACACCGTGGCGACCGGTACGCCCGTCAGCCTGCACCAGCTCACCCTCGACCCGGCCGATCCGACCGTCTACCTCGTCGACGGCACGCCGGAGCGGATGACCCGGCGGACGGTCACCGTCCCGGTCGCGGGCGGCGGCGCTCCCGTCACCAGCAGCCAGTGGTGGACCCGCTTCGGGCCCGTCGTCACCGGCCTCGGCCCCGGTCTGCCGCTGCCCTGGACCAGCACCACGGCGTACGCGCTGAACGACCCCAACGCCCGGAACCTGCGCGGCTCCGACACCGCCCTGGCGATGGGCAGGGCCCGCTCGGTGGCCGGCGTCCAGGACGCGCTGCGGCGCACCCAGGGCCTGCCGTGGGTGAACACGATCGCGGCGGACGCGGCCGGCGGCACCCTCTTCACGCAGTCCCAGGTGCTCCCCCGGATCACCGACGAACTGGCCGCCCGCTGCTCCACCCCGCTGGGCCGGGCCACCTACCCCGCCTCCGGCCTCGCGGTGCTGGACGGCGCGCGCGGCGACTGCGCGCCCGGCTCGGACCCGGACGCGGTGCAGCCGGGCGTGTTCGGCCCGGCGAAGGCGCCGACGCTGCGCGACGCGCCGTACGCCGAGAACTCCAACGACAGCGCCTGGCTGGCCCACGCCGAGAGGCCGCTGACCGGGTACGAGCGGATCTGGGGCACCATCGGTACACCGCGCTCGCTGCGTACGCGCGGCGCGCTCGAGGACGTGGCGGCGATGGCGGCCCGGGGCCGGCTGACGGTGGCCGACCTGCAGGAACAGCAGTTCGCCAACCGGGTCCCGGCCGCTGATCTGGCGGTTGCCGACGCGGCGGCGGCCTGCGCGGCGCTGCCCGGCGGCCGGGCGGAGGCGAGCGACGGCAGCGCGGTGGACGTCTCGGCGGCCTGCCCGGTCCTGGCCGGCTGGGACCGCCGCGCCGACACCGGCAGCCGGGGCGCGCTGCTCTTCGACCGGTTCTGGCGCCGGCTGACGGCGACGACCCCGGCCAGGGACCTGTGGCGGGTGCCGTTCTCGGCCGCCGACCCGGTGTGCACGCCGCACACCCTGAACCAGGCCTCCCCCGGGCTCGCGCGGGCCCTGGCGGACACGGTCGCGGAGCTGCGGGCGGCCGGTGTCCCGCTGGACGCGCCCCTGGGTGAGCACCAGTTCGTGGTGCGCGGCGGGCAGCGCATCCCGGTGGGTGGCGGTACGGAGGCGCTCGGCGTCTGGAACAAGATCGAGGCGCCGTGGAACGCGGCCGCCGGCGGCTACCCGGAGGTCGCCCACGGCACGAGCCACGTGCAGGCGGTCGGCTGGGACGGCGGCCGCTGCCCGGTGGCGCGCACGCTGCTGACGTACAGCCAGTCTGCCAACCCGAACTCGCCGTACTTCGCCGACCAGACCCGGCTGTTCTCCGGCGAGCGCTGGGTCACGTCCCGCTTCTGCGAGCGGGACATCCTCACCTCGCCCGCACTGAAGGTGGTCCGGGCGCGCGAACGCCGCTGATCCGCTGCGGTACCCGTGGCCCGTCCGGCGCCCCCGTGACGCGTCGGACGGGCCGCGCGGGCGTCAGCAGACGACGGTGCGGGCGTACACCAGCGGGTGGTTGTAGGGAACCATGAGCGCCCGGCCGTTGGTCATGGTGTAGCAGGAGGACTTCCGGCCGCTCTTAAAGACGACCTGGACCTTCATCGTCCTGCCGCAGCTGTTCTCCAGGTACACGACCCCGCCGCCACCGCCCGGGGCGGGACTGACGTCGCGCTGGACGCACGCGGGCGCCGTTCCGCCCGCCGCGTGCGCGGTGCCGGCGAGGGTGAGGGGTGCGGCCACCGCGAGCGCCGCCACGGCGGCGGCCGCCGCCCTACGGGTCCTCGGGGTCTTCAGGGTCTTCGGGGTGTTCGGCATGCTGGTGAACCCTTCGGTCGGTCGTCCGGCACGGACGTGCCGGATTCGAACGGGTCCCAGCCTGTCGGCGCGAGTGTGACGAAACCTTGTCGAAGGCTTGAAATCCCTGGTCGGGCCGGAATCAGGGGCTGACCGCGAGGAAGAGGTAGGCGGCGAGGATCACCAGGTGGACGCCGCCCTGGAGGAGGGTGGCGCGGCCCGGGACGATGGTGAGCGCGCCGACCACGACGGTGAGCGCGAGCAGCACCATGTGGATCGGGCCGAGCCCGAGCACCAGCGGGCCGGAGAGCCAGATGGTGGCCAGGGCGATCACCGGGATGGTCAGGCCGATGCTGGCGATGGCGGAGCCGTAGGCGAGGTTGAGGCTGGTCTGGACCCGGTTGCGGCGGGCGGCGCGCACGGCGGCGAGGGTCTCGGGCAGCAGGACGAGCAGCGCGATGATCACGCCGACGACGGCCTGCGGCAGGCCTGCGTCGGCGACACCGGCCTCGATGCTGGGCGAGACGGCCTTGGCGTCGCCGACGACGGCGACGAGGGCGACCAGCAGCAGACCGAGACTGAGGAGGGCGGCGCGGGCGGTCGGCGGCTCGGCGTGCTCCTCGGCCCCCGCTTTCCCGGCCCCGGCGTTCGCGGCCCCGGTGTCTTCGGCCGGGGTCGCGCCGCCCTGCGGGCGGGCGTCCTGGCCCCGGGTGTCCACGGGGAGGAAGTAGTCGCGGTGACGGACCGTCTGGACGGCGATGAAAAGGCCGTACAGGGCGAGCGAGGCGACGGCGGCGAAGGCCAGCTGGTCGGTGGAGAACTCGGGTCCGGGCTTGGTGGTGGTGAAGGTCGGCAGGACGAGGCTGAGGGTGGCGAGGGTCGCCACGGTGGCCAGGGCCGCGCCGGACCCTTCGGCGTTGAAGACGGCGACCCGGTTGCGCAGGGCACCGACGAGCAGGGACAGGCCCACGATGCCGTTGCAGGTGATCATGACGGCGGCGAAGACGGTGTCCCGGGCCAGGGAGGCGGTCTTGTCGCCGCCGCCGGCCATCAGCGTGACGATGAGGGCGACTTCGATGATGGTGACGGCCACCGCGAGGACGAGGGAGCCGAACGGTTCGCCGACGCGGTGCGCGACGACCTCGGCGTGGTGGACGGCCGCCAGCACGGCGCCGCCCAGGCACAGGGCGACCAGGGCCACCGCGAACCCCGGCAGGTCCCGGCCCCAGCTCAGCACCAGCGCGAAGAACGCCACCACGGGGACCACGAGGGTCCAGTCGGTCATCGGGGATCTGCGGGTCGCCGTACTCATGTCTGCGAGGCTGCCAGAAGAGCCCCGGCGGTGCGGCGCAAGGCGCGCCGCCGGGGCCCTCACGTGGGACTTCTCACACGATGTCGTGACGAACGGCGCGTATCGCGCAGGAATGTGTCACGCAGGGACGTATCGCGCGGCGCACGGGCCGCGCGACACCCCCGGCTCACATCGCCCGGTCGTGGCCCTCCCAGTACGGCTCGCGCAGCCGCCGCTTGTACAGCTTGCCGTTGGGGTCGCGCGGCATGGCCGCGATGAAGTCGACCGTCCGGGGCCGTTTGTAGCCCGCCAGCCGCTGGGCGCAGTGGTCGAGGAGCGCGGCGGCCAGCTCCTCGTCCGCCGCCCGGCCCTCGGCGGGTTCGACGACCGCCTTGACCTCCTCCCCCCAGTCGGGGTGCGGGATGCCGAAGACGGCGGCGTCGGCGACGGCGGGGTGGGTCAGCAGCGCGGACTCGATCTCGGCGGGATAGATGTTGACGCCGCCCGAGATGATCATGTCGATCTTGCGGTCGCGGAGGAACAGGTAGCCCTCCTCGTCCAGGAGTCCGAGGTCGCCGACCGTGAAGAAGTCCCCGATGCGGTTCCTGCGCGTCTTGCCCTCGTCCTTGTGGTAGCTGAAGCCGCCGGTGTTCATCTTCATGTAGACGGTGCCGAGTTCACCGGCGCGCAGCCGGTTGCCGTCGTCGTCGTAGACGGCCAGCTCGCTGATGGGCCAGGCCCTGCCGACCGTGCCGGGCTTCTTCAGCCAGTCCTCGGCGGTGGCGAAGGCACCACCGCCCTCGCTGGCCGCGTAGTACTCCTCGACGCAGTGGCCCCACCACTCGATCATCGCCCGTTTGACGTGGTCGGGGCAGGGCGCGGCGCCGTGGATGGCGTGCCGCATGGAGGAGACGTCGTACGCCCGCCGGGTGGCCTCCGGGAGGGCGAGCAGGCGGTGGAACTGGGTGGGCACCATGTGCGTGTGCGTGCACCGGTGGGTGTCGATCAGCCGGAGCATCTCCTCGGGCGTCCACTTGTCCATCAGCACCAGCGGGTGGCCGATGTGCAGCGAGGCGCCCGCGAACTGCAGTACGGCCGTGTGGTAGAGCGGTGAGCAGACCAGGTGGACGTTGTCGTCGAAGGGGCGGATCCCGAAGATGCCGAGGAATCCGCCCAGATGCGTCTCCTCGGGCAGCTTGCCGGGCAGCGGGCGGCGGATGCCGCGGGGGCGGCCGGTGGTGCCGGAGGTGTAGTTCATGACCCAGCCCAGGGTCCGGTCGCCGGGGGCGGTCGCGGGCTGTCCGGCGAGGAGTTCGGCGTACGGGCGGAAGCCGGCGACGGCTCCGACGGCGTACCGGGCGCCGGCGGGCAGCGCCGCCTCGTCGGCCGCGGCGGTGGCGGCCTCGGCGTAGCGCTCGTGCGCGATGAGGACCTTGGCGCCGGAGTCGGAGACGATCCAGGCGATCTCCGGGCCCACGAGGTGGTGGTTGACGGGCACGAGGTAGAAGCCGGCCTGGGAGGCGGCGAGGTAGGCGGTGAAGAACTCGACGCCGTTGGGCAGGACGACGGCGAAGGCGTCGCCGCGCTCCAGGCCGGCCGCGCGCAGACCGTGGACGAGCTGGTTGACGGCGGCGTGGAGGCGCCCGGCGGACCACCGCTCTCCGTCCGGAGCGGTGAGCACGATCCGGTCGGGGGCCGCGGTGGCCTGGGCCCAGAAGCCTCCCGCGGACGGCGGGCGGGGGGACCCGGAGGGCTGCGGGTCGGGCTGGTCGGGCTGGTCGGACTCGGGCACGGGCTCGCTCCTCAGCTTCGTCCGGCGATGCGGTTGATGCGGTCGATGGCCTTCTCGAACCCGGCGGTCAGCTCGTCGAAGACGGCCTGGACGCTGCGTTCGCTGTTCATCCGGCCGACGATCTGGCCCACGGGGGTGCCCAGCAGCGGCAGTACCTCGTACTTCTGGATCCGGGAGACGGCCTCGGCGACGAGCAGGCCCTGGAGCGGCATGGGCAGGGCGCCGGGGCCGTCCGGGTCGTCCCAGGCGTCGGTCCACTCGGTGCGCAGCTGGCGGGCGGGCTTGCCGGTGAGGGCGCGGGAGCGGACGGTGTCCCCGGAACCGGCGGCGAGCAGCTTGTCGGTGAGGGCGCGCGAGTGCAGGTCGGCCTCGGTGGTGGTGAGCCACAGGGAGCCGAGCCAGACGCCCTGGGCACCGAGGGCGAGGCCGGCGGCGATCTGCTCGCCGCTGCCGATGCCGCCGGCGGCCAGGACCGGGAGCGGGGCGACGGCCTCGGCGATCTCAGGGACGAGGACCATGGTGGCGATGTCGCCGGTGTGGCCGCCGGCCTCGTAGCCCTGGGCGACGACGATGTCGATGCCGGCGGCGGCGTGGCGGCGGGCGTGTGTGGCGCTGCCGGCGAGGGCGGCGACGAGGACGCCGTGGTCGTGGGCGCGGGCGATGACGTCGGCGGGCGGCGAACCGAGGGCGTTGGCCAGGAGTTTGATGGGGTAGTCGAAGGCCACGTCGAGCTGGCTGCGGGCGACCTGTTCCATCCAGCCGGTGATGCGCCAGCCGGAGCTCTCGCCCTCGGCGAGTTCCGGGACGGCGTGCTTGGCGAGGGTGTCGCGGACGAACGCCCGGTGCCCGGCGGGGATCATCGCCTCGATCTCGGCCTCGGTGACGCCGTCGACGGCCTTCTTGGCGGGCATGACGACGTCGAGCCCGTAGGGCTTGCCGTCGGTGTGCTCCTGCATCCAGTCCAGGTCGCGGGCGAGGTCGTCGGGGGCGGTGTAGCGGACCGCGCCGAGGACTCCGAAGCCGCCCGCCCGGGTGATGGCGGCGGCGACCGCCGGGAAGGGCGTGAAGCCGAAGATGGCGTGCTCGACTCCCAGTTTCTTGCTCAGCTCCGTCTCCATGGGCGGCATGGTGCCGCAGCCCGGCGACGAGAGGAAGAGATTTTCTGATGCTGTGTCAGATTCTTTGCGGGGTCCGCCGGGCGGGGAGTGCGGGGCGGGCGGGCAGATAGTGGATAGCGTGCTGGGCGGCGGACAGGAGGGCTGGACATGGGAGAGGTCACGGGGGTACGGGGCACGGGCCTGACGCGCAGGAGGCTGGGGGCGCGGCTGCTCGCGCTCGGCGGGGTGCTCGTGCTGCACGCGGCACTGCCCGGCGCCGCGGGGGCGGCGGGCCGTGGGTTCGGCGGCGGGAGCGGCGGGGGCGGCGCGACCCGGCACGGGATCGGGAACGGGACCGGCGCGGCGGGCGGCGCGGCCGAGCGGCGGGCGTTGCAGGGGCTGCGGCTGCGGTACGGGTCGGCGCGGCAGGCCGGGCTGCTGGAGCGGCAGTTGGAGGCCACCGCCGAACAGGCCCGGCGGTTCCTGGGGCCTTCGCCCCAGTACCCCTACTACGCGGGTGCCGTGGTGCTCGCCGGGCGCGGGCGGACGGTCGCGCTGCACCGGGCGATGGGCGACGCCGTGCGGTACGCGGACTACGACGGGCGGACGGACCGGGCGCGGGAGTTCCCCGCGGCGGAGCGGATCGCGATGGCCGAGGACACGGTCTTCGACCTGGCCTCGCTGACGAAGCTGTTCACGTCGGTGCTGGCGGTGCAGCAGATGGAGCGGGGGCGGCTGGAACTGGAGGCGCCGGTACGCCGCTACCTGCCCGAGTTCACCGGCGGCGGCAAGGGACTGATCACGGTACGGCAGCTGCTGACGCACACCTCGGGGCTGCGGTCGTGGGCGCCGTTCTATCAGCAGCCGTCACGGGAGGGACAGTTGCGCCTGCTGTGGTCGGTGCAGGCCCAGGACACCCCCGGCACGGTCTACCGCTACTCCGATCTGAACCTGATCGCTCTTCAGCTGCTCCTTGAACGGATCACCGCTCGCACCTTGGATGTGCTGCTCCACGACGAGATCACCGCTCCGCTCGGGATGCACCGCACACGCTACAACCCACCGCTCTCGTGGCGCCGGGTGACGGCCGCCACCGAGGTGCAGCGCCCCCCGTGGTCGGGCCTGGACCGCGGCCTGGTGTGGGGCGAGGTCCACGACGAGAACGCGTACTCCCTCGGCGGGGTCGCCGGCCACGCCGGTGTCTTCGGCACCGCCTGGGACCTCGCCGTCCTGGCCCGGACCCTGCTCGACGGCGGCGCCTACGCCGGCCGCCGGATCCTGCGCCCGGCCTCCGTCGAGCTGCTCTTCACCGACTTCAACACGGCCTTCCCCGGCGACGACCACGGCCTGGGCTTCGAGCTCTACCAGCACTGGTACATGGGCGCGATGGCCACCCCGCACTCCGCCGGGCACACCGGCTTCACCGGCACCTCGCTCGTCCTGGACCCCTCCACCGACTCCTTCCTCGTCCTGCTGGGCAACTCCGTCCACCCCGTACGCACCTGGCGGGCCGGCAGCGCGCCCCGCGTGGCCGTCGGCAACGCCTTCGCCCGCGCCGTCCCGGTGCGCACCCGGCACGGCGGTCCGGCCTGGTTCTCGGGCATCACCCCGGGCGCCTCCGGCACCCTGGCGCTGCCCCCGCTCACCCCTGCCACCGCGCAGGCGAGGCTGCGCTGCGCGGTGTGGTGGGACACGGTCCCCGGCGAGGGCGCGTTCCATCTGGAGTCCTCCCCGGACGGCACCTCCTGGCAGCCGCTGCCCTTCACCACCGTGCGCACGTCGGGCGGCAGCCCCGAGTCCTGGCCCGACGGCACGGCCGGCGGCTGGTCGGGCCGGATCTGGCACCGGCTGGAGGCCCCGCTCCCCGCCCGCCCCGGCGCCCCCGTGCACCTGCGCCTGCGGCACGCGGCCACCGGCCGGTACGTCGGCCGGGGCGTCTACGTGGACGTCATCCGCGTCTCGGAACCGGGCTGCCTGCTCTTCTCCGAGGACCGCCCTGCCGACGCCGCCCGCGTCACGGCCACCGGCTGGACCCGCTCCTGCGACTGAACCGCTCCCCCCGGCGACCCCCGGGCGCCGCCGGGGGGAGCGTCACCGCCCCAAGGCCGCCATCGCCGCGTTGTGCCCGGGCACCCCACTGACGCCGCCGCCGCGCACCGCACCCGCCCCGCACAGCAGGACGTCGGGGTGCGCGGTCTCCACGCCCCACCGCCCGCCGCCCTCGCCCGCGTACGGCCAGGACAGGTCCCCGTGGAAGATGTGGCCGCCGGGCAGCCGCAGGTCGCGCTCCAGGTCCAGCGGGGTCTTGGCCTCGATGCACGGCCGGCCGTCGCCGTCCATGGCCAGGCAGTCGGTGAGCGGCTCGGCCAGATGCGCGTCGAGCTGGGCGAGGGTGGCGGTCAGCAGGACCTCGCGGGTCTCCTCGTTGGCCTTCTCGAACAGCCGGGCCGGGGTGTGCAGGCCGAAGAGCGTCAGCGTGTGGTAGCCCTGCGCGGCCAGTTCCGGACCCAGGATGCCGGGATCGGTCAGCGAATGGCAGTAGATCTCCGAGGGCGGGACGGCGGGCAGCTCGCCCTCGGCCGCCTGGGCGTACGCGCGCGCGAGTTCGGCGTACCCCTCGGCGATGTGGAAGGTGCCGGCGAAGGCCTCGCGGGGGTCCACCGAGGGGTCGCGCAGCTTCGGCAGCCGCCGCAGCAGCATGTTCACCTTCAGCTGGGCTCCCTCGGCGGGCGGCTGCGGCGCGGGCTCGCCCAGCAGCGCGGCCAGCGTCCGCGGCGAGGCGTTGACCAGGACCTTGCGGGCAGCCACCCGCCCCTCCCCCGTCGCCGTACGGAAGGTCACCTCGGCGGGCCCGCCGGCGGCCTCGGTGTGGATGCCGATCGCCTCGTGCCCGGTGAAGATCTCGGCCCCGGCTCCGCGCGCGGCGGCCGCCAGCGCGTCGGTCAGGGCGCCCATGCCGCCGACCGGCACGTCCCAGTCGCCCGTGCCGCCGCCGATGACGTGGTAGAGGAAGCAGCGGTTCTGCACCAGGGAGGGATCGTGGGCGTCGGCGAAGGTGCCGATCAGGCCGTCCGTCAGGACCACGCCCCGCACCAGGTCGTCCTCGAAGGAGCGCTCCACGGCCACGCCCAGCGGCTCCTCGAACAGCATCCGCCAGGCCGCCTCGTCGTCGATCCGCGCCCGCAGCTCCGCCCGCGTCGGCAGCGGCTCGGTGAGGGTCGGGAAGACCCGCTCCGCCACCCGGCCCGTCGTCCCGTAGAAGGCGCGCCAGCGCTCGTACTCCCGCTCCGAGCCCGTCAGGCGCGCGAACGACTCCCGGGTGCGCGCCTCGCCGCCGCCCACCAGCAGCCCGGTCGGGCGGCCGGCCCGCTCGGCCGGGGTGTAGGAGGAGACGGTGCGCTTGCGGACGGCGAATCCGAGCCCCAGGTCCCGCACGATCTTCGCCGGCAGCAGCGAGACCAGGTAGGAGTAGCGCGAGAGCCGGGCGTCGACGCCCGGGAAGGGCCGGGTGGAGATCGCGGCGCCGCCGGTGTGCCCGAGGCGTTCGAGCACCAGGACCGACCGCCCGGCTCTCGCCAGATAGGCCGCGGCGACCAGGCCGTTGTGTCCCCCTCCCACGATCACCGCGTCGTACACGTCCTGCTGGAACCCACCGGTGTCGGTCATGGCTCCTGCCTAGCACACCTGGCCGAGGCGCTCCAGGCAGTGGGCCTCGTCGACGTGCGCGGCGACCGTGTCGGGGTGCTCGTCGCCCAGGGTCCGCTCCCGCACCCCGGCGATCTCCCGGTACAGCGGCAACGCCTCGTGCCAGCGCTCCAGCCGGCCGAGCCCCACGGCCAGCTCGCGCCGGCTGACGAGGGTGTCGGGGTGTTCGGCGCCGAGCACCTTCGCGCGCAGCGCGCCGACCTGGCGGGCCTCGGCCACCGCCTCCTCCCAGCGCTCCATCCGGCCGAGGTTGACGCCGAGGACGTGCCGGGCGCGCAGGGTCTCGGGGTCGGAGGCGCCGTACGCGCGGGTGCGGTCGCGCACGAGCGAGCGGAACAGGTCGTACGCCTGCGCGCTGCGCCCGAGCCGGCCCAGCGCGATCCCCACCTCGTAGCGGGCGGCGAGGGTGTCGGGGTGGTCGCGGCCCAGGGCGCGCTCGCGGGCGGCGGCGATGTCCCGGTAGCCGACGAGCGCCTCCTGCCAGCGCCCGAGCTGGCCCAGGGTGTAGGCGACCTCGTACCGGGTGAGGAGGGTGTCGGGGTGCTCGGCGCCCAGGAGCGCGGCGCGGGCGGAGTGGACCTCGGCGGCGATCCGGTGGGCGTCGCGGACCCGGCCCTGACGGCTGAGGTTGCAGGCCATGTTGTGGCGGCAGCGCAGGGTGTCGGGGTGGTCGGCGCCCATGACCCGCTCGCGGACGGCCAGGACGGCCCGGTAGGCCTCGTGCGCCTCCTGGTGGCGGCCGAGCCGGTCCAGGACGTACGCCGCCTCCTGGCGCGCGGCGAGGGTGTCGGGGTGGTCGGGGCCCAGGAGCGCGGCGCGGCCCTCGGCGACCTCGGTGTGCGCGGTGAGCGCGTCCGGGAGCCGGCCGGTGCGGGTGAGGGTGAAGGCGAGGGTGGCGTCGGCCGCCAGGTCCTGGCCCGGGTCCGCGGCCGGGCCGTCCGGCGGGAGCACCACGCCGTACGCCAGGGTGCGCGGATCCGGAACGGCCGGCGCGGCGGCGGGCGCGGCGGCCGGGTGGCCGCGTACGGCGGTCCAGGAGCCGGTGAGCACCGTCCACGCGCCGCTCGCCGGGCGGGCGGCCGGGCCCGCCTTGCGCCCGGCGGTCATGCCCAGGGCCCACGCGGGCAGCGCCGGCAGGGTCCCGGCCGGCGCCGCGTACGAGCCGCGCCGGGCGCCGACGAGGCGCTGGTGCAGCGTACGGGCGTCGCGGGGCCGGTCCTCGGGCCGCTTGGCGAGCAGGTCGAGGACGATCTGTTCGAAGGAGGCGGGCAGCTCGGGGCGGTGCGCGCGCAGCGGGACGGGAGCGGTGTCACGGTGGCCGACGAGCACCGACCAGGAGTCGCCGTCGAAGGGCGGGGTGCCGGTGGCCAGTTCGTACAGGACGCAGCCCAGGGAGTACAGGTCGCTGCTGTGGTCGACCTCGCCGCCCGCGATCTGCTCGGGCGACATGTAGTGCGGGGTGCCCATGGCCATGCCGCCGCCGGTGAGCTTGGACGTGAAGCCGATGTCGTGGGCGAGGCGGGCGATGCCGAAGTCGCAGATCTTCACCGTGCCGTCGACGACCCGCATGATGTTGGCGGGCTTGAGGTCGCGGTGGACCACGCCCTGCTGGTGGGTGTAGGCCAGGGCGGCGGCGACCTGCTCGGCGATGTCGACGACGTCGTCCACGGGCAGCGGCCGGGCGTTGTTCTCCTCCAGCAGCTGGCTGAGATTGCGCCCTTCCAGGAACTCCATGACCAGGTAGAGCGGGCCGCCGGCGGCGCTGTCGTCGCCGAAGTCGTGGACGACGGTGACCCCGCGGTGCTGGAGGGAGGCGGCGACGCGCGCCTCGCGGCGGAAGCGCTCGCGCAGCACCTGGGTGAAGTGCGCGTCCTGTTCCGGCCCCAGCGGCTTGAGGCATTTGACGGCGACCTGACGGCCGAGCGACTCGTCACGGGCCCGCCACACCTCGCCCATGCCGCCGCGACCGATCAGGTCGAGCGACCGGTACCGGCCATGGATCAGTCTGCTCTCCGCCATCTCGTGGTGCCGCCCCCGTTGTCGTGCTGTGCCCTCCCCGGCCCGTCCAGTATGGCCGCCGATCTGCGCAGTGTGTACGCCGACGGGCGGCTTGCGGAGCCCATACGACGCATCGCTTTCAAGATGTGACCTGGCGGGAGCTGCCAGCGCAGACGTGCGGGAACGGTGCGCAGCAGGCGTCCGGTGAGGCGCAGGCGGCGGGTGACGGCGCGCGGGGCGGGTGCGGGGCGTCCGTACAGCTGGTGGGCGTACGCGGGCAGCGATCCGTAGGCGAGGTCCGCGAGCGGCCGCCACAGCAGGTTTCGGCCAGGGACGAGCAGGCGCGGGGTGGGCGGACTGCGCAGGAAATCGTCGACGGCGTGGGCGTCCGGGCCGGCGGCGAGCTCGGGGCGGATCTTCTCGAAGTAGGCGGCGAGCTGGGCGGTGTCGGCGGGGACGGTGGCCGGGTCGAGTCCGACGAGGCGGGCGTTCTCGCGGTTCTCGTCGACGTAGGCGTCGGCCTGGGCGGGAGTGAGGGGGACACCGGAGCGGCGCAGGACGTGCAGGAAGGAGTCGATCTGCGCGCAGTGCACCCACAGCAGCAGCTCGGGGTCGTCGACGGGGAAGCGCGCGCCGGTGGCGGGGTCGGTGGCGGTCAGGGTCCGGTGGATCCTGCGGACACGGGCGCCGGCGCGTTCGGCCGCCTCGGTGGTGCCGTAGGTGATGGTGCCGACGAAGTCGGCGGTGCGCAGCAGCCTGCCCCACGCGTCGCTGCGGAAGTCGGAGTTCTCCATGACGCCGCGGACCGCGCGGGGGTGCAGGGCCTGGAGGTAGAGCGCGCGGACGCCGGCGATCCACATCATCGGGTCGCCGTGGCACTGCCAGGTCACGGACCGCGGTCCGTAGAGGCCGGGGTCCGGCGTCGTGTCCATCCGCGTCACTCCCCTGCTGTGCGGTGCCGTCCCGGCCCGCCCGGACCGCCCGGACCGCCCTGTGCGTCGTGCTGGGCATACCCGGGCGGGCGGGGTTTCAGGCGGGGGTCTCCAGGTGGCCGAGGTCGTTCCAGCGCTGGAGGGCGGGGTGGCCGTGGGACCAGCCCAGGACGCAGAGGGCGGTGGGGGCGAGGTCGAGCTGGGCGGCGAAGGAGATGTCGGCGCCCAGCCAGCGGGCGGCGAGCGCCCGCAGGAAGTGGGCGTGGGCGAAGAGCAGCGCGTCCTCGTCGCCGGCGCGGGCCCAGGCCACCACCCGGTCGGCGCGGGCGGATACGTCGGCGAGGCTCTCGCCGCCGGGTACGCCGTCGCGCCACAGGTCCCAGTCGGGCCGGTCGGCCAGGATCTGCGCGGTGGTCAGGCCCTCGTACGCGCCGTAGTCGAACTCCATGAGCGCGTCCCAGGCGGTGGCCTCGTCCGCGAACCCGGCGAGCCGGCAGGTCTCGGCAGCGCGCACCAGCGGGCTGGTGCGGACCCGGGCGCCGGGCAGGCCGTCCCAGGGCGCGCGGCGCAGCCGCTCGCCGAGCAGGACGGCGCTGTTACGGCCGCTGTCGAGCAGCGGCCGGTCGGTGCGGCCGGTGTGGCGGCCGGAGCGGGACCAGTCGGTCTCCCCGTGGCGGACCAGCAGCACGCGCGGTCCGGCGGCGGGCGGGGACGGGGACGGGGACGGGGGCATCAGCTCGGTTCCTCGTCTGTGTCGTGGGCGACGGTGTAGGTCGGCCGGGCCTGGACTGCCGTGTAGATACGGGCCATGTACTCACCGAGCATGCCCAGGCAGAAGAGCTGCACGGCGCCGAAGAACAGTACCGTGATGATCAAGGAGGTCCAGCCGGGCAGGGTCCGGCCCATGGTGTACACGGTGACGGTCCAGACGAGGAACGCGAAGCAGACGACGAGGGCGAGGGCGCCGATCGCCGTCGCCAGGCGCAGGGGGGCGGCCGAGAAGCCGGTGACGCTGTCCAGGGCCAGCAGGACCATCTTGCGTACGGGGTACTTGGTGGCGCCGGCCACCCGCTCCTCGCGCCGGTAGGTGATCTGGCCGCTGGGGAAGCCCAGCCAGGGGATGAGCAGCCGGTAGACCTGCCGCTGGTCGGGGAGGGTCTTGAGGGTCTCCACGACGGCGCGGGAGAGCAGCCGGAAGTCGCCGACCTGGGCGGGGACGTGGGCCCCGACCAGCCGGCGCATGAGCCAGTAGTAGGCGGCGGCGGTCCGGCGCTTGAAGACGCTGTCGGTGGAGCGGTCGGCGCGGACGCCGTACACGATGTCCAGGCCGTCCGCCCGGGCGAGCGCGAGCATCTCGGGGATGACTTCCGGCGGGTCCTGGAGGTCGGCGTCGATGCTGACCACGTAGGAGCCACGGGCCCGGTGCAGCCCGGCGGTGAGGGCCGCCTGGTGGCCGCTGTTTCGCCGGAGGGTCACGACGCGCAGCTGGGGCCAGAGCGCGCGCAGGTCCTCCAGCAGCCGGGCGGTCGCGTCGGTCGAGCCGTCGTCGACGGCCAGGACCTCGTACGGTTCGCCGCACCCGTCCAGGGTCGGCCGGAGCCGCGCCGTCAGCGCGGTCAGGGCCTCCTCCTCGTTGAACATGGGGACGACGATCGACAACGTGACCGGTCCCCGGTGGGGGTCGTCGTGCACAGCAGTCATCATGCGGGAGCCACCGGGTGGCGGCATGTCGGCAGGCCGTGCGGGGCCGGAGCCTTCTCCGGCCCCGCACGGCCGGACAGGACAGGCCCTAGACCAGCACGCCGGAGAAGAACATCGCTCCCAGCAGGGCGTACTGGACGGCGCACAGGGCCAGCAGCACGGCCTGCACCCATCGCGGCATGCGCACGACCAGGATGAGCCCGACGAACATCTGGGCGTGGTTGCGGTACCACGACATCTGCGCGCCGGCGACGAACGGGATGAGGAAGACGCCGACCGTCAGGAGCAGGGCGGCCCACTGCTCGACCTCCAGGCGGCGGTGCCGGACCAGCTGGACCACGGCCGTCGCCACGACGAGCAGGACGAAGAGGACGTTCAGCCAGAGCTGGGTGTGGTGCGCGGCGAGGGCGTTCTCCACCAGCGGGGGCAGCTCCCCCTTGGGCCGGTACCACTCGCTGAACGGGACGCCGTAGGCCTTCGCCATCGCGGAGAAGGGCTCGTGCAGGCCGCCCTGCTTGTAGCTGGACTCCTGGATGATCTCGTACGCGTCCCACTT
Source organism: Streptomyces sp. NPDC042102 (assembly GCF_055582305.1). Taxonomy (NCBI): domain Bacteria; kingdom Bacillati; phylum Actinomycetota; class Actinomycetes; order Kitasatosporales; family Streptomycetaceae; genus Streptomyces; species Streptomyces sp. NPDC042102. The sequence continues at coordinate 529,421 of NZ_JBVJDL010000004.1, forward strand.
GCCGGTCGCCTGCCACATCAGCCATTTGGCCCACAGGACGCCGCAGCCGGCGATGACCGCCGACCCCACGCCCTTCGCGCACCGCACCGGCCAGGGGTCCTTCCGCCAGGCGAAGAGCACGCTGGCCAGCAGCATGCCGACGGCGACGGCGCCGACGAGATGGCAGGCGGTGGCCACGAACCCGCCGGCGGCGGCGATGCCCCAGGACCCGCGCTTGACCCCGACGACGCAGACGAGCAGGGCCAGCGTGCCGGTGGCGATCGGGAAGATCGCGTGGAAGTAGATGCCGCCGGGGAAGACCGTCCCGATGGCGAGGGTGAGGCCGGTGGCCCAGGTGAGCCGGCCGCCGAGCAGCCACCACAGCACCGCGAACATGCCGAACAGGGCCACTTCGGTGACGACCACGGCGGATATCTCGTACGACAGCCCGGTGGCGGAGAACGCCCGGACGAGCATGGGGTACCCGGGGAACCAGGCGACGTTCCCGCACATGACGTCGGGGAAGTCCGCGTAGCGCTCCCGGCACCAGAACATCTCGTAGCCGGTCCTGGCGATCGACAGGTAGTGCTCGGAGTCCCAGCGCCGGCGTCCACCCGTGGACCAGTAGGCCACGCCGGACCCGTCACCGGCGACGGACGCCTTGGCGATCATCCAGGTGATCAGGTTCGAGACGAGCCAGGCGACGGCCGGAGGCAGCAGGAACCGACGCCGGTCACGGCGGCGTACGGACGCGGGCGATTCGATCATCGCCTCAGTCTGTCGAACGCCCCACGGAAATGCACACCCGGCCCCCTCCGGCGGTGTGCCGGAGTGTGACCGGGATTGCTGGTCGCCCGACCTCCTGCTGCCGGGTCAGGCGACGACGGCCGCGTAGTGATCGGCGTATGCCTGAAGGCGGGGAGCGAGTTCCCCGTCCGTGCCAGCGGAGTGGAGCCGCATCCACAGCTCGTTCTCCACGACGAAGCGGTATGCGAACTCCTCGAAGGAACCGGCGCACCGTATCAGCGAGCCGGCGGCAGCCTCCCGGAACTCATCCGCCCGCTCCCCGGCCCACCAAGCCTCGGCGGACTCCAGCTCCAGGTGCGAGCACACCACGAACGCCTCCCCCGAGGGTCGCAGGTACAGGTACCAGATGACGCAGTCCTGCTGGTCCCGCATGAACCGCACGAGACGGGCACCCTCCTCGGCCGGGCTGCGCAGCGCCGCGGACAGATCGGTCCAGCAGGCCGTCACCGACACCTCGTCGAAGGCGCGGCAGAGTCGCTCGCTGCCGTAGAACGCGGCGAAGTCCGAAGGCATCGCGAGCCCGACCGCCGCCAGCTCCCGTTCGAGGGCCGCCAGGTGTGCCGCGTGCTCCGACGGCCCGGTGCTCCCACCGCCCATCCACCCGAACCCACCGTCGAGTCCCACAGCGTCCAGCGGCGGCAGGCTGTCCATGGGGTAGACCTCGTAGGTGGAGTCGCAGGGTCGGAACCGGCCCAGGTCGGTGGCGCACCAGCCGGTGGGAAAGCGGACGGACGCGGCGTCGGACACGGCAACGGACACGGGAACCCCTCGTGATGAGTACGGATCGGCGGTACGCATCCATCCTGTCGCTCACCACTGACAACGGTCGGCACCGCCGACCCGCGGGTGCTCGGCACCTGGACCAGCGAACAGCCGATCGGCGGTCTCGGCCCGGTACGCAGTTCCAGCCGCACCACCCAGGCGTGGTCGTTTCCAAGAATCGCGGACCCGTAGTCACACGAAGTCAGCGGCGGACGCGGGGCATGCCCAGGCCGATCCAGGAGATGATCTCGCGCTGGATCTCGTTGTTGCCGCCGCCGAAGGTGAAGATGACGGCGCTGCGGTAGCCGCGCTCGAGTTCGCCGTGCAGGACCGCGCCGGCCGAGCCGTCCTTGAGGGGCCCCGCCGCGCCGACGACCTCCATCAGCCACGCGTACGCGTCCCGGCGCGCCTCGGAGCCGTAGACCTTCACCGCGGAGGCGTCCTGCGGGGTGAGGGTGCCGTCCTGGACGGCACCCACCATCTGCCAGTTGAGCAGCTTCATCGCGTCGAGGCGGGCGTGGACGCGGGCCAGGCGGCCACGGACCCAGCCGAGGTCGATGACGCGGCGGCCGTCGGCGAGCTTGGTGCTCGCCGCCCAGCGCTGGACGTCGTGGAAGGCGCGGATGGCCATGGTGCCGTGGGCGGCGAGGGTGACGCGCTCGTGGTTGAGCTGGTTGGTGATCAGGCGCCAGCCCTTGTTCTCCTGGCCGACCCGGCGGCTCGCCGGGACACGGATGTCCTCGTAGTAGCTGGCGGTGGTGTCGTGCGAGGCCAGGGTGTTGATGATCGTGCACGAGTATCCGGGGTCGGAGGTGGGCACCAGGAGCATCGTGATGCCCTTGTGCGCGGGCGCGTCCGGGTCGGTGCGGACGGCGAGCCAGACCCAGTCGGCCGTGTCGCCGTTGGTGGTCCAGATCTTCTGCCCGTTGACCACGTACGTGCCGCTCTCCTCGTCGCCCTCGCGCACGGCCTTGCACTTGAGGGCGGCGAGGTCGGTCCCGGCGTCCGGCTCGCTGTAGCCGATCGCGAAGTCGATCTCGCCGGAGAGGATGCGGGGCAGGAAGTACGACTTCTGCTCGTCCGTGCCGAACTGCATGAGGGTCGGCCCGACGGTGTTCAGGGCCATGAGCGGCAGCGGTACGACGGCCTGCGCGGCCTCGTCGAAGAAGATGAACTGGTCCATCGGCGTCATACCGCGCCCGCCGTACTCCACGGGCCAGCCCACGCCGAGCCAGCCGTCGGCGCCGAGCCGGCGGATGGTGTCCCGGTAGAACCGCTTCTGGGCGGCGGGGTCGCCGTACCGGGCGTGGACGTCCTCGGGCACCAGCTCGGCGAAGTAGGCACGCAGCGCGGCGCGCAACTGCTGCTGCTCAGGCGTGTATTCGAGGTGCACGGCCCCTCCGGGAGTCTCGCGGTCCGTCGCGTCGCTGGCGGAGGGCAGATTAGAACCTGTTCCAAGAATCCGGAAGGGGCGGGGCACGGCCGGCCCGGCCCGGCCCCGTTCAGGCGTACACGAACACCGCGTCGAACCACACCAGGTCGCGTTCCTCGTCCAGCAGGAACCGTCCGTCGGCGGTCGCGTTCACCTCGGTCTGCGGGCCCGGCGCGAGGACCCGTACGTCGTACGACGCGCTGTGCAGCCACCGCGCTCCCGCCGGTACGGACGCGCGCAGCGGCTCGGGGACGTCGGTCAGGGCCGCCGGTTCGAAGGGCTCCTGGCGATCGCGGCCGGCGGCCAGGGCGGCCGCCACCGCACCCTTCGGCAGCCGGGCCGACCCGACCAGCCGGATCCGGGAGTCCGGCCCGGGCACGAGCGTCCGCTTGCCGGCCCCGTCGACGTCGTACCCGAGCCAGTGCGGCTCGGAGAGCTCCCCGAGGACCCCGAACCGCCGGCGCAGCGGCTCGGGGTCGGTCCGCACCCGCAGGTGGTCCTTGTTCACGCCGTCCCGGCCGCTGTCCGTACCCGCCGCGCATCCGGCCGCGCCGCCGGACAGCAGGAGCACCAGTCCGCCCAGCAGCACCGGTATCTCACGTCGCCCGTAGGCCCCGCGCCCGTGCCCCATCTCCCGTCAGCCCCCCTCGACCCCGTCCTCGGTTCCGGCCCCGGACGGCCTCAGTTCAAGGCCGAGAGCATAGCCGCGGCCGTCGCCGCCATCGCCGTGCGGGCCGCCGTCAGGTACGGGCGGGGGTCGGCCGGGGTCAGGTGGGTGCGGATGGCCTCGGTCATCGCCACGTTCAGAGCCGTACCGATGTTCACCTTCCGGATGCCGCCGGCGACGGCCGCGGCCAGCTCCGCGTCCGGCAGCCCGGAGGAGCCGTGCAGGACCAGCGGCACGTCCACGGTCTTGGCCAGCCGGGCCAGCAGGGCGTGGTCCAGGGCGGCGGTGCGGGTGGTCATCGCGTGGGTGCTGCCGATCGCCACGGCCAGCGCGTCCACCCCGGAGTCGGTGACGAAGCGGCGCGCCTCGTCCGGGTCGGTCCGCGCGCCCGGTGCGTGCGGGTCCAGCGGGGCGGCCCCGTTCTTGCCGCCCACCTCGCCCAGCTCGGCCTCGATCCACAGTCCGTTGGCGTGCGCCCAGTCGGCGGCGGAGCGGGTGGTCTCCAGGTTCTCGCCGTACGGCAGGTGCGCCGCGTCGTACATCACCGAGCCGAAGCCCGCGTCGGCGGCCTGGCGCAGCAGGTCCGGGCTCTTGACGTGGTCCAGGTGGAGGCCGACGGGGACGGCGGCCGCCTCGGCGCAGGCGGCCGCGGCACGCGCCATCGGCAGCAGCTGCCCGCCGCGGAACTTCACGGCGTTCTCGCTCAGCTGGAGGACCACCGGCAATCCGGTGCGCTCCGCGCCGGTGACGACGGCCTCGGCGTGCTCCAGGGTGATGATGTTGAACGCGGCGACGGCGCGCCCGGCGGCGACCGCCTCCAGGACGAGGTCACCGGTGCGGACCAGGCTCATCGGACCGCCTCCTCACCCGCGCCGAGGATCACCGAGCGCGTCAGGTGCCGCGGCCGGTCGGGGTCCAGTTGCTGCCGGGCGGCGACGGCCACCGCCAGCCGGTGGACGCGTACCAGCTCGGCCAGCGGATCCAGCCGCCCGCCCACCCAATGGGCGCCGGTCGCGCGCACCTGCTCGGCCAGCCCCTCGGGCGCCGCGTCGACCGCCCAGGTGACGGTGCCGGGTCCGGAGACGCTGATGGGGCCGTGCCGGTATTCCATCGCCGGGTAGGACTCCGACCAGGACAGCGAGGCCTCGCGCATCTTCAGCGCGGCCTCGTGGGCGAGGCCGACGCTCCAGCCGCGGCCGAGGAAGGTGAACTGCCCGCAGTCCTCCAGCCCCGCGGGCAGCGGCTCGGCGAGCGCGGCGCGTCCGTCGTCGGCGACCGCGGCCGTGTGCGCGCCGACGTGGGCGCGCAGCAGGGTGAGCGCGGTGGTGGCGAACCGGGTCTGTACGACGGACTCCTCGTCGGCGAAGTCGAGGACGACGAGGTCGTCGGCGAGGCCCGTCACCGGGGTGGCGGGGTCGGCCGTGACGGCCGTACTGCGGACGCCGGCGTCGCGCAGTCCGGCCAGCAGGTCCAGGACCTCGGTGGTCGTACCGGAGCGGGTGAGGGCGAGGACCCGGTCGTAGCGGCGGTGGCGGGGGAACTCGGAGGCGGGGAAGGCGTCGGTCTCGCCGTGGCCGGCGTCCTCGCGGAGCGCGGCGGCCGCCTGGGCCATGTAGTACGAGGTGCCGCAGCCGACGATGGCGGTGCGCTCCCCGGGCTGCGGAAGCACGGTCCGCCGGGCCGGGGCCAGTTCGGCGGCCCGTTCCCAGCAGGCGGGTTGTGTGCTCAGCTCGTACGCGACATGACTCATGCCGGCTCCCTGTGCGAGTGCGGTGGGGTGCTTCGGGCGTGCGGTGCGTTTTCCTGCGAATTATCGAGGAGTTTCACGCAACTTCAAGCATCCCGGGGAGGATCGGCCCGGCGGATGTCGCGCGTAATGTCATGCGTACGGTCATACGTACGAGCTGGGAGGACCGAACGTCATGTCGCTGTCGCGGGAGGCGCGCTGGCAGGCGCTGCTGGGTCTGCTGGTGGACCGGGGCCGGCTGGAGGTCGACGCGGCGGCGGCCGAGCTCGGCGTGTCGGCGGCCACGATCCGCCGCGACCTCGACCAGCTGGCCGAGCAGCAGATGCTGGTGCGCACCCGGGGCGGAGCGGTGCTGCACGGGGTGAGTTACGAACTGCCGCTGCGCTACCGCACCTCGCGCCGGGCCGCGGAGAAGCGCCGCATCAGCGAGGCGGTGGCCGATCTCGTCGACCCCGGCGAGGTGGTCGGCCTGACCGGGGGCACCACGACCACCGAGGTGGCCCGCGCCCTGGCGGCCCGCGCGGACCTGGCGGACCTGGCACCGCCGGCGCTGACGGTGGTGACGAACGCCCTGAACATCGCGGGCGAGCTGGCGGTCCGCCCGCAGTTCAAGATCGTCCTCACGGGGGGTGTCGCCCGGCCCCAGTCCTTCGAGCTGACGGGCCCGCTGGCGATGGGCGTCCTGGACCAGATCACGGTGGACACGGCGGTCCTCGGCGTCGACGGCTTCGAGCCCGGGGACGGTGCGGCCACCCGCCACGAGGACGAGGCGGCGGTCAACCGCCTGCTGTGCGCGCGGGCCCGCCGGGTCGTCGTGGCCACGGACTCCAGCAAACTGGGCGTCAGGGCGTTCGCCCGCATCTGCCCCACGAGGACGGTGGACGTCCTGGTCACGGACCGCGGCCTGACCGATGCCGGAGCGGCGGCGTTCGAGGGGGCGGGGGTGGAGGTGGTGAGGGTGTAGGGCGATCAGCGCCCGAAGCCCGGCTCCGGCGGACGCCGATGCCCCTCGTCCCCTTCACGTTGGGCGTTGGAGGGGTTCCGGGGTCATCCCGTCAGTCCTTAACTGTCCTTCCGTGCCGGGCCGGCCTGTCAAGAGCGCTCCTTCGTCGCGTCGCTGCGCGATTCCGCTTCGCTCCACTCCTGACAGGCCGTCCCGTCCCGGAAAGACAAGGACTGTCGGGACGCCCCCGAAAGAACGGGAGGTCGGGGCTTTCCCATGCCCGGGGGTTCCAAGAGCCTGCCCAGTGGCCCGGCCAGTCCGTCCCCCCAGCGGCAGGTGCGGAAGCCACCGAAGGCAAGGGGCGCGCCGGATCGCTACGCGCTTCGGCCGGCATAGCGGGTGCGGCCCGCCTGTGGCGGGACATAGGCCGCCTCGGATTGCCGCTGGCTGCTCCCTCAGGCGTCTGATCCCCGTCTGGCGATATGCGGCGGGCAGTCAGTGGGAGTGCCAGCCCGGGAGCGGCCACCATAGTGGGGCAATCCAGGCATTCTGTGGGCTCTGGAGAGGCTCTCGGGCGGAGTGGATCAGATGACCTCCCGCCAGTGCCAACATCCCGCACCTTTCGCCCCCGGAAGGCTCCCGAGGGGGCTTGGGGGGATCCCGGAGGACTCGGGGCTCCTGCAATGGCCTTCCCAGCCCCAAACCGGGCCGCAGACGCGTGATCGCAGGAGCGCGTAGCGATCGATGGCGGCCTATGTCCGGCCACGGCCGGGCCGGGGCCGCTGAGACGGCAGGAGCGCGTAGCGATCGGGCGCGCCCCTTGCCTTCGGTGGCTTCCGCACCTGGCGTGGACGGGAAACGGACTGGCCGGGCCACTGGGCGGGCCTTGGAACCCCTCGCCTTGGTGGAGTGCCGACCTCCCGTTCTTTCGGGGGCGTCCCGACAGTCCTTGTCTTTCCGGGACGGGACGGCCTGTCAGGAGTGGAGCGAAGCGGAATCGCGAAGCGACGCGACGAAGGAGCGCTCTTGACAGGCCGGCACGGCACGGAAGGACAGTGAGGACTGACGGGATGACCCCGGAACCCCCACAACGCCCAACGTCAAGGGGACAAGGGGCATCACCGCCCGCCGAAGCCCAACCCCCGGCCCCGCTCAGTGCGTCGGCAGCCGTTCCGCCGCCGCTCTCAGCGCTTCCAGTACCGGTGCGATCAGCGGGTGCGTCTGCGCTCCCCTGCGGGTCGTCGCGAAGACCCGGCGCGTGGCCAAGGGGCCCGTCACCGGGCGGATCTGGACTTCCTTGAGGTCCATGCCGCGCAGCGCCGACCGCGGGACCAGTGCCACCCCCGCGCCCGCGCCCGCCAGGGCGACCACCGCGCGGAAGTCGTCCGACGAGTGGACGAACCGGGGCTGGAAGCCCGCCAGTTCGCAGGCGAGCAGAGTCACGTCGTGACACGGATTGCCCGGGTACTGCCCGATCCACTCGCTGTCCGCCAGCTCCGCCAGCGAGACCTCGGGCAGCGACGCCAAGGGATGCCCCACGGGCAGCACGGCGTCGAACGGTTCGGCGTACAGCGGGACCACCGACAGGCGGGCGTCGTCCGAACCGGGACCGCCCCGGTACTCGACCGCCAGCGCGACGTCCGCCTCGCCGTCCAGCAGCATCCGCAGGCTCTGGTCGCCCTCCGCGTCGCGGACCCGCAGCCGCAGGCCCGGGTGGTCCAGCGCCAGCCGGGCGATCGCCGGGGCGAGGACCTCGGCGATGCCCGTGGCGAAGGCCGCCACGGTGACCTCGCCCGCGGCGCCGCCCGCGTACGCCGCGAGTTCCGCCTCCGCCCGCTCCAGCTGGGCCAGCACCTCGTGGGCGTGGCCCAGCAGGATCTCCCCGGCCGCGGTGAGCCGTACCCCGCGGCCGCTGCGGGTGAGCAGTACGTGCCCGGTCTCCTGCTCCAGCGCGGCGAGCTGCTGGGAGACGGCGGAGGGGGTGAGGTACAGGGCTGCGGCCGCGGCGGTCACCGTACGGTGGTCCGCCACGGCCCGCAGGATGCGCAGCCGGCGGGGGTCGATCACCCCGCCATTGTCTCAGCCTGCGGTCGTGCCCAGTGCCGCGCGGGCGTCGACGAAGGCGGCGACCGCCCGCTCCACGTCCGCCGTCGAGTGCGCGGCCGACAGCTGGACGCGGATGCGCGCCTGGCCCATCGGGACCACGGGGTAGGAGAAGCCGATCACGTACACGCCGCGCTCCAGCAGCAGTTCGGCCATCCGGCCCGCCTCCGCCGCGTCACCGATCATGACCGGGGCGATGGGGTGGTCGCCGGGCAGGATCTCGAAGCCGGCCTCGGTCATCTTCGTGCGGAACAGCTTGGTGTTGGCCGCGAGCTGCTCGCGCAGGTCGCCGGCCGACTCCAGCAGGTCGAGAACCTTCAGCGAGGCCGCCGCGATGACCGGCGCGAGGGAGTTGGAGAACAGGTACGGGCGCGAGCGCTGGCGCAGCAGCTCGACGATCTCCGCGCGCGCGGCGACGTAGCCGCCGGAGGCGCCGCCGAGGGCCTTGCCGAGGGTGCCGGTGATGATGTCGACGCGGTCCATGACACCGTGCAGCTCGGGCGTACCGCGCCCGCCGGGGCCGGTGAAGCCGACGGCGTGCGAGTCGTCGACCATGACCATGGCGTCGTAGCGGTCGGCGAGGTCGCAGATCTCCTGGAGCGGGGCGACGTAGCCGTCCATGGAGAAGACGCCGTCGGTGACGATCAGCTTGCGCCGGGCGCCGCCGTCGACGGCCTCCTTGAGCTGCTGCTCCAGGTCGGCCATGTCGCGGTTGGCGTAGCGGAAGCGGCGGGCCTTGGAGAGGCGGATGCCGTCGATGATCGAGGCGTGGTTGAGGGCGTCGGAGATGACCGCGTCCTCGGGGCCGAGGAGGGTCTCGAAGACGCCGCCGTTGGCGTCGAAGCAGGAGGAGTAGAGGATCGTGTCCTCCTGGCCGAGGAACGCCGACAGGCGCGCCTCGAGCTCCTTGTGGACCTCCTGGGTGCCGCAGATGAAGCGGACGGACGCCATGCCGTAGCCCCAGCGGTCCAGCGCCTCCTTGGCGGCGGCGACGACCTCGGGGTGGTCGGCCAGGCCCAGGTAGTTGTTGGCGCAGAAGTTGAGGACCTGGCCGGGGGTGCCACCCGCGGTCACGGCGACGGCCGCGCTCTGCGGGGTGCCGATGACGCGCTCGGGCTTGTGCAGACCGGCTGCGCGGATCTCGTCGAGGGTGCTGCGCAGGTCATCGCGTACGGACTCGAACATGGGCTTCGCTTTCTCCTTGTGCGGCGGTGCGGCCGGAGGCCAGGAGGGAGAGGGAGGGAGGGGACTGCGTACGGAGGTGGGGCCGGGCCCCGCGGAGGGGGGAGGGTGGTGCGGGGCCCGGCCGGGACAGGTGGTCGGGGGCGACCACGGGAAGGGGGTCCGGCCGAGCGGGCCGGACGGCCCCCTACGCCGTCGTCCAGTCCAGGATGATCTTGCCGCTGCGGGCCGTGGCGGCCTCGTCGAAGGCGGCCTCGAAGTCGCGGTGCGAGTAGCGGCCGGTGATGACCGGGCTGAGGTCGAGGCCGCCCTCCAGCAGCACCGTCATCGCGTACCAGGTCTCGAACATCTCGCGGCCGTAGATGCCCTTGATGGTGATCATCGACGTGACGACCTTCGCCCAGTCGACGGGGAACTCCTTCGCCGGCAGGCCCAGCATGGCGATGCGGCCGCCGTGCGTCATGTTGTCGATCATGTCGCGCATGGCCTCGGCGCGGCCGGACATCTCCAGGCCGATGTCGAAGCCCTCGCGCAGGCCGAGCTGGGCCTGGGCGTCGGCGATGGTGGCGTGGGAGACGTCCAGTGCCAGGGTGGCACCGGCCTTGCGGGCCAGCTCCAGGCGCTCGGGGCTGACGTCGGTGATGACGACGTTGCGGGCGCCGGCGTGCTTGGCCACGGCGGCGGCCATGATGCCGATCGGGCCGGCGCCGGTGATCAGTACGTCCTCACCGACGAGCGGGAAGGACAGGGCGGTGTGCACGGCGTTGCCGAACGGGTCGAAGATCGCGGCCACGTCGAGGTCCACCTGGGTGCGGTGCACCCAGACGTTCTGGGCGGGCAGGACGACGTACTCGGCGAACGCGCCGTCCCGGCCGACGCCGAGGCCGACGGTGCTGCGGCACAGGTGACGGCGTCCGGCCAGGCAGTTGCGGCACTTGCCGCAGACCAGGTGGCCCTCGCCGCTGACCAGCGCGCCGGTCTCGATGTCCCGGACGTCCGCGCCGACCGCGGCGACCTCGCCGACGAACTCGTGGCCGAGGACCAGCGGGGTCTTGACCGCGCCCTGCGCCCAGCCGTCCCACGCGCGGATGTGGAGGTCCGTTCCGCAGATGCCGGTGCGCAGCACCTTGATGAGCACGTCGCCGGGGCCGTATTCGGGCTCGGGCACGTCCATGAGCCACAGTCCGGGCTCGGCCTTGTGCTTGACGAGTGCCTTCATGGGTGGCTCCAGGCATGGGAGGGGCGCGCGCGACCAGGGGTGCCGGTGCGACGCGTCGGACGGGGACCAATGTGCCGAGAGCTGCAGTGATCAGTCCATCGAGGATTTCTTAAGCGGGTCGACAGCGCAGCTTCACGCCTATGCTCCTCACGTGCCCCGGACAGCGGCTGGGGCATGGATCGAGCCACGCCGGGACGAGGACCGGTGCGGCCGGGTCCGGATCCAGGGGTCGGGCAGGGATGGGGAGGTGGCGTCGTGCCGAGTCTGCGCAGTCGTGCGCTGTCGGCCGCGCTGATCGCGGCGGGGCGGCGAAGACGGTTCGCGAGTGCCGAGGCGGTGCGGGCGAAGGTGGCGCAGTCCGCGCGCCGGCCGGCCTCGCACCTGCCGCCGCGCTCGCTCGGGAAGGTCGCGGACGTCTCGCGTACGTTCGTGGGGGCGTGGCCGGTGTACGACGCCCAGCCGCGCGGCGGCGAGCCGGCGGCGCGGGTGCTGTACGTGCACGGCGGCGGTTTCATCGACGAGCTGGTGCGGCCGCACTGGTCGCTGATACGGACGCTGGTGACCGAGGCCCGGGCGCACTGTGTGGTTCCGGCGTACATCCTGGCGCCGCGCGGTACCGCCGACCGGACGGTCCCGGTCGCCACGGACCTGCTGAGCGGGCTGATCGCGGGCGGCGGGGCCGGGGGCACGATCCTGATCGGGGACTCGGCGGGTGCGGGGCTCGCGCTGGCGGCGGCACAGCGGCTGCGGGACCGGACGGGGGCGCAGCCTTCGCGGATCGTGCTGATCTCGCCGTGGCTGGACGTGTCGATGAGCCATCCGGACCAGGCGGCGATCGAGCCGGAGGACCCGATGCTGGCGCGGCCGGGGCTGCTGGAGGCGGGCCGGCTGTACGCGGGCACGCTGGCCGCGGACGACCCGCGCGTGAGCCCGCTGCACGGCACGTTCGCGGGGCTGGCGCCGATCACGGTGTTCACGGGCACGCGGGACGTGCTGACGACGGACAGCCGCGAGCTGCTACGGCGGGCGCGGGCGGACGGGGTCGAGGTGGAGTACCACGAGGAGACCGGGCTGCCGCACGTGTACCCGCTGCTGCCGGTACCGGAGGGACGGGCGGCGCGGGAGCGGATCGTGGGCATCGTCCGGTCGACGGCGGCGGAGTGAGGGCGGGCCGGGGGGCGCGGCGGCGGCAGATTGAGGTCTGGCCGGGGGCGCAGCGGCCGCGACCGGCCGGCTGACCGATTTTTCGGTCAGCCGGGATCGCCCTGACTGAATTTTCGGGCAGGACGCAGGGGCGACCCACGGCCTGACTGAATCTTCGGTCAGGCCACGCACGACATCAGCGAGCTCACCGGCGCGCTGCGGTAGGCGGCCCAGTACGCCTCGTCGCGCACCTCGCAGGCGGGCGGGGTGCGGGCGGGCTGCCAGCCGATCGTCGTGAAGCCGGCGTCGACGGCGGCCTCCGCGAAGTCGGCGTGCGCCCACTCGCGGAACTCGAACGGTTCGGGTGCGCCGTTGACGAACTGTGCCCGCAGCAGGGGTGCGTCCTCGTCGCCGTCCCGGAGCCGGTCGAGGATGCGGACCCCGTAGGGGGACCAGTCGACCAGTGGGAAGGCTCCCGGGTTCGGGACGATCGCCAGCAGCCGGCCGCCGGGGCGCAGGTTGGTGCGGATCGCCCGGAACATCGTGTGCAGGGTGGTCCGGTCGTGCGCGTGGTTGAACAGGTAGACGGCGGTGGCCAGGTCGAAGGGGCCGAGCCTGGGCATCCCGGCCGCCGCGTCCGCGACCACGTACTCGATGGCCTCGGCCCCGGCGTCGTCGCCGGGGTGGGCCCTGGCCCGGCGAATGCGTTCGGGACAGTTGTCGACGCCCACGGCCCGGCGGGCTCCGCCGCTCGCCAGCAGACGAGTGGTGTGCCCGTGGCGGCACGCGAGATCGAGGGTGTCGAGCCCTTTCACGCCGCCGAGGGCGTCGAGGGCCATACGGAGGGTGAACTTGTCGGCGGCCGTGAACCCCGCCGTGCTCGTCGCCGTGTCGTACTGCTGTTGCATACGGCGAGCCTCCCCCAGCGGCCGCCGGGAGGCCGCCGGAGCGGCCGGCCGTCCCCCGGACGAGGGACGCGTTCGGGTCAGTCCGTACGGCGTACGGGGCGGTGGCCGGCGGCCACCGGCGGGGCGGAGGAACTGGTGGCGGGGGTCCGGCGGCGTCGGCCGGGGCGGGCCCGGCGGCGTCGGCCGGGGCGTGCGCACCGGCGCGTACGCGGGCCCGGGCTCCGGGTGGGGGCGTCCCGGCGACTAGACCGCCGAGCCGTCGGACGTCCGGCATGCGGGCCGTGGCGACCTTGGCGCATGCTGTCTGTGTGACGGGCAGACCGGACGAGCCGGCGCTGGTACTCGCCCGGGCCACGGTCGACGCGGTCGAAGCCGTCGACGGGTTCGCGGGCGGTGTCTATCTGCCCTCCGGGACCCCGGGGCTGCTGAGGCTGGCCGTACTGACGGGACTGCCGGGAACGCTGTTCCGTCCCTGGTGGCGTATGCACGCCAACCGCCCCTTCCCCGTCGCCGAGGTCCACCGCACGGGACAGCCCGTCCACCTGCCCGACGCGGAGGCCGCCATGCGGCGCTTCCCGCAGCTCATGGCCGGCCTGCCGTATCCGTTCGGTTCCCTGTTCGAGCCGCTGGTGGCCGGCCGCGCGCGGTTCGGGGTGCTCATGGTGCTGCGGCCGGCCACGCCCGGCCGTCCCGTGGGCCCGTCGGACCGGCAGCGGCTGCACGGCATAGCCACCCGGCTGGCACGGACCCTGGACCGGCTCTCGGCCGAGGGCGTCCGCGTGGCCTGGGACGAGGACCCCCTGTGCTTCCAGCTCCCGCTGAGCGCCCCGGCCCCGCCCCTACCCCCGCCCCTGACATCGCTCACGCCCGTGACGTGGAACGCGGACGAGGCGCCCCCGGCGGCGCTGACCGCCGGCTGGGACGCCGAGGACGTCTTCGGCATCCGGACGGCGGCCGGCCTGCTCGCCGCCGAGCAGGAGGTGCACGCGGCCCGGCGCCCGTCCGCCCGCGCCCAGCCCGTGCGCGCCCAGCCCGTGCGCGCCCGGACGGCTCGCACCCTGCCCGTGCGCGGCGTCCCCGGGGAGGCCCGGGCCCTGGAGCTCGTGCCCGCCGCCGGTCACCACGTGAGCGGGGCGGTGCTGCGGTCCCGGTCCGACGACGCCACCGACCGGCTGCCGCAGGCGCTGGTCGGGCTCGACCGGCTCGGCCGGGTCGTCTTCGCCAACCGCAGCGCCGTCGACCTGCTCGGCGGTCCCCTGACCGGCCGGGTGCTGTGGCAGGAGCTGCCCTGGCTCGGCGGTCCCGCGCACGAGGACCACTTCCGGGCCGCGTTCATGTCCGGTGACGCCGTGACGTTTCTGGCCCGCCACCCCTCCGGCGCCTGGCAGTCGGTCACCCTGCACGCCGACCGGACCGGCGTGACGGTCCAGCTGTCTCCCGCCGAGCAGCCGGTGTACGCGCCGGAGTCGGTGATGCGGCCCGGCGGGGGCCTCGGCTCCCCCGCCGACCGGGCGACGGCGCTGTACCGGCCGGTCGCGCTCGCCATCGCGCTGACGGAGGCCGTCACGGCCCGCCAGGTGTCGGCGGTGGTCACCGAGGAGCTGCTGCCCGCCTTCGGCGGCCGTCAGCTCGCGATCTACCTGCTCGGCGAGCAGCACCTCCATCTCGCCTGGGAGACGGGCTTCCCCACCGGCTTCCTGGACCGCTTCGACGGGGTGGGCCTGGACGTACGGCTGCCGGGCGTCGAGACGCTGACGACCGGCCGGCCGATCTTCTTCGAGTCCATGGAGCAGCTGGCCGACGCCTACCCGGGCATCCCGCTCGACGCCCACGTGGGCGCCCGCGCGTTCCTGCCGCTGATCGCCTCGGGCCGGCCGGTGGGGTCCTGCATCCTCGGGTTCGACGCCCCGCGCGGGTTCAGCCCGGAGGAGCGTACGGTCCTCACGGCGCTCGCCGGGCTGATCGCGCAGGCGCTGGAGCGGGCGCAGCGCTACGACACCGAGTCGGCCCTCGCCCGCGGACTGCAGTCGGCGCTGCTGCCGCGCCGGCTGCCGGTGCACGAGAAGGTCGAGACGGTCGGCCGGTACCTGCCGGGCACGGAGGGCATGGACGTGGGCGGCGACTGGTACGACGTCATCGAGACCAGGGACGGCCTGCTGGTCCTGGTCATCGGGGACGTCCAGGGCCACGGGGTGGCGGCGGCCGCGACGATGGGCCAGCTGCGCAGCGCCGTACGGGCCTTCGCCTTGAGCGGGAACACTCCGCAGCAGGTGGTGTCGGGGACGAACCAGCTGCTGATCGACCTCGATCCGGGCCAGTTCGCGAGCTGCTGCTACGTACTCCTCGACCCGGTGACGGGGCGGGCGCAGGCGGTACGGGCCGGTCACCCCCAGCCGTTGCTGCGGGCCCCGGACGGCACGGCCGACGTACTGGACCTGCCGGGCGGGGTGGTGCTGGGGGTGGACGGGGAGGCGGTGTACCCGGTCACCGAGCTGCTGCTGGAGCCGGGTTCGGTGCTGGCGCTGTACACCGACGGGCTGGTGGAGCAGCCGGGGATCGACATCGACCTGGGCGTGGAGAACCTTCGCAAGGTGCTCGTCGACGCCGGGCCGGGCCGGCTGGCGGAGACGGCGGACCGCCTGATCAGCGAGGCCGGGCAGGCCACCGACCGCCCCGACGACATCGCGCTGCTGCTGGCGGCGCGACCCGTCGCGACGGCCCGGCCCCGCTGACGTACGGCCCGCTGACGTACGGCCCCCTACGCTCCCTTGCCGCCAGCCTTCCGAGGAGGCGTCACCTGCGCAGGCCGTCGATGAGTTCCGGAGCGACCTGGGGCGCCGTGCGCGGGGTCTTCGGCTTCTCCGGAGCGGGGGCGGGGGCGGGCGCGGCGGTCCCGCACAGGGCCTGGTCGGTCAGCTTCTGCAGCGCCGCGTCGGCGGGGTGCGGAATCATCTTCATCTGGTCGTCGAAGCGCTGGTACTTCATCAGGTTGTAGCCGATGCTGACCTGCCGCCGGCCGTCCGCGCTGGAGTACGACTCCGTGCCGGCACCGAAGACGGCCCCGTTGTGACCCCAGGCGGGGCCGCACGAGGTGTCCACGGAGAAGATGCCGAGGCCGTAGTTCATGATGAGCGTGCCGTCCGGGGCCTTCACGGGCCACGTCGTCCGCATCTCGCGGAGCTGGGCGGCGGGAAGCAGGCCGCCGCCCATCAGCTGGCGGTAGAAGCTGTTGAGGTCCTGCGTGGTGGAGATCAGCGCGCCCGCGGTGCCGGCCCACGTCATGTTGTACTCACTGTAGTCACGCGGCGGGTCGATCAGGCCGAACCAGTTGTCGTACATCTTGGCGTGCGGGCCCTTGATCTTCGCGGCCGCGCCCGGGAAGTAGGTGTCACGCAGCCCGGCCTTTCGGATCACGTCGCGGGTGATGACCTGCTCGGGGTCCTGGCCGGTGACCTTGCGCAGCAGTTCGCCGAGCAGGATGTAGTTGGTGTTCGAGTACGCCCAGTCGGTGCCGGGTTCGAAGTACTGCGGCAGGGCCACGCCGAAGTTGACGAGCTCGGTGGGCGTGATCGTGCGGTGGCGCTCGTCGTCCAGGCTGCTGGTGCTGCCGGCCTTCAGGGAGGGGAAGGCTTCCCCGATGTAGTCGGCTATGCCGCTGGTGTGGTTCATCACCATACGTACGGTGATCTTGCGGCCGCGCTCGCCGGGGACCAGTTCGGGCAAGTAGTCCCCGATGGGCCGGTCGAGGCCGATGCGGCCCTTCGCGCTCTGCTGGAGGACGGCGACGGCCGTGAAGGACTTGGTGACGCTTCCGACGCGGTGCCGCAGGTCCGGGCGGGTGGGCCGCTGGGTGACGACGTCGGCGAAACCCGCGGCGCCGTTCCACCGCGCGCCGCCGTCACGTGCGGCGGCGTAGACGCCGTAGACCCCGGCGTCGTGGACGGCGCGCAGGCTCGCGTCGAGCGCCTTGCGCTCCAGGCCGCCGGCGGCCCCGGCGGTGAACGTGCCGGACGTCGCGGAGTCGGCGGCCGGGGCCGTGGCGGCCGAGGCGGCCGGGGCGGCGGCGGTCAGCAGGGCGAGGACGACGGTGGCCGCGGCGGCGGCGTGGCGGACGCGGCGCCCCGCGCGCGGGGTCCGCTGCCGGCGGGCGGGGTCTTCAGAGCTGTCGGCGTGGTCGAGTCGGTCGGGGTGCGTGGGGTGCACCTGCGGCTCCTGTAGGTCGGCCCGTTGGGGCGTCAAATGATCTTCAACACCTCAATTCTCGGGACGCCGCGTGAGCGGCCCATCGTCCCGGAGGACGATCCGGGCGCCGTCACGCATCAGTCCGAAGGAGTAGAAATTTCACATGACGCCCCGTCACAATCCGCATGTTTCAACCCCGATGGAACGGTCAGACGCAGTCCGTCCCAGCAATTCCGGCTTCGTTCCGGTTCACATCACTTCAGTTCACTCGACCGAGAGGATGCGCGATGAGCGACGTGGCACGGCTCCCGGGAGCCGTCCTCCAGCACTGGCAGTGGCAGTCGGGGGCGGCCTGCCGCGCCCTGGGCCCCGGCCGCTTCTTCCACCCGGCGGGCGAGCGCGGCGAGGACCGCGAGGGGCGCGACGAGGCGGCCAAGCGCGTCTGCGCGCGCTGCCCGGTCCGGCAGGCCTGCCTGGACCACGCGCTGCGCACGCGTGAGCCGTACGGCGTGTGGGGCGGGCTGACCGAGGAGGAACGCAGGGCCCTGTCCCGTCGGCCGGGACGGTCGGGCCCGCCCCGGCACCGCACGCCGCCCACGCCGTGAGCCCGGTCCGGCTCATGCGGCCCTCCGCGAGGCGTGCTGACCTGCTGACGTGCCGGACGCGGGCGGGCGGTCCCCCGCGAGCGCCGGGGCGCCCGGGACCGCCGAGGTCCCGGGCGCCCCGGCCCGTGTGCGCGGTTCCGTGTACGCGGTTCCGTGTACGCGGTTCCGTGTACGCGGGTCCGTGTACGCGGGTCCGTGCGCGTGGGTCACCCCACCGGCACCCGCTCGGTCTCGGGCCGGGCCGCCCGGGGCTCGCCGCCGTGCACCCGCGGTGTCAGCGGCCACCACAGGGAGCGGCCGAGCAGCGCGGCCAGGGCCGGCACCAGCACGATGGACAGGAGCAGGGCGGACAGCATGATCCCGACCGCCGTGGCGAAACCGGTCTGCTGGGTCCCGGCGTGCGGGCTCACCGCCAGGCTGCCGAAGGAGGCGGCGAGCACCAGTCCGGCCGTCGCGATCGCCGGGGCGGTGTGCCGTACGGCGCGGGCCACGGCCGCACGGGCCGGGCCGGGCCGTTCCATCTCCTCCCGCAGCCGGTCGCTGATCAGGATGTTGTAGTCGGTGCCCAGCGCCACCACGAACAGGAACAGCACCAGCGGAAGCGTGAAGTCCACGCCCGGCCGCTCCAGCACGTGCTGGAAGACCAGTGCTGACGCACCCAGGGTGGCCGCGAAGCCGAGCCCGACGGCGAGCATCAGCACCACCGGTGCGAGCAGGCTGCGCAGCAGCACCAGCAGGATGACGGCGATCAGCGCCGCCGCCACCGGGAAGATGACCCTGAGGTCCTTGTCGACCGCCACCGCGATGTCCGCGAACACCGACGCCGTTCCGCCGACATGGGCCTGCGTCCCCGTCGGCAGGTTCGCCCGTACCGTCTCCCGGACGGGTCCGGAGACCAGGTCACGGGCCTGCTGTCCGCCGGACTCCACGGTCAGCAGCAGGTCGATCCTGGCCGCCTTCCCGTCCCCGCTCAGCACGGTCGGGGCGACCTGGCCCACCCCCGGCACGCGGGCCAGCGCCTGAGCCAGTCCGGCGACGCGCTCCGCGCCGAGCGGAGCGCCGTCCTTCGTGCTGACGAGCACGCTCGTCGGGTCGGAGGCACCGGCGGGCAGGGCCCTGGAGATCTCCGCGGCCGTCTTTGCCGCGGCGGTCCGCTCACCGCCCGCGCCGGACTGGCCGTAGTCCATGCGGATCCCGGCCAGACCCGCCGTCAGCGCGCCGAGCAGCACCAGCGATGCCAGGACGAGCGCCACGGGACGCCGGGCCGTCAGCCGGCCGAGGCGGCCCGCCGCCCCCTCGCGCGGCACGCGCTCGAGGGCGCGCGACGGCCAGAACATCCTCCGGCCCGTCACGGCCAGCAGCGCCGGCATCAGCGTGAGGCTGCCCAGGAGCATCACCAGTACCGACACCGCGATCGCCGGGCCCAGCACCCGGAACTGTCCGAAGGAGGCGATCCCGAGAGTGGCGAAGGCGGCGACGATCGTCAGGGCCGCCGACGTGACCGCCGTGCCGACCCGGCCGGCGACCTCGGTGGCCGCCTCGCGTCCGCCCTGCCCGGGGTGGCTCCGCAGCTGTTCGCGGAAGCGGAAGAGCAGGAAGAGGAAGTAGTCGACGCCGATGCCCATCAGTACGACGTTGATCAGCCCGGGGGTGGACGGGGCCAGCCGGATACCGCAGGCGATCGAGGCCACGACCACCGCGCCGGCGGCCGCGCCGCCGATGACCGACACCGCGAGGAGCGGCAGCAGCGCCGCGAACACGCTGCGGAACACCAGGACGTGGAGCAGCACGATCAGACCCAGCACCACCGCGCCGACGACCGCCGACCGGGTCTTCTCGGCGTCGGCGTCGTCCACCGCGGCGGCGAGGCCACCCGTGAACCCGGTGCGCAGGCCCGCCTCCTGGAACGCGGCCCTCGCGCGCTCCCGGAACTCCTTGTACGTGCCCTGCACGCCGGGATCCTGCGGATTGCCCTTCAGTTCCACGGACAGCAGCCGGAAGGACCGGTCCGGGGCCGTCATGCCGGCGCTGACCCGGGGGATCTGGGAGTGGTCCTCCATGAAGGGCGGGTCGTCCTCGTTCCTGGGCATGACGACCTCCTGCCGGGCCAGGCGCCGTGACACCTCCTCGATGCTGCGCTCGTCGGACGCGGCGAGCGCCGCCCCGTCCTCGCGCGCCACCAGGACCGTCAGCGGGTTGGAGTCCGGCCGGGCCCCGAAGCTCTCCTCGGAGATCCGCAGCGCTGCCGCCGAGTCGTAGGACGGGGGCAGGAAGCCGTCGTTGCCGGGCTGGGTGGCGCGGAAGACGAGCATCTGGCCCAGGATCGTCAGACCGATGCCCAGCACGGCCCAGAGGGCGATCACCTTCCATGGGTTCCTCGTCGAGCATCCCGTCAGGGCGCGGATCACTGTTCTCCTCCGGTTGGTCATCAGTGGGGGGGGACGGTCGGTGGGGGGGTCGGTGGGGTCACCGGGCCGGGGTCGCCCGGCCGGTATCCAGACCATCAGCGGCCGGGCGGGAAAACGTCCTGGTGGAGGAGGATTCCGCGGCAGGGACCACAGTCCGGGGTCCGGCCCCGACCAGGACCCTGGTCCTGGTCGGGGCCGGACCGGAGGGTCGATGTCCGAGGTGCGCCCCGGTGTGAGAATGGGGCCACGAGGGCAGCCCGACGGCGGTCCGTGGGAAAGGGGCCGAACGATGGGCACGCGCGCCGAGAGGCTGACGTGGTCGCGCAACGACGCGCTGGTGGCGGTCGGGGCGGCCGCCGTGGACCTCACGGGCTTCGCCCTCGGCACCCAGTTCGAGGGCGTTCCCCTGGAAGTCGCGGCAGCCTTCCTCGTGGTGGCCTCGTCACTCGCCCTGCTGGCCCGTCGCCGTCACCCGGTGGTGACGCTCGCGGCGGTCCTGCTGCTGGGCGTCGTGGTGAACCTGAGCGCCCCGGTGCCCCCGCACTTCGGCCTCACCCCGACCGTCGCCCTCTACTCGGTCGCCGTGGCCTGCCGGATGCCCGTGCTGGTGGGGGCCGCCCTCGTGACGGCGCCACTGACCAGCCTGGGCCAGGGCGGACTGCCCTTCGACTCCGGCTTCGCGCTCCTCGCCAACACGGGCGCCACCCTGCTCGTCGTCACCGCCGGCCTGGTGGTCAGACGCTGGCAGCGGGAGGCCGCGGCCAAGCGGGTCCTGCTCGCGGAGCGGGCGGTGGCCGAGGAGCGCCGCCGCATCGCGCGGGAGCTGCACGACATCGTCGCCCACCACATCACCACCATGCAGCTCATGGCCGGCGGTGCCCGGGCCAACCTCGGCCACGACCCCGAGGCCGCCCGCGAGGC
The DNA here is from genome assembly GCF_055582305.1 of Streptomyces sp. NPDC042102. Taxonomy (NCBI): domain Bacteria; kingdom Bacillati; phylum Actinomycetota; class Actinomycetes; order Kitasatosporales; family Streptomycetaceae; genus Streptomyces; species Streptomyces sp. NPDC042102. The sequence continues at coordinate 550,429 of NZ_JBVJDL010000004.1, forward strand.
CCTGGTCACCCTGGAGGGCTCCGGCCGGCTGGCCCTCGGGGAGATGCGGCAACTGCTCGACGTGCTGCGGGCCGGCGAGGAACCGGAGACCGTACCGCCGGCCCCGCAGCCGGGGGCCGGGGACCTGGAGCGGATCGTCACGGAGTCCCGGCTCGCCGGGACGGACACCGAGTTCACCGTGAGCGGCCCGCCCCGACCGCTGCCGCCCACCGTCGGGCTGACGGTGTTCCGGGTCGTACAGGAGGCCCTGACCAACGCCCGGAAGCACGCCGGGAACGCGCCCGCCCGGGTCCGGCTGACGTACCGTCCGGACGAGGTCGCCGTGGAGGTCCGCAACGAGTGCCCCGGCGACGGCGACGGCCGGCGCACGCCCGCCCGGCACGGCGGGTACGGCCTGATCGGCATGCGGGAACGCGTCGCCCTGCACGGCGGCACCCTGGAGGCGGCACCCCGCGAGGACGGCGGCTTCCTGGTCGCGGCCCGCCTCCCCGTGCCGGCGGCCCCCGAACCCGCCGAGGACCCGCGGCAGCCGGTCCACGCGCCGGACCCGTCCCACCCGATCCACGCGCCTCACACGTCCCGAGAGGAACACCGCCGATGATCCGCGTGCTCATCGCCGACGACCAGCCGCTGGTACGGCGCGGCCTGGCCCTGATCCTGGCGCCCGACCCGGGGATCGAGGTGGTCGGCGAGGCCGCGGACGGAGCCGAGGCCGTGGCCCTGGCCCAACAGCTCCTCCCCGACGTGGTGGTCATGGACATCCGGATGCCCGTGCTCGACGGAGTGGCCGCCACCGGGCGACTGGCCGAGGTCCGGCCACGGTCCCGGGTCCTCGCGCTGAGCACCTTCGACATGGACGAGTACGTCGTCGCCGCCCTGCGTGCCGGCGCCTACGGCTTCCTGCCCAAGGACGTCTCACCCGAGGAGCTGATCGCGGCCGTCCGTACCGTCCACACCGGCGAGGCCGCCGTCGCACCGAGGCTGCTGACCCGGCTGATCTCGACCTACGTACGGTCGGCCCCGCGCGAGCCCCGGCCCGCCCCGACGACGCCCGCCGGACTCACCCCGCGCGAGGTGGAGATCTGGCGCCTGCTCGCCTGCGGCCTGGACAACGCCGGCATAGCCGCGGAACTGGACATCAGCGTCTCCACGGTCAAGAACCACATCACGGCCGTCTTCGGCAAGCTCGGCGTACGCGACCGGGCCCAGGCGGTGATCGCCGCGTACGAGACGGGGCTGGTGCAGGCCGAGCGACGGAGCCCTTGACCACCGGGCGCTCGAGCTCACCTCGGCTGCCCGGCCCCGGCGGACCGGACCGTCACCACGTCCAGGACGTCACGACCCCTGCCGCACACCCACCGCTGCCGCACACCCACTGCGCTGGTCCGTGACAGGGAGGGTCGCTCTGGCGATGTTACACGTGTAACATCGCGGCAACCTCAGCGCCGCGCGGCCGCGGCCGCACCGCCCCTTTCGAATCGAGGCGACGATGACCCAGACCCTTCCCCCCGGGCTCGACCTGAGCTGGCCGCCCCCGCCCTTCCGAGCGCCGGGCGCCGCGCGGACCGACCCGGCGGGGACCCGGTTCTTCGACGGGCTGACCTACGCCACCACGCCCGGATACCGGCCTCGCCTGCTCGACGTCCACGTGCCCGCCTCCGCCGAGGGCCCGGTGCCGGCCGTGGTCTGGATCCACGGCGGCGGCTGGCTGGACGGCGACCGCCGCTACCCGCCGCCGACCGTGCCCGTCGAGCTGCTGCACGACTCGGTGCTGCGCGCCGGACTCGCGCTGGTCGGCATCGACTACCGGCACAGCCTGGAAGCGCCGTTCCCGGCCCAGCTGCACGACGTGAAGGCCGCCATCCGTTACGTCCGCCACTTCGCCGGCGTCCTCGGCGTCGACCCGGACCGGATAGGGGTGTGGGGCGAGTCGGCCGGCGGCCACCTGGCCGCGCTCGCCGGGCTGGTCCGTCCGGACGGCGACCAGGGCATGGCCCTGGAGGGCACCGAGGGGGTGCCGGACGGCGACAGCGGCGTCGTGGCCGTCGTCGACTGGTACGGCGTCTCCGAGATCGCCCCGCTGCTCGCGCACCCCCTGCCGCCCGCCCCGCCCGGCACGGAGTTCCCGAACCCGTTCGAGGCGCTGCTCGGCGGCGCCCCCGAGGAGCGCGAGGGGCTCGCCCGCACCGCCAGCCCGGTCAGCTACGCGGGCCCCGCCGTCCCGCCGCCGTTCCTGCTGATCCACGGCACGGCGGACGGCCTGGTGCCCTACAGCCAGAGCGAGGTCCTGGCGAGCGCCCTGAAGGGCGCCGGCGGCGACGTCACCCTCCGTCCGGTCGACGGCGCGGACCACATCTTCCTCGGCGCCCCGGACGTCACCCCCATCGTCGCCGAGAGCGTCGCCTTCCTCGCCGGCCGGCTTCGCCAGGCTGATAGTTACACGCGTCAGCACGCATAGTCCGAGGCCGGCCGGTGCGCCGGACGGCCCCGGAACCATCACACCGGCGGCGCCTGACGCGTGTCGGCGGCTCCCGTCGGTGCCCGCGTGCCACGCTCGGGGCTCATGAGGGAACCCGGCCACCCGCTCACGCTCAGCATGGTCGTCCTGACCGCGTCGACCGGTCTGATCGAGGCGGTCAGCCTGCTGGCCCTGGGACCGGTGTTCACCGCGATGCAGACGGGGAACGTCCTGTTCCTCTCGTTCGGGGCCGCCGGTGCGCGCGGCCTGCCCGCGCTCTGCCCCGCCGTCTCCCTCCTCGCCTTCGCCGTCGGTGCGGTGTGCGGGGCGCGCGTGGAGGCCCGGTACGCGGCACGGGGCCGGCGGTGGGTCGTCCTCGGGCTGCTCGGCGAGGCGGTCCTGATCGCCGGCGCGGCCGCCGTCGGCTGGGGGCTGACCGCCCGGTTCGGGTCGCCCACGCCCCGGCACCTGGCGGTGACCGCCCTGCTGGCCTTCGCGATGGGCCTGCGCAACGTCACGGCCATGCGGGTCGGCGTACCCGGGGTGCCGACGACGCTGGTGACCCGTACCCTGACCGCGCTCGTGGGCTCGTTCCTCGGTCACGACACCACGTTCGGGCGCGGTGCGGCGGCCTGGGTGCCGCGCGCGGCCGCCCTGCTGGCGATGTTCACGGGCGGGCTGACCGGCGCGCTGCTGGTCGGGGCCGGCTGGACGGTGAACTGGCTGCTCGTCCCGCCGCTGGCGCTGGTCCTGCTGGTCGCCGCCGTCCGCCTCGCCTTCCCGGCCCTGGGCCCGCGCCCCGCGTGACGTCGCCGCCCGGCGGCCCCGGCGCGGTCCGCCGCGGACACCGGCGCCTGCTAGTGCGCCCCCGCTCCGCTCCGGGCCAGCGCGAACACCCCGGCCACGATCAGGGCCACGCCCAGCAGCTGCGGGGCCAGCCACCACCCCGCGCGCAGCCGTTCCTCGTACAGCAGGACGCCCAGCAGCAGGCTCACGCCCGCGTCGCCGAGGGTCAGTGCGGGCTGCGAGGCCACCAGCGGGCCGCCCTGCATGGCGTGTTCGAGCAGCAGCAGCGCGCAGATCCCGGCCGCCCCGAACGCGTACGTCTGCCAGCTCGTCAGGAACCCGCCGAGTCCCCGCTCGTCGAGGATGTGCATGGACGACTTCATCAGGGCCGCCGTGAGCGCGTAGCAGATGGCGGTGGCCGCGCCCAGGCACCCGGCGCGGGCCCGGCCGGGCGACCGCCGCAGCCCCGCGAGCGTCAGCGCCAGGACGGCTCCGGCGCACGCCGCGAGCGCCGGCACCCAGCGGTCCAGGGGTACGTGCGTACGGTTGCCCGTGGGCGAGGCGGCCACCAGCGCCACGCCCAGCCCGGCCACCACCCCCGCCACGGCCAGCCACAGGGCACCCGGCAGCCGTTGCCGCGTCAGCAGCGAGGCGATCAGCAGCGCGAGCGGCAGTTCGAGGACGAACAGCGGCTGGACGAGGGCCAGCGGCCCGGTGGCCAGCGCCACCGCCTGCCCCACCCCCGCGGCGATCACCGCGAGGATCCCGGCGAGCCAGACCGGCCGCCGCAGCAGATCGAGGACCAGCCCGGGGCGGAACCCCTCGGACTGCGGCACGGTCAGCGCGGCCCGCCGCTGGAGCACCGTGGCGAACGCGTTGCTGAGCGCGGCGAACAGCGCGCAGAGGACCGGCACGACGAAGCCCATGCGCCGATCCTCGGCCCCGGCCGACCACCCGGTCCGCCGGGGACCGGCACGCCCCGCGCCATTCGCCCGTACGGCCCCGCGCCCCGTGTCGTCCGGCCGGGCCCCGGTCGGGCGAAAGTCCGGCCGCGGGCGTGGCCGGGCGGCCGCCCGGTGGTACCTCGTGGGAATGCAGCCGCCCCCGGTGTCACCCCTCCTGCGCACGGCCGCGGCCTACACGTGGCGCCTGATCGTCGTGGCCGTCGGCGTGTACGGGGTCTTCGTCGTGCTGGGCCGGTTCCACGAGATCGGCGTGGCGCTCTTCCTCGGGCTGGTCGTCACGGCACTGGTGCGGCCGCTCACCGATGTGGTGGCGCGCGGGCTGCCGCGTCCGACGGCCGTGGCCGTCTCCCTGGTCGGCTCGATCGCGCTCGTCCTCGGGGTGCTGGCCCTGGTGGGCGAGGCGGTGGCGGGCGAGAGCACGACGCTGGCGCGGGAGTTCCGGGACGGCCTGGACCGCATCGAGCGGTGGCTGGAGCAGCCGCCGCTGCGGCTCAACCCGCAGGCGCTGACCGATCTGCAGGCCAGGCTCGGGCAGTGGCTCTCCAGCCACCGCTCCACGCTGGTCAGTACGGCGGTCAGCGGTGCGAGCCATCTGGTCGAGGTGCTGACGGTGCTGGCGCTGGCGCTGTTCTCCTCGGTGTTCTTCATCCACTCCGGCGACCGGATGTGGGCGTGGTTCTGCGACCAGTTGCCGCGCAGGGCGGCGCGCGGGCGCTGGGAGGTGGCGGGCCGTGCGGCGTGGCGGACGTTCACCGGCTACACGCACGGCATCGTGCTGGTCGCGGCGACGAACGCCGTGCTGGTCGGCATCGCCCTGTACGTCCTGGGCGTCCCGCTGGCCGTGCCGCTGGCCCTGCTGGAGTTCTTCGCGGCGTTCATCCCGCTGATCGGCTCGCCCGTGGCGCTGGCGGTGGCGGCGGTGGTCGCCCTGGCCTCGAAGGGACCGGTGATCGCGCTGATCGTCGTCGCGCTGATCGTGGTCATCGGGCAGATCGAGGGGCATCTGCTGCATCCGCTGGTGATGAGCTGGGCGGTACGGCTGCACCCGCTGGTCGTGGCGATCTCGGTGGTCGCGGGGGCGGTGGCGGCGGGCGTGGTCGGCGCGGTGGTCGCCGTACCGCTGGTGTCGGTGTGCTGGTCCGTCGTGACGGCGCTGCGCGAGGCCCGCCGGGCGGAGGCCGCCGCGACGCCGGACGCCCCGGACCCCGGCCCCGGCTCGACGTGAACCGGCGCCCCGGGACACGGACTACCGGCCCGGCGGCTCCGGGAAGCCGCTGGGCCAGTCGGTCGGGAACCCCGAGGGGAACGCGCCCGGCGGAGGCGTGGGGAAGCCCGAGGGGAATTCCGTGGGGAAGTCCGTGGGGAAACCGGTGGGCGGGCCCGAACGGCGGGGTTCCGCCGGCCACGTCGGCAGTCGCGGCGCGTCGTGGTCCCCGGCCCGGTCGGTGCCCGTCACGTACAGGACGGCGAAGGCGACGGCCCCGGCCGCCAGCAGTCCGCAGACGGTGCCCACCACACCCAGGGTGAGCGCCGTCCTCCCGCGACCGGGCGGCAGCGCGGTGGCCCGGTCCGGCCGGCCCTCGGGGTAGCGGACCGTCACGGCGTCGCCGGGCACGGTCGTGGCCGCCCCGCCCACCTCCTCGAACCGGTGCGTGCGCCCGTCGGGGGTGGTGAACTCGTACACGTGCCGGTGGGTACGGGAGGAGCCCGCCGACCCCTGGGCGCGGCGGGTGACGACGTATCCGCCCACGCACCGCCCCTCGGCCTCGATCCCACTGCTCCAGGCCGCCTCGACCCGCCGCACCCGGACGACCGTCCAGGTCATCACCAGGGCGCAGAAGACGAGGATCAGCGCGGGAACGATCAGCGGCAGAAGGATCATGATCAGACGATATGCCAGAGCCCGGACGCGTCCCACCGATTACCGGACAGGCCCGTCACCGCGTGCCCGGTGTGGGCGACAACTCCCTTTCTCCGCAAGAGGGTTGCTGCCTAGACTGGCGTTTCCGCAGGTGCTGGTCCGTGGAGCGGGGGACGACATGGGCGCAGGCGCGCTGCCGCGCGAGTACCGCATCAAGGCCGGTCGCATGACCGTGCTCTACCTCGCCGTCGGGCTGGGCACGCCCGCCGCGCTGCTGCCCGTATGGACCGGCGAGGACATCCCGGGCTGGGTGAAACTGCTGGTCACGGCGCTGCTGCTGGCCCTCTTCGGCTGGCTGCTGTTCGCCGCCAGGCGCTGCGCCACCTCCGTGGACCTGAAGGGCATCCGGGTGCGCGGGTTCATCGGGCAGCGCCGGCTGGCCTGGGCGGAGATCCAGGACATCCGGGCCGTCCCCAACCCGGCGGCGGCCATGCAGCAGAACGCGCCGGGCGTCATCACGTACGCCTACGGCCCCGCGGGCAGGCGCGTGCTGCTCATGTACGTCGACGACCTGCACGTCGCCGTCGAGCGCGAGGTCGAGCTGATCCGGGGTGCGTGGACGGAGCTGCGGGGCGCGGACTGGCGGCCGGACCCCGAGGCGGCACGGCGGATCGGCCGTCAGAACGCCCGGGACGGCGGGGCGTTGCTCGCCGTGTTCTGGGCGATCGGCGCGATGTTCGCGTTCCTGATCCTGTTCCTCGCGCTGCTGCTCAGCGGAACCGCCGACCTGCCGTCCTGGCCGCTGTTCGTGGTCCCGGTGGTGGTCTTCCTCGCGGTCTGGCTGGGTTCGTACCTGCGCAACCACGACAGCGACCGCGACCGCTAGGTGTATCCGACCTTGCCGGTGGTGCTCCTTGACTCGGCGGCCGCGTTCACCGGGAGCCCTGGGATCTCGGGGCCCCCGCGTGAGCGGTTGTGCGTGGCGTCAGCGTGCGAACTTTTCGATGGCCGCCGGGGTGACGGGGGTGAAGAAGTTGACGAGGTTGCCGTCGGGGTCGCGGAACAGCAGCGACCGGTTGCCCCAGGGCATCGTGGTCGGCTCGTTGACGAAGTCGGTGACGAAGCCGGTCAGGTTCTGGTGAACGCGGTCCACGTCGTCGACGAGGAACTCGGTGATGACGCTGTGGTTGTCCGCCGGGCGGGCAGAGCCCGGGGCGAACAGCGGGACCGTGCGGGTGCCGGCGATCGCGAGGGTGGCGCCCGCGGTCTTGAGTTCGGCGAAGTCCTCGGTGGCCCACGTCGCCCGCGCCCCGGTGGCTCGCTCGTAGAAGTCGACGAGGCGCGCGACGTCGCTGGTGATGATGCGGATCGAGACGAAGTCCATGGGAATCTCCTTGGCTGTGCTGGAGGCGTGCGCTTCGCAGGCTAGGAGAAATAGTGGACAGAATCGGTCCTGTATTCGCTCTAGGCTGGGAACATGCCTCGACCGACCCGCCGCGTGCTGACACTGCTGGAGCTGCTGCAGTCGGGCGGCACCCGGACTGTGGCCGAGCTCGCAGACCGGCTCGGCGTCGAAGGGCGCACTGTGCGGCGGTATGTGGACCAGCTGATCGACCTGGACGTGCCCGTGGAATCGGTGCGCGGCCGCTATGGCGGGTACCGGCTCGCCCCCGGGTACCGCTTGCCTCCGCTCATGCTCAGCGACGACGAGGCGCTGGCCGTGCTGCTCGGCCTGGCCGCCGGCAGCCGGGCAGGGTTGACGACGGAGCACACGGCGAACGAGACGGCGTCAGCGAAGATCCGGCGGGTGCTGCCCAAGCACATCGCCCGCCGACTCGACACACTCCTGGAATCCCTCGCCTTCACGGAACAGCCCGGAGAGTTCGACACCCCGGACGCCGGGGTCCTGCTCACCATCGCCGATGCGGTGCGCCACCGCCGACCGGTCTCGATCCGCTACACCGACCGCGACGGACGGCGCAGCGAACGCACACTGCACGCGTACGGGATCGTCACCCATTCGGGCCGGTGGTACGTCACGGGCACGGACCCCCAGGTCGGCGAGGACCGAACCTTCCGGCTCGATCGCATCGCGGACGCGAGGACCCTGCCCGGCTCATTCGAAGCGCCGGCGGGTCCCGGTCCGGCACAGCGGGTGTTGTCGGGGTTCGCCACGGCCGAGTACCAGCATGAGGTGACCTTGCGGATCCACGGGACGGTCGAGCAGATCCGCGCCCGTCTTCCCGCCAGCGTCGCGAATCTGGAGGAGTACGAGCCCGCGGCAGGCCAGGACCGGACGGCCGAGCGCTGGTTGCGCGTCGGGCTACGGGCCGAGCGGCTCGACTGGTTGCCTCCGGTTCTGGCCTCACTCGACCGGCCGTTCGTCATAGAGGGCCCCGATGAACTGCGCGACCTCGTCATCGCGCTCGCCGATCGCCTCGCGTCCCACGCCCGCCGAGCCTGACAGCGAGGAACCAATGTCAGGGGACGGCACAGCGGGCAACGGGCGGGAACGGCGAAGGCCCCGCACCGGGTCGCGGTGCGGGGCCGACTGTTGCCGGCTGGTGCCGGCGGCGGATCAGTTCCGCGGATCAGTTCCGCGGATCAGCTGCGCCGACGCGATCACCAGGTGCCGGGCAGGGTCTGCCAGCTCAGGAAGCCGTTCTCGAAGCCTCCGTCGGGGCGGCCCTTGAAGGTGAACGCTCCGGTCGCGCCGCTGTGGTAGTTGTACATGCTCAGGACGTCGTCGCGGCCGTCGCCGTCCGCGTCGCCCGAGACCGGGTAACCGGCGTTGGAGGCGTACCAGTTCTCGTCCGGGGTCTCCCAGCTGCGCACCGCGTCGCCGACGGTGCCGTCCGGCTTGGCGAGCAGGGTGGAGAGCGAGGCCTGCCCGTTGCCGTGGTCGTACATCAGCGCGGCGTCGGCGCGGCCGTCGCCGTTGTAGTCGCCGATCGTGAATTTGGTGCGCGGGTACTCCCACTGCTCCTTGGTCTGCGTCCACGACTTCACCGGGGCGGCGAAGCCGCCGCCCGCCTGGCCCTGGAAGGTGAACATCGCCACGCCGCCGGCCGAGTAGCCGTACAGCGCGAGGATGTCGTCGCGGCCGTCGCCGTTGGTGTCACCGGCCCGGAAGCTGGCGTTGAAGATCCACCAGTTGCCGGCGGCCACCTTCCAGCTGGCGACGGCCGAGTTGAAGGTGCCGTCGGGCTTGGAGGTCCAGGTGTGGGTGCCGGCCGATCCGTTGCCGTAGTCGTAGACCATGGCGATGTCGGAACGCTTGTCGCCGTTGAAGTCACCGGCCAGGAAGATGCCCTTGGACCAGTCGAAGTTGCCCACGGCGGCCGTCAGGCCCTTGACGGGCGTGAAGGTGCCGTTGGCGTTGGACAGGAACGACCACAGCGCGTTGCTGCCGTCGGCGTAGCCGAAGACGGCGCCGATGTCGTCACGGCCGTCACCGTTGAAGTCGCCGGTGACCCACTTGGAGCGGCTGTAGGCGAAGCTGCCCTTGCCGCTCGTCCACCGGGCCGTCGGCTCCTCGAAGCCGCCGTCGGGGCGGGCGTCGAGGACCCACAGGGCGGTGGTGTCGGCCCCGTAGTCGTAGACGGTGGCCAGGTCGGCGCGGCCGTCACCGTTGAAGTCGCCCGACAGGTCGGTGCGCTGGTTCGCGGTGCGGTCGTCGGCCTTGTGCTCGACGGTGGAGCCCGTCGTGCGGTTGTGCCGGATGTAGCCGTTCTGGAAGTCCTCCCGGGGTCCGCCGGCGACCTCGTACTCGTCGGACGTCGGGTAGCCCAGGGCGCTCTTCTCACCGCCGAGCTCGATCCACTTCTTACGGATCGACCCGAACACCGACCAGGCGCCCTTGGCCTTGGTCCAGTAGATCGAGCCGGTGGCGGCGGTGTCGGAGCGCTTGCGGAAGTGGTTGAAGCGGCCCACGTTGTCGGCGACGTTGGTCTCGTCGGTCACCGGGTAGCCCAGGTAGCTCGCCGGGCCGCCGAGGGCGGTGTACTTGTCGTACACGCCGCCGTGCACCGACCAAGCGCTGGTCTCCGGCGACCAGTAGATGCCGCCCTTGCCGCCAACGGGCGAGTAGAACGTGGAGAAGCGGCCGACGCCGTCGAAGGTCGGGGTCTCGTCGGAGGTCGGGTACCCGATGATGCCCTTCTCCGCGCCCAGCGCCATCCACTTGGCGCGGATGCCGCCCCACACCACCCAGGCCCCGCTGCTCGGGTGCCAGTAGATGGAGCCGTTGTCGCTGGTCTGGCCTTCACCGCGCAGGTGGACGAACCGGCCCACGCCGTCACTGGTGACCTGGATGTCGGAGGACGGCTTCCCCAGGGCCGTGCCGCCCTTGGCCAGGAACTTGGCCAGGATCGGACCGCACAGGGAGTGCTTCTTGTTGGCGGCCGCCGCGGAGGTGAACTCCTGGCACTCGGACCAGGAGGTGCCGCCGAGCACGAGCTGGCGGCCGGCGCCGAACGCCGAGCCGGCGACCGGGGCCCGGCCGGGGAACTCGGTGATCCGGCCGTCGCCGTCACGCGCGTACAGGTCGGCGAAGCCGTCGGCCTCGAAGTCGCCGTTGGTCGTCAGGTTCGGGTACGCCGCGCCGGTGAAGCCGGTGCCGATGGACGTGGCCCGCGCCGCCGGGTCGGCGTACACGGTCAGGTCGGCGACGGTGGGAGAGGTCGCGTCGGCGGTCTTGCGGCTGGTGTACTGGTGGATCTTGCCGGAGACGGTGTCCCGGGCCCAGATCTCCGGCAGGCCGTCGCCGTTGAGGTCGCCGGGCGCCAGGAGCGTCATGTTCTTCCAGTCGGCGTTGCCGAGCAGGATGGGCTCGTTGATGGCGTCCAGGTAGCCCACCGGCGAGCCGAGGTACAGCCAGAGCTGGTCACCGGACTTCACCAGGAGGTCGGGATTGTCGGCGTCGGTGATCTCCGGCTTGTCGTCGTCGTTGTTGACGCTGCCGATGGAGAGCACCTGGTCGGCCTGGGACCAGTGGTCGTCGACCTCGGGGTTGCCGACCTGGAGCTCCAGGCGGTCGCTCTGGTCGTCGAGCAGGCTGCCGTCACCCCGGTTGGGGTAGACGTACAGCTTCTTGCGTTCGGCGTCGTCGAAGGCCGGCCGCAGGGTGACCAGGTCCTCGTAGAAGTCCTCGTTCCAGCTGCCGCGGTGGGTCAGCGAGGTGACGTTGGCGAAGGAGTCGGCGTCGTCGAGGCGGCGCGAGACGTCGAAGCCGCCGTCGCCCTTGCCGGGGTGCATCCACAGCTTGCCGGAACCGGGGTCGACGCTCCACATGTCCACGTGGCCGTCGCCATTGAGGTCGCCCGGCTTGTCACGGGTGGGCCGGCGCTTGGTGTAGAAGAGGTACTCCTTGATCTCCGACTGGTTGCCGGAGGGGTCGAAGCTGCGCACGAACAGACGCTGCGGCCCGGTCGTGTTGGCCTTGTAGGAGACCTCGACGGAGCCGCCCGGGGTGGTGGTGCGCACCTCCTGCACCTTGGGCTCGGTGTCGGTCCACCAGCGGTAGCCGGCGACGTCCTTCACCGTGTTGGCGCCGAAGACGAACTTGCCGGTGGTGCCGGCGACCGCCATCTTCGCCGGGTCGTCCACGCTCTCGAGGAAGACGGGCGACGACACGGTCGGCCGCTGGTCGGGCCTGGTGCGGTCCATGGTGAACTGGCACTGGCCGGCCCAGGGACCGGGCGCGGCGATCTTGTCGCTGGTGCGTACGTCCCACTTGTAGGTGCCGTCGAGGTTGCCGGCCGGGATCCGCAGCTCGGCGATGTTGCCGTTGGCGGCCTTCACCTCGGTCTTGACCGGGGCGGCGCCGTCCTTCCAGTAGTGGAACTCGGCGTAGAGGGTGTTGTCCTCCTTGTCCGTGACCCGGGCGCGCAGGACGACGTAGTCGGTGGTGCCGATCACGCCACCGGTGCAGGGCACGGACGGGTCCGTGGAGCGGTCCTTGGGCGCCGGCGGAGGCGTGTTGAACTTGATCGAGATCCGGGCGCTGTTGGGGTCGAGCTTGCGCCAGGAGACGTCGACGGTGTCCTTGGCGGCCTTGAGGCCGAAGGTCCAGGTGCCCCAGTGCTTCTTGGCGGCGTCCGCGACGGCCGACTTCACGTTGAGCTCGATGAGGTCGCCGTCGCCGGGGCAGTTGCGCCCGCCGTAGGACTGGCCGGTGGCGTCCACCATCCGCGCCCAGCCGGGCTGGCTGTTCCAGGTGGTGGACTTGGAGATGGTGCCGGTGTCCCAGACCTGGATGTCACCGGACTTGCAGCTCCAGGAGCCCGCCGACTTCTGCTTGATGCGGAGGGTGGACTCCAGGATCTGCTTGTCCCAGTACTCCTTCATGCCGACCTGGAAGAAGGTCTTGGCACAGACGACCTGGTTGCCGTTGGAGGCGTCCTTGGCGCAGCCGACGCGGGCGTCCTTGCTGAGCGTGCCGCCGTTCCAGTAGTTCGTACTGGCCGACGAGGGGAAGGCGTTGTGCTTGTAGGCGATCGTCCACGCCGTCTTCCAGGCGTCCCAGGTCGGGTCGATGACCACGGGGTACGTGGTGTCGGGCGCCGTGAGCAGGCTCTTGTCGGGCGTCAGGGTGAGCTTCTCGCCCGCCAGCTTCACGCCGAGGTCGGCCTGCTTGGTGCCGTCGGTGATGCCGTCGACGGGAGCCGCGGGGGCGGGAGTCGCGGGGGCGGCGGCGGGGGCCGTCGCGGGCGCCTCGGCCGCGGCGCTGTCCGAGGGCGCCGACCGCAGGGACTTGGCGGCGGGGGCGGAAGCGGCCGGCGCCTTGGCGGCGGGGGCGGGGGCGGAAGCGGCCGGCGCCTTGGCGGCGGGGGCGGGGGCGGAAGCGGCCGGCGCCTTGGCGGCGGGGTCCTTCGCGGCCTGGGCCTTCTCGCCGCTCGCGTCCCACATCTGGGGCTTGGCGGAGCCGAACACGGTCTGCCCGGCCGGGTCGACGGCGCGCAGCTGGCCGTCGGCCTCGGCGCGTATGTCGAGCCCCTGGGCCTTGAGGCCGAAGTCGATGCGGGCGAGCGCGGGGTTGGCCGCGGCCTCGCGCGTCTTGACGACCAGCGCGTGGGCGAAGCTGTCGACCTGCGCGGTGACCCTCAGGTCCACTCCGGGCAGCACCTCGCGGTACAGGGCGCTGTTGCCCTCGACCACGGGCGCGGGGAGCGGCTTCGGCCAGGACAGTGAAACGTTCCTGCCGTTCTTCGACATGACGGCGAGAGGGGCGTCACCGCCGCCGGAAAAGGCCAGCCCGATGTCCGTCGCCTTCGGCGAGAGGGTTCCGTTCTTCGCCTTTTCGAGGGTGGTGTCCACCGGAATCAGGCTGCCGCCCCGGCGTACCCGTACGGGCACCAGAGCGCGTTCCGCCGTCATGGTTCCGTCAGGATTGGCCCACACCTCCTCCATCTCGGTGCGCTGGCCGACGACCTCGACCGGCTTGCCGGTCCGCTTCGCCTCGGCCGAGGCCTTGATTGCCTCGTTCGCGGGGGACGCGGCTTCCTTACCGGGGGTATTCCCGTTGGACCCGGCCGCCAGGGCCACGGGGGCGGTCCCGATCAGGCCGGCGGTCAGCACCAGACTGGTGACCAGGGCCGATGCCCTCCAGCGGGGCGGCGGAGCAGTGGCGCGCAGGCGCGCCAGCGGTGGTCTCACGAATGTTCCTCGGGAGTCGGCCCGCGTCCATGGAGAGCACTTCCGGCACGCGGGTGTCTTTTCGGTCGGCTGAGCCTCTCACAGCAATCCGGCCATTCCCCGAAATCGGAATTCGCAATTCCGTATCACCGTATACCTATGTCCCGTTTTCCGGCTGTCTGTACGGTGAAATCACTGAACCCCAACGGCGTTTCTGAAAGCCGTTCGGCAGCGTGTATCTTCGATTCGCGCACGAGCCGTTATGGGATTCTTTTGCGTCGCCGCTGTCGATCCGCCGGTGACGCGCGCCGCCCTTCCGGGAAACGCCCCGGAAGGGCCTTCGGACATCCCTACGCGCCGGGCAGCACGCCGTTCGGCAGGTACTCCGGCAGCGGCGTCGGCCGGTTGCGGTCCAGGGCGTCGCGGACCATGTCCCACAGCGGGTCCGACGCGGTGGTGCCCAGGCGGGCCGCCACGTCCTTGCGCAGGGTGGGCAGCAGGGCGTAGAGGCGATCGCCGGGGCAGGCGGTCTGGTTGAAGTCGCGGTGGCCGTAGATCTCCGACGGGGGCAGGCCGTACTGGCGGCAGATGTGGGCGCACAGGTCGGCCAGCGCGGCGTACTGCGCGGCCGGCGGCTCCTCGGTGCTGTACGTGCCCTCGTTCTCGATGCCGATCGAGACGTTGTTCTGGCCGATGCAGTGCGCGGAGCGGACCTGATGGCCACCGGTACGCAGTTCGGCCAGGCTGTTGTGGCGCCCTTCCATGACGAAGGCGCCGCGGCTGACCGTGAAGTGCTGGCCGGTGTCGATCCAGCCCTGGGCGTCCATGTGGAACGTCTGGATCGCGCGGGCGAGGGCGTGGGCGCGCTTCTGGGAGTAGTCCGTGACGTTCGCCGTCGCCGTGTGGTGCACGACGATCCGCCGCGGGGGTGTGGCGAGGACGACGACGGGCTCGGACGGCTGCCGGGCGCCCCACGTCTCGCAGGCGGCGATCTGCGGGCCGGTGCGGGCCCGGGCGGAGCCGGCCCCGGCGAGCGGCAGCGCGGCTCCCGCGGCGAGGGCGAGGGTACCGGCGACCACCCCCCGCCGTGTGAGCAGAGGGGACTGCGGGGCTGGTGGGGTCTGCGGCCGCGCGTACGACGTCATGAAGTGACCGTTTCCGTTGGGAGGGGGACGCCCATTGAACGAGGCGGACGGCCCGCGGGGCACGCAGACGCTCCGAGGGGGCGGCCAGGCAGACCACTTCGGGGGACACCCCCGGATCCGTCCGGCGGGCGCCGACGGGGCATCCGGATCCGACGGGGCATCAGGTCATCCGTCCCGGACTCTTGACTGTGTTACCGCGAGTAGGGATCCTCGTCGCAATATTCGCGCGGGACATGACAATCAAGCCACCGCTCCGGGTCCTCGACCGCGCCGTCCGCCGACCGAAGACATGAGTGATGACCGTGACCCGACCCGCACACCCGCATCCGTACGGCAGGCGCAGGCAACTCGCCGTCCTGTCGCTGCTCTTCGCCCTCGTGGCCCTCACCCTGGGCCCGACGCCCGGCGCCGCCGCCGACCCCGGCTGGTGGAACCCGCCCGCGCGGCCCGCGACGGACTCCCAGATCAACGTCACCGGTGAGCCGTTCAAGGGCACCGACGCCCAGGGACGGGTCCGCGGCTTCGTCGACGCCCACGACCACATCATGTCCAACGAGGCCTTCGGCGGCCGCCTGATCTGCGGCAAGGCGTTCTCCGAGCAGGGCATCGCCGACGCCCTCAAGGACTGTCCCGAGCACTACCCGGACGGCTCGCTGGCGATCTTCGACTTCATCACCAAGGGCGGTGACGGCAAGCACGACCCGGACGGCTGGCCGACGTTCAAGGACTGGCCCGCCCACGACTCGCTGACGCACCAGCAGAACTACTACGCCTGGATCGAGCGGGCCTGGCGCGGCGGCCAGCGGGTCCTCGTCAACGACCTCGTCACCAACGGGGTGATCTGCTCGGTCTACTTCTTCAAGGACCGCAGCTGCGACGAGATGACCTCCATCCGTCTGCAGGCGCAGAAGACCTACGAGATGCAGGCCTACATCGACAAGATCTACGGCGGCCCGGGCAAGGGCTTCTTCCGGATCGTCACCGACTCCGCGCAGGCCCGGCAGGTCATCGAGCAGGGCAAACTCGCCGTGGTCCTGGGCGTGGAGACCTCCGAGCCCTTCGGCTGCAAGCAGATCCTCGACATCGCGCAGTGCAGCAGGGCCGACATCGACCGCGGTCTCGACGAGCTGTACAACCTCGGCGTGCGCAGCATGTTCCTGTGCCACAAGTTCGACAACGCCCTGTGCGGGGTCCGCTTCGACAGCGGCGCCCTCGGCACGGCGATCAACGTGGGCCAGTTCCTGTCGACCGGCACCTTCTGGAAGACGGAGGTCTGCGCCGGCCCGCAGGCCGACAACCCGATCGGCCTCGCGGCGGCGCCGCAGGCCCAGCAGCACCTGCCGGCGGGCGTGAGCGTCCCGTCGTACGCCGCCGACGCGCGGTGCAACACGCGCGGTCTCACCGAACTCGGCGAGTACGCCGTACGCGGCATGATGAAACGCAAGATGATGCTCGAGATCGACCACATGAGCGTCAAGGCCGCCGGCCGGGCCTTCGACATCATGGAGTCGGAGTCGTACCCGGGCGTGCTCTCCTCGCACAGCTGGATGGACCACGACTGGACCGAGCGGCTCTACAAGCTCGGCGGGTTCGCCGCCCAGTACATGAACGGCGCCGAGGCGTTCAGCGCGGAGGCCAAGCGCACGGACGCGCTGCGCGAGAAGTACGACGTCGGCTACGGCTACGGCACCGACATGAACGGGGTCGGCGGCTGGCCCGGCCCGCGCGGCGCCGACGCCCCGAACCCGGTGAAGTACCCCTTCCGCAGCGTCGACGGCGGCTCCGTCATCGACCGGCAGACCACCGGGCAGCGCACCTGGGACCTCAACACCGACGGCGCCTCGCACTACGGCCTGGTGCCGGACTGGATCGAGGACGTCCGGCAGGTCGGCGGCCAGGGAGTGGTGGACGACCTGTTCCGGGGCGCGGAGTCCTACCTGCGGACCTGGGGCTCCTCCGAGAAGCACAAGGCCGGCGTGAACCTGGCGGCGGGCGCGGCCGCGTCGGCCAGCTCGGCGGAGTGGAACCCCTTCGTCAGCTACGCGCCCGGCCGGGCCGTGGACGGCGACACCGGCACCCGCTGGGCGAGCGACTGGAGCGACGACCAGTGGCTCCAGCTCGACCTCGGGTCGCCGCAGCTGGTCAAGCGGGTCACCCTCGACTGGGAGCGCGCGTACGGCAAGGGCTACCGCGTGGAGGTGTCCTCCGACGGCTCGACCTGGCGGACCGCGTGGTCCACGACCGCCGGTGACGGCGGTCTGGACACGGCACGCTTCGCCGGTGTCCCGGCCCGCTACGTCCGCGTCCACGGACTGCAACGCGGCACCCAGTGGGGCTACTCGCTGCACGAGGTCGGCGTCTACAGCAGCTGACCGGCCACGCACCACTGGCACACATGTGCGCCGTCCGGCCCGGGTCCGTCCCGGGCCGGACGGCGCACGCGCAACCACGGGGGGACAGACCTATGGCACGGATGCCTTCGGCCGAGCGGCGCCGGCAGCTGACCGAGGCGGCGATCCGCGCGATGACCCGGGACGGGGTCCCGCGCACCACCACCCGGTCGATCGCCGCCGAGGCGGGCGTGTCGCTGAGCGTCTTCCACTACTGCTTCGACTCCAAGCAGGAACTGCTCGAATCGGTCATGACGACGATCACCGAGCACTACATCGCGGTGGTGACGGAGGCGATCCGGCCCCGCGCCACGGTCCGGGAGACCATCAGGGCCGGCTTCCAGGCGTACTGGGACCATGTGGCCGCCCACCCCGGCGAGCACATGCTCACCTACGAGCTCACGCAGTACGCGCTGCGCCAGCCGGGGTTCGGGCACCTGGCCCGGCGGCAGTACGAGCTGTACGCCGAGATCTACGAGGCGCTGATCGAGCAGCTCGCCGCCAGCATGGAGCTGGACCCGAGCGTCAAGGTGCCCGTCCTGGCCCGCTACCTGGCCGCGATGACGGACGGGCTGACCCTGAACTTCCTGGTGGCCGGGGACGCGGGCGCCGCCGCGGACATCCTCGACCTGATCGCCGACCACGTCGCGGACCTGTTCCGCGCCGACACCTGACCGAAGCGGTTCCGGCCACGGCCCCGGCCCCGATCCGCCGGACAGACACTAGCCGCGCGCGTCGACCACCGGGCGCAGCTTGCCGCTGGCCGGGCTGCGGTCCAGCGCCGACCCGTCCACCGCCTCGGCCACCAGGTCCAGCAGCCGCTCCGACACCGCCGAGCGCAGCTCCGGGTAGCCGGCCAGGAGGGCCTCGCGCAGCGCCTCGGGAGCGGCGGGGCCGATGGCGCCGGCCCGTTCCACGCGGACGGTGAGCCGCTCGCGGGTGTCGTGCCCGGTGAGCCGGATCTGGAGCTCGCCGGTGTAGCCCGCCTCCTCGGCCAGGGCCACGAAGCGCCGGTGGTTCAGGAAGTACGTCGCCACCCGCATCACGTCGCCGAGCCGGCCGAGCAGCTCGAAGCGCGGGGCGTGGCTGCCGCAGGGGCAGCGCCCGGGAACGGCGCGGCCGAGGTCGCCGATGACGTAGCGGCCCAGGTGCTGGCCGCGCCGGGCGTGCGTGGTGAACACCAGCCGGCCCGTCTCCCCCGGCGCCACCGGCCGGTCGGCCCCGGTGTCGAGGATCTCCAGGGTGTGCAGGTCGGCGTGGAGGTGGTGGACGCCGCCGGAGCTCTCGGTGCACTGGTAGCCGAGCGGGCCCAGGTCGGTGCTGCCGTAGGTGATCGAGCGCACGACCTCGATGCCGAAGGTGTCCTTCAGGACGCGCTGCTGCTCGTCGGTGAAGCGCTCGCCGCCGTAGAAGACCTTCTTCAGGCCGCCGTACGCGCGGAAGGCGTCGGCCTCCTCGTGCAGCAGCTGCCACAGGTAGGAGGGCATCCCGAAGAGGGTGTCGGCGCCGTGGTCGATCACGGCCCGGGCGGTGGCCCGGTGGTCGGGGCCCGCAGCCAGGGGCAGTTGCACGCCGCCCAGGCGCTCCAGGATGGAGAAGAAGCTGATGAAGCTGCCGTACATGCCGCCGCAGTAGAAGAGGTTGGCGGTGCGGTCCCCCACCGGGTCGTAGCCGGCGGCGAGCAGGCCGCGGGCGGCGGCGTGCATCTGGGTGTCGTAGTCGTCGTAACTGAAGAGGGACAGGGCCGGATCGCCGGTGCTGCCGCCGCTGCGGAAGTACAGCTCGGCGTCGGCACGCGTGACGTGCCGGTTGAGTTCCTGCACCTCCTCCTTGCCCAGCAGCGGCCCGGTGGGCGCGGGCAGGACGACGGGGCGTGCCAGGTCGTCCAGGCAGGCGGTGGTGGCGAAGCGGGCGGGGTCGGCCTGGACGGCGACGCGGCGGCTGTAGCGCTGGAGGGCGTAGACGCCGTCGTGCGGCTCGCCGGCGTAGCTCGCGAGCATGGCGCCCAGCGGGGTGACGCGGGTGACGCCGGCGGCCAGGACGGTGCGGGAGAGTTCGGCGACGTCGGTGGGGCTGCCGGCGAGCCCCGCGGTCTGGAGGTAGCGGCGCATGGGGCGCAGCGTGGCGATCAGCCGTTCGCGCGGCAGCGGCTTGACCCACACGCTGCGGTGGAGCGGGGAGGCGGTGAGCGCCGGCCGGGTGTCGGCCATGACCCGCCAGGAACCGTCGGCGGCGGCGAACACCCGGGTCAGGCCGAGGTGTTCCTCCAGCCGGGCGACCAGCTCGGTGGTGGTCAGCTCGGCCTCCTCGGCCGGGCCGGGCCCGGGGTCGCCGGGCGCGGGCACGGCCGGCGGCCGGGTGGCCAGCACCTCGGCGAAGCGGGCGGCGAAGGCGAAGACGGCCTCCTCGTCCGCGGTGTCGAGGTAGACGACCTGCGGGCTGGAGCAGGCCTGCTGCTCGAACCGGCACACGTCGTCGGCCAGGGCCTCCAGCGCGGCCGGGTCCTGCCAGGCGTCGGCCGTCAGGTACGCGAAGGAGATCCGGTGTCCCCACTCCACCAGGCGGCAGCCCGGGGGCACATGGGCGGCGACGCCCTCCACCGCGCTCTCGCCGCCCCAGACGGCGACGGCGTCGGCGGGCGCGCACATCAGGCGCAGCCAGTCCTGCCGGGCGGAGGAGAAGCGCAGCACGATGACGCGGGCGGCGACGGCGCCGGTGGGATCCAGCGCGGCCAGTTCGGCCAGCAGGGCCCCGGGCAGCAGGCTGTCGGCGCCGCTGGTCTTGAGGATGTTGACGTTCCCGGCGAGCAGGCCCTCGACGATGCTGAGCGGGGCGACGGTGACGGCGTTGCCCGGGGCGATGTGCGCGACCAGACCGACGGGTGCCCAGGCCTCGTACACGCTCTCGCGGGCATCGGGGCGGTTCAGCCGGCCGGGGGCGGTGGTGCCCAGTTCGCGGCGCAGCTTGCGGGTGAGTTCCGTGCGGCTCAGGAAGGTGCCGAGTTCGGTGAGGACGGCAGGGTCCTCGCCCTCGGGCAGGTGGCGGGCGAGCCGGGCGCGCACCGGGTGCTCCGGGTCGCACAGGGCGGTGCCCAGGGCGTCGCAGGCGGCCAGCAGCGTCTCGGTCTCCAGCGGGGTGGCGAGCGCGGCCTCGACGAGGGCGGGCAGCCCGGCCAGGCGGTGCCCGGCCTCCTCGTCGCCGATGAAGGCGCCCTGCCAGTAGTGCGGCGCACCGGCGGCGGGCTCGGGCACGGGCACGGGGATGACGGCGGTACTCAGATCGGTGGGGGTCACGTCGGGGGTGATGAGGTCGGTGGTGATGAGGTCGGACACGGTCAGGACAGTCCCTTCAGCAGTTCGGCGGCGGCCACCGCGCAGCTCCGGTTGCGGCTCACCCCGGCGCGGCCGTGGACGGTGAACCACGGCGTGCCCAGCTCGCAGCCGCACTCCTCGCCCGGGTACAGGGAGGCGAGGTCGCCCATGACGACGCTCTGCGCCGGTACGGAGGTGATGTAGGGCGAGACGAGGTGCAGGTAGCCCTGCTCCCCGTGGGGCAGCGGCTCCAGGGTGCGCGTGGAGCGGATGGTGACGCGGGACCAGACGGGCGCGTGCAGGCGGTGATGGTCGCACTCGATGTACGGGATGCAGTGCTCGACGGAGCCGAAGGTGTCCCGGATCCGTTCCCCGGGGATGCCCAGCTGCTCGGTGACCCGGGCGTACAGCTCCTCCTTGCCGATGCGCCGGTCGGCGTGGCCCTTCCAGCCGCCGCCGAGGACCACGAGCGAGCCCTCGGGCAGCCGCAGGGGCGGCAGCCCCATGGCCCGCATGCGTTCCAGGGTGAAGAAGAGGAAGGCGGGGAAGCCGAGGATGCGCACGGGGGCGTCGTCCTCGGCGAAGCGGCGCAGGGCGGCGACACAGCCGAAGGGGTCGAACTCGTGCTCGCCGCCGGTGTGGCGCAGGGCGTACGTGACGCTGCGGGCCGGGGCGAAGTCGCACAGGTAGTTGTCGGTGAAGGAGGTGCCGAGGTTGAGGTCGGGCGCCGGCTCGTAGCTGTAGAGCAGGTAGTTGACCTCCTGCTCGGGGGTGATCCAGCCGTTGCGCTCGAAAATCCGGGCGACCATGCGCTGCGCGGAGCGGATGGTCCAGGTGTCGAAGAACATCTGCGACTTCTGGCCGGTGGTGCCCGAGGAGGTCAGGTGCAGGTCGACCTCGTCGCGCGGGATGGAGAGCACCTCGTGGCGCTTGAAGAAGTTCGCGTGGACGAGCGGGGTGCGGTACGGCCGCGCGGGCGGCGTGGCCTCGTACAGCGAGCGGAAGAACGGCGAGCGCGCGGTGTGCCAGGCGTTGATCTCCGCCATGGCCGCGTCGAACAGCTCGTCGGCCTCGGGGCCGTGGGCGTACGGGTCGGTCAGGTCGCACAGGCGCTGCACGTGCGGCAGGAGGGCGGGGTCGGGTACGCCGACCGGGGCGAGATGGGGGTTCATGAGGCAACCTCGAGTGTGGGCAGGTAGGTCGACGCCCAGGCCGACAGGTAACAGTCCAGGTAGGGCTGGAGGGGCGGTTCGACGGCGACGCCGCGGAAGTCGATCTGCTCGGTGGAGCGGGAGAGGACCACGTAGTCGTGGAAGCCGTCGCCGTCGCCGTCCGCGCGCATGGCCGGGTAGAGGGCCCCGGCGACGAAGCCCTGGGCCAGGAAGGCCGCGAGCGCGCCGTGGTGCGCGAGCGGGACCAGTGCCTCCACATAGCTCGCGCCGGCCCGGGTCAGGGTCCTGGTGACGATGTCGAGGTGGGCGGCGGCCGCGGCGGGGTCGGGGTGGACGGCGAGCAGGGAGCAGTACCCGCCGGTGCGGTTGAGGTGGGCGAAGACCTCGAACCGGCCGTCCTCGGGGGTGAGCAGCACGTTCGGCGTGTGCAGCGGGTAGAACCAGCCGCCGGCGTCGGGGAAGCGCTCGCGCAGGCGGCGGCGGACGAAGGCGGGGGCCTCGATCATCTCCAGCCGCTCGGCGGGGTCCGCGTCCGCGACGGCCGGTGCCGGGGCGGCCGGGGCCGGGGCGGCGGTGGGGCGCACGTCGCGGTAGCTGACGCCGAGGCAGCTCCCGGCGGTCCGCAGCAGCGGCAGCAGCGGAGCGGGGACCTCGGGCACCGGGACGCGGCGGTCCAGTACGCCGTCGGCGTGGCGGGCGTACAGGGCGAGGCTCTCGCGGCTGCTGAGGTCGACCGCGTTGGGCAGGATCCCCAGCGGGCGGAAGCCGTTGCGCGCGACGACGCGCTGTGGGCCGGGACTGACGGTGCGCACGGTGGCGTACACCGAGTCCAGGCGTCCGGTGTCGAGCATCCGGGCGCACAGCACCCCGGTCAGGGCGGCGGCCAGGCCCCCGGAGCGGTGCTCGGGGTGCACGGCGAGCCCTTCCAGGCGGCCGATACGGCTGCCCGGCTCACCGTGGACGGCGGCGGACGCGGCGAGCGCGCCGGTGTCCCGGCGGCGGGCGACGAGCCACAGGGAGTGCGGGTCCTCGATGAGCCGGGCCATGACGGCGGGGTCGGTGCCGAGGGCGGCGGGGTAGTGGGGGCCGTAGACGGCGTAGTAGAGCTGGCGCAGCTCGGCGATGTCCGCGGCGGCGGCCGGCGCGATCCTGACGTCCGGTCCGTTCACGCTCCGCGGGGCGCTCATCGCTCACCTCCGCGGGACCGGCCCAGGAGGGCCAGGGCGCAGGCGGCCGGGAGGAGACCGGCGGCCTGGATCAGGCACAGCGTCTGCGCGGACAGGTGGTCGCCGGCCAGGCCGAACAGGAGCGAGGCCACCGGGAAGGAGGCCCCCAGCACGGCCTGCATCACGGCGAAGAAGCCGGGTTTGTCGGCGGCGGGCACCAGCCGCTGGAACAGGGCCACGAACCGGACCCCGATCACACCGACGCACCAGCCGGCCACGGCCAGGCCGCCGGCGATGACCAGCCGGTCGGCGACCAGGCCCGGCAGGGCCAGGGCGAGGGCCATCAGGCCCAGGCAGTACGCACCGGTCACGGTGGGCCGCCCCGGCACCCGGGCGCCGGTGACGGACCCGATCAGCGTGCCGGTGCCGAGGGCCGCCTCCAGGAGGGCCACCGTGGAGCCGCCGTCGCCCAGGACGGACCGGGTGTAGAGGGGGATGACGACGAAGACGGCGGTGGTGAAGAGGTTGGCGGCGGTGAAGCAGACCAGGATCCGCCGGACGTACGGGAGTTCGCCGAGGATACGGCGCAGCGTGCGCCGCTCGGTGACGCCGGACCCGCCCGGCTCGCCCCGGCCCTCGGCGCCCGGCGCCCCGGCCGTCGTACGGAACCGCGTGCCGGCGATGAGCAGCGCGGCGCCGAGGTAGGCGGCCGCGCAGCCGGCGGCGAGTCCGCTCACCCCCGCCCGGTCGACGATCACGGCGCCGAGGAGCGCCCCGCCGAGGCCCGCGAGGGACTGGGTGGAGAGTTCGAATCCGGTGGCGGTCTCGATATCCGCGTCGTCGACGAGTTCGGGCACCGAGGTGGTCAGGCAGGGGTCGAAGAAGGCCTGGCAGGTGGCCAGCGCCAGGGCCGCGGCGTAGACGGCGGCCAGCGGCAGCTCGCTCAGCTGGGCCCACCCGGCCAGGGCGCCGGCGGCGGCGCCGGCCAGCGCGGCGGCCGTCCGCAGGACCGAGCGGTGGGCCGTGCGGGCGACCGCTCGGGCCACGACCGGGGCCAGCGCCACGGCGGGCAGCGTGCTGACGGCCATGAACAGCCCGGAGGCCAGGCCGCGTCCGCCGTCGACGGCGTAGGCGACGAGCCACCAGGAGACGCCGACCTGGAACATGCGCACGGCGGCCTGGGTGAGGACCTGGCCCAGCCAGACGGTGCCGAAGGCACGGTTGCGCAGGACCAGCGGCAGCCGGCGGGCACCGCCGCCGTCGGGGCCACCGGTGGCGGGGGCCGCGGACGCCGCATGCGCCGTGGATCCGGCGCCGGCCGGGGTGGCGGGAGGGGCCGTCGCCTCGTTCGCCTCGGGGGCGGCAGGGGTGGCGGTCACGTCGTCGGCCTCTCGTCCAGGACCCGGATCAGCTTGCCCGAGCGCGGGTTGACGGCGAGGTCGCGGTGGCGCGCCCATTCCACCGCCGGCGGGTGGACGAAGCCGGCGCGGACGCTGTCCGGGTACAGCGGCCGGGCGGTCTCCAGTTCGGTCACGACCGCCCGGGCGAGTGCCTCCAGACCGGCCGGATCGTCCTGGTCGGCGGGGGCGGTGGCCAGCCGCAGCACCAGCCCGTCGCGGCCGTCCCAGCGGCGTACGACCAGCTGGGTGCCCACGATCCGGCCGGCGGCGTCGGCGGCGGCCACCGCGTCCTGCGCGTCCTGGGAGTACAGCGACACCGGGCCCACGCGGACGCCCTCCTCGGCGCGGCCGAGGATGCGGAAGTGGCCGGCCGCGGGGTCGGTCCATTCGGCGCGGTCGCCGGCGGGGTAGCGGAGGATGGGCATCAGGCGGCGGAACAGGCTGGTCACGACGACCCGTCCGGGTCGCCCGGGTTCCGTGATGGGCTCCCCGGTGGTGTCGTCGAGGATCTCGACGACGGAGTACGGGGTGAAGGCCCGGTGCACCCGGGCGTCGGGTCCGGGCACGGGGCGGCCGAGCAGGCCGGCGTCCACGCTGGCGTACCCGAGGGAGCGGGCCTCGGCGCGCGGGAACGCCGCGGCCAGCAGACGCCGTTGGTCGGCGAAGAGGGCCTCGCCGCCGAAGAGGAGCAGCTCGACGGAGTCGAGGCGGAGGCCGGCGGCGATCACGTGTTCGGCGAGCCGGCACAGGGTGGTGGGGGTGCCGGCCACGGCCTGGGCGGCGAAGTCCCGCAGGGTGGGGACCGTCGACTCCAGGGGTGCGGCGCCGCCGATGGGCAGCCGGACGTTGTCCACGGGCGCGTGGGCGAGGGAGTCGAGGACGAACAGGAAGCTGGCGTACAGCTCGCCCGCGTAGAACAGGTCGGCGACGCGGTGCCCCGGGCGCAGGCCCGCGTCCATCAGCCCCTGGCCGAAGGCGGTCACGAAGGTGCGCCATTCGTCGCGGGTGTAGACGGAGAACTTGGGGGCTCCGGTGGTGCCGCCGGTCTTGTAGACGGTGGCCTCGGCCAGTGGGCCGGTCAGGACGCGGTTGCCGTGCAGGGTGTTGGCCGCCCAGAAGGCGCTCTGGTCGACGACCGGGAGGTCGGTCAGGCGGTCGGTGTCCGGTGGCAGGGACGCGTAGAGGTCGCGGTAGAAGGGCGAGTGGTGGCGGGCGAAACGTATGAGGTCCGATAGCTGATGAGCGGACATGGGCCTTTGCCTAGGGATGTCGGTACGGGGCAGGAGTCACCGCGCGGCGGCATGGCCGGGCCAGGTCTTTCGCCGCCTGCGGGATGGTGTCGGTGTACGGGGGAACCCCCGCGCCCCCGCTTCCTCGACGCGCGCCGAAGCTGACGCGCAGTCACGATCATCGGACATCATCCTGCCAATCGCAAAATCAGCCGAATATCTTCCGGCCATCGTGGCCGATATCGAAGATTCTTGCGCAATCAACTAATTCCCCGCCCGGACCGGCACTCCGGCCGGCACGTCGCCAGCACTCCGCCGGCACTCCGCCGGCACCCGGCCCGCGACGCGGCGCCGGCCGTACTGGTCCCCGGCCGCGCGCTCCCCTACCGTCACCATCAGACGTACGCAGCCGCAGCAGCCACACCGGGCGCCATGCTCCGCACCGTGCCCGTCGAGCCCACCAGGAGATGCCATGAGCATGCTGATCAACAGCCCCGGGACCGTGGTCGCCGACGCGTTGCGCGGGATGGCGGCGGCCCATCCGGACCTGGACGTGGACGTGGAACGGCGCGTCGTCGCACGCCGCGACGCGCGCGGCAGCGGGCGGGTCGCGCTGGTGTCCGGCGGCGGGTCGGGGCACGAGCCGCTGCACGCCGGGTTCGTGGGGTACGGGATGCTGTCGGCGGCGTGTCCCGGGGAGGTGTTCACCTCGCCCGTGCCCGATCAGATGGTGCGGGCGGCGGCCGCCGTGGACGGCGGGCAGGGGGTGCTGTTCGTCGTGAAGAACTACACGGGGGACGTCCTCAACTTCCAGATGGCCGCGGAGCTCGCCGAGGAGGACGGGATCCGGATCGAGAGCGTCCTGGTCGACGACGACGTGGCCGTGACCGACAGCCTGTACACGGCGGGGCGGCGCGGGACCGGGGCCACGCTGTTCGTGGAGCGGATCGCCGGGGCGGCGGCCGAGGAGGGGGCGCCGCTGGAGCGGGTGGCGGCGCTCGCGCGGCGGGTCGACGAGGCCTCGCGCAGCTTCGGGGTGGCGCTGAGCGCGTGCACCACGCCGGCGAAGGGCAGCCCGACCTTCGAACTCCCCGACGGCCAGCTGGAGCTGGGCATCGGCATCCACGGGGAGCCGGGGCGGGAGCGGCGCCCGATGATGACGGCGGCGCAGATCGCGGAGGTCGCGGTGGGGGCCGTACTGGAGGACCTGCCGGACCCGGCGCCGGCGGGCGGGCCGGTGCTCGCGCTGGTGAACGGGATGGGGGCGACGCCGCTGCTGGAACTGTACGGATTCCACGCGGAGGTGGCGCGGGTGCTGGCGGAGCGCGGGGTGCCGGTGGCGCGGACGCTGGTCGGAAACTACGTCACCTCGCTGGACATGGCCGGGTGTTCGGTGACGTTGTGCCGGGCCGACGAGGAGTTGCTGCGGCTGTGGGACGCGCCCGTGCAGACCGCGGCCCTGCGGTGGGGCCGCTGACCGTAGGGTGGCCCCGGCGGCAGGACACGACGACGGTGACGACGTGAGGAGACCGGGTGCGTGACGCGGAGTTCTTCCGGCGCTGGATGGCGGCCGCGGCCGCCTCGGTGGCCCGGGAGGCGGACCGGCTGACGGAGCTGGACTCCCCCATCGGCGACGCCGACCACGGCAGCAATCTGCTGCGCGGCTTCACGGCGGTGCGGGGCGAACTGGAGGACCACGACGCGGCCGGCACGCCGGGCGAGGTGCTGCAACGGGCCGGGCGGACCCTGATCTCCACGGTGGGCGGCGCGTCCGGTCCGCTGTACGGGACGCTGCTGCGCCGCACGGGCAAGGAGCTCGGCACGGCGGCGGAGGTCTCCGACGAGGACCTGCGCGGGGCGCTGGACGCCGGGGTGGCCGCGGTGGCCCAGCTGGGCGGGGCGGCGCCCGGCGACAAGACGATGCTGGACGCGCTGGTGCCGGGGGTGGCGGCGCTGGGTACGTCGTACCGGGCCGCCTGCGACGCGGCGGAGAGCGGCGCGCTGGCGACCGTACCGATGCTGGCGCGCAAGGGGCGGGCCAGCTACCTGGGTGAGCGGAGCATCGGGCACCAGGACCCGGGGGCGACGTCGTCGGCGCTGCTGCTGCGGGCGCTGGCCACGGTGGCGGAGGAGGACGCGTGAGCATGGTGGGCGTGGTGCTGGTCTCGCACAGCGCGCGGGTGGCGGAATCGGTGGCCGAACTGGCCCGCGGCCTGGCGGCGGGCGGCCCCGCGGCCCCGGTCGCGGCGATCGCCCCGGCGGGCGGCACGCCGGACGGCGGCCTCGGTACGAGCGCGGACGCGATCCTGGCGGCGGCCCGTGCGGTGGACGGGGGCGCGGGCGTGGCCCTGCTGGCGGACCTGGGCAGCGCGGTCCTGACGGTGAAGACCCTCCTGGCGGAGGACGAACTCCCGCCGCACTCCCGCCTCCTGGACGCGCCGTTCGTGGAGGGCGCGGTGGCCGCGGTGGTGGCGGCGTCCGCGGGCGCCGACCTGGACGCGGTCGCGACGGCGGCGGCGGAGGCGTACGCCTACCGCAAGATCTGACCCGCGCGGCCGGAACCCGCTCCGCCGCTCCCCGGTGACCTGGGAGGGGCGGGGTGGGGCGGAAAGGGCCGGGCGGGAGATCGACGACAGGCCCTAGGCTCGCGGGATGATCACACCTGTGTACCCGCCGAAGCCCGTGCCCGGTGACCGGGTCGCCGTCATCTCGCCCTCCGCCGGGCTGCCGGGGCTCTTCCCGCTCCCCTACGAACTCGGACTGCGGCGCCTGCGCGAGGAGTTCGGGCTGGAGCCCGTGGAGTATCCGACGACCCGGAAGATGGGGGCCACCGCCCGCGAGCGGGCCGACGACATCCACGCCGCGTTCACCGACCCCTCCATCGCGGCCGTCTTCTCCAGCATCGGCGGCGACGACCAGATCACCGTCCTCCCCCTGCTCGACGCCGACCTGATCCGGTCCCACCCCAAGCCGTTCTTCGGGTTCAGCGACAACACCAACCTGCTGGTGTTCCTCGACGCCCTCGGCATCGTCGGCTTCCACGGCTGCAGCGTCATGACCGCGCTCGGCCGCCCCCACCGCCTCCACCCGCACACCGCCGAGTCGCTGCGGGCCGCCCTCTTCACCCCCGGCCCCTACGAGCTGCGCCCCGCCGAGCGCTACGGCGACACCGACCGCGACTGGGCCGACCCCGCTACCTTCACGGCCGAGCCCGACGCCCAGCCGGCTGCCGGCTGGACCTGGCACGGGCCCGAGCGCGTCGTCGAGGGCCGCGCGTGGGGCGGCAACGTGGAGATCCTGGCCTGGCTGCTGATGGCCGACCGCGGCATCGCGCGCGAGAGCGAGGCGTACGCCGGCCGCGTGCTGTTCCTGGAGACCTCCGAGGAGCTGCCGGCCGCCGAGGAGGTGTTCCGGATCCTGCGCTGCATGGGCGAGCGGGGCCTGCTGCGGCAGTTCCCCGCGCTGCTCATGGGCCGTCCCAAGGCCTGGTCCCTCGACCGCCGCAACGACGACGAGGCCAAGGCCCGGTACGCCGCCGAGCAGCGCGAGGCCGTCCTGCGCGCCCTGGCCGCGTACGCCCCGGACGCCGTCGCCGTCTTCGACGTGGACCTCGGGCACACCGACCCGCAGCTGGTCATCCCGTACGGCGGCACGGTCCGCGTCGACGCCCCGGCCCGCCGGATCACCGTCACCTACTGACCCGGCTGACCTGCCGCCGGGCCCGCGCCGTCAGCGGCCGCGGAGCTGGTCCATCTCCCGGCGCTCGCGCTTCGTCGGGCGGCCCGCCCCGCGGTCGCGCAGGCCCACCGCCTCCGCCTCGATCCGGGTCGGGGGCGGCGGGCTGTTGTCGACGAAGCACTCCGCCGCGACCGGCGCGCCCACCCGCTTGGCCACGACCCGCCGGACCACCACGATCCGCTCGCGCCCCGCGTGGAAGAGGCGGACCTCGTCGCCCGCGCGCACCGGCTGGGCCGGCTTGGCGCGCTCGCCGTTGACCTTCACGTGTCCCGCCCGGCAGGCCGTCGCCGCGACCGAGCGGGTCTTGGTCAGGCGTACCGACCAGATCCAGCTGTCCACGCGCGCGCTCGCACCCGCCGTTCCCTCATCAGCCATGCCCCGACTCTAGCGAGCACGTCGCGCGTCACCGGAAATCGTTTTTGGCGGATACGACAATCAGCGTGGCAACTGCCATGTAGTTCACGCCCAGAGAGTTGCAGATGCGGCCGATACCCGCCTACCTTGGCGCGCATGCAGTCCTACACCATCGGTCAGGCGGCGCGTCTGCTCGGCGTCAGCCCCGACACCGCGCGCCGCTGGGCCGACGCCGGCCGCGTCGCGACCCACCGCGACGACAGCGGCCGCCGGCTCATCGACGGCCGTGACCTGGCCGCCTTCTCCGTCGAGGTGGGCCAGGGCGCCCACACCGAGGACGACGAGCCGTACACCTCGGCGCGCAACGCCTTCCCCGGGATCGTCACCGCCGTCAAGCTCGGCGACGTGGCCGCGCAGGTCGAGATCCAGGCCGGTCCGCACCGGCTGGTCTCGCTGCTGACCCGCGAGGCCGTGGAGGAGCTCGGCCTGGAGGTCGGCATGCAGGCCACCGCCCGCGTGAAGTCCACCAGCGTGCACATCGACCGTACGTAGCCCGCCCCGCGGGCGGGTCACCCGGCCACCCGGCCACCCGGCCACCCGGCCGAAGAGTCATCCGGCCGCCCGGGCCGCTCCCGTGCGGCCGTACGCCGCCCCCGCCACGACTCGCTCGCCGTGCACCGCGGCACCCGCTGCCCGTGTGGCCACCGCCGCCCACACGTCGTCCCCACCCGCTCCGCCCGTCACCGGCGCGGGTCTCCACCCTGACCCGAGGAGCACCACCGTGTCCGTCACCGTCTCCCGCCGCCGCGTCGCGGCCGCCGTCGCCACCGCCGCCCTGCTCGTCCCGCTGTCCGCCTGCGGCAGCGACGACAGCGAGCAGGACGCCGCCGCACCGTCCACCGGCAGCTCCGCCTCCGCCTCCGGCGAGGTCAAGGCGGCCAACCTCACCGTCCTGGCCGCCTCCTCCGTCACCGACGTCTTCAAGGCCGCCGGCGCCGCGTACGAGAAGGCGCACCCGGGCACCAAGGTCACCTTCTCCTTCGCCGGCTCCCAGGAGCTCGCCGCGCAGGTCAAGCAGGGCGCCCCGGCCGACGCGCTGGTCACCGCCGACACCAAGACGATGGACGGCCTCAAGGCCGAGACCAACGACCCGAAGATCATCGCCAAGAACCGCCTGGTCATCGCCGCCGGCAAGGGCAACCCGCACAAGATCGGCGCGCTCAAGGACCTGGCCGACACCAAGCTGAAGGTCGTCCTGGCCGCCCCCGAGGTGCCGGTGGGCCGCTACAGCAAGGAGATCCTGGACAAGCAGGGCGTCACGGTGAAGCCCGTGTCCCAGGAGCCGAACGTGCGCGCCGTCCTGTCCAAGGTCGAGCTCGGCGAGGCCGACGCCGGTCTCGTCTACAAGACGGACTCCGCCAAGTCCAAGGACAAGGTCGAGACCGTGGAGATCCCCGACGACCAGAACGCCGTGGCCTCCTACCCGGCCGCCTCGCTGAAGGGCTCCAAGAACGCCGACGCCGCCGCCGCGTTCGTGGCCTGGCTGAGCACGCCGGAGGCGCAGAAGATCCTCCAGGAGGCCGGGTTCCAGCAGCCGTAACCGCTGAGCTCCCGGTCGCCGGGAAGGAGGGACTGCCTGCACCGGGGGGACAGGCAGTCCCTCCGTGTCGTCGCCGCGCCCTCCGCCCCGGGCCACCGGCGGCCGCCACCGCCCTCCCCCTCGTCCCCTGGAACCTCCATGAGCAGACTCCGTACCCGCACCCCCGTCGCGCTCGCGCTGCCCGCGCTGCTCGCGATCGCGTTCCTGCTGCTGCCGCTGATCGGGATCCTCGTCCGCACCGAGTGGGGTGAGCTGGGCGCACATCTCACCACGCCCGGTGTGGTCGAGGCGCTCAAGCTCTCCCTGCTGGTGTCCTGCTGGGCGCTGGCGCTGTCGCTGCTGCTGGGTGTGCCGCTCGCGTGGCTGCTGGCGCGGGTGGACTTCAAGGGCAAGGCGCTCGTGCGCTCACTGGTGCTGCTGCCCATGGTGCTGCCGCCCACCGTCGGCGGTGTCGCGCTGCTGCTCGCCTTCGGGCGGCGCGGGCTGCTCGGGCCGTGGCTGGAGGGGACGTTCGGCATCACGCTGCCGTTCCACACCTCCGGCGCCGTCGTCGCGGCGACGTTCGTCGCGATGCCGTTCCTGGTCATCAGCCTGGAGGGGGCGCTCGGCGGCCTGAGGCCGAGCTACGAGGAGACCGCCGCGTCGCTGGGCGCCTCGCCGCTACGGGTGTTCCTCACCGTCACCCTGCCCATGGTCGCGCCCGGTCTGATCGCGGGCGCGGCGCTCACCTGGGCGCGCGCGCTCGGGGAGTTCGGCGCGACCATCACCTTCGCGGGGAACCTGCCCGGCACCACCCAGACCCTGCCGCTCCAGGTGTACCTGCTGCTCCAGGACCAGCCGGAGGCGGCCACCTCGCTGTCGCTGCTGCTGCTGGCCATCGCCATGGGCGTGCTCATCGCGCTGCGCGGCCGCTGGACCGGTACGCCCGCCGCCGCCCGTCCGCGCACGCCCGCGCCGGTGGCGGAGGAACCGGCGGCCGAGCCGGAGGCGGAATCGGCGCCGGAGGCGGTGCCGGCGACGAGGACCACGGCCGGAACCTGGTCGTTGCACGCCGAGGTGACCGGTTTCAACCGGCTCACCCTGGACGCCGAACCGCGGACGACCATCGCGGTGGTCGGCGAGAACGGGGCCGGCAAGACCACGCTGCTGCGGGCGCTGCTGGGCCTGACCCCCCGCGCGCACGCCGAACTGCGGCTCGGTGACACGGAGGTGACGGCGCTGCCGCCGCACCGGCGCGGCGTGGCGTGGGTCCCGCAGGACGGTGCGCTCTTCCCGCACCTCACCGCGCTCGCCAACACGGCGTACGGGCTGCGCGCCCGTGGTGTGGCCCGTGCCGAGGCCCGCCGGGAGGCGCAGGAGTGGCTGGACCGGCTGGGCGTCGGCCATCTCGCGCTGCGCAGGCCCGCGCAGTTGTCGGGCGGTCAGGCCCAGCGGGTCGCCCTGGCCCGCGCGCTGGCCGCCCGGCCCCGGCTGCTGCTCCTGGACGAGCCGCTGGCCTCGCTCGACCAGACCACGCGGGCGCACGTGCGGCACATGCTGCGACGGCACCTGTCCGGCTTCGGCGGGGTCTGCCTGATCGTCACGCACGACCCGGTCGAAGCGGTGTCGCTGGCCGACCGGGTGCTCGTGCTCGCCGACGGCCGCGCGCTGCAGGACGCCGCGCCCGCCGAGGTGGCGCGCCATCCGCGCTCGCCGTGGGTGGCGCGGATGTTGGGCCGCAACGCCTGGACCGGGACGGTGGGACCGGACGGTCTCGCGCTCGACGGCGGCGGCCGCCTCGTCGTGGCCGACCCCTTGCCGGCCGGCACCGCCGAGGGCGGCCGGGCGCTGGCGATCATCGCTCCCGAGGCGGTCTCCCTGCACCGCCGGCGCCCGGAGGGCAGCCCGCGCAACGTCTGGCCGGGCACCGTCCGTGAGATCACGGTCGTGGGCAGCCGGCTGCGGGTGCTGACGGCCTCGTCCGAGGCCCCCGACCTGGTCGCGGAGATCACGCCAGGCGCGGCGGCGGACCTCGGCCTCGCCGACGGCGTCACCGTGTGGACGAGCGTGAAGGCGACCGAGGTCACCCTGGTCACCCTCTGACCACGGGCCTCGTACGCGAAACGCGGGGGCGTGCGAGCCGGCGGAGGACGGTCGTCAGGTCGGGGCCGCCGCCCCGGGCAGGGCGGCCGCGGCCGCGGCCGGCGGCTTCGTGTCCGTCACCGCGAATTCGCACCACACGCATTTGCCGCCGCCCCTCGGCTCCACTCCCCACGCGTCCGCCAGTTGGTCCACCAGCAGCAGGCCTCGGCCCGACACCGCCCAGTCGCCCGGGTCCCTGCGGCGCGGCAGCGCGCTGGAGGTGTCCTCGACCTCCACGCGGATCCGGTCCTCGGCCGTCAGCCGCAGCGTCACGTGGCCGTCGCCGTCGGTGTGGACCAGGGCGTTGGTCATCAGCTCGTCCGCCGCCAGTTCGATGGCGTCCGCCCGGTCGCCCGCGCCCCACGCCGCCGCCGCGGCCCGGATCAGGTGCCGCGCCACCGCCGGACCCTCCTGGTCGCCCGGGACCAGGTGCTGGCGCAGCGGGCCGCCGCCGCGCGGGGCCGGCGTACCGCGGCGGCGCAGGACGAGCAGCGCCATGTCGTCGCCGCCGCCGGCGTCACCGACCAGGTCGCAGAGCACGTCGGCGAGTTCCTCGACCTCCGTCGGCCCGTGCCGGGCGGCTTCCATGAACGCGCGCATGCCCTCCTCCGTGTCGCCGCCCGGGCGTTCGATCAGGCCGTCCGTGCACAGCAGCAGCGTGTCGCCGGGGTGCAGTTCCAAGGTGGTGACCGGATAGCCCGAGCCCGTGCCGGTCCGCACGCGCGCCGGCAGGCCGAGCGGCAGCCCGCCCGCGACGGCCACCCGGTGGCAGGTGCCGTCACCGCGCCGGACCACGGGGTCGAGATGGCCGGCGCGGACCAGCTGCACGGTCCCGGTGTTCAGGTCCACCTGTGCGTACGTACAGGTCGCGAAGCGTTCCGTCTCCAGGTCCCGCAGGAAGGTGGAGGCCCGGGCCATCGCGGCGCCCGGTGTGTGTCCCTCGGTGGCGTACGCCCGCATCACGATGCGCAGCTGGCCCATCACGGCGGCCGCGTCCGTGTCGTGGCCCTCCACGTCGCCGATCATCACGCCGACCCGGCCCTCGCCGAGCGGGACCACGTCGTACCAGTCGCCGCCGATGTCCCGTCCCATCCGGGCCGCCCGGTAGCGCACGGCGATCTTCACGCCCGGGATCTCGGGAATGCGGCGCGGCAGCATGGCCCGCTGCAGCCCCTCGGCGAGGTCGTGCTCCTGCTCGAACAGGATGGCCCGCTGCAGGCTCTGCGCGATACCGCTGCTCAGCGCCACCAGGACGTTGCTCTCCTCGGCGGTGAAGTCGCCCTCGCGCGTGTAGAGCAGCCCGATGGCCCCGATCACCCGCCCCTGGGCGATCAGCGGCAGGTAGACGCCGCTGCGCACGGAGAGCGGCTCGATGTACGGCCACAGCAGCGGGTAGCGGTGTTCGAACTCCTCGCGGGAGGTGAGGAAGACCGGCTGCATGTAGCGCACGGCCTGGCTCATCGGGAACTCGGCGTCGATCCGCGTGTATTCGATCTCCGGTACGTACGTACCGAGCTGTCCCTCGGCCACCAGGTGCACCCGGGCGCCGTCGACGATGCCCAGCATCACGCTGACCGCGCCCAGATGGCCCAGCGCCTCGGGGTCCTTGAGGATGTCGGTGACGTCGTTGACGGTGCGGGCGTGGGCCAGGATCGCGGTGGTCCGCTCGACGACGCCCGTCATCCGGCGCCGGCCCTCGTCGGCCTCGCTGCGGGCGCCCGGTTCGCGCGGGTCGAGGGCCGCGTCGCGGACGATCCCGATGACCCGGTACGGGCGGCCGGTGCGGTCGCGCCGGATGTGGCCCTGGATGTGGGTCCAGCGGGCGGAGCCGTCGCGACGGCGGATGCGGAAGTAGGCGCCGTACTCGCTGCGGCCGTCCTTGAGGGCCTGGGCGACGCGGGCGTCGAGCCGGGCCTCCTCGCCGGGCGGGATCCGGGTGCGCAGCCCCTCGGGCGTGCCGGCGTACTCGTCGGGGCGCAGGTCGAAGACCTCGAGAGCGGTGGGATCCAGATGCATCTGCCCGCTGTCGAGGTCCCAGTCGAAGGTGCCCATGCGGTTGAGCGCGAGGCTCAGGTCCGGCCGGGCGGGCCACTCGACCTCCTGGGAGTCCGACCTGTCGGCCATGAGCCAAGCGTCTCACCGATCCGTGCGGTGCCGCGCGCGGGAAGGGGGACGGAGGGAGACAATCCGGAGCATGGAAAATCCTGAGGTCGTGGTGGAGCGCGAGATCGCGGCGCCGGCGGAGCGGGTGTGGCGGGCGATCACGGATCTGGAGGGAATGCCGGGCGTGCTGAGCGGGGTCGACGCGGTCCAGGTGCTGACCCCGGGCCCGTTCGGGGTGGGCACGCGCTGGCGCGAGACGCGCCGGATGTTCGGCAAACAGGCCACCGAGGAGATGTACGTGACGGCGTGCGACGACCGGGTACGGTACGTGGCCGAGGCCGACAACGCCGGCATGCACTACGTCTCCGAGTTCCGGCTCTCGGAACGCGCCCCGGGCCGTACGACCGTCCGGATGACGTTCTCGGCGCGGCCGGCCACCACCGGGCGGCGGCCGGGCCTCTTCATGAGGCTGCTGAACCGGCTGGGGACGAAGGCGGTGGCCAAGGCCGTCGCGAAGGACCTGGCGGACGTGGCGGCGGCCGTGGAACGCGGCGGCCCGGTCTGAGGCGCGGGGCGGCGCTCTACGGGGCGCCGTAGAGGCCCTTCGAGGTGGGTGTCGGCGTGGTCAGCGGTTTGGACGTCGGTTTGGACGTCGGCGTGGTCGGCGGCTTGGACGTCGGTGTGGTCGGCGGCTTGGGCTTGGGCGTGATCGGCGGCTTGGACGTCGGTGTGGTCGGCGGCTTGGGCTTGGGCGTGATCGGCGGCTTGGACGTCGGTGTGGTCGGCGGCTTGGGCCTCGGCGTCTCCGGGACCGTTCTGCGCGGGGTGGGTACCTGGGGTGCGGAGTACGTCGGCACCGGCGTCCACGACGGCTCGGACTCCGACGGCGTGACCGACGGTGTGACCGGCTCCGAGGCCGTCTCGGTCACCGTCGGCGAGGGCGAGGGCGAGGGAGACGGCGACGGAGAGGGCGGCCGTTCCGGCGGGGCGCCCGGGGACCGGGTCAGGATCACGATCAGGGCGACGACGGCGACGAGCATCGCGACGCCGACGGCGATCCAGGGCCAGGACTGCCACCAGGGCACGCCCCCGTCCGGCTCGGGAGGCGGCGGGGGCGGCTCCTGCCCTCCTCCGTCACCGCCGCCGCCCCCGGGGGGTGGCGGAGGGGGCGGCGGGGGCTCGGGCGGGGGCGCTCCCAGCCGGTCGTGGGAGAGCGGGCCCGAGGGCGGTCCCGAGGCAGGTCCCGAGGGCGATCCCGAGGCAGGTCCCGAGGGCGGTCCCGTGGGGGGCTCGGACGCCGGTGGGCCGGACGGTTGCGTGGTCACGGGCGCTCCTTCTCCCGGTCGGGGGACACCAGCCGCGGACGAGCCGCCGGGCCACGTGTGCGGTCATGCCATCGGGGCACGGAGCGGGGTCTCGGGGGATCTCGGGGGATCTCGATCACTCCCGCGGACCATTCTGTGCGCCCCTGCGGTGGTGGCCGCAAGCGGAGGCTGCCTACCGTGGCTGCGTGAACCGGACGTCCGGGGATTCCGCGAGGGCATGGCGGGACGCCCTCGTAGCGGTACTGGCAGGCTTCGTCGTGATGACGGCGGTCGCCGCCGCCGGACTGGCCTGCGCCGGTGCGGCCGGGCTGCCCGGCGGGGCCTTCCCCGAAGTGGTCGCCGCCGTCGTGGTGATGGCGGCCGGCGGAGCGGTCGACGTCTCCGGCGGTGCCGGGCTGCTGGCGGGCGCCGAGGCCTCGCTCTCGGTGCTGCCGCTGTCCGTGAGCCTGGCCGGGGCGCTGGTGACGGGCCTGTGCTTCCTGCGTCCGCTGCACAACCGGGCCGTGACCACCGCCCGCGAACTCCTGGCCAGGGCCGCCCCGCTGGTGCTGTTCTGGCTCCTGGCGCTGGCCGGCTGCGCCCTGTTCGCGCACCACACCTTCGGCCTGCTGCCCGGTGGCTCCCCGATCGGCGAGATCGGAGAGCTCCTCGACTCCACTCCCACCGTGGGTTTCCGCGCGGACCTGCCCGCCACCCTCGGCTACGGGCTGCTGTGGATCGTGGGCCTGCTGCTGATCGCCCTGCTGGTCTCCCGGCGCGCCCCGTTGCCCGCACCGCTGGTCCGTTTCCACCAGGCGGTCCGCCCGGCCGCCTTCGCCACGGTCGCGCTGCTGCTCGCGTACGTCGCCCTGGGCGTCGTCGCCGGCCTGGTCGTGGCGGGCACCCAGGACCACCCCGCGCGGACCCTGGCCGTGCTGCTGCTCGGGCTGCCGAACCTGGTCTGGGTCGCCTTCACCCTCGGGTTCGGCGGGGCCTGGCAGGGCCGCGTCGAGGGCCCGTTCGGGCTGCCGGTGCCGCAGGTCCTGGACCAGGTGCTGCGCACCCCCGACCTGTCCACGGTCGACGTGGGCTCGCT
The DNA here is from genome assembly GCF_055582305.1 of Streptomyces sp. NPDC042102. Classification (NCBI taxonomy): domain Bacteria; kingdom Bacillati; phylum Actinomycetota; class Actinomycetes; order Kitasatosporales; family Streptomycetaceae; genus Streptomyces; species Streptomyces sp. NPDC042102. The sequence continues at coordinate 588,263 of NZ_JBVJDL010000004.1, forward strand.
CGCCGCACACGACGCCCGGGCCTGGTGGCTGGTGGCCGTCGCGGCGGTCCTGCTGCCGGCCGCGGGCTTCCTGATGGCCGTACGCTCCCCCGCGCACGTACGGCCGTGGCGGCACGCCCTCCATCTGGCCGTGGCCCTGGCCCTCGGGGTCCTGACGGTGTGTCTGCTGTGCCGAGTGCAGGCCCGGTTCGGCCTGTCCCTGCTGGGCATCGGCGACGTGGACGGCCTCGGCGGCTCGGTCGAACTGCGCCCCGTGCTGTGGCGCACGGTGGGGCTGGCCCTGCTGTGGGGCGCGCTCGCCGGGTTCCTGGGCGCCCTGGCGGCCCGGCCGGTACACCGCCGCGGAGAGGTGGAGGGCACCCCGCCGGCTCCCTCCGGTGCGCCGCCGCAGGGCCGTTGAACGGAACCGGGGTCCGAACGTCCGTATGATCACGGACGCGGACGGGTGCACCGACGGCCCGGCCGCGCAACCGTGGAAAGGCACCCGCTGTGACCCTGCACCCGGCCGTCGAACAGGCCGACGCGCTGCTCGAACTGAAGCGATACGACCAGGCCAGGGCCCTGCTGGCCCGCCGTCTGGCCGAGGACCCGGAGGACGTCCGCGCCTGGGTGAAGCTCGGCCGCTGCGAACTGGGCGCCGACAACCCGGAACAGGCCCTCGTCGCCCTCGACGAGGCGGTACGGATCGCCCCCGAGGACACCGGCGCGCTCCACATGCGGGCCCACGCGCTGCGCCGCGCCACGCACCTGGACCTCACGGAGCGCCGCCGGCAGGCCGAGGACTGCCTGCGCGAGGTCCTGCGCCTGGAGCCGGAGGCCGGTTACGCGCACGCGCTGCTCGGTGAGCTGCTGACGTTCGCCCCCGGCCGCGGCGAGGAGGCCATGGCGCACGCCCGCGAGGCGGTCCGGCTCGACCCGGAGAGCGTGGAGGCCTACACCGCGCTGTGGACCGCGTCCTCCGCCGTCTCCGACCAGGAGACCTTCTACTGGGCGCTGGAACAGGTCGCCCGCCTCGACCCGACCGACGGCCGGGCCGTGGCGCTGCTGTCCGGTCGCGAGGCCGAGCGGCCCGGCACCACGGCCGCCCGGGCCGCGGAGGTGTACGCCGACGCGCTCGCCGTCATCCCCGACAGCCCCGGGATGCGCCGTGGCCTGGACGCCGCCACCTACCGGCTGCTGCGCGGCGTCCGCTGGCTGGCGCTGGCCTGCCTGGCGGCCGCCGGCGTCATGATCAATGTGTTCCCGGAGGCCGGTCAGGCGGTGCGGGAGCTGCCGGTGCCGCTCGGCAACCGGCTGTGGGTGCTCGTCGTCATGGGCGCGATCTGGGGCTTCGGCGCCTGGCGCCGCTACCGGGGGCTGCGCGCCGGCGTCCAGTGGAACGTGTGGTCGCTGGTGCGGCGCAGCGGCTGGGCCCGGACCGTGGTCGGCCAGGCGGCCTGGGCGACGCTGTGCGCCCTGCTGATCTCGCAGGTGCCGTGGACCGAGCGGACGGGGCCGCAGGTCCTGTTCTGGGCGGGGCTGCTCCCGACGCTGGCCACGATCTGGTTCGACCGCGCCAAGCACCACTGACCGGCCGGGGCGGCCCGGTCACGCGGGCTCAGGACCGGAACACCGGCAGCGCCCAGTCGGGCGGCGGGGGCGGCGGGCCCTCGGGCGGAGGCGGGGGCGGGGACGGCGGCGGCCCGGTGGTGTCGGCCCGGTCGTCGGGGGCCTCGATCCGGCGCAGGGCCGCGATGAACTCCAGACAGCTGGACCAGCGGTCCTCCGGCGCCTTGGCCAGGGCCTTGGCCAGCACCTCGTCCACGGCGTGCGGGAGGTCGGGGCGGTGCGAGGTCAGCGGGGGCGGCGGGTCGTACTGCTGGGCCCACAGCAGGGCGATGTCGTCGTCCCGCCGGAAGGGCGGGCTGCCCGCGAGGGTCTCGTACACGACGCAGGCCAGGCTGTACACGTCGCAGCGGGCGTCGACCGGCTTGCCGGAGATCTGCTCGGGCGCCACGTAGTCCAGGGTGCCGACGAACTGGCCGACGGCGGTGAGCCCGGTCAGCGAGAGGGACTTCTTCGTGAGGCCGAAGTCGGTCAGGTAGACGTGCTCGCGCCGGTCGCTGTCGGTGCCCGCGTCGATCAGGATGTTGCCGGGCGTCACGTCGCGGTGGACCAGCCCGTGTTCGTGGGCCGCGTCGAGCGCGGAGGCGGCCTGGCCCGCGATGCCGACCGCCCTGGCCAGCGGCAGCGGGCCGGTACGGGCCAGCAGGCTGCGCAGGTCCTGCCCGGGCACGTACCGCATGGCGATGTAGAGCCGGCCCTCGGACTCGCCGGCGTCGTACACGGGCACGATGTGCGGGTGGTCGAGCGCGACCGCGACCTCGGACTCGTGGACGAAGCGGCGGCGGAAGGTGTCGTTGCGGGCCAGCTCGGGGGCGAGCAGCTTCAGTGCGACCGTACGGGGCAGGCGCAGGTCACGGGCCTTGTAGACGACGGCCATGCCGCCCCGCCCGATCTCGCTGATCACCTCGAAACCCGCGATCCGCCGGCCCGCGAGGTCCGAGGGACCGCCGCCGGGAAGTGAGGGCGCGGTCACCCGGACTCACCCGGCCGGACGATCCGTGTGGGTGCGTGCGGGGACGGCGAGGGGTCCCCGGGGGCGGGGGCCGTGTCCGGCGCCGGGGGCGGGGCGGGCCCGGCCGGTGCGGCGGACGCGGGATCACCCGGCGCCGTCGCCGCGGGCGTCGCCGTCGCGGGGGCCGCGGCGGTGCCGGCCGGGCCCGCGTCGGCGGACGACCCCGCACCGGCGGGCTCCGGGGCTCCGGGCACCGGGTCCCGTTCGTGTTCGGCGCTGCCCGGGCCGCCGGCGACCGCCGCCACCGCGTAGACGCTGAGCCGCTGCCCGTCGCCGTACATCCAGCGGCCGCCCGCCTCGTCGTAGAGCCATACGGACTCGCCGTCGACGACCACCCCGGCACGCAGGCCCCGGGTGCCCCGCCGGAAGGCCTCGCCGTCGGCGCGCCCGGCGGCGAGGTCGTCCGCGGCCCGCCGGTAGCGCGCCAGCGCCTCGGCGGACCGGGCGAGCAGCGGGCGCGGGTCCTCGGTGCGGGCCGGCGTCCCGGCGCCGCCGGGCGGCGGCTCCGGGACGGAGATCAGCAGCCGTCCGTCCACCCAGGCGGACCAGCCGTTGGCGCACAGGATCTCGGCCCATTCGCCGCGGCGCGCCAGCACCTGCACGGGCAGGAAGGCGTCCAGGGGCACGGTGGGCCGGGTGACGTCCGGGGCCTCCCAGGCGGGCAGGCCCTCGCGGGGGACGATGTGCGTGGGCCGGAATCCGGATCCGGGCGGGGATTCGAGGCCGGAGTCGGCGCCGGAGCCGATGCCGGCACCGGAGGCGGAACCGATGGCAGAGGCGGAACCGACACCGGAGCCGGAGCCGATACCGGTGGCGGAACCCACACCGGAGGCGGAGCCGATGCCGGGGCCGGAGTGGGCGCCCGAGCCGGTGCCCGCGGGGGCGCCGGAGGAGGAGTCGGTGCCGGGAGAGGTCATCGCCTCACTGCTTTCGCATGATGGCGGGCTCGTGGCGGCGCAGCAGCCGGGCCACCACCACGCCGAAGAGCACGGACAACAGGACCAGCATGCCGAGGTTGAACAGCCACACACCCGGCGCGTGCGCGAACAGCGGATCGGCGGTGATCTTGCCGGGCACGATGGCGGCGAGGTCGACGGTGCCCGCCATGGCGGCCAGCGCCCACCGGGCCGGCACCAGCCAGGCGAGCTGTTCGAGCGCCAGGACCCCGGCCAGCTTGAGGAAGGCTCCGCAGAAGACGACCTGGACGATGGCGAGGAGGACCAGCAGCGGCATGGTGACCTCCTCCTTGCGGACCAGGGCGGAGACCAGCAGGCCGAGCATCATCGCGGTGAAGGACAGCAGGGCGACGGCCAGCGTGATCTCGAGCAGTGGGGGCATCACCACGCCCTTGCCGCCCGGCGCGTTGAGGGGGATGCCGCCCAGCCCGACGAGGGTGAGGACGATCGCCTGGGCGACGGTGATCGCGCCGAGCACCACCACCTTCGACATCAGGTACGCCGACCGGGACAGCCCGACGGCGCGTTCGCGCTGGTAGATCACCCGTTCCTTGACGAGTTCGCGGACCGCGTTGGCCGCACCCGTCAGGACCCCGCCGACGCACAGGATCAGCAGGGCGCTCGTGGCCGTCTCGGCGGTGAGCTCGGGCCTGGCCAGCGCCCGGGCCATGGCTCCCATGACGAACGGCAGCGCGACCATGACGACGAGGAAGGTCCGGTCGGCACTGAGCGCGGCCGCGTACCGGCGGATCAGGGTACGCAGCTGGGCGCCCCAGCTCTGGGCCTTGGGCGGCGGCGCCACGAACGGCGCCGCGTCGGCGCCGCCCGCCGTCCCGTCCGGGCGGGCGGGCGCGCCGGCCGGGACCGGCCGCCGGGCGGCGTGGGCCGCGCTGTCGGCGTAGCGCCGCTGGAAGGGCGAGGCACGGTACTCCCCCGCCCAGTCCCGGTCCCGCTGGTTCTCGAAGGCCTCGAAGGCCTCCGGCCACTGGTCGAAGCCGAAGAAGCCGAGGGTCTTCTCCGGCGGTCCGTAGTACGCGATGCGCCCGCCCGGGGCCAGGACCAGCAGGCGGTCGCACACGTCCAGGCTCAGCACGCTGTGGGTGACGACGATGACGGTACGGCCGTCGTCGGCGAGGCCGCGCAGCATGTGCATCACCGAGCGGTCCATGCCGGGGTCCAGTCCGGACGTGGGCTCGTCGAGGAAGAGCAGCGAGGGCTTGGTGAGCAGTTCCAGCGCCACCGAGACGCGTTTGCGCTGGCCTCCGGAGAGGCTGTGGATGGGCTGGCCGGCCCGCTGCTCCAGGCCGAGTTCGCGGATCACCTCGTCGACGCGCGCCTCGCGCTCGGCCGCGGCGGTGTCCTGCGGGAAGCGCAGTTCCGCGGCGTACGACAGGGCACGGCGGACCGTGAGCTGGGAGTGCAGGATGTCGTCCTGCGGCACCAGGCCGATCCGGCTGCGCAGTTCGGCGTAGTCGCGGTAGAGGTCACGGCCGTCGTACAGGACGGTGCCGTGGTCGGCGGGGCGCAGGCCGGTGAGCGCGCCCAGCAGGGTGGACTTGCCGGCGCCGCTGGGGCCGACCACCGCGAGCAGGCACTTGGCGCCGACGGGGAAGGACACGTGGTCGAGCAGGGTCTTGCGGCCGTGGTCGACGGTGACGGCCAGGTCCTGTACGTCGAGGGAGACCTCACCGGTGTCGACGTATTCCTGCAACTGGTCGCCGACCAGGCAGAAGTCGCGGTGGCCGATGCCGACGATGTCGCCGTCTACGACCCTGGCGCGGGTCACGCGGGAGCCGTTCAGATAGGTGCCGTTGTGGCTGCCGAGGTCGGCGATCTCGTATCCGCCGTCGGCGAGGGCGAGCAGCTCGGCGTGCCGGCGGGAGACCACCAGGTCGTCGACGACGAGGTCGTTGTCGGCGGCGCGGCCGATCCGGATCGAGGTGCGGGCGGCGGTTCGGGCGGGCAGCGGGCGGACCGAGGTGGGGGCGCGGAAGGTGCCGGTGAGCGCGGGCGCGTGGACCACGGAGGGGCGTGCGCCGGCCCCGGTGTGCGCCGCGGGGGCGCTCGGCGGGGGCGGCGGGAACGACGGTGGGGGCGGGGGCGGCGGTGGTGGGGGCGCGGGGGCCGCCAGGACGGCGCGCGGGCCGTCGGTCACGCTCCCGAAGCGGAGCTCGCTGCCGGGCCCGACGTCCCACGCGTGGATGCGGTGGCCGTCGGCCCAGGTGCCGTTGGTGCTGTCCTCGTCCTCGACGGTCCAGTGGTCGCCGTCGGGACGCAGGATCGCGTGGTGCCAGGAGACGCGCGCGTCGTCGAGGCAGATCTCACAGAGGGGGTCGCGGCCGACGTGATAGGTCCGGCCCGGGGTCATCACGGTGGAGCCCCTGTCGGTTTCCATCACGAGCTCGGGCGCGGTCGGTACGCCGGGGCGCTGGACCATGAACAGATTTTCCCACGATCCGTCCGACCCGGCATAACCGCAGGTCAGAACGGTCTTATGGGGAATGACAACGGTCCCCGTTGCAGCCTTTGCCCCTCGCCGGAAGGTGCGCTTCACTTCACCCGTCGGAACGGAACCGAACACACGGGGGAACGCCATGAGCGCACACGACCACGGGCACGCCCGGGGCGACGGGCACGACCACGGCGGCGGGCACGACCACGGCCACGGCCACGCCGGGCACGCGCACGGGGTGGCCGCGAACGCCGACCGCCGCTGGCTGGCGATCGCGCTGGCGCTGATCGGCGCTTTCATGGCCGTCGAGGTCGTCATCGGCATCGTGGCCCAGTCGCTGGCGCTGATCTCCGATGCCGCGCACATGCTCACCGACGCCGTCTCGATCGTGCTGGCGCTGATCGCGATGCGGCTGGCCGCCCGGCCGGCGCGCGGCGGATTCACGTACGGCCTCAAGCGCGCGGAGATACTCTCCGCCCAGGCCAACGGGCTGACCCTGCTGCTGCTCGCGGTGTGGCTGGCGTACGAGGCGGTGCAGCGGCTGCTCGACCCGCCCCAGGTGGAGGGCGGGCTGGTGCTGGTGACGGCACTGGCGGGCATCGTCGTCAACGTGGCGGCCGCCTGGTGCATCTCCCGGGCGAACCGCAGCTCGCTCGCCGTCGAGGGCGCCTACCAGCACATCCTCAACGACCTGTTCGCGTTCATCGGCACCGCCGTGTCCGGCCTGATCGTGCTGACCACCGGCTTCGTGCAGGCCGACGCCATCGCCACGCTCGTCGTGGTGGCCCTGATGGTCAAGGCGGGGTACGGGCTGGTCCGCGAGTCCGGCCGGATCCTCCTGGAGGCCGCGCCGGCCCACGTGGATCCGGACGCGGTCGGGGACCGGCTGGTCGCCTTCGGGCCCGTGACCGAGGTGCACGACCTGCACATATGGACGATCACTTCCGGCCAGGCGGCGCTGTCGGCGCACGTGCTGGTGGAACCGGCGGGCGACTGCCACGCCGTACGCCGCGGCCTGGAGGAGCTGCTGCGCGACGCGTACGGGATCACCCACACCACCTTGCAGGTGGACCACGCGCAGGACGCCCTGCTCTCGGTCGGCCGGGCGGGTGACGCGGCGGACCCGCACTGCGCACAGGCGCACGGTCCGGTGCACCACGAGGGCCCGCACCACCACTGACCCGCCGCCCCGCCGTTGCGGGGCGGGCGTCCGGGGGCAGGGATGGAGGCATGACACAGAAGCGCAGCGCCGGCCTGCTCCTCTTCCGCCGCCGGCCCGCGACGGCCGACCGCGTCGAGGTGCTGCTCGGCCATCTGGGCGGGCCGTTCTGGGCGCACCGCGACGCCGGGGGCTGGGGCATCCCCAAGGGCGAGTACGAGGAGGACGAGGCCCCGCTCGACGCGGCGCGCCGCGAGTTCCTGGAGGAGATCGGGCTGCCGGCGCCGCAGGGCCCGTACCTGCCGCTCGGCGAGGTGCTCCAGAGCAACGGCAAACTGGTCACGATCTGGGCGGTCGAGGCCGATCTGGACCCGGCGCGGATGGTGCCGGGGACCTTCACCATGGAGTGGCCGCAGGGCTCGGGCCGGCAGCAGGAGTTCCCCGAACTGGACCGGGTGGCCTGGTTCGCTCCCCCGGTGGCGCGAACTCGCCTGATCTCCTCTCAAATCCCTTTTCTGGACCGGTTGTTGGGGTTGGTGAACGATTGACCCGACCTTGACTTGCCAGCGGGCCCGGATGCGTTCACATTACAATTCATGACGAACGTCGTGCTGGTGGGAACCCTGGACACCAAGGGATTGGAGTACGGCTGGCTGCGCGAGCGACTGCTGCGCGCCGGCGTCGAGGTCATACTGGTCGACACCGGGATCATGGGCGAACCCCGGGTGCCCGCCGACGTACCGCGCGAGGCGGTCGCACGGGCGGCGGGAACGGAACTGTCGGAACTGCGGGCGGCCGCCGACCGGGGCGCGGCCGTCACCACGATGGCGCAGGGCGCGGAGGAAACCCTCCTGCGGCTGCACGCCGAGGGCCGGGTGCACGGGGTCCTCGCGATCGGCGGCAGCGGCGGCACCTCCATCGCCACCCGGGCGATGCGGGCCCTGCCCCTGGGCGTGCCGAAGGTCATGGTCTCCTCCATGGCCTCCGGGGACGTGGCGAAGTACGTCGGGTCCTCGGACATCACGATGATGTACAGCGTGGTGGACATCGCCGGGATCAACACCATCTCGGCGCCGGTGCTGGCCAACGCCGCCGACGCGGTGGCGGGCATGGCCAAGGGCTTCTCCCGCGCCTCGCGGGAGATCCGCCCGGCCCAGCTGGGCACCGGCGCCCGTCCGCTGATCGCGGCGAGCATGGCGGGCGTGACCACGATCGGCGTGGACGCGGCCCGTGAACGGCTGACCGAACTCGGCTACGAGGTGCTGGTCTTCCACGTCAGCGGCACCGGCGGCCGCACCCTGGAGTCCCTCGCCGGCCAGCGCGTCTTCACGGGCGTCCTGGACCTGACGCTCAGCGAGATCGCCGACGAGCTGTGCGGCGGCGTCCTCAGCGCCGGCCCCGACCGGCTCACCGCCGCCGGCCGGGCCGGGATCCCGCAGGTGGTCAGCCTGGGCGCGCTCGACATGGTGAAGTTCGGGCCGCTGGAGACCCTGCCCGAGCAGGCCCGCTACCGCCGGGTGCGCGTCCACAACCCGTCGATCACGGTCATCCGTACGACGGAGACGGAGTGCGCGGAACTGGGCCGGGTCGTCGCGTCGAAACTCAAGGGGGCGACCGGCCCGACCGCCGTGTGCGTCCCGAAGCGTGGACTGTCCACGCTCGGCGCGCCCGGCGGGCCCTACCATGACCCCGCCGCGGACCGCGCGCTCTTCTCGGCCCTGCGCGAGGGCTTGCGCGGGAGCGGGGCACGGCTCTACGACTACGACACACACATCAACGACCCCGCGTTCGGGCGGGCGGCGGCCGACCGGCTGCACGCCATGATCGGCGCGGTGCGGGCCGCCGCGTAGATCGGTCCGCGGGGTCGGGAACCGGCCACGGTGCGATCCGTGTCCCTGGGTGTGGTCGACCACCGCAGGGGGCGGAGATGAAGGTGTGGACGGTCCCCGGTTACACGGAGACGCGGGAACTGGGATCGGGCGGCAGCGGCCGCGTGGTGCTCGCCGTGCACGAGGGGACCGGAACCCCGGTGGCGGTGAAGTACCTCAGCGACCGCCTCCGCCGCGATCCGGCGTTCGTCCGGGAGTTCCGGGCGGAGGCCGGGCTGCTGGGCGGGCTGCACTCGCCGTACGTGGTGGGGCTGTACGAGTACGTGGAGGCACCCGCCGGTGCCGCCATCGTCATGGAGCTGGTGGACGGCATCTCGCTGCGCGCGCTGCTGCACCGGTCCGGGCGGACGGACCCGGAGCCGGCGCTGGTCGTGCTCAAGGGCTCGCTGCTGGGCCTGGCCGCGGCGCACCGGGCGGGGGTCGTGCACCGCGACTACAAGCCGGAGAACGTGCTGGTCGCGGCCGACGGCTCGTCCAAGCTGGTCGACTTCGGCATCGCGGCGAACCGCGGCAGCACGCCGGGGGTGGCCGGCACGCCCGCCTACATGGCACCGGAGCAGTGGCAGGGCCGGCCGGCCTCCCCGGCGGCCGACGTGTACGCCGCGACCGCGACGTTCTTCGAGTGCCTGACCGGGCGCAAGCCCTTCACGGGGGAGAACTTCGCCGAGCTGGCCGTGCAGCACATCGAGGCGCCGGTCCCGGAGACCGAGGCACCGGAACCGGTACGTCCGCTGATCCGGCGGGGCCTGGCGAAGCAGCCTCAGGAGCGCCCGGAGAACGCCGAGGCGTTCGTGGCGGAGCTGGAGGGCGTGGCCGTCTCGGCGTACGGCCCTGACTGGGAGGAGCGCGGCCAGCGCAAACTGGCGGCGCTCGCCGCGCTGCTGCCGCTGCTGTTCCCGTCGGCGGGCGGGGCGGCGGCGGGGACGACGGCCGTGGCGAGCACCTCGGTCGGTGGCGGGGCGGGCTGGGCGCCCGGACGGCGCGGCTGGCTGGCGGCCGGGGTGGCGCTGATCCTGGGTGCGGCGCTGGTGCTGGCGCAGGCATCGGCGAGCGAGGCGCCGCGCGGGGCGCTGAGCGCCTTCGCGACGACCGCCCCGACCCCGCCGGGGCCGGGGTCACCGGCGCCGGGTCCCTCGCCGTCCGCGTCCGCCGGGCCGTCGCCGTCGCTCTCCCCGAGCGCGTCGCCGTCGGCGTCGGCGTCCCCGTCGGCCTCCGCCACGGCGACGGCCTCGCCGCCGTACACCGCCTCGCCGCACCCGGGTGGCACCGCCACGGCGACCGTCAGGCCGTCGCCGAAGCCGCCGACCGTCACGCCGACCACCACGACGCCCTCGCCGCCCGTGGTCGTCGGGTCGGTCACGGTGACGGTGCGCCAGACGGGTGTGACCACCGGGCAGGCGACGGTGTCGGTGGACGTCAAGGGCGGGCCGGTCCCCGTGGTCGTGGAGTGGTTCACCGGTGACACGCCGGGCTCGCTCGGGGCCGCGGAGGGCACCGAGACGTTCACCTACACCGGCGCCGGCGCGGCACCGGTCACCCGGACGCACACCTTCACCGGCAAGGGCTGCTACTGGGGCGTACGCGTCAGTGCCGGCGGCAAATCCTCCAGCGACCAGATCCTGACCAGGCGGTGCACGCTGACATGAGCGACGACGACTACAGCGCGACCGTCCTGGGCAGCCACTGGTTCAGCGGCCCGCCGCAGCCCTCGCAGACCGATGTCGCCCCCGACCGGGTCGAGGGGTCCGTGCTGCGCTTCGGGCCCGGGGTCACCGCGGCGATGGCGCCGCCGTTCCCGGTCCCGGTCCCGGCCGGGCCGGTACGCCCGCGCCGGCGGCGGGCGTACGGGCTGCGCCGCTACGCGCTCGCCGCCGTCGTGCTGATCGGCGTCCTGTGCTATCTGGGCTGGCAGCGCTACGGGCCCGCGGTCGCGGTGCGCGACGTGTCCGTCGGCACCGACGCGCAGGGGCCTGCCTGCGACTCCACGGCCGACGTGGTGGCCGTGGTGACCACGGACGGCCGTCCGGGGACGATCACCTACCGGTGGGTCCGCAGCGACGGCACCCGGTCGGAGGACCTGACGGAACGGGTGACGCGGGGCCAGCGCGAGGCCCGGCTGCACCTGCTGTGGACCTTCCAGGGCCGGGGCAGCTACGCGGCCCGGGCCCAGGTGGAGCTGCTGGAGCCGGTACGGCGCACGGCGGCCGTGCAGTTCACGTACCGCTGCTCCCCGTGACGGGGCCGGGCAGCCGGATGACGACGCGGCCGGCGTCGACCTCGACCCGGCTGCGCGGGGCGTGCGCGCGTACGGGCGTACGGGCGCGGGTCAGCAGCGGGCGTGTGCCGTGATGTCCGCCTCGAAGGCGCCGGTCATCGCCGGGGTCACGGTCGGCCGGCAGCGCGCCACCGCCGCCAGGTAGTCCTCGGTGCTCGCCCCGGGCGGGGCGCCCGCCGCCCCGGCCACCGCCTCCAGGTCCCGTTCGAAGGACACCTGCGCCGCGATCCGCGCCGCGTGCTCGATGTCGGCCGGGGTGAACAGCTCGCTGGCCGCGACCAGGGCCGCCACGTCGACGCCCGCGCGGCCGGCGGCGTAGCGGGACCAGATCGCGGCGCGCGCCCCGGCGTCCGGGGTGCCGATGGGGATCAGGTAGTCGAAACGGCCCGGCCGCAGGAACGCCGGGTCCAGGGAGCGGATGGAGTTGGTGGCGCACACCAGCAGCCGCTCGTCGCCGTCCCGGAACCCGGGGATGAGCTTGAGCAGCTCGTTCGTCACGCCGTGGATGCCGCCGGGCTGGGCGGGCTCGGTGCGGACGGGGGCGATCTCCTCGACCTCGTCGATGAAGACCAGGACCCGTTCCAGCTCGGCGATCCGGGCGAACGCGCTGCGCAGGGCCGCGGCCAGGTTGCCCTCGTCGGCCAGGCGCGAGGGCAGCAGCTCGACGAAGGGCCAGCCCAGCCGGGAGGCGATGGCGCGGGCGAAGGTGGTCTTGCCGGTGCCGGGCGGGCCGAAGAGGGTGATGGCTCGCGGCGGCCGGACCCCGTGCTGCGCGGCCCGTTCGGGCTCGGCCAGCGGCAGCACGACCCGCCGCTCGATGAGGTCCTTCTCCTTCTCCATCCCGGCCACCTCGGCCCACAGGCCGGCGGGGAGGAAGCGGCCGCCGAGGTCGTCCAGCAGCCCGGCCGCCGGCCCGTGCAGCGGCTCGGTCTTCTCGAAGTAGGCGACGGCGGGCTGTCGGGTGTAGCCGGCGTTGAGCAGGCCTTCGCCGAGCAGGTCCTCCTCCGGCAGGACGTACGCGATGCGCCCGACGCGGGCGGCGATCAGCCGGCGCTCCAGCTCCACGAGGAGGGCGCTGGCCAGGCCGCGGCCGCGCCAGCCGGAGGAGATCGCGATCCGCATCACCCAGGCCCGCTCCCCCGAGACGCAGGCGAGGGCCGCGCCGATCGGACGATCACGCTCCGTCCTGCACAACAGCCGGTCGGGAAACCGTCCGGGTCGTCCATAGACTGGTGGCTTCCGCCCGCGCCGCCCACCGAGGACCCGATCCCTTCCATGGCTTCCGACATATCCCATATATCCAACTCCCGTCGGCGGCTGGTGTGGCTCATACCGGTCCTCTGGACGCTCATATCCGGCCTCTGGGGGCTGTCCCGGCAGGACAGCGTGTGGCGGGACGAGGCCGCGACCTGGCAGGTGGCCACGCGGCCGGCGGCCGAGATCTGGCACATGCTGGGCCAGGTCGACGCCGTCCACGGGCTGTACTACCTGCTGATGCACGGGGTGTTCGAGGTGTTCGGGGCGGGTACGACGGCGCTCCGGCTGCCCTCGGTGCTCGCCATGGCGGTGGCGGCGGGCTGCGTCGGGGCGATCGGGTCGCGGCTGGCCGGCTTCTGGGCGGGCCTGGGCGGCGGGCTCGCCCTCGCCCTGCTGCCGGCCGTGCAGTTCTACCTGCAGGAGGGCCGGCCGTACGCGCTGGTGGCAGCCGGGGCGGGGGCCTCGACGCTGGTCCTGGTGACCCTGCTCGAGGGGCGCGGCGGGCGGGCGCGCTGGGCGGCGTACGCGGGCGCGGTGCTGGGGTGCGCGCTGCTGAACTGGCTGTCGCTGCTGATCCTGCCCGCGCACGCGGTGACCCTCGCGTGGGTACGGGCGGGGCGCGCGGTGTGGCTGCGCTGGGCGGTGGCGTCGGCCGCCGCCGTCGCCGGGGCGCTGCCGCTGATTCTGTTCAGCCGGACCCAGTCCGACCAGGTGTCGTGGATACCGCCGCTGACCTGGCACATGATGATCGGGCCGGCGATCCTGCTGGCGATCGGTGGCGTGGGGGCGTGGCTGGACCGGCCGCGGGCCGGCCGGCTGTCGGCGGCTGCGGTCGGCCTGCCGCTGCTGGCGGTGCCGCAGCTGGCGCTGGCCGGGCTGTCGCTGGCGCAGCCGCTGTTCCTGGACCGGTACGTACTGTTCAGCCTGCTCGGGCTCGCGCTGCTGATCGGTGCGGGGCTGGCCGCGGCGGTCCGGGCGGCGGCGCCGCGGTTCCCGCGGGCGGCGGCGCTGCTGGTGCCCGCGGTGGTGGCCGTGGCGGTGGTGGCGCTGCTGCCGCAGTCGCTGGCGAAGCGGGCTCCGGCCAGCCGGGTGGACGACGTGCTGGCGGCGGCCGGCATCGTGGAACGGCTGAAGGCGCCGGGTGACGCGGTGCTGTTCGTCCCGGCGGCGCGACGGGACACCGCGCTGGTCTCGCCGCGGGCCTTCACGGGGGTGACGGACATCGCGCTGGCCGTCGGCCCGGTGGAGTCGGGAACGCTCAAGGGCGAGGAGGCGGACCCGGCACGGATCCGCGACGCGATGCTCGCGCAGCGCCGGATCCTGCTGGTGACGGACGCGGTGAAGGTGGCCAGGCCGGTGTCGGCCGCCCGAGACCGGATGAAGACGGCCGTGCTGGCGGAGCACTTCACGGTGACCGAGGACCGCCAGGAACGGGGCCGTCGCGTGACGCTCTACACCCGCAAGGGCTGAGGAGCGCCACCGCCCGGGCGGCCCGCGCCCGGTCCCATGCCCGGCCCCGGTCCCGGTCCCGGTCCCTCGATTCACAGGGGATTCCCAGGAAAGCGGAACCCCGCGTCACAGGTTCGCGCGGCAGGGTCGGAACATGATCCACGGCGAGTTCGACCGACAGGCCCGGCGGGCCGGGCGCATCGCCCTGGCGATGGCCACCGTGTCCGCGCTGCTCACGCTGGACGTCTGCGAGGCGGCGGCCACTCCCCCGATGGGCGTCACCCGGCAGGCCGCGGCTGACGCGGTCTCGGCCCGGGTGGGCGCGCTGTTCGCGGGTGGCCTGGACGGCGGCCACTTCTGCACCGCCTCGGTGGTGCACAGCGGCGGCCGGGATCTGATCGCCACCGCGGCGCACTGCCTGAACGACCCCGGGGACACGGTGTTCGCGCCCGGCTACCGCGACGGCTCGGCGCCGTACGGGGTCTGGGAGCTGACCGCCGTGTACGAGGACCCGAGCTGGGACCGGGAGGAGAACCCGGACGCCGACATCGCGTTCGCCGCGCTCGCGCCGCTGGACGGGAAGCGGATCGAGGACGTGGTCGGCGGTTTCCCGGTCGCCGCCGACCAGCCAGGCGGTGTGCCGGTGACGGTCGTCGGCTATCCCAGTGCCGCCGACGCCCCCCTGACGTGCTCCAACGACACGTCGATGGAGAGCGGGACGCAGCGCCGGATCGGTTGCCCGGACCTGCCGGGCGGCACCAGCGGCAGCCCCTGGCTGGTGAAGGGGGCACTGGCCGGGGTGCTCGGCGGCTTCGAGGGCGGCGGCACGGACCCCGACATCTCCTACAGCGCGGTCATGGGTGACATGGCGCAGGATCTCTACCGTCGGGCCGCCGCCGGCCACCCGGTCACGGGGACTCCGGAGGCCTGACAGCGGGCCCGGCGGGCACGGTGGTGAGGGAGGTCAGCGCGGTGAGTGCCGCGTGGAGGGGGTGGAGGGGGGTGTCGCCCGGGGGGTACGCGGGCCAGCGCGCGCCGATGTGGCCGTCGGGCCGCACGAGGAGCGCGCCGCCGGGGCCGAGTCCGGCGGGCCCCGCGCACGGCGCGGGCAGGGCCTCGATCCGCAGCGGCCACGGCGCCCCGGCCGCCGGCGCCCAGCGGGCGGGGTCCGGGGTGAACAGGGTGAACCACGCGCCGAGGGCGTCGAGCGTGGAACGGTCGGGTGCGAGCCAGAGGTGGGGCATGCGGTGGCCCGGCTCGGCGCGGGGGACGTAGTCCGTGCCCCCGTCCGTGCCCCCGTCGCCCGCCCCGGACATGGACCCCGCCCCGGACGCGGACTCCGCTGCGGACGCCTTCGGGGCGGCGCCGTCGGTGAGGACGGCGGCGGAGCGGTAGGTGACGCCGAGGACGAGGCCGAGCTGCGCGAAGTACCGCTCCGCCCAGGGAAGCTCGAACCGCCCGGACGGCGTGTCGTCCGACCGGAGCTGGTCGCGGCGCCGGGCCAGAGCCCCGAGCATCAGCTCGGCGTTGGCCACCGCCTGGCGCAGCGTGCGGTGGGCGACGGGTTCCCGTTCCGTGGCGTAGGTGGCGAGCAGCTCCGGTCCGGCCCACCCCCGCAGGACGCCCGCCAGCTTCCAGCACAGGTTGTGCACGTCGGCGACGCCGGTGTTCATGCCGAGGCCGCCGATCGGGGGGATCGCGTGGGCGGCATCGCCGGCCAGCAGGATCCGGCCGTGCCGGAAGCGGTCGGCGACGAAGGCGTTCATCGCCCAGTGCTGGACGCGCAGCACCTTCGGCCGTACGCCGTCGTCGGGGCCGAGGGCACGCGTGACGAGAGCGGTCCAGTCCGCGTCCCCCGCGCCCTCGGGCGTGGGACCGAACCAGAACCAGCCGCCCTCGGGGTGGACGGGGCCGAACGAGCCCAGCGGGGTGAAGTAGACCCCGGCGGGCTGCCG
Organism: Streptomyces sp. NPDC042102; assembly: GCF_055582305.1. Classification (NCBI taxonomy): domain Bacteria; kingdom Bacillati; phylum Actinomycetota; class Actinomycetes; order Kitasatosporales; family Streptomycetaceae; genus Streptomyces; species Streptomyces sp. NPDC042102. The sequence goes on from NZ_JBVJDL010000004.1 coordinate 604,272, forward strand.
GGCTCCCCACTGGCCGAGGTCGGCGTCGAAGACGACGGTGGTGAAGTCCCCCAGCCGCCCGGGGCCGGCGGTGCCGATGGCCAGGTGCTGGCGGACGGTGGAGTTCGCGCCGTCGGCGGCGATGACGTAGCGGGCGCGCACCCGGGTCCGCGCATCGGTGGCGCGGTCGACGAGCACCGCGACGACGCCCCCGCCGTCCGCCTCCTCGGCGAGCTCCACGAGCTCCGTCCCGAACCGCACCGGTGCCCGCGCCGCCGCGAGCAGGGTGGGCTCCAGCCGGTCCTGCGAGGTGAGCACACCGGTGACCGGACTCTCGGGCACCGGCGCGGCGACCCCGACCATCGCCTCGGTGGCGAAGTCCTCGCCGCGCAGGGTGTCGCGGAAGCGGATCCGGCCGTACGCGGGGGCGAACGCGTTCGCCGCGACGGTGCCGGCGAGACCCAGCTGGCGGAAGACCTCCATCGAGCGCACGTTGACCAGCCGGGACCGGGGGAAGGGGGACAGCTCGGTGTGCTTCTCGACCAGCAGGGCCCGAACGCCCCAGCGTTCCAGCAGCGCGCGGGCGGTCAGCCCGACGGGCCCGCCCCCGACGATCAGTACCGGTACCTCTTCGTCCGCTACGGGCATACCGCGCTCCCGGTGGCCTGATCCGTCATGCCGATCAATCTCGCGCAGGCGGTGCCCGCCCGCAACGCCCCCGCCCCGGGGTACGCCCGATCGGCTCAGTCGGCGGGCTGCGAGGCCGCCGGGACCTGCGGGAGGTCCGCGACGTCCGGGGCCTGCGGGGCCTCGAACCAGGTCGGCTCGTCCCGCGCGGCCCGGTGGATGCGCTCCAGGGCGAAGGGGTGCAGCGGCGGCAGGTCCTCGACGTCGAACCAGGCGACGTCCAGCGATTCGGCGTCGTTGACCCTCGCCTCGCCGCCGACGGCCCGGCAGCGGAAGGTGGTGTCGCTGAACTGCACCTCGTCCCCGTTGGGATAGGTGAACGGCTCCAGCATCTGGACCAGCACCACCCGCTCGGGCACGCAGTGCACGGCCGTCTCCTCGAAGACCTCGCGCACCGCCGTCTGGGCGGGCTGCTCGCCGGGCTCGGGGATGCCACCGATCACGGACCACGCGCCGGTGTCCGCGCGCCGGCCGAGCAGCACCCGGCCCCGGTCGTCGAAGACGATGGCGGTCACTCCGGGCAGCACCAGGAGCTGGTGCCCGGCCGTGGCTCGGATCCTGAGGATGAAATCGGGCGTGGTCATGCCCCCGACCTTAAGGCCCCGCCGCGGCCCCGGACGCCGTCCGGGGCCCGCACGCGGGGGTTCAGGCGCGGGTGCGGATCCGGCGGGCCAGCACCCAGCCGAGCCCCCCGGCCGCCACCGCGAGCAGGAGGTACTCCGGCAGCGGGCCGAGGCGGGTGGCGGGGGTCTCGGTGGAGCGCAGCGGGATCTCGGCGACCAGGGCGTCGGGGGTGAACATCCTGGTCTGCTGGACGATCCGGCCGTCGGGGCGGATCACGGCGCTGACGCCGCTGGTGACCGGGACGAGGACGGTCCGGCTGTGCTCGACCGCGCGGATCCGGTCCATGGCCAGCTGCTGGTAGGTCATCTGGCTCAGGCCGAACGTGGCGTTGTTGCTCGGTACGGCGATCACCTGGGCGCCGGCCCGGACGGTGGAGCGCACCGCGTCGTCGAAGGCGGCCTCGAAGCAGGTGACCATCCCGACCCGGCTGCCCGCCATGGCGAAGACACCGGGCTCCTTGCCGGGGCCGAAGTCGCGGCGCACCCGGTCCACGTCCGCGCTGAAGATCCGTACGACGGAACGCATCGGGATGCGCTCGCCGAAGGGCTGGATCTTGCGCTTGTCGTAGGTGGCGGTGGGGCCGGCGACGGGGTCCCACAGCAGCATGGAGTTGCGCAGCGGACCGGTCGGCGGCTCCAGCACGGACCCGATCGCGACGGGGACGCCGATGTCCTTGACCGCGCCGTCGATGACGCCGTACGCGTCCGGCTGGGTGTAGGGGTCGAGGTCGGAGGAGTTCTCCGGCCAGACGACGAAGTCGGGCTTGGGCACCCTGCCGGCCCGGACGTCCTCGGCCAGCTGCCTGGTGCGGTTGGCGTGGTTGTCCAGGACGGCCCGGCGCTGGGCGTTGAAGTCGAAGCCGAGCCGCGGCACGTTGCCCTGGATGACGGCGGCGACGGCGGTGCCGTCCTCGGCCGCGTCCGAGACCAGGGGGCGCGCGGCGAGGGCCGCGCCGACCGGTGCGGTCACGCTGAGCGCGGCCACGACGACGCCGGCCGTGACGCGGTCCGGCCGGGTGCGGGCGAGGCGCACGGCGTCGTAGAGCCCGAAGCCGCACAGCGCGAGCGCGAACCCGAGCAGGGGGGTGCCGCCGGCGGCCGCGAGCGGGGTGAAGAGTCCGTCGGCCTGCCCGAAGGCGAGCTTGCCCCAGGGGAAGCCGCCGAACGGGACGCGGGCGCGCAGGGCCTCCCCGGCGATCCAGACGGCCGCCGCCCACACCGGCCACGCGGGGAGCCTGCTGACGAGCGCGACGCCGAGTCCGGTGAGGCCGATGAACAGGGCCTCGACGCCGGCCAGGGCCAGCCACGGCACCGGGCCGACCTCCTCGCCGGTCCACACCAGCAGCGGCAGCATGAAACCGAGGCCGGCCAGCAGGCCGAGGCCGAACCCGGCGCGCGCCCGGCGCCCGTACAGGCAGCCGGCGAGCAGGGCGAGGGCGAACGGCGCGAGCCACCACAGGGGGCGGGGCGGGAAGCTGAGGTAGAGGAGCACACCGGCGAGCGGTGCGAGGAGGGCGCGCAGCAGGCCGGCCGGAACGGCCCGGAGCCTGCGAAGGGCCCGGAGCGCGCGGTGTTCGCCGGGGGAGGCCGGCTCAGCGCTGGGGGTGCTCTCGTCCACGCGGGTGACGCTGCTGCTCATCTGCGGAGTGTACGTCTCCGGCCCGTGGACTCAGCCCGCGAGTGCGCGCAGATGCGTACGGATGACCCGGACGGCGTTCTCGGCGTCGTCGACCGTGACGGTGAACAGCTTGCCGTCGCCGAGCAGCAGCTCCACGCCCTCGCCGCGGCGGACGATGACGGCGGTGCCCTTCTCGGGGCGCCAGCGGTAGCCCCAGCCGCCCCACTGCTGCGGGGTGATCCGGGGGACGAACTCGGCGGCCGCCACGTCGGCGAGCTTGATGGTGCGCCGGGGCAGCCCGATGTGCCCGCAGCGCACGTCCATGGTCTCGGCGTCGATGGTCACGGCGACGTGGACGAAGGCCAGGGTGCCGTAGAGGACGAGCAGCCCGGCGGCCAGGCAGCCGAAGACCGACATCACGAGGGGAACGATCCCGGCATTCCAGGTGGAGGCGACGGCGAGCTGGATGCCGAGCGCGACGAACGCCGCACCCGCGGCGGCGAGCAGCCACTGCACGCGGTTGGAAGCACGGCCGGTCCAGAGCGGACCCGGGGGGTGATCCGTCATGCTCAGCAGCGTACTCACGTTCCGCACGCACGCCACCGTCCCTGCCCCCGCCGGGGCCTCGCGGGGCCCCGGCGGTCGGGCGGGGCTCACCGGTGCAGGACCGCGGCCTCGGCCGGCTCCGGGGTCAGGGCGAGCCGGTGGCCGGTGAAGGCGGCGCGCAGGCGGCGGTCGTGGGTCACCAGGACGAGGGTGCCGGTGTAGTGGGCCAGGGCAGCCTCCAGGTCTTCCACCACGGCCGGGGCGAGGTGATTGGTCGGCTCGTCCAGCAGGAGCAGGTCGAGCGGGGTGTCGACGAGCCGCGCCAGTTCCAGCTTGCGGCGCTGGCCGGCCGAGAGGGCGCGGACGGGCCGGGTCAGGTCGGCCCGGGTCAGCAGGCCGAGCGCGGTGACCCGGTCGGCGTACTCCGGGCCGAAGGCCTCGGGTACACAGCGCCGCTCGTGCGCCCAGGGGTCGTCCTGGCGCAGGAACCCGATGCGCGGCGGTACCCGGAACGCCCCGTGGGTGGCCTCCGTCTCCCCCGCCAGGAGGCGGAGCAGCGTGGTCTTGCCGGCCCCGTTGGGCCCGGTGACCAGGAGCCGTTCGCCGGGGCCGAGCCGGAACGACACCGGCGCCAGGCGGCCGGGGAGGGCCAGTGCGTCCACGTCGACGGCGACGCCGCCGTCGGCGCCCGTGCCCGCGATCGGGATCGCGCTCGCGTTCACACCCGCGCTGAAGCGGCCGGTGAAGCGCAGCGGCTGCGGGGGCGGCGGGACCGGGTTCTCGCGCAGTCGCTCCAGCCGTTCGCGGGCGTTGCGGATCCGGCCCATCGCGCCGTGGGCGCGGGAGCGGGCCCGGAAGGCACCGGCCCCGCTGAAGCCGCGCGGCAGCTTGCGCGGGATCCCGGCCAGGCTGACGGTGTTCGTCTCGGCGAGCCGTTCGGCGTGCCGGGTCTGCGTGCACCACTCCTCGTACTCCCGCTCCCAGCGGGCGCGTTCGGCGGCGCGGGCGGTCAGGAAGCCGGCGTAGCCGTTGCCGTAGCGGTGCAGGGTGCGGCGGTCGTGGTCCACCTCCAGGATCGTGGTCGTGACGCGGTCGAGGAAGAGCCGGTCGTGGGTGACGGCGACGAGCGTGCCGCGGTGGGCGCGCAGGTGGTCCTCCAGCCAGCCGACGGCCTCGTCGTCGAGATCGTTGGTCGGCTCGTCGAGCAGCAGCAGTTCCGGTTCGGCGGCGAGGGTCGCGGCGAGGGCGAGCCGGGAGCGCTGGCCGCCGGACAGGGTGCCCAGCCGGCGGTCCGGGTCGAGCGCGGCGCGCTCGCCGAGGCGGCGCAGCGTGGTCGCGACCCGGCGCTCGGCGCCGTGGCCGCCGCGGGTGTCGTAGGCGGTCAGCAAGGCGTCGTACGCGGCGAGTCCGTCCGGGCCCGCCCGGTCCAGCCGGGCCTCGGCGGTACGGATCGCGCGTTCGAGGGCGCGGAGGTCGGCGAGCGCGAGGTCGATCGCGTCGCCGACGCGGGCGGTGGCGGGCAGGTCGAGGGTCTGGGCCAGGTGGCCGATCCCGCCGGGGGCGAGCACGGTGACCTGTCCGTGGTCGGCGCGTTCCCGGCCGGCCAGCAGGCGGAGCAGGGTGGACTTGCCGGAGCCGTTGTCACCGACGACACCGACCCGTTCGCCGGGCCGGACCGTGCAGCTGACGCGGTCGAGGACGACGTGGGTGTCGTAGCGCTTGGTGACCTCGGACAGGACGATCTGGGTGGCGGCGAGTGGAGTGCGCAAGCGCGGTTCCCTTCGTGGGCGGCAGAGGAGGATCCAAGCGAGACGATACGTCCCGTCTCGCTTCGTGGGTAAAAGATAACCGCATGAGGGACGTCGCGCAAGACGGTTCGTCTCGTCAGTCGACCTGCACCTGATGGTCGGCCCGGACGCAGCTCTCGGGGAGCAGCTCGGCGACGGGCACCGTCCGCATCCACTCCCCCGCACCGACCCGCGACGCCAGGGCGTGGCCGTCGGGGGTCACCGGACCGGTACGCCCGCCAGCAGCTGGCCCTCGGCGTAGCGCAGGGCGGCGGCCGGGATCTGCGACGCGCGGCCGCTGAGCAGGACGGTGAGGCCACCGGTGGGCGGCAGCCCGGGCTCCGGGCTCGCGCCGATGCGGCGCAGCGCCTGGAGGGCGACCGGCTCGGCGGACCCGTGGAACACCAGGTCGGCTCCCCCGGTCCGCGGCGCGAGCGCGGCGCGGATGGGCTCTTCGACGAGCTCGTAGTGGGTGCAGCCGAGCACCACGTCGGTGACGTCGGGCGGGGTCAGCTCGGCGGCCGCGGCGACGGCCCGGGCGATCGCCTCGTCGTCGGCGTACTGGACGGCATCGGCGAGCCCGGGGCAGGGCACCTCGGTGACGCGGGCCCCGGCGGCGAACTCGCGGATCAGTCCGCGCTGGTACGGGCTCCCGGTGGTGCCCGGGGTGGCCCAGATCGCCACCCGGCCGCCGGCGGCCGCCGCCGGCTTGATCGCCGGTACGGTCCCGATGACCGGGATGCCGGGCTCCAGCGCGGCGCGGAGGGCGGGCAGGGCGTGCACGGAGGCGGTGTTGCAGGCGACGATCAGCGCGTCCGGCGCCTGCGCGGCGGCCGCCCGGGCGACGGCCAGCGCACGCTCGGTGAGGTCGTCGGGCGTACGGGGGCCCCAGGGCATCCCGTCGGGGTCGGAGGAGAGCACCAGCTCGGCGTCCGGCCGCAGCCGCCGCATCGCGGCGGCCGCCGGGAGGAGGCCGATCCCGGAGTCCATGAGGGCGATCTTCACCTGGTCACCTTAGTCGACGCCCCCCGATTCCCCGTGCCGGACCCCGCCATCCGCCCGCCGGACCCCGGGACGGACCCGGACCCGGGCCGTGGCGCCACGCGGACGCACCGGGCGGGGGCCGGGTGCGGGACAGGGGGCCGCCGAGTGGGCAGACTGCCGCCATGGGGCTCCTCACCGCGGCCGCCGTCGCGGCCGTCGCCGTCTGGCTCTGGCTCACGTTCGGGCAGGGCATGTTCTGGCGGACCGACGTGACGCTGCCCGCGCGGACCGCGCCCGCCCGGTGGCCGCGGGTGGCCGTCGTCGTACCCGCCCGGGACGAGGCGGCCGTCCTCCCTCGCAGCCTGCCGTCGCTGCTCGCGCAGGACTACCCCGGCGAGGCCGAGGTGTACCTGGTCGACGACGGCAGTACGGACGGCACCGGCGAGCTCGCCCTGCGGCTGGCCCGGGAGCAGCCCGGCCTGCCGCTGACCGTCCTGCACCCCGGCGACCCGGCGCCCGGCTGGACGGGCAAGCTGTGGGCACTGCGGCACGGGATCGCGTACGCCCGTACCGCGCACCCCGCCGGCGAACCCGAGTACCTGCTGCTCACCGACGCCGATATCGCCCACGAACCGGACAGTCTGCGCGAATTGGTCGCGGCGGCGGCCTCCGGCGGCCTCGACCTCGTCTCCCAGATGGCCCGGCTGCGCGTCGCGAGCTTCTGGGAGCGGCTCGTCGTACCGGCGTTCGTGTACTTCTTCGCCCAGCTCTATCCGTTCCGCCGGATCAACCGGCCTTCCGGCCGGACCGCCGCCGCGGCCGGCGGCTGCGTCCTGCTGCGGACCGCGACCGCCGTCCGCGCGGGCGTGCCCGAGTCGATCCGGCAGGCCGTCATCGACGACGTCTCGCTCGCCCGGGCCGTCCGCGGGTGCGGCGGCCGGATCTGGCTGGGGCTGGCCGAACGCGTGGACAGCGTCCGCCCGTACCCGGGCCTGAAGGACCTGTGGCGGATGGTCTCGCGCAGCGCGTACGCGCAGCTGCGCCACCACCCGCTGCTGCTGGCCGGCACCGTCGCGGGCCTCACGCTGGTCTACCTCGTCCCCCCGGTCGCGCTGTTCGCGGGACTGGCCGCCCACCGGCCCGCCGCCGCGTGGGCGGGCGGGGCCGCCTGGCTGCTGATGGCGGGGACGTACCTGCCGATGCTGCGCCACTACCGACAGCCCGCCGCGCTCGCTCCGCTTCTGCCCCTGACCGCGTTCCTGTACCTGCTCATGACCGTCGACTCGGCCGTCCGGCACTACCGGGGACACGGGGCCGCGTGGAAGGGCCGTACCTATGCCCGCCCGAGCGACGCCTGAATCCTGCAGGAGGGCCTCTGACGCTTCATCAGACGAGCATCACCCGAGGTCACAGCGGTGTGACAGTGCGTCAGGGACGGTTCGGCACATGAGTACGAGTCATCCCAAGCGGGGGCGGAAGTGATGAATCGTGCACGTGAACGTGAAGTGAAAGGTGTGGTTCTGACCTGCGAATATGCAGGTCAGGACGGTGTTGACGACTCCTTGCTATGGACCCGGTGAAGTCGTGGGCTTAACTTATGACCCATGACCTCCCCCCGCTCCACTTATGGCGGCGGTTACTACTCCGCGCCCTCCTTCCCGGACACCCCCATCTACGACTCCCTGGTCGCAGAACGGGGTACCCCGCAGATCGCTCCGATCCGCGTGCCGGCCGCCTACGAACCCGCGCACAGCGGCTACTCGAGCGGTGGCTACCTGCCCGCACTCCCCGCCGCGCTGCCGGCCCTGCCGTCGGGTCCGTCCCCGGCCCCGCAGGGCGCTCCGGCCTACGGCTACCCGTACCAGCAGCAGGCCCAGAGCCACGCGCCGCTGCAGCACGCGCCCGCGCCGTACATCCCGCAGCAGGCGCAGCAGCCGCGCCCGGTGGCGGTGAACACCGGCTACGAGGCCATGCGCCCGGCCGCGCCGCGCCCGATGGCGGCCCCGGCCCCGGTCCCGTCCGGGATGACCTCGACCGCGCCGACCGGCATCCCCACGGGCATCCCCGCCTACCAGGACCAGTACGGCCGCCAGTACCCGGGCCGGGGGTACTGACCCTGGGCGCTGATCGGCACGCGTAGGAGGTCGGTGGGGGCGCCTGGCAGGATGCCCCCATGGCGAACTTGCATGTAGAGGCGCTCCACGTCCATCCCGTCAAGTCGGTGGCGGGCATCGCCCCCGACGAGGTGGCCGTGGAGCCCTGGGGTCTGTCCGGGGACCGGCGGTGGGCGCTGGTCGATCCCTCGGGCACGGCCCTGACCCAGCGCCAGCAGCCCCGCATGGCCCTGGCCTCGGCCCGCCCGCTCGGGGACGGCGCGCTCGCGCTGTCCGCGCCCGGTATGCCCGATCTGGTGGTCGAGGTGCCCGGGCCGGGCCCGCTGGAACCCCTCGACCTGTTCGGGAAGAAGGTCGAGACGGTGCTCGCGGCCACGGCCGCCCACGACTGGTTCAGCCGGTACCTGGGGGTCCCGGCCCGTCTCGTGCACCTGGACGACCCGGCCGTACGCCGGCCCATCGACCCGCACTACGCGCTGCCCGGCGAGACCGTCAGCCTGGCCGACGGCTACCCGCTGATGGTGGCCACCCTCGCCTCGCTGGACGCGCTCAACGCGCTGATCGCCCAGGGGGACCACCCGGAGGAGGGCCCGCTGCCGATGAATCGTTTCCGTCCCAATGTGGTCGTCTCCGGCGGCACCGCCTGGGACGAGGACCACTGGGAGCGGATCGCCATCGGCGACGTCGTCTTCCGCGGGCCCAAGAACTGCGGGCGGTGTGTCATCACCACCACCGACCAGGCCACCGCCGTGCGCGGCAGGGAGCCGCTCAAGACGCTCGGGCGGCACCGCCGCATCGGGAAGAAGCTGGTGTTCGGGCGGATGCTGATCCCGGTGGGCACGGGCACGGTCCGGGTCGGCGACGAGGTACGGATCCTGGCCGCGGGCCGGGAGTGAGTCCCGCCGAGTGAATCCCGCCCCGTGAATCCCGCCGGGTGAATTCCCGGGCCTTTCGCGGAACTCCGGCCCGGAGCGGGAACCGGCGGACCCGGCGGGACCGTTGAGTTCGTCGGGGCGCCGTACACCCACCTTTCCGGCTGACCACCGGATCGGGTGACCGGGGGCCCCGCACGGCCCCGTATGCGCGTGGACGGGGCATGGGGAGGCTGGGACGGCAGGAAGACGTCAGGCAAGGGGGTGCCCGACCGTGCGGACGGCAATGGGAGTGTGGCGTTGGCGGCGCAATCCGCTGCGCCGGGCGTGTGACCGGTTGGAGGCCTGGGTGGCCTTCGCCGCGCTGGTGTGCGTGCTGGTGGTCGCCCCGGCCGTCGGCTGCGCGGCCGGCCTGCGGGTGGACGCCACGCTGCAGCGGGCCGTGCGCGAGCAGCGGACGGAGCGGTATCTGGTGCCGGCGGTCGTGGTCCGGCCGGCGGCGGACCGGGAGGACACGGCGTCCGCCGGCCCCGCCGGGCAGGGGAAGGGGCAGGGGCAGGGGCCCGAGCGGACACGGGTCGTGGCCGCGTGGACCGCGCCGGACGGCAGCGCGCACCAGGGCACGGTGCCGGCGGCGGAGGAACCGCCGCGTCCCGGCGACCGGTTCCGGATATGGACGGACACCGCGGGCCGCCTCGTCGGCCGCCCGCTCGACGCCTCGACCGCCGTGTTCTACGCGGTCGTCGCGGGTGCGGCGGCCGCGCTGGGCACGGCGGCCCTGGCGGACACGGTGCGGCGCCTGTTCGTACGACGGCTCATGCATCGGCGGTACATACGGCTGGACCGGGCGTGGGCGGCGGCCGGACCCGACTGGGGCCGTGCGGGCGCAGGCAGCTGACCTGGCGTCTCATCCGCCCCCGGCGCGCTACGGTGGGGCGGGCGACCCAGTCGCTTCGGCAACACGAGTACCAGGGTGGGGGCACGGCAGCACATGGCTCAGGGCACGGTGCAGGTGACGCACGGCGGGGCCTCGCGGTGGCGCCGCCGCTCGGGCGAATATCCGACGCTGACCGCCGCGCTGGCCGCCGCCGGGGACGGGGACGTGCTGTCCATCGCCCCGGGCACGTACCGCGAGAACCTGGTGCTGCGTCATGCCGTCACCCTGCGCGGGCCGCAGGGCGCGGCCGGCGCGGTGCGGATCGCCCCGCCCGACGGGGTCGCCCTCACCGTGTACGCCTCGGCCGTCGTCCAGGACCTGCAGCTGGAGGGGCAGGACGGGGCGGCGCCCACGCTGCTCGTCGAGGACGGCGCGCCCGAGCTGACCGATCTGCGGGTGAGCACCCGCTCGGCGGCCGGGATCGAGGTGCGCGGCGCCACGGCCCGGCCGGTGGTGCGCCGGTGCACCGTCGAGAACCCGGCCGGGGTCGGGATCGCCGTGGCCGACGGCGGCGGCGGGGTGTTCGAGGAGTGCGAGGTGACCGCGGCCGGCCAGACCGGCATCGTGGTGCGCGACGGCGCCCACCCGCGGCTGGAGCGCTGCCGGATCCACCACACCACCGGCGCGGGCATCGCGGTGACCGGCGAGGGCTCGGGGCTGGAGGCGCTGGGCTGCGAGGTGTACGAGATCCGGGGGGCGGGTGTGCAGGTCGCCCAGCGCGCGGCGGCCCGGCTCACCGACTGCTCCGTGCACCGCACGACCGCCGACGGGGTCACCCTCGACACGGACGCGGTGCTGGCGCTGACCGGCTGCGACATCCACGACATCCCCGAGAACGCGGTCGACATGCGCGCGCGTTCGGTGCTCACGCTCAGCCGTACCTCGGTGCGCCGGTTCGGGCGCAACGGGCTGTCGGTGTGGGACCCGGGCACCCGGGTGGACGCCGAGTCCTGCGAGATCCACGACAGCACGGGCGACTACCCGGCCGTGTGGATCAGCGACGGCGCCACCGCCTCCCTCACCGACTGCCGGGTGCACGACGTACCCGACGCGCTGTTCGTCCTGGACCGGGGCTCGCGCGCCGACGTCGTCGACAGCGACCTCTCCCAGGTGCGCAGCATCGCCGTCTCCGTCAGCGACGGCGCGAGCGCGCTGCTCGACGACTGCCGGATCCGCGAGGCGGCCACCGGTGCCTGGTTCCGCGACCACGGCAGCGGCGGCACCCTCGCCAACTGCGTCATCGACGCGGTGCAGACCGGGGTGATCGTCACCAAGGGGGCCGATCCCACACTGGACCGGTGCACGGTCACCGCCGCCGCCGAGGCCGGGTTCTACGTGTCGGCGGGTGGCCGGGGCAGCTTCCGTTCCTGCCGGGTCTCGGGCAGTTCCGGCTTCGGCTTCCACGTCATCGACGGCTCCCGCACCACCCTGACCCGCTGCCACACCGAGCGCTGTGCGCGCGGGGGCTACGAGTTCGCCGAAGAGGGCCCGCTCGCCGAGGGGTGCACCAGCGACGAGTCCGTGCAGCGGCCCGGAGTCCTGGGTTCGCCGGGGACGGCGTCGGCGGCCGGCGCGCGGGCCGTGGTCACCGCCGCGCAGCCGGCGCCCGTACGCGAGGCGGAGCCCGCCGCCGTGCCCGCGCCCGTGCCCGCGGCGCGCTCCGCGGACGGGTCCGGCCCCGGGGGCGGGCGCGGTTCGGGCGAGGTGCTCGGTCAGCTCGACGCGCTGGTGGGCCTGGAGAGCGTCAAGCGTGAGGTCCGGGCGCTCACCGACATGATCGAGGTGGGCCGGCGGCGGCAGCAGGCCGGGCTCAAGGCCGCCTCGGTGCGCCGGCACCTGGTCTTCACCGGCTCCCCCGGCACCGGCAAGACCACGGTCGCCCGGCTCTACGGCGAGATCCTGGCCTCGCTCGGGGTGCTGGACCGCGGCCACCTGGTGGAGGTCTCCCGGGTGGACCTGGTGGGCGAGCACATCGGGTCCACGGCGATCCGTACGCAGGAGGCCTTCGAGCGGGCGCGCGGCGGGGTGCTGTTCATCGACGAGGCGTACGCGCTGGCGCCGGAGGACTCCGGCCGGGACTTCGGGCGCGAGGCCATCGACACGCTGGTGAAGCTGATGGAGGACCACCGGGACGCGGTGGTGGTCATCGTCGCCGGGTACACGGCGGAGATGGAGCGCTTCCTGAGGGTCAACCCGGGGGTGGCCTCCCGGTTCTCGCGGACCATCACCTTCGGGGACTACGGCCCCGAGGAGTTGCTGCGGATCGTCGGTCAGCAGGCGGAGGAGCACGAGTACCGGCTGGGCGAAGGCACCCCGGAGGCGCTGCTGGCGTACTTCACGCAGCTGCCCAAGGGCCCGGCGTTCGGCAACGGCCGCACGGCCCGGCAGACCTTCGAGGCGATGGTCGAGCGGCACGCCGGACGGGTGGCGCAGCTGTCGGAGCCGAGCACGGACGAGCTCACCCTGCTGTTCCCGGAGGATCTGCCGGGGCCGACGGCTCCCTGCTGACCCCCGGGCCCCGGTCGCCGGCCGGGTCGTGCCCCGGCTGCAGGCGCGGCGGGGGTACGTCGGTGCGCGCCGCCAGCCGGACCAGCAGCGCGTCGCGTTCGGCGGCGAACGCCGGGTCGGCCTGGTAGTCGCTGTGGCCGAGGATCGGCGCGGGCAGCGGATGGCTCGGGGTGCGCCCGTACGCGAGGGGATCGGCGAGCGGCCCCCGGTCCACCGCCGGGCCGCCGTCGGTGCCGGCCAGGACGGGCCCGCCGATGGGGTCGGTGGCCCGCCACAGGTTGCGCCAGCAGTCGACGTCGCGGTGCAGGGCGCGGAGCGGGCCGGGCCCGAAGTAGGCGGGGAACCAGCGCCCGTAGAGCCGGGTGAGCGGGGAGCCGTACGTCAGCAGCGCGACCCGGTGGCGGACCGCGGGCGGCAGCTGCCAGACGGCGGCGGCCGCCAGCACGCTGCCCTGGGAGTGCCCGGAGAGGACCAGGCGGCCGCCGGTGCGCCCGGTCCAGGTGGTCATCCGCCACGTGAGGTCGGGCACGGCGCGCTCGGCGTAACAGGGCGGCGCGAAGGGGTGGGCGGCGCGCGGCCAGAAGGTGCCGACGTCCCACAGGATCCCGATGGTGCGGCGGGCGGAGGCGTCCCGGTAGGCGCGCCGCCCCCAGGTGACGAAGAGCAGGAAGCCGAAGCCGGTCAGCCACGATCCGGCGTCCTCGGCGGCGCGGGCGGCCGCCCCGACGGCCGCGGGGGCGCTGTGCGCGGCGACGCCCGGCACCTCGCCGGTCAGCCAGGCCCCGGCGACGGCGCCCGCGCCGAGCAGCAGGGTGAGCACGGACACGGCGGCCACGAACCAGGGCGCGGAGTCGGTGAGCGAGGCGGCCGCCCGCGCCCCGGCGATCCGGCGGCTGCGGGCCCGGTCGTAGGCCTGCCCGGGGTACTCGGCGGCCACGGTGGCGGCGATCCGGCGCCGGACCCGGGCCCCGCGCACGGCGAACCGGGCGGCCAGCAGGGCCAGGACGGCCAGCAGCGGCGGCAGGACGGCGGCCTGCCAGGACAGCAGCACGGGCGGTCCGGGCAGGGGTGCGCCCGCGCGGCCGGGGGTGGCGCCGCCGTCGAGCCAGTCGGCGACCCGCTGGGCGACTCCGCCGGACATCAGCCCGCCGAGGGCCACGGCGAGCATGGCGACGGCCGGACCGCCCAGGCCCGCGAGGGCGGCCGCGCCCGTCGCGGCCCGCCGGTGCAGGCGGGCCGCGACGGCCGCCAGGGCCAGGACGCAGCCGCCCTGGCCGAGGACCAGCAGCCCGAAGAAGAGGTCGCCGGGCAGCCGGCCGGCGGAGACCCAGCCGGGCCGGGGCCAGGAGGCGTAGAGCAGGACGGCGGCCAGCAGGGCGAGGGCGCAGCCGGGCAGCAGGGTGACGGCGGCGCGGTCGAGCCGGTGGTCGGGACGGGCCTCCGTACGGCCGCGCCGGACCACGACCCACAGCACGGCGGCGGCGCCGGCGGCCAGCAGCACCTCGGCGGCCCGGCCGGCGGCGGCGAGGAGGGGGCTGCCGGCGCCGTGGTCGTAGCGGGCCACCGGTACGGCGACGGCGGCGGCGACGGTGAGCAGGCCGGCGGCGGTGTGCGCGGCGCGCAGCCGGGCGACGAGCCGGCGTCCGTACCAGAAGCCGGGGCGGCCGAGCGCGGGGGTCGCGCCGTCGTCGCCGTCCTGGTCGCCGGTGCCCGGCGGCGGGGGCTGGGACTCGTACGCGCTCCACGTGCGGTTCGACAGGTACCACAGCAGCCCGGTCAGCACGGCCGGGAGCAGGGCGGCGAGGGCGAGCCGGCGGCCGGGCCCGGCCCCGGCGCCGCCGGCGGTGGCGAGGGGGCCGAGCCAGGAGCGGGAGGCGGCGCAGCGCGCCGAGCCCGCGCACTGCCAGGCGACGAGGTCCAGGCAGACCTCGCAGGCGGCGGCGATCAGCAGCACGGTCAGGCTGAGGGCGACGAGGCGGACGAGGACCCCGTACGCGCGGACGGCGCGCGGTGGGCCGGCGGCGGCCGGGCGCGCCCAGTGGGCGAGGTTGGCGACCATGAAGGGCAGGAGCAGCAGCCACAGGGCGCGGGCCCCGTTGCCGGAGGTGAGCCGGGACCAGCAGTACGCCTCCGGGACCGGCCGGCCGGTGTACCGCCCGGCGTGCGCCTCGGCGTCGGCGTCGTCGGTGCGGCGGAAGACGGCGGCGGTGGCGTCGCCGGTGACGCGCACGGTGCGGGGATCTCCGAGGAGTTCCTCGGGGGCGGCCCCGGCCACGCCGTGGACCAGGAGTTCGAGGGCCAGGGGCGTGGGGGTGCGCTGCACGTACGGCCTCCGCTCGCGAGGGGGCAGGGCCCCGCACCAGGATGGCGCGCGGCGGGCCGGGTGCCCAGTACCCGGTCCGGCGAAGACTTCTGACGAGTCGACAGTTATGGTGGCGGCGTCCACCACCGTGCCGTATCCGATCCGAAGGGGGTACCCGTCATGGCCCGCGCACTTCGCCCCGTCGGCCTCGACTTCGCCGAGACCGCCCCGCTGCGCCTGGTGTTCGAGGCGGAGGCGGGCGCGGCGCCCGAGGCGGTCTACCGCGCACTGGCCGAGGACGTGCCGGGCTGGCCGCGCTGGTTCCGGGCGGTGACGCTGGCGCGCCCGACGCACGGCGGCGCGGGCCGGGAGGTCCGGCTGATGGGCGGGGTCCGCTTCCAGGAGACGATCATGGCGGCGGATCCGGAGTGGCGCTACGCGTACCGGGCGGACGAGACGAACGCGCCCGGTCTGCGGGCGCTGCTGGAGGAGTGGCGGCTGACCCCGGCGGGCTCCGGCACCCGGGTGCGCTGGACGTTCGCGGCCGACGGCCCGGCGCCGTTCCGGCTGGCGCTCACCGCCGCCCGGCCGGGCCTGGGTCACGCGTTCCGCACGGCGGTCCGCACCCTGGACACCCGCCTGACGGCCGGGCGCGGCTGACGGCCGGGCGCGGCTGACGGTCGCCCGGCGCCGGACCGCGTGGAGCGGCCGGCGGGCGGCGGGCGGCGGGTCACGGCGTGGGGCGGGTCACGGCGTGGGTTCGCGCCAGACGCCCGTCGTCAGCATGGTCTCGATCGTCTTCGCGTACGGCGCGATGTCCAGGCCCTGCTCGGCCAGCCACGCGTCGGAGTAGTACTTGTCGAGGTACCGGTCGCCCGGGTCGCACAGCAGGGTGACGACGCTGCCCCTGCGGCCCTCCGCCGCCATCTCCGAGACGATCTTCAGCGCGCTCCACAGCCCGGTGCCCGTCGAACCGCCCGCCTTGCGGCCGATGGCCTGCTCCAGCGCCCGGCAGGCGGCGACGCTCGCCGCGTCCGGGACCCGCATCATCCGGTCGATCGCGCCCGGCACGAAGCTCGGCTCCATGCGCGGGCGGCCGATGCCCTCGATGCGCGAGCCGCAGTCGCCCGTGACGTCCGGGTCTCCTTGCGTCCAGCCGTCGAAGAACACCGAGTTCTCCGGGTCCGGCACGCAGATCCGGGTGTCGTGCTGCATGTAGTGCACGTAGCGGGCGATGGTCGCGGACGTGCCGCCGGTCCCGGCCGTCGCGACGATCCACGTCGGCTCCGGGTACCGCTCCAGGCGCAGCTGATGGAACATCGATTCCGCGATGTTGTTGTTGCCGCGCCAGTCGGTGGCCCGCTCGGCGTAGGTGAACTGGTCCATGTAGTGGCCGCCGGTGCGCTCCGCGAGGGCCGCCGACTCCTCGTACATCTTCATCGGGTCGTCGACGAAGTGGCACGTGCCGCCGTGGAATTCGATCAGCCGGCACTTCTCGGGGCTGGTGGTGCGCGGCATCACCGCGACGAACGGGACGCCGATCAGCTTGGCGAAGTACGCCTCCGACACGGCGGTCGAGCCGGAGGAGGCCTCGATGACGGGGCGGCCCGGCCGCACCCAGCCGTTGCACAGGGCGTAGAGGAACAGCGAGCGCGCCAGGCGGTGCTTGAGGGAGCCCGTGGGGTGCGTGGACTCGTCCTTGAGGTACAGGTCGATGCCCCACTCCTCCGGGAGGGGGAAGCGCAGCAGGTGGGTGTCGGCCGAGCGGTTGGCATCCGCCTGGACCTTGCGGACGGCCTCCTTCAGCCAGTCGCGGTAGTCCGCGTCACTGCGGTCCACATCGACGGTGACGGCCGTGGTCCTGGTCGTACTCATGTGCGGTGCTCCTCGGTTTGTTCGAACCCCCTCGCTTTCGCAATGTACCCCTCCCACCTGGGCAAACAGTCACTTTGGGGATCCATATGGATCCCTTTCGGTTGCGCCGCGCGGCACCCTGGGTGACTCTGGTGAGGTCGTCACTGAGGGTGCAGCACCCGTAACACTCATGTCGGGGAGTCGCAGCCGTGATCAGTCATTCCCGCAGGCACTGCGTCGTCGAACTGCATGCCATGCCCTCGCGGATCGGCCAGGTCCGCCGGATCCTTTCGGCCCAATTGCGCTACTGGCAGCTCGACCCGCTCATAGACCCGGCTGCGCTCGGCGTGACGGAGCTGCTCAGCAACGTCCACCGCCACGCGCAGCCCGACAAGGCCTGCACGGTCGAGATCGAACTGCTGCTGGGGCGGCTCACCGTCTCCGTCCACGACAACGATCCCCGGCTGCCCGTCCTGAAGGACTCCGACCCGCTGGAGACCTGCGGCCGTGGTCTGGCCCTGGTCGAGGCGGTCAGCGAGGCCTGGGGAGCCCGCCACCGGGCCGACAGCCCGGGCAAGGTGGTCTGGTTCTCGCTGCGCGCGGCACCGGCGCCCGCCGTCCCCGCGTACCCGGTGCGCCTCGACGCGACACCGGTACGGGAGAACGCCCCGCCCGTGGGTGTAGCGGCGGCCGTCGCCGCCCCCGCCCCCGGGACCGTCACCGTCCGGGTCTGAAGGCCCGCCCGGGGCCTCTCAGGCCGGCGCGCCCAGGGTGCCCAGCGGGTCGTCGAGCACCGGCTGCCAGGCCAGTTCGGCCGCGCCCACCAGGCTGTTGTGGTCCAGGGTGCACGGCAGGATCGGTACTCCCCCGCTGCGCCCCCACAGGCTCCGGTCGGCCACCACCGCGCGCAGCCGCTCCGGGTCCGCGTGCAGCAGCTCGCGGTGCAGGCCGCCCAGGATGATCCGGTCCGGGTTGAGGATGTTCACCAGGCCCGCGAGCCCGAGGCCGAGCCGGTCGATGAGCTCCTCCGCGGCCGCCCGCACCCCCGGGTCGGCGTACTCGGTGCGCAGCAGGTCGCGCGCCTGCTGGAGCAGCGAGACCTCCGGGCCCGGCGTACGTCCGGCGGCGGTCAGGAAGGCCAGCGGGTCGGCCTCGACGTCCAGGCAGCCGCGGCTGCCGCAGTGGCAGGCCCGTCCCTCGGGGTTCACGGTGAGGTGGCCGACCTCCAGGGCCAGACCCGAACTCCCGCTGTGCAGGCGGCCGTCGAGGACCAGCGCGCCGCCGACGCCGCGGTGGCCGGTGGCCACGCACAGCAGGTGCTGGGCGCTGCGCCCGGCGCCGTGCCGGTGCTCGGCCAGCGCCGCGAGGTTGACGTCGTTGCCGGTCAGGGCCGGTCCGTCGATCCCGGCGTCCTTCACGCACCGCGCGAAGACGGCCCGTACCGGCGATCCGGGCGGCCAGGCCACGTGCAGCGGGTTGAGCGCGGTGCCCTCGGGCTCGGCGACGGCCGAGGGGACGGCCAGTCCCGCGCCGATGCAGCGGCGGCCGCTGGCGGCGAGCAGGGCGGCACCGGCCTCGACGACCGCGCCCAGCACCTGCGCCGGGTCGGCGGAGACCGTCACCTGGCCGGGTGCGGTGGCCACGATCCTGCCGCCGAGTCCGACGAGCGCGGCCCGGAAGCCGTCGGGGTGGACCTGGGCGGCGAGGGCGACCGGCCCGTCCTCGGCTACGGACAGCCGGTGCGAGGGACGGCCCTGGGTACCGCCCGCGCCGCCGGGGCTGGAGTCGACGCGGATCAGGCCCAGCGCCTCCAGTTCGGCGGCGACGGCTCCGGCGGTGGCCCGGGTGACGCCCAGCTCGGCCGTGAGCACCGCCCGCGTCGGGGCGCGGCCCGTGTGGACGAGCTCCAGCGCCGGCCCGAGTGCGCCGCGACCCCGCTCCAGCTTGCTGCGCGTGGACCCGGTGGTGCCGTTGCCGTTCCCATTCATGACAGCGATCCTCGCATGATCGGAGCACCGTCAGCGGCCGGGGCCCGCTCCCGCTCCGGGGCCCGGCCCGGACGGCCCCAGGCCGCCGACCCGCAGGGTGATGTTGAGCCGCCCCGCCAGCCCCAGGTCCGGCGGGGCGGTGCCGGGCAGCACCTTGGGAACCCCGTGGTAGGCCCGCCGGGCGGGGCCGCCGAAGACGAACAGGTCGCCGCTGCGCAACTCCACGTCCCGGTACGGGCGCCCGCGCGAGGAGGTGTTGCCGAAGCGGAACAGGCAGGTGTCGCCGAGGCTGAGCGAGACCACCGGTGCCCCGGAGCGCTCCTCGGCGTCGCGGTGCATGCCCATGCGGGCGTCGCCGTCGTAGAAGTTGATCAGCGCGATGTCGTACGCGGGCCCGCCCGCCGCCACCGGGCCGTCCACGCCCGAGTCGTCCATGCCCGGGTCGTCCCTGCCCGGGTCGTCCGCCGCCGGCCCGAACGCTGCCGTGACGGCCGCCCGGCCCAGCTCGGCGAGCCACCCGGGCATCGCCTTCACCGGGGCGCCGTCGCCGTCCACGGCGGTGCGCGCGTAGCCGTACGGGTACCAGTGCAGTCCCAGGCACACCTGCCGGGCGGTCATCGTCCCGCCGCCGGGGGTGCGGACGGTGCGCAGTCCCGCGGGCGGCCGCGCCCACTCCCGGCAGGCCTCGACCAGCTCCCGCTGGCGGGCCGGCCCGAGCCAGTCGGGAACGTGCACGGCGCCGGAGACGATCTCCATCCGCTCGCGCGGGAACAGTTCCTCGCTCATACGTCCCCATGATGACGGGTCGGATGCCAGACTCGCCGTATGGAGATCAGCGAGTACGTGAAGACGCTGGAGCGGGAAGGCCAGTTGCTGGCGGACACCGCCGAACGGGCCGGCACAGAGGCCTGGGTGCCCACCTGTCCCGACTGGCACGTGGCCGATCTGCTCCGGCACACCGGATCGGTGCACCGCTGGGCGACCGGCTTCGTCGCGGAGGGCCTGCTGGAGGGCGGGTCCTGGACGCAGGCGCCGGAGCACACCGGCGCCGAGCTGCTGGCCTGGTTCCGCGAGGGGCACGCCGCCCTGGTGGCCGCGCTGACCGAGGCGCCGGCCGATCTGCAGTGCTGGACGTTCCTGCCGACCGCGCCCACACCGCTCGGCTTCTGGGCCCGGCGGCAGGCCCACGAGACGACGGTGCACCGGATGGACGCGGAGTCGGCGCTGGGCGGCGCCTTCTCGCCGCTGGAGGCGTCGTTCGCCGAGGACGGTATCGACGAGCTGCTCACCGGCTTCCACGCCCGTCCGCGCAGCCGGGTGCGGACGCCGGAAGCCAAGGTGCTGCGGGTGCGGGCCGCCGACACCGGCGCGGTGTGGACGGTCCACCTGTCGCAGGAGCCGCCCCGTACCGTACGCGACGACGCGGGCGAGGCCGACTGCGAGGCGATCGGCGAGGCGACCTGGCTCTACACGGCCCTGTGGAACCGGACGCCGCTGGCCGGGCCCGGGGTGAGCGGGGACCTGGCCGTGGCCCGGCTGTGGAGCGAGAATGCCGGGATCTGAACCGGGATCGGAGGACGCCGGTGTGACCGTGGGTGCGCGCGGGCACACTGCGCGCATGGGCAGAGACGGGCGGCGCACGCAGGCGGACAAGGACGCGATCACGATCGAGATCGGATACGCGATCTTCAGCGGCGTGTTCGCCGCCGCCCTGACGTACGGCGCGGTGGCCGGGCCCGCCCTCCTGTTCGACCTGCCGCACCGGGTGGAGACGGCCCTGATGACGGCCGGCGGGATCCTGGCGACCACCGTCTTCGTCCTGCGCGCCACGCACCTGCTGTGGCGCTTCGCGCGCCGGCCGGAGAACGACGGGCGCTAGTACCGCGACCGGAAAGGGCACGGCACCAGGGCCGCGACCGGACGGGTTGGCCGGGGCACGGCACTGGTGCCCCGATCGGAAAGGCTCACCGGGGCACGGCGCCAGGAGGGGCTTGCGGGTCAGCGGCGCCGGGTGAGCAGCTCCGCCAGGTGATCGGCGAAGTCGGTGAGCCGGTCCCGCCCCGGTCCCCGGCGGGCGCGGCGGAAGCCGTGGTGGCGACCCCAGAAGGCGGCCTGGACCGCATGGAGCTGGGCCCAGCGCCTGACCCGTTCGCGGTCGAGCTCCGCGGCCTCGGCGAACACGTCCAGGACGCGGTGGACGGCCCCGCGCAGGTCGTCGGCCTCCAGGAGCGCGAGCGCCCGGGACTTGAGCAGGGTGCCGCCGTCGTAGGCGGGGTCCCCCGCGTACCCCTTGGGGTCGACGGCCAGCCACGGCTCGCGGTCGGCGCGCAGGATGTTGCGGGCATGGAGGTCGCCGTGGACCAGGATGTCCGGCTGGACCCGGCCCAGCTCGCGGACGGTGGCCACGGCGGCGTCCACCACGCGGGCCGGCAGGGCGTGCGCCAGCTCCCGGGCGTCCCCGCGCAGGCCCTCCTCCCAGGCGCTGGCCTGCTCGGACAGCCGGGGCAGATGGGCCGGTGCCGGAACGGCCAGCCGGCGGCCCAGCCGGGCCGCGACCGTCACCAGCTCGTCGCCGTCCGCCAGCTCCGCGAGCGTCTCGGCCCGGACGCGCTCCAGCAGCATCGCGAACCGCTCGTCGTCACGCTCGTGCAGCACCACGGCCCCGCGCCCGCCCCACGCCGCGAACGCGTCCGGCTCGTGGACGTTGCCGGGGTGCGGAAAGGACACCTTGAGCACGGCGGCCCCCCCGTCGTGCCGGCGCACCGGGACGACGGCGCCGACGCCCCCGTGCATGACCCGCCCGTCCGGGACGCACCCCCACCGCGCCAGCAGCTCCTCCACGATCCCCGGCAGCTCGGCGAGCCACGCCGACCCGGCGTCCCCCTCGCGCGCGAGCGTGGTCCGCGCGAACTCCTCCGGCACAGCGATCATCCGGGCACCCTACGCGTCGGCGCGTGGCGACGGCATCAGGCCCACCGCGTGGGCGAGTTGGGCGGCGGCGTGGGTGAAGAAGGCCTCGCGGTCCTCGACGACCCGGTTGAACTGGCCGAAGGCCTCGAAGGAGATGAGGCCGGTCAGCTGGGCCCAGGCGGCGACCAGGGCCGCGGTCACCTCGGGCGGCAGGCCCTCGGCGAAGTCGGCGGTCATGCGCGCGGCTTCGGGACGCAGGGCCGCCGGCAGCGGGGGCAGGGCGAGGCCGCGGCCCGCGTGGGCGGCGCGGGCGATGGAGATGAAGGCGTTGCCGACGCGGGAGGCGGGGCCGACGGTGGCCTGGGGGGCGGAGTAGCCGGGGACGGGGGAACCGTAGATGAGGGCGTACTCGTGGGGGTGGGCGAGGGCCCAGTCGCGGACGGCCCGGCAGACGGCGATCCAGCTGTCGTGCGGCGGGGCGGTCGCGGTGCGGGCGCGGGCCGCCTCGGCGGCGGCGCCGACGCTGTCGTACGCGTCGATGATCAACGCGGTCAGCAGGTCGTCGCGGCTGGGGAAGTAGCGGTAGAGGGCGGAGGAGACCATGCCGAGCTCGCGGGCGACGGCGCGGAGCGAGAGTTTCGCCGCGCCCTCCGCCGCGAGCCGGCGGCGCGCCTCGTCCTTGATGGCGGCAGTGACCTCGATACGGGCCCGTTCCCTGGCCCCACGCACGGTGCTCATACCGGTCAGTATGCCATGCGTTCAGAGCACTGCACAGAAATCGGAGCATTGATTCAATTCGAGAGCAGTGCTCTTGATTCGGCGCACCGATCCGTGCACACTGATCTCAAGCGAGAGCGGTGCTCTCGAAGCGCCAGAGCGACAGCCGGCGCACGACCGACGGAGGACCACCATGAGCACGCACTACGTCCAGGCGAGCCCCCTCGCGGTGAAGTTCAACGGGCTCATCGGCAAGCTGGCGCGCCTCGGCATCAGCCTGGGCGGCACCGCCGAGCTGTCGGTACGCGGCCGCACGTCCGGCCG
The DNA here is from genome assembly GCF_055582305.1 of Streptomyces sp. NPDC042102. Taxonomy (NCBI): domain Bacteria; kingdom Bacillati; phylum Actinomycetota; class Actinomycetes; order Kitasatosporales; family Streptomycetaceae; genus Streptomyces; species Streptomyces sp. NPDC042102. The sequence continues at coordinate 627,022 of NZ_JBVJDL010000004.1, forward strand.
GATGCAGCGCGTCCCGGTCAACCCGCACACCCACGACGGCGCGCAGTACCTGGTCTCCGCCCGCGGCCATTCCCAGTGGGTCCGCAACATGCGCGCCGCGGGCGGCGGCGAGCTGCGCGTGGGCCGCAGGGTGCGCGCGTTCACCGTCACCGAGCTGTCCGACCCGGCCGAGAAGGCCGCCGTCCTGCGGACGTACCTGGAGCGGTGGGGCTGGGAGGTCAACCGGTTCTTCCAGGGGGTGACCGCCACGTCCTCGGAGGAGGAGCTGCGTGCGGCCGCGGCCGACCATCCGGTCTTCCGGATCTCCCTCACGGGCTGACCCTTACGGGCTGACCGAATGCCCTGCCCCGCGCCGCCCGCGCGCCGCCCGCGCATCGGCTACGCCGGCCCCTGCTCCGGACCCGGGCCCCGCCCCGCACCCCGCTCCGGCTCCTGCGACGCCCGCGCCTGCCGGCGGTCCAGGGCGTGCAGCGCCCGGCGCGCGACCGGGGACGTCCGCACCATGTCGGCCAGGTTCGCCGAACCGCGGGTGATCCGGGCGAACGCCCGCCACGCCGGCCGGAAGCCGGTGATCGTCGCGTGCAGCAGGCCCGGCCGGGACTCGAACACGGTCAGCATCCGCTTGCCGACGCCCATCTCCACACCCAGCCCGGCCTTGATGGCGAAGGCGTAGTTCAGCGCCTGCCGGCGCGCGTCCACCGCGTCCTGCGCCTCGGCGATCTTCACCGCCCACTCCCCCGCCAGCCGCCCGGAGCGCAGCGCGAAGGAGATGCCCTCCCTGGTCCACGGCTCCAGCAGTCCGGCCGCGTCGCCCGCCACCAGCACCCGCCCGCGCGAGAGCGGCGAGTCCGGCTTGCGACAACGCGTCAGGTGGCCGGAGGAGACGGCCGGCTCGAAGCCCGCCAGTCCCAGCCGGGCGATGAAGTCCTCCAGGTAGCGCTTGGTCGCCGCGCCCTCGCCCTTGGTGGCGATGACACCGACGGTCAGCGTGTCGCCCTTGGGGAACACCCAGCCGTAACTGCCCGGCAGCGGACCCCAGTCGATCAGGACGCGGCCCTTCCAGTCCTCGGCGACCGTCGGCGGGACCGGGATCTCCGCCTCCAGGCCCAGGTCCACCTGGTCCATCTCCACACCGACGTGCGCGCCGATCCGGCTCGCGCTGCCGTCCGCGCCGACCACCGACCGGGCCAGCACGACCTCGCCGTCCCCGAGCACCACGGCGACGGTACGCCGGTCGGGCACCGCCGGCCCGTGCTGCTCGACGCGCGCCACCGCCGTACCCGTACGGACCGTGGCGCCGGCCTTCTCGGCCTCGGCGACCAGCGCGGCGTCGAACTCCGGCCGGTTGATGAGCCCGAAGAGCATGCCCTTGGAGCGCCGGGTCCGGGTCAGCCTGCCGTTCAGCGAGAAGGTGACGGCGTGGATCCGGTCCTTGAAGGGCAGCACGAAGCCCGGCGGCAGGGCGTCGCGCGAAGGGCCGATGATGCCGCCGCCGCAGGTCTTGTAGCGCGGCAGCTCGGCCTTCTCCAGCAGCAGCACCCGCCGCCCGGAACCCGCCGCCGCGTACGCGGCCGATGCCCCGGCGGGCCCGGCGCCGACCACGACCACGTCCCACACCTCACCGGACCCGCCGCTCCCGCCGGCCGAGCCCTGCGCCCCCTCGGCGGCCTGCCCCGCCGCGCCCTGTACGTCGTCGCTGCTCACGTGTGCTGCTGCTCCTGATCGCCCGGTTGCTCCGCTGCCCGCCAAATCCTACGGCGAACGGCCGGGAAGGCCGCCTCGTCCCACTGTGCGAGGATCGGAACCGACTTCGCCGTACCCGGCCTACGCAGAACAACGTCGCACCCAAGAGGAGCGTGCCCATGCCGTCCCATCCGATCGCCGAGACCGTCGCCTCGTTGATGCCCCGCGCCCAGCAGGAGCTTGCCGAGCTGGTGGCCTTCCAGTCGGTCGCGGACTGGGCCCAGTTCCCGCGCAGCGAGAGCGAGAAGGCCGCGAACTGGGTGGCGGCCGCGCTGCGCGCCGAGGACTTCCAGGACGTCGCCCTGCTGGACACCCCCGACGGCACCCAGTCGGTGTACGGCTTCCTGCCCGGCCCCGAGGGCGCGCCGACCGTGCTGCTGTACGCGCACTACGACGTGCAGCCGCCGCTGGACGACGCCGCCTGGATCTCCCCGGCGTTCGAGCTGACCGAGCGCGACGGCCGCTGGTACGGGCGCGGTGCGGCCGACTGCAAGGGCGGCTTCATCATGCACCTGCTGGCGCTGCGCGCGCTGAAGGCCAACGGTGGTGTGCCGGTGAGCGTGAAGGTCATCGTCGAGGGTTCCGAGGAACAGGGCACGGGCGGCCTCCAGCAGTACGCCGAGGCCAACCCCGGGCTGCTGACCGCCGACACCATCGTCATCGGCGACGCGGGCAACTTCCGTACCGGCCTGCCGACGGTGACCGCGACCCTGCGCGGCATGACCCTGCTCAAGGTCAAGATCGACACGCTGGCCGGAAACCTGCACTCGGGCATGTTCGGCGGCGCCGCGCCCGACGCGCTGGCGGCCCTGATCAAGGTGCTGGACTCGCTGCGCGCGGCGGACGGTTCCACCACGGTGGACGGGCTGGCCTCGGACGGCGTCTGGGACGGCCTGCAGTACCCGGAGGCGGACTTCCGTGCCGACGCGAAGGTGCTCGACGGCGTCGAACTGATCGGTGAGGGCACGGTCGCCGACCGGCTGTGGGCCCGTCCGGCCGTGACCGTGCTGGGCATCGACTGCCCGCCGGTCATCGGTGCGACGCCGTCGGTGCACGCGAGCGCGGGTGCGCTGATCAGCCTGCGCATTCCGCCGGGCGTGGACACGGCCGAGGCCATCAAGCTGCTGCAGGCGCACCTGGTCGCGCACACACCGTGGAAGGCGCGCCTGGAGCTGGAAGTCGTCGGCCAGGGCCAGCCGTTCCAGGCGGACACCGACAGCCCGGCGTACGCGTCGATGGCGGCGGCGATGAAGGTGGCCTACCCGGGTCAGGAGATGCAGATCGCGGGCATGGGCGGATCGATTCCGCTGTGCAACGCGCTGACCTCGCTCTACCCGGAGGCGGAGATGCTGCTGATCGGGCTGAGCGAGCCGGCGGCGCAGATCCACGCGGTCAACGAGAGCGTGTCGCCGGAGGAGCTGGAGCGGCTGTCGGTGGTCGAGGCGCTGTTCCTGGTGAACTACGCGGAGTCCAAGCGGCCGTAGGCACCACCACCGCCGGCCACCGGGCCGTCAGGCCACCCCGGCCGCACCGGCCACCGTCCGCCCAGGGCCTCACACGGCCCTGGGCGGACGTGTGTCCCTGGACGGACGCGGGGTCCGGCGGGCCCATGGCCCCGCACCCCGCACGCCCCGTCAGCCGACCGGGACGCCCGCCTCCAGGTTGAGGACCGTCGCGCGTTCGCGGGCGCGCAGGGCCCAGCGCAGCCGTTCGTAGCGGACCGGCGGGAGCAGCCCCGCCGCCTCCGCCTCCGTGACGAACCGCCAGGCGCGCAGCTCCGGGCCGGGCAGCCGCAGCCGCCCGACGGCCGCCGCGTCCAGCCGCCCGCCGTCGAAGAGCAGCCGCAGCCCTCCGAACCCCGGCGGGCAGGGCGGCTCCCAGTCCATCACCAGCAGCCCCGGTACGCCGTCCAGGGCGATGCCGAGCTCCTCCTCGACCTCGCGGACCCCGGCCCGGGCGGGCGCCTCCCCCGCCTCGACGACCCCGCCGGGGAACTCCCAGCCCGGCTTGTACGTCGGATCCACCAGCAGCACCCGGTCGCGGTCGTCGAAGAGCAGGACCCCGGCCGCGAGGGTCTCCCGGGTCGGCTCGGGAGTCTGGACGATGTCGCAGGTCCCGGCGGCGCCCGTGCGCACGGCCCGCGCGATCTGTTCGGCGGTCTGCCGGGGTGTCAGGTGCGCGGTGTCCACCCGCAGGGCGTCCCCCGCGAGCCAGCCGTCGAGCGCCGCCCGCCAGGCCCGCAGCACGCCGTCGGCCCGGTGGTCCGGGGCCCCGGGCTCCTCGCGGGCATCCGCGAGACGGGAGCGAAGGATCGTTTCCCCCGGGTCCAGGACCACGTGGCGTACCGGGATCCGGCGCGCCGCGAGCGCGCCGAAGATCTCGTCGCGGTAGTCCTGCCGCAGCAGGGTCATGGGCACGACGAGGGTGCCGCCCAGTTCCGCGAGCACCGCGGCGGCCCCGTCCACCACCAGCCGCCGCCAGCTGGGCAGGTCCTGGTGGTCGGTCACCTCGTCGAGGCGTTTGCGCGGCAGGAGTTGCCGCAGCGCGTCGCCGACGGTCTCCGGGTCGTACAGGGTGCTGTCCGGCAGGAGTCCGGTCAGTTCGCGGGCCGTGCTGGTCTTCCCGGCGCCGGAAGCACCGTTGATCCAGACAATCACGTCGATCCCTCTCCCCATGACTCGCCATGCCTCGTCCGAAGCCCCCAGTGGCCTGCCCGCACCACCCTGCCACGGAAACCCGGTTATCGGCCGAGGTGCTTATCCTCAAGGTCGGAGCCCCGTCCCGAAGCGTCCCCCGGTCCAGCCGTTCCGCAGTCCAGCACTTCCGCAGTCCAATCGTTCCGCAGTCCAGCCGTTCCGCAGTTCCGCAATCCCGCCCCCGATCGCCCCGTCCGTCTCCGCCGGAGGTCCACGAACCGTGCAGCACACCCGCCGCCCGTCCGAACCGCGTTACGGCCAGCGACCGACGATGAAGGACGTGGCCTCCCGGGCCGGGGTGGGCCTGAAGACGGTGTCCCGGGTCGTCAACGGTGAGCCGGGGGTCACCCCGGACACCGAGAAGCGGGTCCAGGAGGCCATCGACGCCCTGGGATTCCGCCGCAACGACAGCGCACGCGTGCTGCGCAAGGGCCGCACCGCCACCGTGGGCCTGGTCCTGGAGGACCTCGCGGACCCCTTCTACGGTCCGCTGAACCGGTCGGTGGAGGAGGTGGCCCGTGCCCACGGCGCGCTGCTGATCAACGGCTCCAGTGCCGAGGACCCCGACCGGGAGCGGGAGTTGGCGCTGGCGCTGTGCGCGCGCCGGGTGGACGGGCTGATCGTGATTCCGGCCGGGGACGACCACCGGTACCTGGAGCCGGAGATGCGCGCCGGGGTGGCCACGGTGTTCGTCGACCGTCCGGCGGGCCGCATCGACGCGGACGTGGTGCTCTCGGACAGCTTCGGCGGCGCCCGCGACGGCGTGGCGCACCTGATCGCGCACGGCCACCGCCGGATCGGCTTCCTCGGTGACCATCCCCGCATCCACACCGCGACCGAGCGGCTGCGCGGCTACCGCGCGGCGATGGCGGCGGCGGGACTGCCGGTGGCGGACGCCTGGACGGCTCTGGGTTCCACCGATCCGGGCCGGGTGACGGCGGCGGCCACCGCGATGCTGGCCGGGCCGGAGCCGGTGACCGCTCTGTTCGCCGGCAACAACCGGGTCACGGTGACCGTGGTCCGGGTGCTGGCCGCCGCGGCCCGGCCGGTGGCGCTGGTCGGCTTCGACGACTTCGAACTGGCCGACCTGCTGCGCCCGGGCGTCACCGTGGTCGCCCAGGACGCGGCCGCCCTGGGCCGGGTCGCCACCGACCGGCTGTTCCGGCGGCTGGCGGGCGCCGACCTGGCCACCGAGCGGATCGAGCTGCCGACCCGGCTGATCGCACGCGGTTCGGGCGAGATCCCGGCCGCCGGCTGATCCCCCACCGGACCGGGTCCCGCAGGACGGGCGCTCGCGTTCTCGGCGGACGGATGCCTGCCGGCCGCGGCCTGCCGCGAGGCACGCCGCGCCTGTGGCCGGCCGACGTCCTGTGAACGACCGCGCGGCCCGTCGCGGTCGTTCGCGGGCGGACGGACGTTACGCGGTGGCCGTCAGCGTGGCCGAGCGGCGCGGGATGGCGAAGGCGTCGATCTCGGCGCGGGACAGGCCGGTGAGGGTGGTGACCTCGTCGGCGCCGACGGCGCCGCAGTTCAGGCCGCGCACGAGGTAGCCGGCCAGGGCCTTGGCGGTCGCGGGCTCGTCCATGACGTCGCCCTCGATCTTGGCCACGTACGCCTTCAGCCGGCCGGCGGCGGCCTCGAGGCCCTCGCGGTAGAAGGCGAAGACGGCGGCGTAGCGGGTGGGGAGGTGGCCCGGGTGCATGTCCCAGCCCTGGTAGTAGGCGCGGGCCAGGGCCCGGCGGGTCAGGCCGTAGTGCAGCTTCCACGCCTCGTGGACGTGCTCGGTGGTGCCGATCGGCAGGACGTTGGTCGAGCCGTCGGAGACGCGTACGCCGGTGCCGGCGGCCGCGACCTGCATGACGGCCTTGGCGTGGTCGGCGGCCGGGTGGTCGCTGGACTGGTAGGCGGCGGACACGCCGACGCAGGCGCTGTAGTCGAAGGTGCCGTAGTGCAGGCCGGTGGCGCGGCCCTTGGCGGCGTCGATCATGCGGGCGACGGCGGCGGTGCCGTCGGCGGCCAGGATGGCCTGGCTGGTCTCGACCTGGATCTCGAAGCCGAGCCGGCCCGGGCGCAGGCCGCGGGTGGTCTCGAACGCCTCCAGCAGCTGGACGAAGGCGGTGACCTGCTCGGGGTAGGTGACCTTGGGCAGGGTCAGGACCAGGCCCTCGGGCAGGCCGCCGTGGGCGAGGAGGCCGGAGAGGAAGATGTCGGTGGTGCGGATGCCGCGGTCGCGGACGTTGGACTCCATGCACTTCATGCGGATGCCCATGTACGGCGCGTTGGTGCCGTTGGCGAAGGCCTCGGAGACGAGGCGGGCGGCGCGGGCCGCGGCCTGGTCCTCCTCCTCGTCGGAGCGGACGCCGAAGCCGTCCTCGAAGTCGATGCGCAGGTCCTCGATGGGCTCGGCGGCCAGCTTGGCGCGCACGCGCTCGTAGACCGGGCCGGCCAGCTCATCGGAGATGCCGAGGACCTTGCCGAGGGTGGCGGCGTCGGGGGCGTGCTCGTCGAGGGCGGCGAGGGCCTGGTCGCCCCAGGAACGGATGGTGCCGGGGGTGAAGACGTCACCGGGGACGTAGACCGTGTGGATCGGCTGGCGGGTGCCGGGGTCGCCCGGGTACCGGCGCGCGAGCTCCGCGTCCACCGGTGCGAGGGAAGCGCTGATGCCCTCGCTGACCGCACCTGCGAGGCTCGTCGCGACCTTCTCCTGCTGACCCATCCTGCACTCTCCTCTTTTCCGCTTCACGGAAGCATTGATCCGCATAGCAGAATTTAGTCAGGGGGTTCCGCTCAGTCAATGGTTGCAGGAAACGCCGAGGGGCCGCGTGGTGAGTGTCACCACGCGGCCCCGCGTCACAGCGTCTGCGCAGGTCAGCCCTTGCGCGCCTGGATCTCCTGGGTCAGCTGCGGGACGACCTGGAACAGGTCGCCGACCACGCCGTAGTCGACCAGGTCGAAGATCGGGGCCTCGGAGTCCTTGTTGATGGCCACGATGGTCTTCGAGGTCTGCATGCCGGCCCGGTGCTGGATCGCGCCGGAGATGCCGGAGGCGATGTACAGCTGCGGGGAGACGGACTTGCCGGTCTGGCCGACCTGGTTGGAGTGCGGGTACCAGCCGGCGTCGACCGCGGCGCGGGAGGCGCCGACGGCGGCACCGAGCGAGTCGGCCAGGGCCTCGATGATCGCGAAGTTCTCGGCACCGTTGACGCCACGGCCGCCGGAGACCACGATCGCGGCCTCGGTCAGCTCGGGGCGGCCGGTCGACTCGCGCGGGGTGCGGGCGACGACCTTGGTGCCGGTGGCCAGGGCGCCGAAGGTGACGGCGAGCGCCTCGACGGCACCGGCGGCCGGGGCGGCCTCCACCGGGGCCGAGTTCGGCTTGACGGTGATGACCGGCGTGCCCTTGGAGACACGGGACTTGGTGGTGAAGGAGGCGGCGAACGCGGACTGCGTCGCGACCGGGCCCTCGTCGCCGGCCTCGAGGTCGACGGCGTCGGTGATGATGCCGGAGCCGATACGGACCGCCAGGCGGGCCGCGATCTCCTTGCCCTCGGCGGAGGACGGGACGAGCACGGCGGCCGGGGAGACGGCGTCGTAGGCGGCCTGGAGCGCGTCCACCTTCGGTACGACGAGGTAGTCGGCGAACTCGGGGGCGTCGGCGGTGAGGACCTTGACCGCACCGTGCTCGGCGAGCACGGCGGCGGTGTCGGCGGCACCGGCGCCCAGGGCGACGGCGACGGGCTCGCCGATGCGGCGGGCCAGCGTCAGCAGTTCGAGGGTGGGCTTGCGGACGGCACCGTCCACGTGGTCGACGTAGACGAGAACTTCAGCCATGGGACTTCTCCAGCGATTGCGAAGTGTGAGGGGGCGGTTGAGGTGACCGAAGCCCTTAGATGAACTTCTGGCCGGCCAGGCTGCTGCCTAGATGAATTTCTGCTCCGCAAGGAAGGCGGCCAGCTGCTTGCCGCCCTCGCCCTCGTCCTTGACGATCGTGCCGGCGGTGCGGGCCGGGCGCTGCGCCGCGGAGTCGACCGCGGTCCAGGAGCCCTCGAGGCCGACCTCGTCCGCCTCGATCTCCAGCTCCTCCAGGTCCCAGGACTCCACCGGCTTCTTCTTGGCGGCCATGATGCCCTTGAAGGAGGGGTAGCGGGCCTCGCCGGACTGGTCGGTCACGGAGACGACCGCCGGGAGGGAGGCCTGGAGCTGCTCGCTCGCGGAGTCGCCGTCGCGGCGGCCGCTGACGGTGCCGTCCTCGACCTTGACCTCGGAGAGCAGGGTGACCTGCGGGACGCCCAGACGCTCGGCCAGGATCGCCGGGAGCACGCCCATGACACCGTCGGTCGAAGCCATACCGGCGATGACCAGGTCGTACCCGGCCTTCTCGATGGCCTTGGCGAGCACCAGCGAGGTGCCCATGACGTCGGTGCCGTGCAGGTCGTCGTCCTCGACGTGGATGGCCTTGTCGGCACCCATCGACAGCGCCTTGCGCAGCGCGTCCTTGGCGTCCTCGGGACCGACCGTCAGAACGGTGATCTCCGCGTCGTCCGCGTCCTCGGCGATCTGCAGCGCCTGCTCGACGGCGTACTCGTCGAGCTCCGACAGCAGGCCGTCGACGTCATCGCGGTCGACGGTCAGGTCATCGGCGAAGTGCCGGTCGCCGGTGGCGTCGGGCACGTACTTCACACAGACAACGATCCTCAAGCTCACGCCGGCTCTCCTACTGCATCGTCTTTTCTGGCTGCTGCCCTGTGCAGGCAGCATAGGCGCCTTACTGGGCGGTTCCCGCTCGGGGCGGCCCGCGCTCCGAACGAAATGTTACTCGTCAGTACAGCGTGCCTCCCACCGGGAGGCAAGGTCGCTGCACTGTGACCTTGCCAACGCCACCCGAACCCGCCCCAGCAGGGACGATTCAGTCCCGCAGCGCGTTGAAGCGACCCTGGTGGTACAGCAGGGGGCGGCCTTCCCCGCGACCTTCCCCCAGCGAGTGTCCCGCAACGGCCTCCGCGATGATCACCCGGTGCTCCCCGGCCGGTACCCGGGCCACCACCCGGCACACCAGCCACGCCAGCACCCCGTCCAGCACCGGCACGCCCTGCGGACCGGCGCTCCAGAGCGTCGGGTCCCCGAAGCGGTCGGCGCCGCTGCGGGCGAACAGCCCGGCCAGGTCCCGCTGGTCCTCGGCGAGTATGTGGACGCCGACGTGGTCGGAGCCGGATATCGCCGGCCAGCTGGAGGAGCCGGTGCTGATGGAGAACGACAGCAGGGGCGGGTCGGCGGAGACCGAGTTGAGCGAGGTGGCGGTGAAACCGACGGGACGGCCGCCGTCCACGGCCGTGATCACGGCGACACCGGCGGCATGCTGACGGAACACGGAGCGCAGCAGCTCGGGCGATCCCGTCCGGGCGGCTGCCGTGGGGGCCGAGGGGGCCGTCATGAGCAGGTCAGTTCCTTCCACTGCGCGTTCCGTGCGTCAGCCTGTCGAGCGCGGCGGCGCGCAGTCAAGCGGGTACGGACAGATGTCAGACGCGTCACGCTCGGTGCGGGCGCGTGTACCGGCGTACGGGCCGGACCCGCCGGGCGGCGCGCCGCGCGCGGGCCGGCGCTCGTACTGCTGCTCATCCGGTCTCTCGTACGGCCGCGCCCAGGGCCGCGATCACATCGGCCTTGCGCGGCATCCCGGCGGCGCGGCGCACGACGGCTCCCGTCGCGTCCAGGACCAGCACGGTGGGCGTCCGGACGATCCCGAGCGCGCGGACGAGGGAGAGGTGCTCCTCGGCGTCGATCTCGATGTGCGCGACGCCCGGAACCAGCGCGCCGACCTCGGTGAGGATCCGGCGGGTGGCCCGGCAGGGCTGGCAGAAGGCGCTGGAGAACTGCACGAGGGTGGCCCGCTCGCCGAGCGGAGCACCGAGCTCCGCCACGCCCAGCCGGGCCCGGTCCCTGTCCCCCTGCACGTGTGCTCCGTCCCCGGCGGAGGCCCGCCGTCCGTCCCGCTCGTGTTCCGTTCGCACGGTGGTCCGAGCGCTCCGGGGGCGCCCGGCATTCCCGTCATGATTCCCTGCGTGACAAGAATCTCGCCGGGCACGGGCGTCTGGGCTGGCCAGCGGCCCGTGTTTGGGGCACGATCCCCATGGCCACGTTACCTACGTTGGCGTAACTTCCGGCCGGGAGCACCTCCCCAGGCAGAAAGCGGGGTCTCCCCATGGCTGAGCTCGTCTACCCCCCGGTGATCGGTGCCGCGCACTCGCTGTTCCGTGCGCTGGACATCCGGATCGACATGAAGGGCACCGAGAACATCCCGCGCAAGGGCGGGGCCGTGCTGGTCTCCAACCACATCGGCTATCTCGACTTCATCTTCACGGGGCTGACCGCGCGGCCGTCGAAGCGTCTGGTGCGCTTCATGGCCAAGGACTCGGTCTTCCGCCACAAGGTGTCCGGTCCGCTGATGCGCGCGATGAAGCACATCCCGGTGGACCGCAAGCAGGGTGAGGCGGCGTACCAGCAGGCGCTGGACGCACTGCGCTCGGGCGAGATCATCGGTGTGTTCCCGGAGGCGACGATCTCGCAGTCGTTCACGCTGAAGAGCTTCAAGTCGGGTGCGGCGCGGATGGCGCAGGAGGCGGGCGTCCCGCTGATCCCGATGGCGCTGTGGGGCACGCAGCGGCTGTGGACCAAGGGCCGGCCGAAGGACCTCCGGCGCAGCCACATCCCGGTGACGATGCGGGTGGGCGAGCCGATCGAGGCGCCGGGCGACCAGTACGCGGGTGCCATCACGCGGCGGCTGCGCGAGCGGGTGGAGGAACTGCTGGAGGCGGCGCAGAAGGCGTACCCGGCCAAGCCCAAGGGTACGCAGGACTCGTGGTGGCTGCCGGCCCACCTCGGCGGGACGGCGCCGACCCCGGCACAGGTGCGCGAGGCCGGCGCGTCCTGAGGACTGCTCCCCGGTCAGTTGGGGTTCGAGGCGTGGGTGAGGGTCTCCCACGCCTCGAAGTGGTTCTCGGTGCCGGCGGGCCGCCGTGACTCGGTGAGCTGCCGGGTCTTGTTCATGGTGATGCCGAGGCGGCCCGCGAGGGCGTTGTAGCCGACCTCGGTGGCCGGCCCGATCCCCTTGGTGAGCCTGCCGCCGCACAGCCAGGACGGCACGGCCTCGCCGAGCTCGTAGCCGGCGTGGAAGCCGAGCGCGTGCCGGAACCGGTCCTTGAACTCGGGGTAGAGGTCACGGCCCTGGATGCGTGAGGTCTCGGCGACGTGCATGGTCGCGGCGATGGCCATGCCGGTGTGGCCGAAGTCCCGGCAGGTCTCCTGGGCGAGGCCGTCGACGAACGTGGTCTGGTCGTGCCAGTAGTCGATCAGCTCGCTCCGGGTGTCGATGGTGGAACGCGGCGGGTACTTCGGCTGTGCGCCGTCGGACTTCAGGTAGAAGTACGCGGGGACCCGGCCGAGGTAGACGGCCATGGCCTTGTCGTAGCTCGCCCCGTCGTCGAGGTGGACCGCGATGCCGATCGCGGCGTCCATCATGATCAGTTCCCAGTTGCCGTTGTTGTTCGGCTTGCCGCCGATGACCTCGGGCAGGTAGACGGTGCGCAGCATGGTCGCGAACTGCCCCTGCTGGGGCCAGCCGCCGGGGTAGGTGTGCTTGATGATCTCGGCGGCGCGCGGCCAGGTGGAGCCCGCCCAGCCGCTCTGCAGCGGGGCGTTGGAGTTGGTGTGGTCCTTGATCGTGCCCGACCAGGCGTCCATCAGCTCGATGGACTTCCTGGCGTACCGGGCGTCCCCGGTGATGTACCAGGCCAGCGCGTGGCTGTAGGCGGCGATGGCGTCCTCGCGCTCGTCGGTGCAGCCGATGTTCGGGTTCGAGTACGAGCCGCACTCGACCACCGCGCGGGGCTTGGGCGTCCGGGAGAGCGAGCCGTACTTGCTCGCGAGCATCTGGTCGTACGCCGCTTTCCAGGGCTGCTCGCCGGCCTGCACCTTGGCGCGTACGAAGTCCAGCTGGGCGCGGCTGTTGAGGACGCCGGGATGGGTGAACCGGGCGGGGGCCGCGGGAGCGGCGGCCGCGGCGGGCGTGGGGGCGGCGGATGCGGCAGCGGGGGCGGCGGCCGTGGGCGTTAAGCCCAGGGCGAGCGCCGCGAGCCCGGCGCAGAGCCCGGCGGGGAGTCCGAAACGCATGGGGGGCCTTCCGGTCGGAGGGGTTCCGGAGGCCCGAAGATACTCATGCCCATGCCAAGCTGACAACGATGTCCGACAAGAAAGTTTCCTATTGACCCGCTCGACCCGCGCGCCGGCGGCTGCGGTGCGCCGCGACGCGGACCCGGGTGGCGCAGGCGGTGGAGCAGTACCGGCGGGGGCTGCCGGGACCGGTGCCGAGGAAATAGCGGCCGCAGCCCGCGGCGGGACAGGCGCCCCAGACGACGCGGCCGTGCGCGGTGAGCAGCTGGGCGAGCGCGAGCGCCCCGGAGGCGAGGAACCACTCCCCCCAGCCCGCCCCGGCGCCGCGGTCGACGTGCAGGTGCCAGGGGTGGCCGTCGTGCCGGGTCAGCCGGGGCCGCGCGCCGCACTCGGCGAACAGGGCGTTGACGGCCTCGGCCGCGCGGTCCGCGTCCGGTTCCGCGAGGAGGGCGCCCATCCGGCGCGCGGCGGCCCGCAGTTCGGCCGCTCCAGCCTCGGTGAAGGCGGGCTCCTGGAGGTCCCGCGAGGCTTCACCGTGCCGGGCGAGCAGGGCGGCGAGCCCTGCGCGGGGCAGTCCGGGGTCCTGGCGGACCGCCTCCGCGATGTCGAACAGGCGCCGGGCGGGGTCGAATCCGTTCACACCTCACTGTAACGTCTTGAGGCATGATGGCGTTACGGCGATATCTGGGCGCGGCACTGGCCGCGCGACTGGCCTCCGAGGGCATGGGCATCGCGCTGGTCCTGCTGGCGCTGGAGCGCACCGGCAGCGCGGCGCACGGCGCGTTCGTCCTGACGGCGTGGCTGGCGCCGCACGTGCTGGCCGCTCCGCTGGCGGGGGCGGCGGCCTCGCGGACGCGCCGGCCACGGCTGTTCCACGTGGCCGCGCTCGCCGGCTTCGCGCTGTGCATGGCGGCGCTGGCGCTGCTGGTGGGCCGGGCTCCGACCCCGGTGGTGCTGGTGGTGGCGATGGCCGGCGGTTCCTGCGGTCCGATGGTGACGGGCGGACTGTCCAGCCTGGTCGCGGGACTGGTCCCGGCGGGCCCGGGGCTCGACCGGGCGTACGCGTGGGACGCCGTCACGTACAACGCGGCCGGTGTGACCTCCCCCGCGGTCGTCAGCGCCTTCGCGGCCCTGGGGTCGGCGGGGACGGCGGTCCTGCTGCTGGCGGCCGGGTGCGCGCTGGCCGCGGTCCTGGCGGCCACCCTGCCGTACGCCGCGCAGCCGCCGGCGGCGGCCGGTGCCTCGCTGCGGGCCGGGATGGCGGCGGGGCTGGCGGCGCTGTGGCGGGTGCGGGAACTGCGGGCGATCACCTCGGCGACGACGCTGGCGTTCGTCGGGGTCGGGGGCTTGAGTACGAGCGCGGTGCTGTTCGCGGGCCGGCTGGGCAACCCCGACGGCGGCGGGGTGCTGCTGACGGCGTTCGCCGTCGGCGCCCTGGGCGGAGCGCTGACGCTGGGCCGGATCACGGCGGTGGCGCCGGGACGGATGGCACGCTGGGCGCTGACGGGGACGGGACTGGCGCTGGCCGGTGCCGCGTTCGCGCCGTCGGTGACGGTGGCCGCCGCGCTGTTCGCGGTGGCCGGGGTCTGCGACGGCCCGCTGCTGACATCGACCCTGCGGATCCGCTCGGAAGGGGCGCCTGCGGCGGTGCGCACGCAGGTCTTCACCCTCGGCGCGGGCCTGAAGGTGACGGCGGCCTCGGCGGGCGCCGCCCTGGTCGGCCTCGCGGCGGCCGCTCCCCCGTACGCCCTGCTGCTGGCCATCGCCGCGCTGCAACTGGCGGGGGCCGTCCTGCACCTGTCGATCCGCCCCGCGCGGGCGGTGGCCGGGCCGGAGCCGGCGCTGCCGCTCCCGGCCCGGCCGGACCCGGAGAAGGGCTACTCGGCGCCCTGAGCAGGGGGCCGGGTGGGCAGGGCCGCGAACGGGACGGCCGCGGTGGTCCAGGAGAAGGCCATACCGTACCGCTCCGCTTCCCTCTCGGCCTCCTTGTCGGTGATCTCGTCCCGCCGGACGAAGTCGAACGTCGTGATCGCCGTCCAGAATTCGGATCCCTCGGGATGCGCCCACCACAGGGCGGTGACGAACCGCGGCCGCCGCGTCACGTTGATGAGGTTGCTGTTGTGACGGACCCGGGCGTGATGAACGGTGTGCTCGTCGCATTCGGGGCAGTACATCTTGCCGGCGCTCTTCTCCCACGAATAGTGGGCCTCCTGGAATCTGACTTCGTCGATCCTGCCGCGGTCCTTCCGCATCAGCTGCACGTTGAGCCACGCCTCGATCGAGTCGAACCCGGCACGGGCGGGCACCTGGACCACCTTGACCACCCGGTACTCCTCATCGGGCTCCAGCCACGCCCCTGCCCCGTAGAAGGGACCGGTGGCGATCGTGGTCACCTGCGTACCGGCCACGTACCGGCCCACGTCGTTGATCTGCGCGAGGGTGACCTTCCTCCACTCGCCCAGGCCCGCCCCCTTCTCCGAATAGGCGGACGCCCGCCCTTGGACCAGGTACTGGTCGTTGGTGATGTACACGCCGACCTTTCCCGTGTTCTTCGCGGAGAAGGCCACCGGAAGGTGGACGACCGGACGGCTCGGATCCATGCGCGGGGTGCCGAAACTGGCGTCCACCTTGACGACCATGGGTGTGGACGTCGGCTGGTAGAGGGCCGAATAGCCCAGGTTGGTCGACGCCAGTGCGCCGGTGGCGATCACGCCCGCGGCGATTTTCCTGGGGTGCGGCATCCCTTGCCACACCCGGTCACGGCCGAGCAGCCAGAGCCCCCACAACGACCAGCCGAAGAGCGGGAAGAAGGCCAGCGCATAGCGCGTGTATTCGCGCTCCTCGAACCAGATGAACAACAGGAGGAAACAGCCGGCGAAGGTGATGAAGACACCCAGCAGGACCAGCACGCCGGAGAACCGGTGCTCCCTCTTCCCCCAGTAGTCCAGGGCCGCGAAGGCGGCACCGCCCTGCGCCAGCCCCGCGACGACGAACAGGAAACCCGTGAGCCGCCCGGCGAAGGTCAGGGCGCCCAGGGCGTCGGGCTTGCCGATCACGACGTGCATGACCATGGAGGCGGCCAGACCGGCCACCATCAGGCCCATCACGGTCAGTCTGCGGGCTCGGCGGTCGGGCCAGACGTCGCTGCCGCCGCCGAGCCAGCGTATGGACGTACGGTCGTCCAGGTCCGCGTCGCGGGGGTGGCCGAACCGGGTGAGCACCCGGCGCAGGTCGTCGGGCGACCAGGCGCTGCCCACCCGCTTGCCGCTCAGTGTGACCTCGCGCAGCCCCCGGCTGTCGGGCGGGTGCACCGCCACTTTGGGCCTGTCTCGCATGGGGCCAGGCTCGGTCGCGCCCGCGGCCGGCGCAACCTCGGGTACGCCGTCCGGGCCGCCCGTCGAACGGGCGGCCCGGAGGGCGGATTGCGCCGACTATCGGGTCAGCGGGCCATCTCTTCCTTGAGGGCCTGGAGGAAGCCGTCCACGTCCTCCACCTGGGTGTCGAAGCCGCACATCCAGCGGACGTGGCCCTCGGCCTCGTTCCAGAAGTAGAAGCGGTAGCGCTTCTGCAGGCGCAGCGTGACCTCGTGCGGGAGCTTGGCGAAGACCGCGTTCGCCTGGACCGGGTAGAGGATCTCCACCCCGTCGACGTGCCGGACGCCTTCCGCCAGCCGCTGCGCCATCGCGTTGGAGTGCCGGGCGTTGCGCAGCCACAGGTCCTTGGCGAGCAGGGCCTCCAGCTGGACGGAGACGAACCGCATCTTCGACGCGAGCTGCATCGACATCTTGCGGACGTGCTTCATCTGCCGGACCGCGTCCGGGTTGAGGACCACCACGGCCTCACCGAAGAGCATGCCGTTCTTCGTGCCGCCGTACGACAGCACGTCGACGCCCACGGTGTTGGTGAACGTGCGCATCGGCACGTCCAGCGAGGCCGCGGCGTTGGCTATCCGGGCGCCGTCGAGGTGCACCTTCATGCCCAGCCCGTGCGCGTGCTCGCAGATCGCCCGGATCTCGTCCGGGGTGTAGACCGTGCCCAGTTCGGTGTTCTGGGTGATCGACACGACCTGCGGCATCGCCCGGTGCTCGTCCTCGAAGCCCCAGGCCTGCCGGTCGATCAGCTCGGGGGTGAGCTTGCCGTCCGGCGTGGCGACGGTGAGCAGCTTCAGGCCCGCCATCCGCTCGGGCGCACCGCCCTCGTCGACGTTGATGTGGGCGCTCTCGGCGCAGATCACCGCGCCCCAGCGGTCCGTCATCGCCTGCAGGGCGGTGACGTTCGCGCCGGTGCCGTTGAAGACCGGGAAGGCCTCGGAGTACGGGCCGAAGTGGCTGCGGATGACCTTCTGCAGGTGCTCGGTGTACTCGTCCTCGCCGTAGGCGACCTGGTGGCCGCCGTTGGCGAGGGCGATGGCCTCGAGGATCTCCGGATGCGCACCCGCGTAGTTGTCGCTCGCGAAGCCGCGCACGGCAGGATCGTGGTGCCGGCGGGCGTCGGTCTTTACGGTTGCGGGGTGAGCCACAGACGCTGTCCGTTCACTTCGGAGGCGGGCCGCTCCCAGACGCCGGCGATGGCCTCGGCCAGTTCCGTGACGTCGGTGAAGCCCGCGAACTTCGCATTGGGGCGCTCGGCGCGCATGGCGTCGTGCACCAGTGCCTTGATGACCAGGATCGCAGCCGCCGCGCGCGGGCCCTCATCGCCCCCCGCCTTGCGGAAGGAGTCGGCCATGGCCAGCGTCCAGGCCTCGGCCGCCGCCTTGCCGGCGTTGTACGCGGCGTTGTTGGCGACCGGCTTGTGCGCGCCGACCTGGCTGACCAGGACGTAGCGGCCCTTGTCGCTGCGCAGCAGGCCGTCGTGGAAGGCCATGGAGGTGTGCTGGACCGTGCGGATCAGGAGGTTCTCAAGGAAGTCCCAGTCCGCGAGGTCGGTCTCGGTGAACGAGGCGCTGCCGCGCCAGCCGCCGACCAGGTGGACCAGGCCGTCGATCCGGCCGAACTCCTTCTCGGTCCGGTCGGCCCACGCCTTGGCGGCCTCCAGGTCGAGCAGGTCCACGGTGTCACCGGTGACGGTGGCCCCGCCGTGGGCGTAGCGGGCCGCGTCCACGGCCTCGGCCAGACGGGTGGGGTCGGCGTCCGACGCGACGACCGTGGCACCCGCCTCGGCCAGGCGGAGCAGGGTGGCGCGGCCGGCGGGCCCGCCGGCCCCGGCCACCGCCACCACCGCTCCGTGGAGCTTTCCGTTGCCGTTCCCGGAGCCGTTCATGCTGGAAGCCTCCTGTGCGCGAGCGCTCACGCGGCGACCCGCTCGGCGTCGAGGGCGGTGATGCCCTTCGTCGAGGCGATCACGCCCTTGAGCTTCTTGGCGAGGGCCTCATAGAACATGCTGAGCGGAAACTCGTCGGGAAGCACGTCGTCCACGAGCTTGCGCGGCGGCTGCGTCAGGTCCAGGGCGTCGGGGCCCTTGGCCCACTTGGATCCCGGGTGCGGGGCCAGGTAGGTGGAGACGAGCTCGTACGCCTTGAACCAGTGGACGAGCTTGGGGCGGTCGATGCCGGCCCGGTACAGCTCCTCGATCTCGGCGCACAGCTCGTTGGTGACCTGCGGGGCACGCATCCAGTCGATCTTCAGCTTGTTGTCCGTCCAGCGCACGACGTCGTGCTTGTGGAGGTAGGCGAAGAGCAGCTGGCCGCCGAGGCCGTCGTAGTTGCGGTTGCGGTCGCCCGAGACCGGGAAGCGGAACATCCGGTCGAACAGGACGGCGTACTGCACGTCGCGGCCGTGCTCGTTGCCCTCGGACTCCAGCTTCACGGCCTCCTTGAAGGCGGTGAGGTCGCAGCGCAGCTCCTCCAGGCCGTACATCCAGAACGGCTGGCGCTGCTTGATCATGAAGGGGTCGAAC
Source organism: Streptomyces sp. NPDC042102 (assembly GCF_055582305.1). Taxonomy (NCBI): domain Bacteria; kingdom Bacillati; phylum Actinomycetota; class Actinomycetes; order Kitasatosporales; family Streptomycetaceae; genus Streptomyces; species Streptomyces sp. NPDC042102. Next base: position 645,522 of record NZ_JBVJDL010000004.1, read on the forward strand.
GGCAGGTCGCCGTGGCTGTGGGTGCGGTCGTGGACCATGTCCCACAGGACGAAGGCCTTCTCGCAGCGCTCCTGGTCCTCGACCATGCGCGCGATGTCCTCGGGCAGCTCGATGCCCAGGATGTCGACGGCGGCCTCGGTGACCTTGCGGTAGCGGGCGGCCTCGCGGTCGCAGAAGATGCCGCCCCAGGTGAAGCGCTCGGGGGCCTCGCGGACGGCGATGGTCTCCGGGAAGAGCACCGCGGAGTGGGTGTCGTAGCCCGGGGTGAAGTCCTCGAAGGTGATGCCGAGGAAGAGCGGGTTGTCGTACCGGGTGCGCTCCAGCTCGGCGAGCCACTCGGGCCACACCATCTTGAGCGCGACGGCCTCCAGGTTGCGGTCCGGGTTGCCGTTCTGCGTGTACATGGGGAACACGACGAGGTGCTGGAGCCCGTCGGCGCGCTCGGCGGCGGGGTGGAAGGCCAGCAGGGAGTCGAGGAAGTCCGGCTCCTGGAAGCCGTCCGCGGCCCACTTGCGCAGGTCGCCGACCAGGGCCCGGTGGTACACGGTCGCGTGCGGCAGCAGCGGGGAGAGCGTCTCGACGGCCGCGACGACGCGCTCGACGGCGGCCTCGGCGGCCGCCCGGCTCGGAGCGGCGTCCGCGTCGAAGTCGATGGAACCGTCCTTGGACTGCCAGGGGCGGATCTCTTCCACGGCGGCCTTGAGCTCGGGCCACGCCGGGTGGTCCACCACCCGCGCACCGGCGGTTATCGCGCCACCGCCCACGCCCGGCACAAGAGTTTCCGTCATGTCACTTCCTCCACAGGAGAACCTCACGTCGTGACAGCGTATGCGCGCAAGGCTCTCCCGCTCAAGAGGGAACTCGGGAAATTATTCGGCGTCACCCCCTTCTCCACCGAAAGTCTTCCCGTCGTTTGCCGTGGAGGCGATGGCTCCGCCCAGTCTTTCCATGGCCTGCGCCGCCGCGGGCAGCACCGGGGACAGGGCCAGGAAGCCGTGGAACATCCCCGGGTGCAGATCGAGGACCGAAGGCACTCCATTGGCCTGAAGCAGCCGGTGGTAGGCCACCCCGTCATCGGCCAGCGGGTCGCAGCCGGCGACCACCACGTGGGCGGGCGGCAGCCCGGCGAGGAGCGCGGGGGCGGCGTTCAGCGGGGAGGCGAGCGGGTCGGCGCCGTCCGCCCCCGGGCCCAGGTACTGCTCCCAGAACCACCTCAGGTGCGTCGCGGTCAGGTAGAAGCCCTCCGCGTTGCGCCGGTGGGAGCCGCCGGTCCGGGCGGCGTCGAGCGTGGGGTAGATCAGCACCTGGAGTGCGACGCGGGCCACCCGCGGCCCGCCGCGGCCCGCGCCCGCGGCGTGCAGCAGGGCGGCGGCGGCCAGGTTGCCGCCCGCGCTGTCGCCCGCGACGACCAGGGCGCCGGGATGGCCGCCGAGGTCACCGAGGTGCGCGCCGGCCCAGCACAGGGCGGCGTGGGCGTCCAGGACGGCCGCCGGGAAGCGGTGCTCGGGGGCCCGGCGGTAGTCGACGGACACGACCACGGCGCCGGCCGTACGGCACAGGGTGCGGACGGTGGCGTCGTAGGTGTCGAGGTCGCACAGGACGAAGCCGCCGCCGTGCGTGAAGACCACGGTGGGGCGCGGCCCGGGCCACCGCAGCGGGTCGGGCCGGTAGATCCGTACGGGGACCGGGGGCGCCCCGGGCGGGCCGGGGACCGTACGGTCGGCCACGGAGCCCACCTCGGGCGGCGGCGCGGCGGACGGGGGCACGGCGGCCAGGATCCGGCGGGCCTCGCCGGCGTCGGTGACGGCGCCGCCGAGATCGGGGAAGAGGGCGGAGAGGGCGCGGACGAAGGGCCGCGCCCGCGGGTCGAGCCGGCCGGCGGCCGCGGGCACCGCTTCCGGCGGTGGGGCTGGGGACACGGGAGGTCCTTTCCTGGACGCGAGCGGGGCGAGGGCGGCGGGGCGAGGGGGGTGGGGCGCGCGGCGGGGGGCGCGGGGCGGGCGCTCAGGCGGTGCGGAAGTGCGGGATGACCTTCTCGCCCCACTGGCGCAGCGTCTCCAGGCAGGCCTCCTGCGGCACGGTCCCCATCTGGATCAGGCACATGATCTCGTCGGCCCCGGCCGCCCTCAGCCGCTCCACGTACGCGATGGCGTCGTCGGCCGTGCCGTAGGCGTGGTCGGCGTTGAAGGTGGCCGTCGAGGTGGGCTTCACGGGGATGTCCAGCTCGTGCAGCCGGGCCACCACCTGCTCGGCCGCCCTGCGCATCTCGGCCGTCTCGTCGGCGCCGTCGACCACCGCCTCGTCCGGCACGCCCGCGCCGCCGTACCAGTGGCCGATGGACTGGGCGAAGAAGCGCTGGCCGCGGGTGCCGATCCGGCGTGCCTCCGCGCGGTCGTCGAGCACGATGGTGGGGCAGAGCACCGAGAAGTGGTCGTTGACGGCGGTGGAGACGAAGCGGCCCCCGTCCCGCCCGGCGACCGCCGCGTCGTAGACCGCGCGCATCGAGGCGATCGACTCGGGTCCGGCGAAGCCCATCACCAGGGCGCCGACGCCCAGTTCGGCGGCCCGGACCAGGGTCTCGGCCCGGCTGCACGCGAGGAAGAGCGGCGGGTGCGGGGTCTGCCGCGGGCGCGGCAGGATGGGGTGCGGGTCGATGTCGATGAGCTCGCCGTGGTATTCGAGCTCGTCGCGCTGCCACGCCGCCCCGATGATCCGCAGGGCCTCCTCGACCTCCTGCGCGGTGCGGTCGCGGTCGACCCCGCACAGCGAGGTCTCCTGCTCGGTGCCGCCGCGGCCGGCACCGAGGTCGACGCGGCCGCCGGAGAGCAGGTCGAGCATGGCGGCGCGCTCGGCGACCCGGACCGGGTGGTTGAAGTTGAAGGGCATGCACACCACGCCGTGGCCGATGCGTATGGTGTGCGTCCTGGCCGCGACCCACGTCAGGAAGATCTCAGGTGCGGACATGTGCGCGTACCACTTGAGGGAGTGGTGCTCGACGGCCCAGATCCGGTCGAAGCCCATCCGTTCGGCGAGCACGGCCTGTTCGACGCAGTCGCGGATGACCTGGTGCTCGCGTGCGACGGTCGGGTCGGCCAGCTGGGCCTCGAAGATCACGGAGAATTTCACGGCGCCTCCAGGGTTGCGTCCCGTGTCCGGTCTTACTTCAATTCGTCATATGACTAGTCGTCAGAAGCCGAAGAAGCAAGACCTGCCACCGACCGCCTGGGCGGTGCTCGGCCTGCTCTCGTTCCCCGGCGAGCGGACCGGGTACGAACTGAAGAAGTGGGCCGACTCCTCGTTGCGCTTCTTCTACTGGTCGCCGGCGATCAGCCAGATCTACGCCGAGCTGCGCCGCCTGGAACAGCTCGGGTACGCCGCCTCCACCCGCTCGGGACCCGAGGAGATCCGTGCCAAGCGCCGGTACGCCATCACGGACGCCGGACGGGCGGCGCTGGCCGGCTGGGCCGCCGGCACCACCGACGCCGGACCGGTGGTGCTCAAGCACGGACTGCTGTTGCGGGTGTGGCTCGGGCACCTGGCCGAGCCGGAGCGGCTGCGCGCGATGGTGTCCGGGCACCAGGAGCGCACCCGGGGCGAGCTGGCGGCCGTACGGGAGGCCCTGGAGCACGCCGGTGACACGGCGGACTGGGCCTTCCCGGAACTGGCGCTGCGCTGGAGCGAGCGGCAGCACCTGGCGGAGCTGGAGCTGGCCGAGGCGCTGCTGGCGGACCTGGCGGTGCTGGAGGCCTCCCGCAGCGTCCCGGGGAGCGAGGGTGAGACGTCCGGTCAAGGCCCCGCGGACGCGCCCACCGGAGGGTGACACGCGGCGGGGCCCGCGAGCCCCCTCAGACCTGGCGGGAACCGGCCGTACGGCCCTGTCCGGGCCGTGCAAGGCCGGTCTCATCGTGGCCGCCGCCGACTACGCTGCCTCCTCACCGCACGGCTCCGGTCGGGACACCGGGCCGTCGCTGGCGAGCCGCCGTCGACGGAAGCGAGAGAACCTTGACTTTCCTCACCATCGGTCACCGCGGGGTCATGGGTGTCGAACCGGAGAACACCCTGCGCTCGTTCGTACGCGCGGAACGTTCCGGCATGGACGTCATCGCGCTGGATCTGCAGGTCAGCAAGGACGGCGCGCTCGTCGTCCTGCACGACGCCGAGGTGGACCGCACCACCGACGGGTCCGGTGCCGTCGCCGACCTCACCCTGGCCGAGCTGCGCGAACTCGACGCCGGGCTCGGTGAGCAGGTGCCGGTCCTGGAGGAGGCGCTGGACGCGGTGGGCACGCCGCTGCTGGCCTCGGTGGAGGACCCGGCCACCGCGCGGGCCCTGGCCGGCGTACTGCTGCGCCAGGACCTGACCACGCGGGTGGAGGTGTCGTCCTCCCACGACGCGCTGCTCGCCGAGATGGCCCGGCTGGTGCCCGGCGTACGGACCGTGCTGACCGCGGGGCACTACGGCGAGGACATCGTGGACCGGGCGCTGGCGGCGGGTGCGGAAACGGTCGCCCTGAACCTGCGGCGGCTCACGCTGGAGACCGTGGAGTCGGCGCACGCCGCCGGGCTGCGGGTGACGGCCTGGACGGTGGACACCCAGGAGCAGCTCCGGCTCGTGCGGGCCCTGGAGCTGGACGGGGCGACGACCGGCTTCCCGGAGATCCGTCTGACCGGCCGCTTCACGGCCTGACGCGCACGGGCCCGCGCGCGCCGCCGGCGCGGAGCGGCCCGGTCGGAGCCGCTCGGTCGGAGCGGCCCCGTCAGAGCGGCTTGGTCAGCAGCTCGAAGGCCAGGTCGGTGCGACGCGGGACGCCGAAGCGCTCGTCGCCGTACGGGAAGGGGCTCAGTTCGCCGGTGCGCCGGTAGCCGCGGCGCACGTAGTAGGCGATGAGCTCCTCGCGGACGTTGACCACGGTCATGCGCATCTCCGTCGCGTTCCACAGCGCGCGGGCGCGGCGTTCGGCCTCGGCCAGGATCTCCTTGCCGAGGCCGCCGCCCTGGAGCTGCGGGCGGACGGCGAACATGCCGAAGTACGCGTGGTCGCCGCGGTGTTCGAGCTGGCAGCAGGCCACCTGCTCGCCGCCGCGCTCGACGACCAGCAGGACGCTGTCGGGAGAGTCGATGATCGCCCGCACCGCGGCCTCGTCGGTGCGCTGTCCGTCGAGGTAGTCCGCCTCCGTGGTCCAGCCCGCCCTGCTGGCCTCGCCGCGGTACGCGGACTCCACGAGCTCCACCAGGGCCGGTATGTCGGCCGGTCCGGCGGGGCGGAAGGTCAGGGCGGCGGGGTCGGTGTCGGCGATCTCCATGGGCAGAGCGTAACCCCGCGGCCGCGTGCGGCCCGCGGTGGGCGGGCATCTCTTCGGTGACACCGTCGGTCGATCCGGGAGGTCGTCCCGTGCACGGTCCCACGTCGTCCCTCTCCTCCTGGCTGCTGGTGCTGCTGTGCGCGGTGAGCGGCGCGTACTGCCTGCGGCGGGTGCGCGCGGCGGACGGGGGCGTGGCCGCCGCGGAGGCCGTGATGGGGCTCGGCATGGCGGCCATGGCGGTGCCTGTGGGGGCCGGGCGTCCGCTGTCGCTGCTGCTGGCGGGGGTGTTCGGCGCGGCCGCGCTGCACGCGGTGTGGCTGCTGCGCCGGGGTCCGCACCACGCCCACCACCTGGTGGGGTCGCTGGCGATGCTCTACATGGCGGGGACCGCGCTGTCCGGGCAGGGGCACGGGCACGCGCAGGGGTTGCCCCTGGTGACCGGGGCACTGCTGCTGTACTACGCCGGGTACGTGCTGCTGGGCGGCGCCCGGCTGATCACGGCCGGCGGCCCGGCGGGCCGGGCGGCGGAGCCGGTCGCCGCGGAGCCGGTCCCCGCGGCCGCGGCCGGGGAGCTGACCCGGGCGTGCCGGCTGGCGATGGGGATCGGCATGCTGGCGATGCTGCTCGCGATGTAGATGTGGATGTAGATGTAGCCGCGGGCCCGGGGCCACGCGGTGCGGCCCGGCGGGACCGGCGGGACCGGGGCGCCAAACGTGTCCTGCGTCACCAAAGACACCGGACCGTACCCGCAGGTAGTGCCGCGCTCATAGGCTGGTTCCCATGATGGTCCCCGCCGTTCTCCTGATGCTCGGCGCCCTGACCGCGATGGTCGCGCCCCGGCTGCTGGCCCGTGCCGACTGGCCCGAACGCGAGCCCGTGGTGGCGCTGTGGGTGTGGCAGTGCGTGGTGGCCGCGGTGCTGCTGTGCTTCGCGCTGTCGATGGTGCTGAGCGCGGCCGCCGCCTGGCAGGTGGTCCGGGGCCGGCTCTTCGCCTCCGCCCCGCACGGGGTGGTCGAGGCGTACGCGCTGGGCGCGGGCGGCCCGTGGGCCGCCGGAACGGCGCTGCTGCTGGCCGGGGGCGCGGTGTGGAGCGGGGCGATGCTGACGCGCGAGGTGCTGCGGGCGCGGTCCCGGCGGCGGACGCGCCGGGCCGAGCTGCTGGAGCGGGCACCGCTGCTGCCCGGCGAGGAGCCCGGTGCCCAGCGGCTGGTGCTGCTGGAGGGGCAGCGCCCCGACGCGTGGTGGCTGCCGGGTGCGGCGCCGCAGCTGGTGGTGACGACGGGCGCGCTGGCGCGGCTCAAGGGGCGCCAGCTGGATGCCGTCCTGGCGCACGAGCAGGGGCACGCCGCGGCGCGGCACGACTGGCTGCTGCACTGCTCGCGGGCGCTGGCCGGCGGCTTCCCGCAGGTGCCGGTGTTCGCGGCGTTCGAGGCGGAGATGCACCGGCTGGTGGAACTGGCGGCCGACGACGTGGCCTCCCGCCGGTTCGGGCGGCTGACGATCGCACTGGCGCTCGTCGGACTCAACGAGGACCGCGGGGTGTTCGGCCCCTGCCCGGCGCACGAGGCCCATGTGCCGCAGCGGGTGCGGCGGCTGCTGTCGGCCGCGCCGCGGCTGCCCGCCGGGCGCCGGCTGCGGCTGACGGCGCTGGCCACGCTGGTTCCGGCGGTGCCGTTGATGGTGGCGTTCATGCCGGGCCTGCGGGCGCTGTAGGACACCCCCCGGTGCCCGCCCGCGGCGCGGCGCCCACGGCTCCGGCCACGGCCGGGCGGCGGCCGCCGGATGCGAGGATCGCGGGTATGCGCCACCACCCCCTGCGTCCGACCGGAACCGTCTGCGTGCTGCTCGCCGCCGCCCTGACGGTGCTCGTGGTCACGGGGTGGCGGCCGTTGCTCGGCTGGGACCTCCGGATCGCCGTCGCCCTGCACGCGCACGCGGTCGGCCATCCGGGGGCGGTCGCGGTGAACCAGGCGTTCAGCGACTGGGTGTGGGACCCGTGGACCATGCGGGCGCTGGCGGTCGTGGCCGCCGGCCGGCTGTGGTGGCGCGGGGAACGGGGGCTCGCGGTGCGGTGCGCGGCGGCCGTGGCGGTGGCGACGCTGCTGTCGCAGGGGCTGAAGGCCCTGGTCGAGCGGGAGCGGCCGCTGTGGCCGGACCCGGTGGACTCCGCGGACTACGCCGCCTACCCCTCGGGGCACGCGCTGACGGCGACGGTGGTGTGCGGGCTGCTGCTGTGGCTCGCCGTCCGGCCGGCCGCGGAACCGGCGGGGACGGCGTCGGCGCATACGGCGGGCACGGCGCGTACCGCGCGCACGGCACGGGCGGCACCGGCACGTAAGCGCCGCGGGTGGGCCGCGCGGGCCGCGTGGGCGGCGGCCGCGGTCTCGGTGCTCGGGGTCGGGTTCACCCGGGTGTACCTGGGGGTTCACTGGCCGTCCGACGTGGTGGCCGGCTGGCTGCTGGGGGTGGCGGTGGTGTGCTGCGCGCTCGCCGGGGCGCGCCGCCCGCAGCCGGGCCGGGTGCCCTCTTCTCGCGGCGGCGGGCAACCGCGATCCTGACACGGATTCGTGAGTCGGGTACCGCCGACGGGGCGGTACCGCCCTTGGGGAGGCCATCATGCCCATGCTCGTGATCGAGGGAAGCTTCCGGGTGCTGGGCGCCCGGCCGGACGGGGACTCGGTGCGGTTCGTACCGGCCGACCCCGCGCACTGGGACCTGGTGCCCGGTCCGCACCGGGTGCGCGCCAACAGGGCCGGGTCGGCGCAGTTACGGCTGGACGGCATCGATTCCCTGGAGACGCACTACATACCGGCGCACGGCAGCGAGCTGCACCAGCCGGCCCCGTTCGCCCAGGACGCGGCGGACGAGCTGATCCGCTGGCTGGGGTTCACCTCGGTACTGCGCGACGGGCACGGCACGATCAGCTCGGCGGAGCCGGCGGCGGTCACCGGGTACGTCCTGACCCGGGGCGCCGACGTCCACGGCCGCTGCGTGGCGTTCGCGGGGCGCGGGCCGGCCCCGGCGCACAGCGGCAGCCGGATCCATGTGGACGTCACGCTCCTGCGGCAGAGCGCCAACGTGCACCAGCTGCGGCGCGGGCTGGCGTACCCGACGTACTACACCAAGCTGTACGCCGACCTGCGCGAGGCGATGACGGCGGCGGTCGTGGAGGCCCGGACCGAGGGCCGCGGTCTGTGGCCGGCGGACCAGACGCAGACCGGGGCGAAGGTGGACGGGCTGGCGGCGCTGAGCGAGAGCGCGGTGCTGCTGCCCAAGCTGTTCCGGCGGCTGGCCGACTATCTGACCCTGGGCGCGGGCGATCCCTCGCTCGCGGGCTTCGGGGAGTTCCTCGACCAGCGCGGCGACCGGGTGCTGGTGCTCCCGCACGGGCGGTTCACCGGGCTGTCGTCGCTGGTGGAGACCGACGGGCAGAGCGTACGGATGACGGCGGCGCCGGAGGATCTGGTCTTCCAGGAGCGCTGAAGGAAAGGCCGGCCGCGCCGCGCACGCCTGCGAACGGTGTTGGGGCGATCCCCCGCGTCGCCCCAACACCGCTCCTGCGCTGAGTATATTGGCTGGGAGCCAGTCAACGCAGGAGTAAGCATGTCCCCGCGCAGCGCATCGGTCAATGAAGAATTGCGGAGACGCTCCCGCGAGCGGCTGCTCCAGGCGACGGTCGAACTGGTGGCGGAAAACGGCTACGAGGCAACGACCCTCGGCGACATCGCCGACCGGGCGGGCGCGGCACGCGGTCTGATCTCGTACTACTTCCCCGGCAAGCGCCAGCTGCTGCAATCGGCCGTGCACCGGCTGATGCACCAGACCCTCCAGGCGGCGCTGGAGCGCGAGCCCGTCTCGGACGACGGCCGTGAGCGGCTGGCCCGGGCCATCGACGCGATCCTGGGCCTTGCCCGCGACCAGCCGCTGCTGATGCGCACCCACATGGCGGGCATCCTGCAGGCCGAGGGGTTCGTGCAGTGCCCGGAACAGCAGCGGCTCGCGGAGCTGCTGCGGGACACCGTCACCCGGTACGGGACGCTCGACGTCGACAAGGACTACCCGATGCTGCGGGCTCTGCTGATGGGCGCCGTGTTCGCGGTGCTGCTGCCGGGGGCCGCGATGCCGGCGGCGCGGCTGCGGGCCGAGCTGTTCCAGCGCTACGGGCTGGACTGGGAGCTGGGGGTTCCGCCGGACGGGGGACCGTCCGGCGGAACCGTGTTCACGCAGTGACGCGGCGGGACCGGTGGGGCGTCGGCCCCACCGGCCGCGTCAGTGGTACTCGGGCTGCGTCTGGACGTTGAGCCGGTCCATCCACACCCACGAGGCCGGCGCGGTGCGCCAGTCGTCGATCCGGAGCACGTCGAATCCCTTGGCGATGTCGTTCGAGTAGATGTGCCCGTTGTAGTAGTACGCCGACCAGGAGCCGCCCAGGCTCAGGGCGTCGGTGCGCAGCGGACCGCGTTCGAAGTAGCCGATCTCCTTGGGCCGGGCCGAGTCGGTGAAGTCCCAGATCGAGACTCCGCCCTGGTACCAGGCCTGGACCATGATGTCGCGGCCGCCGCCGACCGGGATCAGCGAGCCGTTGTGGGCCACGCAGTTCTCGGTGTCGGCCTGGTGACGCGGGATCTTGAAGTAGCTGCGGAATTCGAGCTTGCGCTGGTCGCCGCGGCCGGTGATGTCGTAGATGCCGTCGGCGCCCCGGTCGGGGCCGGTGGCCTCGTTGCACGTGGCGCCGCCACCGCCGCCGAGCTCGTCGGTGAAGACCACCTTGTCGGCGCGTTCGTTGAAGGTCGCCGAGTGCCAGAAGGCGAAGTTCACGTTGTCCTGCACCCGGTCGATGACCCGTGGCTGCTCGGGCCTGCTGATGTCGAAGAGGATGCCGTCACCCATGCAGGCGCCGGCGGCCAGGTTCTTCGAGGGCAGCACGGTGATGTCGTGGCAGCCGGTGGTCTTGGAGACGCCCGGGTTGGTGGGCCCGCCCGGGTTGCCGCCGTCCGGGAAGAGGATGGGGAAGGCGACGACGGCGGCCTTCTGCGGCGCCTTCTTCGGGACCTTGATCACGGAGATGCCGTCGTGCGGGGGCTGGCAGTCGGGGAACGTCTCGTTGGGCGAGTAGGAGGAGACGTAGAGGTAGAGGTCGCGGTGGCCCGGCACCAGGGTGTGGGTGTGGGAGCCGCAGGCGGTCTCGACCGACTTGATGTATTTGGGGTTCTTCTTGTCGCGGATGTCGAAGATCTTGATGCCCTCCCACGAGGACTTCTCCGTCGCGGGCTGCGAGACGCTGTTGCAGGAGTCGTCGCTGCGCGAGGAGTCCGTGGAGAGGAAGAGCAGGTCGCCGGAGACCGAGATGTCGTTCTGGCCGCCGGGGCAGAGCACCGTGCTGACGGCCTTGGGGGTCTTCGGGTTGGCGATGTCGTAGATGGTGAAGCCGTCGTAGCTGCCGGCGTAGGCGTACCGGCCCTGGAAGGCCAGGTCGGAGTTGACGGCGTTCGGGTTGGCGCTGGGGATGTTCGCCAGGTGCTTGACGTTGGGGCTGTGGACGATCTGGTCCTGGCCCGGGATGCCGCCCGCGACGCGGGCGTTCGGGGAGACCTGGAGATCGCCCGGGTCGGGTGTTGCGGCCGCCGGTCCGGCGGCCAGGAGCGTGGCGAGGAGTCCGGCCGCCGCGGCGGCCACCCCCAGACGCCTGCGCCGCACCCGGTGGGGGTGTAACGAGGTCACTGTGCCCTCCCTGGAATACGTCTGGAGTACGTACAGACCCGGGCAGTATCGTCCTTTCCATGGACATGGCAAAAGGGTTAATCCGGAGCACCGCCGTTCCCGCCGTCGTTCTCGCCCTCGTCTACGGGCTCACCGGCTGCCAGGACGGCGGCGCGGACGCCGCCGCGGCGGACCGGCCGGTGGTGATCGCCCCCGGTAAACCGGGCGACAAGGCACGCACCCTCTCCCCCGAGCAGGCGGCCAAGGCCCGTCCCGACGACACCCCGAACGCGGCCGACCATTCCTACGTACGGAACATGATCGAGCACCACCGGCAGGCCCTGACCATGAGCGCCCTGGCCCCCGAGCGGGCCGGCGCCGAGCCCGTCAAGCGGCTGGCCCAGCGGATCGCGGCCGCACAGGCACCCGAGATCGGCGCGATGGAGGGCTGGCGCACGAAGCACCCGGAGCCGGCCGGGGCGGGCGGCGCAGCGGCCCACGACCACCACGCGATGCCGGGCATGGCGAGCGAGCAGCAGCTGAAGGACCTCGGCGCGGCCCGGGGCGCGGACTTCGACCGGCTCTTCCTCCGCCTGATGATCACCCACCACGAAGGCGCCCTGAAGATGGCCGGCGAGGCCCTGACCGACGGCAACAACGTGGCGGTGGAGGAGATGGCCACCGAGGTCGTGGCCCAGCAGAGCGCCGAGATCCACCGGATGCGGGCGATGGGCTGACGCACCCGGCACCGGGTGCCATGCTGGAAGGCACCCTGCGGAAGGAGCTCCGCGATGCTTCGTGTGGCCGTCGTCGGCTCGGGCCCGAGCGGGGTCTACGCCGCGCAGACGCTCGTCCAGCAGCGCGAGGTGCCGGGCGTGCGGGTCGACGTCCTGGACCGGCTGCCGTGCCCGTACGGGCTGGTGCGGTACGGGGTGGCCCCCGACCACGAGAAGATCAAATCCCTCCAGGGCAATCTGCGCACCGTCCTGGAGGACGAGCGGGTCCGCTTCCTGGGGAACGTCGAGGTCGGCGGGGAGCGGCTGACCACCGCGCGGCTGCTGGAGCTCTACCACGCGGTCGTCTACTGCGTGGGCGCGGCGCGGGACCGGCACCTGGGTGTCCCCGGCGAGGAACTGGCCGGGGTGCACTCGGCGACCGCTTTCGTCTCCTGGTACAGCGCGCACCCGGACGCGGGGACCGACGGGTTCGGCCTGGCGTCGGTGCGGTCGGCGGTGGTGATCGGCGCGGGCAACGTAGCGGTGGACGTGACCCGGATCCTGGCCCGGGGCGCGGCGGAGCTCGCGCCGACCGACATGCCGCACGCCGCGCTCGGGGCGCTGGCGGACAGCGCGGTGCAGCGGGTGCACATGGTGGCCCGGCGGGGGCCCTCGCAGGGCAAGTTCACCACCAAGGAGCTGCGGGAGCTGGGCACCCTGCCGGGGGTGGCGACGGTGGTGGACCCGGCCGAGCTGGCGCTGGACCCGGCGTACGCCGATCCGGGCGCCGCCCTGCCGGCGGTGAACCGGCGCAACGTCGAGGTGCTGCGCGGCTGGGCCGCCGCGGAGCCGCCGGAACAGGAACGGGAACAGGCGACGGAGCGGGACGGCACGGCCGGGGGGCGGAGCATCGCGCTGCGGTTCTACCTGCGACCGGTGGAGCTGCTGGGCGACGACGCGGGGCGGGTGGCCGCCGTACGGTTCGAGCGGACCGTGCCGGACGGCCGGGGCGGGGTCACGGGCACCGGGACGTACCAGGACCTCGAGGCGCAGCTGGTGCTGCGGTCGGTGGGGTACCGGGGCGTGGCCCTGCCGGGGCTGCCGTTCGACACCGCCACCGGGACGGTGCCGCACGCGGCGGGCCGGGTGGTCCGCGACGGCCGGGCGTCGGTCGGCGAGTACGTGGCGGGCTGGATCAAGCGCGGCCCGACCGGGGTGATCGGCACCAACCGGCCCTGCGCCAAGGAGACGGCGTCCTCGCTGCTCCAGGACGCGCCGGCGCTGGCCCGGCGGGAGCTGCCCGGCGACCCGCTGGACGCGCTGCGGGCGGCCGGGCTGCGGCCGGTGCCGTGGCCGGGCTGGCTGGCGATCGAGGTGGCGGAGGCGGATCTGGGCCGCTCGCTCGGCCGCCGCTCGGTGAAGATCCCGGACTGGCCCGGACTGCTCGACGCGGCGCGGGCGGCCACGCCCTGAGCCCGGCCGCTTCCACGAGCCGGGCCCGGACCGTTACGCCCTGAGCCCGGCCGCCTCCGCGAGCCGGGCCGCCTCCGCGCCGGCGGCGGCCAGGACCCGGTCGAGCAGGCCCGGGAAGAGGGCGTCCAGATCGGTGCGGCGCAGCCCGTTCATCTTGGCCGTGCCCCGGTAGGTCTGGCGCACGACCCCGCTCTCCCGCAGCACCCGGAAGTGGTGCGTGGTGGTCGACTTGGTGACGGGCAGCTCGAAGTGGGAGCAGGACAGCTCGGCCTCCGTCCCGGCCAGGTCCCGCACAATCGCCAGCCGGATCGGGTCGGAGAGGGCGTGGAGCACCGCCTCCAGCCGGATGGCCTCGGTCGCGGGGTGGGCGAGGGCACGGCCCGGTTCACGTTCCGTCATGTCCATTGCTCCACTCGGTCGATGTCTGCTCCCCCATGGTACGAAGGTTCTCGTAGGACCCGGCGGAATCGGGCCGGATCAGGCCCGCTGGTACTGGACGGGCGTACGGATCTCCGCGCCCAGCTCGCGGGCCGCGCGCCGGGCCCAGTGCGGGTCGCGCAGCAGCTCGCGGCCCAGCAGGACGGCGTCCGCCTCCCCGTTGGCCAGGATCTTCTCGGCCTGCTCCGGCTCGGTGATCAGGCCGACGGCCGCCACCTGGAGCGTGCTCTCCGCCTTGACCCGGGCCGCGAAGGGGACCTGGTAGCCGGGGCCGACGGGGATGCGCGCGTGCGGGGCGTTGCCGCCGCTGGAGACGTCGAGGACGTCCACGCCGTGCTCCTCGAGGAGGGCGGCCAGGCGGACGGTGTCGTCGGCGGTCCAGCCGTCGGCCTCCAGCCAGTCGGTGGCGGAGATGCGGAAGAGCAGCGGGAGCTCCTCGGGCCACACGGCCCGCACGGCGTCGACGATCTCGAGCGCGAGGCGGGTGCGGTTCTCGAAGGAGCCGCCGTAGGCGTCGGTGCGCCGGTTGCTGTACGGGGAGAGGAACTCCCCGATCAGGTAGCCGTGGGCGCCGTGGATCTCGATGACCTCGTAGCCGGCGGCGAGCGCGCGCCGGGCGGCGTCCGCGAACTGTCCCACGACCGCGCGGATCTCCTCGGCCGTCAGCTCGTGCGGCACGGGGTAGCCCTCGTCGAAGGCGAGGGGGCTGGGAGCGCTCGGCAGCCAGCCGTGGTCCTCGGGGCCGACCGGGCCGCCACCGAGCCAGATGCGGCCGGTGGAGGCCTTGCGTCCGGCGTTGGCGATCTGGATGCCGGGCACGGTGCCCTGGTCCTTGAGGAACCGGGTGATCCGGCGCAGTTCCCCGACCTGGGTGTCGTTCCAGATGCCGAGGTCGAACGGCGAGATCCGGCCTTCCGGGGAGACCGCGGTGGCTTCCTGGAGGATGAGGCCGGTGCCGCCGGCGGCGCGGGCCGCGTAGTGGGCGAAGTGCCAGTCGGTGGCCACACCGGCCCGGGGTCCGGCCGGCTCGGCGCTGTACTGGCACATCGGGGCCATCCATACGCGGTTCGGAACGGTGACCGAGCGGAGGGTGAAGGGCTCGAACAGGGCGACGCTCATGGCGGGTCTCTCCATCGTCGGGCGGGACGTCCGGCTAAGTTCGAGAATCACCGTACTACGAAATCTCTCGTAGTACGAGAGTCTTCATACAAGACAGGTGTGCGACGGCGTGTGACGCGGGCCACTGTCGGTGCGCGGGTGCAGACTGGCGGACAGGAGACGGTTTCAGGACAACGACGTCCGGAGGTGTCGGTCATGACCGACGTGCTGCTGCTCGCGGGCACCCGCAAGGGCCTGTTCATCGGCCGCCGACGCGGCGGCGGCCCGTGGGAGTTCGAGGGACCCCATTTCAATGCCCAGGCCGTGTACGCGGCCGCCGTCGACCGGCGCGGGCCCGTGCCCCGGATCCTGGTCGGCGGGGACAGCGCGCACTGGGGACCCTCCGTCTTCAGCTCCGACGACCTCGGCCGGACCTGGCGCGAACCGGCCGCGCCCGCCGTGAAGTTCCCGCAGGACACCGGCGCCTCCCTGGAGCGGGTCTGGCAGCTGCATCCGGCCGGCCCCGAGGCCCCGGACGTGGTCTACGCGGGGACGGAGCCGGCGGCGCTGTTCCGCTCCGCCGACCGCGGCGAGTCCTTCGAGCTGGTGCGGCCGCTGTGGGAGCACCCGACCCGCAAGAGCTGGGAGCCGGGCGGGGGCGGCGAGGCGGTCCACACCGTGATCACGGATCCGGCCGACGCGGCCGCGGTGACGGTCGCGGTGTCGGCGGCCGGGGTGTTCCGCACCCGGGACGGCGGGGCGAGCTGGGCACCGTCCAACGACGGGGTCTCGGCCGTGTTCCTCCCCGATCCGCATCCCGAGTTCGGCCAGTGCGTGCACAAGATCGCGCAGGACGCCGGGGACACCGGCCGGCTCTACCTCCAGAACCACTGGGGCGTCTACCGCAGCGACGACGCGGGCGGGCGCTGGACCGACATCGGCGCCGGCCTGCCCTCGGACTTCGGCTTCACGGTCGCCGCCCACCCCCACCGGCCGGACACGGCGTACGTCTTCCCGCTCAACGCCGACTCCGACCGGGTCCCGGCCGGCCGCCGCTGCCGGGTCTTCCGCACCAGCGACGCGGGCGCCAGCTGGGAGCCGCTCACCGCCGGCCTGCCGGACACGGACCACTACGGGACGGTGCTGCGCGACGCGATGTGCACGGACGACACGAATCCGGCGGGCATCTACTTCGGCAACCGCAACGGCGAGCTGTACGCGAGCGCCGACGACGGTGACAGCTGGGAGCTGCTGATCTCGCACCTTCCCGATGTGCTCTGTGTGCGGGCGGCGGCGATCGGCCATTGACATCCTCTCCGCCTCAAAGGACGGAGATTCCCGTCTGCCGCGCCGTTGACCGGCGCGGCTCCGGGTGGGTTCCTGTTTCTTCGCGCTGTGCCGGGACGAGTCCCGGTCTTACCCGCGCTCCGCAGGCTGATACCGCCAGTCCGGCGGCTTTGGCGACGTTGACCGCCGCGTTGACGTCCCGATCGAGGACGGCCCCGCACGCCCCGCACTCCCATACACGGACATGGAGGGGCTTGGGGCCGTCCTTGACGCCGCACTGCGAGCACACCTGTGAGGTGGGCTCGAACCGGCCGATCCGTATGAAGGTGCGTCCGTACCGGGCTGCCTTGTACTCCAGCATCGTCACGAACGCCGACCATCCGGCGTCGTGGACGGACTTGGCCATCCGCGTACGGGCGAGTCCCTTGACCGCCAGGTCTTCAACGGCAACCGCTTGGTTCTCACGGATGATCTTCGTCGAGAGCTGGTGGTGGAACTCGCGCCGCGCGTCGGCCACCTTCGCGTGTGCGCGGGCGACCTTGAGCCGGGCCTTGATTCTGTTCCTGGACCCCTTCGCCTTCCGGCTGAGGTTCCGCTGTGCCTTCCTGAGCTTCTTCTCGGCCCGGCGCAGAAAGCGCGGGCTGTCGATCTTCGTGCCGTCCGAGAGGACCGCGAAGTGGGACAGGCCCAGGTCGATACCGACCTCGGGCGCCACCTCGGGCAGTGCCTCATCCGGGCCGGTCTCGACCACGAACGAGCAGAAGTACCGCCCTGCCGCGTCCTTGATCACGGTCACCGTGGACGGCGTTGACGGCAGGGAACGGGACCACTTCACGATCACGTCGCCGATCTTCGGCAGGCGCAGTTCACCGCCCGTGGTGATCTTCCACCCGGCGTTCGCGGTGAAGCGGATCGACTGCCGGTTGTCCCGGCGGGACTTGAACCGGGGCGCACCCATGCGCGGACGTTTGCCCTTGAGGCCGTCGAAGAAGTTCTTGTAGGCGGTGTCCAGGTCCCGGAGGGACTGCTGCAGGACCACGCTCGACACCTCGGCGAGCCATGCCCGCTCAGGGGTCTTCTTCGAGGCGGTGAGCTGCTTGGACAGCTCGCCAGACGGGACGAACGGCAGCCCGGCGGCGCGGGCGGTCTCGCGGACGCGCAGCGCGTCGTTGAAGACCACCCGGGCACACCCGAACGCCCTGGCCAGCGCGGAGCGCTGCGGACCGTTCGGGTAGACCCGGAAGCTGTACCGGAGCTGCATACCTTGATCATACATACTTGGCTCATGTCACCACGCTGGAACCCAAATCCCGATGTACGCACGGGCCGTCACGTCATCTACGATCTCCACGCCCACTTGGTTTTCGTCACCAAGTACCGGCGTGGAGCCATGACCGACGAAATCCTGACGC
The DNA here is from genome assembly GCF_055582305.1 of Streptomyces sp. NPDC042102. NCBI lineage: Bacteria > Bacillati > Actinomycetota > Actinomycetes > Kitasatosporales > Streptomycetaceae > Streptomyces > Streptomyces sp. NPDC042102. The sequence goes on from NZ_JBVJDL010000004.1 coordinate 662,948, forward strand.
GCTGCGAAGAGATCATGCGAGAGGTCTGCACGGACTTCGGAGCCGAGCTGAAGCAGTTCAACGGCGAGACCGACCACGTGCACCTGCTCGTGCACTACCCGCCGAAGGTCCAGCTCTCCAAGCTGGTCAACAGCCTCAAGGGGGTCTCGGCCCGGCTGCTGCGCAAGGAGTACGACAGCCACATCCGGCGGTACCTGTGGAGCGGACACTTCTGGTCCGGCTCCTACTTCGCCGGGTCCTGCGGCGGTGCACCGCTGACCGTGGTCAAGCAGTACATCGAGAACCAGCAACAGCCGGTCTGAGACCGGCCGTCACCCCGAGGCGCAGCGAACTCCGGCGCCTTGCGCCTCCGGGCCAAGGATGCGCTTCACCCCCGCCCCAAAGGGCCGAGCACTGCGCAAGATCAGAGGTAGAGTGATCGGTCGTGGCAGCACGACCCTTGAACGAGATCGTCGAAGCGGGCTGGGCCCGCGCGCTGGAGCCCGTGGCGGGCCAGATCGCCGCCATGGGGGACTTCCTGCGCGCGGAGATCGCCGCCGGACGCACCTACGTACCCGCCGGCGCGAACGTCCTGCGCGCCTTCCAGCAGCCCTTCGACGAGGTGAAGGTCCTCATCGTGGGGCAGGACCCGTACCCGACGCCCGGGCACGCGGTGGGACTGTCCTTCTCGGTGGCCCCGCACGTCCAGCCGGTTCCGGCCAGCCTGGACAACATCTTCCTGGAGCTGCACCGGGACCTGGGCACCGGGCGGCCCGCGAACGGGGACCTGACCCCCTGGACCGGGCAGGGCGTGCTGCTGCTCAACCGTGCGCTGACGACCGCCCCGCGCCGGTCGAACGCGCACGCGGGCAAGGGCTGGGAGGCCGTCACCGACCAGGCGATCCGGGCGCTCGCCGCCCGGGGCAAGCCGCTGGTCTCCATCCTGTGGGGCCGGGCCGCACGCAATCTGCGGCCGCTGCTCGGCGAACTGCCGGTGGTGGAGTCCTCGCACCCCTCCCCCAAGTCGGCCGATTACGGGTTCTTCGGCTCCCGGCCGTTCAGCCGCGCGAACGACCTGCTGGTGCGCCAGGGTGCACAGCCTGTCGACTGGCGCTTGCCGTCCGTGAGTTGACGGTATCCAGTATTCGACGGATAAATGCGGACAGAAGGCACGCAGACGCCCCCTCCCCGAACACCAGGTTCCGATAAGCCAGTAGCATGCGGCGCCATGAGCACCCCCACTGGGCCCGAGAACGGCCTGCCCGTACGAATGCCGCGACCCCGCCAGACCGGACGGCACCGCCGGCCCGAGCCCGCGGTGGCGCCCGAGGGCGCGCCCGCGCTGGTGCTCGCCGTGCCGGGTGCGCCTTCCGCCGCCGCGCGGAGCCTCGCGGAGGAGATCCTCAGCATCGGCCGCTCGGAGCTGCCCGGGCTCGATGCCCGGATCGGCTACCTGGAGGGCGAGGTCACGCAGGACACGCTGACCGCGGAGTTCCCCGCCCTCTCCTCCGTCCTGACCTCGGTGGCGGCCGAGCGCGCGGCGCGCGCCGAGTTCGCCCGTGCCGCCGGCCACGAGGTGCCCCCGGCGACCGGCCCGGACGCCGTGGTGGTGCCGCTGCTGGCCGGCCCCGACGCGGATCTGCTGCGCCGGATCCGCCAGGCGCTGATGGACTCCTCGGCCGCCGTCGAGCTGGCCGAGGTGCTCGGCCCGCACCCGCTGCTGGCCGAGGGCCTGCACGTGCGGCTCTCCGAGGCGGGCCTGGCCCGCGCGGACCGCGCCCGGCTGTTCACCGTGGCGACCGCGGCCGACGGCATCATCCTGGCCACCACCGGCGGCGAGGACGCCGTCCAGGCCGCCGGGATCACCGGCATGCTGCTGGCCGCCCGGCTCGCGGTGCCCGTGATGGCGGCCGCGCTGGACCAGGAGGGCTCGGTGGCCTCGGTCGCCCAGCAGCTGCGGGACGCCGGGTCGGTCCAGCTGGCGCTGGCCCCGTACCTGATCGGCCCGGAGGCCGCCGAGGGCCTGCTGGACACGGCCTGCAAGGAGGCGGACTGCGCCACCGCCGAGGTGCTCGGCGCCTACCCGGCCATCGGCAAGCTCGCGGTCGCGCAGTACAGCGCGGCCCTCGGGATCCCGCAGACCGCACAGGCCCGCTGACCCGCCGCCCCGCGGGCACACGTACGGCGTGGGGGCCCGCCCCCGTCAGGTGACGGGGGCGGGCCCTCGCCGTACGCCGCCGGGTTCGGCGGGGCGGTCCGCACCCGGCCGGTTCAGCGCCGTACGCGGCCGGCCGGACCGAAGACCACGCAGGTGGCGGCGGGAATCGGGACCGAGCCCGCCCGCCGCGGCACCCCGGTCTCCGCGTCCACGTCGAACCAGGTGACGTCCCCGGAGCGCTCGTTGGCCAGGTACAGCCGGCCCCCGGCCGGCTCCAGGGCCAGGTCGCGCGGCCAGTGCCCGCCGCTCGCCACCGTGGCGGTGAGCCGCGGCCGCGCCGGGTCGCCGGCGAGCGAGAGCACGGCGATGGTGTCGCTGCCGCGCACCGCCGCCCAGACGAAGCGTCCGTCGGGTGCGACGACCACGGCCGAGGGATAGGCCCGCGTGCCCCCTGGAGCGCCTTCTGGGGCCACCGGAACCTCGTGGACCGGTTCCACATCACCCGAGGCCGCGTCCCAGCGGCAGACGGTCAGCAGCGGCCGCAGCTCGTTGAGGACGTAGACCAGCTCGCCGCCGGGGTGGAAGGCGAGGTGCCGGGGCCCGTTCCCGGGCGGCAGCTTCGCCTCCCCGTGCGGGCGCAGGACACCGTCGGCGCCGTCCAGCGCGCAGACCCGCACGGAGTCCGTGCCGAGGTCCACGCTGAGCACCCAGCGGCCGGTGGGGTCGGGCAGCACCTGGTGGGCGTGCGGTTCCCGCTGCCGGTCGGAGTCCGGCCCGGAGCCGGTGTGCCGCAGCACCGAGGCGGCCTGGCCCGGGCTGCCGTCGGGGCCGAGCGGGAGCGCGACGACGCTGCCCGACGTGTAGTGGGCGGCCACCAGCCAGGACGTCCCGACCGCGGCGAGGTGGGTGGGCCCGCGGCCGTGGGTGGACGCGGGCGCCGCGGCCGGGCGCAGCACTCCGTCCACGCCGGGGGCGAACGCGGCCACCGCGCCCGCCTCGCCCTCGCTGACGGCGTACACGTACCGCTCACCGACCGCCAGGTACGACGGATCGGCCACCGCGTCGCTGGCGCCGAGGACGCTCAGCGCCCCGGTCGCCGGGTCCACGGCCGCGGTGGTGACCCCGCGGCCGCCCGCCGATGTGAACGAGCCGACGTAGGCCCGGATTTCCCGCTCGTCCACCCTGCTGCTCCTCTTCCGTCGCCGTCGGCCGCACCGGTCCGGAAGCGACCGTAACAGAAGGTCTAGACCAGATCCCGCCCTTCGGCTCGTTCCCTCGCACCCTCGTGGTGCGCGAAGGCCGGGGTGTGCGGGCGGTCCTCGTAGGTGCGGTGGAAGACCGGGCACGCGGATCCGGAGATCGGCGGCACGATCCAGGACCAGTCGGCGCCCACCTCGCGGCCCTTGAGTTCCTCGCGGTCGATGTGGGTGAGGAAGCGGCGCGACTCGGTGTGGTGGTCGGCGATGGTGACCCCGGCGCGGTCGAAGGAGTGCAGCACCGCCCGGTTGAGCTCGACCAGCGCCCGGTCCTTCCACAGCGTGCGGTCGTTGGTGACGTCCAGGCCCAGCCGGCGGCCCACCACGGGCAGGAGGTTGTAGCGGTCGGTGTCGCCGAGGTTGCGGGCGCCGATCTCGGTACCCATGTACCAGCCGTTGAAGGGGGCGGCGGGGTAGTGGATGCCGCCGATCTCCAGGCACATGTTGGAGATCGCGGGGACGGCGTGCCAGCGCAGGCCCCAGTCCGACCAGTGGTCGTCCTCCGGGTGCTCGATGGGCACTTCCAGCACGGCGTCGGCGGGGAGGTCGAACCAGCGGGGCTTGTCGTCGCACCCCTGGACGACGAGCGGGAGGAGGTCGAAGGGGGTGCCGGGGCCGCCGGGCCACCCGAGGGCACGCAACGCCTCGGTCAGTTCCCGGTTGCGCGGGTCCCCGACCGTGACCGAGGGGTGGTCGCCGTAGCCGGCGTAGCGGATGAGCTGCTCGCTCCAGATGAGCGGGCCGGGGCGCTCCGGGGTGTCGGGGGCGAAGACCGTGATGGTGGGCCGGATCCGGCCGCCGTTGGTCGCCTCCCGGAGGTGGCCGACGCATTCGGCGGCTATCTCGTCGGCGCCGGTGAGCTCCCTGCGGTCGCGCACCCGCAGGGAGTTCCAGTACAGGCGGCCTATGCACCGGTTGCTGTTGCGCCACGCCACGCGGGCGCCGTGGGCGAGCTCCTCGGGGGTGTGCCGGTAGGTTCCGGTCTCCGCGAGCTCGGCCCGTACCGCGGCGAGCCGGGCGCGCGGATCACCGGCGTCCGGGTTCTCCCTGTGGAAGAGTCCGATGAACTCCTCCGCCGCTGCTACCGTCTGAGCGATCGTCGAGCGCTCGTGCAGTATTTCCATTCCGGGCGGTTACCCCCTGTCCTGCCAGATCCACCCTGTACATGCCGGATGAATGTGCGTCGAACACTCACCGTTTGTACATGCCGCAGGTCAGGAACCGGGGCCGCATCCGGCCGGAACACTCTGTCGGGTGATGCTGCGCCGAGGGGCTTGCGCCGGCGGGAAACGCCGTCGTCCGGGGCGGACCGCCGGACGGGGCGTCACTCGGGAGCCTCGCCGATCGGCCGGATCACGACCACCTGCTCCTGCGTCGTGCCGGCGGGCAGCGGGCACTGCGTGACCTTGGCGGCGATCTCGGTCACCCGGTCCAGGCCGGCGCAGTCCACCACCCAGTACCCCGCCAGCCAGGAGTCCCCGGACCCGTACGGGCCGTCGGTGACGGTGAGCGCGGAGCCGGGCAGTCCCCTGACGACCCGGGTCTGTGCGGGCTCGGTCAGCCCCTGCGCGTCGACGAGCTCCCCGGAGGCGGCGAGCTCCGCGTTGATCCCCTCCATGTGGGCGTACATCGCGGACAGGTCCGCCTCGCTCCAGGCCGGGGTCGTCGCGCCGCCCCGGCCCTTCATGGCGTCGTAGTCGGCCTGCGTTCCCTGGATCATCACCATGTACTTCATGGCTCCAGGGGACCCCGGGCGCGGCCCGGACCGGGCGGCGCACCACGGGATCCGGGCCCGAACCACCCGGGTGGCCGGTGCCCCCGGCGGCCGGTCAGGCGCCGACCGTGAGCGGGGCGCGGGGGTCGGTGCGCAGCGGGGCGGCCAGTGCGGTGAGGGCGTGTTCCAGGCCGTGCAGGTGGGCGAGCGCGGGTTCGGCCGGGGCCGGGTGCGCGGCCGGTGCGGTCAGGGCGGCCGGGGTACCGGCGGGCGCGGTCAGCGCCTCGACGGCGGCCTCCACGCGCCAGCAGGCGGCGGCCAGCCGGGCGTCGTGCGAGGCCTGCGGGTCGGCGGCGACGGCCACCAGGCCGCGTACCTCGCGCGCGCAGGTGTCGAGCAGGGCGAGCACCTGCCGGGCCCGCGCCTTGCGGGCGCGCAGCGGGCTCAGCGGGTGGACCAGCGGCGCCAGCGCCATCCGGACCCGGGCCAGCAGCAGCTCCAGCTCGGCCGCGTGGGGCGCCGGGTCGGCCCCGGGGTCGCCCGCGAGGCGGCGGTGGGTGGCGGCGGTGGAGGCCCGTACGCAGTGCAGCGCGCGCTGGATCCACGCGTCGTTGGCGGCGTGGGTGGTGACGGGCAGGATCAGGGCCACGGCGAGGGCCGCGCCCAGTGCGCCGACCGCGGTCTCCTCGAAGCGCAGGAGCAGCAGTCCGGGGTGCAGGACGCCGAGGAGCCCGTACAGCAGGCCGGCCATGACGGTGACGAAGAACATCATCCAGGAGTACGAGGGCGCGGCCGTGTAGAAGATGCCGAAGACGCAGACGGCGACCAGGGCCGCGGTGGGACCGGGCGCGCCGTGCAGCGGGACCGCGATGAGCAGCCCGGCGGCGATGCCGACGACCGTGCCGAGGACGCGGCGGAAGCCGCGGACGAGGGTCTCGCCGCGGGAGGCGGTGTTGACGAAGATCCACCAGGCCGTGCCGACGGCCCAGTACCAGCGGTCCTCGGAAAGGGCCTGGCCGATGGCGAGCGCGAAGGCGCATGCGGCGGTGGCCTGGAAGGCCTGCCGGGTGGTGGGCCGGGCCAGCCCGGTGCCGGGCAGCGGCGGGGGCGCGGGGGCGGGCGGCGTACGCCGTTCGACGGGCCACAGCAGGAAGCGGACCAGGCCCGCGGCGAGCAGGGCCAGGCCGACGGCGGTGTACAGCTCGGGCAGCTGGGACGGCAGGGCGTGCAGGAACTGGGTGACGAAGAACATCATGAACGCGAAGATCCCGAGCGCGTGTCCGCGCGGCCCCCAGCGGCGGGCGTAGACCCCGCAGAAGACGACGGCGAGGAAGCCGGCGTCGCGGGCGAGCGGGACCCCGTGCAGGGTGGTCGCCAGCGCCAGTACCGGGAACCCGGCGGCGGGCAGCAGGGCGGTGGTGGCGCGCTGGGCGCGCACGGAGGCGTCGGTGACGGTGAAGAGGGCGAGCAGGGCCGCCAGTCCCCCGGTGATGGAGGCGGTCAGCGAGAGCCCGCAGAGCTCGGCGACGGCGACGGCGAGCCCGACGCCGACGACGGCGCGGGCGGAATTCCTGAGCCGGAGCCGCCCCGGGTCAGGAGCCACGAACATCCTCTTCACGGCGGTGTGCCGCTCCCCTCGCAGTGGTGCGCGCCGGCTGCCGGCGGCCCGGGGGTGGTGGGCGGCGTGCAGACACGGCGAAGGCACCGCGGTCCGGAGCGGCCTCGTTGCCGTCCGGCGCTGCGCGGCGCCGCAAGTACATGGATACGACACAGATAAGCATCCGAGGACCCACTGGCTCAAGCCATCCCATGGAAAGTGGGCCATTGGTACAGCCGGACCGCCTTCGCGTCGGCCGTCGGGAGGCCAACGGACCACGCAGCCCTGAGGGCGGACGGGCCGGCGCCGGACGGTCGGGCGCGGGTCCGCCCGCCCACACGCCTAAGAATCAGAACAAATTGGTCAATTCGGGCTATTCGGCGGTGCGCCACCGGGGCTGGGAGGGACGCCGTCGTCATAGTCATCGTGGCGACCGACCGGTCGCCACGATGCCTTTCAAGAGGAGCCGGCTCATGCTGACAGCCACCAGGACTAGCCTCGCTCTCGCCGCCGGAAGCCTGGTGCTCGGCCTCGTCGGCGCCGGCGTCGCGGTCGCGGACGACGAGCCGCCCGCCGCCACGCAGGGCCAGGCGAAGGTCCTCGACGACGGGGACGGGTACGAGGACGAGGAGTACGGCGAGGGCGAGTACGGGGAGGAGGAGAAGGAGGAGGACGGCCTGGAGAACGGCCTCGAGGACGGGATGGACGGCTCGGACGAGTCGGGCACCCACCACGGCGACAAGGGCGAGAAGGAGGAAAAGGAGAACAAGGGAGACAAGGGGGACAAGGGCGACCACGGCAGCAAGGACGACGACTACGGGGACGACGAGGAGCCCACCGACCACCCCAAGCACCACCCCGCGTACGGCAAGGTGGTCTCGACCACCCCGCTGAAGATCCGCAGCAAGCCGACCACCGAGTCGCGCCCGATCGGCCAGGTCTACCCGCACGAGAAGCTCGAGCTGAAGTGCAAGAAGCACAGCGAGCCGGTCGACGGCAACAAGCTGTGGTACCGCCTGCACGGCGAGGACGGCTGGGTCGCCGCCCGCTACGTCAAGAACCTGACGCCCGTGAAGTGGTGCTACTGACGCGAACCACCCATGGACCCGGTCGCCGCCCTGCGGCGGATCGCGTTCCTCCTGGAACGCGCGCAGGAACCCGCGTACCGCGTACGGGCCTTCCGCACCGCCGCCGAGCAGGTCGCCGCGATGGCGGACGGCGAGGTCGCGCGGCGGGCCGCGGCCGGGACTCTGGAGGCGGTCAGGGGCATCGGCCCGAAGACCGCGGCGGTGATCACGGAGGCGCTGGCCGGCCGGACCCCCGCCTACCTGGAGCGGCTGGAGGAAGAGGCCTCCGTCCCGCTCTCCACGGACGGCCGGGGCGAGACGCTGCGGGCCGCCCTGCGCGGTGACTGCCATCTGCACTCCGACTGGTCGGACGGCGGCAGCACCATCGAGGACATGGCCCGCGCCGCTGCGGGGCTCGGCCACGAGTGGGCGGCGCTGACCGACCACTCGCCACGTCTGACGGTGGCCCGCGGCCTCTCCCCGGACCGGCTGCGCGAGCAGCTGGCCGTGGTCGAGGAGCTCAACACGGCCTGGGCGCCGTTCCGGCTGCTGACCGGCATCGAGTGCGACATCCTCGAGGACGGCTCGCTCGACCAGGAGCCCGCACTGCTGGAGCGGCTCGACGTGGTGGTCGTCTCGGTGCACTCCAAGCTGCGCATGGACCGGCGCGCGATGACGCGCCGCATGGTCGCGGCGGTGCGCAACCCGCACGCGGACGTCCTCGGGCACTGCACGGGCCGGCTGGTCACCGGCAGGGAACGGCCGGAGTCGGAGTTCGACGCGGCCGAGGTCTTCGCCGCGTGCGCCGAGTCCGGCACGGCGGTGGAGATCAACAGCCGGCCCGAGCGGCTGGATCCACCGCGCCGGCTGCTGCGCCAGGCCGTCGATGCGGGCGCGCTCTTCGCCATCGACACCGACGCGCACGCGCCCGGGCAGCTGTCCTGGCAGATCTTCGGGTGTGCCCGGGCCGAGGAATGCGGAGTTCCGGCCGACCGTGTGGTCACCACCTGGCCGGTGGACCGCCTGCTGGCCTGGACGCACGGCTGAGCGGGCGGGGACCACTGGGCCATTGGTACAGTCGCGCACATGGCGGTGGACGAGCTCGACACCCGGATCCTGCGCCTGCTGATCGAGCAGCCGCGCACCAGCGTGCGCGAGTACGCCCGGCTGCTGGGCATCGCGCGCGGCACGCTGCAGGCCCGCCTCGACCGGCTGGAGCGCACCGGGGTGATCACCGGCACCGGTCCGGTGCTGTCCCCGGCGGCCCTCGGTCACCCGGTGCTGGCCTTCGTGCACATCGAGGTCACCCAGGGGCACCTCGACGAGGTCGGCGACGCGCTGGCCGCCGTACCGGAGATCATCGAGGCCTTCTCGATCACGGGCGGCGGAGATCTGCTGACCCGGGTGGCGGCCCGGGACAACGCGCACCTGGAGGACGTCATCCAGCGGCTGATCAGGCTGCCCGGCGTGGTGCGCACCCGGACCGAGGTGGCGTTGCGCGAGCGCGTGCCGCACCGGTTGCTGCCGCTGGTGGAAGCGGTGGGCAAAGCCGCTCGCAAACCCTGACAAGATAGTGAGGGAACGCACACAAGCAGCAGAACGGGCATAAACGGATGATCTCCGTCATATTCGATCTCGACGGCACCCTCGTGGACAGCGAACCGAACTACTACGAGTCGGGGCGCCGCACCCTTGAGCGCCATGGCGTTCCCGACTTCACCTGGGAGCAGCACAGCGCGTTCATCGGCATCGGCACCCGGGAGACGCTGGGGATCCTGCGGGAGCGGTACGGCATCCCGGCACCGTTGGCGCAGCTGCTCGCCGAGCAGAACGCGGCGTACCTGGAGCTGGCGCGCACCGGGACCGCGGCCTACCCGCAGATGCGCACGTTCGCGGAGCGGCTGCACGGCGAGGGCATCCCGATGGCGGTGGCCTCCGGCTCCTCGCGCGAGGCCATCGACGCGGTGCTGGCCGGAACGGGCCTGGACGCGCTGCTGACCACGGCGGTCTCCGCCGAGGAGGTGGCCCGGGGCAAGCCGGCCCCGGACGTCTTCCTGGAGGCGGCGCGCAGGCTGGGCGCGGACCCGGCGGACTGCGTGGTCGTGGAGGACGCGGCGCCGGGCGTCCGGGCCGCGCACGCGGCCGGGATGGAGTGCCTGGCGGTCCCGTACGCGGCGGCGACCTCCGACGACCCGGCGTTCTCGACGGCCGGACTGCTCTTCCGCGGCGGACCGCGGGAATTCAGCGCGGAGACCGCCTACGAGTGGCTGAGCGAGCACCGCGCGGCCTGACGGCGGGCGGGCGGCGGGCCGCGGCGACCTCGCGGGCGGCGGGCGGCGGCACCGGGGAAGATCCCGCCCGTCGCGCGAGTTGGTAGAACCGTGAACGATTTCGTGTGGAACGTGGACGTGGTCGTCGTCGGCGCGGGGCAGGCGGGCCTGTCCGCCGCCTACCACCTGCGGCGGACGGGGCTGGTGCCGGGCCGGGACTTCGTGGTGGTGGACCATGCGCCGGCGCCGGGCGGGGCCTGGCAGTTCCGCTGGCCGACGCTCACGTACGGCGCGGTGCACGGGATGCACGCGCTGCCGGGCATGGAGCTGACCGGGGCCGACCCGGCACTGCCGTCCGCCGAGGTGATCGGGGCGTACTTCACGGCGTACGAGGAGGCCTTCGGCCTCGGGGTGCTGCGCCCGGTGGACGTGAGCGCGGTCCGCGAGGGCGAGGGGGGCCGGCTGCTGGTCGAGTCCTCCGCCGGGGCCTTCGGCGCGCGGGCGCTGATCAATGCCACCGGCACCTGGGACCGGCCGTTCTGGCCGCGCTACCCGGGGCAGGAGACCTTCCGCGGCCGTCAGCTGCACACGGCGACTTACCGGGGGCCCGCGGAGTTCGCGGGCGCCCGGGTGATCGTGGTGGGCGGCGGCACCTCGGGGGTGCAGCACCTGCTGGAGATCGCCGAGGTGGCGGAGCGGACCACCTGGGTGACGCGGCGGCCCCCGGTGTTCCGGGAGGGCCCGTTCGGCGAGGCCGAGGGCAGGGCCGCGGTGGCGCTGGTCGACGAACGGGTGCGCCGGGGGCTGCCGCCGCGGAGCGTGGTGAGTGTGACCGGGCTGGCGCTGACCGACGCGGTCCGGGCCGGCCGGGAGTCGGGGGTACTGGCGCCCCGGCCGGTGTTCGAGCGGATCACGCCGGACGGCGCGGTGTGGGCCGACGGGTCGGCCGTGGCGGCGGACGTCATCCTGTGGGCCACCGGCTTCCGGGCCGCCATCGACCACCTGGCCCCGCTGCGGCTGCGCGAGCCCGGCGGCGGCATCCGGGTCGAGGGCACCCGGGCGGTGCGCGACGAGCGGGTGCACCTGGTGGGGTACGGGCCGTCGGCCAGCACGATCGGGGCCAACCGCGCGGGCGGCGCGGCGGTCCGCGAGATCCGCCGCCTGCTCTCCCGCGCACCGTCGGCGGTCCCCGCGGCCGCGGCGGTCGGTGCCGGTCACGGCACTAGGTCCGGCGGGCGGCGGCGCGCAGGGCGTTGAACTCGGCCACGTGGCGCCGGTGCTCCTCGTACGTGGCCGAGAAGCGGGTGTCCCCGGGTTTGACGGTGACGAAGAACAGCCAGTCCCCCGGGGTGGGCGCGACCGCCGCCGCCATGGCCGAGAGACCCGGGTTGGCGATCGGGGTCGGCGGCAGGCCCTGGCGGGCGTAGGTGTTGAAGGGGCTGTCGATGCGGGTGTCGCTCAGTGTGGTGTCCACGGTGTGACGGTTCAGCGCGTAGTTGATCGTGGAGTCCATCTGCAGCGGCATCGACCGCGCGAGCCGGTTGTGCACCACCCGCGCGACCTTGCCCATGTCGGCGGGGGTCTCGGCCTCCGCCTGGATGATGCTGGCCAGCGTGGCCGTCTGGTAGGGCGTCATGCCGTGCGTGCGGCCGCCGTCGGCGACCGGCTTGGTGGCGAGCTTCTGGTGGGCGGTGCGCACCATGTACGCCAGGAGCTGGTCCGGGGTGGTCGTCGAGGTCACCGGGTACGTCGCCGGGAACAGGAAGCCCTCCGGGTTGCCCTTCGCCTCCGCGGGCAGCGCGGGCCCGGCCGCGGCGGCCGCCGCCTTCGTGGTGCCGGACGGCACCTTGAGCTCGCGGTCCACGGCGGCGTAGACCTGGGAGGCGCGCCAGCCCTCGGGGATCAGCAGCAGGCGCGGCTTCTCCGGCCCGGGCCCGGCGCCACGCAGCAGCGGGACCAGGGCCGCCGCCCCGATCGCGAGCAGCGTGCCGAGGAGGATCGCCAGCCGGCCGCGGCGGGTGAGCCGGGTCCGGCGCCGTGGCGGCCGGTTCTCATGACGCATGCCGGCACCCTAACCCGGCGAACGCCGCATCCCGGGCATCATGCCCGTACGACCGTCATACGGTCACACTTTCACCGGCGCGAGTTCGGCGTCCCGGCGCACCAGGGCGGCGTACCGGCCGTCGGCCGCCAGCAGCTCCTCGTGGGTGCCGCGCTCGGCGATCCGGCCGGCGTCGAGGACGACGATCTGGTCGGCGTCGCGGACGGTGGACAGGCGGTGCGCGATGGTGATGGTGGTGCGGCCCTCGGAGAGGGCGTCGATGGCCTGCTGCACGGCGTGCTCGGTGCGGGTGTCCAGGGCGCTGGTGGCCTCGTCCAGGATCAGCACCGGCGGGTCGCGCAGGATGGTGCGGGCGATGGCCAGCCGCTGTTTCTCGCCGCCGGAGAAGCGGTAGCCGCGCTCGCCGACCAGCGTGTCGTACCCGTCGGGCAGCGAGGCGATGTGGTCGTGGATCTGGGCCGCGCGGGCCGCCTCGGCGATCTCCTCGTCGGTGGCGTCCGGCTTGGCGAAGCGGAGGTTGTCGGCGACGGAGGCGTGGAAGAGGTAGGTCTCCTGGGAGACCACGCCGATGGAGCGCGCGAGGGTGTCGAAGTCGAGGTCGCGCACGTCCACCCCGTCGAGGGTGACGCGGCCGCCGGTGACGTCGTAGAGCCGCGGCACCAGGTAGCTGAGGGTGCTCTTGCCGGAGCCGGTCGGGCCGACCACGGCGAGCGATCCGCCGGCCGGCACGGTGATGTCGATCCCCGTGAGGGCGTGGCCGCCCGCGGTGTCGTACGCGAAGTCCACGTCCTCGAGCCGGACCTCGCCCCTGGCCCGCTCCAGGCTCACCGGGTCCGCGGGCTCGGCGATCTCCACCGGCAGGTCGAGGTACTCGAAGATACGGGCGAACAGCGCGAGCGAGGTCTGGATCTCCACCCCGGTCGAGAGCAGGCTCACCGCGGGCCGCAGCAGGCCCTGCTGGAGGGTGACGAAGGCGACGAGCGTGCCGACGGACAGCGAGGGGGCGCCCGCCTGGAGCGCGAGGCCCGCGGCCCAGTAGATCAGGGCCGGCATGGCGGCCATGACGATGCCTATCGTGGACATCTTCCAGCGCCCGGCCATGCTGGAGCGCACCTCGAGGCCGACGAGCTTCTCCGACTCCTCGGCGAAGGACCGCGTCAGCGAGTCGGCGCGGCCCATGGTGCGGCCCAGCAGGATGCCGCTGACCGACAGCGACTCGGTGACCGTCGCCGCCATCGCGGCCATCTGCTTCTGCCGCTGCGTGGTGATCCGCTTGCGCTCGTTGCCCACCCGCCGGCTGATCCACACGAAGACCGGGAGCAGGAACAGCGAGACGAGGGTCAGGCGCCAGTCTAGGGCGAGCATCGCGACGATGGAGGCGAGCACCGCGGTGACGTTGGAGACCAGCGAGGTCGCGGTCGAGGTGACGGTGGCCTGCATTCCGCCGATGTCGTTGGCGATGCGGGACTGGACCTCACCGGTGCGGGTGCGCGTGAAGAAGGCCAGCGGCATCCGCTGGAGCTGGGCGTAGACGCCGGTCCGCAGGTCGTGCATCACGCGCTGGCCGACGGTGGTGGAGATCAGGGTCTGGAGCACGCCGAAGACGCTGGTGACGACGGCGGTCGCGATCATGCCGAGCGCGAGCAGGCTGAGCAGCCCCGTGCGGCCCTCGGGGATGGCGGTGTCGAGGATCTCCTTGAGCAGGAACGGCGACGCGACGCCGACCAGCGAGGAGGCGCCGACCAGGACGCCGACCACGGCGAGCCGGCCGCGGTAGGGGCGGAAGAGGCGCATGATGCGCCGGAGCTCGCGCGGCTGGTCGGCGGGGGCCGGGCGGCTGGGGTCGAGGGGACGCTGCGAGGGGGTCCAGTCGGGTTGATCGGGGCGCATGGGCTCCTTCTCGGGGTGGGAACTGCTGACTCTGGGAGCGTAGCTCATTGTTACCTATACTCACAATGAACTTCGTCCTGATAGTGTTCCCGCCATGAGCACCGCTTCCGACACCGACGGCACCGAAATCACCGGGAGTGCCGAATCCGGAGAGAGTCCCGGGTCCGGCGCGAGTGCCGAATCCGGCGAGAGCACCGACAGCGGCGAGAGCGGCGGGACCACCGACGCCGCCGAGCAGCTCCTGCGGCTCACGCGCCGGCTCCACCGGGTCCAGAAGCGCCATCTGGAACCCCTGGGCATCACCCCCGCCCAGTCCCGGCTGCTGCGCGCGGTCGCCGGCCACGGCCCCGGGGAGCCTCCCCGGATGGCCGATCTCGCGGCCCGGCTGGAGGTCGTGCCCCGCGCCGTGACCACGCTGGTGGACGGCCTGGAAGCGGCCGGCTGCGTACGCCGCGTGCCCGACCCGGCCAACCGCCGCGTCACCCGGATCGAGCTCACCGACACCGGCCGCGCCACGCTGGGCCGGCTGCGCAACGCGCGCAAGCGGGCCGCGGAGGAGATCCTGGCCCCACTGACCGCCGATCAGCGCGAGGTGCTCGGCGGGCTGCTGGGCGCCCTGTCACCGGGACCGGGGCGCCGCTGCTGACGACCTAGCCCAGGGGGCGCGCATGCCGCTGCTGGAACCGAAGCCGGGAGCCCTGCGGCCACGATCCGTGCGCGGCCCCGCCCCCGACCGGGTGCCCGAACGGCTGGCCGGCGGCACCCCCGCGGCGCTGCGCGCCGAGCTCAGCGAGCTGCTGGGCGCCGAGAAGGTCCTGGGCGACGTCTCCGACCTGGTCCGCTACGCCTCCGACGCCTCCCCCTACCGGTTCGTGCCCCAGGTCGTGGTGGTCGCCGAGGACATCGACGACGTCTCCGCCGTCCTGTCCTACGCCCACGGCCGGGGGCGCGAGGTGGTCTTCCGCGCGGCGGGCACCTCCCTCAACGGCCAGGCGCAGGGCGAGGACGTCCTGGTCGACGTACGCCGGCACTGGGCCGGGATCGAGGTGCTGGAGGAGGGCCGCCGGGCCCGGATCCGCCCCGGTACGACCGTGCAGCGCGCCAACGCCGCGCTCGCCCGGTACGGCCGGGTACTGGGCCCCGACCCGGCCAGCGCCATCGCCTGCACCCTGGGCGGGGTGGTCGCCAACAACGCCTCGGGCATGACCGCGGGAACGACCAGGAACGCCTACCGCACCCTGTCCTCCCTGACCTTCGTGCTGCCCGGCGGCACGGTCGTGGACACCGCCGACCCGCTGGCCGACGAGGAACTGGCGCGCGCCGAACCGGCGCTGTGCCGCGGGCTGCTGGACATCAAGCGGGAGATCGAGGCCGATCCGGAGCTGGTGGCCCGGATCCGCGCCAAGTACACGATCAAGAACACGACCGGCTACCGGCTCGACGCCTACCTCGACGGCACCACCCCGGTGGAGATCCTGCGCGGGCTGATGGTCGGCTCCGAGGGCACCCTCGGCTTCATCTCCGAGGTGGTCTTCGACACCCTGCCGCTGGATCGCGAACTCACCAGCGCCCTGCTCTTCTTCCCCTCCCTGCCCGCGGCGGCCGCCGCCGTACCGCGTTTCAGCGACGCGGGCGCCGTCGCCGTGGAGCTGATGGACGGCAACACCCTGCGCGCGGCGGTCAGCGTCGAGGGCGTACCGGCCGACTGGGCCCGCCTGCCCAAGGACACCACCGCGCTGCTGGTGGAGTTCCGGGCACCGGACGCGGCGGGCCGGGCCGCCGACGAGCGGCGCGCGGCCGCGGCGCTGGCCGGACTGGAGCTGGTCGCTCCGGTCGCCTCCGTCACCAACACCTTCACCGGCGACGCGCGCACCATCGCCGGCTACTGGAAGGCCCGCAGGGCCTTCGTCACCGCCGTGGGCGGCGCCCGCGCCCCCGGGACGACGCTGATCACCGAGGACTTCGCGGTACCGCCGGCCCGGCTGGCCGAGGCCTGCGAGGCGCTGCTGGCCCTCCAGGCCGCGCACGGTTTCGACGCGGCCGTCGCCGGCCACGCCGCGCACGGCAACCTGCACTTCCTGCTCGCCTTCGACGCCGCCGAGCCGGCCGACGTCGAGCGGTACGCGGCCTTCATGGACGCCTTCTGCCGGCTGACCGTGGAGCGCTTCGACGGCTCGCTGAAGGCCGAGCACTCGACCGGACGCAACATCGCCCCGTTCCTGGAGCTGGAGTGGGGACCCCGGGCCACCGAACTGATGTGGCGCACCAAACGGGTCGTCGACCCCGACGGGGTGCTCGCGCCGCGGATCCTGCTCGACCGCGACCCGCGGGCACACCTGCGCGGGCTGAAGACCATTCCCCGGGTCGAGGCGATCGGCGACCCGTGCATCGAGTGCGGCTTCTGCGAACCCACCTGCCCGAGCAAGGACCTGACGACCACGCCGCGCCAGCGGATCGTGCTGCGCCGCGAGATGCTGCGCCAGCCGCCCGGCTCCCCCGTCCTCGACGGACTGCTGGAGGCGTACGGCTACGACGCGGTGGACACCTGCGCGGCCGACTCCACCTGCAAGCTCGCCTGCCCGGTCGGCATCGACACCGGCGCGCTGATGAAGGAGTTCCGGGGCCTTCGGCACGGGCCGCGCGAGGAGCGGGCCGCGGAGCTGGCGGCCCGGCACTTCGGGGCCGTGGAGGGCACGGCGCGGCTGGCCGTGGCCGCCGCCCGGAAGATCACCGACCTGGTCGGGGACGCACCGCTGGCCGCCGCGACCGCCGCCGCGCGCCGGGCCGTGGCTGCGGACCTGCTCCCCCGGTGGCTGCCGTCGCTGCCGGGCGCGGCGGCCCGTACGCTGCCCGCCACCCGGCGGACGGGGGCGGCGGCCGTGTACTACCCGGCGTGCGTCAACCGGGTCTTCGGCAGTCCGTCCCCGTCGCCTGAGGGCGTGCTGCCGCTGCCCGAGGCGGTGGTCGCGGTGTCGGCGCGGGCGGGCCGCCCGGTGTGGATCCCCCGGGACGTGCGGGGCACCTGCTGCGCGACGATCTGGCAGTCCAAGGGGTACGCCGCCGGTACCGGGGTGATGGCCAACCGGATCGTGGAGGCCGCCTGGGGCTGGACGGCGGGCGGGCGGCTGCCGCTGGTCGTCGACGCCTCCTCCTGCACGCTGGGGATCGCCCGCGAGGTGGTGCCGTACCTGACCGACGACAACCGGGCGCTGCACGCGGAACTGACGGTCGTGGACAGCGTGGTCTGGGCCGCCGAGGAGCTGCTGCCGCACCTGGAGGTGCGGCGCACGACCGGCTCGGCGGTGCTCCATCCCACCTGTTCGATGCGCCATCTGGGTGACGAGGCGCAGCTGCGCGCGGTGGCCGGGGCCTGCGCCGCGGAGGTGGTGGTTCCGGACGATGTGGGGTGCTGCGCCTTCGCGGGCGACCGGGGCCTGCTGCATCCGGAACTGACCGCGTCGGCGACCGGGCGGGAAGCGCCGGAAGTGACGGCGCGGGCCTATGACGTGCATCTGTCGGCCAACCGGATGTGCGAGGTGGGCATGGAGGCGGCCACCGGCCGCCGCTACCACTCGGCCCTCGTGGAACTGGAGTGGGCCACCCGGCCGTGAGGGGCCGGAGATCTGTCCGGTCCCCCTCTTGACCGATGGAAAATCGATTGCCCGCGCCGGTCCGGGACGGCGAACCTTGCACGGTTGGGACCCATCACCGAGCCCTGGGGCGTCATGCAGATCAGCGATCTTCCGTATCCGGATCCGGGGGTGCCCGACGCTCGTTCCGGGCCCCGGTTCCTGCTCTGGCTCGGGCTGGGCCAGCTCGGCGGACAGCTCAAGAGCCTGGGCTGGGGGCTGCTGCACTTCTGCGGGGTGGCCGGACTGCCGTACGCGGTGGGTCTGGGCGTCGAGGCGGTCGTCGACCGTGACGGGAACCGGCTGCTGCTGGTGGGCGGGCTGCTGGTGCTGATCGGCGGGGCCATCGCGCTCGGCGACTCGATGCTGCACCGCGCGGCCGTCACCAACTGGATCACCGCCGCCGCGCGCGTGCAGCAGCTGCTGGCCCGCAAGACCGCCGAGCTGGGGTCCGCCCTGACCCGGCGGGTCGCGGCCGGTGAGGTGGTCGCGGTCTCCACCGGTGATGTGGAGAAGATCGGCTGGTTCGTCGAGGCCGTGTCCCGGTTCCTCGCGGCCGCCCTCTCCGTGGTCCTGATCTGTGTGGGCCTGCTGTTCTACGCGCCCGCGCTCGGCGTGGTCGTCGCGATCGGCGTGCCGGTGCTGGCCCTGGCCGTGCTGCCGCTGCTGCCCCGTGCCACCCAGCGCGCCGACGTCCAGCGGGAGAAGGCGGGCCGGGCCACCGAGCTGGCCGCCGACACGGTGGCGGGGCTGCGGGTGCTGCGCGGCATCGGCGGCGAGGAACTGTTCCTGGGCCGCTACCGCGAGGCCTCGCAGGAGGTCCGCGCGGCCGCCGTGCGCAGCGCGCGGATGTGGGCGCTGATCGCGGCGGTCCAGGTGGTGCTGCCGGGCGCGCTCATGATCACGGTGGTCTGGTACGGGTCCGTGCTCGTCCAGGACGGGCGGATCGCGGTCGGTGAACTGGTCGCGGTGTTCAGCGCGGTGGCCACGATGCTCTACCCGCTGCGGCACTTCGAGGAGATCGCCATGGCGTACTCCTTCTCGCGGCCGTCGGCCAAGCGGGCGGCGCGGGTGCTGTCGCTGACGCGTTCGGACCCGGCGGGAACGGACGGGAAGGCCGGGACGGACGGAACGGCTGTCGTCGCGGTCCGGGCCCAGGCCCGGGCTCCGGAGGCGGGCGGTGACCTGTACGACCCGGAGACCGGGCTGCTGGCACCGGCCGGTGTGCTCACCGCCGTGGTGTGCGGCGACCCGGACCTGGCGGGACGGCTCGCCGAGCGCCTCGGCGGGCACCCGGCGGACATCGCCGACAGCCCGTCGGTGCTGCTGGGCGGGGTCGCGCTGGACGAGCTGGCGCTGGACGACGCGCGCACGCTGGTCCTCGTCCAGGACAAGGACCCGGTGCTGCTCTCCGGCACCCTGCGCGAGCTGCTCGACGTACCGGCCTCCGGGCAGGTGGAGCCCGGCGCCGCGCTGGCCGCGGCCCAGTGCGGGGACGTGCTGGACGCGCTGCTGCAGTCCGCTCCCGACGGGACGGACGACGCGATGGACGCGCGGATCACCGAACGCGGCCGGTCGCTGTCCGGTGGCCAGCGCCAGCGACTCGCGCTCGCTCGGTCGCTGGTGACCGACCCGGAGGTGCTGGTGCTGGACGAGCCGACCTCGGCGGTCGACTCGCACACCGAGGCACGGATCGCCGAGGGCGTGGCGGCGCTGCGCGAGGGGCGCACCACCGTGGTGCTGGCCTCGTCGCCGCTGCTGCTGGACCGCGCCGACCGGGTCGTCCTGATCCACGAGGGCCGGGTCGCGGCGATCGGCACCCACCGCGAACTGCTGCACGCCGAGCCGCGCTACCGGGCCGTGGTGACCCGGGAGACGGACGAGGAGCAGGAGCGGGCGCGCCGGGAAGAGGCGCGGCTGGCCGCGCTCGAGGAAGAACTGCTCGAAGAAGAACTGACGGAGATCGAGGAGTCCGCATGATCGGCGTGGCGCCGCCGGAACACGATCCGGCGGCACCCGAAACGGCCGCCACCCTGCCCGTGGGCACGTCGGCGACCGTACGGGGCTATGTGCGCGGGCTGCTGCGGCGGCACCGGCGGGCGTTCGTGCTGCTGGTGACGGTCAACGCGGTCGCGGTGACCGCGTCCATGGTCGGCCCGTACCTGCTGGGCGGGGTCGTGGACGACCTCGCGGCGGGCGCCCGCGAGCTGCACCTCGGCCGGGTGGCACTGGCGTTCGCGGTGGCCCTCGCCGTCCAGACGGCGTTCGTCCGGCTGGTCCGGCTGCGCGGGGCGATGCTCGGCGAGCGGATGCTGGCCGATCTGCGCGAGGACTTCCTGGTGCGGTCGGTGGGACTGCCACCGGGCGTGCTGGAGCGGGCCGGTACCGGTGACCTGCTCTCCCGGATCACCACCGACATCGACCGGCTGGCCAACGCGATGCGCGAGGCCGTGCCGCAGCTGGCGATCGGCGTGGTGTGGGTGAGCCTGCTGTTCACCGCGCTGGCCGTGACCGCGCCGCCGCTGGCCCTGGCCGCGCTGGTGGCGCTGCCGGTCCTGATCATCGGCTGCCGCTGGTACTTCCGGCGGGCGCCCTCGGCCTACCGCTCGGAGGCGGCCGGGTACGCGGCGGTGGCGTCGGCGCTGACGGAGACGGTGGACGCGGGCCGCACGGTCGAGGCGCACCGCCTGGGGCGGCGCCGGATCGCGCTGTCGGAGCGGCGCATCAAGGAGTGGACGGCGTGGGAGCGATACACGCTGTTCCTGCGGTGCGTGCTGTTCCCCGTCGTCAACGTCACGTACGTGACCATCCTCGGCGCGGTCCTGATGATCGGCGGATACTGCGTGCTGCGGGGCTGGCTGTCGGTGGGGCAGCTGACCACGGGGGCGCTGCTCGCGCAGATGATGGTGGACCCGATCGGACTGATCCTGCGCTGGTACGACGAGCTGCAGATCGCCCAGGTGTCACTCGCCCGCCTGGTGGGCGTGCGCGACATCGAACCCGACGCGGGGGACGCCGCCGTCGCCCCGGACGGACGCGACGTCCGGGCGGACGAGGTCCGCTTCGGCTACCGCGAGGGCGTGGACGTCCTGCACCAGGTGTCGCTGTCGGTGCCGCCGGGCACCCGGATGGCCCTGGTCGGGCCGTCGGGCGCCGGCAAGTCCACGCTGGGCCGACTGCTGGCGGGCATCTACGCACCGCGGGCGGGCGAGGTCACGCTCGGCGGGGCACGGCTGTCGCGGATGCCGGCCGAGCGGGTGCGCACGCACGTGGCGCTGGTCAACCAGGAGCACCACGTGTTCGTGGGGTCCCTGCGGGACAACCTGCGGCTGGCCCGTACGGGCGCCGAGGACGCCGAACTGTGGGCGGCGCTGGGCGCGGTGGACGCGGACGGCTGGGCACGGGCCCTGAAGGACGGCCTGGACACCGAGGTCGGCTCGGGCGGTACGGCGCTGACGCCGGCCCAGGCCCAGCAGATCGCGCTGGCCCGGCTGGTGCTGGCCGATCCGCACACGCTCGTCCTGGACGAGGCGACCTCGCTGCTGGACCCGCGGGCGGCCCGGCACCTGGAGCGCTCACTGGCCCGGGTACTGGACGGCCGCACGGTCGTGGCGATCGCCCACCGCCTGCACACGGCGCACGACGCGGACGTCATCGCGGTGGTCGAGGCGGGCCGGATCAGCGAACTGGGCTCCCACGACCAGCTGGTCGCGGCAGACGGCGCGTACGCGGCCCTGTGGCGCTCCTGGCACGGCTGACCCACCCGGCCCCGGTACCCGCACCCCTGCCCGGGGGCACGGGTACCGGGGCGGGAGGACCGGCCCGGACGCCACCTCCCGGGCCTGTCCGGCGGATCAGGGCCTAGATCAGGTTGAGGGCGGCCGCGCCGCCGAAGCCGCCCAGGAGCATGAAGACCGGCATGAGGACCTTGAGCTCGACCCAGCTGCCCGCGCGGAAGCGCATCGCCTTCGGGGGCCCGAGCGGGTACCAGCGCTTGCCCGCTATCGGTATGGGCCACAGGATCGGGCAGCCCGAGACGGTCAGCGCGTCGCCGATGTCGTGGACCAGGGCGCCGAGCACGATGGGCAGGCCGAGCCAGAGGTATTCCTGGCCCGGGCCGTCGAACAGCCAGCCCGCCCCGTTGCCGGGCTGGTCCAGGACGCCCGCGAGGATCCAGGCGCTGGTCGCCCCGAGCAGCCAGACGAGCACGTCGCTGGACATCCGGGCGGCTCGCCACAGCAGGCCCTCCACCGCCAGCACCAGGTGGACGAAGAGCAGTGCGAGCACGCCCCAGCGGTCGGCGGTGACCGCGAGCACCGAGGCGCCGGCCCCGATCAGGACCGCCCACAGCCAGGTATGGGTCAGGGTCCGGTGACCGCCGGAGCGGCGGGCGTCGCGCGGGGAACGGGTCGCCTTGTAGACGGCGTACGAGATCTTGTCGACCACCTCGCACAGACCGCGCGAGAGCGGGCCGAAGGCGCGCGAGATCGTCGCCGACTTGTGGTCGAGATCGGGGGCCAGTGCCGCGCCCGCGCAGATCAGCGCGCCGACGACGAGGACCGGCCAGGGCATCGGATGGCCCACGGCCGCGGCCGCCGCACCCACCCCCAGCCAGGCCGCCGCGCCGGACAGTGAGTGCGCCGGACCCATCATGCTCGTTCCCGCTCCTGTCGTGTGGTGATCGTCGACGGCCCAGCGTACCTTTGACGATCTTCATTTCGATTCCGGTTCCCTGATCGGGCGGGAAGCCAGGCAAGATGGGGTCGTGACACTCATTGATCAGCTGCCGCCGAACGCCGACCCCGACGCCCTCTTCGAGGCCTTCTCCTCGTGGGCGGAGGACCAGGGCATCACCCTGTACCCGGCTCAGGAGGAGGCGCTGATCGAGGTGGTCTCCGGCGCCAACGTGATCCTTTCCACCCCGACCGGCTCCGGCAAGAGCCTGGTCGCGGCGGGCGCCCACTTCACCGCCCTGGCCCAGGACAAGGTCACCTTCTACACCGCGCCCATCAAGGCGCTGGTGTCGGAGAAGTTCTTCGACCTGTGCAAGCTCTTCGGCACCGAGAACGTCGGCATGCTCACCGGCGACGCCTCCGTGAACGCGGACGCCCCCGTGATCTGCTGCACCGCCGAGGTGCTCGCCTCCATCGCCCTGCGCGACGGCAAGGACGCCGACATCGGCCAGGTCGTGATGGACGAGTTCCACTTCTATGCCGAACCGGACCGCGGCTGGGCCTGGCAGATCCCGCTGCTGGAGCTGCCGCAGGCGCAGTTCATCCTGATGTCGGCGACGCTCGGCGACGTCTCCCGCTTCGAGGGGGACCTGACCCGCCGCACCGGGCTGCCGACGTCGGTGGTCCGCTCCGCGACCCGGCCCGTCCCGCTGTCCTACGAATACGTCACCACGCCGATCACCGACACCATCACCGAACTGCTGCAGACCAAGCAGGCGCCGGTCTACATCGTCCACTTCACCCAGGCCCAGGCCGTGGAGCGGGCGCAGTCGCTGATGAGCATCAACATGTGCTCGCGCGAGGAGAAGGACAAGATCGCCGAGCTGATCGGCAACTTCCGCTTCACCACGAAGTTCGGCAAGAACCTCTCCCGCTACGTACGCCACGGCATCGGCGTGCACCACGCGGGCATGCTGCCCAAGTACCGCCGCCTGGTGGAGAAGCTGGCCCAGGCCGGCCTGCTGAAGGTCATCTGCGGCACCGACACCCTCGGCGTCGGTGTGAACGTGCCCATCCGCACGGTCCTGTTCACCGCGCTCACCAAGTACGACGGCAACCGGGTGCGGACCCTGCGGGCGCGGGAGTTCCACCAGATCGCCGGCCGCGCCGGCCGGGCCGGCTTCGACACGGCGGGCTTCGTGGTCGCCCAGGCGCCCGAGCACGTCATCGAGAACGAAAAGGCGCTGGCCAAGGCCGGAGACGATCCCAAGAAGCGCCGCAAGGTCGTCCGCAAGAAGGCCCCCGAGGGCTTCGTCGCCTGGAGCGACACCACCTTCGAGAAGCTCATCGCCTCCGAGCCGGAGCAGCTGACCTCGCGCTTCAAGGTCACCAACATCATGCTGCTGTCGGTGATCGCGCGGCCGGGCAACGCCTTCGAGGCGATGCGACGGCTCCTGGAGGACAACCACGAACCGCGCAAGAACCAGCTGCGGCACATCCGCCGGGCCATCGCGATCTACCGGTCGCTGCTGGACGGCGGCGTCGTCGAGCAGCTGGACACCCCCGACGCGGAGGGCCGCACCATCCGGCTCACCGTCGACCTCCAGCAGGACTTCGCGCTGAACCAGCCGCTGTCCACCTTCGCGCTGGCCTCCTTCGACCTGCTGGACCCCGAGTCTCCTTCCTACGCCCTGGACATGGTCTCGGTGGTCGAGTCCACCCTGGACGACCCGCGGCAGATCCTGGCCGCCCAGCAGAACAAGGCGCGCGGCGAGGCCGTGAACGCCATGAAGGCGGACGGCGTCGAGTACGAGGAGCGGATGGAGCGCCTCCAGGACGTCACCTATCCCAAGCCGCTGGAGGAACTCCTGCTGCACGCCTACGGCGTGTACCGCAAGAGCCACCCGTGGGTCGGCGACCACCCCGTCTCGCCGAAGTCGATCATCCGCGACATGTACGAGCGGGCGCTGTCCTTCACCGAGTTCACCTCCTTCTACGAGCTGGCCCGCACCGAGGGCATCGTGCTGCGCTACCTGGCGAGCGCGTACAAGGCGCTGGACCACACCATCCCCGACGACCTGAAGTCCGAGGACCTCGAGGACCTCATCGCCTGGCTCGGCGAGATGGTCCGCCAGGTCGACTCCAGCCTGCTCGACGAGTGGGAGCAGCTGGCGAACCCGGAGGTGGAGACGGCGGAGCAGGCCCAAGAGAAGGCCGACCAGGTCAAGCCGGTGACGGCGAACGCCCGGGCCTTCCGCGTCCTGGTCCGCAACGCCATGTTCCGCCGGGTGGAGCTGGCGGCCCTCGACAACGTCGAGGAGCTGGGCGAGCTGGACGGCGAGTCCGGCTGGGACGCCGACGCCTGGGGCGAGGCCATGGACGCGTACTGGGACGAGTACGAGGACCTGGGCACCGGCCCCGACGCCCGCGGCCCGAAGCTGCTGATGATCGAGGAGGACCCGGCGCACGGGCTGTGGCGCGTCCGGCAGACCTTCGCCGATCCCAACGGCGACCATGACTGGGGCATCAGCGCCGAGGTCGACCTCGCGGCCTCCGACGAGGAGGGCCGGGCCGTGGTCCGGGTCACCTCGGTGGGTCAGCTCTGACACCCCGGCCGCCCACCGCCGAACCGCCGGAACCGACAGCAGTGGAGAACCCCTGATGACGAACCCCGCCGAGAGACTCGTGGATCTGCTCGACCTGGAGCAGATCGAGGTCAACATCTTCCGCGGGCTCAGCCCGCAGGAGTCCCTCCAGCGCGTCTTCGGCGGCCAGGTGGCCGGCCAGGCGCTCGTCGCCGCCGGCCGCACCACCGAGGGCGACCGGCCCGTCCACTCGCTGCACGCGTACTTCCTGCGCCCCGGGATCCCCGGGGTGCCGATCGTGTACCAGGTGGAGCGGGTACGCGACGGGCGGTCCTTCACCACGCGCCGGGTCACCGCGGTCCAGCAGGGGCGTACGATCTTCAATCTCACCGCCTCCTTCCATCGGCCGGAGGCGGGCAGCATCGAGCACCAGCTGCCTCCCCGGCTGGACTTCCCCCACCCCGACACGCTTCCGAAGGTCGCGGACGAGATCCGCGAGCACCTGGGCGCGCTGCCGGAGGCTCTGGAGCGGATGGCCCGGCGCCAGCCGTTCGACATCCGCTACGTGGACCGGCTGCGCTGGACGCCCGAGCAGCTCAAGGACGCCGATCCGCGCAGCGCGGTGTGGATGCGCGCCGTCGGCCCGCTGGGCGACGACCCGCTGGTGCACACCTGTGCCCTCACCTACGCCAGTGACATGACCCTCCTCGATGCCGTGCGCATCCCCGTGGAACCCCTCTGGGGCATGCGCGGTTTCGACATGGCGAGCCTGGACCACGCCATGTGGTTCCACCGTCCCTTCCGGGCCGACGAGTGGTTCCTCTACGACCAGGAGTCCCCCATCGCCCATGGCGGCCGGGGCCTGGCCCGCGGCCGGATCTACGATGTGGAGGGCCGGTTGCTGGTCTCGGTGGTCCAGGAAGGCCTGTTCCGTCCGTACTCCGCCGCCGCGACGGCCACGCCCGATACACCGACCCCGAAGAGCTGAGCCCCTCCATGCCGACCCCGGCCACCGACTGTCCCTGCGGCCTGCCCGCCCCCTACGCCGAGTGCTGCGGGCGTTTCCATTCCGGCGCGCAGGCGGCGCCCACCGCCGAGCTGCTGATGCGCTCCCGGTTCAGCGCGTTCGCCGTCGGCGACACGGCGTACCTGCTGCGCTCCTGGCATCCCTCGACGCGCCCCGCGCGGCTCGACCTGGATCCCGGACAGCGCTGGGAGCGGCTGGAGATCCTCGCCACCGAGCGCGGTGGGATGTTCGAGACGGAGGGGTCGGTGGAGTTCCGGGCGCACTACCGCGAGGGCCGGCACACCGGCTCGCTGCACGAGCACAGCAGCTTCTCCCGCGAGGGTGGCGCCTGGGTCTACGTCGGCCCCCTCTCCCCCGTCACCTTCGACTGAGCCGGGATCCGGTCCGGGGCCCGGGCCGGACCCCGGGCCGGGGCACGCGCGCCGGTCAGGGCGAATGCCAGGCCGGTCCGGTACCCGAGGATCTCCTCGGGCAGCTCGGCCCGCAGCAGGCCCAGGGCCACGGCCGCCGCGGCCGGGGCGTGCGGATGCCCGTACGGAGGGGGCGGGGCGAGACCGGCCAGGACGACGCGCTCCGCCGGATCCGGCACGGCCCGCTCCACCTCGCCCTCGGGCAGCACCGAGGCGAGCACGGCCGCCCGCTCCCAGGGGTCGGCGGTCCGTCTCAGGAGCAGTTCCACATGCCGCCCTCGCCAGGTCCGCGGGCGCAGATCCCCTCGGGCGGCCATCAGCTCCCGGTCCGCCGGGGGCGCGCCGCCCCGCAGCAGCCCCGGCTCGCTCCGGGCGAACTCCCGCAGCTCCGCCGTGAGGTACAGCCACACGACGGCCCGGTACCGGTTGATCCGGTAGCCGACGGGGACGACGTGGCCGCACCGGGCGAGCCGGGTGAACCGGCTCGGGCTGATCCCCAGCACCTCGGCCGCGGCCGTCGCCCCCACGGTCTCGACCCGGTCACGTAACGCCTGCGGGCATCCCGCGGCGGCCCGCACCCGGTCGAGCTCGGCGCGCGTGAAGCGCGCCCCTCCCCCAGGTGCCCGCGGGCCCGCCCGGACGATTCCCAGCTGCACCGCCCTGGCGAACTCCCCGCGCCCCAGACCCAGTTCCTCAGCGGCACGCGCTCCGCCCAGCAGCGTGCGTGCCTCGTCGACCTTCATGGCGGTCCCCCTCCACACCGAGTGACTACTCTGTGTGAAAACCGTAACCGACCGTCACGACATCCCGCCGGGCCTGTGGACAACCGGCGAACCGGCCCGACCGACCGACCGACAACCGGCGGACCTGACCACCGGCTCGGCCGAGAACCGGCCGGCGAACTCGTGGGACTACCCTCCGGTGATCCGGCGCTCCGCGACGCCCAGGTGCTCGCCCACCCTGTTCACCAGCAGCGTCATCTCGTAGGCGACCTGCCCGATGTCCGCCTCCGCCCCGCTCAGTACACACAGGCAACTGCCCGCGCCCGCCCCCATGACGAACAGCACGCCCTCGTCGTACTCGACCATGGTCTGGCGGACCTCGCCCGCCCGGAAGTGCCGGCCGGACCCCTTCGCCAGGCTCTGCAGACCGGCCGAGACGGCGGCCAGGTGCTCCGCGTCCTCTCTCGCCAGCCCGGCGCTCGCCCCCGTGACCAGGCCGTCATTGGAAAGCACCACCGCGTGCCTGACCTGCTGGACCCTGCGCGTCAAGTCGTCCAGCAGCCAGTCGAGCTGCTTGTCCAGTGCCATTTCCGCCCCTCCCCGTTGTCCCCCGTGGTCATCGTTCCGCCAGCCTTCCCCACCAGCGGCTTTCCGGCAAGCACGATGTCCCCATGGCACAGAAGATGACCCAAGAGGAATGGCGGGCCTTCGTTTCCGAAGGGACCCGCACCGGCAAGCTGGCGACCGTACGCGAGGACGGCAGCCCGCACATCGCGCCCATCTGGTTCCTCCTCGACGGTGACGACCTCGTGTTCACCACCGGCAAGGGGACCGTGAAGGGGCGCAATCTGGTCCGTGACGGCCGGATCGCACTGTGCGTGGACGACGACCGGCCGCCCTTCTCGTACGTGATCCTCCAGGGCACCGCCGAGATCAGCGAGGACCTGGCGGAGATGCGGGACTGGGCGACCCGGCTCGGCCGGCGGTACATGGGCGAGGAGCACGCCGAGGCCATGGGCCTGCGCAACGCCGTCCCCGGTGAACTCCTCGTCCGGGTCCGCATCGACAAGGTCGTCTCGGAGAGCGGCGTAGCGGACTGACAGCGCCGTAGCCCCTGCCCTTTACCCCCCCTACCCCTGCCCCGGCCCCTGCCTCGGCTCCTGCCGTACGGGTGCCCCGGACCGGCCCCTCATACGGAACCCGCCTGGGGTTCCACCGAGTCCAGCAGCCGGGCGGTGTGCACCCGCCCGGCATACTCGACCAGCCTGATCAGCAATTCCTTCCCCGAATCCCGGTCCCGCGCGTCGCACAGCACCACCGGCGTCCCCGATTCCAGGTCCAGCGCCCGCGCGACCTCCGTCGCCCCGTACCGCCGCGCCCCGCTGAAGCAGTTGACGGCCACCACGAACGGGATCCGCCGGTGCTCGAAGTAGTCCACCGCCGGGAAGCAGTCCTCCAGCCGCCGGGTGTCGGCGAGGACCACCGCGCCCAGCGCGCCCTGCGACAGCTCGTCCCACAGGAACCAGAACCGGTCCTGCCCCGGGGTCCCGAAGAGGTACAGCGACAGCCCGGAGCGGATGGTGATCCGCCCGAAGTCCATGGCCACGGTCGTGGTCGTCTTCTGGGCCACACCGCCGGTGTCGTCGACCAGTTCGCCCGCCTCGCTGAGAAGCTCCTCCGTCCGCAGGGGACGGATCTCGCTCACCGCGCCGACCAGCGTGGTCTTGCCGACCCCGAAGCCGCCCGCCACGAGGATCTTCAGCGCGAGCGCGGCCAGCTCGCCCTCGTCGTCCGGCTCCACGGCGTCCGCGTCCTGGTCCGCGTCCGGTCCGACGGCCCCGCCGGGCCCCTCGGAGTTCAGTCCCATCACAGCGCTCGCAATCCCTCGATGACTTCCCGCAGAATCCGCTCGTCCGGCAGCTGGGCGGGGGGCACGGGCCGACTGACCCGGACGTGGCCCGCCTCCAGCAGATCTCCCAGCAGTACGCGCACCACGCCGACCGGCAGGTCCGCGTCGGCGGCGAGTTCGGCCACCGACTGGGTCTCCGCCCTGCACAGCCCCAGCAGTGACCGGTGTTCCGGCCCGAGCAGCGACTCGGCCGCCGCCTCGGCACCGCCCGGATCCACCACGACCAGCGCTATCAGGTCGAACCGGACCCCGTGGGGACCCGGCTTGGTCCGCCCGCCGGTC
This sequence comes from Streptomyces sp. NPDC042102, assembly GCF_055582305.1. Classification (NCBI taxonomy): domain Bacteria; kingdom Bacillati; phylum Actinomycetota; class Actinomycetes; order Kitasatosporales; family Streptomycetaceae; genus Streptomyces; species Streptomyces sp. NPDC042102. The sequence continues at coordinate 692,178 of NZ_JBVJDL010000004.1, forward strand.
ATGGCGTACGGACGCACGAGCGGGCCCGCGTCGGCGTCGTACCACTGGCCGTCCATGTGCCGGACCGCCCTCAGCCGGCGGCCGGCGGACGCGCCGCGTACCGGGGCGGGGTGTAGAGGTGTTCCCCGACCCGCTTGACCAGCCGGGCCATCTCGTAGGCGATCAGGCCGATGTCGCACGATGCGGAGCTGAGGACGGCCAGAGCAGACCCGTCACCGGCGGCGGCGACGAAGAGGAAGCCCTCGTCCATCTCCACCATGGTCTGGCGCACGCCCCCGGCGTGGAAGTGCCGTCCCGCGCCCTTGGCGAGGCTGTGGAACCCGGAGGCCACAGCGGCCAGGTGCTCGGCGTCCTCGCGGCTGAGCGCGCTGGAGGCACCCACCGCCAGGCCGTCGTTGGAGAGCACGACCGCGTGCCGGACCTCGCGGACCCGGACCACCAGGTCGTCGAGCAGCCAGTCCAGTTCGCCGGAACGGCGTGCTCCGTCGAGGTCGAATCCCTGGTGTTCGATCATCTCTGTTCTCCTTCGCTGCCTGCGGGGGTGGAGTCGTCTTCCGTGCCGCGGACCCAGCCCGCCCGGTAGGCCGCCATCCGGGCCCGGGCCTCCTCCGGACTGCGCCCCGGCGGCCCGGCCGGGGCCGCCGGACCGGCCGCCGGCCGGGGCGCGGAAGCCTCGCGCAGCTGCGGGACGAGGCTGGCCTGGCGGACCCGGCGCGGCAGTTCGGTGACATCGGCCGGAACGGGCCCGGGCCGGGAGGGCCGGGGCGGCCCGGAAGGCGTAGGCGTGGCGGGACCGGGGGCCGAAGCGGCGGCCGTCCCCCCTACGGGTGCGGAGGCGGGGCCGGGCGCGGACGCGGGTCCAGGGGCGGGCGGTGCGGGGTCGGGGGCCGGTACGGCGATCGGCCTGCGGGGACGGAGGGTCGCCACCGGCGCCGGGCGCGGCTCGCGCCGTACGACCGGCACGGCAGGCGCACCCGGCTTCCCGGACCATGCCGGTGCCGACTCGGAGGGCGGCGCGGTGCCCGCGGACTCCTTCAGGTACGGAGCCCGGTCGGCCCGGGGGTACGGGGCCGGCTCCGGCGTCTCCCGGCGCCCCCGAACCGCCCCACCGTGAGCCACCCCGCCCTGGACCGATCCGTCGCGGACGAGCGCGTCCCGGACGAGCGCGTCCCGGACCGGCGCGCCGTGGCCCGCCCCGTCCTCGGCCGGCCCGCCCTCGGCCGGCCCGCCCTCGGCCGGTGCGCTCTTGGCCGGTGTGCCCTTGGCCGGTGTGCCCGCCGTGATCGCGCCCTGGAGCAGGGAGTTGGGCATCAGCACCACGGCCGTGGTGCCACCGTACGGTGACGTGCGCAGGTGCACCCTCACACCGTGCCGCGCCGCGAGCCGGCTGACGACGAACAGCCCGAGCCGGTCGCTGTCGAAGAGGTCGAGGGCCTCGGACTGCTCGATGCGCCGGTTGGCGTCGGCCAGGGTGCCGCTCCCCATGCCCAGTCCGCGGTCCTCGACCTCCAGGACGTACCCCGTGCCGACCGGCTCGCCGCTGACCCGGACCTTGGTGTGCGGCGGGGAGAACTGGGTCGCGTTCTCGATGAGTTCGGCCAGCAGGTGGGTGAGGTCGGCGACGGCGGCGCCGACCACCGCGGCCTCGGCGAGCCGGCCGACCTCGACCCGCGGGTAGTCCTCGATCTCGGAGACGGCAGCCCGCACGACGTTGGTCAGCGGCACCGGCATGCGCCAGGCTCGGCCCGGTGCCGCGCCGGACAGGATGATCAGGCTCTCGGCGTGCCGACGCATGCGGGTGGTGAGGTGGTCGAGGCGGAAGAGGTCGCCGAGCTCGCCCGGGTCGTCGGCACGCCGTTCCATGGCGTCGAGCAGGGTGAGCTGCCGGTGGACGAGGACCTGGCTGCGGCGGGCGAGGTTGACGAACACCCCGGAGATGCCGCTGGCCAGTTCGGCGCGCTCCGCGGCGGCGCCGAGGGCCGCCCGGTGGACGGTGGAGAGGGCCTCACCGACCTGGGCGATCTCGTCCTCGGCGGCCCGGCCGGGCGGGGCCTCGGCCGCGATGTCGATGTCCTGGCCGGCGCGCAGCCGGTCCATGGCATGCGGGAGTTTGCGGTGGGCGATCTCGAGCGCGCCGTTGCGCAGCGAGACCAGTTCGACGACGAGCCCGCGGCCGATACGGACGGAGATCACGAGGGAGGCGGCAACGGCGGCGAGGCCGAGCAGGACGGCGGCTCCGGCGGGTCCGAGCAGACCCTCGGCCAGCGGGTCGGCGGGGCGCGCGGTCCCGGTGTACCCGGTGTACCCGGCGTTCTCGATGTCGCGCATCGCCCCGCCCACGGTGGTGTACGCCGCGTCCCAGCCGGTGGGCGCACCGCGGGCGTCCTTTCCGGTGCCGAGGCCGAGCACCCGGTCCTCGGCGGCGATGAGTTCGGCGTACGCGGCGCTCTTGGCGATGGCCTGCCAAGCGGCTTCCTGCACGCCGGGCAGATCGCGGGCGGTGGCCTCGACGAGGGTACGGCGGGTCTCGGCGGCGCCGGTGAACCGCCGGAGCGTTTCGGCGCTGCGCTGTCCCGGAACGGCGAGCAGCGCGTCCTCGCGGGCCAGGAGCTCCCCGGCCCGGGCGAACTCCAGCAGCACCCTGGGGTCGCCGGCCGCGCCGGTGTCCTGCGCGGCGGCGAGCGCACCACCGACCGCGAGGGCGGTGTCGACCATCTTGGTGTACGTCTCGTAGGCCGCGTCCGGCGTCGCGCGGCGGTCGGTGATCTCGGCGCGGGCCGGACCGAGCGCCTCGGTGGCGCTGACGAACGCACCCAGCCGGACGGCGACGTCACCGGGGTAGTCGCCGGCGTCGGCGACGGTGTGCCGGTCGCCCAGGCGCAGTTCCCGCACGGCGCTGTCGGTGCGGCGGGCCTGGGTCTGCAGCCCGGCGGCCCGGTCGGCGCCGGGGTCGGCCAGGAAGCGGACGGCCGCGCGGCGTTCGGCCTGGAGCTCGGTGATCGTGCGGGTGAGCGGGGCGCGCACTTCCGCGTCGATCCGCTGCACCCGGCTGAGGCGGGCGATGTCCTGGGCCGTGCTGACGGTGGCGAAGGCCCAGAGGGCAAGCAACGAGACCACGGGGACCATCAGCAGCGAGACGATCTTCGCCCGGACGGTGGCGGGGCGCAGCCGCAGCCGCAGCCGGGGGCCGCCGCTCGCGGCGGGGACGGGCGCCGCGGCGGGTGCCGGGGCGTCCGCCGGGTCCTCCTCTGCCGGTGGCCCGGCGTGCGCCCGGCGGCCGCGCGCCGGTGGCGCGGGCAGCCGGGCCGCCGTGGCGTCCGGTGTGCTGCGGGAGATGCGCATGGGCTCCTCGTTCCGGGGAGGGGGGACGGGGCGGGAGAAGGGACGGGGCGGGAGAGGCGTCAGGGCGGGGGCGGCGGGTCGGGGGCGGCGGGTCGGGGGGACGGGGGAACGGAGGAACGCGGGAACGGCGTCCGGTCGCAGGCGGCGTATGGGCTTGCGGACCGGGCCCGGCGGCGTACAGGGGCGGGGCGGGCCGCACCCCCGGACGTGATCGGGGTCAGGGCGCGGAGGTCAGGGCGCGGGGGCCGTGGAGCCGAGGGTGCGGGCCGAGGCGGAGGCGGCACGTTCGTCGGCGGTCGGGGAGAGGGCGACGAACGCGGAGGTGATGAACAGGTAGGAGCCGAGGCCGACCGCGAGGGGGAAGATGAACTGCATGGCGGTGGCGCCCGGCAGGGCCGCGTCGGAGGGGGTGACGCGCACGGCGACGGCGATCATGCCCGTGTAGTGCATGCTGCTGACGGCGGCGCCCATGACGAGCGAGGCGACGGCGACGGCGAGCGGTGACTTGATGTTGAGCGCGGCCCAGAGGGCGGCGGTGGCGGCGACCACGGCGATGGCCACCGAGAGCCCGACGGTGAGCGGGTCGTACGTGACGACACCGTGCAGCCGCAGGGCCGCCATGCCGAGGTAGTGCATGCTGGCCACACCGAGTCCGGTGGTGAGCCCGCCGAGTACGAGCGCCCGGCCGCGGTTCTTGCCGTAGCCGACGGCGAACACCCCGGCGCCGACGACCAGCATCGCCACGATCAGGCTGAGGATGGTCAGCGGCACGTTGTAGTGGATCTCGGTGCCGGTGACGTGGAAGCCGAGCATCGCGACGAAGTGCATCGTCCAGATGCCCGTGCCGATGGCGGAGGCCGCGGTGATGAGCCAGTTGCGGCGGGAGCGTCCGGTGGCGGCGAGCGCGCGGACGGTGCAGCGCAGCCCGAGGGCCGCGCCTATGCATGCCATCACGTACGACAGCACGGGTGTCAGCCAGCCATAGGCTGCGTGGTCCAGGTGTCCCATGGCCAACGGACGCTAGTGCGGGTGAGGGCGCGAACAAGGGGCGCATTTCGAAAGCCGCTGGAACTGCTGGAATATGACAGAGCTACGTTCAGGTTCGATCACGCCGAGTGTCATCCTGCGCACGGTCCGCAGGCGGCGGCCCGTGGGGGATCATGGGGCGCATGAGCGAGGACCACACACACGTGCAGGAGTTCTTCGGGGCGCGCGCCACCGACTGGGACCGCAAGTTCCCCGACGACGCGCCCGCCTTCGAGGCCGCCGTGGCCGAGTTCGGGCTGCGGCCGGGCGACCGGGTGCTCGACGCGGGCTGCGGCACCGGACGCGCGCTGACGCCGCTGCGGGCGGCGGTCGGGCCGGCGGGCACGGTGCTCGGCGTCGACCTGACCCCGGCGATGCTCGCTGCCGCCGTAGGGGCGGGGCGGGCGCGGGACGGCGCGCTGCTGCAGGCCGATGTCGCGCGGCTGCCGCTGCGTGACGGCTGCCTCGACGCGGTGTTCGCCGCCGGGCTGATCGCCCACCTGCCCGAACCGGCCGCGAATCTGCGGGAGCTGGCGCGGGTCGTACGCCCCGGCGGCCGGATGGCACTGTTTCACCCGATCGGGCGGGCGGCGCTGGCGGCGCGCCAGGGCCGGGAGTTGACTGCGCAGGACATGCGGGCCGAGCACAACCTCGGCCCGCTGCTGGCCGGTTCGGGCTGGGACCTCACCTCGTACGCCGACGAGGACGCCCGCTTCCTGGCGCTGGCCGTACGGCGCGCCTGACGCCGTACGGCGCGGCTACTGCTGGGCGTCGGCGCCCGCGGCGCGGCGGGGGTGCGGAACGGGGCAGCCACCCCGGCCAGGGACCGGGAAGGTGCCCAGCTCACCCACGTCGTAGCCGTCCGGGTAGCCCTTGATCTCCCGGTTCTGGCGTCCGTGGTGCGCGGTGGCGCGGGGCGGCAGGAGCCGGACCGCGCGCCCGCGCAGCCGCAGGGCGCCCCGGGCCAGCCGCACCGCCGCCGGGCTCGGCCGCCCGTAGCGCAGGGCCGCCAGCAGAGGCTCGTCCATCAGGGCGAGGATGCCGCCGCGTACGAGGGGCGCGAGCGGGGCCGGGTACCAGGAGACCGCCAGATCGAGGGTCGCGTCGGCGACCTTGCGGCCACCCTCGTCCCATCCGAAATGTTCCTGTTCGTAGGCGTTGAGAGCGGATTCGAACTCCTCATAGGAGCCGGGGACGTCCTGGATGCCCAGGTGGGCGCCTAGCGTCGCGTAGTAGCGGGCGCAGGCGTGCTGCTCGTGGCGGCTCAGCGGACGCCAGCCGTAGACGTCCAGCCAGCGCTTCGGAATCACCACGAACGTGCACAGGACGTACCGCATGTCCTCGTTGCTGATGTCGTAGCTGCGGTGCATCTGGTTGATGCGGCGGATGGCCGTGCGCCCGGTGTCGCTGTCGAAACCGTGCTCCACCACCGCGTCCAGCAGCAGCGCGGTGTCGTCGTAGCGCTTCTGGGTGCGGTCGGTGAATTCGGCGGTGTCGCCGAGCAGCCGGCCGATGCTGGGGACGGCGTAGGTCCGGTAGAGGGCGAGCTCCAGCGCGCGGGCGAGGTCCCAGGGGAACTCGTAGGTGGCGGTGAGCCGGTAGATGGCCAGGAAATCCTTGTCGGGATCGAGCCGGAGGATCTGCTTCAGCCGGTCGTAACGCTGCACCGGGGCGTCCCTTTCTGTGGCGGGTCCCCAACTCTACGTGCAGGTGGTGGGCTTGGAAATCGCCCGCCGCGGCCTCTCGACGCGCGGGTTACTCGCTGGTTAGGGTGCGCCGACGAGAGAGCGACCGGGAGGATCAGTGTCCGACGACGAGGGTGGCGGGTCGCTGTACGTGCTGTCCGCCGTGCTGCTGACCCCCGCGCAGTTCCCGAGCATGCTCGGCGACGACTATCCGGAGGCGTGCGCGCTGCTCGGCGTCCCGCCGGCCGCGGACGGCTACGGGCTGGTGCTGGGGCAGGACGAGGACGGCGCGCGCTGGACGGTCGTCGTGGACGACGTGTCGCTGGTCGCACTGGCGATCTCCTCCTGGGACTGCGGGATGGACTACGACCTGTCGCCCGACGAGCGGAGCATCGTGGTGTCGCTGGCGGGCTGGCCCCTGGCGCTGTCGGTGGCCGCGCCGGGCATCCCGGAGCCGCACGATCCCGAGCAGGGCGCGGACGGCACCGGACGGGTACCGCTGAGCCCGCCGACGGCCGATGTCTGGGGCCCGGTGCAGCGGCGGCTGGGCGCGGACCAGGTGGCGCAGCAGTGGGCCGAGTGGCGGGAGCGCTACGAGGCGGACGGCCGGCGCACGGTCTCGCACCCGGGGCTCACCCGTGCGCTGGCGGAGGCCCGGGCGTACGAGCGGACCCCGCCGCCGCCGGGCCGGGTGCGGTCCGCGTTCGCGGGCGAGGGCGCCCGGACGCTGCGGGTGGACGGACCCGGCTGGTCACTGGTGGCCCGCACCGACGACATCGCCTTCGTCCTGCTGGACGAGGAGCCCAGCGAGGTCATCCCGGTCCCCCGGGAGGGCGAGGCGGACCTGCCGGGGCTGCTGGAGGCACTGAACCGCGTCGCGGTACGCCCGGCATGAACGGACGGCCTGAACGCTGGTCTGAACGTGCGGGACGGCTGCCCGGCACCCGCGCGCGTACTCCTGACCGGCGCGCGGCCCATCCCCGCCGACCCGGCCGCCCGGGCGGGCGGGCCGGCGGGCAGCACGGCCGACCGGGGGGCGGCCGTCAGACCCGGTCGAGCGGGATGTGCGGCAGCGGGGGCAGGGTCACGGATATGGGGTCGCCCGGGCGGATCGTGCCGCCCTCGTGGACGACGCCCATGATCCCGGCCCTGCGGACGATCCGGCCCTCGTCGTCCCGGCCGACCACCTGCTTGAGGAGGCCGTCCTGGAAGGCGTCGATCTGCAGGCACGGGTTGCGCAGGCCCGTGACCTCCACGACCGCCTCGTCACCCAGGCGCAGCAGGGTGCCGACGGGCAGGGCCAGCAGGTCCAGGCCGACCGTGGTCACGTTCTCCCCCAGCTGTCCCGGCTCGACCGTGAAGCCGGCCTCGGCCACCTCCTCGAACAGCTCCCCGTGGATGAGGTGCACCTGGCGGAGATTCGGCTGGGTAGGGTCCTGCGCGACGCGGGAACGGTGCTTGACCGTGACCCCCGCGTGCACGTCGCCTTCGACACCGAGCCCCGCGAGCAGTGTGATGCTGTCGCGGTTGGGCTTGGTGAACGAATACTCCTCGTTCCTGCTGACCGCCGTAACCCGGCCGGCGGCCGTCCCCGTGCTCATGCCTGTCCCCCCTGCCGCGCTCAGCGGCCGATCTGCTTCCTCGATATGCCCCGCAGGCGGCGCCGCTGGGACGAGTCCAGCAGCAGGTAGGCAGCCGTCGGCACTCCGATCAGGACCAGCAGCCCTGCCCAGAATCCGACGGTCCAGAACAGCACGATGGCGGCCACGACTCCGGCCACCGCGACCTTTCCGCTGGTCGACATCTGACGGACACCTCCTCCTGCCTCCTGCTTGGGGGCGCTACTCCCTACAACGCCGGGCCGCGGCGGAGCGTTCCCACGACTTCCGGCCCGATCCGGCCTCCGGGATCCGGCCTCCGGGATCCGCGACCCCGCCCTCCCCTTCCCCCCTCCCCCCTCCCCCTCCGCCCTCCACCCGGGACCTGAACCGTGCGCGACCTGGCCGACGCGGGCCTTGCCGGGCCCCGGCGCCGGGCAGACGATGGGGCGCTCCGGGAACCGTTGCCTTCGGGAGGCTGGCATGGGCGAACCGTCAGTGGCGCTGCCGGGCGGGACCGACCCGGTCCTGCGGGCCCGTGAACTGCGGCGCGCCCACGACGCGTTCACGGCGGACGGGCGGCTCCTGGGCCGGATGCGTCCGGTGATCGCCCAGTCGTGGCGGCGGTGCGCGCGGGCCCGGCTCAGCCCCGAGTGCCACAGCGCCCCGGAGCTGGCGGACGCCGAGCTGCTGGCGTACCGCGCGCAGCATCCGCTGGCCCGGGTGATGCCGGTGTTCCGGGAGCTGGTGGGGGCGTTCGCCGCCCACGAGGCGCATCTGCTGGCGGTCTGCGACGCCCGCGGCAGCCTGCTGTGGGTAGAGGGCGACACCGCGACCCTGGACCGGGCGCAGGACCTGGGATTCGTACCGGGGACGCGCTGGGCGGAGTCCGCGATGGGGACCAACGCGCCGGGAACGGCGGTGGCGGTCGGGGAACCGGTGCAGGTGTTCGGGGCGGAGCACTTCAGCCGTCGCGCGCACCCCTGGACGTGCGCGGCGGCGCCGGTGCGGGATCCGCGGACCGGCCGGCTGCTGGGCGCCATCGACATCACCGGCGGGGACGGCCTCGCGCATCCGCATTCGCTGGCGTTCGTGCAGGCGGTGGCACGGGCGGCGCAGGCCCAGCTCGCGCTGCTGGATCCCGGCCCGCCGACCGCCACCGCGCCCACGCTGACCGCGCTCGGCCGGGACACGGCGCTGCTGGTGCTGGGCGACGGGCGGCGGGTCCGGCTCGGGCGCCGCCACAGCGAGATCATGGTGCTGCTCGCGCACCGGCCGGAGGGCATGCACGGCGAGGAACTCCTCATGACGCTGTACGAGGACGAAGCGATGTCACCGGTGACCCTGCGCGCCGAAATGTCACGGCTACGCGCCCTGCTGGGCCCGCGGGTCCTGCTCTCACGCCCGTACCGCACGGCCGTGCCGCTGGAGGCGGATTTCACGGCCGTCACCCGCCACCTCTCGGTGGGTGCGGTCTCGGCCGCGCTGACCGGGTACGCGGGCCCGCTGCTGCCCGCCTCGACGGCGCCCGGGATCGTACGGCTGCGGCGCCGTCTCGAGGACGGTGCGCGGGCCGCCCTGATCGCCCGCGCGGATCCGGGGCTGCTGGCCGACTGGGTGTGCAGCCCGTGGGGCGAGGATGACCCGGCGGCCTGGCGGGCGCTGGCGGCCGCCCTCCCGCCGGGCGCCCGGCCGGCGGCACTCAGCCGGGTGCGCGCGCTGGACGCCGAACTGGGCGGCGTACGCGGCGGGCCCGCGACCACGTAGCCGGAGCGCCCGGCGCACACCGCGCGCGGCGGGCCGGACCGTGACGCACACGGCGGCCCGCGCCACGACAGGCGCGCCAGGATCCGGGACGACGCACGCGGCGGGCCCCGGACGCCGTACGCGCGGACGCCCGACGCACCCACCGCCCGGCTGTGGGCGCCACCCACCGCCCGGCTCGGGGCGCCGCCCCCGCCCGGCCCGAACCGGCGGCGGGGAGACGCCGCACGCGCCGCGGGACGCACCGGTACCCCGCCGTGCAACGTCCTCGCAACCCGCCCCCTCCTAGCCTCGCCCCGCGCGCTGTCCGACGGTGGACGGCGCCGACCGGCATGGGGAGGACAGCATGACCCGATACGCGGCACCCGGCACCGAGGGTGCGCTGATGTCGTACGCGTCCCGCTACGGGCACTTCATCGGCGGCGAGTACGTCGAACCCGCGCGCGGCCAGTACTTCGCCGACCCCTCCCCCGTCACCGGCCAGGTGTTCACCGAGCTCGCCCGCGGTACGGCCGAGGACGTGGAGCGCGCCCTGGACGCGGCGCACGCCGCCGCTCCCGCGTGGGGCCGTACGTCCGCCGCGGAGCGCTCGACGATCCTGCTGCGCATCGCCGACCGCATGGAGCAGCACCTGGAGGCCCTCGCGGTCGCCGAGACCTGGGAGAACGGCAAGCCGGTGCGCGAGACCCTGGCCGCCGACATGCCCCTGGCCATCGACCACTTCCGCTACTTCGCGGGGGCGCTGCGGGCCCAGGAGGGCACGCTGAGCGAGCTCGACGACGACACCGTGGCGTACCACTTCCACGAGCCGCTGGGTGTGGTCGCGCAGATCATCCCGTGGAACTTCCCGATCCTCATGGCGACGTGGAAGCTCGCGCCCGCGCTGGCGGCCGGCAACACCGTGGTGCTCAAGCCCGCCGAGCAGACCCCGGCGTCGGTGCACTACTGGCTGAGCCTGGTCGCGGACCTGCTGCCGCCCGGTGTGATCAACATCGTCAACGGCTTCGGCGAGGAGGCCGGCAAGCCGCTGGCGTCGAGCCCGCGGGTCGCGAAGATCGCCTTCACCGGGGAGACGTCCACGGGGCGGCTGATCATGCAGTACGCCGCGCAGAACCTGAAGCCGGTCTCGCTCGAACTCGGCGGCAAGAGCCCGAACCTCTTCTTCGACGACATCTGGTCGGTCGACGACGACCTGCGCGACAAAGCCCTGGAAGGCTTCGCGATGTTCGCGCTCAACCAGGGCGAAGTGTGCACCTGCCCGTCGCGCGCACTGATCGAGCGGGGCCGGTACGGCGACTTCCTCGACGCGGCGATCGCGCGTACCGAGCTGATCGTGCCCGGCCACCCGCTGGACACGGAGACGATGATCGGCGCGCAGGCCTCGTCGGAGCAGCTCGACAAGATCCTCTCCTACCTGGAGATCGGCCAGCAGGAGGGCGCGAAGATCCTGACGGGCGGCGGGCGCCGGGAACTGGAGGGCGAGCTGGCGGGCGGATACTACGTCCAGCCGACGATCTTCGAGGGCACCAACCGGATGCGGGTCTTCCAGGAGGAGATCTTCGGCCCGGTGGTCTCGGTGACGTCCTTCCAGGACTTCGACGACGCGGTGCGGATCGCCAACGACACGGCGTACGGCCTGGGCGCGGGCGTGTGGACCCGCGACATGAACACGGCCTACCGGGCCGGCCGCGCGATCCAGGCCGGCCGGGTCTGGACGAACTGCTACCACGCCTACCCGGCGCACGCGGCGTTCGGCGGCTACAAGCAGTCGGGCGTGGGCCGCGAGACCCACAAGATGATGCTGGACCACTACCAGCAGACGAAGAACCTCCTGGTCAGCTACTCGCCGAAGAAGCTCGGGGTCTTCTGAGCGCCTGAGGGCGGAGCCGTCTCGGGGTAGGTGCACATCTACCGTTCGACGGCTCCGGAGCCACTCCGCTGAGGCCTCCTCATCGCCGGGCAGCAGTCCCTTGACTTCCGGACCGAGCCATCGGAACCACTCGCACTGATGGCGGTCGGGATCGAAGTCGTCCTCCGGAGCCGGGTCCCAACGGCCGACACCAGTAATCACGAAGGGCATCCCTCCGCCGAATGACTCGGCCACAACACCTCCGCCAGGGTTGACCTGAACTCACGTTCGCAGGATGTATTTCCAGCTGGTCTCCCGGCGGTTCGACGCTCCTTCGCCCGCCTGCCTGGTGCCCACATCGGAGTCGACTTGCCGCCAACCACAGCAGCACCGTCCCGAGATGACCCGTCTCCTCTGCCTCGGCGGCCGAAACGGGAAGCTCGTACACGTACTCGCGGAGCTCTCCGAATATTCATTCATGCCAATATCCGGAAAGCGTGAATGTCAACCGTGGTACGTACAATTCAGTCGCCCGAGTTGTTTACACTGCCGAAGGAAAGTGGATACGTAGAATGTGACAGATTCCCGTGGGCTCCGTCTCTCCTACCCGTTCGCCGTCCCGTTCCGCCTCGACCTCGACCCTCAGTATGAGGAATGCCGGAGGAGCCAGACCCTGACTCCGGTTCAACCTGCCCACGGCGACCCGGCTTGGCTCGCCACTCGGCATGAGGACATCCGAGCACTGCTGGCCGAAGTGCGTTTCAGCCGGGCTGAGGCCACCTGCCGGGACGAGGCCCGCCTCACTCCGTCGCCGGTCGGCACCGGCACGCTGGGCATGGACCCGCCGGAGCACACAAGACATCGGCACTTCATTGCAGCGGCCCTGGCCTTCACCCCGCAGCGCCTCGAAGAACTGCGGCACGGCGTACGTGCACACGCCACCGCGCTCGCTGCCGAAATGACCGCCCAGGGACCGCCCGCTGACCTCGTCGGCGATTTCGTCAAACCCTTCGCGAGTCACGTGGTCTACGACCTGCTCGGGATTCCCGCCGACGACCGGCCCGATTTCCTGCACTGGTCAGAGGCGTTCACCAACACCACGCTGGTTCCCGAGGACATTCAGACGCGCGCCACGGACATGTTCGACTACATCGTCAGGGTCATCGCTGCCTGGCGTGGCCAGGACACCGGGTGCGAGATCGCGCGGCTACCAGAACAGGCGACGCGGCGTCTACCCGATCTCACTGATCAAGAGCTCATCGAGCATTTGGGTCAACTCTTGATCGCCGGACCGGACATCACCTCGGCGCAGCTCTCCAACGGCCTCTACGCCCTGCTGAGTCGTCCGGACCAGGCAAACGCCCTCCGCGAGAACCCGGACCTCATCCCACTCGCCGCAGAGGAGATTCTGCGGTACGCCCCCTTCCCCTCCCACGCGACTTTCGCTCGCTATGCCATGGAGGACGTCGAGGTCGGCGGTACGGTCGTCCGTAAGGGGGAGGCGGTTTTGGCCGCTCTCGCCGCGGGCAACCGTGACCCGAGTGTCTTCCCCACACCCGAAGTATTCGACATCGGACGCAAAGAGAATCCCCACCTGAGCTTCGGCTTCGGGCCGCACCACTGCGTCGGTGCGCCACTGGTCAGGCTTCAGGTGCGCACCGCGCTGTCGGTGCTGATGGAGAAGTTTCCGCAGCTCAGGCTCGCGGTGCCCGAAGAGGATCTGCCCTGGCGTGCAGAACCGCTGATCCGACGGGTCGAGCGGCTCCCTGTCACCTGGTGAGCGCGTCCGGGCGGCCGCATCCACCTGGGCGGGAGACGTCCGCGGGCAGCGGCCAGGGGGCATTGCGAACAGCCGCCGCACTCTGAGCTCAACGTTTATCCAGTTCGTCGGAGTCTGGTGCCGGTCTTGTGGTGTGCGTGACGCGTCCCGCCTCGTAGCGCGTGGCGGGTCTCGGGAGACAAAGGCGGGGGCCCACCAGTTGGCCTTGCCAGCGAGTTGCATGAGGCAAGGGACGAGAACGCCGCGGACGAGGGTGGCGTCGATGAGGACGGCGAGGGCCAGTCCTGTGCCGAAGACCTTCAGCGGGGTGACGCCAGAGCTGGCGAGCGCGCCCATCATGGTGGCCACGATGAGGGCGGCAGCGGTGACCAGGCGGCCGGTGCGGGCAATTCCGAAAACGATGGACGGGGAGTGCGCGCCGGTACGGACGTATTCCTCCTTGATCCGTGAGAGCAGAAAGACCTCGCATTGAGCGGGCAGGCCCCCGACCAGGTGGGAGCCAGGTGCGGGTACCTGCCGTACGCGCTGTACGAGGTCGTCTGTGCCGGCCGTGTCCAACGAGGAGCGCCCGGTGACGGTCAGCCATGTGGTGGCCGATGCGATGAAGCGCTGACGGCCTGTGGCGGGCCCAATGGAGGGGGCGCCGGGTGAGAACGTGCCGGTGGCCGCTTCCACGGTGGCCACGCCGGGAACATCGGCGAGGCGTTGGGCGTAGAGGCTGAGTTCGGTGTCGTGCGTGAGGGGGTCGGTGCCGGGGAGCAGGACCGCCAGCGTCCGGTCCGCAAGCGCGGGGAAGTCGCGGCGTACGTACTCACCCGTGGCATGCGCCTCAAGGCGGGCCGGGAGGGCGCGCTCGTCGGGGAGACCGAACTGGGCCTGCTGGAAGGGAACCGTCAGGGCGATGAGTGACGGCGCCGGCGCGGTGCACGGCACCGCTGCTCTGCAACACGGACACTGGCGGATCAAACGGATCACCCGAATGCACGTGTGCTGGTGTACCACCTCGCTGCGCACCCCCTGGACCCGGATCACCATTGCCATCCGGAACCCGCTGTCCAAGGCAGCTCAGAACGATCCGTGACCTGCGCCATCGGGATGACCCCGACACACACCCCGCAAGAACCCTGGCCCCCGACAGCTCGGTTTGGACGGATCTCCGCACCATGCTGTCGAGCCCAGCCGTGGCACTCGCCAACGGCTGCCTCACTCCGCGGCTACCCCGTCGAGCAGGACGTCTACGGACTTTCACCAAACTCCGCACACGCGGCGTTCGGCGGCTGCAAGCCGTCGGGCGTGGGCCGCGAGACCCACAAGATGATGTTGGACCACTACCAGCAGACGAAGAACATGCTGGTGTCGTACTCCCCGAAGCGGCTCGGCCTCTTCTAGAGGCACGAGAACAGGCGCCTGACCTGGGCTCTTTTGCCCGGCAGCCGCCTCGCCTGAACGGGTCGCCATCACCCGAATGGCGCAACATGACGTGCCACCCGCATGGTCGAAGATCAAGCTGGCTAGTGCCCCAACCGCGGCAATCCGTGAAAGGGAAACCAATGCGCATTCGACGAATCCTCGCCGCCGTCATCGCCACGGCAGCCCTCACGGCCGGAGTCGGCCTCACAGGCGCCGCCACCGCACAGGGCGCCCCAGCCGTCGTCACCCCTTCGGAATGCCAGCAGGGCGGCGGAACGGCCGATCTGACGGCCAACTTGTGCAAGGGCGGTATGCACGACGGGCAGCAGATCGACTGACCCTCGCAAGGCGCCCCGCAGCCACGTGCTGCGGGGCGGTACCGCGGGAGCGCAGCGACCCGGCAAGGCCGGGTCGGCCTACGGCGTGCGTCCGCGTCGGTCAGCGGGTGCGGAGACTGCTGGTGTACACGTCCGTACGGTTCTGTGGTGCGCCGGAGTGGGTCTTGGTGAGCACCGCCCGTACTCCCTTGCCGTCTGCCACCAGGCCCTGGTAGTCGCCGAGGAAGTAGCCGCCGGCGAACGGCGCCTGCAGCCAGTCGAAGACCCGCGAGATCCGTCGTTCGGTCCGGAGCTTCGGGTTTCCGTGCTGCAGCGTGACCAGTTGGTAGGCGGTGGGCAGGGTTGTGGTGTTGCCGGGCTCGAGGAAGCGCAGATCGTAGTAGGTGAGCGCGACCGTGCCCCCCTCGGTGACCGCGATCGAGGGTGAGAAGGCCGGAACGCCCCTGGGGCTGATCAGCTTTGGCGTCCCCCAGGTGCGTCCGCCGTCGGTGGACCGTACGAGCTGGACGGAGTCGAACTCTCCACCGGAGAAGTCCGAGCCCTCGTAGGCCATGTACAGCGTGCCTGTCTCGGGGTCGACGGCCGGGCTCGGCAGGGTGGCCCCGGCGCGCAGCAGTTTGGTGGGGTCGTTCGGGTCGACCTCCGGTACGGACGTGTCCCGGGCCACGGTGACCGGGGCGCTCCAGGTCTCCCCGGCGTCGGTCGAGGTGACCACCGCGTAGTGGGCTTCGACGACGGTGCTCAGGTCGTCGGCGTAGGTGATCGTGTCGAAGAAGTCGTACAGGGTGCCGGTGCGCGGGTCGACGACGATCACATGGCCGATGGTCTGTGTGTTGGGTACGGCGCTGGTGTCGACGAACGGCCGGGCCTCGCTCCAGGTGCGGCCGCCGTCGCGGGTGAGGGAGATGTATCCGGGACCGTCGAGGGAGCTGGGCCCGGGCGGGTCGTTGTCGAGGCGGTCCCAGACCTGGTAGGCGGTGCCCTTGCGGACCGGGTCGGCGGTGATGGAGGGCTTGTCGTTGAAGAACGGCTGCTCGTCGACGTGCGTGGTGGTGAGGTTCTGCCAGGTACGGCCGCCGTCGCGGGACGTGGCGGCCAGGAGGGCGCTGCGCGTGCTCCTCGTGAAGTCGACGCCCTCCCCGCCGGCGTAGACGGTGCCGTCCGGTCCGGTGCTCACCCAGGGGTCGGTGGCCCGTTCGAAGTCCGCGCCGCCCGGGGCGCACAGGCTGAACGGCAGCGTGCTCCGGCGGAAGGTGCGGCCGTCCGTGGTCCAGGCGGCCACCAGGCCACGGGCGCCGCCGTCGTTCCACCGGTCCTGCTGGAACACGGTGACCACGCGCTTCGGGTCGCGCGGATCGACGGACAGGTACGGCTCGACCTCGGTGCCCGGATAGACGACGCTGTCGGGGGATCGCGCGCCGATGGTGCAGTCCGCGTACGGGTCGCCCTGGGACACCTTGACCAGTCGTGTGCCGTCGGGGTTCCGGTCTGCTGCGGCGGGAGTCGCGCCGGTGACCGTGACGAGCAGGAGCGCGGCGGTGGTGACGGCGGTCAGAGGCAGGAAGGCGCGCATGCGGGATCTCCTCCGGGCCTCTCGGCCGGGGTACGGGACAGCCGTCATCGGAGCGGCCTGGGGCGCGGAGGCGTACGGGAACGCGAGGGCGGGGCGACTCCGCTAGGTCCTTTTCGGCGCTGCAGCCGTTGCCCTTGATGGGCCGAACGACGGAGTCGTCCCCGGGGGTCGTCGAGGAGCACGGCGGAGCCGACCGGCGGGTGCGGTGCCGGTCGGCTCCTTGGTCGTGCTGTTACGGCGCCGTCTCCAGGTCCCAGGTCCCCGGAGTGGGCCGTGGGCCGCGCCGGTTGGCGGTGCCGGCGGGTCGGCCGGTTCTCAGACGGGTTGGTGGAGCGGGGTGACCTGCTGGATCTCATCCACGGTGGGGATGAATCAGGGCGGCATCGGCAAAGGGCCACCTCCATGCGGACAGCGGCGCGATCATCGCCCGCGTCAGAAGGTCAGAAGGAAGGCTCCATCACCGTCGGCACATCCAGGCGCATCCAGGCTCGAGGCCGGCCGCGGGCTGTCCACCCGACGGTGGACCGGGTGCCGTCACTCCATACCCATCGCGCCGGGCGCACCGGCCGGACTGATTGCCCAGCCGTGCGCCGATCGGTCAAGTGATCTGCTGCGTGGTCCCGTCAGGCAGCGCGCAGGCCTCGCCGGAGTAGGGGCGTGAAACGATCTGTCCGCCGGCGGCCGTGCATTCGTCCCTGGAGATGTTCGGAGACGAGGCGGCCCCGGCGCTGACGGCGCCGACGGCGCTCATGCCGGCAAGGGTCGCCGCGGCCAGGGCGAGACCCAGGATTCTTCGCATGCGCATGACTTCCTTCTCCTCTCAGGCGCCTTCGTTGGGCCTTCAGGAAGGGCAAGTCTCAAGACGACGGCGCCCTCTTATTCAGCATGGGCGCTCCGCATGGGGCCCGCGAGGCGAGGCTGGGCGCCGCGCCCGGGCGGTAACTGCCCGGGCGCGGAGAGGCATGACGTCACCAGGAGGGGACGGGCCGTACCTAGCCTCCGACCGGTGCCGGCGGGCGGCTGCCCCGCGCGGTCCGCTAGCGCGGTTCGTGGGCCGCCGCCCGGCAGGCACCGGTCGCGGCCCCGCCCGCCACTCCGGCCCCGGTCAGCCCGGTCACACAACTCTGCAGGTCTCCGACCACGCCACGGCTACAGGCCGCTGAGACGGCGCCGGAATCGGTGGCACCGGCCAGTTCGGCCATCTGTGTGCAGGCGGGGATGTCCGCCCGGACCGCGGGAGCGGCGAGGACCGCACCACCGAGGGTGAGCGTCAGGCCGGTGAGGGCACCGGCGATACGGGTCGACGTGCGCATGGGACGCACCTGCCTTCCGGGTTGGTCGCGCGGTCCTGGTCCCGACGGGTCGGATCCACGTGGTAAGGCCGTCTGGCGACGCTCGGTGAGCGGTGCCCCGGTCGGCGCTGCGTCGCATCCATCGAGCCGCACCGGGACATGGTCGCCGGGCCGAAGGAGAGGGCCCCGGACCGGATGAGACGCCCCCGGACCTCCACTCGCGGGCCCCTCACTCCAGCGTCGCATCCTTTCCCCCGGCCGTCCTGGGCATCCGGGGAGCCGCGCTGAGCACCTGCGATGACGCGAAGCGCGGCAGCCGGCCCGTCCGGCCGACCAGGTGGATCGGACGGCCCGCGTTCCGCCCGGTCTGTCCACTGCACATTCTCCGGACCAGCCCCCGCCAGAAAGCCACGCCAGCTGCCGTCTCCGCTGGTCAGCGTGGGTGTAACTGCCGTGCCGCCGGAAGACGAAGAATCTGCTGGCGTCCCACTCCCCGACGAAGCCGGGCTTCTTCCAGCGCACCCAAAAGAGGCGCCTGACCTGGGCTGGTACGGGAACAAGACCTGGATGCTCTGGTCGGCTCGGCGGGCACATTCCGCGGGGGCCACGCCGGAGTGCAGCCAGAACGAGATGCCTGTGTGGCGAAGGTCGTATGGCCTCGTGGCGAGAAGTGACGACTGGTCATGGCCTTGGAGGGCCTTCGCACATGCCCGTGCCCACGTGATGCCGTAGGCGCCTGCCTCGACGTGGTTGCCAGCCGCGCTACGGCTCCCACACCCTCCCCCTACGACACCGACCTGAAGGCCCACACCACCGACCGACGCCGGCGCACCGAGATCTTCGTGGTCGCCCTGCGACCGGACTCTGTTCGAGCGAGTTTCAGCACCGCCACCACAGGCACGCCAAGCCCGACACGACGAACTGGAACATTCGTTCACCATCCGACCCCGATTCGACCGTGACCGGCCCGATCGGGAGCCGTTCTTAGAGCACCAGTACCAGCCGTGCGCCCATCCGGAGGACCCCGTGAATCCGCTGCCGAACCAGGCCACAGCCCCCGCCGCATTCGAACATTCCGCGTCCGGCCCCCGCCTCTGCCTGGCCGCCGGGCGCCGTGTTGACGGCCGCCCCTCGTGTGGCCGCGACGCGCGACCGGATACCGGGAGGGCCGCGTGAGCAAGGACTCCACGGCGGGATCCGGCACCGCGGGGGTGTCGGATTCCGAGCGGCTCCTCTTCGGCGGCGAGCTCGCCTACGACATCGGCTGGGACCGGCACGAGGGCGCCTGGCTCAAACTCGGGCTCTCGACGATGGCGCGGCAGCTGCCGCGCCTGGTGGGAACCGGCCTGCGGCTCGCCCACCTGGCCGATGCCCGAGCCCTGCGTGTGGTCCTGGCCGCGGAGGTCGGCCGCGGCATCGCCCAGGCCGTCGGCCTGGTCGCAGTCAACAGCGTGCTCGGGCACATCCTCTCGAGTGGCAGTACCAACGAGCGCCTCGTCCAGGCGGTGCCCGCGCTCACGGTCGTGGCCGTCACGGCGCTCGTCGGTTCCCTGCTGCGGTCGGCGTCGACGGCGGCCACGGGCACGCTGGAGCCGAAGGTGCAGCGGGTGGCGACCGAGCAGTACCTCGGTCTGGTACACCGCGTGGAGCTCGCCGCGATCGAGGACGACGAGTTCCACCGGCTCCTCGATGCCGCCCGGTACGGGGCGGACTCCGCCCGGCGCATGATCCGCTACTGCACGAACACCCTCAACGCCGCGGTGTCGTTGATCGCCGCGGCCGGCGTGCTGACCGTCCTGCACCCGGTGCTGTTGCCCCTGCTGGGCCTGATGACGCTGCCGAGTGCGTGGAGTTCGCTGATGATCTCCCGCCAGAAGTACGTCTCCTTCCACGCCTTCGTCCAGCACGCCCGGGCCGGCCATCTGCTCGGCCAGCTGCTGATCCAGAAGGAAGCGGCGGCGGAAGTCCGCGTCCACGGTGTCGGTCCCTTCCTGCTCGGGCACTTCCGGACCATGGCCGAGACCAGCGAGCGCGAGCAGACCCGACTGGCCCGCCGGGCCGCGCGGATCGGGCTCGTCGCCGACGGCGCCGGCGGCATCGCCACCCTCCTCACGTACGGAGCCCTGGGTGCGCTGCTGTGGGGCGGGGCCATGGACCTCGCGGTCGCGGGCACAGCCGTCCTGGCCATCCGGACCGGCGCGACGAGTCTGGACACCCTGGTGCTGCAGATCACCGAGCTGCACCAGGAGTCGCTGTTCGTTGCCGACTTCGAGCGGCTGTGCCGGGAGGCGACGACCCGGGCGATCCCCGTGGGCGGGCAGCCGCTGCCCGAGCAGTTGCGGGAGGTCCGCTTCGAGAAGGTCACCTTCACCTACCCCGGCAGCGGCAGCGGCAGCGACCAGCCGGAGCCCACGCTGCACGACGTGAGCCTGTCGTTCCCCGCAGGGAAGATCACCGCGCTGGTGGGCGAGAACGGCTCCGGCAAGTCCACCCTGGTCAGGCTGCTGGCCGGCCTGTACCTGCCGGACGAGGGCGGTGGCACGATCTGGTGGGACGAGGTCGACGCACGCGCCGCCGACCGCGACCAGGTCTTCGGTCGTGTCGCACTGATGTCGCAGGACTTCCACCACTGGCCGTTCACCTTCCGGGTGAACGTCGCAATCGGCCAGCCCGGCCAGGCCATCGACGACCGAGCGGTCGAGGAGGCCGCCGGCTTCTCCGGGGCCGACCAGGTCCTCGACGACCTGCCGCGCGGCCTCGGCACCCTCCTGGCACGCGGCTACCGCGGCGGGCACCAGATCTCGGGCGGCCAATGGCAGCGCATCGGCATCGCGCGCGCCAAGTACCGGCAGGCCGAGATCCTCATCGTGGACGAACCCACCAGCGCCCTGGACGCGGTCGCGGAACAGCGGGTCTTCGACCAGATCCGCGCTCTGGCCGCGACCACCGGGCAGACGATCGTGCTCATCACCCACAGGCTGCATTCGGTGCGCCATGCGGACCTCATCCACGTCCTCAAGGACGGCCGGGTCGCCGAGTCGGGCACCTTCGAGGAACTGATGGACCCCGCCACGGGCACCGGGGACTTCCGCGACGCCTATCTCGTCCAAGCCGCCGCCTTCGATGCCACGATCCCGGCCCAGTCCGCCGGCGACCACGACGTCCTGCGCACCGAGGAACACACATGACCGCTACGGCCATGGACCCTGGGGTGAGCGACGCTCTTGCGGCGGAATCCCCACCGAGGTGGTCGGCGACCGACCGGCAGGCCGGGCCTTCTCCGCGTCCCGCCGTGCCCGAGGCACCGCTGCTGCCCGTCGATGGTCATCATCCGCTCCACCGTGCCCACTTCGGATTCCCCCGGCGGGTGACCTCGGCCGGCGGGGAGTGCCTGCCCGAGACCGCGTCCGGCCGGACCGGGACATGCCTGGCCCGGGCCCGCGCACGGTGGCAGGAGGTCTTGGCCTGGCGGGAGGCGCTTCGTCTGAACGCTTACGTCGCGGTGCCTGGTGACCTCCTCACCGGCCGGGCAACCCCGGAGCCGAGGCCGGCAGGCCAACTGCTGACGGAAGCAGACCTGTGGTGACCCTCCCCGTCCCCCAGCCTCCTGCCGGACAGCAGGCTTCCGCGCTCGGGCCGGGGTTCAGGCTGTATCTGAGCGGAGAGGCCGCCGGGCTGGTGGGGACATCGGTGCACCTGGTGGCCCTGCCGACGCTCGCCGTCCTCGAACTGGACGCGACGGCAGGGCAGGCAGCACTGCTGGCCTCCCTTGCCCACCTGCCCACGTTCCTCCTGGCACTGCCGGCCGGAGCCGTCGTCGACCGGCACGGAAAGCGGTCCCTGATGGTGGGCACCGATCTTGCCGCCGCCGCAGCCGTCGCGGTCATCCCGGCGGCGGCGGTGGCCGGTGTGCTGTCGATGCCGGTGCTGTACGGAGTCGCGCTCGTCCTGGGTGCGGTGAATGTGCTGCACCAGGCGGCGGCCATCGCGATCGTTCCACAGCTGGTCGAACCGGCCCAGCTCCACCGGGCCAACGCCCGCGTCGGGGCCGCGTTCGGGGCCGCCGACACCGCCGGGACATACCTGGGCACTGCGGTCGTCGCCGTCGTAGAGGCAGCCAGGGCGTTCTGGCTCGATGTCCTCTCGTATCTGGTGTCCGCCTGGTGCGCGGCCCGAATTCCCGAACCGGGCCGGCCGGTGGAAGTCGCCGCCAGGGCACGGCGCAGGAGTCGGTTCGCCGCTGAGATCTGGGAGGGCTTGGTCTATACGGGCCGTACCCCGCTGGTGCGGGATCTCGTGCTGGCGCTGACCCTCACCGGTGTGGGTGTCGGCGTGACCGGCGCCCTGTTCGCGTACTACCTGCTGACCTCGCTGGAGGCGGGGCCGACCGGGCTGGGGATCGTGATGGGGGTCTCCGGCGCCGGCGCGCTCGCCGGGGCGCTGGTGGCCCCGCGGATCGTGGCCCGCTTCGGCCCCGGACCCACCCTGCTCGCCGGCTTCGCCACCTGCCCGGTGGCGGGCGTACCCCTGCTGATCGCCGGGCGCGGCCCGAGCTGGCTGGCGGTCATCGCCGCGGCGGGCGGTCTCCAGCTCGCCGCCGCCGCGGTGGCGGGTACCACCCAGAGGTCGGTGCGCCAGCAGGTCTGCCCGCCGCAGCTGCAGGCGCGGGCGCAGCAGACCTCCACCTGGCTGGTCTCCGGGAGCAAGCCGTTCGCGGCTCTGGCCGCCGGCGCCGTGGCCACCGCGTACGGGGCCCGTACGGCGCTGGTCGCCGGGACGGTGGTGCTGCTCGTGCCGGTGGGGGTGCTGTGGCGCTCCCCCGTCAGCCGCCTGACCGCCATGCCGGTTCCCGCTCCACCGGCCTCGGCGTCCTGCCCGGTCGGGCCTGATCGCCCGCCCACCGAACCAACCGCACCAGAACCACACCCGTGAGCGTCGCCCCTCCACCGCCTTCGCCCCGCCCACTCCCCTACGTGTGAGGCTCGCTTTGCGCGCTCCAGGAACGCCTTGAGGGAGCCCGCTCAAACAACCGCTTCGCCGAGAAACGCATCGCCGACCTGGAGGCCCAGCTTGTCGAGCTTCACCACCACGCCCAGCTCGTCCCCAGGACCACCGAGTGACGGGCACTTCGTATCAGCGGCCGGAGACTTCACGCAGCCATCGCGCATGCTGACGGACCCGCGAAGCGTCCTCGGGGAAGTAGCTGGCCCAGTCCTCGTTCAGGGACATCCAGGCCGCCGGCTGTCCACTCTCTGTGACCAAAGGCGTTGCTGCACTCGCAATCGCAACGAACGACAGCCCAAGAGTCGCTGGCCACTCCGCGCGG
Source organism: Streptomyces sp. NPDC042102 (assembly GCF_055582305.1). NCBI lineage: Bacteria > Bacillati > Actinomycetota > Actinomycetes > Kitasatosporales > Streptomycetaceae > Streptomyces > Streptomyces sp. NPDC042102. Next base: position 715,161 of record NZ_JBVJDL010000004.1, read on the forward strand.
TAGGAACGCACCGTCGCCGCGGCAGGTTCGGGCAGCAGCTCCACTTCGACGCCGGTCTCCTCGAAGAGCTCGCGGCGTGCTCCTTCCCGGGGTGTTTCTCCGGGCTCAACGCGCCCGCCCGGCGGAACCCAACCACGCCACCGGTGCTGAACCAGCAGCACCCGAGCGAAATCCTCGTCGAAGACCCACACTTCTGCGGCAAGCGGCTCCGAGAGTCCCTGGCCGTGGGCAGTCAGCCACTGGCCAGCACCGTCGAACTCCATTTTCGCCAGTCGGACATCAGCGGCTGCGGCCTCTACCACTCGGTGGTCAAACGCGTCACGAATCACCGGGACAACATAGGGCGGGGGTCTGACACCGGGACGGCGCTGGACAACGTCCCGGACTCCTACGCGACGCTCAGGAGCAGGTCACGGACGATCCGAACGCCGCGCAGGTCGGTAAACTCGCTGAAGTTCCACGAGCGGGAAGTCGCCGCGTACCGGTCGTGGGTGCCTGCGCTCGGGCACAGGGCTCCCCGGCTCATCGCTGCCGACACCGAGGGGCAGGCCATGGTCGTCACCGCGCTGGCCGGACGTCCGCTGCACGGCATGGTCCTCCCCGCTGCCGACGAGGCACGGGGCGGCCGGCACGATCTGGGCCGTCTCCTCCGCACCCTCCACAGCAGCGCGCCCGAGCAGCCCGCCGAGTCCGCCGAGTCCGCGACGGCCGCCGACAAGATCAAACGCCATCTCGAAGGCGCCCGCCCCTACCTGGCCGAAGGAGATGAGGCCCTGCTCCTCGCCTTGGCCGGCACCTACGCGGACCTGCCGAAGCCGGTGCTCGTGCCCACCCACGGGGACCTGCAGTACCGCATCGTCCTCCACGCCGCCCGACACGCGTGACCTGTCACCCTCCGTCTCCACCTGCCCTTCGAGAAAGGAAGTTCCGTGTCCGAACCCCGCTTGGCCACCCCCGCGGGTGCCGCGGAGATCGCCCGCCTGAGGTCGGAGAACATCCTCAGCGAACCCCTCGACCCAGCCTGGCTGGCCATCGGCGCCGACCAGCTCGCGTTACGCCTCCGCGAGGGCGGTGACGCGGTGGCCACCGACCCCGCCCACCGGCGCCGCGGCCACGCCCGGGCCGCGCTCGCCGCCCTCCTCGACCACCTGGAGCGCGACGGAGTCACCGTCTACGAGCTGTACGCCAGTGCCGGATCCGCCCCGCTGTACCAGGGGCTCGGCTTCACGGCCGACCCCGCGCTCATGCGCATGACCCGCTTCCCCGCCGAAGGGACCGCATCGTGAGCAGGAAGTGGCTTCCGCCGGAGGAGTTCGCCGCGACACTGCCGAAGGCGACGGTCTTCGGCGCGGTGTTCTTCACCGATCAGGACGACCGGCCCGTCCAGCTGCGCGCCACCTACTCCAGCGCCCACCCCTGGCAGTGGCCCGGCGGCATCGCCGAGGCCGGCGAACGGCCCTGGGAGACCGCCGTACGCGAGTGCCGGGAGGAGACCGGACTCCACGTGGCGGGACCCCCGAAGCTCCTGGCCACGGTGTTCGGGCTACCCGGCAAGGACTGGCCGCTCGCCGCCGTCGGGTTCGTATTCGACGGCGGCCGGCTCTCCGCCGGGCAGCTCGCCGGGATCGTGCTGGACCCGGACGAGCACGACCAGGTCCGTGCCCTGACCGTGCCCACGTGGCAGGAGCTGATGCCGGGACGGGACCACGCACGGCTCGAAGCCGTGATGGCCGCCCGCCACACCGGGATTCCGGCGTACTTCGACACGTGGGACTGGGAGGCCTGATGCGCATCGTCTTGATGTCCGACCCGCGGGTCGCCGCGACCCCCGTCGCCGACAACGGCCAGCCCCTCGCCGACGTCCGCGCCGGCGGCCAGCTCCTCCTCGACGACCGCCGCTCCGATCCCGCATACGCCTTCGCCCACCTCCGCTCCGGCGTCCTCGACCGGCTTCTGAACGCGCAGTCGCTTCTGCCCGACGGCCCGCGCCTGCTCGTCGTCGAGGGATTCCGGCCGCCCGCGCGGCAGCAGCGGTACTTCGAGGAGAACGCGGCCGAGCTGCGTGCCGCGCATCCGGGCTGGTCCGCGGAGGAGCTGCGGGCGCAGGCGAGCCGGTACGTGTCTCCGCCGGAGACCGCCCCGCACAGCGCCCCAGCAGCCTCCGACCTGTCCTGAGCAACCCCGACGAACAGGGAGCCCACACCGCCATGAGCACCACGTACACCGCGCTGGACTGGCACGCCCACTACGAGGGCGGCGGGGACTTCCGCCCGCTGACCGTCGCCGAGAAGACCGTGCTCGCCGAGCACCTGGCCCTGGCGGAGGACGCCCAGGGTGCCCGAGCCTTGGACGTGGCCTGCGGGACCGGAGAGCTCGCCCGCCTCCTCGCCGCGGCCGGGTACCGGGTCGACGGGGTGGACTGGGCCGAGTCCGCCATCGAGCGGGCCCCCGCCGCTCCGTCCGACGCGATCGCCTACCACCGGATCGACATCACCAGCGAGGGCATCACCGCACTCGTCCCGGTCGCCGGCCCCTTATACCGGGTCATCACCATGCGCCGGGCCCTGGCCCACCTGCCCGACCGCACCCGCACGGTCTCCGAACTCGCTGCCCTGCTCGACGAGGACGGCACACTGTGTGTGATCACCCCGCACGCCGACCTGCACCCGCAGGAGCAGCGCGGGATCTGCCTGGACGACGCCGAGATCGATCTCCTCGCTGACGGCTGGCAGCACGTCGAGCGCATCGAGGCCGACGACTCCACCGTCCTGCTGCTGCGGGGGCCCAGGACCGACCCGGTCACCTACAGCGAGAAGCGGGCTCCGAAGCCGGCCGCGATGGCCGGTGTAGCGGTCGTCGTCACCAACGACCGCGGGCAGGTCCTCCTCGGCTGGAACGGCTCCCACGCCATGTGGGAGCTCCCGGCCGGGAAGGTCGAGCCGGGCGAGGCGTTCGAGGCCACCGCGGTACGCGAACTCGCCGAAGAGGCAGATCTGCACGCCCGGCCGGAGGACGTGCTCCTGCTGGGGACGCTGTGCGACTCCACCCACGGCTTCACCCGCATCACCGAAATCGCCCGCATCACCGACTACACCGGCCAGCCCACGGCGCAGGAACCCGAGCTGATCAGCCGCTGGGAATGGCACACCCCCTCCGACCTGCGCCGTCTGCCACAGCCGTTGTTCACAGCCTCCGCGCAGGCCCTGAACGTCGCGTGCCCGGGCCTGCTGCCCGAGGTCCCGCCCGCACACCACACCCCCAGGCCCGCCGGCCACGTGCCACTGACCTTCGGCGAGCCGACCGCGGCGGTCCGGCTCCGCGAGTAGCTGATCCGGGATTGCCCGACACCATCACAGCCCCGCCGACGCGGGGATGTCCGCCAGGGACTCCGCGAGCGTTCTCAGGGCAGGCTCACGGCCGATCAGGGAAGCGTCCATGCCCCGAGTCAGCCTTCAGGACTGTCAGCGTGTCCTCGGATACAGCTCCAGTGTGTCCTTGGAGGCGCCGCCGCCGCAGGTGGGGGCGCCTGCGGCGAAGTAGGCGCGGCCGTGCACCGCGCCGGCGCCGAATCCGTGCCGGTTCCGGGGCAGAGGGCTTGTGGCGGACCAGTCGTCGGACTGCGGGTCGTAGACGGTCACGTCGCCGAAGGTGGTCCCGCCGGAGCCGCATTCGCCGCCGGCGTAGACGATCCGGCCGTCGAGGACGACCGCGGCCCCGGCCGACCGGGGTGCCGGAAGCGGCGCCGCCGTGCTCCAGCGGCCCGTGCGGGGGTGGTAGACGTCGTGGCGGGCCAGGTTGTCGGTCACGTCGGCCACCCTGCCGCCGAACACGTGGATGTCGCAGCCGAGGACCGCGATGCCTGCGTGATCGCGAGGCTCGCCGGGCAGCGGCTGCGCGCCGGACCATCGACGCCGTCGCGGGTCGTACACGAGGTGCCTGTTCACCGTGCCGAACCCCAAGGAGATCGGGGGATCCGGAATCGTGACGACCGACGTCGATTCCCGCCCGCCGATGACGTGGAGCTTGCCGTCCACGGCGGCGACGGCGACCGATCCGAGCTTGTGGGGCATGTCGGGCAGCCGGCTCCATCTGTCTCTGGCCGGGTGGTAGACGTAGGCCACCGGCTGCGGGTTCAGGTGCACCGCGTCGGTGAACCCACCGAAGGCGTACAGCCTTCCGTCGAGGGCGGCCACCCCGACGCGGGTGAGCGGGCGGGGCAGGGGTGCGTGTGACGACCACCGGTCCATGCGCGGGTCGTAGCTGGTGACCACGTCCGATGCCCACACCGGTGCCGCGTTGTCCCGTTGGAGGGTGCCGCCGACGACATACAGGCGGCCGTCGAGCGTGGCGGCCCCGACTTCGGCGCGGGCCTGCGGCATCGGGGTCCTGGCCCGCCACTGGGCACGGTCGCCGGCAGCGGACTCCATGGCCTGGGCGCTGCCGCGGGGCGGGGCCGGACCGACGGCGGTGATCGACAGTCCCACCAGCGCGCTCAGGGCGCTTCGTCGCGAAAGAGGCATGACACGACCACCACGCGGCTCGGCGCCATGTCGGTCAGCGGGACGACGGCCAGTTCCTCGGACAGGTCGTGCCCGAGCGGAGTCATGCCGACCGTGCCGTTCCACAGCACGGCCTGCACACACTCCGCAACGCCCCGGACGACGGGGCCCTGGCGCGGTTCACCGCCGTTCCAGTACGACCGCCAGTACGGGTCGGTGCCGTCCGGGAACTGGAACCAGCGCCGCCCCGCAAGGTCGGCCAGTTCCAGGTGGTCGTGTCGGGCCAGCGGGTCGTCGGCGCGCAGCACCGCGCCCACCGGGTCGGCGCGCAGTTCGCGCACGGTCAGGCCGGTCTCGTCGAACGGTGCGCGGGTCAGGGCGACGTCGACCAGTCCGGCGCGCAGTCCGCAGGTCGGGTCGGTGAGGTCGGTCTCGCGGATGCGGACCTCGACCTCCGGGTGCCGGCGCCGGTACGCGGCGGCCAGCCGCTGGGCACCCCGGTCGGTGCCGTCACCCAGCATGCCGACCGTCAGGACGGAGGTACCGGCGGCCGCGGCGACCCGCACCCGCACCTGATCGGCGCGGTCGAGCAGGGTGCGTGCCTCGTTCAGGAGCACCGCGCCGGGCGGGGTGAGCGTGACTCCTGCGGGGGAACGTTCGAGCAGAGAGGTACCGAGGTCGGCCTCCAGCTGCTTGATCGCCCTGCTCAGGGGAGGCTGGCTCATGCTCAGCCGCGCGGCGCCCGGCCGAAGTGGAGTTCCTCGGCCACGGCCACGAAATAGCGAAGGGTGCGCAGCTCCACGGCCGTTGACGGTACCCGTACGGTATCCGGCCTGGCCAAGGCCTGCCTGGAGCCGGCGCCGCGCACGGGGGTCTGCTCACTCACCCGCAGGAGGTGAGCGCCGCCCTCCTGGGCTTCCCGACCCGCCATTGACCGCCCATCAGCCGTTCGTGCGGTGCCAGGGGATCTCGGCCCACACCTGTTTGCCGCCGCTGAGCGGGACCGAGCCCCAGGCCATCGTCATCGCCTCGACGATGAGCAGCCCTCGGCCGCCGGTCGACTCCCAGCTCACCGAGACCGGTTTGACGGGGCTGCGCGGCGAGGCGTCGTTCACGGCGATCCGCAGCCGGTCCGCCGAAAGGGTCAGGTCCATCCCCACCTCGCCCTGCGTGTGCGCGATGGCGTTGGTGACCAGCTCGGACACGACCAGCAGAGCCGTGTCGACTTCCTCCACCAGTCCCCAGGACCGCAGGGTGCGCGCGGTGAAGCGGCGGGCGTGCATGACCGCGTCGGGCAGCCGCCACACCGTCCAGTGGTTCCGCATCGGCCGGTCCTGTGCGCCGTCGTAGCGCAGCAACAACAACGCCACGTCGTCATCGCGTCGGCCCACGGTGACGACCAGCTCGTCGGCGACCCCTCCCACATCGACCGGGTTGGCCGCGGCGAGCACCTCGCGCACCCGCCGCATGCCCTCGTCCAGGGGCAGCCTGGCGGACTCGACCAGGCCGTCCGTCAGCAGAGCGAGCAGGGTTCCGGGGAGCAGCCCCGCCTCGGTCATGGGGAATTCGGCTTCCGCGAGCACGCCCAGGGGAGGCCCGCCCTCGACGGCCATCTCCTCGGTGACGCCGTCGGGATGGCGCAGTATCGGCGGCAGATGGCCCGCCCGTACGACCTTGGCGATGCCCTCCTCCATGTCCAGGTCCACGTACGCGCAGGTGGCGAAGAGATCGGTCTCCATGCCGACGAGGAGCCGGTTGGCCCGCGCGACCACCACATCGGCCGGATGGCCCTCCACCGCGTAGGCCCTGACCGCCGTACGTATCTGGCCCATGATGGTGGCCGCTCCCGTGCTGTGCCCCTGCACGTCCCCGATGACGAACGCCACGTGACCGCCGCTGAGCGGAATGACGTCGTACCAGTCGCCGCCGACCTCGAGTCCCGCCGTCGCGGGAAGATAGCGGGCGACGGCGATCCCGCCCGGCAGCTCCGGGAGCTTACGGGGCAGCAGACTGCGCTGGAGCATGGTGGCGAGTTCGTGGGCCGCGTCCAGCGCGTGGGCGCGCACCAGCGCCTGCCCCACCAGCCCCGCGGTCGCGGTCAGCAGCGACCGCTCCTCCGGTCCGAACCGGTGCTCGGCGTCCCACCCCACCAGGCACACTCCCACCATCCTGCCCTCGGCGGGCAGCGGCAGCACCGCGAGCCCCCCGGGCCCGACGCCCAGCAGACCGCGCTCGAGAGGCGCGCCCGGCGGCCACAGGCTCATATGCCCCTCGCGCAGCGCGCTCTGCAGCGTGGGCAGATCGCCGAGCGACACGTCGGGCCACTCGGACCGCCAGTCCGAGCGCCAGACCTCGGGCCAGGCATCGGGCTCCGGCGGGTCGAGGGCGGTGACGATGAGCCGCTCCGGCTCCAGTTCACCGACCGCGATCCGGGAGGCGCCCAGCGGCTCGCGCAGCGCGGCGACCACCAGTCGGCTGACCTCCCGGACGGTCCCCGCTCCCACCAGCGTGGCCGACAGCCTCTGCACGAGGGAGACCTCATCGGCACTGGGCCGCAGATAGGCCGCATCGGCCACGACGCCCAGGACGCGCCGCGGCGTGCCGTCGGAGTCCACCTCCACGCGGCAGCGCAGCCCCAGCCAGCGCAGCTCACCGTTCGGGCGGCGGATACGGAACGCCAGCTGCTGCCCGTCGCCGGCCAGCCGGTCCGGCTCCACGATCGCCATCAGCGCGGGCATGTCGTCGGGGACGGCACGGGCGAGCAGCGTCTCCACCTGCCCGTCGAACTGCTCGGGGGGCAGACCGAGCAGTTCCAGCACATGCGCGTGTGCCTCCATGCGGCCGGTGCTCAGTTCCAGGATGAAGGCGCCGCCTTGGTGCGGCACCAGGGGCTGTGCCAGGTGCACCTGCGGGGCTTTGCGACCTGCGGAGCGGGCGGCGACCGACTCGAGTCCGGCGGCGACCTGATCGGCGTAGAGCTCCAGAAGGCTGCGGTCGTCGGCGCTGAAGCCGTCCCGGACCTCCCCGGCCACGATCAGGCACCCGAGCTCCTGGTCGCCGTGTCCCAGGGGCAGCGCGCCCAGCGAGATCGTGGCCGGCGAGTGGGGGTCACCGTCCCGGACCCGGGTGGGGACGTGGTGGGGATCCTCCTCGATGAACGTGGCGAGTTCCTTGGGGGTCAGCCACAGCGGGCGGCCGGAGCGGAAGGCATTGGCGGCGGGCGAATGGCCGCTCACGGCCAGGACCGCGGGCAGTCCGTAGAGAACGCCGCGGTTTCCGGTCAGCTCGGCCAGATGGAGCTCCCGGCCCTGGTCGGCGACCACATAGACAGCGGCAAGCTCAGCGCCGCAGAACGCGAAGCCATCTCCGGTCACCGTCTGTATCGCCTCCTTCCGGAGACATCCCGCCCACCCGCTCTCTCTCCATGCTGTCCCGCCCGGGACCGTCCGGGCGAGTCGGAACGCCTGGCGACGTTCATCCCGCGCGCGGGGGCGGGGGCGGGGGCGGGGGCTGATCCTCGGGCGGGTCTTCGTACGACCCGGGCCGCGGCTCCATCCGGGCCACCATCTCCGTGAGCCGCACGCAGACCCGTTTGATCTCCTCATATGTCTTGTCACGTTCGGTGATGACGGCCGCGAGGAGGAGGGCCGTCAGCGCCGTCGTGCCGTTGAAGGCCTGGAGCGTGACCATGTCGGCGAAGACGTCCTCGCCGGCGAAGGGGCCTCGGTCGGCGGCGGCGGCCAGAATCGCGAGCGTCGACACCGCGAGCGCGCACGGCGCCGCGCCGGGCAGCCGGAAGCGGAAGGCCGCCCAGATCAGGAACGGCGAGACGAGGAAGAGCAGGTTCGAGTCGGGCGTGCGCGTCACCAGGAGCGTGACGGAGACGGTGCCGAGCGCCAGCGCCACCGCCTCGAACCATCGGCCGGGCCCGGCCCGCGACGGCCACCGGGCCTTGCGCAGGACGAGCAGGAAGGGTGTGACGACGAGGATGCCCATCGCGTCCCCGGTCCACCACACCGACCACGTCGGCCAGAAGTCGCCCGCGTCCACGGCTCCGGACAGGACCAGTACGCCGCTGCCGATGGTCGAACTGATCACCATCCCGACGAGCGCGCCGAGGAAGACCAGCGCCAGTACGTCCCGCAGGCGGTCCAGCTCGTTTCTGAACCCGGCTCTGCGCAGCATCAGACAGGCGCAGACCGGCGCCAGCGTATTGCCCGCGGTGATGGCCAGTACGGAGATCAACGACGGCCCGAGGACCACATTGACGAAGAACGCGCCCAGTGCGATGCCCGGCCAGACGCGCATCCCCAGCAGGAGCAGCCCGGCCAGCGCGACGCCCGTCGGCGGCCACAACGGGGTGACCTGGTCACGCACCAGCTGCAGCAGAAGGCCGACCCGTGCGGCTCCGTAGTAGACGGCGGCGACGGCGAGGATGCGCAGAGCGATGGACCCGTGACGACCCATCTCCGCGCTGCGCACGACAGCAGTCTGCACGCGGATCCCGCCACCGGCGACTCCGGCGGCCCCGGCGGCCCCGGCGGCCCCGGCGACGCGACGCCCATCGGTCAGGCCGGCTCGTCCGGCCCGTCGTAGCGGAGGACGAGGACCGCGGCATCGTCGCGGTGTCCCGTCAGGTCGGCCACGTGGACGACGTCGGAGGCCAGCACCTCGGGATCCGCGTCGACCCCCGCGCGCGCCAGTTCGACCACCTCGGCCAGACCGGATTCCATCGGGTAGTGCGGGCCCTCCACCACTCCGTCGGTGAGCAGCACGAGGACCCCTGCCTCGGTCAGCCGCCGGTGGGTCACCGGATATCGCTGACCGGTCACGATGCCGAGCGGAGGTCCGCCACGGTCGAGTGCTGTGCCGCATCGGCCGGCGGCCGTGGCCCAGACCATCGGGACATGACCGGCTCTGGAGTCCGTCAGATCGCGGCTGACGGGGTCGAAACGGAGGAAACAGCACGTCGCGAAGAGGCCGCCCCCCATGGCGATCAGCAGATCGTTGGCGCGGCCCAGCACCTCGCGGGTGTCGGTCGTCGCCTGGGCGAGGGCGCGCAGGCTCGTACGCACCTGCCCCATGAAGGCGGTGGCCTCCACGTCATGGCCCTGTACATCACCGACCGTGAGCGCCAGTGACCCGTCATGCATGACGAAGGCGTCGTACCAGTCGCCGCCCACGTCCAGACCGCCTCGTGACGGCGCGTACCGGGCGGCCATGTGCAGCCCGGGCAGTTCCGGCAGCCCGGGCGGGAGCATATGGCGCTGGAGAGCCATGGCCAGCTCGACCCTTGCCCGCTGGTACTCGACCCGTTCCAGGGCCTGGTCGACGAGCTGCCCGAGTGCGACCAGAAGTTCCTCGGCATTGTCGGACGGCTCGGGACGGTGTCCGCGCATCACGGCTCCTGGCTCTCCCACCGCCTTCTCACCTCACCCTAGCCGCCGCTGCGGCACGCCACCCGTCGGGTCCGGTCCGGTCGATCTGTACTGTTCGTCGCATCGACGACAGAGAGTGATGAGGCTGCCATGAGTGAACCGACGAAGCCCGAGGTCGAGGTTCCGGAGGGCGACCCTCCTACCGAGCTGACCATCCGGGACCTGGTCGTCGGGGACGGGGCCGAGGTGAAGCCGGGCATGGTGGTCAGGGTCCACTACGTCGGGGTGACCTTCGCGTCCGGGAAGGAGTTCGACGCCTCCTGGGACCGGGGCCAGCCGTTCAAGTTCGCCCTGGGCGCTGGCCGGGTCATCAAGGGCTGGGACCGGGGGGTGCGGGGGATGAGGGTCGGCGGCCGGCGCGAGATCATCGTTCCCCCGCGGCTCGGCTACGGCGATCAGTCGCCCTCGCCGTTGATCCCGGCGGGCTCGACCCTGGTCTTCGTGGTGGATCTGCTGGACTCGTACTCCGGCACGGCCGGGTGGAGCGGCGCGGGCTCCGGCGGCGCCCGCTGATCCCGCCGGCAGCCGCACGGCCCCCCGTGCCCGCTTCCGCCATGTCGCTCAGCGGCCGCCCGCGGGGTGCGGGCAGTCCGGCAGCGACGGCCGGTCCCTGGTGCGTACGGCGGGGAGCCAGACCGCGGGCGGCGGGGAGCCCGACGGGAGGCGGACGCGGTACCAGTGGGTGGAGCGCACGTCCTCCTCGTCGATGATGGGCTCGCCGCCGGCCAAGCGGCAGTCGGCGATCAGGACGTCGCCGTGCCACACCCTGGTCTCCACCACGTTGTCCGCCGTGTACGGCCGGGCCGGGTCGATGGCCAGGCCCAGGCTGCACTGCCGGTCCCGGTCGGCCCGCTCCCGGCAGCCGCGCTCCGCGTTGAACACCCGTACCGCACCGGCCGTCGCGCCCGCACGGTCCGGCGGCGCGGACGGGCCCGTCCGTACCGCGTCCGAGCAGAGGCTCGCGCCGGCGATCCCGCACAGCGCGGTGGCGAGGACGGCGGCGCGGCCCCGGCTCCGCAGCCGCCCCGTCCCCGGCCCCGCCCCCGGCCCCGCCCCCGGCCCCGCCCCGGGCCGCTCCTCGTGGGCGGTGATACGGGCGAGCAGGCTCTCCGCGGTGTGCGGGGCGCGGGTCTCGTGGTCCGGGGCGAGGCAGTCGGCGGCGAGGGCCCGCCAGAACGCCGGGACCTCGGGGTCCATCCGCAGCGGGACACGCCCCTGGCCGTACGCCTGGACCGAGGCACCCCGCGCCATGGGAGTGGCGCCGGGGAACGGTGAGCCGCCCGACGCGAACACCTCGTGGACGACGATGCCCAGGGCCCAGATGTCGGCGGTCGGCCTGACCCGTACGCCCAGTTCGCCGAGCGGCGCCCGCCAGCGCTCGGGCGGGAGGTAGTCCAAGGTGCCCATGGGCGGGGCGTACCCGTGCGTGCCCGTCAGTTCGGTGGCGAGGCCGAAGTCGGAGAGCTTCACGGAGCCGTCCCTGCCCAGCAGGACGTTCTCGGGCTTGAGGTCGGCGTGGACCCAGCCCGAGCGGTGCAGATGGGCGAGGCCCTCGCAGATGCCCGCGATCAGCCGGCCACGGTCGGCCTCGGGCACCCCGGCGTCCAGGAACTCCCGGAGACTGCCGGCGGCCCGCTCCATGACCAGGACGATCGCGCCCTCCAGCGAGGGGTGGCCGGGCGCGGCGAGCACGAACGACTCCACGAGACCGATCAGCCGGGGATGCCCGGCCCTGCGCCCGAGATCGACCTCGCGGCGGGCGGAGTCCACGATCCTGCGCGTCTGCAGCGGCGCGAGCCCGGCCGTCGGCATGATCTTGAGCGCCACGTCGGTGGGGCCGCCGGAGGACGTGCTCGCCGGCCGCGCCGCGTACACCGTGGACCAGCCTCCGGCGCCGATCAGCTCGGTCACCACCCAGTCCCCCACCGGGAAGCCGGGAGGGAGCGGATCCGTCCGGTCGCACTCCGTGGTGTCTCCCGGGCCGTGCAGCCGTGTCATCGTGCGGCCTGCCGCTCCCGCCCGCCGGCCGCGGACAGGGGCGGCAGCAGCGCGAGGTGTTCCTCCCGTACGAGTCCGAAGCGCAGCGCGAGTCCGACGATCTCCTCCCGCTTGCCGTTGCGGCGGTCGCCCTTGCCGGGTTCGTGGGCGTCCTGGCCGCCGATGCGCAGCTTCTCCTCGGCGAGGTAGTCGATGTGCGAGCTGACCGCCCGCGCGGTCAGCGTGCCGCAGCCGGCGTGCCCCCTGAGCCGCTCGACGATCTGGGGCGTCGTGGGGACCGCCACCCGCGACTGGTCGCGCAGCCGCGGTTCGCAGAGCGCGACGAGCACCAGGAAGTAGGTGGCCGTCTCGTCCAGGGAGTACGCGGTGACCGTGCTGTTGCCCCAGGGGAGCCCCATGGCCTCCGGATCGAGATAGATGTGGTCGGGGGCGAACACCTGGAAGGAGACCGTGACGTCACCGCGGGTGGGCAGCACCACGCGGGAGAACTCGAAGGGGATGGGCGCCCCGACCCGGCGCGGCGGCACCCTCAGGTACTCCCCCGCGCCCTCCGGGTTCTCCACGAGATAGCTGTGGGTCGTGCTGTGGTTGGTCAGCTGCCAGTGGTCGTCGGTCACGCGGATCTCCCCGGCGAGCCGGGAGATCGCCGGGTCGGCGAGGCACAGCTCGACGGGGACCTTCGGGGAGCCCCGCCCGAAGCGGGCGACCTCGCCGGGGCCGAGCCGTAACGTCACGGCTTCGCCGTGCGGTTCGGCGCCGTCGGCGCCACCGCTCCCCCGCGGCAGATGGACGACTACGCCGCTCACCGCTCCCCCCGTTCCCCCGCGTCGCTTGTCGGACGAGCGGAACGATACTCATCTCTGGGGGGAGTTCACCGGCGCACCTCGGCCACATCGCCGAAACCGGTCCCCGGTGGCGGCTCGCCCGCCGGGCGGGGGCGGGCCGGTCCGGCCGGTGAACTCGCCGCGAGGAGTGGGCAGACGGGCCGCCGCCGCGTGGTGGGCCGAGCGCGGGCAGCCGCGTCCGGGCCCGGCGCGCGCGACGGCGAGGGCTCCGTCCACTTGGCGCGATCCGCACCCTCCTCAGAGCGCGGGGCTGCCCGGTACGAGCGGCGCGACCGCGCGCTCGCCGAAGGCCGCCCAGGGCCGCCAGCCGCCGCTCGGCCGCTCCTGGACGCGGGTCCGGATCAGGCCCGCGACGGTGACGGCGAAGACGTGCTGCCGCCCGGTGGAGTCGAGCGCGGACGTCGGTGTGGCCGCGAGCCGGAGGCCGGGCTCGCCGAACTCCCCTCCGGGCGCCCAGTCCCCGCCCGGTGCGACCTGCCAGCGGTGGCCGAGCCGGGCGCCGCCGGGCGACAGCGAGAACGCCTCGAGCCGGCCGTCGGCGTTGGCCGCGAACGCCGGGGCGGCGGCGGACCAGCCGAACAGCGGCAGCCACCCGGCCCAGCCGCCGCTCGCCACGGCCTGGCGGCGGGCGAAGGTGCCCACGCCCGACGGTCCGATCGCGGCGACGGTGAGCCGGCCGCTGCCGTCCCGGGCGACCCGGGGCGCGGCGCCTGCGGCGGTGCCGTACGGGTGCCATGCCGCGGTCCACGGACCGCCGGGGGTCTCCTGCCAGCGGTGGCGGATCCCCGCGCCGCCGGGCGAGAGGACGAAGACCTCGAGGCGGCCGTCGGCGTTCGCCGCGACCACCGGTGGCGCGCCCGCCGCCCCGCCGAAGCCGGTCTCCCAGCCGTCCCAGGCCAGTGACCCCGCCGACCGCTGCCGCCGCCGGGCGACGGAGCCGCCGCCGGGGCTCAGCGCGAAGGCCTCCAGCCGGCCGTCGGCGTCGCGGGCCACGGCCGGTGCCGCGCCGGCGGGGCCACCGAACTCCTCCCACCCGTACCAGCCGCCGTCCGGCCGTTGCACCCGGTGGTGCAGGTTGACTCCGCCCGGGGCGAGCGAGAACACCTCCAGCCTGCCGTCGGTGGTGCGGCCGAGCGTGGGCACCGCCCCGGCCGGCCCGCCGAACGGTTCCCACTCCGACCAGCTGTCGGTGGACGGGTCGGTCTGGACGCGCCGCAGCATCGAGCGGTCGGCGGCGTCGAGCGCGAACACCGTGAGGCGGCCGTGGACGTCGAGGCCGGCCACCGGGTTGTCGGGGCTCTGCCACGGTGGCGGTGCGTCGCGCCAGTGCAGGGGTGCCAGGTACAGCCCGTGCCGGAACCAGCCCGCGGCACTGGCGTACCAGGTGTCCCCGTCGCGGACCACCTCGACGGCGTGACCGGCCACATGGCCCGCGTAGCCGCCGAGTTCGAAGTGGAAGGGGTCGCGGGAGGCCAGCACGTCCGTGCCTTCGTAGCCGCCCCGCGGGCCGATGAACAGGTAGTACCAGCCGTCGCGTTCGACGGCGTACGGCGACTCGGTGACCGAGACGGTCGCGTCCGTGCTCGCGTCGGTGAACGCGACGCCCGGCTCGCTCCAGCTCAGCAGGTCCGCGGAGCGCCGGTACGCCACGACGTGGTGCCCGCCCGGTCCCGACAGCTCGGTGTAGTACATGACCCACTCGCCGCCGATCCGCACGACCATCGGGTCCCGTGCCGCGAGACCCCGGAAGAGCGGGCCCGACGGCTCGCGGGTCCAGGTGAACAGGTCGGTCGACGTGGCGAGATTGACGGCCGCACCGCTCGCGCCGCCCGCGGCGTAGAACATCCAGTACCTGCCGTCGGCCTCGACGACGTACGGCGCCCACAGGTGCTCCTCGCCGAAGTACGACGGGTCGACGGTGAGCGCGTCGGCGTGGCTGGTCCACGGCCCGTGCGGGCTCGGCGCTGAGGCGTGGGCGAAGGTGATCTCCTCGGAGCTGTCCGGGGATTCGCCGCGCGGGGCGCTGTCGCCGACGATGCCGAACAGGTGCCAGCGCCCCCGGGCCTGCACCAGGGTGTGGTCGTTGAGATAGCGCGGGCCGGTGGAGGCGGAGGGGTCGTGGACGTACGCGAAGGGGCCCGCGCCCACCCAGCGGGCGGGCGGGGCGTCCCCGGAGGACGCGGCGAGGGCCGGGGCGGCCGCCGCGCCCAGGAGCGGGAGCGCGGCCGCGCCGGCCGCTCCGCGCAGCAGGCTCCGTCGGCTGATCGCAGGCATGGGTCCTCCGGACGTGCCGCGCGGCCGGCCGTGTCGCAGGGGCACGGCCGGCCACGGAGTGGTGGGGGTCGGGGCGGGGACGGTCAGTCGAGGGCGGGACCGGCGGTGTCGTTGACCCAGACCCAGTCGGCCCAGGAGGCGAAGCCGGTCTGCCAGGTGTGGAAGGTGCCGCCGGGGTTGGTGCCGAAGACCTCGATGCGGCCGTCGGCGTTGGAGGCGGCGGTGACCTCGGTGCCGCCGGTACCGAAGGAGGCCCACTGGCTGTAGGGGGCGTTGAGGCCGGTCTGCCAGATGTGCATGGCGGACGTGCCGTTCATGGCGAAGACCTCGACGCGCCCGTCCGGGGTGCGTTCGCTGGTGAGCTGCGCGTTGGCGGGGCCGCCGCCGGTGCCTTCCCAGCCGGACCAGCCGGCCGGACCCGTCTGGTATCGGTGGAAGACGCCGACCGGGCCCGAGGCGAAGACCTCCAGCCGGCCGTCGGCGTTGTGGTCCACGGTCAGGTCGTGGCCGCCTTCGCCGAAGGCGCCCCAGGCCGACCAGCCGCCGTTGGGGGCGGTCTGGTACTTGTGCTCGAAGGTGCTGCCGTTGAGGGCGAAGACCTCCAGGCGGCCGTCGGGCGCCTTCCCCATCTCCACCCGGCTGTCGGCGGGGCCTCCGCCCGTGGGCTCCCACTCCGACCAGCCGCCGTTCGGGGCGAGTTGGTAGCGGTGGAAGAGCCCGACCGGTCCGGACGCGTAGACCTCGATGCGGCCGTCGGCGTTGACTCCGGCCGCGGTGTCCCGGCCACCGACACCGAAGGTCTCCCAGTTCGACCAGCCCCCGGACGGGTTCAGCTGCCAGCGGTGCTGGAAGGTGTTCCCGTTCAGGGCCAGCAGCTCCAGGCGGCCGTCGGCGTTGGGCGCGATGGCGAGCTGGGCGTTGCCGGGTCCGCCGAGGGATTCCCAGGACGACCAGTCGCCGTTGACCCGCTGCTGCCAGGCGTGGTGGATGCCGTCGGCCGCGGCGGCGAATACCTCCAGGCGTCCGTCGGCCGACCGCGCGGACACGACCCGGCCCGACTCCGCCGGATAGACCAACGGCCTGGGCTGCGGACCGGTGCCCGGCGTGCAGGGCAGCACGATGCCGCGCTCCGCGAGGTGGACCTCGGGGTCGACGCCCCACGAGGCCGACCGGTCTCCCCAGATCCGCAGATGGAGGTGGGGGCCGGTGGACTGCCCCTCGGAGCCCATCAGCGCGATCTGCTGGCCGGCCACGACGCGGTCGCCCTCGAAGACGTCCCGGCGGGTCATGTGCCCGTACTCGGAGATCCTCCCGTCGGCGTGCTGGACCCGGATCCACTGGCCGTAGCCGGGCTCGTGACCGGAGATGGTCACCACGCCGTCTCCGACGGCGTGGATCGGTGTCCCGACGACGTTGGCGATGTCCACGCCGTTGTGGCCGCTGTGGTAGTGCTGGGTCACGGTGCCGGCGGCCGGGCAGGCCGCCCCGGAACCGGCGGCGACGGCGCCGACGGCTCCGACGGCGTCGGCGGACGCGCGGGCCGGAGCGGCGGCCGCGGCCGGGGCCGGCGTCGTCGGGAGCAGCAGGGCGGCGGTCGCCGCGAGTACACAGGTCAGTGCGCGTCGGGAGAGTCCACGGAACACGGGACGCTCCTCCCCTCGGCGGTCTCGGGGTGAGTGGGACGGGATCGCGGTGCGAGCCGTACGGTCACGCCTTGCGCAGCCGGTCGATCACGCCGTCGATGTCGCGCACCAGCATGTCGTGGCGGACGAAGTGGCCGCCGGGCAGTTCGTGCCACTCGTGCGGGATGCCCGCGTGGCCCAGGGCGGCACGGAACTCCCGTTGTCCCGCCAGCACCTGGGTCTCGTTGGCCGTGTCGAACCAGCTGATGGGACTCGGGCTGGTGCCGGCGACCAGGAAGACGCGCTTGTTGCGGTAGCTCTCGATCCGCTGCATCGGGTTGTCGGCGTTCACCCGGGCCTCGTCCCAGAACGGCGCGCCGTAGACCGTGCCGCCGGCCAGGTCCAGGCCGGCGGAGGTGGCGTTGGCCCAGTGGACCACGAGGCCGTTGTCCCGGCGCAGGCTGGCCGGGCCGGAGTGGGAGCTCACGGAGGCGAAGTGCCCCCAGTACTTGGCGGCGTACTTCAGCGCGCCGAATCCGCCCATCGAGAAGCCGGACACGGCACGGCCGTCGTACTCCGGATAGGTGCGGAAGTTCGCGTCGATCCACGGGATCAGCTGCTCGATGTGGAACGTCTCCCAGTTGCGCGGGCCGACGTTGGAGCTCACGGGGTTGGAGTACCAGCCGGCGCGGCCGCCGTCGGGCATGACGACGATGAGCCGCTTGCCCGCGGTCCAGTCGCGGATGCGCTCGCGGTCGAAGGTGATGAAGTCCTGGCCGTTGCCGCCTCCGTGGAAGAGGTAGAGCACGGGATAGGTGCGGCCGCTCCAGTGGTAGTCGTCCGGGAGGAGCACGTTGACGGCGGGGTTCCAGCCGATCGCGTTCGTCTGGAACCGGTAGTACCACATGCGGGGGTCGGCCTCGCCGCGCTCCACGATGCGCAGGCCGAAGCCGTCACCGACGGCGGCGGCGGAGGACGCGCCCGCGAGGACGCCTCCGGCGCCGAGGGCCAGAGCGGCCGAGAGGCCTCCGGCGGACTTCAGGATGCTCCTGCGGGTGGGCTGCTGCGCGCTCAACGTGTCCTCCTGGTCGGGAGTGCGGCGTGGTGTCCGATGCGGCGGGAAAACGCCGTGGGAACGGGCGTCTGGAAGGTAGCAACGCCGGCGCGCGGGGGGACTCCGGAAGGTTACGGACTGACAGGCCGCGGGCTCGTCGGCTAGGGCCTGGTGTGTCATCGGGATTTCATCGCCCCTCCCTAGCGTGTCCGCGTTCGGACCAAGGCCCGTACCCCAGGGGAAGGACGGCTCGATGGCACGGAGGAGACGCGGAGCGAGGCTGCCGATGGTGGTCCTGGCCGCCGTGGCGGTGATGGGCACGATGGCGGCCACGGGATCGCCGGCCGGGAAGCCGGCCGCCGCCGAGCCGCGGCAGCAGCCGCCGAAGGCGACGATCCGCTACACCGAGTACGGCATCCCGCACATCGTCGCCGCGGACTGGGAGGGCCTGGGCACGGGCTACGGGTATGCGGCGGCCAAGGACAACATCTGCACCCTGGCCGACACCTATCTGATGGTCGACGCCCAGAGGTCCCGCTTCCTGGGGCCCGCGGGCAGGGCGAGCCCCGGCCAGAACCAGAACACCACCACCAACCTCAACAGCGACCTGTACTTCCAGCGGCTCAAGGACGACCGGGTGGTGGAGCGGCTCCTCGCCCGGCCCGCACCCGAGGGCCCCGCCCCGGAGGTGGTGGAGGGCATCCGCGGCTACGTCCAGGGATACAACCGGTACCTGGCCGAGACGGGCGTGGAGAACCTCTCCGACCCGGCCTGTCGCGGCGCGGCCTGGGTGCGGCCCATCACGGAGCTGGACGTCTACCGGCACGCCCATGCCGAGATCATCATGGGCAGCGCCGACGCGCTGCTGGACGGCATCGTGAACGCGGCACCCCCGGGCGCGTCGGCCGCCGCCGCGGAGCCGGCGCCCTCGCCCGCCGCGACCGCGGAGAAGATCCGTGACGCGATGGCCGTGAGCCGTGAACAGAGCATGGGCAGCAACGCGCTGGCGGTCGGATCGCAGGGCGTGTCCGGCGGCACGAGCATGCTGCTGGCCAACCCGCACTTCCCCTGGCAGGGCAAGAACCGCATGTGGCAGAGCCAGCTGACGATCCCGGGCAAGGTCAACGTCTCCGGGGCCAGCCTGCTGGGGCTCCCCGCGATCAACATCGGCTACAACGAGAACGTCGCCTGGAGCCACACGGTCGCCACCGTCGCCCCGTTCGGGCTCTTCGACGTACAGGTGGATCCGCTGAACCCCACCATGTACCTGGTGGACGGCGCCTGGGAGCGGATGACCTCGCAGCAGGTCACCGTCGACGTGCGCAACGCCGACGGCACCCACTCCAAGGTCACCAGGACCTTGTGGTCCACCCGCTACGGCCCGGTCACCACCTCCCTGCAGGGCGTTCCCCTGCCCTGGGTGGTCAGCGCGCACGCGGTGCGCGACGTGAACATGGACAACCTGCGCGCGCTGAACACCTGGTTCCGCCTCGACCAGGCCCGGGACGTCCACGAGGTCGTCGACACACTGGAGAGCACGCAGGGCGTGCCCTTCTTCAACACCGTCGCCTCCGATCGCCAGGGCAACGCCCTGTACGCGGACATCCAGGCCACCCCGAACATCACCGACGAGCACGCCCGGTCGTGTCTCACGGAGACCGGCAAGCTGCTGTTCCACCAGACGCTGCGGCTGCCGACCGTCCCGCCGATCTCCGTCTTCGACGGCAAGCGCAGCGCGTGCGACTGGCCCGACGACCCGAACGCGGTCGCGCCGGGACTCCTCGACCCGAAGAAGCAACCGCGCCTGATCCGCACCGACTTCGTGGGCAACGCCAACGACAGCCCCTGGCTGGCCAACCCCGAGCAGCCGCTGGCCTTCCCCCGGGTGATGGGCGACAGCGCGGCGCCGCGCTCACTGCGCACCCAGGAGCTCATCCTGACCGCGCAGCGCCGCATCAACGGCACCGACGGACTGCCGGGCAGGGGCTTCACCCCGGAGACCATGGGGCGGTTGCTGTTCGCCGACAACAGCAGGGCGGCCGACCTGGCCCTGGGCGCCACGGTGTCGATGTGCCAGAGCGTCCCCTTCGGGCTCGTCCTGGTGGACGGCACCCTGGTCAACGTGAGCGAGGCGTGTCCGATCCTGGCCGCCTGGAAGAGTCACGACTACACGTCGGACAGCAGGGGATCGTGGCTGTTCGCGAACTACTGGTCCTTCCTGCAGGGCGGGCAGGGGATCGAGAAGCTGCCGTGGCGGGTTCCCTTCGATCCCAGGGACCCGGTGCACACGCCGAATTCGCTGGATTCCGGGAGTTCCGCCGTCCGGGACGCGCTCGGCCGGGCCGTTCTCGCGCTGCGCAAGGCGGGCATTCCGTTGAACGCCCGGCTGTCGGACGTCCAGAAGGTCAGCCGCGGTGGCGAACAGATCCCGATCCACGGCGCGATCGGCCAGCTGGGCGTGCTGAACGTGATCACTCCGGGCCAGGTCGACGGAAAGTTCGACATCGTGTACGGGTCGAGTTTCGTCCAGCAGGTCCGGTTCACCGCCGACGGCCCGCCCCAGGCCCTGTCCGTCATGGCCTACTCCCAGTCGGCCGACCCGAATTCACCGCACTACGCCGACCAGACGAGGCTGTTCTCGGCCGGAGAGTGGGTGACCGAGCGATTCACCGAGGAACAGATCGCGGCTTCACCGCACCTGCAGATCAAGGTCCTGAACTGAGAGTTCCGCAGGGCGAACTGAAAGAACACCCGAGAGATCAGGAAGGAGAACACGGTGATTGGACGGATGAAAGGGTGGCGCGTGCTCGCGGCCTGGATGCTCGCCGCCGTGGCGGCCATGGTCGCGCCGGCGGGTGCGGTACAGGCTGCCGACGGCGGCACCGCGCCACCGCCGATGGCGAACGGCTTCGGGCTGACCCAGGTCGGCCCGGCGAAGGGCAGCTCCCTCAACTTCTACCTCACGGTGACCACGCCCGAGGTCGCCGGCGAGCAGCACATCAAGATCATCCTGCCGAGCGGCTACTACGACGACCCGGGCAGGCGCTACCCGGTGATGTACTTCCTGCACGGCTCGCCCGACGACCCGGTCCAGCAGAACTACCCGGCGCTGTCCATGTCGAACTCCATGATCACCGTCATTCCGGACGGCGGTGCCCGCGGCTGGTACGCGAACTGGCTGAACCAGAGGACGGCGGCAGGCGCCCAGAACTGGGAGAACTTCCACCTCAAGCAGGTGATCCCGTTCATCGACGCCAACCTGCGGACCGTCGCCACCAAGAAGGCGCGGGCCGTGGCCGGCGTCTCCATGGGCGGCTTCGGGGCCTTGCGCTACGCCCAGGCCCGCCCCGACCTGTTCAGCCAGACCGCCTCCCTGTCCGGCGACATCGACCTGTCGGTCAGGTCCATGGACCTGCGGCTGGCCGTCGTCGCCTCGCTCATCGACGCGCAGGGCGCCATCTGCGGCTCGGCGTCCGGTGTCTGCGACCCCGCCGACTCCCCGTACAAGCCGGGCGTCGACAGTGACGCCGCGTTCGGCTCGCCGTACCCGGTGTTCAACGCCGACTGGCGGTGGAACGAGGTCGATCCGTCGCAGCACATGGACCGGCTCAAGGCCGGCGGTGTCGGTGTCTCCGTGTACGTCGGCAACGGCGGCGGCTCGCCGACCGACATCGAGTTCTGGCTCGAAGGCGCGGCCAAGCACGTCAAGAACGCGATGGACGCCCAGGGCATGTCGTACTACTACGTCAACTACGGCGACGGTGCGGGCTGGGGCACCCAGTGCAACGGCGGCCACAACGGCGGCTGTTGGGAGGAGTCCCTGCGGGACCTGATCCCCCGGCTGGAGCGGGCGTTCGCCTCCTGATCCGGATCCGCCTCCGGCGGTACGGGCCCGGCCCGGGGCCCCGGCGACGAGCGCACTGCCGTCGCCGGGGCACGGGCCGTGTCCGTGCAGGGCCGTGCCGTGCCGTGCCGTGCCGTGCCTAGTTGATCGCGGGACCGGAGTCGTTCAGCCAGCCCCATTCCGACCAGCTGGCGAAGCCGGTCTGCCACCGGTGGTAGACACCGGCGTGGCTGGTGCCGAACACCTCGACGCGTCCGTCGGCGTTGTTGCCCGCACCGATCGTCGTGCCACCGCCACCGAACGTCTCCCACTGCGCGTACGCCGCGTTCGGACCGGTCTGCCAGGCGTGGCTCGCGGTGGTGGCGTTGATCGCGAACACCTCGACGCGGCCGTCCACCGACCGCGAGGTGGCCAGCTCGGCGTCGGGGATCCCGCCGGTGCCCGTCCACGCGGACCACGAGGTCGGGCCGGTCTGCCAGCGGTGGAACACACCGGTGGCGTTGGACGCGAACACCTCGAGCCGGCCGTCCTGGTTGTGGCTGACGGCGACGGCCTTTCCGCCGGTGCCGAAGTCCTCCCAGGCGGACCAGCCGCCGTTGACGCCGGTCTGGTACAGGTGCCCGAACGTCGCGTCCGACAGCGCGAACACCTCGAGCCGGCCGTCCGGCGCGTTCTCCATGGCGAGGCGGGCGTTGGCCGGGCCGCCGCCGGTGCCCTCCCAGGCGGCCCAACCGCCGCTGGGGGCGTTCTGCCAGCGGTGGAACACACCGCCCGCGTTGGAGGCGAACACCTCGATACGGCCGTCGGCGTTGGTGCCCGCCGCCACCCGGTACCCTCCGGTGCCGAAGTTCGCCCAGGCGGACCACCCCGCGCTGGGCCCGGTCTGCCACATGTGGTCGAACGTGCTGTCCGACAGCGCGAACAGCTCCAGCCGGCCGTCCGCGTTGGACGCCACCGCCAGCTGCGCGTTGCGCGGACCGCCCGCGAAGCGCCACGGCGACCAGGCGCCGTTCACCGAGGTCTGCCATGCGTGGTACACGCCGTCGGCGCCGGCGGCGAAGGCTTCGAGGCGGCCGTCCGCCGACCGTCCTGCGACCACCCGGCCCGAGGCGTACGGGTGCTCGGGCCCGCCGCTCGTCCCCGCCCACAGCGCGTTGGCCAGCAGCGCCGCGTCGCCGGCTTGGATGCCGTACAGGTGGCGCAGGTCCTCGCGCGGCTGCTGGACGTTCCAGGCGACGTGGCCGATCTCGTAGTTGTTCCAGGAGCCGCCGGGGAACTGCCGCTCCATCGCGTCGAGGAAGGCGTTGGTGGCGTAGGTCGGGTCCAGCCGCTGCTCGCGGCTGCCCCACCAGTCCTGCTGCTGGAACAGTCCGAGGCTGGTGTGGTCGACGGCCGCGGAGTAGTTGTTCATGCTGGCCTCGACGATGATCGTGGCGATGGAGATCGTCGCGGCCCTCGGGCTCAGCCCGCGGTCCTTCACCGCCTGCGTGACCATGCGGGCACAGGAGATCCTGTACGCGTCGAGATGGCCGGCCATCTTCGCGTTCAGCTGCGGGTTGAGCTGGTCGGCCATGACGGCGTCGGTGGCCGACGGGCCGGCCGGATCACACGGGACGGTGGGGATGACCATGCCCCTCACCGTCCCCTCCGGACCCATGAAGTACCGGGAGACGCCGTACCGGTCGTCACCCGGTCCCGGGACGGGCACGGCGCGGGCGAGGCCGGCCGGGGCGGTCAGGCCTATGAGCAGGGCCCATAAGCCGGTGATGACGGCGAGTCTGGAGAGCATGCGGGACAGGCCTGTTCCGGCCATGGTGTGCCTCTCTGTCGTGGGAAGTGGTGCGCGGGGGGCGGGGAAGGGAGGGGCGCGGCCGGGCTACGGGTGACGGCGCCGCGCGGTCGCGGCGTTGCCGGAAGGCCCCGGGCCGAGGGCGTCGTCGCCGCGCAGGATCGTCAGCCGCGTGCGGCGCAGCAGCCGGCTCGGAGGTACGCCCAGCTCGTCGGCGAGGCGGCGGCGGGCGACGTCGAAGACGGTCAGGGCGTCGGCCTGGCGGCCGTCGAGGTACAGCGCGCGCATCAGCGTCGCGGCCAGCTGCTCGTCCAGGGGGTGCGCCGCGGTCAGGGGGAACAGCTCGGCGATCGCGTCCGCGCCCCGGCCGAGCCGCAGTTGCCACTCGGCCTTCCGCCGGGCGATGGCGATCCGGCGCTCGGTCAGCCTCAGCCGCTCCAGTTCGGCGAGCGGCCCGGGCACGCCGGCCAGGGGTTCTCCGCGGAACAGCGCCAGCGCCTGGGCGCACAGCCGGACCGCCTCGGCCCGCTCGCCCGCGCGCTCGGCCGCCGCGACGCCGGTGACCAGTTCCTCCATGTGCGCCACGTCGACGTCGACGGCGTCGGAGACCAGCCTGTAGCCGCACCGGGCGCGTTCGATGACGGAGTCCGGGTCGTCCCCGAGGCGCAGGGCCTTGCGCAGTCGGTAGACGTAGACCGGGATCACGTTGGTGGCGGGCGGCTCCATCCCCCAGACGTCGTCGAGGAGTTCCCGACGGCTGAGCGTCCGGCCCGTGCTGAACGCCAGCGCCGCGAGCACGGCTTGCTGCCGGAGGTGCCCGAGCTCCAGTGGGCGCCCGTCCCGGGAGGCCCGCAGGGGCCCGAGCAGCGAGATCCGTACCCTCGGGCCGGCCGGCGCCGCGGGGCTCGCCGGCCGGGTGCGGGGGCCGCGTCCGGGAACGATCAGGCCGCTGTCGAAGGCGTGCACGATGGCGGCGGCCCGGTCGCGCAAGCCCAGCTTGACGAGGATCCGCGCGAGGTCCGCGGCGACGACGCCCTCCGGGACGGCGAGGGCGGCGGCGATCTCGTCGTCCCGCAGGCCGCACCCGACCGCGGCGAGCACCTCGCGCTCCTGCCGCCCGAGGGCGGCGGCGGTCGGGCGGTCCGTGGCGGCGGTCGTCGGCATCACTGCTCCCCGGCTCCCTGCTGGTCGGTCGGGCGGGCGCCGTCGACAACGTAGGGGGCGTCGCGCGGGGGAAGGCATCCGGAACGATCCGGAGTGACACGCGCGGCGACGGAGCCCCGGCCCCTTCCGGAACGGGAAGTCGGGCTCCCGGCGGGGAGATTGCCCTCGGCGACGTCCGGATGTTGGACACATGCTCGCCGCTGAGCGATCCGGGCCTCTAGGCTGGCGGGGCAGCTGGTTCGCCCCGTCCGCCAGGCGGGATGCGTCGTAAGAGGGAACCCGGTGGGAATCCGGGACTGCCCCGCAGCGGTGAGCGGGAACGACCGCCGTCATACGCACTGGGACCGCCAGACCGGTCCTGGGAAGCGACGGCCAGTAGGGGCCTGCCTCGGCAGAGGCCGGCGTGCCCGCGAGTCCGAAGACCTGCCCGTTGCCCGTGCGCGGAACCGTTTCCGCGTACGGAGATCCCGGTGACCTCGTGGGCGGGTCGGCGTACAAGGCGAGCGGCACGTGCGGTGGTCCACCGCGGCGTGGTCCGCGCGTTCTGTCGTTCCTTCGCGTCCGCGTCCCGTCTCCGGGACGTTTCTGGACACATCTCGCGAAGGAGAGTTCCGTGACAGCGAAGCCCGCAGCCGCGGCAGCACGAGCCACCGTGTACGGCTACCCCCGCCAGGGGCAGAACCGCGAACTGAAGAAGGCCATCGAGGGCTACTGGAAGGGCCGCGTCACCGCCGGCGCCCTCCGGGACACGGCGGCGGGCCTGCGCCGTACCCACTGGCGGCAGCTGGCCGAGGCCGGCATCCACGAGGTGCCGACCGGCGACTTCTCGTACTACGACCACGTCCTGGACACCAGTGTCATGGTCGGCGCCGTCCCCGCGCGCCACCGTGCGGCGGTCGAGGCCGACGCCCTCGACGGCTACTTCGCGATGGCGCGCGGCACCCAGGACGTCGCCCCGCTGGAGATGACCAAGTGGTTCGACACCAACTACCACTACCTGGTCCCCGAGCTCGGCCCCCGCACCGTCTTCACCGCCGACTCCGCCAAGCAGGTCGCCGAACTGAAGGAGGCCCTGGCTCTCGGGCACACCGCCCGCCCGGTCCTCGTCGGCCCGGTCACCTATCTGCTGCTCGCCAAGCCCGCCCCGGGCGTGGCAGCCGACTTCGAGCCCCTGACCCTGCTGGACCGGCTGCTGCCCGTCTACGCCCAGGTGCTGGCCGACCTGCGCGCCGCCGGCGCCGAGTGGGTGCAGCTGGACGAGCCCGCCCTGGTGCAGGACCGCACCCCGGCCGAGCTGAACGCCGCCGCGCGCGCCTACCGCGAGCTGGGAGCGGCCGCCGACCGGCCGAAGCTGCTGGTCGCCTCCTATTTCGACCGGCTCGGCGACGCCCTCCAGGTCCTCGCGGCCGCACCCGTCGAGGGCCTGGCCCTCGACTTCACCGACTCCGCGGCCGCGAACCTGGACGCCCTCGCCGCGGTCGGCGGGCTGCCGGGCAAGCGGCTGGTGGCGGGCGTGGTCGACGGCCGCAACGTCTGGATCAACGACTACCAGAAGTCCCTGACCACCCTGGGCACCCTGCTCGGGCTGGCCGACCGGGTCGACGTCGCCGCGTCGTGCTCGCTCCTGCACGTCCCGCTGGACGCCGCCGCCGAGCGCGACATCGACCCGCAGATCCGGCGCTGGCTGGCCTTCGCCCGCCAGAAGACCGCCGAGATCGCCACCCTCGCCCGCGGCCTCGCCCAGGGCACCGACACCATCGCCGCCGAACTCGCCGCGAACCGCGCCGACCTGGCGTCCCGTGCCGGCTCCGCCATCACCCACGACCCGGCGGTCCGGTCCCGTACCGCCGCGATCACCGACGCGGACGGCCGGCGCTCCCAGCCGTACACCGAGCGCGCCGCGGCCCAGCGCGCCCACCTCGGCCTGCCCGTGCTGCCGACCACCACCATCGGCTCGTTCCCGCAGACCGACGAGCTGCGCGTGGCCCGCGCCGACCTGCGGGCCGGCCGGATCGACAGGGCCGGGTACGAGGAGCGGATCGAGAACGAGATCCGCGAGGTGATCTCCTTCCAGGAGAAGACCGGCATCGACGTCCTCGTGCACGGCGAACCCGAACGCAACGACATGGTGCAGTACTTCGCCGAGCAGCTCACCGGCTACGTCGCCACGCAGCACGGCTGGGTCCAGTCGTACGGCACCCGGTACGTGCGCCCGCCGGTCCTGGCCGGTGACATCTCCCGCCCCGAGCCGATGACCGTGCGCTGGACGACGTACGCGCAGGCGCAGACCGCCAAGCCGGTCAAGGGCATGCTGACCGGCCCCGTCACCATGCTCGCCTGGTCCTTCGTACGGGACGACCAGCCGCTCGGCGAGACGGCCCGCCAGGTGGCCCTCGCCCTGCGCGACGAGGTGAACGACCTGGAGGCGGCGGGTACGCCGGTCATCCAGGTCGACGAGCCGGCCCTGCGCGAGACGCTGCCGCTGCGGTCCGCCGACCACGCCGCGTACCTGGCCTGGGCCACCGAGTCCTTCCGGCTCAGCACCAGCGGCGTCCGGCCGGACACCCAGATCCACACGCACATGTGCTACGCCGAGTTCGGCGACATCGTCCAGGCCATCGACGACCTCGACGCCGACGTCATCAGCCTGGAGGCCACCCGCTCGCACATGCAGGTGGCCGGTGAGCTGGCCGAGCACGGCTACCCGCGCGAGGCCGGCCCGGGCGTCTGGGACATCCACTCCCCGCGCGTCCCGGGCACCGACGAGGCCGCCGCGCTGCTGCGCAAGGGGCTGGAGGCCATCCCGGCCGAGCGGCTGTGGGTCAACCCCGACTGCGGTCTGAAGACCCGTGGCTGGCCCGAGACCCGCGCCTCCCTGGAGAACCTCGTCTCCGCCGCCCGCGCGGTCCGCGCGGAACTGGCGGCCGGCAACGGCTGACGCCGCGAGGGCCGGGGGGGGGGGGGGGGCCGGGCGGCCCCCCCCCCCCCCCCGCCCCCCCCCCCCCCCCGCGGCCGGGGCCCCCCCCCCCCCCCCCCCCCCCCCCCCCG
>NZ_JBVJDL010000004.1:742744-898924 GCF_055582305.1 Streptomyces sp. NPDC042102
CCCCTTGGTAAACCCCGCCCCCGCCGCCGGCGGGGGCCGCCGGAACCGGGCGCCGCCCCCGGGCGCCCGCGGGGGGGCCGGGCCCGGCCGCCGGGGCGCCGGCCCCGCCCCGGCCGGCATCCTTCACACGCGGTCCGCATCCGTCACGCGGTCCGCATACGGCGCGAGGGGGTGCGGCGGACACCACTCCGCCGCACCCCGCCCGTCACGCACCGCCGGACCCCTCAGCCCGGCGCCCGCACCGGGTCCCTCAGCGGCCCCGGTCGTAGGTGTGGAATCCCCGGCCGGTCTTCCGGCCCAGCCGCCCCGCCTGCACCATCCGTGACAGCAGCGGGGGCGGGGCGTAGTGGGGATCCTTGAACTCGTCGTAGAGCGACTGCGCGATGGCGGCGACCGTGTCGAGTCCGATGAGGTCGGCCAGCTTCAGCGGCCCCATGGGGTGGGCGCAGCCGAGTTCCATGGCCGCGTCGACGTCGGCCGCCGTCGCGAACCCCGACTCCGCCATGCGGACGGCCGAGAGCAGGTAGGGGACGAGGAGGGCGTTGACGACGAAGCCCGCCCGGTCCTGCGACCTGACCACCGTCTTGCCCAGGGTGTCGCGGGCGAACGCCTCCACCGTCTCCACGGTCTGCCGGGTGGTGTGCAGCGAGGAGACGACCTCCACGAGCGGCAGGACCGGCACGGGGTTGAAGAAGTGCAGGCCGACGACCCGGTCGGCCCGGCCGGTGGCCATGCCCAGCCGTATCACGGGCAGCGACGAGGTGTTGGTCGCGAGGATCGCCTCCGGGTCGGCGACGATCTTGTCGAGGGCGGCGAAGGCGGCGGTCTTGACGTCCTCGTCCTCGGTCACGGCCTCGATGACGAGCTGACGGTCGGCCAGGTCGTCCAGGTCGCCGGTGAAGACCAGCCGGGCCAGGGCGTCCTCGGCGGAGATCCGGTCGAGCTTCCCGCGCTGGACCGCGCGTTCGAGGGAGACGGCGACGCGTTCACGGGCGGCCCGCGCGGCGGCGGCGCCGGCCTCGCAGACGACGGTGTCGACTCCCGCACGGGCGCACACCTCGGCGATACCGGCGCCCATCTGTCCACCGCCGACGATCCCGACCCTGCGGATCCGGTTGGTCATGCCCGGGCCTCCTGCCTGCGGACCAGGTGGCGGGTGTAGGCGTCGGGGGTGAAGAAGGCGGGCAGCTCCCGTGCCAGCGCGACGCGTTCCAGGACGTCCCGGGCCTGCGTGACGAGCGCGTCGGGCTGCTCGTCCGCGAAGGACGCGCACTCCTGGGCGATCACGGCGAGCAGGTCGTCCCGGTCGAGGGTCCGGTGGCGCAGCCACTGCCACAGCTGCGTCCGGGCGATCTCCGCGGTGGCCGCGTCCTCCATCAGCCCGTGCAGGGCCACGGCTCCGCGGCCGCGCAGCCAGGCGTCGAAGTAGCGCAGCGAGACGGCGACGTTGGTCCGTACCCCGTGCGGTGTGGGTGGCGCGCTGGTGCGCCGGACGGCGAGCAGGTCGGCGGCGGTGACGGCGACGTCGTCGCGGGTGCGGTCGAGCTGGTGCGGGCGGTCGCCCAGGACGCCGTCGAAGACCTCGCGGCAGACGGGGACGAGCCCGGGGTGGGCGACCCAGGAGCCGTCGAAGCCGTCCTCGGCCTCACGTTCCTTGTCCAGCCGGACCTTGGCGAGGGCGGCCGCGTCGGCTTCCGGGTCCTTGCCCGGCACCTGGGCGGCCATGCCGCCGATGGCGTGGGCTCCGCGCCGGTGGCAGGTGCGGACCAGGAGTTCGGTGTAGGCGCGCATGAAGGGCGCGGTCATGGTGACCTGGGCGCGGTCCGGGAGCTGGAAGTCGGTGCGGTGACCGAAGGTCTTGACGATGCTGAAGAGGTAGTCCCAGCGGCCGGCGTTGAGTCCGGCGCTGTGCTCGCGCAGGGCGTGGAGGATCTCCTCCATCTCGAAGGCGGCGGTGATCGTCTCGATGAGGACCGTGGCGCGCACGGTGCCGCGGGGAATGCCGAGGAGTTCCTGGGCGAGGAGGAAGACGTCGTTCCAGAGCCTGGCCTCGCCCGCGTTCTCCAGCTTGGGGAGGTAGAAGTACGGCCCGTGCCCGGCGTCGATCTGGGCCCCCGCGCAGTGGAAGAAGTACAGGCCGAAGTCGACGAGGGCGGCGGGGACCGGCCGGCCCGCGACCTCCAGGTGTTCTTCGAGCAGGTGCCAGCCGCGGGGCCGGACGACGATGGTCGCCGGGTTCTCGCCGAGCCGGTACTCCTTGCCCCCGGGCGTGGTGAAGTCGATGCGGCGGCGACACGCGTCGAGCAGGTTGACCTGGCCGTCGATCACGTTGTTCCAGGTGGGGGCCGTGGCGTCCTCGAAGTCCGCCATCCACACCTGCGCGCCCGAGTTGAGCGCGTTCACGGTCATACGCCGGTCCGGCGGGCCGGTGATCTCCACCCGGCGGTCGGTGAGTCCGGGCGCGGGCGGGGCCACGCGCCAGTCCGGGTCCGCCCGGACCCCGGCCGTGGCCAGGGAGAAGTCCAGCGGCGAGCCCGAGACGAGGCGGTCCCGGCGGCGGCGCCGCTCCTTGAGGATGTCCTCGCGGCGGTGGGTGAAGGCCGCGTCGAGCCGGCCGATGAAGTCGAGCGCCTCGGGGGTGAGGATCTCGTCGTGGCGGTCGCCCGCCGGCGCGAGGACCCGGACCCGGTGCGTGGTGGCGGTGGTGGTGGTGGACATGCGGTCTCCTGACGCGTCGAGGGGGCGGGATCGCCTCAGTGGAACTGCTCCTCCTCCGTGGAGCCGGTCAGCGCGGTGGTGGAGGAGGCCGGGTTGACGGCGGTGGAGACCAGGTCGAAGTAGCCGGTGCCGACCTCGCGCTGGTGCCTGACCGCGGTGAAGCCGTGCTTCTGGGCGGCGAACTCGCGCTCCTGGAGGTCGACGTACGCGGTCATGCCGTGCTCGGCGTAGCCGCGGGCGAGGTCGAACATGCCGTGGTTGAGGGAGTGGAAGCCGGCCAGCGTGATGAACTGGAACTTGTAGCCCATGGCGCCCAGTTCGCGCTGGAACTTGGCGATCTGGTCGTCGTCCAGGGCCGCCTTCCAGTTGAAGGACGGCGAGCAGTTGTACGCGAGCATCTGGTCCGGGTACCGCGCGTGGATCGCCTCGGCGAACTCGCGGGCCTGCGCCAGGTCCGGGGTGCCGGTCTCCACCCAGATCAGGTCCGCGTACGGCGCGTACGCCAGGCCGCGGGCGATGACGGGGGCCATGCCGTTCTGCACCCGGTAGAAGCCCTCCGCCGTGCGCTCGCCCGTCGTGAACCGCGCGTCGCGCTCGTCGACGTCGCTGGTGAGCAGGTTGGCGGCGAGGGCGTCGGTGCGGGCGATGATCAGGGTCGGGGTGTCGGCGATGTCGGCCGCGAGCCGGGCCGCGTTCAGGGTGCGGATGTGCTGCGAGGTCGGGACGAGGACCTTGCCGCCGAGGTGGCCGCACTTCTTCTCCGAGGCGAGCTGGTCCTCGTAGTGGATGCCCGCGGCACCCGCCGCGATCATCGCCTTGGTCAGCTCGAAGGCGTTCAGCGGGCCGCCGAAGCCGGCCTCGGCGTCGGCGACGATCGGGGCTAGCCAGTCGGTGGTGTCGTGGCCGCCTTCGGCGGTGGCGATCTGGTCGGCGCGCAGCAGCGCGTTGTTGATCCGACGGACCACCTGCGGAACGGAGTTGACCGGGTACAGGGACTGGTCGGGGTAGGTGTGGCCGGCCTGGTTGGCGTCGGCGGCCACCTGCCAGCCGGAGAGGTAGATCGCCTGGAGCCCGGCCCGCACCTGCTGGACGGCCTGGCCGCCGGTCAGCGCGCCGAGCGCGTGGACGTAGTCGAGTTCGTGCAGCCGGCGCCACAGCCGCTCGGCGCCGCGCCGGGCGAGGGTGTGCTCCTCGCGGATGCTGCCGGAGAGCCGGACCACGTCCTCGGCCCCGTAGGTGCGCTCGATCCCGGCCCAGCGGGGGTCCGTCGCCCACCGCTCGGCGAGGTCCGCCGCCGCTGCCGCCGTGTTCGTGTCTGCCATGACCGTCACCGTCACCGTCTCCATGAGTCGCTTGGTCTGCCAACGCGCTCGTACCGCACGATGCGCTGCTGGCACTGTGTGCCTTGCCATAAGGGTTGCGGCTGCCGGACCACCTGGGGGTGGAACGGGCAACGGTGCAGGGCAGTCGAGCCGGAACTGCCGGGATCTCCGACGTCAGGGCGTGAATCGTGCCCGGATGTCCGCCTCGACCGCCGGGGTCCGGCGAGCCGCAGGACCGACTCTGACAGCGGCACGCAGTGCCATCAATGAGGGACGTCTGCCAACTTCTGCGAATCTTCCGGCCCGGATCTGCCAAGTTTGCGAAGGCTGGCCACGGCATGATCGCGCGTACCCTGGAGCGGCCGGAGCGAGGCCGAGGGAGGCCGGGTGAGCAAGACGTACGCGGGAGCACGGCTGCGGAGGCTGCGCGAGGAGCGGCGGATGAGCCAGGCCGAACTGGCCCGGGTGCTGGGGATCTCGCCCAGCTACCTCAACCAGATGGAGCACGACTCGCGCCCGCTCACCGTCCCGGTGCTGCTCCGGGTGACCGAGGCCTTCGGCGTCGACCCCGGGTTCTTCTCGGAGCGCGACACCAGCCGGCTCGTCGCCGACCTGCGCGAGGCGCTCGCCGGAGAGGTCGCCGAGGCCCGGGTGTCCCCCGCGGACCTCGCCGAGCTCGCCTCCCGTATGCCCGCCGTCGCCGCCGTCCTCCTCGACCTCGGCCGGCGCAGTCAGCTGCTCGCCGAGCAGCTCGCCGATGCGGCCGACGGCAGGGACGGCGGCGCGGCGGACACGCCCCGTTCACCCCACGAGGAGATCCGCGAGTTCTTCTACCGCCGGCAGAACTACCTCCACGACACCGATCTGGCCGCCGAGCAGCTGGCCCGCGCCATCGGGATCCGCCCGGGGGACGTCCTGCACGCCCTCACCCGCAGGCTCGCCGAGCGCCACCGGGTACGGCTCGCGGCGGACTCGGACCGGCTGCACCACTACGACGGCGCGAGCCGGGTCCTGCACCTGTCGAACCGGCTGCGGCCGGGCCAGCAGGCGTTCCGGATGGCCACCCAGCTCGCGCTGCTGGAGTACGGGGCGGAGCTGGACCGGCTGGCCGCCGAGGACTTCCCGCAGGACTCCCCCGCCCACGCCCTGGCCCGGATCGGCATCGCGAACTACTTCGCCGCCGCGCTGATCCTGCCGTACGGGGCCTTCCACACGGCCGCCGAGGAGTTCCGCTACGACATCGAGCGGCTCACCGACCACTTCGGGCTCGGCTACGAGACCGTCTGCCACCGCCTCAGCACCCTGCAACGCCCCCGGCTGCGCGGGGTTCCCTTCTCCTTCGTACGGGTCGACCGGGCCGGGAACATGTCCAAGCGGCAGTCCGCCACCGGCTTCCACTTCTCCCGCGCCGGCGGCACCTGCCCGCTGTGGAACGTCTACGAGGCCTTCGCCTCCCCCGGCCGCATCCACGTCCAGGTCGCCGCCATGCCCGACGGGCAGCGCCATCTGTGGACCGCCCGGGCCGTCACCCGGCACCAGGGCGGCTGGGGCGAGCCCGGCAAGACCTTCGCCATCGGCCTCGGCTGCGAGATCCGCCACGCCTCCCGGCTCGTCTACTCCGACGGCCTCGACCTCGGCAACACCGGGGCCGACACCCCGATCGGCATGGGCTGCCGGCTCTGCGAACGTCTCGACTGCCCCCAGCGCGCCGTCCCGCCCCTGGGCCGGCCCCTGGCCGTCGACGAGAACAGCAGCACGTTCGTCCCCTACCCGGTCAGCGGGAGCTGACCGGACGTCACCGACGCCCTCCGCTCCCGGCACAGGGGGATCCCGAGCGATTTTCCGTCGCCCGGGAACTCGGGACGTCCGCCGTCCGACTACTGCCGCGTGGGCGACGGGCGGACCTCCTCTCGCGCCCCTGCCGTTACGTGAGGATCGAGGTGGGTGGGATGGGCGGGCTGGACGTACAGATGCGCCAGGTGGCCTGCCGGCACGGCCGGGTCGAGGCGGTCGCCGACGTGGATCTGGAGATCGCGGCCGGCGAGCGCGTGGCGCTGACCGGGACCAACGGTTCGGGCAAGACCACGCTCCTGCGTGCCGTGCTGGGCCTGCACCGGCAGGTGTCGGGGTCGATCACGGTCGGCGGGCGGGGCACCGGGTCACCGGCGGAGTGGGCCTGGCGGCGCAGGGCGTGCGCCTGGATCCCGCAGAAGCCCGCGGCGGGCCGGTTCCCGCTGCTGGGATCCGAACTGCTGGCCAGCAGCACGGCCCCGGCGGACGCCGTCGAGGCGGCGGACCGGCTCGGTGTCGCGCAGTTCACCGATCGCCCCCTGCACACCCTCTCGGGCGGCCAGTTGCAGCGCATGTACCTGGCCCGGGCCATCGGCTGCGTCGCCGCCGGGGCACAGGTGCTGCTGGCGGACGAGCCGACGGCCGCCCTCGACTTCGACGGGCAGGCGGACGCCACGGACGTCCTCACCTCCCTGCCGGTGACCCTGGTGGTGGTGACGCACGACCGGACCCTGGCGGAGCGCTGCGACCGCGTCCTGGAGATGGCGGCGGGCCGGCTGCGGGAGGTGCGGTGACCCTCGCCACCGCCGACCTCGGCGCCCTCCTGCAGCTCGTCCCCGTGCAGCGGGCCGGGATCGCCCTGCTGCTCGCTGCGGTCGGGCTGCCCGTGATCGGGGTGGTCATCGTCGGGCTCGACATCATGCCGGTCCGGTTCGCGATGATGCACGTCGCGCTGCTGGGCATCGCGGTCGGCCTGCTGACCGGGCTCGACCCCATGCTGTGCGCACTGGTCGCGTGCGCCCTCGCCGGTGCGGGCGTGGCTCCCCTCGCCCGGACCCCGGACGGCCTGTCCGGCGCGATGGGACTGCTGATGAGCCTGGCGATCGCCGCGGCCCTGCTGCTCATGGCGGTGTCGGGGGTCAACGCCTCCGGTGCGTTCGCGCTGCTGTGGGGGTCGATCCTGTCGGTGGGCACGCCGGATCTGATCGTGCTCGGTGTGCTCGCCGTCCTCGTACCGGGCCTGTTCTGGTGGCGGCGGCGCGAGATCGGTCTGCTGCTCTACGACCGCGAGCTCGCCCAGTGCTCGGGCGTGCCGGTGCGGGCGCTGACCGCCGCCCTGCTCGTCCTGGTGGCGATCGCGGTCGCCGGGGCGATCAAACTGACCGGTGCGCTGCTGGTCGACGCCCTGACCCTGCTGCCCGCGCTGGCGGCGCGCCGCCTGGGCGGCTGCTTGAAGTCGATCACGCTGTGGGCCATCGGCATCGGCGTCGTCGTCAACCTGACGGGGTTCCTCCTGGCCCTGTGGCTGGACTGGCCACCGGGCCCGGTCCTCGTCCTGACCGCGGGGGCCGTCGTCCTCGCCGTACATTTCATACCCGAACGGAGAATCAGCTCATGGCGCGCACCCGCGTCCGTATCCCTGCCCTCGTCGCACTGAGCGCGGCGCTCCTCCTGACCACGGCGTGCGGAAGCGACATCGCTCCCGACCCGGCACCGGCCAAGAGCGGCGGCGAGGCGAAGAAGGACAAGCCCGTGGTGGTCGTCACCACCACCTGGGAGGGCGCCTTCGCCAAGGCCGCCGGCGCCGAGGACGTCAAGGTCATCGTCCCGCAGTCCGTCCACCACGCCCCCGACTACGACCCCAAGCCCTCCGACCTCGCCGCCGTGGCCAAGGCCGACTTCGTGCTCTACGCGCCCTTCGAGCCGTACGCGGCGAAGATCAGGGAGGCCGCGGGCTCGAAGGCGAAGCTGGTGGAGGTGAACCTCGACAACGACCCCGACAAGGTGAAGGCCGAGGTCGACAAGCTGGGCCGGCTCTTCGGCACGGCGGACGCCGCCACCCGGTGGAAGACGGGCTTCGACACCGAGTACGCGCAGCTGAACAAGGACGTCCAGGGGGCCTGGCCCGGCGGCAAGAGCCCCTCCGTCGTCAGCCAGGTCTTCACCGGCTGGGCCGCGAAGCTCGCGGGCGCCACCCCGGTGGGCACGTACGGGCCCGAGGCCGTGACCCCGGCCCAGCTCGCCGAACTCTCCGCGAAGAAGCCCGCCTTCGTCCTCGACAACGCCCACATGTCGACCGGGACGGTCCTGCCCGACTCGGGCGCCAAGCAGGTCAAGATCGTCAACTACCCCGGTACGGACCTCGACCTGCTGCCGGTCTACCGCAACGCGGCGGCCGAGCTGAAGAAGGCCATGACCTCGTAACCCTTTTCCGTATCTCTTCCGCCCCGGGGCGGGGCACTCGCCCCGCCCCGCGCGCGTGGGCCCGGGCAGCGCGGAGCTGCCCGGGCCCACGCGTCGTCAGGCCGGGGTGAGCGGGGCCGGGTCCGTGCCGCGCAGTCCGTGCCGCTCGATCAGGCGCTCGCGCAGGGCGGCCCGGTCGGGCTTGCCCGCCGGAGTCAGCGGGAGCTCGGCCAGCAGCAGCAGGAGCTCGGGGTGCTTGCGCCGCTCCAGGCCGCGCGAGGTCAGGTGGGCGCCGAGTCCGGCCAGTTCGGGGGCCGCGTCCGTACGGGGCACGACGCAGGCCGCCAGCCGCTCCCCCATCACCGGGCAGGGCACGCCCACGCACACCACGTCGCGGACCAGCGGGTGGGCGGCCAGCTCGCGCTCCACCTCGGCGGGGCTGATGTTGGCGCCGCCCCGGATCACGATGTCCTTGAGCCGGCCGACGACGTGCAGGGCGCCCTCCTCGTCGAGGAAGCCGAGGTCCCCGGTGCGGACCCAGCCGTCGGGGGTGCGGTAGCGGGCGTCGAGGTCGGGTGCGGCCACGTAGCACAGCGGGGTCATCGGGCCGCGCGAGATGATCTCCCCGATGCTGCCGTCGGGCAGCGCCGCGTGGGTGTCCGGGTCGGTGATACGGATCTCTGCGACACGGGGGTCGGGGTGGCCCGCGACCACGCCGGTGCTGTCGGTGGGCGGGACCTGGTGGGCCAGGCCGGTGTGGCAGTTGACCCCGTCGGCGGATCCGTAGAGGTTGACGACGGGGCATCCGAAGGCCCGGGCCGCGTCCTTGGCGGTCGTCTCGTCGAGCGGCGCCCCGCCCAGGACGAGGGCGGTCGGGGAGGGCAGGGCACCGCCGTCGGCGTCGAGCCGGTCGAGCATCATGCGGATCATGGTCGGCACGCCCAGGATGTGGGTGGGCTCGTGCTCCCGTACGGCTGCCAGGGCGGCCTCGGGGGTGAAGTGGTCGAGCAGGACGAGGGTGCCGCCGTGCCGGGCCAGCGTCACCGCGGTCCCGTTGGAGCCGAAGGCGGAGGCCAGCGGCACGAGGAACAGGCAGCGCGGGGGCGTGCCGTCCGGCATGAGGGAGGCGAGGAAGTTGCCGCGCCCGCCGGCCAGCGCGTTGTGGGAGTAGGCGACCATCTTCGGCTCGGCCTCGGAGCCGGAGGAGACCAGGATCCGTGCGGCGCTGTCGGGGTCGGGGCGGGCCGGGGTGAAGGCCGTCGCGTCCGAGCGCAGCAACTGGGCGAAGGCGACCGCCCCTTCGGGGGCCGTTCCGGGGCCGGCGGCGATCACGTGGCGCAGGGCCGGCTGCGAGGGGGCCAGGGTGAGCAGGTCGGCGGCGTGGTGGGAGCCGCGGTGTTCGGTCGCGGCGATGACCGCGACGGCCTCGGCCCGGCGCAGCAGGCACTCGGCCTCCAGGACGCCCCGGCCGACGGGGAAGGGCAGGGCGATCGCGCCGATGGCCGCGATGGCGAGGTCGGCGATGACGGCATTGCGGTTGTTGGGGAGCTGTACGCCGACCACGTCGCCCGGGCCTATGCCGAGGCCGCGCAGGCCGGCGGCCAGACATCGCACCTTGCGGTCCAGTGCGGTGTAACAGAGCTTGCCCTTGGCGTCGAGGACGGCGGTCGCGTGCAGGTTCGCGATCTGGCGGGCCCGGAAGAGGCTGTAGAGGTCGAGGTCGGGGCAGGTCCCGTCGACCACCCACGAGCGGCGGAGCTCGGCGGGCAGCAGGTCGTGCAGGACGACGGTCATCTGAAGCTCCAGGGGTCGGGAACGGCAGGGGCACCGTGCGCGTCGCGGCTGATCGAGCCGGCGAAGCGCGTGTCGTGGTGGAGGTCGGCCAGGTCGGTGGTGACGGCGGTGGCGGTCAGGCCGTGGCCGGCCAGCAGGGACAGGGCGTCCGGGGTGCCGAGTCCGCCCAGGTCGTGGGCGGCGGCCGCGGCCGCGCACGCGTCGGAGGGCGCGACCCAGCCGTCGGCCGTGGGCAGCGGGCGGCGGAATCCGGCGGGCCGCCTGCGGTTCGCACCGCGCGCGGCACGGCGCAGGGCGGGCGCGGTCAGGGTGTCGGCCGCGCCGAGGAGGGAGGAATCGACGCGCACCCCGTGCCCGGTGCGCTCCCGCAGCAGCAGCCCCGCGAGCACGGCTTCGGCGCCGGTCAGCCCGCCCAGGACGTCGAGCAGGGTCATCAGGGACGGCGCCGGGGCCTCGCCCTCGGGGCGTACGGCCTCGCCGACGCCGGTACGGGCCTGGACCATGAAGTCCGTGCCCATGGGGGCGTCGGTCAGCCGGTCGGCCCAGCCGCTGGTGTACGCGTACACCAGGCCCGGGTTCACGGCGGCGAGGTCCTCGGCGTCCAGGCCCAGTTCGCCGGCCTTGCCCGGGGCCCAGTTGTGCAGGAAGACGTCGGCCTCGGCCGCCAGCTCGCGCAGCCGGCGCCGGTCGGCCTCCGCCTTGATGTCGATCTCCACGGCCCGCTTGCCGCGGTTGAGGGCGAGCCAGCGGGCCGAGATGCCCGAGCAGGCCGGGGGCATCCCGCGCAGCGGGTCCCCGCCCGGTGGCTCGATCCGTATCACCTCGGCCCCGAGCAGGCCCAGCAGGTGCGCGGCGAGCGGGGCCTGGATCCGGCGGCCGGCCTCCAGCACCGTGAGTCCGGCGAGCGGCCGGCCGGCGGGCTCGGCCGCCGCGGCGGTCCTGGCTCCGGGCCCGAGCGGACGCAGGGACCAGGGCGCGGCCCCGTCGTGCTCGGCGGCCCGCTCGGCCAGCGTGCTAAGGACGCACACCTCCGCGCCGGAGAGGGCCGCGGCCTGCCGGATCCGTTCCAGGGAGTGGGCTCGCGTGACCTCGTGCAGCGCCCCGGGGAAGGGGGCGCAGGCGGTGGCGTACCGGAACTGGAAGGGCCGCCAGCCGGCCCGCATCGCGTCGGCGGGCGCGTCCAGGGCCCTCCAGAACGCGGCCCAGGCCCCGGGGTCGAGGGTCTCCAGCTCGAAGAGCGTGCCCTCGGCGGAGGTGAAGGGCGGTCCGCCGGGCGCGAGATCGGCCGCCTCGCCCTCGTCGGCCCCGGCGGCGGCAAGGTACTGGGAGACGGCCAGCAGCCCGGCCCGGTCCGCGCCCGTGGTGACCTGCCGTGCCCGGACGCCCCGGGCCGAGCCGATCAGGGTGGCGAGGAGCCCCTGGACGGTGAGGACGGCGGTGGCCGTGGCCGTGTAGTCGGCGGCCAGGCCGCGCGGGCTCCCGTCGCGCCGGCCGTGGACGGCCATGACGCCGGTGGCGGCCTGCACGGTGGCCTCGTCGACGAGGCCGGCGTTCCCGCCGCCCCAGCCCGTGGTCGCGTGGACCGGCCCGGATTCCGCGCCGGTGATCACGACGTGCCCGGTGGCCGGGCCGTCCTGGCCGGCGTCCCCGCCCCGCGCGCCGAGCAGCCGGAGGCGGTCCGTCACGACGTCCGTGATCTGCGGCGGCCCCGAGGTGTCGAAGCGCAGTGTGTCGAGTGGCCGGACCGTCTGCGTGGTTGCTGGTGACGCCATGCCTCTCCTCTCCTGGCGCGGCGGTGGCCGCACCGGCACGTTGGGCGAATTCCTGGGAACCCGGGAGCCTGCGCACCCGACCAGTTCCACGGACAGACAGTCGGACAACCGTTCCCACGGGTTCCCGGAAATCTGGAGGAAAGCAGTGACGGACCCAGGCGCCACCCCCACCGCGCAGGCCCAACCCGCCGCAGGTGCGGCGCAGTTGCGTGACCGGATCACCCGGTTCGTCCGGGACGAGGTGATCCTGTCCGAGCCGCTCCTGGACGCGGGAGGGCCCGCGGCGGCGGCCGCCCTGGACGAACTGCGCGTCCGGGCCCGCCAGGAGGGACTGTGGGCGCTGCCGCTCCCGGCGGAACTGGGCGGCGGGGGGCTGGCCTTGAGGGTGTACGCCGCACTCGCCGAGGCCGAGGGCGCCAGCGATCACGGGCCCGCGGCACTCGGCTCCCTTCCCCTCCTCGACGTCACGATGCTCGCGCGCCACGGCGGGAGCCGGATCCGCGAGGAGTACCTCACGCGCCTGGTCTCCGGCGAGATCCGCACCTGCTACGCGATGACCGAGCCCGGTGTTCCGGGCACCGACCCGTTCCTGACCGCCA
The DNA here is from genome assembly GCF_055582305.1 of Streptomyces sp. NPDC042102. Lineage (NCBI taxonomy): Bacteria > Bacillati > Actinomycetota > Actinomycetes > Kitasatosporales > Streptomycetaceae > Streptomyces > Streptomyces sp. NPDC042102. The sequence goes on from NZ_JBVJDL010000004.1 coordinate 755,144, forward strand.
CCCGGGCCGAACGCCGCGCGGACGGCTCCTGGGTGGTCACGGGCCGCAAGTGGTTCACCTCGGGAGCCGCGAACGCCGACCTGGTCACCGTGCTGGCCCGCACCGCCGGCTCCGCCGGGGACCGCGAGGGGCTGTCGCTGCTCCTGGTACCGACGCGTTCCCCCGGCTTCCGCGTCGTCCGTGAGCTCCCGGTGTTCGGAGCGGCCGGCCAGTACGAGATCGAGCTCGACCGGGTGCCGGTGCCGGCCGGCCACGTCGTCGGCGAGGTGGGCGGGGCGCTGGCCGTCGCCGGAGAGCGGCTGCAGCTGGGGCGGACCCTGCGCTGCCTGCGCTGGCTCGGTCAGGCGCAGCGCGCCTTCGACCTCATGTGCGAGCGGGCCGCCACCCGCAGCGGTTCCCGCGGGCCGCTCGCCGGCCATCAACTGGTCCAGCAGCACGTCTTCGACGCCCTCCTCGCCCTGCGCACGACCCGGCCGCTGGTCCACGAGGCCGTGGCCCTGATCGCGGCCGGGCAGGACGCCCATGTCGAAGTGGGGCTCGCCAAGGTCGCCGCCGCACGGATGCTGCAGCAGGTGACGGACTCCGCGATCCAGGTCCACGGTGCCGCGGGGCTCGGGCCGGACACCCCGCTGCCCGCCCTGTTCCGGGGCGGCCGTGCCGCCCGTATCCTCGACGGCCCGGACGAACTGCACATCACCTCCGTGGCACGCCGCGTGCTGCGCGCCCACGGTGCGTAGACCCCGTCGGCCGGGCCGCTACACGCCGGTGATGTCGACGACCCCGTCCAGGGCGGCGAGCGCGAGCGTCAGGAAGAAGGTTCCCCAGACGAGTTCGTGCCGTACGGCCAGCCCCCTGCCCGCGTCGTAGCAGCCGTCCACCAGCCGTCCCGCCGGCGCCCCGGGCGCCGCCCCGCCGTGGAGGTGGCTCCCGGCCAGCCGGCGCAGGATCGCCACGGCCCGGGAGGAGCAGTGCTCCGCCCGTGGCCCGGGGACCCTGGCCAGCTTCAGCAGGGCCACGGCGGTGATGGCGGCGGCCGAGGTGTCGAGCGGGCCGTCGGGCCGCTCGGCCTCGGCCGGCGGGACCAGCGGTCCGGTCAGGAATCCCCCGTGGGCCAGGAGCCGTTCGGCCGCCTCCGCGAGCCGGTCGGGCCGGTCCCGCGCGAGCCGGGGGTGGAGCAGGGCGTCGGCCACCGCGAGCAGGAGCCATGCACGGCCCCGGCTCCACCCGGGGAGCGGGTCCTCCAGGGGCTGCCACCGCTGCCCGGTGAACTGCCACGCGGGCGCGGGCCACGGTCCGCGCGTCAGGTCCTCGCCGAGGCAGAGGTCGAGGTGCCGGTGCAGGTGGGCCGCCGCGGCCGCCGCTCCGTCGGGTCCCGCCCCGGCCAGCAGGGACAGCATCCCGGGGACGGCGTCCACCCGGGCCAGCAGGCGGGGCCCGCCGAAGGCCGCTCCCCAGGGCACGAGACCCAGCGTGCGGTCATGTGCCGACAGGCAGGCCTCGGCGGCCGCCCGCCGGAGCGCCGCCGCCGCGTCGTCGTCCGCCGCGAGGGCCGTTCCGTACCAGAGGATCAGGCCCCGGGTCGCCGTGTCCGCGTCCACCCAGCGCGCCAGCCGGGCCGTGCACCGCGCGGCCGTCACGCGGTCGGCCGGGTCGCCGGTGTACCGGGCCCGCAGCCACAGCAGCCCGGCCCAGAACCCGCCGGCCCACGCACCGCGGCCGGTCGTGGTCCACCTGCCGTCGTCGGGGTCGGCGTAGAGCGGAAAGCGGTCGCCCACCTCCACGTCGGTCACCCCGACGCGCTCCATCAACGACGCCAGAGCACGACCGGCCCAGTCCGTGCCGGTCACGCGGTCCGCACCGCCCTCGCGCGGCGGTCCCGCACGGCCCAGGCGAACGCGACCCCGGCTGCCGCCGCGAACTCCGCGGCCACCAGCAGCCAGCCCGGCCCGTACCGGCCGCCCGACACCAGCAGCCCGAACAGCGGCGGACCCACCGCGAAGCCGGCGAAGAACCCGGCCGCGGCCAGCGCCGAGTCCTGACCCGCCCGCCCCGGCGCGGCCCGCTGCATCACGAGCACCATCGTCACGGCGTTGCCGGAGACGGCGAACACCCCCACCGCCACGGCGCCGGCCCACACCAGCGGGCCCACGGCCAGCGCGGCCGCGAGCAGCAGGGCCGCGCCCAGCGCCCCGCAGGCGAGCCATCCCGGCAGCCACTCGGCCCGGCCGGGACGCGCCGCCCTCGACCAGCCCACCCGGCCCACGATGCCCGTCACGCCGAGCACCGCGACCAGAGCCGCGGCCGCCGTCGGCCCCAGCCCCAGCTCCCGCGCGCCGAACAGCGCGAGGTAGGTGTTCACGGAGGCGATGCCGCAGCCCAGGAACAGCGAGAACACCGCGAGCCAGGCGACCGTCCCGCGCGGGACGAGCGAGGTGCGGGGGCCGCCCGGGGGGACGGGAGGGTCGGCGGGGAGGGCGCGCAGCGCCCACAGCCCGGTCAGCAGCGCGGCGCCGGCGGCCGTCCACACGGCACCCCGCCAGCCCAGCCCCGCGGCGAGCGCCGCGAGCGGCAGCCCGGCCGCGAACGCCCCCAACTGGACACCGGACTGCTTCATTCCGGTGACCGCACCGCGGCGGGCGGGCGGTACCGCGGCCAGGATCGCCTTGTTGGTCGCCGGGTTGGCCAGCGCCTGCGGCACGCCGCCCAGCGCGACCGCGCCGAGCAGCAGCCCGGCGCCCGGGGCCGCCCCGATCAGCGTGAGCGCGCCGGCCGAGAGCAGGAGCAGGGCCACCAGCGAGCGGCGCGGGCCCACCCGGTCCACGATCCGGCCGCCCGCCGGCGACAGCAGGGCCGCCGTGCCGAACCCGATCGTCGTCGTCAGACCCAGCACGAAGGGCGATACGTCCAACTCGTCGACCAGGCGCGGCCCGAGGGCGCCGATCAGGAACAACTGCAGCATCGAGAGGGCCATGGCGGCCGTCAGGAGCCCGGTGAGCTGTCCGCCCGCCCACCGTCGCCTCCCTTCCGGCGCAGCGGTCGCCACTTTCTCCGCCGGCACAGCCGCCTCCCTCTGACGTCGATCGCTCCTGCCGAATACGCAGTCAGTCGTCCCCGGAGTCCTGCCAGTTCCGCCCGTCCGCCGTGTCCTGCGTCACATGACGCGCCCTGCGCGGGACAGCGGACACCGACCCCTCACAGGGGGCGCACCCCCGTGCACCGGTCACGGCGGAGGTGCGAGGATGAGGCCCGCCATGACGCCAGGCCACTGTTCCCGAGCCGTACGGGCTGCGATGTTCGCAGCCCTGTGCGTGGTGCTCGCGGCCACCGGCCACGTCCTCATGTCGGGGACGCCCGTGCCCGGTTGGGCCATGGCCGCCGCGTTCGTCGCCGCCGCGGCCCTCGCCTGGTCGCTGGCCGGCACCGAGCGCGGTCTCCTCGCCGTCACCGCGGTGGCGATCGCCGTACAGGCCACGCTCCACGCCTGTTTCTCCCTCGCGCAGTCCCTCGTCCCACCGCTGCCGCCGGGCGGCTCCTTCGCCCAGCAGTGGGCGCAGTACCTGACGTGCGGGGACAGGGTGCTGTCCCCGTCCGAAGCCGCGCGCCTGGTCGACGACGCGGGCCTCGGCGGCCAGGTGCACCAGCCGCCACCCGGCACGACGGCCGTGGCGGAGGCGGGCGCTCACGCCCACCACACCCCGTACGGCGGCGTGCCGGAGGCCGTGGCGGGCACTCCGGTGCCGGACGCGCACGCCATGGCCGACCTGGCGATGTCCCCCTCCGGCATGCTGGCGGCGCACCTGCTGGCCGCCGTCATCGCCGGATTCTGGCTCGCGTACGGCGAACGGGCCGCCTTCCGGCTCCTGCGCACCGCCGCGGCATGGCTCTGGACACCGCTGCGGCTCCTCCTCGCCCCGGCCCGTGTGCCGCACCGGCCACCGCTGCGCGTACGCCGTGAGCGCGGCGGCAGCCCGCTGCGGCAGCTCTTCCTGATCCATGTCCTCACCTCGAGGGGTCCGCCCGCGGGAACCGCTGTCATCTGACAGCCGGCTCCCCGGGCACGCGCGGGTGTGATCCCCGTCGCGGCCCGGGCATCGGCCATGCCCTCCGGCAGGCCGTACACCTCACCGGCCCGCCGATCGCGGCGCCGGACACCCCACGCGCGTAAGGACCTTGTGGCGATGACCCCTGCCCCGAGCACCCGCCAGGACCCCGCCGGGCCGAAGACGGCCGGGCACACCCCCAGCAGCGACGAAGCCGTGACGCGGCTGGCGCTCGCCGCACGCGACGGCGACCCCGACAAGGCCGACCGGTTCGTCCGTGCCCTCCAGCGCGACGTCTGGCGGTACGTCGCGTTCCTCAGCGCGGACCCGCAGGCCGCCGACGACCTCACCCAGGACGTCTTCGTACGCGCCCTCCCCGCGCTGGCCCGGTTCGAGGGCCGCTCCTCCGCCCGGACCTGGCTGCTGTCCATCGCCCGCCGCACCGTCGTGGACAGCCTGCGCCGCTCCGCCGCCCGGCCGCGCCTGGCCGACCGCGACGACTGGCAGACCGCCGCCGAACAGGCGCAGCCCCAGGGACTCCCCGGCTTCGAGGACGGCATCGCCCTCGCCGAACTCCTGGCGACGATCGCCGAGGAGCGCCGCGAGGCGTTCATCCTCACCCAGCTGCTGGGGCTGCCCTACGCCGAGGCGGCCGAGGCCATCGGATGTCCCGTCGGCACGGTGCGCTCCCGCGTCGCCCGCGCCCGGTCCTCGCTCATGGCACTCCTGACGGACACCGCGGGTCCCACGACGGACCAGCACCGGCCCGCCCCGCAGCGCCGCCGCCCGGCCACCGCCCCGGATCCCGCTCTCCGAGCGGTGGCCTCGCTCGCCTGAACCGACGGCGGCCCGCCCCCTGGCCAGGGGGCGGGCCGCCGGGGCGCGCGGACGGGGCGACGGGACGGGCCGGTCAGGGCCCGGTCTCGAACACGGGCGCCTTGAGCCCGTTCAGGCACGCGGTCTTCGGCGAGGCCGGGTTCTCGAAGAACGAGACGGTGATCTCCTGGGCGCACTTCGAGCTGGCGAACACCACGTGCGGCTCGTACGGGACCGTGACGACCTTGGCCCTGCTCAGCGTGCGGGCGACGTACGGCCCGTTGTCCGCCCCCGTCTGGGAGTCGAACCCGCCCGACAGGGCGAGGGTGGGGATGTCGCCGCGGGTGACGTCCCGGATCGAGCGCGGCGCCGCGGGAACGTTCCAGACCGCGCAGTCCGGACGCAGGAAGGTGAGTTGCGGAGCCTGGGCCTGCACCGAGCGGGGGAAGGACGGGAAGGCCTCCTGTCCGCCGCGCAGCGCCTCTTCCCCGCTCTCGTACGGTGTCCATTCGCTGCAGAAGATGCCGTAGGCGAGACCGTGCGAGACCACGCCCACGCCCTTGGGGTTGAGCTTCCAGCCCGCCCACTGCCGGGCGACCCGCTGCGGCTTGCCGTGTGCCAGCTCGTCCAGGGCGCGGGGCACTTCGGGCGCCACGTGGGTGGCGGTGGTCAGCCAGTTCACGAGGGCTCCGCCGTCCAGGACGACCTTCACCGGCTCGTCGTGGCCCGGGAGCGTGACGGTGGTGGTGACCGGCTCGGCCTCGAGGTCGCGCACGAGCCTGTCGAAGGTGGCCGGCAGGTCCGGGTACCGCTCGTTGCACGCCGGCTGCTGGGCGCAGGCCTTGAACAGGCCGTCGAAGCCCTGCCGGGCGCTGCTCCAGGTCTGGGCGGAACCGGCGGTGGACGGCGGCAGGATGCCGTCGATGCCGACGGAGCGCAGCCCTTCGGGGTGCAGCCGCATGTAGGTCAGCGCCAGGTGGGTGCCGTAGGAGATGCCGAACAGGTTCCACCGCTCGATGCCGAGCGTGGCACGCAGGTCCTCGTAGTCCGCGGCGCTCTCGATGTCGTTGTACGCGCCGAGGTCGACGCCGCGGCCCGCCAGCTGGTCGCGGCAGGCCTTGGTGGCCTGGACGTGCAGGCGCCCGGTGGACGGGGCGTCGTACACGAGGCCGACCGTGCGTCCGCCGAACCGGTCGATGCCCGGGCACAGGAGCGCCGGTTCGGCCGAGTACGTACCGCGCTGGGACATGAGGACCACGTCACGGTCGCGGTTGAGGCCGCCGTCGACCGCCAGCTTCGCCTCGAAGACCGCGTCGTCCCCGGGTCCGCCCGCGAGCCACACGATGGGGTCGGCCTTCGGTGTGCCGGCCGTGGCGGGCACGATCGCGACTCCGAGCCGAATCGTCCGGCCGTTCGGGCGGGCGCGGTTCTCGGGCACGGTGAGGGTTCCGCAGCGGGCCCCCGCGAGCTCCTCGACCGGTTCCGGCGTCCGCGGGCAGGGGCCCGGTACGAACCGGGCGTCGCCCACCGTCCGGGCGACGGTGCCGGTCGGCGCGGCGGGGGTGGCGGTGGCGTCGGTGCGCGAGCGCGCCTGGGCGGGCGCGGTGAGCAGGCCGGTGACGAGGAGTCCCGTGACCAGGCCGGCCGATGTGGCCCACGGTCCTCGTGCCGTGCGGCGACGGGGCGTCCGGTGGAGTGTCATCTGTCCTCCCGGTCGTTCCGGGACGCTCGAACGGAGCACGCCTACCCGACGCTACCGGGTGGGCGGTACGGGTGCACCCGGAGCGGTTCGCGGGGCGGGGCTGCGGGTCGGGGGCCGCGGGTCCACCACGGCCGCGGCCCCCACCCGCGCCGCCGCGCCGTCAGGAACCCCCGGCCCCGTCCTCCGCCGTGATCCGGAAGCGGAGGCGGCAGATGACCGCGTCGGTGTCGCGGCGCACCGCGTGGGCGACGACGGAGCCGCGCTGGTTCTGCAGCAGCCGCTGCCACAGGCGTGCGGGTTCGGTCTCCGGGATGAGGACGGTGATCTGCGCGTCCGGGTGGGTCTGCGCGAGCTTGCGCACGTACGCCGAGACGGGGCGGCCGAGGGTGCGGGTCTGCGAGGAGAGTTCGATCAGGTCGACGCCCGGCTTCCACAGCTCCCAGTCGCGGCGCAGGGCTTCGGTGGCCTGCCGGTCCTCGGCCGTGGGATGCGTGACGGTGACGGCGAGGACCTCGTCGCCGAGGGAGCGGGCGGCGGTGAGGGCCTGGCAGGTCAGACGGGACAGACCGGAGACGGGGACCACGACCAGCGAGTGGGCGCGGTGCGGCGGCTGCGGTACGCGGCCCAGTTCGAGGCGTTCGCCGATGTCGGCGTAGGCGCGGTGGACCTTCTCGAAGGCGAGGACGATCAGCGGCAGCGTCACGACGATCAGCCAGGCGCCCTCGGTGAACTTGGTGGCGGTGACGACGACCGCGCTGACGCCGGTCAGGAGCGCGCCGAAGCCGTTGAGGACCGCCTTGGACCGCCAGCCCCGGGCGCGCTCGCCGTACCAGTGCCGGACCATGCCGACCTGGCAGATGGTGAAGCCGACGAAGACGCCGATGGCGAAGAGCGGGACGAGGGTGTTGGTGTCGCCGCCGGAGAGGACGAGCAGGGCGGCGGAGACGAGCGCCAGCCAGACGACACCGTGGCGGTGGACCTGGCGGTCGGCCTTGAGCGCGAACACGTGCGGCAGGTGGTTGTCGCGGGCCAGCAGGCTCATCAGCACCGGGAGCCCGCCGAAGGAGGTGTTGGCGGCCAGCGCCAGCAGCACCATGGTGGCGAACTGGACGACGTAGAAGGCCAGGTTGTGCCCGAACGAGGCGTCCGCGAGCTGGGCGAGGACGGTGACGCCCTCGACCGGCTGGAGGTGGAAGCGGCCGATCAGGATCGACAGGCCGATCAGCATGACGCCGAGCAGGGCGCCGAGCGCGACCTCGGTGCGCTGGGCGCGGCGGGCGGCCGGGGCGCGGAAGGACGGCACGGCGTTGGCGACGGCCTCGACGCCGGTCAGGGCGGAGCAGCCGGCCGCGAAGGCCTTCAGCAGGAGCAGCGCGCCGACCGCGGTGGCGCCCTCACCGAGCGCGGAGGCGTGGCCGGCGGCGGACGCGGTGCTGACCGGGGCGTCGCGGAAGAGACCGACCGTGATCATCGCGAGGATCGATCCGACGAAGAGCGCGGTCGGGACGAGGAAGGCCTTGGCGGAGTCGACGACGCCGCGCAGGTTCACGGCGGTGACCACCACCAGGACGCCGAGGCAGATCCAGACGCGCTCCCCGTGCAGTGACGGGAACGCCGAGGTCAGGGCGGCGACACCGGCCGTGACGGACACGGCGACGTTCAGCACGTAGTCGAGGATCAGGGAGGCTGCGGCCACCAGACTGGTCCGCCGGCCGAGGTGCCGCTTGGCCACGGCGTAGGAGCCGCCGCCGTCCGGGAAGGCGGCGATGACCTGCCGGTAGGAGGCGACCAGCACCGCCAGGAGCGCGGCGATCGCGAGCGTGACCGGGAGGGTGAAGCCCAGCCCGTAGGCTCCGGCGGCCGCCAGCACCAGCACGATCGACTCGGGTCCGTACGCCACGGACGCCATGGCGTCGAGCGACAGCGCGGCGAGGCCCTGGAGCGCGGTCAGCCTGTGGCGGTCCACCGACCCGGTCGCGCCGGTATCAGGGGGCTCCTCCTGACGCGACCCCTCAGCGGTCGTGATCGCCTTCTCTACGTGTGTGGCCATGTCGCCGTGTCCCTCCGAATGAACAAGTCAGGACAGCGTCGAAGCCGTACGGGCGGATCACCAGCGTCCTTGGCGGCTTCCATACGCCCGATCGGCCGCTCTTCACGCGATTTATACGCGTCGGACGTGGCAGCGTAAGAGGCCTGTCAAGACAGGCCCTCGCGCGCTGCTCCGGCTCCGCGCAGGGGGCAGGCTTGTTCCGGGCGGCGTTCTGCGGACGGCGCCCGGCGCGACGAACGGCCCGTCCGGGCGGGAGGCAGCACATGTCCGGGTTCTGGTACCGGTTCCGCGACCGCATCGCCCTGGCCGCGGCCCTCGTGGTGCCCTTCCTCGTCGCGCTCGCGCTCGTGCCCTTCCGCACGGACCTCTCGGCGACGAACGAGGCACTGATCATGGTCGTCGCCGTGATCGCGGTCTCCGCCCTGGGCACGCGTGCGGCCGGTGCGCTGGCCGCCCTCTCGGCGGCGGCCTGGTACGACTTCTTCCTGACCAAGCCGTACCAGCAGTTCACCATCGCCGACAGCGGCGAGGTCCAGTCGGCGGTCCTCCTGCTCGTCGTCGGCCTGCTCGTCTCCCAGCTGGCGGTCCGCGGCCGCCGGCTCCAGGCGGTGGTGGTCACGGACGCGGCCCAGCTGTCGAGCCTCGAGGGAACCGCCCGCCTCGCGGAGGAGGGCGGCTCGCCAGAAGCGGTGGTCGAGTACGCGCGCACGCAGCTCGTGGGGCTGCTGGGGCTGCGCGGCTGCCGTTTCGAGTACGGGCACCTGACGGGGCGGCTGCCCCGGCTGGAGCACGGCGGCGGCGTATGGCTGCGCCGCCCGGGCCGGATCACGGAGTACGCGGACTGGCCGGACGGTGAGACCGAGCTGCGGGTGATCGGCGGCGGCCACTACTACGGCCGCTTCCTCCTCGACGCCCACCCCGGCCGGCCCCTGCCGCCCGAGGCGGCCCGTCTGGTGGCCGTCGCGCTGGCGGCCCAGGTCGGCGCCGCGCTGGATTCGGCCGGCCTGTCCCACCCGGGCTGACGGTACCCGCGCGCGCCGCCCGGTGCGGCGGCGCGACGGCCTCGTGCGGGTTTCGCTGCCGACCTCTTGTGGTGGGGACCGGAGTGGCGCTATCCATGTCTCTACCGTCAGGAAACTTTCCTTACGATCGCACGATCGTCAACAGATGGAGAGACCTTGAGATCCCCACGCCTCCGCCTGATCGGCCTCGCCGGCTCCGGCATCCTGTCCGGCGCTCTCCTCACCGGACTGGCGGGCGGCTCGGCGGCCACCGCCGCCGCTCCCCCCGCATCCCCCGCCGCCGCGGCCGCCGCATCCGCCGCGGCCGTGGTCCACGAAGCCGAAGCGGCCCGCGTCTCGAAGGGACTGGTCGAGTCCAACCACGCCGGGTACACCGGATCCGGCTTCGTCAACTACGACAACGTCAGCGGCGGTTACGTCGAGTGGACGGTGAACGCCGCGCAGGCCGGCAGCGCCGCGCTCACGTTCCGCTACGCCAACGGCACCACCGCCGACCGCCCCATGACCATCACCGTCAACGGCACGCCCGTGGCCACCGACAAGGCCTTCAACGGCACCGGCGGCTGGACCTCCTGGACGACCGGCGGCCTCACCGCCACCCTCCGGGCGGGGGCCAACACCGTCCGCGCCACCGCCACCACCGCCAACGGCGGTCCGAACGTGGACCACCTGTCCGTGGACGCGGGCACCACCCCGCCCCAGCCCGGCACCACGCCGGTCGGCATCAACGGACAGCTCACGGTCTGCGGCACCAAGCTCTGCAACCAGTACGGCAAACCGGTCCAGCTGCGCGGCATGAGTTCGCACGGCACCCAGTGGTACGCCCAGTGCCTCACCAACGGCTCGCTCGACGCCCTCGCCAAGGACTGGAACGCGGACGTGCTGCGCGTCTCGACGTACGTGCAGGAGGGCGGCTACGAGACCGACCCGGCCAGGTTCACCGCCCTGGCCCACTCGCTCATCGAGCAGGCCACCGCCCGCGGCATGTACGTGATCGTCGACTGGCACATGCTCGACCCGGGCGACCCGAACGCCAACACCCCCCGTGCGAAGACCTTCTTCTCGGAGATCGCCAACCGCCACAAGGGCAAGAACAACGTCCTCTACGAGATCGCCAACGAGCCCAGCGGGGTCTCCTGGTCGCGGATCAAGAGCTACGCCGAGACGATGATCCCGCACATACGCGCCATCGACGGCGACGCACCGGTCCTGGTCGGCACCCGCGCCTGGTCCTCGCTCGGCGTGTCCGAGGGCGGCACCGAGTCCGAGGTCGTGAACAACCGGGTCAACGCCTCCAACATCATGTACACGTTCCACTTCTACGCCGCCTCGCACGGCCAGGAGTACCTGAACGCGCTCTCCCGGGCGGCGGATCGCATCCCCATGTTCGTCACCGAATTCGGCACCCAGGACTACGCCGGTGAGGGCGCGAACGACTTCACGATGTCGCAGAAGTACCTCGACCTGATGGCCTCGAAGAAGATCAGCTGGGTCAACTGGAACTTCTCCGACGACTGGCGCTCGGGCGCCGTCTTCAAGGACGGCACCTGCAACGCCAACGGCCCCTGGACCGGTACGTCGTCCCTGAAGCCGGCCGGCGTCTGGATCCGCGACCGCATCCGCTCCGCCGACAACTTCCCGACCGCGTGAGACACATGTGAGGAAAGGGCCCCGGGCCGCCGTCACCGCGGCGGTCCGGGGCCCTTCCCGTGACCCGGCGGGCGCGGTTCAGCCGAAGCGCCCCTCCACGTAGTCCGCCGTCCGCTGGTCGGTCGGGCTGGAGAACATCGCCGGGGTCGGGCCGTGCTCGACGATCCGGCCCGGGGTGCCCTGCTCCGCGAGGAAGAAGGCGCACTGGTCCGAGACGCGGGCCGCCTGCTGCATGTTGTGGGTGACGATCACGATGGTGACCTCGTCGGCCAGTTCGCGGATGGTCTCCTCGATGCGGCGCGTCGACGTGGGGTCCAGGGCCGAACACGGCTCGTCCATCAGCAGGATCCGCGGCCGGACCGCCAGGGAGCGGGCGATGCACAGGCGCTGCTGCTGTCCGCCCGAGAGGGCGCCGCCCGGCTGGCGCAGCCGGTCGCGGACCTCCTTCCACAGGCCCGCCTTGGTCAGGCACTCCTCCACCAGGTCGTCCTTCTGTGCCGCCGAGGCACGCACGCCCGTGAGCTTCAGGCCCGCCGTGACGTTGTCGTAGACCGACATCGCCGGGAACGGGTTCGGCTTCTGGAAGACCATGCCGATCATCCGGCGGGCATCGGTCAGGCGGCGGCCGCGGGCGTAGATGTCCTCGCCGTCCAGCAGCACCTCGCCCGCGAGCTCCGCGCCGGGGATCAGCTCGTGCATGCGGTTGAGGATGCGCAGGAAGGTCGACTTGCCGCAGCCCGAGGGGCCGATGAGGGCGGTCACCTGGCCGCCCGGCATGGTCAGCGACACCCGGTTCAAGACCTTGCGGCCGCCGAACCAGGCGGAGAGGGAACGGGCCTCCAGGGAGGAGGAGGGCACCGCGGGTACCACGGGCAGGGGCAGCGTCTCGGTGGTCATGGGGGCCTCGATCACAGGAGGTTGGGCAGGAGCAGGGCGGCCTGGTCGGCCGCCGCGAGGCCGAGGGCGGCCAGCACGGGGAAGCCCACCAGCCAGGTGTGGGGCCGGCCCCAGCGGACCCTGGCCCAGGCCAGCGCGGCCGCCCCGGCCAGCAGGGCCTGGCCCCACAGGATCAGCGGGATCCAGGCCGAGGGCTGACCGGCCATCGGCGCCTCGTCGGCGGCCAGCCGGCCGGGGGTGCGCCCCCCGGACTGCTGGGCGGGCGTGACCAGTTCGGCGTCGACCTGGAGCACGCCCCGGGGCATGTACGGGGTGCCGTCGGCGGTCATCAGGGTCAGCAGGCCCGCGTCCCCCTTGGGCCTGACCGGTTGCCGGTCCCCGGCGCGCCGGACGCCGAGCACCCGGTACTCGTGCTCGCCCTGCCCGGTCGTGACGGTGAAGGTCTCGCCCTTCTCCAGGTCGCCGATGCGGGCGAACGGGCCGCCGTAGCCGGCCTGCCGGCCCATCAGGATGCTGGTACCGGGCTGGCCGGGCAGGACGGTGTCGCGCCGGTGTCCGGGACCGGAGGCGAGGACGTCGGCGGTGGTCGCCTCGCGGACGACCTCCCGCAGGCCGATCTGCGGGATCGTGAGCAGCGCGACGGGCGTGCCGACCGAGGTGGGGCCGACCGGGGCGGTGGCGTTGGCGAGCCCGCCCCGCAGCTCGGCGTACCCCACCCGGCGGTCCCGCTCGTGCCGGAGGCTGCCGAGGGGGCCGACCTCGGCGACGAAGCCGAGCAGGAGGGCGCCCAGGATGGCCAGGGCGGCCCCGGTGGCCCACAGGCCGGGGCCGGCGGACGGCCCGGCGGACCCGGTGGACCCGGCGCCGCGCCCGGGCCGCCCCGCGTACGGCCCGGCCGGGTGGCCGGCGGACGCCCGCCCCGCCGGGGCCGGGCCGGCTCCGGCGGGGTCGGGGCGCACGTCCACCGGCGGGGTGGAGGTGGCGGTCATCTGTCGTTCTCCGATGGTCGGTCGCGTCACGTGCCGTCAGGCACGCGGGAAGGTCAGCAGGCCGCGGCGGCGGGCCCACCAGACGGCCGAGCCGCCGATCAGGACGAGGGCCGCGGCGATCAGGGCGAGGGTGCCCGCGTCGGTACCGGTGTCGGCGAGGCTGCCGCCCGGCTTGGAGCCGGAGCCACCGGTCGTGCCGCCGCCCCCGGTGCCGCCGGCCGTGGTGCCCGCGCCGCCCGTGGTGACGTTGGTGGTCAGCCCGAGGCCCGGACCGCCCGTCGCGGTGGCGGTGGAGGTCGGCGTCGGCGAGGCGCTGCCGGAGGGGTCCGGGGTGGTGGTGGGGGTGGGCGACGGCGTGCCCGTCGCCGTCGGGGTGGTGGTCGGCGTCGGGGTCGGGGTGGGCGTCGGGGTGGGCGTCGGCGTCGGCTGGCCGCCGCCGGACGGGTCGGTGGTGCGGTACTCGGTGTTCGAGGTGAACCACATCGAACCGGTGAAGTCCCCGAACGTCTCGGTGCCGAACGCCTTGCGGCACACCACCTTCAGGTCGTAGCGGCCCTCCAGGGTGGTGAAGCCGGCCTCGTTGGCGTAGTCGCGCATGGTCATCGTGAGCGGGATGATGATGCCGCCCGAGGGCGCCTGCCCGTACGTGGAGATCGGGGAGTTGCCCACCACGTTCTTGCCCTCGGCCGGGAAACCCTTGCCGGTGACCTTCACCAGGACGTTGGTGGCGGGCGACGGGCAGGCCGCCGAGGTGGTGAGGTCGACGCTGGTGGTGTCCAGGCCGGTGGCCGGGTTGATCACCGCCGTGCCGGCCGGGGCGGCCTGGGCGGCCCCGGGCACGGCGACCGCGGCCGTGACGGCCAGGGCCGCGAGGGCGGCGGTGAACACGGCGATTCCTGCCGCGTCGCGCCGGGTGGGACGGGAGAACTGCACGATGGGCTCCTTCGGGGCGATCTCGGTGGTGGTGCGCCGGCCGGCCGACGCGGTGGCCGCCGCCCGGGCCAGGCGCCGGCGGCGCCACAGCCACACCCCGCCCGCGACGATCGCGAGGACCAGGGCGAGCAGCGTCCACGGAACCGTCCACAGCGACACCGAACGGGTCACGGACGGGAGTTTGGGGTCCACGCCTTCGCGGGTGGCGACCGCCTGGACGGAGACGACGGCCGACGCGCGCAGGCCCGGCACCACCCCGTTCGCCTTCGCCGTGATCGTCAGCGAGCTGCCGGGCAGCAGGTCACCGAGGTCCTTCAGGCCGCCCGCGGTGACGGAGCCGCCGAGCATCCCGTTGATCCGGACGGCCTGGCGGGCGCCGAGCCGGACGTTGCCGGTGTTGCGCAGGGTGTACGTCACGGTCGCCGAGCCGGTCCCGAAGGGATTGAAGGTGCCCTCGTACGAGGCCTTGACGTCCTCGACGGCCAGCTTCGGGGTCAGCTCGCCGGCGACACGCAGGTAGACGCGCGTGCCGACGCGCTGGTCGAGGCGGACCCTGTTGCCCTGGCTGTCCGCGCCGTCGCCGGCCAGGGTGGCGACGATGCCGGCGGTGTGGTCGCCGGGGGTGGCGTCGCGGGGGACGGCGAGGGTGAAGGGGACGATGACGTTGCCCTTCGGCGGGACCGTGACCTTGTCCTTCTCCAGCTTGATCCAGCTGCCCGCGTCCTTGGGGACCTGGCCGCCGGGGAGCAGGTCGAAGCCGCCGTCCACGGTGTTGACGGCGTCGCTGGCGTAGACGGCCAGGTCGAGGGGCTTGTCGCCGTAGTTCCAGACGGCGATCTGGTCACGCGTCGCGGCTCCGCCGGTGACCCCGTACGAGAAGTGCGGGCGGGCGTCGGGCTCCTTGGGGCCGGCGGGCTGCACACCGAAGGTGGCCTTGCCGTCCTGCGCGTGCGCGGCCGGTGCGGGGAGCAGCGCGAGCAGCACCAGGGCGGCGAGCAGCACCGCGACCGGGGCGAGGGCCCGGGTGAGGGCGGTGGCGGTCCGCGTCCGGGGCCCTGGCCCGGGCCGGGCGGCGAGGTCGACGGCGGAAGAGGTCATGCGCGGGGCGTCCGATCCGGGCGGGGCCGGGCGGAGCCGGCGCGTTCGAGAAGACGGGGTGCGGGTGGGGACCGAGGCGTCAGGGGCGGGGCGGAACGGGCCGGTGTGGCTGGGAAGGGCCCGCTCCGCCCCGAGGCTCACGCCTGGATCAGATGGCGGTGAGGGTGAGGGTGGCGGTGTAGGTGCCGGCCACCGTCGAGGTCGGCACGTTCAGCGCCAGGTCGGCGGTGACGTGCGCGGTGCCGAGGCCGGTGCCGTTGGCGAGGGTGCGGGCGGACTTCAGGCCCGCCGTGCCGGCGTCACCGGTGGCCGCGCCGTGGGCCGCAGGGACGACGGAGCCGGGGGTGACGGTCTGCGCGGGCGCCTTGTCGACGAGCTTCGGGGACCAGCCGAGGTTCTGGCCGTTGATGCCGTGCGTGGCACCGTCGGAGAAGTCGGTGACCTGGCCGCTGACGGTCCAGCCGGGGTTGCCGGCGCGGGTGTCGGTGAGGGTGACCGGGTTGATGGAACCGGCGGTGGTCAGCAGGTCGCCGTCGGCGTTCAGGACCGGCGAGGGCAGCGTGACCTGCGGGTTGGCGACGCTGATCACCAGCGCGCCGGCGTTGACGGTGGTGGTGATGGTCTCCGACGCGGAGACGCCGGCGAACGCGCCGACCACGTAGGGGATCGCGCCCGAGTCGGAGCCGGTGAAGGCGCCGGAGTCGGCCGGCACGAAGACGGCGGTGAAGGAGTGGTCGCCCACCGGCAGGTTGCTGGTGGTCAGGACGGCGCTGCCGCCCGCGACGGGGACGGTGCCCAGGGTGGTGGTGTTGCCGCCCACGGTGTCGGTGAACTTCACCGATCCGGCCGCGCCCGCGGGCGTGACCGTGCCGGTCAGGGTGACCGGGCTGAACTGCGGCGCGGTGGAGGCCGGGGAGACGGCGAGGGCGGTGGTGGTCTGCGCCGCCGGGACGGCCTGGACCACGTACGAGACGTTGGCGGAGGTCGAGCCGTTGTACGAGGCGCTCGCCGGCGTGAAGACCGCGGTCAGGTCGTGCGTGCCCGCGGTGAGGTTGCTGGTGGTCAGGGTCGCGGTGCCGTTCGCGACGGTGACGGCCGTGCCGAGGTTGGTGCCGCCGTCCTTGAACTGGACGGTGCCGCCGGCCCCGCCCGGGGTGACCGTGGCGGTGAGGGTGACCGGGGTGCCGGCCTGGGCCGGGCCCGCCGGGGTGACGGCGAGCGACGTGGCGGTGTCGGTCTTCACCGCCGGGTCGGTGTTCTGGTACGTGGTGTTGGAGGTGAACCAGACCGCACCGGTGAAGTCGCCGAGGCTGGTGCCGTTGAAGGCCGTCCGGCAGATCACCGTGAACGCGTACTTGCCCTGGAGGGTGGTGAAGCCCGCCTGGCTGGCGTAGTCGCGCATGGTGGAGGACAGCGGGATGACCATGCCGCCGTTGGGGGCGGTCGGGTACGTGGAGATCGGGGAGTTGCCGACCACGTTCAGGCCGCCGGCCGGGAAGCCGGAACCCTCCACCTTCACCAGCACGTTGGTGGCGTTGGCGGGGCACGCGCCGGAGGTGGTGAAGGCGATGCCGGAGGTGTCGGCGCCGGTCGCCGGGTTGATGTCGATGGTGCCGATCGGGGCGGCGTACGCGGCGGAGGCGCCCGCCAGGCCCGCCGCGAAGGCGGTGGTCACGGCGGCGACGCCGAGCGCCAGTGCGCGGGACACTCTGTTCTTCAGCACTACGGTCTCCAGAATCGGAAGCTCAGGAAGATCAGGGAAGATCAGGGAAGAGCAGGGAAGAGCAGGGACGATCAGGGAAGTGCGGTGACGTGCGGGAACGTGCGGTGCGCGATCAGGGGGTCTGCTTGGTGGTGTCGCCACAGTTCGGGTTCGTGGCGAAGCCGTAGGTGTTGATCACCGAGGTCTGCTTGCAGATCTCGGAGTTCGCGCCGACGAAGACCGTGCTCCAGGGCGCGGTGGCGACCTTGCTGGTCGGGATGACGTTGTAGACGTCGCGCTTCACGCCGAAGCCGTTGTTGAGCACGGTGGGCGCGAGACCGTCGATCGTGCCGAGGATGGCGCGGCCGCGCAGGTCGGCGATGGTCTGGGAGGACTGGGCCTGGTACTGGGCGATGGAGAAGGGCACGATCGCCGAGTCGTCCAGGACGCGGCCGTCGTGCTCCTGGACCGGGGCGCCGGCCTTCTTGTCCTTGATGCAGGGGTAGACGCCCGCGACGACGTCGGCCTCGGTGATGCCCATCTGGGACTGCCAGAAGCTGCGGGTGCCGGAGCCGGCCTGCGGCAGGTAGACCGTCATGTCGTAGTTCGGGCCCGTGCCGACGTAGTTCGGGTCGCAGTGGTAGATCGCCTTCAGGTCGGTCAGCGACAGCTTGCGCGGGATCGCCGAACCGGGGGTGATGGCGTAGCTGACGCCGTCGACCGCGAAGGGCACGTAGGTCAGACCGGGGGCCGCGGCCGCCAGGTTCAGGGAGGAGGAGCGGGCGAAGTCCAGGCAGCCGTTGTTCGCCTGCAGGGAGTTCAGCAGCGCGGAACGGCCGGCGCCACTGCCGTTGGGGCGGGCCATGGTGCAGTTCGGGTTGGTCGCCGGGTCCTTGGTGGTGACGTTCGCCGAGCCGGTGGCGTCGTAGGAGCCCAGCACCTTCTGACCGTTCACCGTGATGGCGGCGGCCAGACCGTTCATGACGTCCTGGGTGGTGTCGGAGCCGACGCCGGAGAGCTGGCGGTACTGCGGCTGCCCGGCCGGGTCGGCGAAGGCGATGCTGCTGCCGGCGGCGCCGAGCGCCAGGGCGGCCGCCGCGGCGGCGAATGCGATCTTCTTCTTGTTCACGCGGGTTTACCTCTCGGATAGGCTGCGCCCCGGGTGGTACCCGGCACGCGTGGGGTGCGGTTCCGTTGGCGCGGACGAATTCAGACGATGTGTCCGGGTATCACCTCCTGACGGCGCGCTGGGCGATACGGGCGCGCAGAAGGGGCAGGTAGCGGGGCAGCAGCGGGCCGGCGAAGGCCCCGAGCGCCCCCACGAGGAGACAGATCAGCAGGGTGTAGCGGACGGCGCCGACCACCCAGCGCGGGGTGTCGCCCACCGCCTCGGCGGCGGGAGCGGCGGCCGGTGCCGGGCCGGCGGCCTGCGCGGCGGGCGCGGCCGGAGCGGCGACGGCCGGGGCCGCGCCGCCCGAGGCGGCCGCGGCGCCGCCGCCGGACCCTCCCGTGCCGCTGCCCCCGGTGCCGCCTCCGGTGCTGCTCCCGGCGCCGCCCCCGACGGACCCTCCGGTCCCGGTACCACCCGCGGCGGCCGCCGAGCCGCCCGAGCCACCGGTGGAGCCGGCGCCCCCGTCACCACCGAGCCCGGCGGGCTTGCGGCCCGCCTCGGCGGCGATCTTGCGCGCGGCCTCCCGGGTCTGGGCGCGCAGGCTCTCGGGCAGCGGGGCGTACCCGTGCGGCAGGGTGCCCGCGGCCACGCCCGAGGTCTGGCCGGGACCGGCCGCGTAGGTCAGCAGGGCGCCGTAGTCACGGCCCTCCGTCTGCGTCAGGTCGGCGGGCACGGTCGCGGCGTACGTCAGCACCGTCAGCGGGTAGGCCGCCGGGTCCTTCGCCGCGGGGTCGGGCAGGCTGGTGCCGTCCGGACCCGGCGTACGGGCGCCCGCGGCGGCGGCCAGGGCGGCCGGCTCGGGGGCCACGAACCGGCCGGCGGAGTTCAGGAGTTCGGCGCGCACCAGACCGTACCGGTCGGCGGTGGCCGTGTCGGTGACGGCGAGGACCGCGCGGGCGCCGGCCGGCTGCGGCGGGTCCTTCTTGTAGGCGGGGGGCGTCGCGGTCGCGTCCCAGGAGGTACGGGCCAGGGAGTCGCCGCGGCTCGCGGCGCGGGCGGCGGCGTGCATGTCGCTCGCGTACGGGTGCTTGTCCTGGACGCAGAGCGGGGCGGACGGCCGGTCGTCGAAGGGCTGGCAGTACGGGTCGCTCTTGGGGAAGCTGTCGATGGGCAGCGCCATGTCCTTGTAGTGCGGGTTCACGGCCATCCCCGCGAACGCCCGGTCCCCGTGCGTCCCGGAGTTGTCGGGCACACCGCGCAGGAACTCCTTGGCGGCCGGGTCCTGCGCCACCCACTCCCACAGCTGGCGGGTGGTGTCGGCGAGCGGTTGCGGGACGAGGGCGTCGCCGAGCCGGCCGGGGAAGTCGAGGCCCGCGAACTCGGGGTTGTGGCGCAGGAACTCCGGGTCGCGGCCGATGTTGTCGGGGTTCTTCGCGGTGCTCTCGGCGAAGCGCGAGTTGCCGTCCCGGTAGGACTCGGTCAGCAGCTTCGCGACGAGCCGCGGGGTCAGGCGCAGGGTGGACAGGCGGGTGCCGTTGCGGGCCTTGACCTCGTCGGGGGCGCTGAAGCCGGCCTGGCTCTCGATGAAGTAGCCGATGGTGATGCCGGAGAGCGAGACGGGCGCGTAGACGGGCTTGCGGGACTCGGACGCCGCGGCCGCGCGGCCGACGAAGACCAGGCCGGGGCTGCCGGAGAGCAGCTTGACGCGGGCGGTCTCGTCCGGGACCTGGGCGTAGCCGTAGATGGCCTTGGCGCCGGTCTGGCACAGGGCGGGCTGCCAGCGGGTGACGGCCTCGGCGGCCATCTCGCTGCCCAGCGTGCCGCGTTCCTCGGCGCCGATCGGGCAGAAGCTGCCGAGCGGCTCGAAGCCGAGCGGGAAGACCAGGCGGTGCTTCCAGTTGGCCGGGCTGAGCGGGGAGGACTGGAGCTGCCCGCCGGACTGGGAGGTGTACGGGCTGCCGTCGATCTCGGTGGTGCCGCGCGGGACGACCACCAGCCAGCAGCCGCGGCCGGCGGCCCTGCCGGCCGTGTCCTTGACGGCCGCGCCGCAGCCCAGGCCCGGCGCCTCGATGGCGGTCTGGGTCTCGAACCAGACCTCTCCGGCGCCGCGGGCGTTGGTGCGGGCGTAGGGGACCTCGTTGGTGCTGTTGACGTCGAAGAACTCGTTCCAGTTGCCCGGGCTGACCGGGTCGTCGTTGACCGTGCGGAAGGGGGCGTACGAGATACCGCTCGGTGTGGCGGGCGGCAGCGGCCGGTTCTCCGCGTCCTTGAGGCGGTCGCCGTAGTTGAGCTGGCGGCTGTTGGTGTACGCGCCGGCCGACTGGTTGCCGGCGCCCGCGCCCAGCGCGGAGGAGCCGCCGAACTGGCACTGGTCGGTGGTGGGTCCGGTCGCCGCGTCGCCCCAGCACTGCATGATCTGGAGGTAGTTGGCGGAGTACGCGGTCTCCGAGACGGTCGGCGTACCACCGGTCCAGGAGATCTTGACGACCTGGTTCACGAGGTTGCGGGTCTGGCTGACGGTCACCTCGAGGCCGGCGAACTCGCCGCTTCCGGAGACCGTCGCCGGGGATTCCGCGCCGGCGGCGTACGCGGGCCGCGCGCCGCCCGGCACGAGGTCGCCGGTGGCCACCACGGGCAGCAGGGCCAGGCAGAGCGAGCCCAGCAGCAGGCGCAGGGCACGTCGGCCGCGCCGCGGGAGACGTGAGCGGCGCATCACGAGCCGCCTCCGGCGCGACGGCGGGCCAGATGCCGGGTCAGCAGCGGCGGGCCCACGGTCAGGGTCACCAGGATCAGCACCCCGAGCAGCATCAGGGCCGTCTGGAGTGCCCCGCCGATCCTGGACGAGGTGGTGACGGGGATGCCGAACAGGTCGCCCGCCGCCAGCGGCTTGCCCGTCTGCGGGTCGACCGCTCCTTCCCCGCCGTCGGCGGCGGCTGCGGCGCCGTCGGCAGCGCCGGTCGCACCGCCGTCCGCGCCGCCGCCTCCCGTGGCCGCGCTGCCGCCGCCACCGGTGCCGCCCGTGCCGGAACCGCCGGTCGCCGCGCCGCCCCCGGTGCCGCCGGTGCCGCCGCCCGTGGCACCGCTACCGCCCGTGCCGGAGCCGCCGCCGGAGGCGCTGCCCGTCTGGGTGGGGGCCTTGTTGCCGCCGGTGCCGATCTCGCACTGGGTGGCGCCCTTCTTGTCGCACTCGGAGGGCTGGGGCGCGGTGTTGGCGAGGGTGTTGGTGCCGTCGGAGGAGAAGGTGGGGTTCTTGCAGTTCTTGATGTCGACGTTGGTGGCGACGACACCGGGGATGCGGCGGACCTGCTCGAGACCGGCCTGGACGAGGTTGATCGGCAGCGGGGAGTAGCCGAGCCGGTCGACCGACCGCTGGCCCTCGCAGAGGAAGTAGTAGGCGAAGGCGCCGAGCGCCTTGCCCTTCTGCGGGTTGAAGTTCGCTTCCTGCGCCGTCGGGATGATCATGTAGCTGTAGCTGGAGAGCGGGTAGTTGCGGCGGTCGCTGCTCTCGTCGTAGACCTGCGAGAGGTCCTGGGTGAGGTCGGAGCCGATCCTGGCCTTGGTCAGCGAGACGGCCACGTTCTGGGCCGTGGGCTCGGTGTAGTAGCCCGCGCCGTTGAGGATCTTGGCGACCGGGAAGCCGGTGGTGGCCACCGCGTAGGAGTACTCGACGTAGGTGATGGTCCCCTGGTTGCCGTCCTGGGCCACGTAGCCGGAGACGCCGTTGGAGCCGGACTGGCCGACGAAGCCGCGGCCGGCGACGACGGGGAAGTTGGAGGTCTGCCCGCAGGGGGTGGTGCGGCCGGCCTTCGCGCAGTAGGCGTCCCACAGGCCGGTGTGGCGCATGGCCAGCCAGTTGGTGAGCTGGGCGGTGGTGCCCGAGCCGTCGGAGCGGACCACGGGGACGATCTTGCGGGCGGGGAGGGAGCCGGCCAGGGAGGGATTGTCCGCCTTGATGGCCGGGTCGTTCCAGGTGGTGATGACACCGGTGAAGATCTTGGCGACGACCTCGCCGGACAGGCGCAGGTTGGTGATCCGGCGGTTGCCGATCTTCAGGTTGTACATGAAGGCCGTACCGCCCGCGACGATCGGCATGTAGCTGTACTTCCGCGAGGGCGCCGGGTCGACGACGCCGGAGTCCTTGATGCCGTACGGGATCTCGGAGACCGCGAAGTCGACGGTGCCGTTGCGGAACTGGTTGCGGCCGTCGGAGGAGCCGGTACCGCTGTAGTTGACCGTCATGCCGTACTGCTTGACGTTGGCGCGCCACTGGTCGAGGGCGTTCTGGCTCCAGGTGGAACCGGCGCCGGAGACGGGCACGTAGCTCTCGGCGGCGGCGGGCACGGCGCCCGGCAGCACGACGGCGACGGCGGCCAGGAACAGCGTGAGCACGCGGACGAGGAGGCGGACGGGGCCGCGCGCGGGGGCGCGTCCGGGGTGGGCCGGGGATCGTCCGGGCATCGGGAACTCTCCTGATCAGTGACGGTGCGTACGAAGCGACGGCGGGCGGCGGCGGACCGGCCGGCCGGTGGCAGGACGGCGGCGGGGCGGGCGGAGCGCGGGTCGGGCTACGACCGGGGCGGCGGCTGCGGGGGCAGGTCCCCTTGGTGTGCGGGCGCACCGGGGTCCTTGGGCCCGGCCTGCGGGTCCGGTCCCGGGGCCCGCCCCAGGTGGTTCAGGCGCTCCAGTTGCTCCAGCCGGTCCCGCTCCTCGGCCCGGGCCGCCATGCGGTCCGCGTCGCGCGCCGAGGCGAGGACCCGGCGGTGCTGCTGGCCGCGGCCGAGCTGGCCGGGCGCCTTGCCGCCGATGACGCGGGCGAGCACGAACAGCAGCAGCACCAGCCCCATCAGCAGGGCGGCGCAGCCGAAACCGCGCGCGATCATGGTCTGGTCGGGGTAGCCGACGAGGCTGAACGTGGCCAGGGGCAGCGACATCTGCGGCCCCTCGAAGGGGTTGGCGTTGAATCCGGCGGCGATGCCGGAGGTCAGCAGCACCGGGGAGGTCTCGCCGATGCCGCGGGCGGTGCCCAGGATCACGGCGGTGGTCAGTCCGGAGCGGGCGGTGGGCAGCACGACCGTCCACACGGTGCGCCACTGGCCGGCGCCGAGGGCGTAGGAGGCCTCCTTCAGCGAGCCGGGCACCAGCCGGATCACCACGTCGGAGGCGCGGATGACGATCGGCAGCATCATCACGGACAGCGCGAGGGCGGCGGCGAACCCGGACTTGTCGTAACCGAGGATCAGGATCCAGGTGGCGTAGATGAACAGGCCGGCCACGATCGACGGCAGCGCGGTCATCGCCTCGACGATCGTGCGTACGAACCGGGCGTAGCGGCCGGGGACTTCGTTGAGGAACACCGCGCACGCCAGTCCCAGCGGCACCGTGATCACCAGAGCGATGCCGATCTGTTCGAGGGTGCCGACGATGGCGTGCAGCGCCCCGCCCTGGGTGAGCGGGTCGAGCGGGCCGCTGGCCGCCATGTCCTCGGTGAAGAAGTTGAGATGGGCGAGCGCCTCCCAGCCGCGTACGAAGGCGTAGCCGACGACGAGGAGCAGGGCCGTCAGCAGCAGGACGGCGATGCTGTGCACGAGGACCTGGGCGAGGCGGGCGCGGACGGCGGCGCCGTTCTCGTCGAGGGAGACCAGGACCGCGTACAGCGACATGAAGGCGAGGTAGAGGACGACGGTGAAGCCGAGCGGCCCGTCGAAGGGCAGCACCCTGCCGAAGAGCAGCGTGGTCAGGCCCAGCGCGGCGGCCGCGGCCCCCACGAGGGCGAGTACGTCGCGGACATGCACGCCGGAGGTGTTGCGGCGGACCTCGGCGGGTGCGCCGGCGCAGTCGGGGACCGCCTCGGGGCAGACGGTACGGGGCGCTGCCGCTCCGGCGGGGCGGACGGGGTCGGCGGGGTCGGCCGGGTGTGCGAGGACCGTCATGCCTCGGCCCCCGCTCCGGAGCGGCTGCGGGCCACCATCGAGGAGGCGATGAAGTTGACGACGAGGGTCATGAGGAAGAGGGCGAGGCCGGCGGCCATGAGGGCCGACATCCCGAATCCGCTGGCGGATCCGTAGCGCAGGGCGATGAGGGCGGACACGGAGTTGGCGCCGTTCTGGAGGAGGCGCCACGGCACCTCGAAGACGGGGGAGATGATCAGGTAGATGGCGATGGTCTCCCCCAGCGCGCGGCCGAGCCCGAGCATGGTGCCGCCGATCATGCCGCCCTTGCCGAAGGGCAGGACGACGGAGCGGATGACACCCCACTGGGTGGCGCCGAGCGCGAAGGCGCCCTCGCGTTCGCCGGGCGGGGCCTGGGCGAAGGCCTCGCGCATCACCGAGCAGGCGATCGGCGTGACCATCAGCGCGACGACCATGCCGGCGATGAAGCCGGAGGAGGTGTAGTAGGTGTTGGCGCTGAGCGGATCGCTCGGGTTGTCCCCCTCGACGGAGAACAGCGGGAACCAGCCGAAGTAGGTGGTGAGCCAGCGGGACAGGCCCACGACGTGGGGCTGGAAGAGGAACAGCCCCCACAGGCCGTAGACCACGCTGGGCACCGCGGCCATCAGGTCGACCAGGCTGATCAGGGTCCGCTTGAGGCGGCGCGGGGCGTACTCGGTGATGTAGAGCGCGGTGCCCGCGGCGAGCGGTACCGCGAACAGGATCGCGACGATGCCGATGAAGACGGTTCCGGTGAGGGCGGCCGCGATGCCGAAACGGTGGGAATCGGGCTCCCAGGCGGTGGTGGTCAGGAAGTCCACCGGGCCGGCGTCGCGCAGGGCCTCCAGGGCGCGGGCGCCGAGGAAGACCCCGACCAGGGTCATGATCAGGAGGACGACGGCGCCGGAACCGCGGGCGGAGCCGCGGAAGATCCGGTCGGCCGGGTCGCCGCCCTTGGCCAGGGCCCGCGGCGTGTCCACCTTCCCCGCGGGTGCGTCGTCGAGGGGGGTGGTCGTGGTCGCGGCGGTCACTGCGGGCCTCCCCCGCGGACGGCCAGGCCGGGCGCGTCACCGGCGCCCGGCAGGCGCAGGCCGCGCAGCCGGCGGGTGTGGGTGACCCCGGAGGCGACCTGGGCCTCGGCGGTGGCGGCGAGGAAGAGCTGGAGGCTGTGGCGGCACTCGCGCTGGCGGCGGAAGGTGCGGACCGCCTCCGCGACGCGGTGCTCGTCGAGGGTGAGCTGCCAGGTCCAGGCACCGGTGCCGGCGTCGGCCGACGGGGACATCACCACGAGGGAGGTCACCCGGCCGGCCTGCGCGCGCAGTTCCTGGACGGCGGCGCAGCAGGCCGTGAGGCTGCTGTGGACGCGCGGACTGCGGCCGAGTTCGTGGTTGTTGGCACCGACCAGGCGCCAGGTCACGGCCTCGGCGGCGTCGCTCGCGCCCCCGGCATCCGGGGCGCCCCCGGGCGCCTGGCGTCGTGCGACATCGACCCACGACACGAACAGAAAACGTGGTTGAGACACCGATCCGCCCCCCTTTCCCCGCACACCGTGCATGGCTGGAAATCGGCCACCCACCCATGACCGCGGGCATGACAATCCACGGGGAGGAGGGCCGAGGAGCACACGGATCGGTGAAGGAGAAACGGAGAACGTGTGAACGCGAGGCGGGGGCGCCCATACCCCTTGATCACGTCGGCGCCCTGGTCCCCCTAGGGAATTCGTGAGGGCCGGACGGCCGGGCGACCGGCACCGCCGCGGCCGTCGCCGGCGCCACCGCCACCGCCCGGCGAACGGCGGCAACCGGGCCCGTGGCCGGCCGCGGCACCCGGGGGCCCCGCAAAGCCCCCGTCCGGGACGGCCGGAAACAGCCCTGCGCTCGGAACAGCCGATATCGGCGAGGTTGCTCGTGAAGACAGGACCCTGCCGGCGCCGTGAGGGGCAGCCGAGTCCCGGCTGCCGACCTGCTGCAGGGTGGGCGGGCCCGACTCGGTGCGCAGGCAGTCGGGGAAGGACGACGGCACGGGGGCCGGCTGCCCGGCGGCGTTCAGCGTCTGCTGGGAGGTGACCCAGGCCCCGGGCACTTCTTCGAGGTGCGCGACGATCTGCCTGGCGCCGTCCTGGACGCTGATGGGGGCGCCGCCGGGCTCGATCGGCAGGACGGTCCGGTCCGCGGCGGCCAGGTGGGACCGGATCCACATCGGCACGGCGATCTGGACGGCGGCGTAGAGGGCGAACGTGGTGGCCATCGCGGGCAGGGTGCGGCGGATGACCAGGCCGAGGGCGACACCCACCAGCAGTCCGGTGCAGTAGAGGGTCTGGTCCGAACTGGCGACCTGGTCCACCAGGCTGCTGCCGGCGGTCCGGTAGAGGTCGGCCAGCTGCGGGCCCGTGACTGCCAGGCCGTGTTCGGGTTGACCGCGATCTGCCTCGCCACGTCTTTGACCGTCGGCAGGGGCGTCGTACGTGCCGGCCGTGCGCCCGGCGATGTCCGCCACCGGTGGTCCCGCCGGACACGACGAGTTGTCGATCGCGCCGGCGCACCGCCCGACTTCCCGTTCCCGCACCGGAAACGGCGAGGCGCACCGATGGGGTGTACTATCGGTACACTCCATCGGTACGTACTATCGGTTCATGCCATTGCCCCGATTCGAACGGCTGCCCCGCGAGCGCCAGGAGCTCATCCTCGGCGTGGCGCGGCGGCACTTCGCCGAGTACGGCACCGAGGGTGCCTCCTACAACAAGATCATCGAGGCCGCTGGATTCTCGAAGACCGCGGCCTACCACTACTTCGACGGCCGCGAGGATCTGCTGGCGGTCGTGCTCGACGGGGTCCTCGAGCGGTTGCTCGCGGCCCTCGGGCCCTGGGTGCCGGCCGCGGACGAGGCGGAGTTCTGGGGCCGTCTCGACGCGGGCGCCAGGGCTCTCGCCGCGCACCTGCGGGAGCACCCGGACGATCTGGCACTCGCCGACACCGCCATCGGGCGCACCCACGGCGGGCCGTGGACCGGCTGGTTCGACGCCCTGGTGACGGACGGGCAGCGGCTGGGGGTCATCCGTACCGACGTCGATCGCGGGCTGCTGGTGGCGGTGACCGCCGCGGTGGTACGGGCCGCCGACGCATGGGCGCTCGCCCGGATGCGGGAGCCCGGCGTCGGGGCCGCCGAGCGCGAGGCCGCCGAGCGCGAGGCCGGGGCGCAGCTGTGGGCCCTGCTGCGCGGGCTCTGGGCCGGTGGCGGCGGCACCACGGAGGGGGATGTCGTCGATGCGCGCTGATCTGGAGATCGTCTGGGAGGTGCCCGCCACCCCGGCCGGGCTCGCCGGGCGTCTGGAGCGGTTCATGGGGCCCGGCAAGTCCCGGGCCGAGTCCGCCGTGGAGAGCGTCGGCCTGGCCGGCTGCGCGCTGCTGCTCGCCGCCGGGGTGTGGGGCTCGGGAGCCGCGCACGCGTGGTCGGCCGTCCAGCTCGTCGTCGTGGCGCTGGTGGGGCTCGACCTCGTCGGCGGCGTGCTCACCAATGCCACCAACGCCGCGAAGCGCTGGTACCACCGGGCCGGCCCCGGGGTCAGGCGGGCCCGGCTGCTGTTCGTCGGCGCCCATCTGGCGCACCTGGCGGCCATGGGGCTGGTCGTGCTGTCGGGCGACTGGGGCTGGACCCTGGGCAACGCCGCGCTGCTGCTCGGCGGGGCGGTCGCGGTGGAGTTCGCGCCGCTGCACCTCAGGCGGCCGGTCGCGATGGCCGTGACGATGGCCGCCGTCCTGGTGAACCTGTTCTGGCTGACGGTGCCCGCCGTGCTCGGCTGGTTCGCTCCGCTGTTCTTCCTGAAGCTGCTGGTCTGCCACCTCGTCCCGGAGGCGCCCCTGGAGCGGAGGCGGGATGGCTGACACCGCCGGACCGTGGCGGACCGACCTGGATCCAGCCCCCGATCCGGCCGCGTGCGCCCGTACGCTGGCCGCCGCCTTCGCCCGCGAACCGGCCGTCACCTGGATCTGCGGCGGCTCGGCACCGGCCCGGACGCGCTGGTTCGAGACCACCCTGCGCACCCACGCCACCCTCGCCGGGGCCCGTCGGCACACCCTCACGGACCCGTCCGGGCGGACGGTGGCGGCCGCCGTCCTGACGCCTCCCGGGGTGGTGCCCGGGGCCGGCGCCCGGGCCCTCTGGGCCGCCCGGACCGCCGTACGCTGCGGCCCGCGCGCGCTGCGGCGCACGCTGCGCTACCTGCACGCGGCCGAGACCGGGGTTCCCGACGGCGCCTGGACGCTGGAGTTCGTCGGCGTGCTCCCGGAGCTGACGGGCCGGGGCGCCGGACGGGTCCTGCTGGACCACCTGCTCGACGCCACGCCGGCCCCGGCGGGCTTCTTCCTGACGACCGCCGATCCGACGAACGTGGCGCTCTACCGGCGTTTCCGGTTCGAGGTCGTGCGCCGCACGACGCTGGCTGGGCTGGAGATCACCGCCATGGCGCGGCCCGCGGGCGGCTGAGCGGGCCCGCGACGGCCGGAGGCCGTACCGGACGGATCCGGTACGGCCTCTGGTGCGTGCTGCGGTGCTGCGGTGCGGCTGCGGCTGCGGCGGTGATCAGGCCGCCGGGGCCGGGAAGGTCGGGTACTCCACGCCGGAGACGTGCTGCACGACCCGGATGACCTGGCACGAGTAGCCGAACTCGTTGTCGTACCAGAGGTAGAGGATCGCGTTGTCGCCGTCGACCTTGGTCGCGCCGGCGTCGACGATCGACGCGTGGCGCGAGCCGACGAAGTCCATGGAGACGGCGTCGGGGGCGGTGGTGAAGTCGATCTGGCGCTTCAGCGGCGAGTGCAGCGAGACGTCACGGAGGTAGTCGAGGACCTCCTCGCGGGTGGTCTCGCGGCCCAGGCGCAGGCTGAGGATGGCGATCGAGACGTCCGGGACGGGGACGCGGATCGAGCTGCCGGTGATCGGCGCCTTCAGCTCCGGCAGCGCCTTGGCGACGGCGGAGGCGGCGCCGGTCTCGGTGATGACCATGTTCAGCGGCGCGGAGCGGCCGCGGCGGTCGGCCTTGTGGTAGTTGTCCAGCAGGTTCTGGTCGTTGGTGAACGAGTGGACGGTCTCCACGTGGCCGCGCAGCACGCCGTACTCGTCGTCCATGGCCTTCAGCGGCGGGACGATCGCGTTGGTGGTGCAGGAGGCGCAGGACAGGATGCGCTCGTCCGGCTTGATCATGTCCTGGTTGACACCGTGGACGATGTTCGGGACGTCGCCCTTGCCCGGGGCGGTCAGGACGACCTTGTCGATACCGGGGCGCAGGTGCTTCGACAGGCCCTCGCGGTCGCGCCACTTGCCCGTGTTGTCGATGAGGATGGCGTCCTTGATGCCGTACGCCGTGTAGTCGACCTCGGAGGGGTCGTTGGCGTAGATCACCTTGATCGCGTTGCCGTTGGCGATGATCGTGCTCGTCGCCTCGTCCACGGTGATGGTGCCCTGGAACTGGCCGTGGATGGAGTCGCGCCGCAGCAGCGAGGCGCGCTTGACGAGGTCGGCCTCGCCACCGCCGCGGACGACGATGGCACGCAGGCGCAGACCGTTGCCCGAACCGGCCTTCTCGATGAGCAGGCGGGCGACGAGGCGGCCGATGCGGCCGAAGCCGTAGAGGACGACGTCGCGGCCGGCGGCGCGCTCGATCTTGTTGGCGCCGGTGGCACCGGCGACGGCGGCGGCGGTGAACTCCGCCACCGACAGGCCGCGGTCGTCGCTCTTGTACGTCGCGGCGAGCATGCCGATGTCGATCTGGGACGGGCCGAGATCGAGCGTCGTCAGTGCCTGCAGGAACGGGAGGGTCTCGGTGACCGAGAGCTCCTCGCCGGCTATCTGGCGGGCGAACCGGTGGGTCTTGAGGATGCTGACCACGGACTTGTTCACCAAGGAGCGGCTGTGGAGGAGGACCGTGACGTCCCGCTCGCGGTGCAGCTTCCCGATGATCGGGATCATCGACTCCGCGATCTCCTCGCGGTTCTTCCAGTTGGTGAACGAGTCGTCATTGACAGTCACAGGCGTATCTTTCGAGCTAGGCGGCGCTCACATGCTAACCCCCCGGCTCATTCGTTGCTCAAGGGTGGGGGGTCCCTGACCGGCGCCACGCCGCGCACGGCGGCGCCCGGCCCGGTATCGGCCCAGGTCGGGCGCCTTTCGGTCGGCCGACCGGTGATCAGCGGATCGGCCGGCGGGACGGCGGTCAGCAGATCCGCGGGAGCTGTTCGCCGATCGGCAGGTCCACGACGCGGGTGCCGCCCAGACCGGTGCGGGCCACGAGCATCCCCGGGTGGCTCTCCACGGCCTCGCCGATGATGCGGGACTCGCGGCCCAGCGGGTGGGCGCGCATCGCCTCCAGGACCGCGTCGGCGTGCTCGCGCGGTACGAAGGCGACCAGTTTGCCCTCGTTCGCGACGTACAGGGGGTCCAGGCCCAGGACGGCGCAGGCGTTCGCCACCGCCGGCGGGACGGGGACCTCGCGCTCGCGGATGACCACGCCGGCGCCGGAGGCGGCCGCGATCTCGTTCAGCGCCGCCGCCAGGCCGCCCCGGGTGGGGTCGCGCAGCACGTGCAGGTCGGGGGTGACGGCGAGCATGGCCTCGACCAGCGAGCCGAGCGGCGCGCAGTCGCTCTCGATCTCGACGCCGAACTCCAGGCCCTCGCGCACGCTCATGATCGCCACTCCGTGGAGCCCGATCGCCCCGCTGACGATCACGACGTCCCCGGGTACGACCCGCTGCGGGCGCAGATCGACGCCCGCCGGGACCAGGCCGATGCCGGCCGTGTTGATGTAGATCCCGTCGCCGTGACCGGCCTCCACCACCTTGGTGTCGCCGGTCACCACCTCGACGCCCGCGGCCCGGGCGGCCGCGCCCAGGGCCCGCGCCACCCGGTCGACCACCTCCATCTCGACGCCTTCCTCCAGGATGAACCCGCAGGAGAGGTAGGCGGCGCGGGCGCCGCTCATGGCGAGGTCGTTGACGGTGCCGTTCACGGCGAGGTCGCCGATGCTCCCGCCGGGGAAGAACAGTGGCCGCACGACGTACGAGTCGGTGGAGAAGGCGAGCCGGACGCCGCCCAGGGTGAGGGCCGCGGCGTCGCCGAGCCGCGCGAGCGCCTCGCCCCCGTACGCGGGCGCGAAGACGTGCTCGACGAGCTCGGCGGACAGGGCCCCGCCCCCGCCGTGGCCCATGACGATGCGGGGCCGGTCGCGCAGCGGGGCCGGGCAGGTCCAGGCCAGCGGGTCCGGTTCGGTCGCGCGCGGGCCGGGGCCGATGGTCGTGGTCTCAGACAACGGGGCTCGCCTCCCGGGCGGCGATGGTGGCGGTGACGGTGGCGGTGGCGGAAGCACCGGCGGTGGCGGCGGGCGCGGCAGCACGGCCGGAGGCCGCGGGCGTCAGCTCCAGGCGCCGGTAGAGGTAGTACGCGGCGCAGGCGCCCTCGCTGGAGACCATCGTGGCCCCCAGCGGCGTACGCGGGGTGCACAGCGTGCCGAAGGCCTCGCACTCGTGCGGCTTGAGCAGGCCCTGGAGGACCTCGCCGCTGCGGCACGCGGCCGGTTCGCGGGTCTGGATGCCCGTGACCGAGAAGCGGTGCTCGGCGTCGTAGTCCCGGTACTTCGGGGCCAGCCGCCAGCCGCTCCCGGGGATCACGCCGATGCCGCGCCAGGCCCGGTCGACGACCTCGAAGACGTCCTCCAGCATGGCGCGGGCGGCCGGGTTCCCCTCCGGGCGTACGGCGCGGGCGTAGGCGTTGTCGACGGTGTGCTCGCCGCGTTCCAGCTGCCGTACGGTGCGGCGGACCCCTTCGAGGATGTCCAGCGGCTCGAACCCGGTCACGACGATCGGGACGCGGAACCGTTCGGCCAGCTCCGGGTACTCCCCCACCCCCATCACACTGCACACGTGACCCGCCGCCAGGAAGCCCTGGACGCGGCAGCTCGGGGACTTCATGATCGCCTCGATGGCGGGGGGCACGCGCACGTGGGACACGAGCAGGCTGAAGTTCGGGATCCGCAGCCGGCGGGCCTGGTACACCGTCATGGCGTTGGGGGGCGCGGTCGTCTCGAAGCCGATACCGAAGAACACCACCTCGCGGCCGGGGTTGGCCTGCGCGATCCGCAGCGCGTCGAGCGGCGAGTAGACCACCCGTACGTCGCCGCCCTCGCCGCGCACCTGGAACAGGTCCCGTCCGGTGCCCGGTACGCGGAGCATGTCGCCGAAGGAGCAGAAGATCACCTCGGGCCGGGAGGCGATCTCCAGGGCCTTGTCGATGACTTCGAGGGGTGTGACGCAGACCGGGCAGCCCGGGCCGTGGATGAGCTCGACCTCGTCCGGCAGGAGCTGGTCGATGCCGTGCCGGATGATGGTGTGGGTCTGCCCGCCGCACACCTCCATCAGCGCCCACGGCCGGGTGACGGTGGCGTGGATGTCGTCGAGCAGGCGGCGCGCCAGCTCCGGGTCCTGGAACTCGTCGATGTACTTCACCGCTGCGCCTCCCCGGCCGCGTCCGCGGCGGCGGCGTCCGCGGCGTACGCGGGCGGGACGGCGGCGCCCGCCTCGGCGGCGGCCAGCTCCCAGGGGTCGCCGAACTCCTCCTGGAGCATGCCGAGCTGGGCGAACAGTTCGAGCGTGTGCCGCGCCGAGTCCTCGTCCAGCCGCTGGAGGGCGAAGCCGACGTGCACGATGGCGTACTCGCCGACCTGGAGGTCCGGCAGGTACTCCAGGCACACCTCCTTGACCACGCCGCCGAAATCGACGGTGGCCATCCTGGTGCCGTCGCGTTCCTCGATGTCCAGCACTCTGCCGGGTACCGCCAGGCACATGGGCCTTCTCCTCGCTGTGGGTGGTGCGCCGCCCGCTGCCGGGGCGGTTATCGGTCGGTGGCCGCGGCTCCGGTCCCGGCCGGTGTGGCGCGGGCGGCCACCATCAGCTGGCCGAGGGCCAGCCCGCCGTCGCCCGGCGGCACGAGGTGGTGGCGCAGGACGGTGAAGCCGTCCGCGCGCAGGGCCGCGGCGCAGGCCGAGGAGAGCAGGGTGTTGGCGAACACCCCGCCGGTCAGGGCGACGGTGTCCGGGCCGTGCCGCTCCCGGGCCAGGACGCACACGTCGTGCACGAGGGCGGCGACGGCCCGGTGGAAGCGGGCGGCGACCACGGCCGCGCCCGCGCCGGCCCGCAGGTCGGCGACGATCGCCGCGAGGACGGGCGCCGCGTCGGCCCGCAGCGGGCCGTCGCCGTCCGCCCCGCCGCGCCCGTCGGCGGCCGGGTCCGGCGGGCACAGGGCGAACGCGTAGGCGGTGGTGTCGTCGTCGGGCGCGCCCACGGCGGCGGCCTCCAGCTCGACGGCCGCCTGGGCCTCGTACCCGGCCCGGTGGCAGATGCCCGCCAGCGAGGACACGGCGTCGAAGAGACGGCCCATGCTGGAGGTGGGCGGGCAGTTCAGATCACGCTCCAACTGCCGTTCCAGGACCTTCAGTTCCTCGGCCGGGCAGGCGGCCGTGCACGCCAGGTCCGGCGCCCGGCCGAGGCCGGCCGCGCGCAGGTGCGCCAGCGCCATCCGGTACGGGCGGCGCACCGCGGCGTCGCCACCGGGCAGCGGGACGTACGCGAGGTGCGCGAAGCGGGTGAAGCCGTCGTAGTCGGCGAGCAGGAACTCGCCGCCCCACACCGCGCCGTCGTCACCGTGGCCGGTGCCGTCGAAGGCGACGCCGATCACCGGGCGGGTGCCGTCCAGACCGTGCTCGGCCATCGCCGCCGCGACGTGGGCGTGGTGGTGCTGGACCCGTACGACGGGGCGGCCGGCCGCGTTCCGGGCGGCCCACTGGGCGGAGCGGTAGCCGGGGTGCCGGTCGGCGGCCAGCAGGTCCGGCCGCACCCCCGTGATCGACTCCAGTTGCGCCTCGGCGCGTTCGAAGGCCTGCTGGGTGGCGAGGTCGTCCATGTCGCCGATGTGCGCGGACAGCCAGGCCTGCCGGCCCTCGGCGAGGCAGAACGCGTTCTTGAGGTCGCCCCCGACGGCGAGCGCGGGCCGTACGGCCGCCGGCAGGGGGACGGGCAGCGGCGCGTACCCGCGGGCGCGGCGGACGATCAGCGGCCGCCCGTCGCAGACCCGCACCACCGAGTCGTCGCACGGCACGTGGATCGGCCGGTCGTGGGTGAGCCAGCCGTCGGCCAGGTGCGCGAGGCGCTCCAGTGCCTCGGCGTCGTCGGTGACGATGGGCTCACCGGCCACGTTGCCGCTGGTCATGACGAGCAGCCGGGGGCCGGTGGCGTCGCCGGGCAGACCGAGCAGCAGATGGTGCAGGGGGGTGTACGGGAGCAGGACGCCGAGGTCCGCGCTGCCGGGCGCGACGCACTCGGCCGGACGCGGGGCCGCACCGGCCGGTGGCGGCGCCGCGTCCTCGTCGGGACGGCGGCGCAGCAGGACGATGGGCCGGGTGGCGCCTTCGAGCAGGCTCCGCTCCTCGGGGCCCATCCGGACCAGGTGCGCGACGGCGTCGGCGTCGGCGGCCATGACGGCGAACGGCTTGTCCCCACGGGCCTTGCGGCGCCGCAGCCGGGCGACGGCGGCGGCATCGGAGGCGTCACAGGCGAGGTGGTATCCGCCGAGCCCCTTCACGGCCAGGATCGCGCCGTCGGCGAGCAGGGCGCGGGCCCGGACCACCGGATCGGCCCCGGCCACGGGCCCAGGCGGACCGCCGCCGGGGCGCGGGACGAGGAGGAGGCTCAGCCGGGGTCCGCAGGCGGGGCAGGCCACCGGCTGGGCGTGGAAGCGCCGGTCGGCCGGGTCGGCGTACTCCCGGGCGCAGTCCGCGCACATCGGATAAGGGGCCATGGTGGTGTGGGCCCGGTCGTACGGCAGTCCGGTGACGATCGTGAAGCGCGGGCCGCAGTGCGTGCAGTTGATGAAGGGGTGGCGGTGGCGCCGGTCGGCGGGGTCGGCCAGTTCGCTCAGGCAGGCGGCGCAGGTGGCGGTGTCCGGGGAGACCAGGGTGCGGGCGGGTCCGCCGGTGCGGGAGGCGAGGATCGTGAAGGCGCGGCCGTCGCCCGTGGCGGGCAGTGCGTGGTGGTCGACCGAGTCCACCCGGGCCAGCGGCGGCGCCTCGGCGGCGATCCGGTCGCAGAACCGGGCGACGGCCGGGGCCGCGCCCTGGACTTCCGCGACGACGCCCTCGGGCGTGTTGGTCACGTGCCCGGACAGCTCCAGCGAGGTGGCGAGGGTGTAGAGGTACGGCCGGAAGCCGACGCCCTGGACGACGCCCCGGACGGTGACCCGGCGACGCAGCGGCCCGTCCCCGGCGGGAGCCGGTACCGCGGGCCCTGCCGGTGCCGCTGCCGGGCTCGACGGACCGCTCACGAGCGGGCCGGGGCCATGGCGTCGGTGCCGGCGCCGGCCGCGTCCACCCGGGCGTGCGGGTGGGGATGCGGGCGGGAGGCGGCCGCGGCGTGCCCAGGACCGTCGTGATCGTGGTGGCCGTGGCCGTGGCCGTGGCCGTGATCGTGATCGTGATCGTGGCCGTGCTGGTGTACCGCCGCCTCCGGCCCGCGGGCCATGACCGGGATGTGGCGGGGCCCGCCGCCGGCCACCGCCAGCGCCCGGTCCAGCACGCCCCCGATCCCCCGCCCCTGGCGCGCGGACGTCAGGAGCACCTCCACACCCGGATTGACCTGCTCCACATGGGCCCGGAAGGCGGCCTCGTCGAAGCCGACGGCCCCGGCGATGTCGGTCTTGGTCACCACCACCAGGTGGGCGAGCCCGAACGCCGTCGGGTACTTCAGCGGCTTGTCCTCGCCCTCCGTCACGGACGCGAGGACGACGCGCAGCGATTCCCCGAGGTCGTAGGAGGCCGGGCAGACCAGGTTGCCGACGTTCTCCACGAACAGCAGCCGCGTGCCGTCGGGCAGCCAGCCCGGGAGGTGGGCGCCGAGCATCCCGGCCTCCAGGTGGCACAGCCCGTCGGTGAGCACCTGCTTGACCGGGACGCCGGAGCGCGCGAGCCGGACCGCGTCGTTCTCGGTGGCGAGGTCGGCGGTCAGCGCCGCGACGGGCACCGACCGCCGCCGTGCCAGCAGGAGTTCGTGCTCCAGCAGGGCGGTCTTGCCGCTGCCCGGGCTGGAGAGCAGGTTGACCACCGCGGTGCCGCGGGCGGCCAGACCGGCGCGCAGCGCACCGGCGGTCGCGTCGTTCTTGGCCAGGACGGCCTGTTGCAGGTCGACGACCTCACGGCACATGGTTCAGCGCTCCTCGTCGGATGGGTTCGCGGTGGCGGTGGTGGCGTGCGGCCGGCAGTCCTCCCACTGCACACCGGCGATCTGCAGTTCGCGGCCCGCGAGCAGCTCGGTGCTCGACCCGCCGCACACCGGGCAGCTCAGCCGGGGCGGCATGCCGACGGCCCACGCGTGGCCGCAGGAGCCGCAGCGGGCCCGTCCGGGCACGAGGTCGGTGACGAGGGAGGCGCCCTCCAGTACGGTGCCGGCGCAGGCCAGTTCGAAGCAGAAGGAGAGCGCGTCGGGGACGACACCGGCCAGTTCGCCCACCTGGAGCCGTACCGAGTGCACCGCCGTGACGTCGCCGGCCCGCTCCGCAGCCGCTTCCACCTGGCCGATCACCGCCAGTGCGATGGACATCTCGTGCATCGGTCTCCGTCCGCCCGCCGGCCCCCCATTAGAGGCGAGGTGCCGGTACGGGCGGTTCCGGCACGCCGGTGGGCGCGGGCGGCGTACGCCGTTCGACGCAGCGGCCCGGCGCACCGGGGGTGCGCCGGGCCGGCCGGGCGGCGTACGGGACGGGGTGACCCGTCACATCCTGCGCAGGCGCAGATAGCGCCTGAGGTCCGGCAGCACGTGCAGCATGACGGCGGCCACGGCGCCCGCCACCGCTCCGCCGACGAGGGCCTTCTTCATCCCGTGTCTCCTCACTTCGCAGCTCATTGGGCGGCCCCGGCGGCCGTGGCCCGCGGCGCGTGCTCCCCGGGGCGGCCGGTCAGCACCAGCTCTTCGACCATCCGTACGGCTTCCGGCACGGCGGCCGCCACCGGCGCGCTGAGGCCGATGCGTTCTTCCACCGACTCGGGCTCGCACCCCACCACCAGCGTGCGCCGCGGGGGCTGCCCGCCGGTGCCCGCGCACAGGGTGCCGAGCAGCGCCAGCACGGTGTCCGGGGTCATCCGGTGGCCGTCGAGCGCGGCGCCCGGCGGCGCGGCCGCGCCGGGGTCGCCGGAGTCGGTGTGTTCGATCAGGTACACGGTGCCGGGCGCGCCGCCGCGCGCGGTGGCGTCGACCAGGACCAGGGTGTCGTAGCCGTCGAGGAGCTGGTACGCCAGGTGCACCCCGCGTACGCCGATGTCCACGACCTCGACGTGTCCCGGAAGGCGGCGTCCGCCGAGCGCACGGACGACCTCGACGCCGAAGCCGTCGTCCCCGAGGAAGATGTTGCCGATGCCGGCGACCAGGACCCGGGGGGCCTCGAGCGGCCCGGGGGTGTCGGGCAGGTCGGAGGTGTCGGGCGGGTCGGGAAGGTTCATGCGTCGCCCTCCAGCGGTGTGACCTCGTCGGGCTGGAAGTACAGGAACCGTCCCTGCTCCCGGCGGATGTCGGCGCCCGGGTCCCCCTCGACCGTGACGGCCAGGTGGACCGTGCCGTCCACGTCGTGCAGGACGGCCTCGACCCGCGCGGTGCGGCCGCGCAGGAAGAGGTCCTGCGCGTCGGTGCGGCGCAGGCCCGGCCGCAGTACGACGCGGCTGCCCGCGCCCAGCGCCCGGCCGGCCACGACCACGGTGTCCGTGGCCGGGTCGAAGCCCGCGTCGCTCGCCGGGTCCCACCAGGGGGTGTCCGGGCGCGGCACGCCGTACTCGTCGGGAAAGCCGTCCCCGCTCCCCGGGGAGGCCGTGCCCGGTCCGGTCACCTCGCGCAGGCTGCGCACCGCCCCGTGGAGACGTTCGAGCACCTCGGCGGGGAGCGAGTCCGCCAGGTCGATCACGGCGGCGGCCCGGTCGTCGGTGCCGCGGGCCTCGCGCTTCTCCTCGTCGGTGAGGGCGGCCGTCCGCAGGGCGAGGATCTCGTCGATCTCGGTGGAGTCGTAGAGCGCGCCCGGGCTCTCGGGAGCGATGGCCGGGTGGTCCTCCAGGATGATCGGCGAGGACAGCACCAGATCGGCGCTGCCGGGTTCGCCGGCGAGGACGGGCCAGGTGTGCTGGTTGCGGCAGGCGGC
Source organism: Streptomyces sp. NPDC042102 (assembly GCF_055582305.1). Classification (NCBI taxonomy): domain Bacteria; kingdom Bacillati; phylum Actinomycetota; class Actinomycetes; order Kitasatosporales; family Streptomycetaceae; genus Streptomyces; species Streptomyces sp. NPDC042102. The sequence goes on from NZ_JBVJDL010000004.1 coordinate 793,295, forward strand.
GACCGCGTCCCTGGCCCACTCGGGGGGATCGGTCATCGACAGGAACGAGCCGGAGCTCAGGCCCATCAGCAGGTGCGCGCCGACCAGCGAACGGGGCAGCGCCGCGGCACGGTCGGGGTCCCGTCCGTCGGTGGGCGTCCAGGTGCTGGTGTTCTCGACGACGGCGGTCAGCCGCAGGGTCCGGTAGGGGCCCTCCAGTTCGCGGGCGGACAGCCGTACGGCGCCGCTGATCGCCGCGCGGCGGCGGACCAGCCGGCCGACGGGCCGGCCGGCCGCGTCGTGGACCGGTTCGGTGTCCTCGCCGGCGGGCCGGTCGAAGGCGACGGTGACGCCGTCGTCGGCCAGCAGGTCGGCGACCGGTACGACCACTTCGACGCGTTCCTCGGTGGCCTCGTCCCAGGGGACCAGGACCCGGTCGGGCAGCCGGAGTTCGGGCACCGTCTCGAACCCGCCGTCGGGGCGGGCCCGCTCGACGGTGCGCCGCCGGGGGTGCAGGAAGCGCACCTCGACGGCGAGGGCGGCGCCGGCCCGGGGTTCCATCAGGCACTCGGTCCGCTGGAAGGTGTGCTCGGCGGCGACGGCGCCCCAGGCGGGCGGCACCAGGACGCCGAACTGCCAGCGCAGCCGGTTCTTCGCCGCCGAGGCCCGGTAGGGGTAGAGCACGTAGCCCTCGAAGAGGACCGCGTCGGCCACCTGCCGGGCGAGCGCGAACCGCGCCTCGGTCGGCGGCGCGAAGGCGGTCGGCGCCGGGGTCCCGGGGGCCGTCGCGGTCCCGGTCGTGGTCCCGGTCGCGGTCCCGGCAGCCGTGCCGGTACCCGTCGTCGCGGTCACGGCGCCGTCCTTCCCGCGGCGGCGGTCAGCGCCTGGTAGGGGTCCCGGCGGGCCGGACCCGCCCCGCCCGCCCTGCCCGTCCCGTCCGCCTCGTCCGCCGCTTCCGCCGCGTCGAGCAGCGCGCGTACCGTCGCCTCCCAGGACGGCAGCGCGCGCCGCGAGCGGTAGGCGAGCAGGGCCGCCATGGTCTCGCCGGGCAGCCTGATCCAGCCGCACCCGGGGAAGTGCTGCTCGATCATCTCCCGCCATACCGCGACCGGCATGCGGTACGTCGCCTCCCGGTCCCAGGGAATCGGCTCGACGTGGAAGCCGCCCGCGCCGGTGAAGGCCGTGCCGGAGAAGAGCATCAGCAGCGGGACCTCGCCGTCGGCGAGCGCCTCGAGGTAGCGGGTCGCGGCGATGTCCATGTCGTAGGTGCAGGGCACCACGAGGTCGGTCTCGGTCTCGCCGGTGAAGGCCGGGACCATCAGGGGGACCTGCGCGAACTGCACCGGCTTGAGCGTGTCGCCCCAGCGCGAGCGCTCGCCGAACAGGTCGGTCAGGCCCTCGGCCTCGGCGGCTGCGTAGCCGCGCCGGGCGGGTTCGATACGGATCTGGCAGCGCAGGGCCAGGGCGTGCACCCGGGTCCCGCCGGACGCCGTCACGCGCAGCCGGAAGACGAGGGTCGGCCCGGCGGCGTACCGGTCGGCGCGGACGCCGGTGCAGGTGAAGGAGAACTCGGTCACGGCCGGCCCTTCCCGTCCACGGTGCGGGCGCGGCCGGCCACGTGGGCGAAGAAGGCGTCCAGGGCGGCACGGGCCTCGGCCCCGCCGTCGAAGCCCTGCCACAGCAGTCGCATCCGGCCGACCAGTTCGTACGCGGTGTCGATGGGGACGAGGTAGCAGTCGCAGCGGCCGTCGACGCGGCGCAGCAGGAGCGCCTCGACGTCGGGTTCGAGCAGGCCGGCCAGGCGGCTGCCGCCCAGAACCGCGTCCCAGGCGGCCGGTTCGAGTTCGCTCTCGGTGGCACCGGCGGGGCTCGGGTAGAGGGCGACGAGCCGGTCGAGGGCGGCGTTGCGGAAGAAGAACGCGACGCCGACGGGGATCTGGAGGGCTTCCCAGGCGCCGTCGCCGAGCCGGTGGTCCGGATCGGTGAGGTAGCGGTCGGGCACCGCGCGGAAGCGGCCCGCGGCGGCCGCGCCCGGCTGCTCCATGAGCAGGGCGCAGGAGGTGCACGCGCACAGCAGGGCCCGCCGGTCGGTGTCCACCAGGTGGCGGTGGTCCTGTTCGGCCACCGCCGCCGCACACAGCTCGCACCGCTCCACCGGCGCCGGCCGCTCCGCCAGGAACCTCCGCAGCCCCCGCCCACGGGCAGCCCCGAGGGCACCGGCAGCCGCAGGGGCAACAGCAGCCCCGGGGGCATCGGCCACCACGGCCCGGGCGGCCCGGGACACCACGGCCCCGGGCGTCCCGGCCCCGGAGGCCTCCGTACGGGTCGGGTTCATGAGCAATCCGCCGCGGTCGCCCGCGCGCCCTCCGCCGTACGCGGCGCCGGGCCGATGTGGAGCAGCGGCAGCTCCTTGGGGGCCTGCTCGACCTCGACGGCCAGGACCTCCGGCGCGAAGCAGTCCAGCGCGTCCTGCGCGGCCTGCCGGGCGGAGCCGGCGGTGCTCGCGCAGCCGCAGCCCGTGCCCGCCCCGGCGCCCGCGCCCGCCGCCGCCCGCAGCCGCAGGGTGCCGCTCGCCTCGTCGAAGGCCACGACCTCCAGCGCGTGGCCGCGTACGGCGGCCAGCGCGCGGGCGATCCGCGTGTCCCGGTCCTCGGGGTGGAGGTCGTGCAGCACGAGCAGGCTCGCGACCAGTTCGTCCCCGAGGAGCGCCGCCAGCGGCCCGTCCGCGGGCCGCCGCCCGCCGGGGGCGGACAGCAGCTCCAGGATGCGGGCCAGGCCGGAACCGTAGAAGTCCATGAGGGACCGCACGAGTTCCTCGGCCGCGCTGCCGGCCGCCGGGTCACCCGTGGCGGCCAGCCGGTCGAGCACGTCCTCGACGCGGCGCCCGGTCTGCTCGGCGTCCACGGGGCGGTGCCCCGTCGTCAGCGCGCTCATCCGCCCAGTCCGCTCAGGCCGGTGGGCACGTGCATCTTCTGCACCGTCTTGCCGCCGCCGACGTACATGTGGACGCCGCAGGGCAGGCAGGGGTCGAAGCTGCGGACGGCGCGCATGATGTCGATGCCCTTGAAGTTCTCCGGGGAGTTCTCCTCGAAGATCGGCGTGTTCTGCACGGCGTCCTCGTACGGGCCCGGAGTGCCGTAGGAGTCGCGGACGCTGGCGTTCCACGGGGTGGGCGGGTACGGGTGGTAGTTGGCGATCTTGCCGTCGCGGATCACCATGTGGTGGGAGAGGACGCCGCGCACCGCCTCGGTGAAGCCGACGCCGATGCTCTCGTCCGGCACCTCGAACTTCTCCCAGGTCTGGGTGCGTCCGGCCCGCACCTCGGCCAGCCCCTGCTCCGCGCAGTGCAGCGCGACGGCGGCGGCGTAGGCCTGGAAGTAGGTGCGCGCGCGGTTGCGTTCCAGCGCGTTGCTCCAGCGCGGGATCTTCCACTCGAAGGTGGTCTCGGGCTTGGTCATGGTGCGCGGCAGGTTGATGACGACGCTGCTGCCGGTGGCCTTGACGTAGCCGATGTCGACGAGCCCGGACAGGGCGGTGGACCACAGCCGGGCGATGGGGCCGCCGCCGGTGTCGAGGGCGAGGTGGTCCTTGCCGTCGAACCAGCGGGGTGACATGACCCAGCTGTACTTGTCGTCGAAGTTCCGCTTCTGCGGGGCGGGGATGGTGTGCTGGTTCCAGGGGTGGCGCGGGTCCACCGGGTTGCCGAGCGGGTCGTGGGTGACGAACTGCTCCTGCCCCTGCCAGTCGTCGTAGTACGAGCTGCCGAGCAGGATGCGGATGCCCAGGTTGATCTCGGTGAGGTCGTTGGTGACCAGTTTGCCGTCCACGATCACACCGGGGGTGACGAACATCTTCCGTCCCCAGTCGGTCATGTTGGCGTAGGTGAAGTCGCAGTGGGCCGGGTCGTTGAGCGCGCCCCAGCAGCCGAGCAGCACGCGCCGCCGGCCGACCTCCTCGTAGCCGGGCAGGGCCTCGTAGAAGAAGTCGAAGAGGTCGTCGTGGAGCGGGACGACGCGCTTCATGAACTCCACGTACCGCATCAGCCGGCTGAGGTAGTCCGTGAAGAGCTGGACGGAGGCGATGGTGCCGACGCCGCCGGGGTAGAGCGTGGAGGGGTGCACGTGGCGCCCCTCCATGAGGCAGAACATCTCCCGCGTGTAGCGGCTGACCTGGAGGGCCTCGCGGTAGAACTCGCCCTCGAGGGGGTTGAGCGAGCGCATGATGTCGGCGATCGTGCGGTAGCCGTGCTCCGCGGCGTGCGGGGCCTCGGTGCGCTCGGCCAGTTCCAGGACGCCGGGGTTGGTCTCGCGGACCATCTTCTCGCAGTAGTCGACCCCGACCAGGTTCTCCTGGAAGATGTTGTGGTCGAACATGTACTCCGCGGCCTCGCCGAGGTTGATGATCCACTCGCCGAGGTGCGGGGGCTTCACCCCGTACGCCATGTTCTGGGCGTAGACGGAGCAGGTGGCGTGGTTGTCCCCGCAGATCCCGCAGATGCGGCTGGTGATGAAGTGCGCGTCACGCGGGTCCTTGCCGCGCATGAAGACGCTGTAGCCGCGGAAGACGGACGAGGTGCTGTAGCACTCGGCGACCCGCTTCTGCTTGAAGTCGATCTTGGTGTGGATGCCCAGGCTGCCCACGATCCGGGTGATCGGGTCCCAGGCCATCTCCACCAGGCCGCTGCCGTCGCCGGCCGCCTTCTTCGTCGGTGCCATCGTGTCTGCCGTGCCCTTCGTCGTGCGGGGAGTCAGGTGCGGGATCAGGTGCGGGGATCAGGTGCGGGGATCAGGAACGGGGGTCAGGAACGGGGGGCGGGTACGGAGGGCTCCCGCTACCGCCAGGGCGGCCGGAAGCCGGTGGTGATCTCGCGGCCCGTGTGACGCCACGCCGGCTCCTGGTCCACGGTCCGGGTGGTGAAGGACCGCAGCCGCCGGATCACCGCGCCGTACGCGCCGCTGGCGGTCCTGGAGACCTTCGCCCCGGGCGGCTCGTCCATGAAGGGCATGAACTTGTCGGGGAAGCCGGGCATGGTGCACGCGATGCAGATGCCGCCGACGTTGGGGCAGCCGCCGACGCCGTTGATCCAGCCGCGCTTGGGCACGTTGCACTTGACGACCGGGCCCCAGCAGCCGAGCCGGACCAGGCACTTCGGGGAGTCGTACGTCTTCGCGAACTCGCCCTGCTCGTAGTAGCCGGCGCGGTCGCAGCCCTCGTGCACGGTCGCGCCGAACAGCCAGGTCGGCCGCAGCTTGTCGTCCAGGGGGATCATCGGGGCGGCGCCGGCGGCCTGGTGGAGCAGGTAGGTGAGCGTCTCGGAGAAGTTGTCGGGCTGGATCGGGCAGCCGGGCACGCACACGAGGGGGATGCCGGCCTTCGACGTCCAGTCCCAGCCGAGGTAGTCGGGCACGCCCATGGCCCCGGTCGGGTTGCCGGCCATGGCGTGGATGCCGCCGTACGTCGCGCACGTGCCGATGGCGACCACCGCCAGCGCCTTCGGCGCGAGCCGGTCGATCCACTCGCTGGTCGTGATCGGCTGGCCGGTCTCGGGGTCGTCCCCGAATCCGCACCAGTAGCCCTCGGGCTTGATCGCCTCGTTGGGGACGGATCCCTCGACGACCAGCACGAACGGGTCGATCTCGCCCCGCTCGCCCTTGAAGAACCACTCGATGAACGTGTCGGCGCCGCCGACCGGACCGCACTCGAAGTCGATGAGCGGCCAGTGCACGGCGACCTTCGGCAGACCCGGCAGGACTCCGAGCACGATCTCCTCGATGCTCGGCTGCATCGCGGCGGTGAGCGCCACGGAGTCGCCGTCGCAGCTCAGCCCCGCGTTGATCCAGAGAATGTGGATCGTGGGCGATTCGTCGGCGGGCTTGCCGTCGGCGTCCGCAGCGGTTGCCGCGTGCGGCGTGGCTGCAGTCATGGGACCGCCTCCTCGGGAGGTTTAGGGATGAAGCCCTGCATTTCGACCACCAGAGTCCTTGCTACCAGCCCTCCGGCCGGAGTGGGACGTCATCCAGGACCGTTCCGGTGACGCCGGTCCTCGCCGATCCGGTGACGCCGGGCCGCGCGGCCGTGCCGGAGCCGAGGTGCGCAGGGGTGCGCTCCGGCCGCTCCTTGCGGACGAACGCGCGCCGCAGCGCGTGGTACGGGGCGTCCGGGTCGTGGAAGGTGCGGTGCATCCGGGCCAGCTCCCGTTCCCGGAAGGCGGCCAGCGGGGTGAGGCTCTCCCGCCGGTCCCGTTCGGCCTTCTTCGCGGCGATCCGCGACGGCGTGGCCGGCAGGCCGGCCAGGTGGGCCGCGAGGCGGGCGGTGCGGGCGGTGAAGTCGCCGGGGCCGCACTCGATCACCCGGTCGGCCAGGCCGAGCCCGCGGGCGCTCGCGGCGCTCACCGGCAGGGCCTCGGCCATGAGCCGGTCCGCGACGACGGCGCCCACCCGGCGCGGCAGGGAGTACGTCCAGTACTCCGACCCGTACAGGCCCATCAGCCGGTAGTGCGGGTTCAGTACGGTGCCCGCGCGGCACCACACCTCGTCGGCGGCCAGCGCGAGCATGACGCCACCGGCCGCCGCGTTGCCGCCGACGGCGGCGACCACCAGCCGGTCGGTGGTCTCCAGGACCGCCCCGACCAGGTCGTCGATGGCCTCGATGTTGGCCCAGGACTCGGCGGCGGGGTCGGCGGCGGCCTCGATGACGCCCAGGTGGATGCCGTTGGAGAAGAAGTCCCGCTGCCCGCCCAGCACCAGCACCGAGGTGGGGCGGGTGCAGGCGTACCGGTAGGCGTCCAGCAGGCGCCGGCACTGCGTGGTGCTCATCGCGCCGCCGGGGAAGGAGAACGTGAGGAAGCCGCAGCTCGCCTCCTCCCGGTAGCGGATGTCGGACCAGGCGGCGTCGGGCCGGCAGGGGTGGTACGGCTGGTCCGGCTCGTCCGGGAACAGCGGCGCGGGGACCTCCACAAGGGGCGGGAGCCGGTCGCCGAGGGCCTGGACGGCGGGCAGTTTGAAGGTGCGCGGCTGCCCGGGCAGGCGCCGGGGGCGCAGCTCGGGGATCCAGACGGCGCCGTCCGCCGTGGCCCGGCACACCGCCCCGGCGCGGGTGGCCAGCAGTTCCCCCGGGCGTCCGCGCAGGGTGTGTTCGGGGTGCCCGCCGTGCAGGTAGTACTCACGACCGAGGAGGACGTCCAGCACTCCGGGCTGCGAGTCGGCGGCGCGCAGCGCCCGTACCACCGCGGCGGTGGGGTCGGCGGTCCAGTCGATCCGCCGGACGCTCTGGTCGAGGTAGGGGCGGGTGCGGGGCGGCACCCCGCCGACGGGTGCGGCGGCGGCCGGGCCGTCCTGGGGGCGCGGCCGGTAGCTGCCCGTGGCGAAGCGCTCCACGGCGAGCAGGAGGGCGGCGAGGGCGGCGTCGGCGATCTCGTTGCGGTAGAGGTCGCTCTTGGAGACGGGCGGCAGGGGGCACGGGACGGTCGCCCACACGTCGCCGGCGTCCATCTCCTCGTCGGCCTGCAGGACGGTCACGCCCCACCGGTCGGCGCCTTGGTGGATCGCCCAGTCGAGCGAGGAGGGGCCGCGGTCGCCGACGGGGCCGGGGTGGACGATGAGGCAGGTGTGCGCCGACCACACCTCGCGGGGGATCGCCGTCTTCAGCATCGGCGCCACGATCAGCTGCGGGGCGTGGCGGTCCACGGCCTCGGGCAGGGACCGGCCCGGCAGCGCGAGTTCCACGGCCACGGTGTGGCCGCGGTCGCGCAGTTCGGCGTGGACGCGCTGGGTGAGGCTGTTGAACGCACCGGCCACGAGCAGGATGTGCACGGCGGCGGCCTCCCGGCGGACGACACAGCGGCCCGGACGGCGCCGCGGGCCGGACGGCCCGGCCGCTGCGATCGTCGGGTGCGGCGGGCCGGAGGGCCGGGAGACAGGCTGCGAGGTCACCCGAAGGGCGGTCGGCTACCCTCCACCCGGCCGCCGCGCGCCGCCGCGTACCGGTCCGCCGCGCGCGCCCCGCGGACGGGCGCGTCAGCCGGTGGCGGGCCGCGGGTAGACGCGGGACTGCTTGACGCTGCCGAAGGCGAAGCTCGACTCGATCGAGGCGATACCGGGGATGGCGTGGATCCGGTGGCGCACCAGGGCCTCGTACGCCTCCAGGCTCTCGATGACGACGCGCAGGAGGTAGTCGCTGCTGCCGGCCATCAGGTAGCAGTCCTGGATGTGCTCGATGACCTGGACCTGCTCCTCGAAGACGCGGACCGCCTCCGCGGTGTGGCGTTCCAGCCGTATCCGGACGAAGACGGTGATCGGCAGCCCGAAGGCCACCTGGTCGACCGTGGCCGTGTAGCCGCGGATCAGACCGGACTCCTCCAGCCGCCGGACCCGGCGCAGACAGGGCGACGGGGACAGCCGGACCCGGTCGGCGAGGTCCTGGTTGGACAGCCGTCCGTCGGCCTGCAATTCCCGGACGATCTGCAGATCGACTGCGTCCACTGGCTCTCCTTGGCAGATTCTGCCCCCAAGCTATGCCGGAGAGGCAGAACTGGCAATCGGCTGCCCCGGCAAAAGCCCTACGGTTGCCTTCTGGCCGAATCCGGCCCCTGAGGCTGGAGGAGCCCCCTTGCCCCGCTCGGCGACCACGCCCGCGCCCATACCGGCGCCCACCCGCGCCCCGGCCGCGCCCCGCTCCGGCCTCTCCCCCCAGACCCGGGGCATGGCGGCCCTCCTCGTCACCGTCACCATCTGGGCCGCCTTCGCGCTCAGCGCCCGCGCCCTGAGCGCCTCCTCCCTCCTGCCCGCCGACGCGGCCCTGCTGCGCTTCGGCGTCCCGCTCCTGGTCCTGGCGCCCGCGCTGTGGCGGCGCCGACGGCGGATCGCCGCGGTCCGCCCGGCCGCCGCACTCAAGATCGCCTGCGGTGCGGGGGTGCCGTTCTTCCTGGCCGCGATGTACGGCGGCTCCCTGACCTCGGCGGCGTTCGTCGGCTCGATCGTCCCCGGGATGGTGCCGCTGTTCGTCTCCGCGCTGATGGTGGCGGCCGGCCGCGGGCTGCCGAAGGGGACGCAGGCCGCCGGCCTGGCGCTGATCACGGCCGGTGTGGCCGCCCTGGTCTGGCGCTATGTCGTTCCGGTGGACACGGACGTCCTGGCCGGCGCGGGGCTGCTGCTCCTCGCCAGCGGGCTCTGGGCCCTGTACACGGTGGGCCTCAAGGAGGTGGACCTCGATCCCGTCGGGTCGATCGGCCTGCTGTGCCTGCCCTCGTTCGCGGCCATCGCCCTCCTGGTCCTGACGGGAGTACTCCCCACCGGCCTGGCATCCGCCGCGCCCACCGACATCGCCCTGTTCCTGGTGGTGCAGGGCCTCGGCGTGGGCCTGTGCGCGGGCCTGCTGTACGCCTACGCCATCCGCCGGCTGGGCGCGGAGCGCAGCTCCGTCGTCGGCAGCCTCAGTCCCGTCCTGGTCGTCGTCCTCGCCGTCCCGCTGCTGAACGAGTCACCGACGCTGGCCGTACTCGTCGGCGTCCCCCTCATCACGGCGGGCGTGGTCCTGGCCAACCGCCGCCCCCGAACCTGACCCCGCACCCTCGCCTTCACCGCACCCGAGCCCGAACCCGACCCGAGGTCCCCGCAGATGCTTGAGCTCCTCCTCCCGCCGCCCGTCGACCCGCTGTGGGACCTGGCCGAGGCGTACGGCGCCGACGCCCGCCCCGAGCGGCTGAACCTGGTCCTCGGCGTGTACCGCGACGACCGGGGCGGCACTCCGGTGATGGCGGCCGTGCGCGAGGCCGAGATACGCCTGGCGGAACGTTCCGCCTCGAAGGAGTACCGCGGACTGTCCGGGAACGCCGCCTTCAACCGCGCGATGCTGTCGATGGTCCTGGACTCCGGCCCCGCCGCCGAGCGGGCGGTGGCGGTCCAGACGGTCGCGGGCAGCGGAGCCCTGCGCCTGCTGGCCGACCTGATCTGCCGGACCCGCCCGGGCACCACCGTGTGGATCAGCGATCCGGCGTACGTCAACCACCGGCCGATCCTGGAGGCCGCGGGCCTGACCGTGCGGACGTACGCCTGTACGGACGGCCCGGCCATGCTCCGTGACCTGACCCGGGCCGACCGCGACGACGTCGTCCTGCTCCAGGGCTGCTGCCACAACCCCACCGGCGTGGACCCCTCCGCGGACGACTGGGAGGCCCTGGCCGACCTCGCCGCCCGGACGGGCTGGGTGCCCTTCGTGGACCTCGCCTACCACGGGCTCGGCGACGGCCTGGCGGCCGACCTGGCGCCCACCCGGATGCTCGCGGAGCGCGTACCCGAGATGCTGATCGCGATCAGCTGCTCGAAGAACTTCGGCCTCTACAGCGACCGCACGGGCTGCGCGATCGTGGTCGGCACGTCCCGCCAGGCCCTGCGCCACGCCGAGACGGCCCTCCAGAACGCCGCCCGCACCCTCTACTCGATGCCCCCGGAACACGGCGCGGCGGTCGTCACGACCATCCTGGAGGACGAGGCCCTGCGCACCCTGTGGCAGGCGGAGCTGGACACCATGCGAGCCCGCATCGCATCCAACCGCACCACCCTGGCCACGCACCTGACCGCCCTGGGCCACGAGGCCGAGGCGCGGACCCTCGCCCGCCAGAAGGGCATGTTCTCGATGCTCCCCCTGACCCCGGAACAGATGCTCCGCCTGCGCGCCGAGTGCGCCATCTACGGCACCACGGCCGGCCGCATCAACATCGCGGGCCTCCCGACGGACCGCGTCGAATGCGTCGCGCGGGGCATGGCGCATGTCCTGAACACCCCGTAGCGCGGGTCACACCAGGGCCTCGTGCACGAAGCACCACCGCCAGTGATCCCCCCGTTACTGGAACTCCTGAAGGCCCACCCTCTTTCGAAGGTCCTGACGTCGATGCCGGGAGTCGGCGTCAGGACCGGAGCCCGCATCTTGATCGAGGTCCGTGACGGCAGCACCTTCCCGACCGCCGCCCACCTCGCGGCCTACGCCGGACTCGCGCCCTCGACCCGCAATTCCGGGTCCTCGATCCGCGGCGAACAACCCTCCCGCAGGGGAAATAGACGGCTCCAACGGGCTCTCTTCCTCTCCGCGTTCGCCGCCCTGAGCGACCCGGCATCGCGGACCTACTAGGACAAGAAAATCGCCCAAGGGAAGCATCACACGCAAGCCCTGCTCTGCCTCGCCCGACGACGAGCCGACGTCCTCTTCGCCATGCTCCGCGACGGGACTTTCCACGAACCTCAGACATCCGGAGCGAGGTGAAGGCAACCAATCCCGTCTGCGGGCAGAACCCGCTACATCTTGTGGACCTCCACGGAGAACCCGTCTGCCAGGACGGAGTTCAGGTGGTCCGCATGCGCACCCAGCCATTGGCGAGCGCCAGAGAACTGTGCTGTCAGTTCGACGAGCACGTAATCCTCGGAACCATCCGTCGACCCACCACAGACACAACAACGCAGGCGCTGACTCACCACGCCCGTCCACTCCGGTCCATCCCCGCCCGCTGGTATCGCCTCATCAACATCCACGGGACACATCGTTCCAGACGCCCTGAAACAGCACCCATCCACCTTGACCCAAGGGATAGGGCCCCCGCGGCCGGCGGACGCTGATCCGCACCGATTCCGGCGGCGGCACCCACGAGTTCGTCGCCTGGCTGGCCCAGCGCGGCCGGTGGCTGTCGTACTCGGCCGGCATGACCATCACCGACGCCGTCCACCAGGCCGTACTCAAGGTCCCGGCCTCGGCCTGGACGCCGGCCGTCGAGCCCGGCGGCGGCATCCGAGACGGCGCCTGGGTGGCAGAGATCGACGGCGACTGCCTGAAGGGCTGACCGGAAGGGATGCGGCTGATCGTGCGGAAGGAACAGCCGTACCCCGGCGCCCAGTTGCGGATCACCGACGCCGACGGGCTGCGACTCACCTGCTTTGCCACCAACACAGCAGGCGCTGCGATCGCCGCCGTCGAACTGCGGCACCGCCAGCGGGCACGGGCCGAGGACCGCATCCGGACCGCCCGCGCCACCGGCCTGCGCAACCTGCCCCTGCACGACACCGCCCAGAACCAGATCTGGCTGGAGATCGTCCAGATCGCCCTCGACCTACTGGCCTGGATGCCGATGCTCGCCTGACCGGCCCCGCCCGCCGCTGGGAACCCCGCCGGAACCGTGGAACCCGGCGCCCACCCGACGCGACAGCCGGGGCTTCAAGATGCCCGCAAAAAGTCCAACGAACCGAAGCGGACCGCCGGAGAATCTGACAACCCATCACGAAAGATCGAAGTTGGGGGGCAGGGGCGGGCCTGGGCATGCCCCTGCGCGCCTATAGCGCGACAGGGGAAAGCAGGGCGCAACGGGCCCAATGAGGGGTCACCACTGTCGAGGCATGCGTCAGCAGTCCGCCATCGCGGACAAATGGAAAGAGCGCCGCAGAACGAGCGGTTAATTGACCCTGGGAGATACGTCTTCACCTCGGAACGCAGCGCCGGGCCCCGGAACGGGCACCGACGGAACTACACGAGACCAAGAGGCACCGGCCACCACTGCAACGGAATAACTCATTGCGCTCCGCACCACGCTCGCCTCCCCACCTCAAACATTTTCACAGGATGTGCAGAACGAACATCGCGGAGCTGGCGCCCGAGATCGGTGAGCACTCACGACATCGCGAGTTCAATCTCAATAACACAGTCTCACTGGCTTCACCACCGTTGCCGTCGACGAGCTCGAGAACTTGGTCTGCAACCGGCTCAAACAACTGAGATGCCGACCCGACGCCCTCGACAAATTCTCGCCGGAGCCGGTCTCATCCTCCCACCACCCGCGCCTTTGAGAGGCCGAAATCAGTAACGTCAGCGTAGAAAGCGAGAGGTCTCGACAGAGTTGACTCCGCCGAGACCTCTCAGAATCGAATCAGCCCGCAAAAATAACTTGCGACGCGACTCGACGTCCTCGAATTACACTTTCTCGACCTCTACGTCAATGCCAGATTCTTCGAGCATTTTAGAGAGGGATGAAATTTCAACCACGGTACCTCGCTTACCGGGGTCGCGAAGCTCGGAAGCGCATTTTTTCGCCGAAGGGATATCGAGACCATAAAAGTCTCTGACGAACTTAAGCAAATTCACATTGGAGGAAGATGGGCGGGCTCGGATTGCCCATTCTCCGTGCTGCTCAAGGATAAGCCCCCTAATCCACTCGGGAGTCACATCATCACCTCGCTCGGACTGCGCAAACCCGCAGACTGCACAGGTGTAGTCAGCACCCCACTCCAGCCTACCTGTCACGATTGACTGCCCACCAGTGCAGCGCATCGATGAGCCGCACTTAGGGCACGGGCGCCAAAACTCTACGTCCACGCCGCGTACGATCATCAGTTCCTCCAGCCGCGCATCGTTTCGTACCGTTCGAGAGTGTAGTAGAACTTTTGGGAGAGGCCGGATCCGTCTCGAGGGTGATGGTCCTCAAAAATACCGCGGCTCCACCAGCGTTGATGTATCTCTTCGTGAACTATCGTGTTCCGCAGCTCTGCTCGGTTACGGAACGATTTCGGGCCCACCTGCATCCCGGTTCTGTATTGAGATACACCGTATGTGGTAAATGGGCTCCACTGGCGCGTCCCGGTCAGTCGAAGGTCTGGGAAATCCTCCTTTACTATAGCGTCAAGTGCACGGTTGCGATTCTGTGCGGTCGATCCGGTGATATGACTTAGGTCGGCCGTCCAGGACGAGGTACCATCTGACCGCTTTCCGGCCGTCGGACTGGCATTTGCGCCTCCCTTGCCTCCTCCGCTGACCGGGCCTGTCGCCCCGTTGCTTCTTCCGTGACCCCAGAGTTCGGCTGCGAGACCTGGGATTTTGAAGGCAGCGGTATCGGTGTTAATGCCGTGTTCCAGGAGCCAGTCGTCGAAGTCGCCGCCGTAGTCGCATCCGGGGGCTCCGGCGCCGCCGTTCCAGCAGTCGTCGTCGCCGAACACTGCTCCGAAGAGTGATGCGGTGTGGACGCCGCTGCTTATTGCTCCGTAGAACGCTTCTGCGACCCATGTGGAGTTGCTTGTGTCCGGCTTTGGCTTCGGCTTTGGCTTCGGTGTCGGCTTGCCCGGGTATTTGACGCCTCCGCCGCTGGCGCCTTCGCTGTGGCAGAAAAGTCGGCAGCCGCTGCTGAGCGTGCCTCGTTTGGCGCTGTACCGGGTTGCGGTGTCTACGACCTTTTCGGGGGCGGATTCGAAGCCGGGGTCGTCGTTGCCGCCTTCGAAATACCTGAGACCGTCGGGGTCGGAGTACGTGAGGGGGTTGTTGGCTGAGTAGGTGTAGCCGTGGAGTTGCTGGGAGTCGTTGAGGTCCATGATCGGGTCGACTGAGATGAATCGGCCGATCAGGGGGTCGTATTCGCGGGCTCCGATGTGGGTGAGGCCGCTGTCGTTGTCCTTGGTGCCTCCGACAAAGGTCTTCTCGCCGGTCCACGTGATTGGTTGGGTGCCGCGGGCTTCGCCGAACAGGCCCGTCTTGCGGCGGGTGACGGTCTGGGCGGTGTCGGCGGTGATCTGGGTGGTGCCGGTGCTGTGGTGGTCGGCGAGGGTGAAGGTGAGCTTGCCGTTCGTGCGGACCGCGACGTCGCCGTAGTAGCGGGTGCCGGTGACCCTGCCCGTCTTGTCGAGCTTGAGTTCGTTCCCGCCCGGCAGGTAGAGGGTGGTGCTGTCCTTCTCCTTACGCAGGAGCCGGCTACCCGATGTGTCGTAGACGAACGTGTTCGTCGTCGTGCCCTGGATCAGGGACTTCAGACGGCCCTCCACGTCCCAGTCGAGGTATTGGGTTTCGCCGGTGCCGCTCTTGCGGGTCTTGGTGTTGCCCGCCGCGTCGTAGGTGAACGTTTCCTCGTGCGGGTCGATGCCCGTCTGGGTGACCTTGGGCAGGTCGTGCTTGCCCGGGGTCGGGGGCGCGTAGGTGCGGACGATGTCCGCGGTCGGGCCGGAGGCGGACTGGTGCTTGGTTTCGGTCTTGCGGTTCCCGATGGCGTCGTAGGTGTACGTGGTCCAGTACGGGTCCTCACCACCGATGACGGACGCTGACGGCGTGGCCGCGCACGTCTCGCCCTTGTTGGTCCAGGCCTCCGTGATCCGGCGCAGGGCGTCGAGGTTGACGCACTGGGTGTCGGTCGTGCGGGCCGCGTCCTGGCCGTACGCGGTGGCGATCGCGGTCAGGTTGCCGACCGGGTCGTTGGTGTACTTGGTGTCCTCGAGCCGCTGCGGGGCGACATCGCGGTCGGTGACGGCACGGGTGAGGGTACCGGTGTGCTCGTCGTACTCCATCGTCCGGTACAGGCGCTGGCCGGACGCGCCGAGTTCCTGACGGACGGTACGGCCGTAGTGGTCGTAGGCCATCGCCGAGACGAGTCGGCTGTTGCCGGCGCCCATGCTGTTGAGCAGACCGGAGACCTGCTTGTAGGTGCTGCCGACCGTTTCGGCGGGGAGACCACCCATGGCCGGCTGCTTGGTCGTCAGGGGCTGGCCGGCGATGTTGTAGGTGTTCGTCCACTTGTAGGTGCCGGCCAGGGCGCCGGTGTCCGGGGTGGACGGGATGGTGACCTGGGTGTCGAGCGGCTGGTAGAGGTCGTTGTAGGCAAGGACCTCCGTGGTGTACGCCGCGCCGTCGACGTAGCGCGTCGACTTGGCCGGCTGGCCCTTGGCCACGGTGTCGTAGACGGTCGCGGTCAGGGTCGTGGCGCCCTGCTTGGTGGCGACAGGGCGACCAAGGTCGTCGTAGTCCGTGTGCAGGGTGATGCCGCGCACGTCGGTGACGTCCGTGACGCGGTCGCCCGCGTCGTAGGTGGTCTTGAGTACGCCCTTGTCCGGGTCGTTCGCCTCGGTCTTGCGGCCGCGGACGTCGTAGGCGTACGTCCACTTGGCGTTGACCGGGTCGGTGACCTGAGACAGTCGGCCGAGCCTGTCGTAGGTGTAGAAGGTCGACTGTGAGGCGGTGCGGGCCGGGTCGGTGTACTGCCTGGCCTCGACCGTGCGCCCGAGGGCGTCGACGACCGTGGTCGTCACGGTGCCGCCCTGGGGCGGGACGACCGTGGTGGTGTCACCGGTGTAGCTGGTCGTGGTGCGCTTGGTCTCGACGCCCTTGTTCTTGGCGATCACCGCGGTGGGCCGGCCCGCGCCGTCGAAGAGGGTGTCGGTGGAGGCCGGGTAGTTGAGCTCCTGCCCCATGACCAGGTCGGGCGAGGGCGCGCCGTCGGCGTAGTAGGTGCCCGACGAGCGCCAGGCCAGGCCGCGGCTGTCGTAGAAGGTCTCCGTGATCAGACGGCCGGCCAGGTCGGGCGACTGGGTCTGCGTCTGGCGCTGGCGCAGCAGTCCGTCCTGGATGGAGTGGACGACCGCGTACTTGCGGTCGTGGGTCAGCGTCTTGGACGTGACGACGTTGGGGCCGCTGTTGCGGACGGTGTACTCGAAGGCGCGGCTGGGGAGCTCCGGGTAGGTCTCGGCCGCCCAGTTCGGGACCCAGACCTTCGTGGTCCGGCCCAGCGCGTCGTACGCCGTGGTGGTGACCTTGCCGTTGGGGTCGGTGACCTTGGTGGCCTGGCCGCGCAGCGGGTCGATCTGGCTGGTGACGGTGTGGCCCATCGGGTTCTTCGCCGTCATCGCCGTCGCGGCTTCGCCGGTGGCCGGCGTGTACGCGGTGGTGGTCACCTTTCCGTAGGCGTCGGCGGCCACCAGGGCCCGGCCGTACATGTCGTAGCAGAGCTGGTTGCCCGCCGCGCCGCAGGTGGACGGGATGCTGGAGGCGGTGTCGTAGCCGTCGCCCTTGCCGTTGATCTTCTCGGTCTTCGTCACCAACCCCGTGCCGGATACGGTGCCGAGCGCGCCGTTGTCGAAGTAGGTACGGGTGTCGTCGATGACCTCGGCCGGACCGCTGCCGGGGGTTTCGCACGGCAGGGCGAGGGTCTCGACGCGGCTGGTCCGGTTCAGGATCCACGTGGCGGTGTTGCGCGCGTAGGTGGTCCTGGTGCAGGACTCGTCGCCGGTCTTCGCGGTGTCGCCGGTGGCCGACTGCCAGTCGACCATGCCGTAGTCGTCGAAGTGACGGCTGGCCTCGGTCGTGCGGGTGCCACCGGTGACGGTGGTACGGGTCGACTCCTTCTCGACGTTCGTCTTGTAGGAGACGAGGTCGGGCAGACCGGGACGCACCCGCTTGGCCACCAGACCCGAACGCCACGGGGTGCTGGACGTCGCGCTCACGAGCTTGTTCGTGTCGTCGCCGTCGTAGGTGGCCTTCTCGCGGACCATGCCGGCGAACTCGGGCCGGTCGGTGACCGCGGCTCCCGTGCCGTCCTTGACCTCCTTGCCGTCGAGGCCGCGGAAGTAGCGGGTCTCGGACAGCGTGCGGGGGTCGCCTGCGTCGCCGGTGCGGGTCTGGACGAGTCCGTAGCCGCGGGAGACGGAGTGGACGCGGTCCTCGGCCTTGGTGAACTCGCTGGTGTCCTTGTCCCAGGCCGCTCCGCCAAGGTAGGTGTACGAGGTCACCTCGTCGGGGGTCGAGGCGAGGTTGTCGCCCTCGAGGATCTGCGTGACGACGTACGTGTTGAACCAGTCGACCTTCGCCGTCTCACCCTCCCACGCCCACTTGACCGGGTAGCAGCGGGTGGTGTTCGTCGCGTCCGCGGCCGGGAGGCCGGTGGGGGTGCAGTCCTGCGGCGAGTAGATGACTCCGATCGTGCCGCCGGTCTCGGTGGTGACACCGGACATCCGCAGGCGGACGTAGGGGGCCAGGCCGTCGCCGGTCTTGTCCACGCGGTTGGGCTTCTGCTCACCCGTGAAGGTGACGGGATCGAGGGTGACGTCCGCCGCCGGGCCCGCCTTGGCGGTGCGGGTGATGGACTTCAGCCACATCGGGGTGGAGACGCCGTCGCCCGAGGGCGGGAAGTTCTGGTCCAGGGACCACGAGTCGACGTCCTGGTAGGCGCCGCCGGTGAGGAGCTTGGTGTGGATGGCGGTGAGGCGCATCCGTGACCAGAACGTCGGGGAGTACTGGCCCTTGCACTCGGTGGAGCCGTCCTTGCAGAACAGGTCGTACGGGGAGTCCGGCCAGTTCTTGGCGTTGGCCTCGTCGAAGGTGCCGCAGTTCGTGAGGCAGCGCTCGCTGACGTCGAGCTTGACCTGGGCCATGGGCTTGCCGGTGTAGACGGCGTCCGAGCGCAGGCCGTAGTCGATGCGGTCGAGCCAGCCGCCGCGGATGTACTGGGTGACCGTGGCCTTGCCGGTGGTCTCCGAGACGTTGCGGCCGTAGTTGTTGGTCTCGGTCTTCCAGTAGTACGCCATCGCGTCGCCGCTCGGGGTGACGACGTAGTCGAGCTGCCAGCGCCAGGCCTGCTGGCACCAGGCGGCGGCGAAGGAGGCGTTGTAGCAGGGCTCGCCCGCCTGGTTGCCGAAGACCGGTGCGGTCCAGGCCGAGTTCGTCGTCGGCGTGGACGCGTCCTTCCAGCCCGGCAGCCGGTTCAGACCGAAGAAGTACTGCGTACCGTCGGTCGTCGTGATCTTCCAGTGCTCGCCGTCGTTGTCGCCGTTGACGGCGCCGGTGAGCTTCTCGACCTTCTCGCCCGAGTCCGAGGCCGGGTGCCAGCCCTTGCCCTGCTCGTAGACGAGCTCGGTGGACTTGCCGCCCAGCGACAGCGTGGCGTTGTCGTTGAACCAGCACTGGTCGCCGACCTTGGTGGTGTTGGTGCCACCGGTCTTGTCCTCGTTGCAGCGCTTGTACCGGCGCTCGATGAAGCCGGGCTCCCAGGACCAGCCGTCGCCGATCCACGAGCCCTGGCTGTTGGACTGGCCCGTGCGGCCGTCGACGGACTGGGAGCTGTAGCCGAGGGAAATCTGCGGGGCGAGCCCACCGGGCACCGACGGCGCCGAGACCGGGTACGACCAGGAGAAGCCCCCAGTCGAACCGCCCGCACTCCACGAACCCGAGGACTGCAGCGAGGTCGCCTTGTAGTCACCCGTGGGACCCGCGTCGCCGGCCGTGGCGGCCAGGACGGTCGCGCCGGACGAAGGCGCGGCTGCCGCCTTCGCCGCCGGTGCGCCAGCGGACTTGGCCGCAGGAGCGGATGCCGTACCCGACGCCGTCACCTGGGCCGAGAGCTTGCCCGTACGCGTGTCGTTGTGCGTCTGCAGAGGCTTCTGCGCACGGCACTCCGCGCGATCGGGGGTCGTCAGCGCGCACGCCGGAAGCTCCACCAGGCGCAGCCGGGAGGCGTAGTCACCGCCGTAGGCGCCCCGGAAGGAGTTGTAGTCCACCTCGACTGTCGCCGATGCGGACTGTATGCCGCCGTCCGAGCGGCCCACCGACAGCACCACGCCATCGACGCCGGCCTTGCGCGCCGCGTCCTTGCCGGCGACGGAGACCTTGACCTTCGACGGCGCTTCGGCCGCCTTGCCCGGGGCGGCGTAGACCGCGACCGGGAGCTTGCCGGCCTGCTGCGAGCGCGAGCCGACGACGGGCCCCTGCGCGGGACCCGACAGGAAGGACTTGGAGACCGGCCCCGAGCCCGCCGTCAGGTCCACATCCGCCGAGCCGACCGTCGGCCAGGCCACGCTCGGCGCCTTCCACGCGGTCGCACTCGCGTCGTCGCTCTTCTGCGCTCCGCCCGCGCGGACGGGCTGAACCGGTACCGCCCTCGGTTGCTTGAGCTCCGGCAGCGAAGGCTTGGATTTGCTGTCTGCTACGGCAACCGCGCTCGGGAGCATTCCTGAGAGGACCGCCGCGGCCAATGCCACGGAAAGCCCTCTCATTCGAAATGTTCTCACACCCCACCCCATGCTTCTAGAAGATTTACCGGCGCAGGCTAACAGCCTCAATTCCTCAGACACGACACCTGTCGACGCTTCTAATTCATCACCGCTCAGCTCTAATTGACGCGAAGCGGATTCTTCGGGGTCAATCAGACACCCGGACGACATGGCCAAAAATCGCAGGTGGGGTGGGCTACCCGGCACACGGAACACAGGTAGAGTCGCCGCGAATATCAGACAGATGGAGTGTGCGTGAGAAGAAAAGGGGCCCTGCCCGGCATGCCGGGCGGGCGGGTGATTTCACGAATAGTCACGCTGGCTGTGGCAAGCGGAATTACTGCTACCGGATTGGCTGTAATTCATCCGTCCGCGACTGCGGCTGCCGCCGACCCTGTAGCCGACGGTTCGATGAGTGCAGAAGACTTCGCGCTCGCCAAGGCGAAAGAAACCGGCCAGCCTTACGAGCTGACGTCCGCGCGGACCGAGACCTCGGACACCTGGGCGCTGCCGACGGGCAAGTGGTCGGTCAAGCGGCACGGGACGACCGTGCGCGTCCGGCGCGCCGGGGGCTGGGTGGCCACCGACCCGTCGCTGCAGTTCGCGGCCGACGGGAAGGTGCAGCCGAAGGCGTCGGCCGTCGCGATCACCTTCTCGGGCGGGGGCACCGGTCCGCTGCTGACCGGGGTGAAGAACGGCCGAACCCTGTCGCTGACCTGGCCGAAGGCACTGCCGAAGCCGACACTCGCCGCGAACGTGGCGACCTACGCCGATGTGCTGCCGGACGTCGACCTGCAACTGAAGGCCGAGGTCGAGGGGTTCTCCCAGCTGCTGGTGGTCAAGACCGCTGCCGCTGCCAAGCATCCCGACCTCACGACACTGAAGTTCAAGCTCGACACGGTGGGCCTGGACGTCACCAAGAACGCGACAACGGGGCTGCTGACCGCGGTCAACCCGGCCGGTGAGGTGGTCTTCACCTCACCGAACCCCGTGATGTGGGACTCCACCACCACCAGGGCAGCGCCCCACACCCTCGCACGTTCGGCAGTGGCCGCCTCGGGCTCGGCGGCCAAGACCACCCCCGCCGAAGTCTTCGTGCCGCCAGCAGGGGCCCAGAACGCCCAGATGCCCACCACCCTCACGGGCGGCACCCTGGAGATCAAGCCCGACCAGGCACTCCTGACCAGGCCCACCACGACGTACCCCGTCTACATCGACCCGTCCGTGGCATGGGGCGAGCGGCAGAACTGGGCGTGGGCCTATCGCACGTGGCCGAACAACTCCTACTGGAACACCAAGGAGGACGTGCGGGTCGGCTACGAAGACGACACGAACGGACTCTCCCGCACCTTCTTCCAGCTCGACACCTCCGCCGTCAGGGGCGCCCAGATCTCGAAGGCGACGTTCCGCCTCAAGGAGACCTGGTCCTGGTCCTGCGAGCCCAAGCCCGTGGAGCTGTGGACCACCAACCCCATCTCCCCGCAGACCACCTGGAACCAGCAGCCCAACCGGCGCACGTGGCTCGACACCGTCACCGCCGCCAAGGGGCGGCCCGGCTGTGAAGCCGGAAACCTGGAGTTCAACGCCACCGCCGCCGTCCGCGAAGCGGCCTCCAACGGCCGGTCCAACGTGACCATGGGGCTGTACGCGTCCAACGAGAGCGACAAGTACCACTGGAAGCGCTTCGACCCCAAGACCGTCACGCTGGAGATCGAGTACAACAACCCGCCCCACACCCCGGCCGACCCGGGTACGTCGCCCTGGGTCCCCTGCGAGCAGGGCGGCTCGATCGGCAACACCAACGTCGGCCTCTACGCCAGGATCTCCGACCGTGACGCGGGGAACCTGAACACCGAGTTCCAGATCTTCAAGTCCGGCCAGAGCACACCCTCCGTGAGCCAGACCGTCCCTGCCACCAACGGCACGATCGCCACGTGGAGCGTCCCGAACGCATCCCTCCCCGACGGGAGCTACACCTGGCGGGCACGGACGACCGACCAGGAAGGCGCCCAGTCGGGCTGGTCCCCGACGTGCAAGTTCACCGTGGACCGGGCGCGGCCGGCGAACCCGCCGAAGATCGCCTCGACCGTCTTCCCCGACGGCACGAACGGCTGGCCGCAGGTGACCGGCAAAGCCCGCCAGGAAGGCGACTTCACCCTCTCCGCGGGCGGTGACAACGGCGTCGTCTGGTACGGCTACTACACCGACTGGGACCCGGAGGTGAAGAGCACCTCGGTCGCCCCGGGGGCTCCGTTCACCGCGAAGATCACCCCGCCCAGCGCCGGCCCGCACTTCGTCTACGCCTTCACCCAGGACGCCGCCGGCAACCGGTCCGACATCGGCGTGTACCGCTTCTACGCGGCCCGCGCTGCGGCGAAGGACCTTCCCCACGACCTCAACGGGGACGGCCACCGCGACATCTGGAGCAACGACCTCTTCGGCAGCCTCCTGACCTACGCGGGCCAGGGCAACGGCAAACTCTCCGCCATGGTCGCCTCCCCGGAGTCCTTCGCCGGCTCCCAGGTCGCCGACCTCGGTGACTGGAACGACGACGGATACAACGACATGGTCTCCCTGCAGCGGCAGCCCGGCGAGCCGGAGAAGACGCTACGGGTCTGGGAGAACAACGGCCACGGGGCCGTCACCAACCCCGTCGAGAAGACGGTCTCGCAGCCCGCGGAGAACCACTGGTCCAACGCGGAGCAGATCATCACCCCCGGCGACCTCAATGGCGACCAGGTCCCGGACCTCCTCGTCAAGCAGGGCGACAAGCTCTGGGCGTACTACAACACCGTGTACGGCAACCTCGACGACGTCGCGCCCGTACTCGTCGGCGGCACCGACTGGAACAAGTACACCGTCATCGCTCCCGGCGACCTCAACGGCGACAAGGTCCCCGACCTGTGGCTGCGGGACAACGCCACCGGCGACATCCTGAGCACCCACGGGCAGAAGAGCCTGGAGGAAGGCCAGGCGGTCGACCTGGGCACCTGGGGCACCCTGGCCCGCACCAAGATCGGCTCCGGCCTGCCCCAGGCCGGCTATCCGCAGGTCGGCTCGTCCGGCGACCTCAACGGCGACAACGTCACCGACCTGTGGGCCCGTCAGGCCGACAACACCATGGTCGGCTGGCCGGGGAAGGCCAGCACCGACGGCACCACTGTCGGCTCGTTCGCCCCGCGCTTCGAGATCGACGGAGTCCCGGGCGCACGTATCACCGCCGGCACCACCCTGGCCTCCGGTCAGGAGCTCTCCAGCGGCAGCTCCAAGCTGCTGATGAAGTCCGACGGCAACCTCGTGCTGCTCAGCAAGGACGGCAAGCAGCTCTGGGCCACCGGAACCTCCGGGAAACCCGGAGCCACGGCCCGCATGCGGAATGACGGCAGCTTCACCGTCCTGGCGGCCGACGCGAAGACCGTCCTGTGGAGCAGCAAGACCGCTGTTCCAGGTTCCTACGCGGTGCTCCAGCCCCGCGGCGTGCTCGTCCTCTACACACCCTCCGGGCAGAGCCTGTGGACCAGCGGCACCCAGAACCGGCCGGACTTCAACGGCGACGGCTACACCGACATGACGCTGCGCGACTCCAGCGGTGACCTGTGGGTCTATCCCGGCACCGGCGGCAGCGGCAGCGGCAGCGGCAGCGGCACCAGCACGTTCGGCAGCCGGTACTTCGCGGGCAGCGGCTGGTGGCGCGATTCCTGGACGAACCTCTACGTCGCCGACTTCACCAACGACGGGTACACCGACATCGTCGGACGCACCCGTGAGGGCGACCTGTACGTGTACCCGGGCACCGGCCGGACCGGAACCGAAACCACCGGCAATCGCGTTCTGATCGGTACGGGCTGGAACTCCTTCGTTGAGCTCGGCTTCGCCGACGTCGACGGCGACGGCCGTACCGACGTCGTCGGCCGTGACGGCGGCGGCAACATGTGGGCCTACCCCCATAGCGGAGGCACGGGCACGCAGGCCCTGGGCGGCCGTGTCCTCTTGGGCACCGGCTGGTGGCCGGCCGACTGGCCCGCGTTCCGGCTGGCCGACTTCAGCAACGACGGCAAAACCGACATCGTGGGCCACAACGCCAATGGCAAGCTCCTCCTCTACCCGAACACGAGCAGTGGCGGTTCGATGACGTTCGGCGCCCCCAGCGTCTTCGGCGAGGGCTGGTGGCCCGGCGAGTGGAGCTTCCTCGCCACGGACATGAACAACGACGGCACGCCGGAACAAGCCGGCGTCACCCGCACCGGGGACCTCTACAACTTCACCCCCGGCCGCAACCTGATCGGTATCGGCATGAACGGCTACGACGTCATCTTCTGACGTGAGCCGAACACTGAGAGGGGGGTGGGGTCCGTACGGGCCCCACCCCCTTCCGTGGTTCCTCCTTCGTCCGCGCCCGGCTCGCGCACGGCGTGCGGTGCGGGGTGTGTGCCCGGGGTGTGCGACCGAGCGCCCCCTGCGGGTCGTGACGGGCACCGTGCCGTCTGCTGTTCTGGTGTCGGGGGTGGGGCCGGTGGACCGGGTCGATCGGGTGCGCGGGGTGTCGCGGGTCGTGGTGGTCGGTGGCCTCGGCGGCGCGCCGTGAGCCGGCGGGAGGACGCGGACGTCGCCGCCGAGCTGCGGGTCCTGGGCCACCTGCTGGTGGAGGCCGCCCGGCCGGACGGCCGGGCCGCCGCGCAGCGGGTGGTCAAGCGGGCCACGCACGTGCTGGAGCGGCTCGCCCCCGGTGATCCGGCGGTCGTGGACGTGCTGGTCCGGCGTTCGGCGGCGTACCTGCTGGTCTTCCGGTCCGGCGGTGGCGAGGCCGACCTGCACGACGCCGTACGGTCGGCGCGCAACGCACTGCGGGTCGCCGGCCAGGGCGATCCGCGCCGGGCGGAGCTGGTCCTGGGCCTGGCAGGGGTCCTCCGGCAGTGCTACGAGGTGTTCGGTGACCTCGGGGCGCTGGACGAGGCCGTCGTGCTGTGCCGTTCGGTCGAACACCCCGGAGCCCTGCGCCACCTGCTGGCCGAGTGCCTGCGGCTGCGGTACGAACGGACCGGCGCGCCCCGCGACATCGAGGCGGCGCTGCGGGAGCTCAAGGGGCCCGGTGACCCGGTCGCGCAGGCCGATCCGCGGCCGCTGTCGGGCCGTTCCCTCGCCCACCTCGCCCGCTACCGGCGCACCGGCGACGAGCGGGACCTGGCCCGGGCCGTCACCTGGTCCCGGCGGGCGCTGGACGTCTCCTCCCCCGCCCACCCGGACCACGGCGAGACGCTGGCCCGGCTGTCGCTGGCCCTCGAGGCCCGCTACGAGCGCACCCTGGACCCGCGGGACCTCGACGAGGCGGTCGAGCGGGCGGCCGAGGCGGTGGCCGCCGTCCGGGCCGACGACCCGTGGCACGCGCGGTACCTGTACGGCCTGGGGCTGGCGCTGCGCACCCGGTACGACCTCGGCGGCGACCCCGAGGACCTGGACCGCGCGATCGCGGTCGCCCGGCGCGGGCTGGCCCTGCGGATGCGCGGCCCGGCCCGGGTGTCCCTGCTGCACCACCTCAGCGGCTGCCTGCGGCTACGGGCCGCGCACGGCCAGGACGCGCGCGACCTCGCCGAGGCCCAGCGACTGGCGGACCGTGCCGTGGACGCGGCGGGCGACGACACCGACGTCCGGGCGGCGATGCTGGCCGCGGCCGCCGGGACCCTGCTGGCCCGCCGCGCCGACCGTGCCGAGCCCCACCTGCTGCGCGAGGCCGTCGCCCGCTACGAGGAGGCGCGGCGGCTCATCGGCCCGCGCCACCCGGCCCGGGCCGGGATCCTGCTGGACCTCGGAGCGGCCCTGGAACGCGGCCACACGCCCGCGACGGCCGTCTACCGGGAGGCCGCGCGCCTCGCCGACGCCGCGACCTCCGTACGGCTGTGCGCCGCCCGGGCGTGGGGCGAGAGCGCGGTGCGCCAGCGGGACTGGCCGGAGGCGCTGCGGGCGTTCACCACCGCCGTCGAGCTCCTCCCCCGGCTCGCGGGGATCGCCCTGCCGCGCCCGGACCAGCGGGCGCAGCTGGCGGCCCAGTCCGGGCTCGCGGCCACCGCCGCCGCGGTGGCGCTGCACGCCGGCCAGCCGGGCACGGCGGCCGTGCTGCTGGAACAGGGCCGCGCGGTCCTGTTCCAGCAGTACGGCCTGGACGCGTGCGGCGACGTCGCCGAGCTCCGTGAGCGGGACGAGGAGCTGGCCGCGCGGTTCGAGCGGCTGTGCCGGGCGCTGGACCCGGGGCCGCGGCCACCGGCCGGCGATCCGGGCCCGCAGGCCGTCGACGAGGGCCGCCGCCGGTCGGCGGAGTGGGAGGAACTGCTGACCTCGATCAGGGGCCTGCCGGGACTGGCGTCGTTCCTGCGGCCGCTGAGCGTGCCGGAGCTCCAGGCAGCCGCCGTCGACGGGCCCCTCGTCCTGGTCAACGTGAGCCCGCTGCGCAGCGACGCGCTGCTCGTGCGGCGGCCGGGCACGGACATCGAGGTGGTGCCGCTGCCCGACTCCCTCGCCGACGCGGTGGAGCACCACGTGGCGGCGCTGACGGACGAGGCGTCCGCCGCGGTGCGCGGCGAGCGGATCGGGGCCGCGCTCGCCTTCCTCCGGGAGGCCGTGGTGGAGCGGGTCCTGGCCCGGCTGGCCCCCGAGCGGGCGCGGGACGGGGAGCTGCCGGGAAGCAGGGAACTGCCGCGGGTGTGGTGGGTGCCGGGCGGGCCGGCCGCGCTGCTGCCGTTCCACGCGTGCGCCCTGGACCGGGTGGTGTCCTCGTACACGGCGACCGTCCGCGCGCTGCTGCGGGGCCGGGAGGCGGACGGGCCGGTGTCCGGGCGGGCCCTGGCCGTGGGGGTGCCCGTTCCCGAGGAGGAACTGGCGCACGTCGCACGGGAGATCGAACTGGTCCGCGACGGGCTCGGGGGCGGCGTACGGACACTGTGCGGGCCCGTGTACGGACCGGCGGCGACCGCCGAGCGGGTCCGCGCCGAGCTGCCGGGCACCACGCTCGCGCACTTCGCCTGCCCCGCCGAGGGGCGGCTGGCCGATCCGGCGGCGGGCCGGCTACGGCTGCTGGAGGGCGACCTCCCGGTCGGGGAGATCGCCTCGATGCGGCTGCGCGGGGCCCACCTGGCGTACCTGTCGGCCACCGCCACCGCGTATGGCGGCACGCGGCCGGCCGACGAGGGAGTCTCCCTCTGCGCGGCGTTCCAGCTGGCGGGCTTCCGGCACGTCGTCGGCACCCTGTGGCCGGCCGGTGACGAGGCCGCCCCGTGCGCCGCCCCCTGCGCCGCGGCGTCGGTCTACGCCGAGCTGCGCGCCGATCCGCACCGGGTGGCCCGCGCCGTGCACCGGGCGTCGGTGCGGGCGCGGGCCGAGCGTCCCGGCGAGCCGCTGCGGTGGGCGGCGCTGGTCCACACCGGCCCGTGACACACCGGCCCGCACACAGCGCCCCGGAAGCGGGCCCGGCGTCAGTCCCCGTCGCGGACCGCGACGATGCCGTTGAAGACGCCGACGTACGCGGTGCCGTCCGGGCCGAGGGTGATGGGGGCCCAGTTGTTGTCGTACAGCGGGCCGGTGCCGGTCAGCCGGCGCCAGCGGCGCTCGCCGGTGCGGAAGTCGACGGCGGTGAGGTACCAGGCGTCGATACCGAGGGCGTTGGGCTCCTTCTCGTAGAAGTAGAGCAGCCCGTTGCCGGTGGAGAGCTTGGGCACGGTCGACGGGGAGCGGACCGCGCTCTCCCAGACCGTGTCGCAGCCGCTGCCGTCCGGGCGGACGTCGATGCGGGTGGCACCGCCGACGACGCTCCTGCCCAGCAGCAGGGTGGTGGGGTTCTCGTACCCGTAGTTGTTCTCGACCACGAGGCTGTTGCCCCAGCTGATCAGGGAGTTGTCGGTGGTCGAGGCGCCGGGTCGGAACACCGGCACCCTGCACACCAGCCGCCGGTCCTCCGGGATGCCGGCGCCGCGGCGGAAGACCAGGACGTTCATCCGGTCGTCGGCGTTGTCGGTGATCGCCACGTAGCCGTCGCCGAAGAGGTCGGGGGTGGTGCCCGAACCCTGGTTCACGGAGCCGGGTTTGGTGCCGGTGCCCCGGTCGTACGGCTGGCGCCACTGCACCTCGGGGGTGCCGTCGGCGGCGGCGCGGAAGCTGTAGAGGGCGTGGTCGGAGACGATCGAGACACCGTCCTGGGCGACGGAGAAGGAGTTCTGGATCTCCTCGCCCCGCAGCTGGACGGAGCGGATCGCCCCGGTCGCCGGGTCCACGGTGCCGACCCGGCCCTGCCGGGTGACCCACCAGATCCGGCCGTCCCAGTCGGGCATGACGGAGGTGACGGGGTCGCAGGTGCCGCTGGGCCGGAGGTTGGTCCAGCTGACGCAGTCGTGCGGGACCTGCCCCGTCAGGTCCCAGTCGTTCTCGATGGTGAACGTCCAGCTGCCGTCGGGGTTCTGGCTGTGCGCCAGGCGCAGGATGTGCTGGCGGGAGTCGGCGAGGACGGCCCGGTCCTGGTGGTCCAGGTAGAAGTAGGCGCCGCCCGAGGTGTCCTTGAAGATCTTCGAGAAGTCGAGCGAGGTGATCGCCTCGACGGTCGAGGAGCGCTGCGGGAGCTGGTGTTCCGCGAGCGTGTCGAGGGTGCGCGGGTCGAGCAGTTTGACCTTGAAGCCGGAGAAGGTGCCGCAGACGGTGACCAGGCGGCCGCCCGCGTCGAAGGTGGCGGTGGCGCACTCGCCGCCGAGCGCGGCGATCTTCTGGCTGGTGACCTGCGGGTTGCGGCCGAGCGGCCCGGACCAGGGGGTGGTGGCGCTGCCCGCCGCGTCGGCGTGCATGCCGCTGCGGCCGTTGGGCGCGAGGAAGGGGTGCTGCGGCGGCGCCTGTCCGGGCAGCGGGGCGGCGGCCGCCGGACTGCCGTCGTAGTGGGCGACCAGGCGGTGGCCGGGCGCCTTGGGTATCTCCTCGGCTTGCGCCGGGGAGCTCCCGGTCAGCACCATGAGGGCGACGAGGGCCGGGACCACGGCGCAGTTCAGCGTTCTTCGGAACATCCGGACGTCCTCCGTTCCAACTCTTCTGTTGACACTGCGTATGACAGTCGCGCCGCCGCCCGACGCTAGATCGCCGTGCGGGAGGAGTCCATGGCGGCGCCCCATGATTCATGAACGCGCAACAGATCCGGGGAGGAGACGAGGGAAGGATCAGGGCTTGAGGCTGCCGACCACGGTGGCCGTGGCGGTCAGGCCGTCGTGGATCGTCGCGGCCATGCTGCTGCTCGCGAGGTAGAAGCCGAGCAGGACGCACACGAGCGCGTGGGAGAACTTCAGACCGCCGTTGCGCACGAAGATCCACGCGAGGACGAAGAGCAGGACGATCGCGGAGAGGGAAATCACCATCGGAACCTCCTTCTGCCGCGCCATGGTGGCGCAGCGGGAGGGCCGGGCGGGCGTATGACGTGTCCGCCGTACGGGTGTTGACGGTCCGTGACGGGCACCGGCACCGGTGTCAGTCCTCGGCGATCTCGCTCCAGCGCGTCGTACGGTCGCACCAGCGGGCCAGCAGGACCGGGTCGTGCCCGACCGCGAGGAGTCCGGCGCCGGTCTCGGCGCGGTAGGCCTCGACGACGCCGACCAGGGCGGCCGTGGTCGAGGCGTCGAGCATCGCGGTCATCTCGTCGCAGACCAGCCAGCGCGGCCGCAGGACCAACGCACGGGCGAGGCAGGCGCGTTGCAGCTGGCCGTCGCTGACCTCGTGGGGGCGGCGCTCCAGCAGGCCGGCGCCGAGCCCGACCCGCTCGGCCAGCTCCCCCACGGCGGCGGTGGCCTCGCCGCGCCGCCCGGTGGCCCGCAGGGGTTCGGCGATCAGGTCGCGCAGCCGCAGCCGGGGGTCCGCGGAGAGCCGGGGCTGCTGGAAGACGACGCCGACGGCCGTGCGCAGCGCGCGCGGTGCGCGGTGGCGGTAGCCGGTGACGGGGGTGCCGTCGAGGGTGAGGGTGCCCCGGTCGGGGCGGTGCAGCAGGGCGGCGACCTTGGCGAGGGTGGACTTGCCGCAGCCGCTGGGACCGAGCAGGCCGACGGCCTCGCCGGGGCGCAGGGTGAGGTTCGCGCCCCGTACGACGGGGGGCGTGCCGTCGTAACCGGCGGTGATGTCGGTCAGCTCAAGCATGGTGGCAGGCCACTCCCTCGGTGAGTGCGGGCCGCCGCGCGGTGCAGGTGGCGTCCGCGCGGGCGCAGCGGGCGGCGAAGGCGCAGCCGGGTGGGAGGGCGCCGAGTTCGGGCGGGACCCCGGGTACGGGGCGGAACGCCCGCTCGGGCAGGGCGTCGAGGAGGCCGCGGGCGTAGGGGTGGCGGGGGCCGGGGTCGCCGAAGAAGGCGTCGGCCGGGGCGAGCTCGACCAGGCGGCCGGCGTACATGACGGCGACGGTGTCGGCGATGCGCTCGGCCGCCGTGAGGTCGTGCGTGATGAGCAGCAGGGCCCGGCCACCGTCGCGGGTGTGGGCGCGCAGTTCGTCGACGGTGCGTTCGACGAGGTCGCGGTCCAGACCCGTGGTGGGTTCGTCGGCGAGCAGGAGCGGGGCGTCGCCGATGAGCGCGAGGGCGGTGGCGGCGCGCTGGGCGAGGCCGCCGGAGAGCTGGTGGGGGTAGTGGTCGAGGTGGGTGCGGGGGAACGCGGCCCGCTCGGCCGCCGCCTCGGCGGCGGCGCGCAGCCGGTCCCCGCGCCCGCGGCGGGTGCCGGCCTCGCCCAGGGCGCGGACGGTCTCCTCCAGGTGGGCGCGGACGGTGCGGACCGGGGTGAGGTGGGCGGCCGGGCTCTGCGGGACGAGGCCGATCCGGCGGCCGCGGACGGTCCGGGCGAGCGTGCGCTCGCCGGCGGTCACCAGGTCCAGGCCGTGGGCGAGCCGGGCGTGGCCGGCGGTCTCGGCGTTCGCGGGCAGCAGCCCGAGCAGCGCGGAGGCCAGCACGGACTTGCCGCACCCGCTCTCGCCGACGAGGGCCAGGCACTCCCCGGCGCCGAGCCGGAAGCTGACGTCGCTGACGGCGGCGACGTACGCCCCGCGGCCCATCCGGAACCGCACGTGCAACCGCTCGACGTCGAGCACGGGAGGGTTCACAGCGTCAGCTCCGAGCGGCGGCGGGGGTCGAGGCGGTCGCGCCACGCGGAGGCGAGGGCGGCGATCGCGAGGGTGGGCAGGACCAGCAGGAGCCCGGGGAAGAGGGCCGGCCACCAGTCGCCCGCGAGCAGGGAGCCGCGGGCGGACTGCACCAGGGTGCCCAGGCTCGCCTGGTGGGCGGGCAGGCCCAGGCCCAGGAAGGACAGCGCCGACTCGTGCCACATCGCGTGCGGGATCATCAGCACCGCGGCCAGCGCGGCCTGCGGGAGCACCCCCGGCACCAGGTGCCGGACGGCGATCCGCCACCGCGAGGCGCCGCCCGAGACGGCCGCGTCGAGATACGGCCGGGACCGCAGCGAGAGCACCTCGGCGCGCACGATACGGGCGGTCGACAGCCAGTGGGTCAGCGCCACCGACACCACCACCGGCCATACCCCCGGCCGGAACAGCGCGACGACGAAGATGCCCAGCAGCAGGTGGGGTACGGACGAGAAGGCGTCGACCACCCTCATCAGCAGCCGGTCCGTCCAGCCGCCGAGCGCCGCCGCGGCCGCGCCCACCGCCGTGCCGACGACGGTGGCGACCACCGCGGCCACCACGCCCACGAGCAGCGAGACCCGCAGGCCGTAGACGCACCTCAGGAGCAGGTCCCGGCCCATGTCGTCGGTCCCGAAGGGGTGCGCCCACGACGGCGGCCGCAGCCGGGCCGCCAGGTCCACTGCCTGCTGGTCCAGCTGGACCAGGGGCGGCACCAGCGCCACGGCCAGCACCAGGCACGCCATCAGGCCGGCCGAGGCCGCGATGCGCAGCCGGCGCGGCGAACGGCCCGGCCGGCCGTACGTCCGCCAGGCGATCCCCGGCCCGGCGGCAGCCGCGGACCCGGTCGTCGCCGTGGTCCCGTCCGCCGTGGTCCCGGTCGTCGCCGTTGTCCCGGTCGTCGCCGTGGTCCCGGTGGGCTCAGCCATCGAAGCCCACCCTCGGGTCCGCCAGCCCGTACAGCAGGTCGGAGAGGAGGTTGCCCACCAGCACCGCCGCCGTGGCCAGCACGGTGAGCGCGGCCAGCAGCGGGAAGTCCACGGCGGTCGCGGCCTGCACGGTGGCGGCGGCGATGCCGGGCCAGCTGAAGACGGTCTCGACCAGCAGCGCGCCCGTGATGAGCTCCGGGACCCG
This sequence comes from Streptomyces sp. NPDC042102, assembly GCF_055582305.1. Classification (NCBI taxonomy): domain Bacteria; kingdom Bacillati; phylum Actinomycetota; class Actinomycetes; order Kitasatosporales; family Streptomycetaceae; genus Streptomyces; species Streptomyces sp. NPDC042102. Next base: position 825,305 of record NZ_JBVJDL010000004.1, read on the forward strand.
CGAGCCGATCAGCGTCAGCATGGGCAGCATGCCCGCGCGCAGCCCGTGGCCCAGCAGGACCGTGCGTTCGGCGAGGCCGCGGGCGCGCGCGCCGCGCACCGGGTCCTCGGCCAGCGCGTCGGCCACGCCCTGGCGTACGTAGAGGTAGAACCAGGGGAGCTGGGACAGGCCCAGTACCGCCGCCGGCAGGACCAGGTGCGTGAGCACCTGGCCGGCGGTGACGGTGTCGCCGGCGGCGTCGGTGAGTCCGCCCGAGGGCAGTACGCCCAGGCGTACCGAGAACAGCCAGATCGCCAGCAGTCCCAGCCAGAACGCCGGCGCGGCCTCCAGGGTGTACGCCAGGCCCGAGACCGCGCGGTCCAGGCCGCCGCCCGGCCGGCGGGCGGCGAGCACCCCGAGCGCCGTGCCCAGCAGCACGGCGGCGGCGAACGCGGTCGCGGCGAGCAGGACCGACCATCCCAGCCGCCCCGTGATCACGTCGGCGACCGGCTGGCGCATCACGGCGGAGGTGCCGAGGTCGCCGGTGAGGGCCGAGGTCAGCCAGTCCCACCAGCGTTCGGCCAGCGGCCGGTCCACGCCGAGGTTGGCGCGCAGCTGGTCGAGGTCGCGCCCGGAGGCGGTGAGTCCGGCCGTGCCGGCGTACGCCTTGACCGGGTCGAAGGGGGACAGCGCGGCGACCGCGAAGACCCCGAAGGTGACGGCGAGCAGGACGGGGCCGGCGAACAGGGCGCGCCGCCCTGCCATCCGGGCCATCGGCCCCCAGGGCAGGGCGGCACCACGGCGTCCGGACGCCTCGGGGCGAAACGTCACTGCTTCGGCTTCCAGTTCTCCACGTTCCACCACGGGCCGGCGCCGAGACCGTGGTCGTGCGGCTCGACCTGCGTGGTCAGGGGGCCGCCGTCGGGGCCGGTCCACCGGTCGCCGACGACGTACAGGTGGTCGATGTGGGTGAGGAAGACGTAGCCGGGGTTCTTGACCAGCTCGCGCTGGACGGTGTCGTACGCCGTCTTGCGCGCCGCCGGGTCGGCGCTGCGGCGGGCGTCCTCCAGGGCCGCGTCCACGACCGGATTGTCGTACCGGGCCATGTTGTTGAAGCCGTCGCCGCCGAGGGCGGCCTTGAGCAGCAGGTACTGGTCGAAGTCGGGGTCGGCCGGGGAGCCGCCGCCCGCGAGGACGGCGTCGGTCCTCATCCGCGGCTCGATGACCTCCCAGGTGCCGGCCTCGACCTTGACCTCGACGCCGGCCTTCTTGGCGTCGGAGGCGAAGGCGAGGGCGTGGTCCTGGCGGATCTTGTCGCCGGAGGTGTACCAGAGGGGGAAGGAGGCGCGGACGCCGTCCTTCTCCCGGATGCCGTCGGCGCCGGGCCGCCAGCCCGCCTCCTCCAGGATCCGCTGCGCCTGCGGCAGGTCGTGGGCGCGCTCGGTGCCGGCGGTGAACCAGGGACTGTCGGTGGGGACGGGCCCGTACGCCGGCCTGCCCGCGCCCTCCAGCAGCCGGTCGACCATGGCCCCGCGGTCCACGGCGAGGTCCAGCGCCCGGCGCACCGCGACGTCACCGGTGACGTTGTTGTGCGTCGGCAGGGTCACGTTGCGGTAGTCGAAGGACTTCGCGGCGTACGTCGTGCGGCCCTTGTCCTTCTCGAACCCCTTGGCCAGGTTCGGCGGCAGGATCGCGGCGTCGAGCTCGCCGGAGCGCAGCCGGGTCGCGCGGACGTCGTCGTCCTTGACGACGGCCATGGTGAACTTCTTCACCGCCGGCGCGCCGCCCCAGTAGGCGGGGTTGGCGGCGAAGCTGAGCTTCTCCCCCTTGGACCAGCCGGTCAGGACGTACGGCCCGGTGCCGACCGGCCGGGTGGTGAAGTCGCCGCTGTTGACGTCCTGCCGGCCCGCGACGTGTTCGGGGGCGATCGGCAGCACGGTCCGCTCGGCGAACGGCGCGTAGGGGTACTTCAGTGTGAAGACGACCGTGTCCGGGCCCTGTTCCCGCACGTCCGCGATCGCGTCGAGCTCGGTCTTGGAGGCGTTGTTCGTCTTCGCGTCGAGGATGGTGCGGTAGGTGAAGACCACGTCCTTGGCGCCGAAGGGCCGGCCGTCGCTGAAGGTCACGCCCTGGCGCAGCCGGTAGGTGTAGGTCAGCCCGTCCGCGGAGACCTCGGGGAGGGCGACCGCCAGCGCGGGCCGCAGCCGCATCTGCGCGTCGTGCGTCAGCAGCCCGTCGAAGATCTTGGAGTTGCCGTCCTTGCCGTAGCCCAGCAGCGGGCTGAGGGTCTCCGGCTCGTTGGCGATCCCGACGACGGCGGTGTCCGCGGCGGCGGACCCGCCGGCGGGGTTCGAGCAGGCCGCCGTGCTCGCGATGAGTGCGGCGGCCAGTGTCGTCGCGGCCACTGCTCGTACGGTCCGGGCCGTCATGCTGTGCACATCCCTGTATGGCTGGTCTTCGCTGTACTTATGGTCATCCGCTGTTGCGAACGACTCGCAATAATGTCAGACCGGGTCAGAGAGCGACGAACCCGGTCACACGCCACCCCTTCTCCCCCGGGTCCCGCCCGGCTTCCCCCACGGGTCTTGTCCGGCACCCGCACCCCGTGCCATATATGTCTAGACCTTTACGAGGGAGGGCTGGTGGGACCCCTGCGCCCCGCGCCGTCCGCGGGGCCGTCGCGCCCCGCGCGACGCGCCGCCGTGATCGCGGCGGCCCTGGCCGCCCTGGCCGCGCCGCTCGCCCTGGCCGGGTGCGACGGCGCTCCCGCCGCCGACACCCTGCCGCCGCCCGCCCCCGCCGGGCTGACCGCCCAGGCGGGCAGCGCCACCAGCGTGCACGTGATGTGGCAGGCGGCCGGCCACGCCGACGGGGTCACCGGCTACCAGGTGTTCCAGGGCGGTGACCTGGTACGGGAACTGCCGGCCGCCACGACCATGGTGGACATCACGGGTCTCGCGCCACAGACCGCGTACGCCTTCTCGGTACGCGCCCGGGACGCCGCCGGAAACGTTTCCGCACCTGGCGCCCCGGTCAGTGCCACCACCCCGGCCGCCCGGCCCGAGGACGTCACGGCACCCACCGCCCCGGCCACCGCCGAGGGCCGGGCCGAGGGCCCCCGCAGCGCCCGGCTGGCGTGGGGCCCGGCCACCGACGACACGGCCGTCACGGCGTACGACGTCTACCAGGGCGGCGTACGGATCCACACGGCCGGCGGGAGCGAGACCGCCACCCTCCTGACCGGGCTGCAGCCCGACACCGTCTACACCTTCACCGTCCGGGCCCGGGACGGAGCGGACAACTCCTCGCCCGACGGCCCGCCGGTGGAGGTGACCACGGCTCCCGCCGGCGGCCGGGGCCCCGGCACGGCACCCGCCGGTTTCACGGCCACCGCCGCCCCCGGCTCGGTCACCCTCGCCTGGGACCCGCCCGAGGTGGGTCGGGCCACGAGCGAGTACGAGCTGCACGTCGACGGACGCCCCACCACGGTGATCCAGTTCGGCGCGGGCGCGGTGCCCGCCGGCCGGGCCGAGCACCGCCTCACGGTGACCGAACCCGCCGGTACCGTGTGGCGGGTGAAGCTGCGCGCACGCCTGCCCGACGGCAACTGGGGGGCGTTCTCCGCCGAGCGCACCGTCACACTCACCCCTTGAGGACCGCCGCACCCGTTGTCCACGCACGGCTACGGATCTGTCCGTTCGGGTCTCCCGGGCGCGAAGATCGCGCAGAATACCTCCGTGTGCGGTGAGTACTCGGTCAACTACGGTCGGAGCGGTGACATCGACGGTGAATCTGAGCCAGACTCGGGCGCCGTGCTGGGGAATCCGCCGCCGGAGATGGCGAGCTTCGTCGGCCGGGAGCGCGAACTCGGCCATCTCGACACGCTGTTGCGCGAGCAGCGGCTCATCACGCTCACCGGAGTGGGCGGCGTCGGCAAGAGCCGGCTCGCCCTGCGCGCCGTCCGCGACCGGCGCCAGGCCCGGCCCGACGGCGTGTGGTGGGTGGACCTCTCGCCGCTGCGCGACCCGGGCCTGCTCACCGCGACCGTCGCCCACGCCCTCGGCATGGCCGAGCACTCCCCCCGCTCCCCCGACGAGGAGCTGTGCGCCTGGCTGTCCGACAAGGAGCTGCTGGTCGTCCTCGACACCTGCGAGCACCTGGTCGCCGCCTGCCGGCACCTCGTGGGCGAACTGCTGCAGTCGGCCCCCGGGCTGACGGTCCTGATCACCTCCCGCGAACCGCTCGGCTGCCCCGGCGAGACCCTGCTCGACGTCCGCCCGCTGCCCACCGACGGAGCCGACAGCGACGCCCTCGCCCTCTTCCGCGACCGCGCGCTCACCGCCACCCCGCTCGCCGTCGCCACCTTCAGCGACCCGGCCCGCACCGCCGTCGCCGCCGAGCTGTGCCGGCGCCTCGACGGCATCCCGCTCGCCCTGGAACTGGCCGGCGCCCGGATGCGGCGGTGGCCGCTGGAGCAGCTGGCCGAGCGGGTCGACGCCCGCTTCGAGCTCCTGTGCGACACGCGCAGCGCGCTGCTGCCGCGCCACCGGACCCTGCGGACGGCGATCGGCTGGAGCCACGAACTGTGCGAGCCGCTGGAACGGCTGCTGTGGGCCCGGCTGTCGGTGTTCGCCGGGGACTTCGACCTGGCCGCGGCCCGTGCCGTCTGCTCGGGCGGCCCGCTGCCCGCGTCCCGGGTGGAGCGGGTCCTGGCGGGCCTGGTGGCCAAGTCCGTGGTCCGGTGCACCGAGGAGCGCGGGGCGGGACCGCGCTACCGGATGCTGGACACCATCTGCGAGTACGGCCACGGATGGCTGACCGAGCTGGACGAGGTCGGCACGGTCACCGACCGGCACGCCCACTGGTACGCGGCGCTGGCCCGTGCCGGCGCCCAGGGCTGGCTGGGCCCGCAGCAGCTGGACTGGTCCCGCCGGATGGCCGCCGACCACACGCAGCTGCGCACCGCGCTGGAACACCTGCTGGGCACCGACCCGGTGGCGGCCCTGGAGATGGCCGGCTCGCTGTGGTTCTTCTGGTTCGCCTGCGGGCACGGGCACGAGGGCAAGGCCTTCCTGGAGCGGGCGCTGCGGGTCGGCCCGCGGACGGGGGCCGCGTACACGCAGGCGCTGTGGGCGCTCGGCCTGACCTGCCTGCTGCGCGGGGAGCTGACGGAGGCCCTGGCGTGGGGGCGGTTGTGCACCCGGGCCGCGGAGCAGCTCGCGGACCCGGAGCGGGAGCTGAGGGCGGCCTACCTGACGTCGGTGGCGGTGCTGATGCCCGGCGATCCGGTGCGGGCGCTGGGGCTCGCGGGCCCCGCGGCGCGCGCGGGGTACGGGGGGCCGCCCACCGGTCCCGGGTGGCTGCTGTGCCGGCTGTCCACCGCGTACGCGCTGTGCGTCCTCGGCCGGTACGAGGAGGCGGCCGACGAGGCGCGGGGGCTGCGCGAGGCGTGCGCGGAGCTGGGCGAGCGCTGGCTGCGGGCGTACGCGGACTACGTGCTGGCGGTGGCCGCGCTGCGGCTCGGGCAGTACGGGGAGGCGGCCCGGCACGTACGGGCGATGCTCTCGGGCAAGCGGCTGCTGGGCGATCGGCTCGGGATCGCGCTGGGCCTGGACCTGCTGGCGGCCGCGACGGCGGCGCTCGGCGACGGCGAGCTCGCGGCGCGGCTGCTGGGCACCGGGCACGCCTGGTGGCGCACCGTCGGGCTGCCGCAGATGGGCTCCCCGTCCCTGGCGGACGTGCGGGACGAGGGCGAACGCCGGGCCCGGGCCATGATCGGGGACGAGGCGTACGAGAGCGCCTTCCGCGGCGGCGCGTCGGCGCCCACCGGCTGAGCGGGGACGGCGGCGCCCACCGGCTGAGCGGGGACGGCGGCGCCCACCGGCTGAGCGGCCGGGGCTGCGGTCACCGGCTGAGCGGCCGCAGCCGCCGCCATGGCACGGACCGCGCGGGACACGGCGGCCGGCCGGGTTGCCGGTACCGCTCCTGCCGCGGTCGGGTTCGGGGCTCCCGTCAGTACGGGAGGGGTCTGCCCGACGGGGTACGCAGGTCCAGATCCCTCGGGGCCGGCTTCGGCACGGGCTTGCGGATCATCTGCTGGCGCATCGGCCGCCCCCGATCAGACCAGGGCCGGGACGGGCCGGTGGGGGTCCACCGTACGGCCGTCGGGCAGCAGTTCGCCGGTGTCGTCGAAGACCACGGCCCCGTTGCAGAGCAGACTCCATCCCTGTTCGGGACGGGAGGCGACGATGACGGCCGCTTCACGGTCGGCACTGTCGGCGGACGGGCAGGGGGGCTGGTGGGAGCACATGGGGCGCACCTCCTCGCAGTGTGGGGCGGAGGGCCGGTGGTCATCCGGTCGGTACCGCGATCCACGATGGCTCGGAGTATTGCCGATCACGTCCCCCGGGCGGAACCCATATTCGAGGTCCAGTTCAGGGTGCGCACGCCCGGTTACGATCCGTTCATGACCGCCATCCGGATCGTGCGCCGCAGTGATCTTCCGCCGGACGAGGCCTGGCGGCGGCTCACGGACTGGGAACGCCATGGGGCATATGTCCCGTTCACCCGGACGGTGATCGAAACGGCGCCGCCCACGCACGCCGGGACGGTCTTCACGGCGCGGACGGGCGTGGGAAGGCTCACAGTCGACGACCGGATGGAGGTCACCCTCTGGCGGCCGCCGTCCGGGGACGCCGGCGGGCTGGTCCGGCTGGACAAGCGCGGGCGGGCGGTCCGGGGGTGGGCGGAGCTGGAGGTCCGCCCCGCCCCGGCCGGCGGATCGCGGCTGCTCTGGCGCGAGGAGCTGCGGCTGCGCGGCCTCCCCCGGATCCTCGACCCCGCCGTGGCGGCCGCGGGCCACCTGCTCTTCAGCAGGGTCCTGGACCGGCTGCTGCGCTGAACGGCTACCGGATGGGCATCCCGGACAGGGTGCGGGCGATCACCAGCCGCTGGATCTCGCTCGTCCCCTCGAAGATCGTGTAGATGGCGCTGTCGCGGTGCATGCGCTCCACCGGGTACTCGCGGGTGAAGCCGTTGCCGCCGAGGATCTGGACCGCCTGGGCGGTGACCTTCTTGGCGACCTCGCTCGCGTAGAGCTTGGACATCGAGCCCTCGGCGGAGGTGAAGGGCCGCCCGGCGCTCGCCATCCAGGAGGCCCGCCAGACCAGCAGCCGGGCCGCGTCGATCTGGGTCCGCATGTCGGCGAGCTGGAAGGCCACGCCCTGGTTGTCGATGATCGGGCGGCCGAACTGCGTCCGCGTCCTGGCGTAGTCGAGCGCGACCTCGTACGCGGCGCGCGCCGTGCCGACGGCCATGGCGCCGACCGCCGGGCGGGAGGCCTCGAAGGTGGCCATCGCGGCGTTCTTCACGCGCTCGCCGCCGCCACCGGCCTTCGCCCGCTCGCGGGCCCGCGCGAGCCGCTCGTCCAGCTTCTCCTTGCCGCCGAGGAGGCAGGAGCCGGGGACCCGGACGTCCTCCAGCACCACCTCGGCGGTGTGCGAGGCGCGGATGCCGTGCTTCTTGAACTTCTGCCCCTGGGAGAGGCCGGCGGTGCCCGGCGGCACGATGAAGGAGGCGTGGCCCTTGGTGCCGAGCTCGGGGTCGACGACGGCCACGACGATGTGGACGTTGGCGATGCCGCCGTTGGTGGCCCAGGTCTTGGTGCCGTTCAGGACCCACTCGTCCTTGGCCTCGTCGTAGACCGCGCGGGTGCGCATGGCGCCGACGTCGGAGCCGGCGTCCGGCTCGGAGGAGCAGAAGGCGGCGACCTTCACGTCGTCGGGGGTGCCGTACATCTGGGGGATCCAGGTGCCGATCTGCTCCTCGGTGCCGTTGGCGACGACGCCGATGGCGGCCAGGCCCGTGCCCACGATGGACAGCGCGATGCCCGCGTCACCCCAGAAGAGCTCCTCCATGGCCATCGGGATGCCGAGGCCGGAGGGGTCGAAGAACTGCTGGGCGTAGAAGTCCAGGGAGTAGATGCCGACCTTGGCGGCTTCCTGGATGACGGGCCACGGGGTCTCTTCGCGCTCGTCCCACTCGGCGGCCGCGGGGCGGATCACGTCGGCGGCGAAGCCGTGGATCCACTCCTTGACCTCCTTCTGTTCGTCGCTCAGCTCCATGGTGAATTCCGCCATGACCCCTCCACAATGTACGTTACCTACGGTAACCCTAGCAGCGGGGGCCAGTGTGTTACCGATGAGTAGGAACTGTCAATGCCCCTGATCGTCCCGATCGGCCGCCCGCCGGATTCGATCGTGATGGTGTGCGGGGTGTTACGTTGCGTGGGCGTCACGCACCACAGCAAGGGCGGGGAGATACACGTCATGGAGAGCACGCAGCAGACCGACCAGCAGGGAACGGCGGAACGCCGGCGGCGGGAGCTGCTCGAAGCGGCCGACCGGGTCGTCCTGCGCGACGGACCGAAGGCGTCCATGAACGCCATCGCGGCCGAGGCGGGCATCACCAAGCCCATCCTCTACCGACACTTCGGCGACAAGGCGGGCCTCTACCAGGCCCTGGCCGTCCGCCACACCGACGCGCTGCTGGACTCGCTGCGCGCGGCCCTGGACGCCCCCGCCGAGCGGCGGCGCCGGGTGGAGGCCACCCTCGACACCTACCTGGCCGCGATCGAGGCCCGTCCGCAGGTCTACCGGTTCCTGATGCACCCGGCCGAGGACAGCCACGCCGCCGAGCGCGGCTTCGACGTCGGCCTGCACTCGGCGCCGCTGCTGCGCCGGCTCGGCGAGGAGCTGGCCAAGGTGATCGCCGAGCGCGTCGACCTGGGTCCGGACGGCGAGGAGCTGGCCCGGGTGTGGGGCCACGGGATCGTCGGCATGATGCACGCCGCCGGGGACTGGTGGCTGGGCGAGCGGCCGTGCGGTCGGGCGGCGCTGGTGGGCGGACTCACCGACCTGCTGTGGGGGCGGCTGGCGACGGCGGGCAACCGGGCCGACGGCCCGGGCTTCTGACGGCGGCGGGCCCGCGGCGTTACGCGACGACGGCGGGCCCGCGGCGTTACGCCGGGGACCAGGGCGCCCGGCGGATCGCCCGCCGCAGCCGCTTCGCCCGGAACCCGGTGACGCGGTCGGCGTACACGGTGCCGTCGAGGTGGTCGCACTCGTGCTGGAGGCAGCGGGCGAAGAACCCGGTGCCCTCGATCCGTACGGGCGCGCCGTCCGAGGTGACCCCCTCGACCACGGCGCGGTCGAACCGGGCCGTGCCGGCCTCCAGGCCGGGCAGCGACAGGCAGCCCTCGGGGCCGAGGACCTCGATGCCGTCGGCCTCGACCAGGCGCGGGTTGACGATGTGCCCGAGGTGGCGCACGTCCTCGTCGTCGGGGCAGTCGTAGACGAACACCCGCTGGTCCACACCGACCTGGTTGGCGGCCAGCCCCACGCCCTCGGCGGCGTACATCGTGGCGAACATGTCCTCGATGAGCCGGTCGAGGGCCGGACCGAACTCGGTGACCTCCCGGCACGCCGAGTGGAGCACCGGATCGCCCAGCAGGCTCATGGTGCGGACGAGACCTGAGGTACCGGGGATCGGGCGCTGTCGCATGGCCGCAAGAGTACGTCGGGTGACTGTATGAGCTTTTCAAAGGGCGCCGCGGTCTGGCGGCCGACGGGTTCTGGATAGGCTGGGCCCGGGACCGACCCAAGGAGGAACAGGACGATGGCAGGCAACACGGAGCCGCTTTCGCCGCGCGCCAAGCTGGCCGTGACGGCGGGGAAGGCCGCGGCGGCGGTGTCGCGGGCCGCGGGACGCGGAAGCGGATCGGTGATCGGGGGCAAGGTCGCGCTCAAGCTCGACCCCGATCTTCTCGGCGCGCTGGCGCAGCATCTCGATGTCGTCCTCGTGTCGGCGACGAACGGCAAGACGACGACGACCCGCCTGATCGCGGAGGCACTGCGCGCGAGCGGCCCGGTCGTCTCCAACGCGCTGGGCGCGAACATGCCGGCCGGCATCACCTCCGCCCTCGCGGGCGGTACGGACGCCAAGTACGGCGTGATCGAGGTCGACGAGAAGTACCTGGCCGGGGTGGCCCGCGACGTGACGCCGAAGGCGATCGCGCTGCTGAACCTCTCCCGCGACCAGCTGGACCGCGCCGCCGAGACCCGCATGCTGGCGGAGAAGTGGCGCGAGGGCCTGTCGGGCTCCAAGGCCGTCATCATCGCCAACTGCGACGACCCGCTGATCGTATGGTCGGCGTCGTCCTCGCAGAACGTGGTGTGGGTGGCCGCCGGGCAGGAGTGGAAGGACGACGCCTGGTCGTGCCCCTCCTGCGGCGGTGTGATGCAGCGTCCGGGCGACGACTGGTTCTGCGGCGAGTGCGGCTTCCGCCGCCCGGCCCCGAGCTGGGTGCTCTCGGGCGACCACGTGCTCGACCCGCACGGCTCGGCCTGGCCGATCCACCTGCAGCTGCCCGGCCGCGCCAACAAGGCCAACGCCGCCACCTCGGCCGCGGTCGCCGCGGTCTTCGGGGTGCCGCCGCAGGTCGCGCTGGAGCGCATGTACCAGGTGCAGGCCGTGGCCGGCCGCTACGACGTGGTCAGCTTCCAGGGCCGCGAGCTGCGCCTGCTGCTCGCGAAGAACCCGGCGGGCTGGCTCGAAACGTTTTCGCTGATCGACCCGCCGCCGACGCCGGTGATCCTGTCGGTCAACGCGCGCGGCGCCGACGGCACGGACACCTCCTGGCTGTGGGACGTGGACTACCCGCGCCTGGCCGGCCACCCGATCTTCGTGATCGGCGACCGCAAGCTGGACCTGGCCGTCCGCCTGGACGTGGCGGGCCTGGACTTCCGCGTCTGCGAGACCCTCGACGAGGCCGTGCAGCTGGCGCCGCCCGGCCAGATCGAGCTGATCGCCAACTACACCGCCTTCCAGGACGTGCGTCGCCGCGTCGGCAACCAGTAACCCCTAAGGACATGAGCATGAGCGACAACAGCCTGCGTCTGGTGTGGGTCTACCCGGACCTGCTGAGCACGTACGGAGACCAGGGCAACGCCCTGGTGGTCGAGCGCCGGGCCCGCCAGCGCGGTCTGGACGTCCAGCGCGTGGACGTCCGCAGCGACCAGCCGATCCCCACCTCCGGGGACATCTACCTGATCGGCGGCGGCGAGGACCGGCCCCAGCGGCTGGCCGCCGAGCGCCTGCTGCGCGACGGCGGCCTGGAGCGCGCCGTCTCCAACGGGGCGATCGTCTTCTCCGTCTGCGCCGGCTACCAGATCCTCGGTAACGAATTCGTCAACGACATGGGCCAGCGCCAGCAGGGTCTCGGCCTGCTCGACGTGGTCACCGTGCGCGGCGAGGGCGAGCGGTGCGTCGGTGACGTCCTGGCCGACATCGACCCGCGCCTGGGCCTGCCCCAGCTGACCGGGTTCGAGAACCACCAGGGCGTCACGCACCTCGGCCCGACGGCCAAGCCCTTCGCCCGCACCCGGCTGGGCCGCGGCAACGGCACCGGCGACGGCACCGAAGGCGCGTACAACGACACGGTGTTCGGCACCTACATGCACGGCCCCGTGATGGCGCGCAACCCGCAGATCGCGGACCTGCTGCTGAAGCTGGCCCTCGACGTGAACGCGCTGCCGCCGACCGACGACCGGTGGTACGAGGCGCTGCGCGCCGAGCGGATCTCGGCGGCCACGCAGCCCGCGTAGCCCGCCCGCGGACCCGCGCGGTTCACCCGCCGTACGGCCCGGATTCCCCTGGGGGGATCCGGGCCGAGGTCATTTCGTACGACCGGTCCGCCCACTATGTGGAGGATGGTTCAGTCCAGCGCCGATCCGCTTGTAGGGTGGCGGGTAGTTCCAACCGGACGACGTGGTCCGGTCGTCGGCCCACGTTGCAAAGGTTCTTCCTGCCATGCGCATTGGTGTGCTCACTTCCGGCGGCGACTGCCCCGGCCTCAATGCCGTCATCCGTTCCGTCGTGCACCGCGCCGTCGTCGACCACGGTGACGAGGTCATCGGCTTCCACGACGGGTGGAAGGGCCTGCTGGAGTGCGACTACCGCAAGCTGGACCTGGACGCCGTGGCCGGCATCCTGGCCCGCGGCGGCACCATCCTCGGCTCCTCCCGGGTCCAGCCCGCGCACCTGCGCGACGGTGTCGAGCGGGCCCGCGGCCACGTCGCCGACCTCGGCCTGGACGCCATCATCCCGATCGGCGGCGAGGGCACCCTGAAGGCGGCGAACCTCCTCTCCCAGGGCGGCCTGCCGATCGTGGGCGTGCCCAAGACCATCGACAACGACATCGCGTCCACCGACGTCACCTTCGGGTTCGACACCGCCGTCGGCGTGGCCACCGAGGCCCTGGACCGCCTCAAGACCACTGCCGAGTCGCACCAGCGCGTGATGGTCGTCGAGGTCATGGGCCGGCACACCGGCTGGATCGCCCTGCACTCGGGCATGGCCGCCGGCGCCCACGCCATCGTCGTACCGGAGCGCCCGTTCGACATCGACGAGCTCACGTCGATCGTCGGCGAGCGGTTCTCCGCGGGCAAGCGCTTCGCCATCGTCGTGGTCGCCGAGGGCGCCAAGCCGCGCCCCGGGTCGATGGACCTGGAGGAGGGCGGCAAGGACATGTACGGCCACGAGCGCTTCGTCGGCATCGGCAACCGGCTCGCCGTCGAACTGGAGGCCCGCCTGGGCAAGGAGGCCCGCCCGGTCATCCTCGGCCACGTCCAGCGCGGCGGCACCCCGACCGCGTACGACCGGGTGCTCGCCACCCGCTTCGGCTGGCACGCGGTGGAGGCCGCGCACCGGGGCGAGTTCGGCATGCTGACCGCACTGCGCGGCACGGAGATCGAGATGGTGCCGCTCGCCGACGCCGTGCAGAGCCTGAAGACGGTCCCCGCCGAGCGGTACGCCGAGGCGCAGAACGTTCTGTGACCTTTACCCCTCTTCGGTACGGCCCCCGAGCGCGATCACGCTCGGGGGCCGCATTACTGTAGGGGGGCACCACGGTCAAGGGAGTGAACAGATGGATCACAGCGGGCACGGCATGGACATGGAGATGGACCTGCCGCCGTTCACTCTCGGACGCGGGCTGGAGTTCTCCTTCGACGCCTTCTTCCTGTTCGGCTCGCTGATCGGCCTCGCGCTCTACGCCTGGGGCGTGCTGCGGCTGCGCCGGCGCGGCGACTCCTGGCCGCTGGGCCGGACCGTCGCCTTCGTCTCCGGCGTCCTGACCATCGCCCTGGTGATGTGCACCAAGCTGAACGACTACGGCATGGTCATGTTCAGCGTGCACATGGTGCAGCACATGGTGATCAGCATGCTCTCGCCGATCCTGCTGCTGCTCGGCGCCCCGGTGACCCTGGCGCTGCGGGCGCTGCCGCCGGCCACGCGCGGCCACAAGGGTCCGCGGGAACTGCTGCTGATGCTGCTGCACAGCCGCTACATGCGGGTGATCACCCATCCGGTCTTCACGATCCCGATGTTCATCGCCAGCCTGTACGCCCTGTACTTCACGCCGCTGTTCGACACCCTGATGAGCAGCAAGCCCGGCCACATCGGCATGATGGTCCACTTCCTCGCCGTCGGCCTGATCTTCTTCTGGCCGATCATGGGCGTGGATCCCGGCCCGCACCGGCCCGGCTACATCATGCGGATGCTGGAGCTGTTCGCGGGCATGCCGTTCCACGCCTTCTTCGGCATCGCGCTGATGATGGGCAGCGAACCGATGATCTCCACGTACGCGAACCCGCCCGCGTCGCTCGGCATCGACGCCCTCCAGGACCAGCAGTGGGCGGGCGGCATCGCGTGGGCGTTCAGCGAGATCCCCTCGGTGCTGGTGCTGATCGCGCTGGTCTTCCAGTGGTACCACTCGGAGCAGCGGGCAGCGAAGCGCGCCGACCGGGCCGCCGACCGTGACGGGGACAAGGAGCTCGAGGCGTACAACGCGTATCTGGCCTCGCTCCAAGCGCGTGGCCAGTAGCGCGGCGGCATCCTCAGGCGCCACCATGGGGCATGACCGGATCTGTGAAGGTGATGGCGATCCTGACCTTCGCCGCCCTGGTGGTCGTCGCCGGGTATTCGGTGGTGCTCGGCAGTAACGGCTGGCTGTGGTTCGGCTGGATCGTGCTGGGCCTGCTGACCGCCGCCATGGCCGCTTCCAGCAAGTCCTGACCGCCGCTGCGGCCCCCGCGCGCGGTGGGTTCGTCCGGCCCTGCCCTGCCTCGACTGACGGTCCGTAGGATGGTGGCGAAGGCCAGGAACGAACGGCGACGGGAGCGACCGGTTGTTCTACCACCTGCTCAAGCATGTCCTGCTCGGCCCGCTGCTGCGGCTGCTGTTCCGGCCCCGCATCGAAGGGCTGGAGAACATTCCGCCGACCGGGGCCGCGATCGTCGCGGGCAACCACCTGTCGTTCTCCGACCACTTCCTGATGCCGGCCATCCTCAAGCGGCGCATCACCTTCCTGGCGAAGGCCGAGTACTTCACCGGGCCCGGTGTGAAGGGGCGGCTGACGGCCGCGTTCTTCCGCAGCGCCGGGCAGATCCCGGTGGACCGCTCCGGCAAGGAGGCCGGGCAGGCGGCGATCCGTGAGGGCCTGGGTGTCCTGTCCAAGGGCGAGCTGCTGGGGATCTACCCCGAGGGCACCCGCTCGCACGACGGCCGGCTCTACAAGGGCAAGGTGGGCGTGGCCGCGATGGCCCTGGGCGCCGGCGTACCCGTGATCCCCTGCGCGATGGTCGGTACGTTCGAGATCCAGCCGCCGGGCCAGGTGGTACCGAAGATCCGCCGGGTGACCATCCGCTTCGGCCGGCCGCTGGACTTCTCCCGGTACGCCGGGATGGAGGGCGAGAAGGCGGTCCTGCGGGCGATCACGGACGAGATCATGTACGCGATCCTCGGCCTGTCCGGGCAGGAGTACGTCGACCGGTACGCCGCCGAGGTCAAGGCCGAGGAGGAGGAAGAGCGGAAGAAGGCCCGGCGCCGCACGCGCTGAGCCCTTCCCCGCACCGGCCCCGTACCGGCCGCGCCGCCCCCGGTGCCGGGGGTGGCGCGGCCGGCGCGCGTCACCGCCGGGGCAGGACCGGGAGGTCCGCCTCGGGGGCGTCGGCCGGGGCCGGGGCCAGCGACCGGGCGGAAGCCGCGGCCGGCGGGACCGGGGTGGCGTGCGGGTCGCACGTCACATCACGGGCGTCGACCGCGCCGGTGAGCAGGTAGCTGTCCACCCGGTCGTTGACGCAACTGTTCTTCAGGCCCGTGACGCCGTGCGAGCCGGCGTTCCTCTCGGTGATCAGGCGCGAGCCGGCCAGCCGCCGGTGCAGCTCGACGGCGCCCTCGTACGGGGTGGCGGCGTCGCGCTCGGACTGGACGATCAGTACGGGCGGCAGCCCGCGCCGGGTCCCGACCTCCACCGGGGTGTGCTGCTCGCTGCGCCAGGTCGCGCACGGCAGGTTCAGCCAGGCGTTGGCCCAGGTCAGGAACGGGTAGTCGCGGTGCAGCCGGGTGTTGTCGCGGTCCCAGCGCGACCAGTTCGTCGGCCACTTCGCGTCGGCGCACTCCACGGCCGTGTAGACGGCGTTGCCGTTCTCCGCGGCCGCGTTCCCGGCGGTGTCGGACAGGTCCGGGGCGATCGCGTCGACCAGTGCCTGCGTGTCACCGGCCAGGTAGGCGCTCCAGGTCCGGGCCACCGGGACCCAGGAGGAGTCGTAGTAGGGGGCGCTCTGGAAGAATCCGGTGAGCTCCGCCGGGCCCACCACGCCGCCGATCGGAGCGGCCTTGGCGGCAGCCCGCAGCTCCTGCCACTTGGCCTCGACCTTCTCCGGGGTGTCGCCGATGCGGAAGACGGCGTCGTGCCGGGCGACCCAGGCCTTCCAGTCGTTCCAGTCGTTCCAGCGCATCTGGAAGGCGACGTCCTGGTCGAGGTTGGCCTGGTACCAGATCTTCTCCTTCGACGGGTTGACCACGCTGTCGACGACCATGCGGCGCACGTGGGTCGGGAAGAGCGTGGCGTAGACCCCGCCGATGTACGTGCCGTACGAGACGCCGAGGAAGTTGAGCTTCTTCTCGCCCAGGGCGGCGCGGATGACATCGAGGTCGCGCGCGGTGTTCGGGGTGGTCATGTGCGGCAGCATCCAGCCGCTGCGCTCGGCGCAGCCGTCCGCGTACTCGGCGGCCAGCTTGCGCTGGGCCCGCTTGTCCGCCTCGCCGTCCGGCACCGGGTCGGCCTTGGGCACCTTGACGAACTCCTGCGGGTCGACGCAGGAGATGGGCGTGGAGCGGCCGACACCGCGCGGGTCGAAGCCCACGAAGTCGTAGGCCTTGGAGGTGTTGGTCCACAGCGGGTTCTTGGTGGTGACCCGGCGCGGGAAGCGCAGGCCGGAACCGCCCGGTCCGCCCGGGTTGTAGACGAGCGCGCCCTGCCGCTCGGCCGGCGTCCCGGTGTTGCCGATCCGGTCGACGGCGAGCTCGATGGTCCGCCCGAACGGCTTGGCGTAGTCGAGCGGCACCGTGACGAAGCCGCACTGGATGGGCTTCTCCAGGCCCCAGTCCGCCGGGCAGTCCTTCCAGTCGATGCCGGTGCGGGCCGCGCGGGCGGCGGCGATCTGCACGCCCACCGCCTCCGGGACGCCGCGGTCGCCGCGCGTCTGCGCGGCGCCGGCGGGCGGCGCGAGGAGCAGGCCGGCGGCGAGCGTCGCGGTGATCAGAGTGGCAGCGCTGCCCAGCGCCGCGGTACGTATCACGTGATGGATCCCCCTGCGTCGGATGTGGCCGTGGACGGCCGGCCGGTTGGTCAGTTGGCCGGTTGGCCGGTTGGCCGGTTGGCCGGTTGGCCGGCAGCAGGGGGATCCTTGCGTCTGGGCCGCCGCGGGCGACAGTGCGCCACCGGGTTCTTTGCCAACCCGATATTCGGGGGCGGCGGTACCGCTCAGCGGTGCCGGGCCGGCACCCCGGCTTGCGGCGGACGGGCCGTCAGCGGCCTTACGGGGCCGGATCCGTGTCCAGGACGGTGCTCAGGGCGCTGTCCAGAACGGCGCGCAGCGCCAGCGCGTCCGGGGCCAGGGCCGTGACCAGGACGGCGGGACCGGCCAGCGGGGTGAGCGCGGCGCACTCGCCGAGCAGCGCGGCCACCGGCGGGTGCTCCTCGAACGCCGGGTCCACGACCAGGAGCTGACCGAGCGCCCGGTGCCCCGCGAGGCCCGCCGGGCCGTCCCAGCCGCCGGGGGCGCCCGGTCCGCAGGCCACCTCCTGGTCCAGCAGCGGCCGGCCGTCCCGCGTCACGGTCAGCCGGCTGCGCAGCAGGCCCGGCGCCTCACCGGTACGGCCGAGCACCTGCTCCTCGCGCAGCACCAGCCGGGCGGTGGGCGCCAGCCGTACCGCGGTGCGGACCCGCAGGTCGCTGCCGCGGACCGAGACCAGGGGCTCCGGCAGCCAGCTCAGGGTGGCGTCCGCGGCCACGTCGAGCCGGGTCTCGTAGTGGGCCGGTGCCCCGTCCCGGCCGGGCAGGGCCAGGGTGGCGGCGGCCGAGCGGAGCGTGAGGCGGGCGCCGGGGCCCACGGTGGCCTCGACGCCGAGCCGGTCCCCGCCCAGGGGTGCGCTCATCGCCCCGACCAGGGTGACCGCGGCCCCGGGGCCGCTCGCCCGGGTGCGCCGCAGGGCCAGGGGGCCCTCACCGGCGAGCAGGGGCAGCGCGGTGCCGCCGCGGCCGTCGGCCACCGCGCCGATCCGGGCGGTGGCGCGCACCCCGCCGAGCGGGGGCGCCGCGGTCACCGTGCGGCCCAGACGGCGATCCGCTCGCGCACCCAGGCCGCGACCGGCGCGACCCCCTCCGGGCCGCGCAGGGACTGGAAGGTGACGGGGAGTCCGCCGCGCTGGTCGGCGGCGTCGCGGGCCATCCGGTCCAGGTCGGAGCCGACGTACGGGGCGAGGTCGGTCTTGTTGACGATGAGCAGGTCGGCGGTGGTGACGCCAGGTCCGCCCTTGCGCGGGATGTCGTCGCCGCCGGCCACGTCGATGACGAAGATCTGGGCGTCGACCAGGCCCCGGGAGAAGGTGGCGGTGAGGTTGTCGCCGCCGGACTCGACGAGGACGAGGTCCAGCGGGGCGCTCTCCCGGAAGGCCTCCTCCAGTTCCTCGACGGCCTCCAGGTTGGCGGAGATGTCGTCGCGGATGGCGGTGTGCGGGCAGGCGCCGGTCTCGACGGCGGTGATCCGCTCGGGCGGCAGCACCGCCTCGCGCAGCAGGAACTCGGCGTCCTCGCGGGTGTAGATGTCGTTGGTGACCACGGCCATGGACAGTTCCGTGCGCAGGGCGCGGCACAGGGCGGCGACGGTGGCGGTCTTGCCGGAGCCGACGGGTCCGCCCAGCCCGATGCGCAGGGCGCGGCGGCTGCCGTCGGGCCGCGTGGGCGCGGCGCTGTGGGTGTGGCGGCGCGGGAAGGCCACGGCGTGGTCGAGATGCACGGCGACTCCTTGAGAAGCATCCGGGGGTGGCGGGGGTGGCGGGGGTGATGGAGGTGGCGGGGGTGGTACCGGCGGTGCGGGGCGGTCAGGAGGCGAAGAGGCGTACCGGCCAGTCGGCATGGGCTTGCGCCATGATGTCCAGCAGCGGCGCCGAGGCGGCCGGCAGCGCCCCCGGCCCCTCCCGCCGGGCCACGAGCGCGGCGGCCGCCGCCTCCTCGGCGACCGCGTCGAGTGCCGGGGCCAGCCGGGCCAGCACCCCGCTCGCTTCGAAGGGGTCCAGCCCCAGCAGCCGTACGGTCGCGGTCGCCGGTCCCCCGACGCTCTCGTACGCCGCCACGTGCGCGGCGTCCAGGGCGCCGAGACCGGCGGCGCGGGCGGTGACGCCGAGCACGACCGGCTGGTGGGCGCCGCGCGGGAAGGCGGCGGCCAGCTCCTCCAGTGCGGGCGCGGGCCAGGTGGCGCGGGCGGCGCGCAACAGCTGCCGCCCCAGCCTCCGGGCCGCCGCGCGCAGGGCGGGGGACGGCGTGCGGGCGTCGGCGGCGGCGTCCAGGCCGGCCGGATCCATGCCGAGGGCGGCGGCCGCGGCGAGGGCGGCCGCGACCAGTCCGGCGGTGTGCAGCCGGCCCCGGCAGAACTCCTCCAGGGTGTCCGCGTCGTGGATCCGGCCGGCCCTGACGGCGGCCTCGGCCCCGCCGGAGTGGGCGTGGCCCCCGGCGGGGAAGCGCCCGTCGGCGAGGACGAGCAGGGCGGCGCGGCTCATGGCCGGCCGCCTCTCGGGAAGGGTGTCGCCGTGGCCATCAGAAGAGGAAGTAACGCTGGGCCATCGGGAGTTCGGCGGCGGGTGCGGGTTCCACGACCTCCCCGTCGATGGTCACGGTGAAGGTGTCGGCGTCGACGTCCACCCGGGGCCGGGCGTCGTTCTCCCGCATGTCGGCCTTGGTGACCTTGCGGGTGCTCTCGATCGCCGCGAACGCCTTGCCGAGCCCGAGCCGCTCCGGCAGCCCGTCGTCGAGGGCGGCCTGCGCGGTGAAGTTGAGGGAGCCCAGCGCCGCGGCGCGCCCGTGCGCTCCGAACATCGGCCGCGGCAGCACCGGCTGCGGGGTGGGGATGGAGGCGTTGGCGTCGCCCATCTGCGCGTACGCGATCTGCCCGCCCTTGATCACCAGCTGCGGTTTGACCCCGAAGAAGGCGGGCTCCCACAGCACGAGGTCGGCGAGCTTGCCCCGTTCCACCGAGCCGATCTCCCGGGCCAGGCCCTGGGCCACGGCCGGGTTGATCGTGTACTTGGCGACGTAGCGGCGGGCCCGGTGGTTGTCGGCCGGTCCGTCGCCGGGGAGGAAGCCGCGCCGCTTCTTCATCACGTGGGCGGTCTGCCAGGTGCGCAGCACCACCTCGCCGATCCGGCCCATGGCCTGGGAGTCGGAGGAGATGATCGAGATGGCGCCGAGGTCGTGCAGGACGTCCTCGGCGGCGATGGTCGAGGGCCGGATCCGGGACTCGGCGAAGGCGAGGTCCTCGGGGACGGCCGGGTTGAGGTGGTGGCAGACCATCAGCATGTCGAGGTGTTCCTCGACGGTGTTGAGGGTGTGCGGACGGGTCGGATTGGTGGAGCTGGGCAGCACGTTGGGCTCGGAGACCACGGTGATGATGTCGGGCGCGTGCCCGCCGCCCGCGCCCTCGGTGTGGTAGGCGTGGATGGTGCGTCCGGCGATCGCGCCGAGGGTGTCGCCGACGAATCCGGCCTCGTTGAGGGTGTCGGTGTGCACGGCGAGCTGGGCGCCGGTCTCCTCGCACACGCCGAGACAGGCGTCGATGACGGCGGGGGTGGCTCCCCAGTCCTCATGGATCTTGAAGCCGAGGGCGCCGCCGCGCAGCTGGGAGTGCATGGCCTCCCGGGACATGGTGTTGCCCTTGCCGAGCAGGCCGATGTTGACCGGGTGGCCGTCCAGCGCCGCGAACATCCGGGCCAGGTGCCAGGGCCCGGGGGTGATGGTGGTCGCCTTGGTGCCCTCGGCGGGGCCGGTGCCGCCGCCGACCAGGGTGGTGACGCCGCTGGCGAGGGCCGCGTCGAGGAGGGTCGGGGAGATGAAGTGGATGTGGGCGTCGACGGCGCCCGCGGTCACGATCTTCCCGTTGCCGGAGATGATCTCGGTCTCCGGGCCGATGACGAGGGCGGGGTCGACGCCGTCCATGGTGTCGGGATTGCCGGCCTTGCCGATGCCGCAGATCCGGCCGTCGCGGATGCCGAGGTCGGCCTTGACGACGCCCCAGTGGTCGAGCACGACCACGCCGGTGATCACCGTGTCGGGGGCGCCCTCGGCGCGGGTGGTGCGGGCCTGGCCCATGGACTCGCGGATCACCTTGCCACCGCCGAACACCGCCTCGTCGCCGGCCCGTCCGGGGCCGCCGCTCAAGTCGTCCTCGATCTCCACGAAGAGGTCGGTGTCGGCGAGCCGGATGCGGTCGCCCGTCGTGGGCCCGAAGAGGTCGGCGTACGCCTGCCGGGAGAGCTCAGCCATCGAGCGGCCCCCCGGTCTCGCCGCGCAGGCCCGGTACGGTGCGCAGGCCGCCCAGCGGTACGAGTTCCACCTCGACCGGGATGCCCGGCTCGAACCGGACGGCGGTGCCGGCCGCGATGTTGAGGCGCAGCCCGCGGGCGGCCGGGCGATCGAAGTCGAGGCCGGGGTTGGCCTCGGCGAAGTGGTAGTGCGAGCCGACCTGGACGGGCCGGTCGGCGGCGTTGAGGACGGTCAGGCAGGTGACGGTACGGCCCTGGTTGAGGGGCACCGGCGCGTCCGCGAACCGGATCTCTCCGGGGATCATGGGCGGGGCCCTTCAGACGATGGGGTCGTGGACGGTGACGAGCTTGGTGCCGTCCGGGAAGGTGGCCTCGACCTGGACGTCGTGGATCATCTCGGGGATGCCGTCCATGACCTCGGAGCGGCTGAGGACCGTACGGCCGGAGGCCATCAGCTCGGACACGGTCCGGCCGTCCCGGGCGCCCTCGAGGATGTGCGAGGTGATCAGGGCGATCGCCTCGGGGTGGTTCAGGCGTACGCCGCGCGCCCGGCGCCGTTCGGCTACGTCGGCGGCGACGTGGATGAGCAGTCTCTCCTGCTCGTGCGGTGTGAGTTGCACACGAATCACCCAGCTTCCGGGACATGATCAGTTGCGCGCCGTCGGAGACCTTAGCCTCCGTCAACGCTCTGTTGACCAGCGCATTTCCATGCAAGGCAGGTCCTTGCCCAACGAGGAGCAAGGCTTTCCGTCCCCCCTACGGACGCTTTGCCGCCGCATGAGTGATCATTGACGGAAGGCCGCGTCGGCCACGTTAGGGTGGGCACTTTTCCGTCGAGTTAACTCACGTTTCGAAAGGGCACCCGGTTCAGCGGCCCGGCCGCCCTCGGAGCCCGGATCGTCGACGATCGGTGCGTCGCGTCAGGCGACCGGGGAGCCGGCTCCGACGGTCCAGGGCAGCGCGATCCACACCGTCTTGCCGCCCTCCGCGGTGGGGCTCACCGACAGCCGACCGCCCGATTCCGCCGCGAGCCAGCGGATGATCACCATGCCGCGGCCGTTGTCCTGCTGGACGGCGGCCGGGAGCCGCCTGGGCCAGCGCGGGTGGCTGTCGGTGACGCCGATGCGCAGGGTCTCCTCGCGCTCCAGGCGCATGTCGACTGTGAACGTGGGCGACTGGCCGAAGGTGTGCTGCACGGCGTTGGTGGTGAGTTCGGAGACGATCAGCCGGATGCTCTCGCCGATCTCGGCGCCGTCCGGCAGTCCCCATTCGGCGAGGACGTCCGCGACGAAGCGGCGGGATGCGGAGACCGAGGCGGGATCGCTCGGCAGAGTGACGGAGGCTTCCTGGTGATCTGCCATGGCGCGGTCCCTTTCCCACCAGGGCGAATCGCCCCGGATCTGTGCTGACCGCCAGAGTGCCACTCCTCGCCCCACCACGTCGGCCGTTCCCCCAAGATATGCATATATCTGTCGCTCGATGCGGTGAACTCTGCTACGGAAGACCGTATTTGGACGGCAGACTGGTGCGACCTGTGCCGGTGGGAAGGAGGGCGGGCATGCAGCACGGTCCCGCGGTGCGCCGGCGCAAGCTCGGCGAGGAATTGCGCGCGCTGCGCGACCGGTCCGGACTCACGAGCGGCGAGGCCGCCCGGATCGTGGGCTGGCACCAGTCGAAAATCAGTCGCATCGAGACGGGCCGCAGTGGCGTGAAACCGGAGGACGTCCGGCTGCTGCTCGACGCCTACGGGGGTGTGGGCGAACAGCACCGCGCACTGCTGGAGGCGCTGTCCGCCTCCGCGGCCGGACCGGGCGGCGACACCGGGCGCGGACGCCAGTGGTGGCACGACTACCGAGGTCTGCTGCCCCAGGAGTACCGGGACTTCATCAGCCTGGAGGCGGGGGCCCGTTCGGCCCGCACCGTGGAGCTGTCGGTGGTGCCCGGGCTGCTCCAGACGGCCGCGTACGCGCGGGCGGTGACCCGGGCGGCGCTGGGCGGGCTGCCGGAGCCGAAGGTGGACGCGTTGGTCGACGTACGGCTGGCCCGCCAGTCGGTGCTGCGGGCGGATCCGCCGCTGGAGCTGAGCGCGGTGCTCGACGAGGCGGTGCTGCGCCGTCAGATCGGCGGACCGGGGGTGATGGCGCAGCAGCTGCGGCACCTGGTGGCGGTGGCCGAGCTGCCGCAAGTCCGGCTGCAGGTCCTGCCGTTCAGCGTGGGGGGCCATCTCGGCCTGACCGGACCGTTCGTTATTTTCTCATTTCCGAACATCGCCGATCTGGATGTGGTGGTACTCGACCATTTGACGAGTAGCCTCTATCTGGAGCGGAAGGAAGACCTCGAGGCGTACAGCGCCGCGTTCCGCACCATCCAGGCGCACGCCCTCCCGCCCCATGACTCGTCGGAACTCATCAGCGCGATAGCTGACGACGCGTAAGGAGGCACCCCCGTGTCCGCATCACCCCCTCTCTCCAGCGGACTTCTGAACAGCGCGACCCGGTGGCGGCGCAGCAGCCGCAGCACCGGTATGAACAACTGCGTGGAGGCGGCCGCCCTGTCCGGCGGCCTGCTCGCCGTCCGCGACTCCAAGCGGACGGACGGCCCGGCCGTGCTGTTCACCAGCCCGGCCTGGGACGGCTTCCTCGCGTACGTACGGACGGACTCCCCGCAGGATTCCGCTTAGGTTCCGCTTCAGCGGTCCGTGGCCCCCGCCGGGGCGGTGGCGAGGATGGTCCGGGCCGCCCGCCCGATCTCGTCCCCCGTGAGATCGGCCCGCGCGGTCAGCCGCAGCCGGGAGATGCCGTCCGGCACGGACGGCGGCCGGAAGCACCCCACGGACAGCCCCGCCTCACGGCAGTCGGCGGCCCAGCGCAGTGCCGCCGACGGTGACGGGGCCCGTACCGACACCACGGCCGCGTCCGGCCTGGCCGCGGTCAGGCCGGCCGCGGTCAGCCGCCCGTACAGTTCGCCGGCCACCTCGCGCGCCCGGCCCGCGCGCTGCGGTTCCCGGGCCAGCAGGCGCAGGGCCGCCAGGGCCGCCCCCGCGGCCGCCGGGGCCAGTCCGGTGTCGAAGATGAAGGTCCGCGCGGTGTTGACCAGGTGCCGGATCACCTTGGCCGGGCCGAGCACCGCACCGCCCTGGCTGCCCAGGGACTTCGAGAGGGTCAGCGTGGCGACCACGTCCGGCGCGCCCGCGAGCCCGGCGGCGTGCAGCGCACCCCGGCCGCCCTCGCCGAGCACGCCGAGGCCGTGCGCGTCGTCCACGACCAGCGCCGCGCCGTGGGCGCGGCAGGCGTCGGCGTACGCGGCGAGCGGGGCGGCGTCCCCATCGACGGAGAAGACCGAGTCGGTGACCAGCAGGGCCCGGCCGTCGTGCGCGGCGAGCGTCTTGCGGGCGGTGTCGGGGTCGGAGTGCGGGACCACGGCCGTCTCGGCGCGCGCGAGCCGGCAGCCGTCGACGATCGAGGCGTGGTTGCCGGCGTCGGAGACGACCAGGGTGCCGCGGCCGCCGAGCGCGGTGACGGCGGCGAGGTTGGCGGCGTACCCGGAGGCGAGGACCAGCGCGGCCTCGAAGCCGCAGAAGGCGGCGAGCTCGCGCTCCAGCTCCGCGTGCAACTCGGTGGTGCCGGTGACCAGGCGCGATCCGGTGGCTCCGGCGCCCCAGCGCTCGGCGGCCTCGCGGGCGCCCCGGACGGTCTCGGGGTGGCGGGACAGCCCCAGGTAGTCGTTGCTGGCGAGGTCCAGCAGCGGGGACCCGGCCGGGCGCGGGCGCAGGGTGCGGACGAGTCCGGCCGCCTCGCGGGCCCGGGCCTCCTCGTCGATCCAGGCGAACACATCGGCCGGTTCGGGCTGGGGCATCGGGCGTCCTCGCGATTTTGTCGGCTGTCCACAGACGTTCTCCGACCCTAGCGGCAGGGACCCGCGTGATAGGTGTGGTGATACACACACTCCGTTCCGGCCATGTTGTGCGATCTCTCCTTGGCCGGGAGTGGGGGTGTGGGACAGGATCGCCTCCATGGACCTGCTGAACACCCTGGTGGACAAGGGGCTGCGGCGTGAGCTGCCGACCCGCGAAGAGGCGCTCGCCGTACTGGCGACCTCCGACGACGAACTGCTCGACGTGGTGGCCGCGGCCGGCAAGGTGCGCCGCCAGTGGTTCGGGCGCCGGGTCAAGCTGAACTACCTGGTCAACCTGAAGTCGGGGCTGTGCCCGGAGGACTGCGGGTACTGCTCCCAGCGGCTGGGGTCGAAGGCGGAGATCCTCAAGTACACGTGGCTGAAGCCCGACGAGGCCTCCCAGGCCGCCGCGGCCGGTGTCGCGGGTGGCGCGAAGCGGGTGTGCCTGGTGGCCAGCGGCCGCGGGCCGACGGACCGGGACGTGGAGCGCGTCGGCAGGACCATCGAGGCGATCAAGGAGCAGAACGAGGGCATCGAGGTCTGCGCCTGCCTGGGCCTGCTCTCGGACGGCCAGGCGGAGCGGCTGAAGGACGCCGGCGCCGACGCCTACAACCACAACCTCAACACCTCCGAGGCGACGTACGGGCAGATCACCAAGACCCACACGTACGCGGACCGCGTCGACACCGTGCAGAAGGCGCACGCGGCGGGCCTGTCGGCCTGCTCGGGCCTGATCGCGGGCATGGGCGAGAGCGACGAGAACCTCGTCGACGTCGTCTACGCGCTGCGCGAGCTGGACTCGGACTCGGTGCCGGTCAACTTCCTGATCCCCTTCGAGGGCACCCCGCTGGCCAAGGAGTGGCACCTCACCCCGCAGCGCTGCCTGCGGATCCTGGCGATGGTCCGGTTCGTCTGCCCCGACGTCGAGGTCCGGATCGCCGGCGGGCGCGAGGTGCACCTGCGCTCGATGCAGCCGCTCGCGCTGCACATCGCCAACTCCATCTTCCTCGGCGACTACCTCACCAGTGAGGGCCAGGCCGGCCAGGCCGACCTGGACATGATCGCGGACGCCGGTTTCGAGGTGGAGGGCGCCGGGACGACGACGCTGCCGGCGCACCGCTCCGAGGTGGCGGCGGGCGGCGGCTGCGGCTCGCACGGCGGCGGTGCCTCGCTGTGCGGTTCCGGCGCGGGTGCGGCCGCTGACGCGGGCGCCGGGGCGGGCTGCGGTTCCGGGTGCGGCGGCTGTGGCGGTCACGCGGAGGCCGCGGCGCAGCCGGCGGCCGTGCCGGCAGCGGCGGCGGCGCCGGCGGGTGGCCAGGCCGAGCCGGGCGACGTACGGCCGGAGCTGGTGGCCGTACGGCGCCGGGGCGCGGGCACGGATCTGGCGCCCAATGCCTGATCCGGTGTCCGACGCGGACGCGGCACCGGGCACGGGCGTTCCGCTCGGTACGGTCCCGCTCGGTACGGGCGTCCCGCTGGACGCGGACGCGCTGCTGGAGCTGGACCGGCGGCACGTGTGGCACCCGTACGGCCCGATGCCCGGGCGGCAGGAGCCACTGATCGTCGCCTCCGCCTCCGGGGTACGGCTGAAGCTGGCGCGGCCGGCGCACGGGCAGGACGAACTGGTCGACGGCATGTCCTCCTGGTGGTCGGCCATCCACGGCTACAACCATCCGGTGCTCAACGAGGCCGTGCAGGACCAGCTGGGCAGGATGTCGCACGTGATGTTCGGCGGGCTCACCCATGAGCCCGCCGTCCGGCTCGCCGCCAGGCTGGTGGAGATCACCCCGGCCGGTCTGGAGCACGTGTTCCTGTGCGACTCCGGCTCGGTCGCGGTCGAGGTCGCCATCAAGATGTGCCTCCAGCACTGGCGTTCGGTGGGCCGGGAGGGCAAGACCCGGCTGCTGACCTGGCGCGGCGGCTACCACGGCGACACCTGGCAGCCGATGGCCGTGTGCGACCCCGAGGGCGGGATGCACGAGCTGTGGTCGGGCGCGCTGCCGCGGCAGGTGTTCGCGGCCGCCCCGCCCGGCGGCTTCGACGCGCCCGTCGACCCGGCGTACGTGTCCCATCTGCGCGAGCTGATCGCGGCGCACGCGGACGAGCTCGCCGCGGTGATCGTCGAGCCGGTGGTGCAGGGCGCCGGCGGCATGCGCTTCCACTCCCCCGGCTACCTGCGGGTGCTGCGGGAGCTGTGCGACGAGTACGACGTGCTGCTGGTGCTCGACGAGATCGCGACCGGGTTCGGGCGCACGGGCGCGCTGTTCGCCGCCGACCACGCGGGGATCACCCCGGACGTGATGTGCGTCGGCAAGGCGCTGACCGGCGGCTACCTGTCGATGGCGGCCACCGTGTGCACGGCGCGGGTGGCGGACGGGATCAGCCGGGGCACGGTGCCGGTGCTCGCGCACGGGCCGACGTTCATGGGCAATCCGCTGGCGTCCTCGGTCGCGCTGGCCTCGCTGGACCTGCTGCTGGGCCAGGACTGGGCGCGGGAGGTCAAGCGGATCGAGGCGGGGCTGCGGGAGGGGCTGGCCCCGGCGGCCGACCTGCCGGGGGTCCGGGAGGTCCGGGTGCTGGGCGCGATCGGAGTGGTGCAGCTGGACCACCCGGTCGACATGGCGGCGGCGACCCGGGCGGCGGTGACGGAGGGCGTGTGGGTGCGCCCGTTCCGGGACTTGATCTACACGATGCCGCCGTACGTGACGTCGGACGGTGACCTGTCACGTATCTGCCGAGCGGTGGTCGCGGCGGCGCGGGAGGGCTGAGATGGGTGTCGTGGTCGTGTCCGGTACGGGCACGGAAATCGGGAAGACCGTCGTCACGTCGGCGATCGCGGCGGCCGCGCTGGCCGCCGGCCGGTCGGTGGCGGTGCTCAAGCCCGCCCAGACCGGGGTCGGGCCGGACGAGGCCGGGGACGCGGCGGAGGTGGTCC
Organism: Streptomyces sp. NPDC042102; assembly: GCF_055582305.1. Taxonomy (NCBI): domain Bacteria; kingdom Bacillati; phylum Actinomycetota; class Actinomycetes; order Kitasatosporales; family Streptomycetaceae; genus Streptomyces; species Streptomyces sp. NPDC042102. The sequence goes on from NZ_JBVJDL010000004.1 coordinate 853,050, forward strand.
GGCTCGCGGGCCCGGGCGTGACCGCCGCGGAACTGGTGCGCTATCCGGAGCCGTTGGCCCCGGACACGGCGGCGCGCCGGGCCGGGCTGGCGACGCTCGCGCCGGCCGAGATCGCCACGGCGGCGGAGAAGCTCGCCGCCGAGCACGACCTGGTCCTGGTCGAGGGCGCGGGCGGGCTGCTCGTCCGCTTCGACGCGGCGGGTCACACGCTCGCCGACGCCGCACGGCTGCTGGCCGCGCCGGTGCTGGTCGTGGCCCCGGCGGGGCTGGGCACGCTCAACTCCGCGGCCCTGACCGCCGAGGCCCTGCGGGCCCGCCGGCTGGACCTGCTGGGCCTGGTCGTCGGGAGCTGGCCGGCGGAGCCCGACCTGGCCTCCCGCTGCAACCTCGCCGACCTGCCGTCGGTGTCCGGCGCCCGGCTGCTCGGTGCGGTGCCGCAGGGCTCGGGCGCCCTGGACCCGGCCGCGTTCCGCGCGGCCGCGCCCGGCTGGCTGGCCCCGGAGCTCCACGGCACCTGGTCCGCGGGGGAGTTCATGACCCGCTGGGCGTGACGAGGCGGTCCTGGCGGACGAGGTGTCGGAGCCCTCTCGTATGGTTGGTGATCAGAGCGACACCAACCGCTGGAGGGGGCAACGGACATGGTGCAGATGGCAGACCTGGTCGAGTGGGGCAGTCTCGATCCCGCGGACGAGGACGCGCCGCGCGTCGTCCACGACCCGGCCACCGGCCGGGTCTTCGGACTCTCCGTCTACGAGGACAGTCCGGAGCCCGCCGACCTGTTCCCGCTCGCGCCCTCGGCGCGGACCTTCGAGCGCCTGGTGGCCGCCCGCGAGGAACTCACCTCGTTGCGGGGCCGGTTCGCCGACGTCGCCGCACTCCCCGGCACCCCGGCGGTCGCGGAGGCGTCGGAGCGTTTCCGCGCGCTGCTCGCCGCGGAGAACTGGGGCGACGCCTCCGCTGCCGGTGCCGGTGGCGGTAGCGGTGCCAGTGGCGGCTCCGGTGCCGACGGCGGGACGGCGGTGCCGGCGTACTGGCGGATCACCTCGGTGATCCGGCCGCTGGCCCTGGTCGCCGGCCCGGGCCGGGGCCTGCTGCTCGACCTGCCCGCGGGCCTGCTGGAGGAGGCGTTCGGCGCCGACGAGGTCGTGCGGCTCGACGGGTCGGAGCTGCCGGACGGGCTGCGGCACGAGCCGACCCGCCGGTTCCTGACCGAGGTGGGCCTGCCCGAGGACGCGCTGATGTTCGGGCTGGACGGGCCGGAGGACCTGTTCACCGCCCTCGCCGAGGAGGACGGGGTGGAGGGGGCCGGCGTCGACCCCGCGCGGCTGTTCTCGCTGGGCTCGCTGGTCGACGACATCGCGGTGTACGTGGACGGCGGCACCGGCGAGATCTACGCCTGGTACTACGCGGAGGAACGGCTGCGGCCGCTCAACGCCGACATATCCACGCTGGCGTTCACCCTGTGGCTCCACGACCGCGAGCGCGCGCTCGACGAGGAGCACGCCTTCTCCGAGGAACTGCACGAGGAGCTGGCGGGCGCCATGGTGGCGGTGCTGGCGTCCGTGGACCCGGTCGCGTGCCGGGACACGGGCGAGGAGGACGACTGGCGCTACTGGCCCGAGACGTTCCACGACGAGGCGGACGGGGTTCTCTAGGCGGCCCCGCGGGGGAAGACTGGGGGTGTGGTACGTCCGCTTTGAGGAGGTCCGTCATGCCCCTGCGCTCCCCACGGCCGTTGCACCAGGACGCCGTGCACCACCCCGTCTTCGCCCGCTTCTACGCCCGGATGAGTGTGCAGGCAGACCTGCGGGGCGGAGTGGCCGGGCTACGGCGGGAGCTGCTGGACGGGCTGTCGGGCCGCGTCATCGAGATCGGCGCGGGCAACGGGCTGAACTTCAGCCACTACCCCCGCGCCGTCTCGGAAGTGGTCGCCGTGGAGCCGGAGCGCACCCTGCGCCGGCTCGCGGCCGACGCGGCGCTGCGCGCCGAGGTCCCGGTGGACGTCGTACCGGGGGCGGCCGAGGCCCTGCCGGTCAAGAGCGAGGCGTTCGACGCGGCCGTGGCCTCCCTGGTGCTGTGCACCGTGCGGGATCTGCCGCGGTCCCTCGCGGAGCTGCACCGGGTGCTGCGGCCCGGCGGTGAACTGCGCTTCTTCGAGCACGGGCTGGCGCCGGGGCCCGGGATGGCCGCCGTGCAGCGGGGGCTGGACCGGACGGTGTGGCCGCGGCTGTTCGGCGGCTGCCACGTCTCGCGGGACGCGCTCGCCGCGATCGAGGCGGCCGGCTTCCGGATCGTGGCGCAGCGCGGCGTCCGGGTACCCGAGCGCGGCCCGGCGCTGCCCACCTCGTACTGCGTGCTCGGCACGGCCCGGCGCTCGTACGACTAGGGCCTGTCCGGCGGTGTCAGGCGGCGCCCTCCGGTAGGGGCCGCGCGCGACCCGTGTCGCTCCACAGGAACCGGTCGCCTTCGGCCGAGTCCCCCCGTACAGGAGGCTGCCCCGCGGCAGCTCCGGCGGGCGCAGGCCGGTGGCCTCGTCGGAGTCCCCGTGCCACCGGCCTCCGTGCCAGGGGCTCCTCAGCCGGGCGTGGTCCCGGCGGCGGGGAAGGGCTTGACCCAGCGGCGCCAGCGGTCCTCGCGGTGGTATCCGGCCGCGGTCCAGGCGTGGTGGGCCCGTTCGTTGGCCTCCAGCACCATCGCGTCGCCGCGTCGGCCGCCGGCCGCCACGAAGCGGCGTTCGGCGGCGTCGAGCAGGGCGGTGGCGATCCCGCGGCGCCGGTGGGAGGGGAGCACCGCCAGACGGTAGAGGGAGCAGCGCCAGCCGTCGTAGCCGGCGATGACGGAGCCGACCAGCAGCCCGTCGGCCTCGGCGAGGATCAGGGCCTCGGGGTCGCGCTCGACAAGTCCGGTCACCCCGGCGGCGTCGTCCGTGATGGACGTGCCCTCGGCCGCCTCCTTCCAGAAGGCGAGGACGCCCGCGGCGTCGGACGGCACGGCGGTCCTGATGGTGAGGTCAGTCATGATCGGCAGCCAAGCACGCCGGGGCGCGCCGCCACCACCGTGTTTCGCCAGGCGGGACGGTGTCCGGCGAGGGCCCCGGAGCGCCCCCGCCCCCGGCGCGCTTTGCCCATCCTTTACCATGTGGACAACAGATCTCCTCGAACGGAAGGTGTGAGCGTCCGCCCATGGGCGAGCCTCCCAGTACCCGACATCGCGCGACACCCCTCCTCCTGGCTGATCATGGGACGGAGGTGAACCGATGACCGAAGTGCTTCTGCTGCTCGTGGCGCTGCTGCTCTGCCTTGTCTGCGGAGTCTTCGTCGCGGCCGAGTTCTCGCTGACCACGGTCGAGCGCAGCGAACTCGAACGGGCCGTCGAACGGGGCGAGCGGGGCGCCGAGAGCGCCCTGGCCGCCGTGCGGACCCTGACGTTCCAGCTCTCCGGCGCCCAGCTCGGCATCACGGTGACCGGCCTCGTCATCGGCATGATCTCCAAGCCCTCGATCGCCGCCCTGCTCCAGGGGCCGTTCCAGGCGATGGGGCTGTCGCAGGCCGCGGCCTCCTCCACCGCGCTGGTCCTCGGCACGGCCCTGTCGACCGTCGTCCTGATGGTCGTGGGCGAGCTCGTGCCCAAGAACTGGGCGATCTCCTCGCCGCTGGCGATCGCCAAGCGCGTCGCCACCATGCAGCGGGTCTTCAGCCGTGCCTTCGGGCCGCTGATCTCGCACCTCAACACCACCGCGAACCACATGGTCCGCCGGCTCGGGCTGGAGCCGGCCGAGGAGCTGGCGTCCGCCCGGACGCCGCAGGAGCTGGTGGCGCTGGCCCGGCACTCCGCCCGGGAGGGCGCGCTGGAGAAGGACACCGCGGAGCTGTTCGTGCGGACCCTGAACCTGGCGGACCTGACCGCGGAGAACGTGATGACCCCGCGCGTCCAGGTCACCGCCCTGGAGGTGAACACGACCGCCGAGGACGTCGCGAACGCGACCATGGCCACCGGCCTGTCCCGCTTCCCGGTCTACCGGGGCACCCTGGACAACGTCGTCGGCATCGTCCACATCAAGGACGTGCTGGCGCTGCCCGCCGGGGAGCGCCACCGCCACCCGGTCGCGCGGCTGCTGCGCGAGCCGCTGCTGGCGCCCGAGTCGCTGACCGTGGACCGGCTGCTGGACCGTCTCTCGGGCCGCCGCACGATGGCCGTGATCGTCGACGAGTACGGCGGCACGGCGGGCGTGGTCACCCTGGAGGACATCGTCGAGGAGGTCGTCGGCGAGGTCCGCGACGAGCACGACCCGCACGAGACCCCCGACCTGGCCCAGGCCGGTACGGACGCCCACGGCCGGCTGCTCTACTCGGCCGACGGCGCGGCCCGTACCGACCAGCTGGAGCGGATCGGGCTGCGGGTACCCGACGGCCCGTACGAGACCCTGGCCGGCCTGATAGCCACCCGGCTCGGCCGGATCCCGGCCGTCGGCGACCGGCTGGAGCTGGACGGCTGGCGCCTGGACGTGGTGGATTCCAGCGGCCGCCGGGCGGCGCGGGTGCTGCTGCACGCGCCGACGGAGGGCCCGCGGGCCATGGGCGGGGAGGACGCGCGATGACCGCGATCCAGTTGCTGATCGGTCTGGCGACGCTGGTCGTCAACGCGTTCTTCGTCGGCGCGGAGTTCGCGCTGATCTCGGTCCGGCGCAGCCAGATCGAGCCGTACGCCGAGCGGGGCGACCGGCGCGCGCGCAGCGTGCTGTGGGCCCTGGAGCACGTGTCGGCGCTGATGGCGACGGCCCAGCTGGGCATCACGTTGTGCACCCTGGTGCTGGGCGTGGTGGCCGAGCCGGCCATCGCCCATCTGCTGACCCCGCTCTTCGACCTGGTCGGCGTCCCGGGCGGGCTGACCCACGCCATCTCGTTCGTGGTGGCGCTGGCCCTGGCGACGTACCTGCACATGCTCTTCGGCGAGATGGTGCCCAAGAACGTGGCGCTGGCGGAGCCGGTGCGCACCGCGCTGGCGCTGGGCCCGCCGCTGGTGACGCTGACGCGGGCGCTGCGGCCGGTGGTCTTCGCGATCAACGCCTTCGCCAACACGCTGCTGCGGCTGCTGCGGGTGGAGGTGAAGGACGAGGTCGGCGCGACCTTCTCGGACGACGAGCTGGCCCGCATCGTGAGGGACTCCAGCAACGCCGGGCTCATCGACGACCGGGCCAGCGAGCGGCTGCACGACGCCCTGGAGCTGGGCCGCCGCCCGGTCACCGATGTCGTGCTGCCCTCCGGCCAGGTGGTCTCGGCGCAGTGGGGGATCACCCCGGAGGAGCTGGAGCGGCTGTCCGCCGAGAGCGGCTTCTCACGCTTCCCGGTCGTCGACGACCAGCGGATGATCCTCGGATACCTGCACGTCAAGGACGCCCTGGACGCGCCGGCGCGCGACGAGGCGTTCCCGCTGACGGCGCTGCGGGCGATCGCCCAGGTACGGGCCGAGACCCCGCTGGACGACGTCCTGACCGCGATGCGGCGCAGCCGTACCCACCTGGCGGCGGTGCTGGGGGCGGACGGGGCGCTGGCGGGACTGGTGACCATGGAGGACGTGCTGCGCGAGCTGTTCGGCAAGCCGGCCGCCGGTTAGGGCGGTCCGCCCGGTTCCCCTCGGCTCTGCACGCCCGGGGGAACCAGGCGGTAACATCGCTGGCGCCATGGAGATGAATGCGTCTTACACCAGTTTCGTCGCGATCGGCGACTCGTTCACCGAGGGCATGTCCGACGCGCTGCCGGACGGCTCCTACCGGGGCTGGGCCGATCTGCTCGCCGCCCGCCTCGCGGCGCGCGAGCCGGGCTTCCGGTACGCGAACCTCGCCGTGCGCGGCAAGCTGATCGGACAGATCGTGGACGAGCAGGTGGACGCCGCGGCGGCGATGGGTGCCGACGTGGTGACCCTGGTGGGCGGACTGAACGACACGCTGCGGCCCAAGGTCGACATGGGCCGGGTGCGCGCTCACCTGGAGGCGGCCGTGGAGCGGCTCGCGCCCAGCTGCAAGACGCTGGTCCTGATGCGCTCCCCCGGACGCAACGGGCCGGTCATGGAGCGGTTCCGCCCGCGCATGGAGGAGCTCTTCGCAGTCGTCGAGGAGCTCGCGGCGCGGCACGGCGCGCTGGTCGTCGACCTGTACGGGGCTCCGGTGCTCGCCGATCCCCGGCTGTGGGGCGTGGACCGGCTGCACCTGACCGACGAGGGCCACCGGCGGGTCGCCGAGGCCGTCTGGCAGGCCCTGGGCCTGCCCGCGGCCGAGGACTGGCGGACACAGCTGCCGCCGGCGACGGCGCCCGGCTGGGCGGTACGCCGGGCCGACGACGTGAAGTTCGCCCGCGAGCACCTGCTGCCGTGGGTCGGACGACGGCTGACGGGCCGCTCCTCGGGGGACGGCCTCGCCCCCAAGCGTCCGGAGCTGCTGCCGTACACGCCCTTGCACTCGTAGCAACACACAACCTGGGGCGGGGCGCGGACCTGCGTAAACACACAGCCCCGGCGCAAGTAGAATCCCTACACTATTCTACCGTCCCACTGATTCTTCCTGCTCAGAGGCAATGTGAGAGACCTCTTTGGAGATCATTTCTCACAATTTCTCACACAGGGGTTTTCTGGTCACCCCCGTGGAAGTTGTCCCAAGCGGTCGCCGCGGTCCGCAGATCCTCGACGCCCACGTGCACGTACTTCCGCTTGGTGAAGCTGGCGCTCGTATGGCCGGCCCACGCAGCGAGCATGACGTCCGGCACGCCGGACACCGCGAGGTAGGTCAGGCAGGAGTGCCGCGCGTCGTACAGCCGCACCCGTCGCACCTTCAGCTCATGCATGAGCCGGTAGGCGTGCTCGCGTAGCTGCCGGGTGTTCCTCGGCACACCGAGGCAGTCGACTACGACGTAGCCGGAATCGGTGTAGCCCTCACCAGCCGCCAGCTTCTCCCGGGCCTGAAGCGCCCGGAACTTCTTCAACGCGTCCAGCACGGCGCTGGGAAGCGGCAGCACACGCTCGCCGGCCTCGGTCTTGGCGTCCTTCTCCAGCACCGTGCCGTTGCCGAGCATCGTGCGGGTGTTGACTGTCTCCAGCGTGGCCAACTTCAGGTCGAGGTCGGTCCAGCGCAGGCCGACGACTTCCGCAGGGCGGAGCCCCATGAGGGAGAGCAGCAGCGGCGCGTACAAACGGTCACGCTCGATGCCCGCGATGAACTGCTGCACCTCGGCCACCGTCCACGGCTTGGCCTTCGGCCGCTCACGCTTGTCGGTCTTCTTGTCGGCGAGGCTGACCCTCACGTACCGGGCCGGGCTCGCCGGGATCAGCTTGCGCACGACCGCGCGGCCGAGCGCCTCTCGGAGCCGGGTGAGCACGCCCTCGGCGGTCGAGACGGCGAGGCGCGTGCCGGCCGTTCCGCCGCGGCGTCGGCCAGTGGCCACGAGGGCGTCCATGAACTCCTGCACGTGGTCCTCGGTCAGCTCCTGGAGCCGGATGTGGCCGAGGCGTTCGTGCACGTGGACGAGGGCGAGGCTGTACGTGCGGATCGTCGTCTCTTCGACGTCGCGCCGCTTGTACTCCAGCCACGTGTTGAGCCACTCGCTGACGGTCAACTTGCTGGGCAGGATCAGAGTGCCGGCCGAGCGCTGGTGCTGGATTCGGGACCGCTCGTTCGCCACCTCGGTCTTGGTGTCCTTGGTGATGGTGAGCTGAATCCGCTTGCCGGTCTCGTCGCAGCCCGCGTCCACGACCGTGCGGTACCGGGTCTTGCCGTTCTTGAGCGTGATCTTCTTGATCTCAGCCACGGTCACCCCTCCCGATGGGTCACTTGTCCAGGTGGGCGAGTTCCTCGGGAAGCCGCGGAGGCCGCAGGCCGCGCATCCGCATGGTGTCGCGCGTCTGCTTCAGAGTTTCTTCGATACGGCCGCGGAGACGCGCCCGCTCTGCGCGCTCCTCCAGCTCAGTGAGCCCCATCCTGCGGGCCACGGAGGGCACGTCGAACCACTCGGAAATCTGGTCAGAATGACGGCGCCACAGGGCCACCGGCGCCGCCCCAGCTTCCCAGCCCGCTTCAGGATCCTCGTACCACTCGGGAAGACCTGTGGTCGGGTCCACGGCACCCTGGGGAATCAGGTTGTCCAGGGGAATCCGGCCTTCACCGGCGAACCAGCGAAGGGCCTCCCACGGGGAAGCAGTGGCCCCCGGCAGGAACTCGACTTCATCCGCCTCGCCGACCGGGTAGAGCAACAGCGCCGGCGGGATGCGGAGGGCCCTCGCAATCACGGCCAACTCCGCAACGCTGATGGACTGCCTCAGCCCCTTCTCGATCTTCGCGATCACAGATCGGTCGATGCCGTGCCCGACCTGCACCGTCGCGTCTGCAAGTGCCTGCGCGGTCATCCCGCCACGACGCTGACGCGCCTTGGCGATGGCCTCACCCACTCGCTTGGTCGTGAGGGCATTCCAGTCTTGTTCCATAACGGCACAGTACGAGACGCCATCGAGCACAGGCAACCCCACACACCAGCTCATGGGAAGATCATGTTCTGATTCAGAACAGATTCTTGGGGGGTTTGACCGTAGCGACTGGACTCCATGGACGGAGAGTGTCATGCTGGCCGTGTTCGGAGACGCTCAACACGTCCGAATTCATCGACCATCTCAGAACAGGAGTGGGGTCGTGACCGACCTGCCCACGCTCGATGAGGTCCGCGGATGGCCCGCCACCTGCGAAGTGACCAAGGCCGCCAAGGCGCTGGGCTGCTCCCGCGCTCAGCTCTACGCCCAGATCAAGCGGGGCGACGCCCCGGTGCGCGTGCTGACCTTCGGCACGCGTGTCCGCGTCGTCACCGCCAGCCTCGTGAAGCTGCTGGAGGCCGCCTGACCGCGTTCCAGCGCGGCGCAGACGACCTCCCATCCATCCCAAAACGGCCGAAGCCCCGGGGCTCAATCGCTGTCCAGGCGACCCCGAGGCTTCAACACAGAGAACGGATGTCTCTGATGATGACACAGCCCGCTTCCACCGCGCTCGCCCTCCGAGACGAGACCGACGACATCGTCTACAGCGGCGACGCCCTCCACACCAACCCCGCCGCTCCTGGGCCCCGCGCCATCATTTCGACCACCGAGCACTCGTTCGCTGCCGACGCCGTGGAACGCATCGCCCGCCGTGTCGAGGCCCTCGCCGCCGCCAACACGCCACCGATCACCCCGCGCGGCGCCCGCGTCCTCGAAGGCATCGAGAAGGCCAAGGAAGGCCAGCCGCAGAACTACTGCGCCTTCCTCGACCTGGTCGCCGTCGAGATCCGGCAGGCCGGCGACTCCGAGGCCGTCCTCGCACGGGTGCTGGAGATCATCACCGCAGCACGTGCCAAGGATGCGGAGGCCACCCCGGCTGCCTGCCCGGTCCACACGTGGTGCGTCGAGCACGGCGACCACGTCGAGCACACCGGCGCCACCCTCGAATCGGCCTGCACGGACGGCTACGGCGAGCAGATCCTCCCCGCGCTCCTCACCGACTGGGGCACGAAGGGCGTGACGGTCGGGTTCCTCGACCTCGACCTCACCCCGGCCGAGGCCCGCGACCGCATCGCCGAGCTGCGCGCCCACCTCGACGCCGTCGAGGCCCTCGTGGCTATCGCCGAGGCCGGCGAGTGACCACCGTCCCCACGCCCGATCGCCCCGCCACCCCGGCGGGGCCTTCGGGCGTGCTCGGGGCCTGGCCGTACACGGACCCCCTGCTGGTCCGCGGACGCGCCGAACACGCCCGCCGGGTCCTCACCCTCGGCTCGATCCGCGCCTCACTCGAAGACCAGCCATCCGCGCGCGCCGTACGAACCGCCGCCCGACGCTGGATCGCCGATGTCCTCGCTGTCGCGGAGGACGTCGTACAGAACACGCAGGAGCCCCGCACGTGATCGCTTTCAACCGGCTCGCTGACATCCTCCGCGACAGAGGCGAACCCACCCGCTACCAGGGCGGAGCCCTGCGCACCCGCGGACTCTGCCACGACGGCGACGCCCCCAACACCGTGGCCATCCGCCGCGGGACCAACGGCGGCGTCGTCATCCACTGCCACAAGTGCGACGGGAACGCCGGCTTCCTCGCCGCCATCGGCTGGACCGAGTCCGACCTGTTCGACGAGCCCCTCGAAGCCCGTGAACGGCACGCAGACGACCTCTGGTTGCCCTGCGGGCGGCACGGCCACACTCGCGTCGCCCAGTACCTCTACCGGGCCGCCAACGGGGCCGTGGTCCACGGGGTCACCCGGTGCGACCACAAGGACTTTGCCCAGTGGCGCCCCGACCCGTCCGCGCGGTCGGGGCGCCGCTGGTCCTTGAACGACGAGGAAGGCAACCGGCTGGTGCCGCTCGTCCCGTACCGGCTCCCCGAACTCCTCGCCGCGAAGGAAGCGGATCAGGTGATCTGGATCGCCGAGGGCGAGAAGGACGTCCACGCGCTCGTCGAGCGGGGGCTCGCCGCTACCTGCAACGCGGCCGGCGCCGGGAAGTGGACGAACGAGCACGCCGCGTATCTCCAGGGTGCCGACGTCACGGTGGTCGCCGATCGGGACGAGAAGGGCCGCCAGCACGCCGTAGCCGTGGTGGACAGCCTGCGGGGCGTTGCCCGGACGGTCTACGTCGTGCAGGCCCGCACGGGCAAGGATGCGTACGACCACTTCGCGGCTGGCCACAAGGACGCCGAGTTCTTGCAGGTGTGGGTACCCGTGCCGCACCCGGAAGACCCGGGGGTAGCGGCATGACGACTACTCCGGAGTGGGCCGAGGACGTCAAGGCCGAGTCCGACGCCCACACAGCCGCGGAGAACGCCGCCGAAGGCGACGAGCTCCCGAAGTCGTTCACCCCCGGCGGCTCGTTCTTCCTGCGCGCCCCCAAGACGCCCCCGGCCGTCTGGGGCATCGACGGCGACGTCCTGTGGGCCGAGGGCGAATCGCTCGTCCTGGCGGGCCCCCAGGGCGTCGGCAAGACGACCATCGCGCATCAGCTCGTCCGGGCCCGGATCGGCCTCCAGGACAGCGTCTTGGGCATGCCGGTGCAGCCCGGGAAGCGGGTGCTGATGCTCCTCATGGACCGTCCGGCGCAGGCCCGCCGAGCGGGGAACAGGATCTTCGGCAAGGACGTCGAGGACTACCTCGACGAGCACGTCGTCGTCTGGGAAGGGCCGCCGCCGTACGACCTGGCCAAGCGCCCCGAAATCCTCGCCGCGATGTGCGAGAAAGCCCGCGCGGACACCGTCCTCGTCGACTCGATCAAAGACGGCGCCATCGGCATCTCCAACGACGAAGTCGGCGCCGGATACAACCGGGCCCGACAGAAGGCGCTCGCCGAAGGCGTCCAGGTCATCGAGAACCACCACGTCAAAAAGGCCGGGACCAACGGCGGCGAGCCCAACACCCTCGCCGACGTATATGGATCCGTCTGGATCACCGCCGGAGCAGGATCCGTGATCATGCTGTGGGGTGAGGCTGGCGACCCCATCGTGTCCTTCCGGCACCTCAAGCAGCCGATGAACGAGGTCGGCCCGTTCCAGCTCCTGCACGACCACCCGACCGGCCTCACGACGGTCCGGCACCTCGTCGACCTCGTCGACATGGCGCGAATCAAGGGCACAGCCGGCCTCACCGCCACGGACGCCGCGGCAGCACTCGCGGAGACGAGCAAGCCGACCGCCCCGCAGCGGGAGAAGGCGCGGCGCAAGCTCAACAAGCTCGTCGATCAGGGCCTCTTGATCCGTGTTGAGCCGACCGGCCCCGGCGAGCCAACGCGTTGGTACCCGGGACGGCCCTATGTACCGGCGCAACAGGCTTCGTAGCCTCACGGACCCCCTCACGCACCCTCACGGTGCAAGGGGGTCATGGAACCCTCACGGACCCTCACGCAAAACACAAAAGCGCAGCTCACAGCCTCACGCACAGCCTCACGCGCCCTCACGGCCGGGGGTCTCACGTTCCCCCCTCCTCTTAAGGGGAGGGGAACGTGACCCCCCTCGGAAACGGACTCCTCATCGCCGGCCCCGCCGAACTCATCACCCTCGTCGTCGCTATCTACCGCTGCGGCCACTGCAACAGCGAAACCGAAGCCCGCACCGACGACCACGGAAACCCCCACCTCCTCATCCACCACGGACGGATGCCCCGTCCTCGAAGGCACGCTCAGCTCCATCCCCGACGCCGTCCGCGCCGTCGGCATCCCCGACACAGTTCGAGCCCACTGACCGCGCCGATCCGGTTCCCCGGCCCTCGCGCACAACACGCGCGTACACGTACGAGAGGACACCCCCCCATGCCAAACACGCCCAGCAAGCCCGGCCCCTACCCCGGCCGCGCCGAACTCGACGCCGCGAACGCCCGCTTCCGCCGCGCCGTCACCCGGCTCCTGAAGGAGGCAGTACGCCACGACCCCGACCTCATGCCGGCCCTGTCCGGGATCGTCTCCGAGGCCGCCGAGCACCTCTCCCGGCTGGCGAGCGACGCGGAGGCCGCCGAGTCCAGCAGCACCCGCAACCGGCGCGAGCTGGCCGCGGCCGAGGCCAGGCAGCGCAAGCAGTTGCAGGCCGCCGCCCGCCGCGGCAGCACCCGCGCGGCCGCCCTGCTGGTCCGCCTCGACGAGCGGCAGCGGCGCCGCGAGCAGCAGCAGGGACAGCGCGGTGTCGGCGCGACCTGACGGCCTTTGGGGCCTCGTCCGCACCGATGGTGCGGTTCTGGTCCCCCCGGCAGTGGCGGGCGAAGTGCTGCGGGCGCTGATGCGGGACCTGACCGCCCGCGTGCGGGCCGACGGAGGCGAGGTCTCCCCAACGGTCCGCCGCCTGCTGTACGCCCTGCACACGGCTGACGAGCAGCACCAGCAGGCCGGTTCCGTCCCCGGAACCTCTCCCTCACTGCCTGCCACGGTAGAGGTGACCACGCAGCAGGCGGCCGCGCTTTTGGAGTGCAGCCCCGAGTACGCACGGCGCCTGGCCCGGTCCGGCCGGCTGCGGGCTCGCCGTGCCGGCCCGGTCTGGCTCGTCGACAGCGCGTCTCTGGACGCCTACCGAAGGAGACGCCCCGAATGCTCAGCACCGACCCCCTGAGCCCCGACGAGGCTCGTACTGCCCTGGAGCAGGCCCACACCGAGACCAGGGAAGCCCGCGCCCTCGCGGAGGCCCTCGCCGAGCGCGTCCGCGACGGCGATCCGGAGGTGAGCCCCCAGCAGCTCGTCGAGGCCCAGCAGCTCGCCGAGTTCGTCGGCCTCCGCATCACAGCCGCGGAGCGCAAGCTCGCCGCCGCCCTGGACGCAGACCGGGCGGCCCGAGCCAGCACGGCGGTCGCCGATGCCCGCGCCCTGGTGGACAGCGATGACCCGGCCGGAGTGGCCGTGGCCGTCCGCGCTGTTGCCGAGGCCGTCGCGCGCCTTGCGCACCTGGCCGCGGCCCGACAGGACCGCGTGCGCGCGATCGGTGAGGCCGTGGAAGCCATCACGGACGAACTCCACCAGGACCACCCCGACGTGTCGGAGCGCCGCCGCTACATGCGTTCCCAATACGGGGTGCTCGGCGACGCCCGGGCGATCACCCTCTCGGCACCGCACGCCACCGTGACCGCCGTGACGCCGGCCGAGCTGGTGGCGGCCGCGGTGACGCTGGGCGCGCCCGACCTGGGAGCGATGGCTGATCTGCCCGCCCTCCTCGCGGCAGCAGGACCGAACGTCGCCAGGGTGACGGAGGCGGTTCCGGCTGTGGCCGAGGACTGGCGCCACACAGCCGCCGAGTGGGCAGGCCTTGACGTCGAGGCCAAGGCTCGTGCGGAACAGTTCGGCCTCGGCCCGCAGAACGTCACCGACCGCGGAGCGGCGTAGTGCACGGCGGGCAGGATCCAGCACCCGCTGCGGTCATCACAGTCGGCGGCGTGTTCCTGCCCGCCGAGGTATGCCACCCCTTGTGGCTGGCCCTGCGCGCGCACACCAACCGGCACCGCGCCGACGGCGGCCGGGTCCGCCCCGAGGTGGCCGCCGCCCTGGACGCCCTCCGAGCAGCTGGCCTCAACCACCTCATGTCCACCAACGGACATCAGGAGCGGACGCCAGCGGACATCCCTGCACCCTCGGAACGTGACCTGATCACCACCGGGGAGCTTGCCGACCGCCTCGGAGTGACCGGCCGCCACGTCCGGCGCCTGGCCGCGGCTGAGGGAGTCTCCTCCGCCGGCCGCGGCCTCTGGCACCCCGACGACGCCGAACACCTCGCCCGCACTCGCAGAGAGGCCGCCTAATGACCGTCCCGGAGAATCCGTTCGCGACCCACCCGAACGACGACCCCGACCACCTCGCCGCCCGGCAGGCCCGGGCCGAGTTCGCCGCCGCGGCGGAGCGGATTCGCAGCTCCAACGTCTGGTCCGACGACCACAAGACGGTCAAGCTGGCCGAGCTGTACGAGGCGCATGTGCGGGACATCGCAGCTGGCCTCGCACGCGTACGCGGCCGCCGCCAGGCCCGCCTGGACTACCTCCGCGGACTCGTGCCCAACGGCCCCGCTGTCGGAGAAGTCACCACCCCCGCGGACCGGGCCGTCCTCGTCGCAGCGTTCCGGGTGGCTCTCGCCGAGGTCAAGGGCGCGAAGCGGGAGCAGCACCGGCAGATGCTTGCCGAGGCCATGCGGTACGGCGACGAGGCCATGCAGCGAGCCGTACTTCAGCACGCCAACGAAAGCGGGGACCTCGCCCTGGTGGCGGACTGGGCAGCTCAGGAGCACGACGTCCCCGACTGGCGGGCCGAGGTTCTCCAGCTGGCACCCACCGCCATGGAGACCACGCAGCTGAGTGGCTGGGACTACAAGGACTTCGCGACCCCGGCCATGCCGCCGGAGGTCGCTGCCGCGCTCGCAGCCTGACTCGGCCCTACGGGGCAGGCGTCTCAGAAGGGCTCGTCCCCACTGCCTACAATCGAGATCCGGAACGTCCCGGGCGGCGATGCCATCCAGTCACTGATGTCGGGCCGGATGAATGCCCCCTCGTGCTGGCCGATGCGAACTCGGCCAGCGGGCAGGTTCACCATCTCCGCTGGCTGGCTGCTGTGCGGGACGGAAAGCGTCCCAGCCCACGAAGTGCGAAGCCCCGAAGGGTGGCTCGCCAGGTTCGCCGTGACCGGGTACTCCCGACCTACGTCCGTGATCAGTACGGCTGGACCGCTGTAGCTGTTCATGCCCGGGAACGTAGCCAGTCAGCCGGCTCCTTACACCTGGTCCGCGTCGCTATATCCAGACCGACCAGACGCTGGCTGCCGTCGCCGCGGCGAGGCCCATCAATGCCAGGGTGATCGATGCGGTGTTGTCCGCTGCCTGTCTGAGGACGGCAAGACGGGTCACCTGGTGCAGGTAGTTCACGTCGTTCCAGGTTGAGGTCGGCTGGAGGACCTGCTCCCGAAGCTCCTCCTGTGCCTCGGCGGACAACTCGCTTCGCATGATGATGTCGACGCCGCGCAGGCGCCACTCAAGATCCCGAAACTCGCGGCGCAGATGACGAACACCGCGCGTGACCCCGGCTGCTGCCACGATGCCCGCCACGATGGCCAGTGTCGCGTTGCTGACCCTGAGGCCGGCCGTTGCTCCTGCGATGAGCGGCGCGGCCACGAGCACTGCGATCCCTGCCCCGATGATGGTTCTGTCTCTCATCGGCGGAACCTACCGAGGGCACAGCCCCATTGGGAAGATCCAGTGCGCCGGGAGCAACAGCTACCGCAAGGCCGCAACCGCGCCCATCACGAGCGCGCGGGCGTCCGCGCCGTACACGGCCATCGCCTGGAGCCCAGCGAACGCCTTCTCGTAGAGGGCGATCTCGCTGGGCTGGGTGACCGTGACGCGGGCGGAGAGCAGTTCGACGGACACGAGGGTGTCGTCGTACATGTGGAACGTTTCCAGCGGCCACTGGGCGCGCTGCGGGATGCCCATGGGGATGATGCCCAGGCTGACGGACGGCATGGCGCCCACAGTCATCAGGTAGCCGAGCTGAGCGGCCATGGCTTCGGCGCCCGCCAACTGGTGGCGGAGCGCAGACTCCTCGATGAGGAGGACGTACCGGCGGCCGGGCTCGCGCAGGATCTGGTTGCGCTGCATGCGGGCGGCGACGGCCTCGGCGACGTCGTTTGGGATCTCCCGGAACTCGCTAATCGCGGTGAGCAGGCCGGTGGCGTAGCCCTCGGTCTGCACGAAGTGCGGCAGGAGCGTCGCGGAGTACACGCGGAACAGGCGGGTGGACCGGAACAGGGGGACGTAGCTGTGCTGGAGCTGCTTGAGGCCGGTGCGGGCGCGGCGGCGCCACTCCGTGTATAGCGACTCGGCGTTCTGGGACTGGGCGATGATGTCGCGGGCCTGGCCACTGGCGCCGCAGGCCTCGCACCATCGGCGGATGTCGTCCGGGGTGGGCGGCGTGCGGGCGTTTTCGATGCGGGAGGACTTGGAGTGCGTCCAGCCGCAGCGGGTGCCCAGCTCGCTGCCGCTGAGACCCGCCTCCGCGCGCAGCTCACGCAGGCGGTGGGCCACGCTGAGGCGGGCGGCCTGCGCCGCGGATGACGGGGATACCGGCATGAGCTGGGCTCCGCCTACCTGATCTCGTAGCTGTCGTGCGGGACCGCCCGCGACCAGACCGCCTCGAACGCGTCCGCGCACAGCTTGGCCGCGGCCGGGTCTTCGCTCATCTCGCCGCCGGCGGACTCCCCGTCGCCGGTGAAGTGGTTCCAGCGGATGAGCCGTCCGTCGACGAGCCAGAAGTCGTTGCCGGGCAAGGCGATGTCGCTGGCCTGTCGCCGGGCGAGCCAGCGCACGTCCTCGCCGGCTGCGACGTTGGTGAACGTCCCGTCGTACAGGAATCGGGTGTACTCGCTGACCGGCTCTGACACGATCCGGGCCCGGCGCACGGTGACGCCGCGGGCGACGGTGGCGGCGATGAGGTCAAGCCAGGGCCGCCACCACGCTGCCCGGTCGGCCAAGTCGTGGCGGTGGCCGGCTCGCCAGTCCGCGAACGGGCCGGTCTCGTAGTCGACCGCGTAGGCGTCGCGGGTCTCCAGGTGGACGACTGAGTGTTCGGCGGCGCCGAGGAGGTCGGCCCAGCTAGGGACGTTCAAGGGCATCGCAGGCCTCCCTGATCATGTGCACCATGCGCGCGGGGATCCGCACCACGGCCTCTCCCTCCGGGATACCGGCGCCGTGCCCGGGCAGTTCGAGGGCCGCGCACTCGGCCTCCAGCTCGGCGCTGGGCTTCCAGCCCTGAAGTACGAGCTCGTTGTGCTCCTCGTCAACCCACACAGTGGGGCTCTCGCCGTCGCTGCTGCTCGGGTCGATACCCACGAAACGTAGCGCCATGGTGTCCTCCGTTGCTCGGGTTGTGCACGGATGAACACCACAGTCCTGGTCGCAGGTTGAGCGGTCAAGAGGGTGTGGGCAGGGTCGTCCGAATCGGGTTGCGTCGTGAACATCGGTGCACAACCGTGGCGACCGCAGTGCTCATCTCGTCACGCTCTGATGCACCACACGCTGACGACGGTAGGGAGCATCGACATGAAAGCCCGCGCGGACGGCCCGTTCGGCCACACGGACCACCTCCTCATCGGCCGTCGCGTCGTGGACACCCGATCCCTGCGGGAGGGCGAGCTGCGGGCGGTCCTCATCGAGGACACCGGCGGCCTCACGGCGTACATCCGCGGAGATGACCACCGCGAGTTCGAGACCCCCCTCAACTGCGTCCGGGCTGCCCAGTGAGTCGCCGGGACGTGGCGGGCCAGGTCCTGTACTGGCTCGTGGCGCTCGGCGTCCTCGCCACCATCGTCATCGGCACCGGAACACGCGGGTGATCATCCAGCCCCGGGCCGTCACCCCCGGACCAGAGTTCCTCGCCGAGGTGGCCACCTCGTACGCCATGGGCGCCGACGGCTGCCCGTCCGTGATGCTGGGCCACGCCGAGGCGGACGTCCGCCGACGCGGCGGCATCGACCGGTACCTCCGCGGTATCGCCGCCGGCCTCGGGCTGCACATCGGGACCGCCTACCCGCGCACCGCCCACACTCTCCAGTACGTCGGCGGCGCCTACTGCCTGGACTACGGACACCCTGACACCGCCCTGTGCCTGCCCCAGCCGCCCCGGGACTGGCAGTTGGCGGCCGCCCGAGTTCGTGGCGCGCACGTGGGCGTGTGCCTGGACCCCGGGGTCCCGCCGTCCGCCGCCGACCGTGTGCTGACGGGACTGATCGGCTACCGCGCCGACCGCCGCGTCAGCCCGTTCCTCTGACCGCCACAGACTCCCGCCCCGCTCGCGCATTTCCCTGCCAGGACGGCGACCGGGGCGGGCTCCAGCACCTCCGCCAATCCGAAGGAGGCACCACCGCATGAGTACCACTTCTCTCACGACCACAGCCATCAAGGACCCACGCGCCCTCATCTCCCCCGAGGCCTTCACTCGCGTGCAGCGCACCGTCCTCGGCAACAACCCCGGCATGGATGTTCACCTCGCCGAGCGGATCACCGCCGAGGGCCTCGCGTTCGTCGCGACCTGCGCCGTGACCCGCGATGACGCACTCGCTCCGTCGCCGGTCGTCGATGAGGGCTGGCACGCGCTGATGCTCCACACCGCCCTGTACCGCGAGCTGTGCGACCGGCTCGGCCGCTTCGTGGATCACTACCCCGAGAGCCCCGAGGAGACCGGCGGCTTCGATCCGGAGATCATCAACCGGACCCTCGCCGCCATGGGGGCGCACGGCTACCAGCCGGACCTGGAGCTGTGGCGCGGCCCGGCACAGGAATCCATCCCGGTGACCGCCCAGACCTGGCACTCCCCGACCTGCGGAATCAAGCCCATGCCCAGTCCGCAGTGCCTGTCCGACCCGCAGCGGCCGCCGCAGCCGCCCGTGACCCCCGCCTGACCGGCGCTACGCTGCGTACCGACGGAAGGAACCACGATGCCCGAGCAGGAGTGGACAGACCCTCGGTACGCAGAGCTCGTTCAGAGCTGGCGCGAGTCACAGCAGCCGACGTCCCGTGACCCGGACGCCCGTCCGGCCCGCGGGTTCATCGTGCAGCCGCCCAGCTCGTAGCTGGCCCGCCCGCCGGCCCCGGCTTCCCTCTCGGGAGCCGGGGCCACCGGTATCCGTGGAGGTTCCTGCCGTGCTCTCCCCGTGGGACGAATACGCCGTCCGCGCCCACGCCGACCCGCTCACGCCGTTCTCCTGGACTCCGCACCCCGGACACGGACCTGGACTTGAATACCTTGATCTCGCACCGGGTGACACGGTGCTCGAACTCGGCTGCGGGCGCGGCGACCGTCTCGCGCACTGCGCGAATGCCGGGTTTCGAGCAGTCGGCGTTGACGTTTCCGCCGTCCAGGTGCACGCCGCGCGCGACCGGTGGGGGCACCTGATGAAGCTGTACCACGGCACCGCCGTGGAGTGGCTGGACGCCGGCGCCGCCAAGTTCGATGCGATCTACTCTGCCTTCGGCGCTCATTGGTTCACCGACCCAGCTGTCTTCCTGCCCGCTGCCCGGCGTCGGCTCCGTGAGGGGGGCGTGCTGGTGCTCGCACATCTGCCGCCCGGTGCAGGCGTCGGGTCGGCAGCGCACGAGGGCCAGACCGTCCTACGGTGGGAGGGTGAGGCGTACCAGTGGGCCGAGTCTTTGATCATGCACGGGTTCGTACATCCCAGTGCCACGGGCATCGGCACCCCGCGGGGAGCAACCGGGGACACCGTCGTCATCCGAGCGTGGGCGGGTCGGACGCCAGCAATGCTGTCCCCGGGCCTGCCGCCAATGTAGAGACCGCCCACGACAAACCTGCTCGACCGGCACCCGTGCAGGCAGCCGGACCCCGGGCAGCCGACGGCCCCCGACGCAGTCCGCGTGCGTCGGGGCCGTCGTGTACGGGGTACGGCAAGGCGTCCAGCGCGGCGAGGCCAGCCGCTGTCATTGCGGCGAACAGCGGCCGCGCAGCATGGGTGCTTCGGTCAGCCGGTGGCGCACGGGTAGTAGTCCGCGAACGCCTCCGCCTGCGCCAGCAGCAGCTCGCCCGCAGCCCTGAGGTCGGCGCACCAGCGCTGTGCCGTTGCGTCGTCCGCGAGCGTGTACGCCGGGCGGGCCTCCGCCACCGACTGAGCTGCGGCGCATACCTGGCGCACCGCGTCCTCAGCCTGCCTCAGCCGTGCCGCGCGCCGCAGCGCCGGTGTCTCAGCCAGTGCGCCAGTGCGGGCGAGGTCGCGGCGCACGGTGTCCTTCGAGACGCCGAGCTGCGCCGCGATCTGCCGGGTGGATGCGCCGGCCTGCGCCAGCTGGTGCGCCAACGCGCGCCGATCGTCGATGCTTGCGGGAGCGGTCACCGGGGGTCCCCCTCGCCGAGGGCCGCCAGGTCCTGAGCGAGATCCCGCAGGCGGCTGGCGTGTACGGCGTACGCGGCCGCCAGCTGCATCAACCCGTCCGCGTCGAGCGTGCGGGCGAACTGCTGCTGTTCGACGTACAGCGCGGTGCTGCGGCGCCAGGCCGGCCCGAAGGGGTCCGCGGAGAGCATCGTGACGAGGAGCGGGGTACCGCCGAAGGAGAGGGATTCCTCCGGCCCGGTGTGGGAGATGTCGGCCCGGTACTCGGGGGTGGTGTGCGGCTCGACGCACCACGGCGGGCATTCGAGGGTGACCGGACCGTGGTCGAGGGTGTGCACGGTGACCGTGCGGAACCCGGTCATCCCTCGGCCCCGGCAGCGCGGCGGAGCAGGCGGGCGTACTGACCGCGGCTGACCCCGTCCGGGACGGCCGGCGCGTGGCCGAGGAGCAGGGCCTCGGCCCGGTCGGCACGGTACGTCTGGCCGTGACAGCGGACGGCGAAGGTGAGGGCGAGCGCTTCGAGGACGCTGCGGCGCATGGGCTCGCCAGGCCGCTCCGCATTCAGCTGGGCGGCGAGGGCCAGGAGGAGAACGCGGGTGTCCGCGTCGGGCAGGGGTGTAGCGTCGCGCATGGGTCTGGACTCCTTGATCAGAAGGGTCTGGATCAAGGCCCCGGTCAGCGTTGCAGTCGCTGGTTCGGGGCCGCCCCGTCTCACACACGTCTCACAGACGACGCGGCGCGGCGGGGAATCAGACCTCTGACAGTGGAATCTGTGGACGGTATGGACGCTCCGGAGGGGCCCCGGACAGCCGGTATGCTCCCTACACGTGACAGCCAAGCCCCGCATCCCCAATGTCCTGGCCGGCCGCTACGCTTCCCCGGAGCTCGCCGTCCTGTGGTCCCCCGAGTACAAGGTGACGCTGGAGCGGCGGCTGTGGCTCGCCGTGCTGCGCGCCCAGAAGGACCTCGGAATCGAGGTCCCGGACGCGGCCCTCGCCGACTACGAGCGCGTCCTGGAGAACGTCGACCTGGCCTCCATCGCCGAGCGCGAGAAGGTCACCCGGCACGACGTGAAGGCCCGCATCGAGGAGTTCAACGCCCTCGCCGGCCACGAGCACGTCCACAAGGGCATGACCTCCCGGGACCTGACCGAGAACGTCGAGCAGCTCCAGATCCGGCTCTCGCTGGAGCTGGCCCGCGACCGTACGGTCGCCGTCCTGGCCCGGCTGGGCAAGCTGGCCGGCGAGCACGCCGAGCTGGTGATGGCCGGCCGCTCGCACAACGTCGCCGCCCAGGCCACCACCCTCGGCAAGCGTTTCGCGACCGCCGCCGACGAGCTGCTCGTCGCCTACGGCCGCCTGGAGGACCTGCTGGGCCGCTACCCGCTGCGCGGCATCAAGGGTCCCGTCGGCACCGCCCAGGACATGCTCGACCTGCTCGGCGGCGACGCCGGCAAGCTCGCCGACCTGGAGCAGCGGATCGCCGCCCACCTGGGCTTCGGCCAGGCCTTCACCTCCGTCGGCCAGGTCTACCCGCGCTCGCTCGACTACGACGTGGTCACCGCCCTCGTGCAGCTGGCCGCCGCCCCGTCCTCGATCGCCAAGACCATCCGCCTGATGGCGGGCCACGAGCTGGTGACCGAGGGCTTCAAGCCGGGCCAGGTCGGCTCGTCCGCGATGCCGCACAAGATGAACACCCGCTCCTGCGAGCGCGTGAACGGCCTGATGGTCATCCTGCGCGGCTACGCCTCCATGACCGGCGAGCTGGCGGGCGACCAGTGGAACGAGGGCGACGTCTCCTGTTCCGTGGTGCGCCGCGTGGCCCTGCCGGACGCCTTCTTCGCCTTCGACGGTCTGCTGGAGACGTTCCTGACCGTCCTGGACGAGTTCGGCGCGTTCCCGGCGGTCGTGGCCCGCGAGCTGGACCGCTACCTGCCGTTCCTGGCGACCACGAAGGTCCTCATGGGCGCCGTCCGTGCCGGGGTCGGCCGTGAGGTGGCCCACGAGGTCATCAAGGAGCACGCGGTCGCCTCCGCCCTCGCCATGCGAGAGCAGGGTGCCGAGCGCAACGAGCTGCTGGACAAGCTCGCCGCGGACGAGCGCATCCCGCTGGACCGCGCCCAGCTCGACGCGCTGATGGCGGACAAGCTGTCCTTCACCGGCGCGGCGGGCGACCAGGTCGCCACCGTCGTCTCCCGCATCGAGGAGATCGCCAAGCGGCACCCGGAGGCGGCGGGCTACACGCCCGGCTCCATCCTCTGATCCTCTTGTGTCGTCGGGGCGCCGCCGTCCGGCGGCGCCCCGCCGTCGTTCCCGCCGTCGGTCCCGCCCTCCTTCGGGAGCCAGGTGAGGGTGACGGTGATGGCGGCCTTCGCCTCGCCGTCGGCCAGCACGGCCACGGCCTTGCCGGGCTTGACCGCCAGTTCTATCCCGAAGGTGGCGCTGATCTCGTCGGGTGCGGCGGCCTCGGCGGCCCGCAGCACCGCCGTACCAAGCCCGGTCACCAGCTCGCCCAGCTGGTCCACCCGCGCGGCGAGCTGGTCCAGCGCCCCGACGTCCTGGTAGCCCACGTCCTGGTAGCTGTAGTCCTCCGGCTCCGGCAGGTCCTGCGGCGCGAGCACGCTGACCCGGGCCAGTATCTTCTGCCCGCCGGGCAGTTCGATCTCCTGGATCCTTCGTTCCATGGTCCCCCCAACCGTCGGCCCGCCCGGGGCCATTGTTCCCCCTACGGCGGATCGGTCACCGTGACCGCCGCCAGCAGTTGCGGCGAGTGGTCGGCCCCCCACCGGGCGGCGCACACGACGACCCACCGATCCTCCACCCGCCACACGTGCACGTGGTCGGTGACGCCGCTCAGCTCCCCCCACGGCTGCGCCACCTCCTGCGTGACCGCCCGCAGCCGCACACTGCCGAGGCTGAACACGTCGGCCGTCCCCCAGCGCTCGGTCAGCGCGTGCGTGAGCGCCTCGTAAGCGGCGGATGTCCGCTCGGCCTCCTCGGCCCTGCCGACCGCGTCCTCGTCCCCGAACCAGCGGCTGTCGCCCAGCTCCGCGAGGTGGTACCCGGGGCCGCTGGTGCCCACGTCGGACCTGCCCTGCACATCGGGAAAGTCACGCGTCCGGAGCCGGTCGATGGTGTCGAGATGCTCTGCCGTGGTCATGCCGTCAGTATCCAGGGGACCACTGACAACTGGCCCTGCGTCACGCGTCCCGCCGACGGACGGCGATCCAGCCGCAGGCCACCGCGGCCACCGCCCACAGCGCCAGCACGCCCAGCCCTCCCCAGTGCCCCAGGTCGCCCTGCGCGGCACTGCGTATGACCGTCTGCCCAGCCCGGTCCGGCAGATAGGGGGCGATTCCCCCGGCGGTCGCACCGACGACGAAGGGGACGACCAGGACGAAGGGTATGAGCAGGCTCAGCACGGCCGTTCCGCTGCGGAGCAGTGCCGAGAGTCCGGCGGCGAACAGGGCCATGAGCGCCAGGTAGCAACCGCTGCCGAACACGGCCCGCACCGCCCCCGGGTCACCGATACCGATGGCGCGCTCCCCCATCAACGCCTGACCGGCGAAGAACGTGACCACTCCGGTGATCTGCCCCGTCAGGAAGGCCAGCGCCCCGACCATCGCGACCTTCGACAGGTAGAACCGGGTGCGGCCCGGCACCGCGGAGAGCGTGGTGCGCAGTGCTCCGTTGTGGAACTCGACGGCGAACGCGCTGGTCCCGAAGGCGATGGCGGCTATCTGACCGAAGTTGATGCCGTAGAAGGCCGCGAGCAGCGGGTCGTCGCCCATGGCACCTTCCTCGCCCGATCCGGTGAGCGCGGCCGTCAGCGTCTGTATGCCGACGGTGGCGACCAGGACCGCTATGAGTGCTCCGAAAGTGCCGCGCAGCGACCGTATCTTGATCCATTCCGACCGCAGGACGGGTGCGGTGGGCAGAGCGGTGATCATGGTGGAGCCTCCTGGGTGGCGGGGGGGCAGGTGGTGGGTCAGCGGGTGGTGGCGGCGAACTGGGCATGGTCCGCGGTGAGGTCGAGATAGGCCTGTTCCAGCGAGGCGCGCTCGTCGGAGAGCTCCAGCAGGGCGATGCTCTCGCGGGCCGCGATACCGCCGAGGTCGGCCGCCCGTATGCCGTCGACGCTCCAGCGCCCTTCCTCGGCCGCGGTCATCTCGAAGCCGTCGCGGGCCAGAGCCGACCGGAGCCGGTCCGGGTCCGCAGTGCGCAGCAGCACCCGAGGAGCACTGCGGGCGTCGATGAATTCCTTCATGGAGGTGTCGGCGAGCAGCCGACCCCGGCCGAGCACGACCAAGTGGTCGGCCAGGGCCGCTGTCTCGGACATCAGGTGGCTGGAGACGAGGACCGTCCGGCCCTCCGCGGCCAGGGTGCGCATCAGTTCGCGGACCCAGATGATGCCCTCGGGGTCGAGGCCGTTGGTCGGCTCGTCCAGCAGGAGCACTCCTGGGTCGCCGAGCAGTGCGGCGGCTATGCCGAGCCGTTGGCGCATCCCGAGTGAGAAGGTCTTCACCCGCCGCCCGGCCGCCGAGGCGATGCCGGCCTGCTCCAGCACCTCGTCCACCCGTCGCGCCGGGATGCGGTTGCTGGCGGCGAGGACCCGCAGGTGGTCCCGTGCGGTGCGGCCGCCGTGCGCCGCCTGTGCGTCGAGAAGCGCCCCGACCTGGTGCAGCGGCTCGGTGAGGTCGGTGAAGCGGCGCCCGCCCACGGTGGCCGTGCCCGACGTGGGTCGGTCCAGGCCGAGCAGCAGGCGCATCGTGGTGGACTTCCCGGCGCCGTTCGGCCCGAGGAAGCCGGTCACCCGGCCGGGCAGAACGTCGAAGGTGAGGTGGTCCACCGCCCGGGCGGTGCCGTATTCCTTGCTCAGTTCGCGGATCTCGATGCGGTTCATGGCTCAAGAGTCGGCCCCGGCCCCACCCCCGCTCCTCCCCCGCGCGGGGGGATCGTCTCCCCCGCGCGGGGGAGACGGCGCCGAGGGGCCGGCTGCCAGGATGAGGACATGTACCGACTGCTCCGTGCCCCGCTTCAAGGGGTCACGTACACCCGCTGGTTGCACCTGCTGGTCCCTCTGCTGATCGTGGCCGTCTGGCTGTTCATAGCGCCGCACATGCCCTGGGTGCCGGCCCTGATCGTGGCGCCCTTCGGGCTGCTTCCCTGGGTCCGGATGGCCGAGGGGGTCCAGGCGCAGTTCCTGCTCACCCCCCATGAGCGGGGCCGTCACGACGGGGCGATCAGCACGGTCGCGTCGGCCCGGTGGGGCGACCGCTGGCGGACGGTGCTGTGGCTGGAGATACGGCTGGGGCTGGCGGCGCTGGCGTGGGCAGCAACGGTGGGACTGCTCGTCATGTCGGTGGAGCTGGTCCAGACGGCCGCCGGGTCCGTCCCCGAGTCGTTCACGACGCTGCCCGTGACGCCGCCCGGCTGGGCCGCCGCGTTGCTGGTCCCGGTGCCGCTGTTGCTCCTGGTGGTGATCGTCGTGCTGCTCGGTGAGGCGGTCGCCGCGATCGCCAGGCGCCTGCTGGGCCCGTCGACGGCCGAGCGGCTGTCGGCCCTCGAGGTGCGGACGGAGCAGTTGCTCGAGCGCACCCGGATCGCCCGGGAGCTCCACGACTCCATCGGGCACGCGCTGACGGTGGCCGTCATGCAGGCCGGGGCTGCCCGGGCCTCGGGCAACGCGGAGTTCACCGAGCGGGCGCTGTGCGCGATCGAGGAGACGGGGCGCGCCGCGCTGGAGGATCTGGAGCGCGTGCTGGGAGTGCTGCGCGAGACGGGCCCGCGCCCCTCGCAGCGGCCGACGCTCGCGGAGGCGGACCGGCTGCTGGAGTCGGCGCGGGCGTCGGGGGCGGCGGTCGACGCCGAGCTGTCCGGTCCACTGGAGCAGTTGCCGGGTCCGGTCACCCGTGAGGGGTACCGGATTCTGCAGGAGGCGCTCACCAATGTGCTGCGGCACTGCGGGCCTGTCCCGGTGCGGGTGCGGATCGAGATGGCGGTGGGGCGGCTGGATCTGGAGGTGACCAATCCGCTGCCCGAGGGCCCGGCGTTCGGGTCCGGCTCGGGGAGCGGGCTGCGCGGGATGCGGGAGCGGGCCGCGCTGCTGGGCGGGAAGGCCGAAACGGGGCCGTACGAGGGCAGTTGGAGAGTGCGCGCCCGGCTTCCGCTGGAGCGAATACCCTGACCGGATGCCGGTCACCGTACTGCTCGTCGACGACGAGCCCCTGGTCCGCGCGGGTCTGCGCGCCGTCCTCGAGTCCCAGCCCGACATCGAGGTGGTCGGGGAGGCCGCCGACGGGGCCGCCGTGGTCCCCCTGGTGCGGCAACTGCGGCCGGATGTCGTGGCGATGGACGTGCGGATGCCGCTGCTCGACGGGATCGACGCCACGCGGGCCGTGCTGAAATCGGTCGACGATCCGCCGAAGATCCTCGTGGTGACGACGTTCGAGAACGACGAGTACGTGTACCGGGCGCTTCGGGCGGGTGCCGACGGGTTCCTGCTCAAGCGGGCCAGGCCGTCCGAGATCGTGCACGCGGTGCGGCTGGTCGCGGAGGGTGAGACGCTGCTCTTCCCCACCGCCCTGCGCTCGCTCGCCGCCGAGTACGGCAACCGGGAGGCTCGGGAGGCTCTGGAGCAGGCGGCGCTGACCGAGCGCGAGGAGGCGGTGCTCCGGCTGATGGCCAAGGGGCTGACGAACGCCGAGATCGCCGGTCAGCTGTACGTGGGGGCGGAGACGGTGAAGTCGCATGTGAGCGCCGTGCTCGCGAAGCTGGGGGCGCGGGACCGGACGCAGGCGGTGATCACGGCGTACGAGTCCGGATTCGTGTCCCCGGCCTGAGGGTGGAGGGCGGATTCCGGCAGGTGGGGGCCGGTTCTCGCCGCCGCGGCGACTGGGCAGTACGATCCGGCTGACAGGCGCGCTAGCTGGGAGGACACACGTTGGGGCAGCTGACCGGCGGGGACCCCTCGCTGCTCCGGCGGATCAACTCCGCCGTGGTGCTGCGTGCGCTGCGCGCGGCCGAATCGCCGACGCTCACCGATCTGACCCGGGTGACCGGGCTGTCGCGGCCCACCGTCGAGGGGGTCGTCGAGGGGCTGATGGGCACCGGGCTGGTGGTCGAGGCCGCCGCGGAGGAGGGGGCGCGCCGCCAGGGGCGGCCGGCCAGGCGGTTCCGGTTCCGGGCCGAGGCCGGTCATCTGCTCGGCGTCGAGATCGGCTCGCACCGGGTCGCGGCCCTGATCTCGGGGCTGGACGGGCGGGTCATCGGCGCGGGGACGAAAGAGGTCGCCGAGACGGCTTCCGCCGACGAGCGTCTGGAGAAGGTCCGGGCGTGCGTCGCCGACCTGCTGCGGCGGGCGGGGGTACCGAGGGACTCACTGCGGGCCGTCGGGGTCGGCAGTCCCGGGATCGTCGAGGCCGACGGCACCGTACGGCTGGGCACGGCGCTGCCCGGCTGGACCGGACTGCCGCTCGGTGAGCGGTTGCGGCGGTCGTTCCGGTGCCCGGTGCAGGTGGAGAACGACGCCAACGCGGCGGCGGTCGGCGAGCACTGGAAGGGGGCCGCTCAGGACACCGACGACATGGTGTTCGTGATGGCGGGCCTGAGCCCCGGTGCCGGGTCGCTGATCGGCGGGCGGCTGCACCGCGGCTACGGCGGGGCGGCGGGCGAGATCGGCGCGCTGCACCTGCTGGGCCGCGAGGCCACTCCGGAGAAACTGCTGTCGACCACCGGGGAGCCGTTGCACCCGCTGGACGAACAGGCGGTGGCGGAGGTGTTCGCCATGGCCAAGCGCGGGGACGAGCGGGCGGTCGCCGCGCTGGACCGGTTCGTCCAGCGGCTGGTGCACGACGTGGCGGCGCTGGTGCTGGCCATGGATCCGGAGCTCGTGGTCGTCGGCGGGTGGGCCGCCGGGCTGGACGGGCTGCTGGACCCGCTGCGGCGCGAGCTGGAGCGGTACTGTCTGCGGCCGCCGCGGGTCGCGCTGTCCCGGCTGAGCGAGGCCGCGGTGGCCACCGGGGCGCTGCGACTGGCGCTGGACCACGTCGAGGAGGAACTGTTCGCCGTGGAGAAGACGGTGACGGCCCGCCGCCGCTGACACGGGGCCACCGGCATGGCCCGTCCGCACGGCCGTCGCGCGCGGGTCGGCCCCCGGCCAGCTCACGCTGAACCGGGCGGATCCGCGTCGGGCGGGGGCCTGCCGCCGGCACAGCCACCGGCACGGCCTGTCGCGCGCGGGTCGGCCCTCGGCCGGCTCGCGCCGTGCCGGGCGGGGCCGCGGCGGGCGTCGGGGTTCAGGAGGCCATGGGCTCCGTGGTGTCGTGGCTGATCTGGACGTCGCCCGAGTCGCCGAACGTCAGGCGGCAGGTGTCCGCGCGGTAGGTGGCGACGGAGACCGCGGCCGTGCCCGCGGCCGTGAAGTAGCGGGTGGTGACGAGCAGGACCGGGGCGCCCGGGAGGCGGTCGAGTTCCTTGGCGTCGTCGGCGCGGGCCGAGCCGAGCTCGACGGAGCGGTCCTGGCCTTCGAGGATCAGGTGCCCCAGCTCGCGCAGGATGGCGCGGGCACGGGCGGGGCCGGACGGGGCGTCGAGGGCGGACAGGCCCGGCACGGACGCGGCCGGGACGTAGAGCAGCTCGGCGGCGACGGCCTGGCCCTGGGTGACGCGGGTACGGCGGACCGTGTGGACGGCCTGGTCGCCGCCGGTCCCGAGCAGCTTCGCGATCGCGGCGGCGGGCACGGTCTCGGTGGCGTTCACCAGCTGCCAGCCGTCGGTGGCCTCGCCGGGCCAGCCGTGCTGCGCGTCACGGACGGCGACACCGACGCGCGGCGGGGCGACCGTCGTGCCCACGCCGCGACGGCGCTGCAGCCGGCCCTCGAGCTCGAGCTGTTCCAGCGCCTGGCGCAGGGTCGCGCGGGCGACACCGAAGCGGGCGGCGAGTTCACGCTCGTTCGGCAGGACCTCGCCCACCGCGAAGTCCTGATCGAGCGCCTCGCTGAGCACGGTCTTGAGGTGCCAGTACTTCGGCTCCGGCACCGTTTCGAGCTGCGTGGTCCCCACCCTGACTCCTCCTGCTGCCCTCGCTGCAATCGCCGTGTTCCAGCGGCAGTTCCGCGCCTTTGTTTATTAAAGGTTCCTGCACTATCCCTGCGACGATAGGACGGCGGCACCCCTTGGTCAAGACCAATCCTCGGCCCTTTGCCGGGCAGATCGGGCATACGTATCAAGCCGTTCACGGGATGTTCGCGGGCGGCTCGGCGGCTCAAAGGCTTGTGGTGGCGAGCTACCCGGCGGTAGTCATTACTGACAGCGAGTCTCACAGGTCCGCACCGACGTGACGCCGAGGAGCAGCATGACCGCCACGGTCTCCTTCACCATCGACTCCCCCCTCGGGCCCCGGCCCGCGACCGTCGCCTACGAACGCAAGGGCGCGGGCGAGCCGCTCCTGCTGCTCCACGGCATCGGGCACCACCTCCGGGCCTGGCACCCGGTGACCGACATCCTCGCCGCCGACCACGACGTGATCGCCGTCGACCTCCCGGGCTTCGGGGCCTCCGACCCCCTCCCCGAGGGCGTCCCGTACGACCTCGGGACGG
Organism: Streptomyces sp. NPDC042102; assembly: GCF_055582305.1. NCBI lineage: Bacteria > Bacillati > Actinomycetota > Actinomycetes > Kitasatosporales > Streptomycetaceae > Streptomyces > Streptomyces sp. NPDC042102. The sequence goes on from NZ_JBVJDL010000004.1 coordinate 882,980, forward strand.
TCGCCCCCGCCCTCGGCGCGCTCTGCGCGGCCCTCGGCGTCGAGCGCCCGCACGTCGCCGGCAACTCCCTCGGCGGACTGCTCGCCCTCGAAATGGGCCGCGGCAAGCTCGTGGCCTCCGTGACCGCGCTCTCCCCCGCCGGCTTCTGGTCGCCGGCCGAGCGCCGCTACGCGTTCGGCATGCTGCGCGCGCTGCACATGGGCGCCCGGGCCCTTCCGTACGCCGCCGTGCGCGGCCTCGCCGGCTCCGCCGCCGGACGGGCCGCACTGACCGGCGCCATCTACGCCCGCCCCGCCCGCCGTTCGCCCGAGGACGTGATCGCCGAGACCCTCGCGCTGCGCGACGCCACCGGCTTCGAGCAGACGCTCGCCGCGGGCGGCTCCGTACGGTTCACCGACGACGTGCCGGGCCTGCCCGTGACCATCGCCTGGGGCGCGCGCGACCGGCTGCTGCTGCCCCGTCAGGGTGTGCGCGCCAAGCACACCGTGCCCGGCGCCCGGCTCGTCCGGCTGCCCGGCTGCGGCCACGTCCCGATGAACGACGATCCCGCCCTCGTCGCCCGGGTCATCCGCGACACGACCCGGAGCCGGCCGCCGGCGACGGCGACGGCGACGGCAACCGCTACGGCCACGGCGTGAGAGCGCCACACGCCCCCCGACCGTGCGTGCACCTGGCAGCACGGCCGCGGCACCACTCCCACCCACGGCACCACACCCCGAAGGGAGCGACCACGCATGAGCACGTCTGAAAGGGCCGGAGGAGGCACGGACGACGACTACGACGTCGTCGTCTGCGGAGCCAGCCTCGCCGGCAGCGCCGCGGCGATCCTGCTCGCCCGGCGCGGTGCCCGCGTCGCGCTGCTGGAACGCCGCTCGGACCCCGCCGCGTACAAGGTGCTGTGCACCCACTCCCTGACGGCCAACGCCTACCCCGTGCTGGACGAACTCGGCCTCGTCCCCGCCCTGGAGGAGGCCGGGGCCGTGCGCAACCACGCCCGCTGGTACACCCGTTGGGGATGGATCGAGCCGAGGGCGACGCCGGAGGGCCCCGCGCTGCCGTACGGGTACAACATCCGGCGCAGCACCCTCGACCCGTTGCTCCGCTCCCGTGCGGCGCGGACTCCCGGCGTCGATCTGCTCCTCGGCCACCAGGTGACCGGGCTGGTCCGGGCAGCCGGGCGCACCGCGGGGGTGCGCGCGGCGACACCGTCCGGGGAGCGTGAGCTCCGGGCCCGCCTGGTGGTCGGCGCCGACGGCAAGGACTCGGCCGTGGCGAGGTTCGCCGGCACGCCCACCCGGCGGTACGAGAACGCGCGGTTCGGCTATCTCGCGCACTTCCGCGGTCTTCCGCTGCCCGACGGGATCAGTCACACCTGGTTCCTGGAGCCCGACATGGCCTACGCGTTCCCGAACGACGACGGGGTGACGGTCCTCACGGTGCTCCCGGACAAGAAGCGGCTGCCCGCCTTCCGGGAGGATCTGGAGGGCAGCTTCGCCGCGTTCGTCCGCGCCCTGCCCGATGCGCCGCCCATCGACGCCGCCGAGCGCGTCTCGAAGATCATCGGCCTGGTCGACTACCCGCTGCTCAGCCGCAGGCCCACCGCACCGGGCCTCGCGTTCATCGGCGACGCCGCCCTGACCAGTGATCCCCTGTGGGGCGTGGGATGCGGGTGGGCCCTGGAGTCCGCGCGGTGGCTGACCGAGGCGGTCGCCCCCGCGCTGGCCGGCCGGGGCGAGCTCGACAGGTCCCTCCTGACGTACGCGCGCACGCACCGGCGGCGGCTGAGCGGTCATCAGTTCATGGCCGCCGACTTCGCCAGGGCCCGCCCGTTCAACCCGGTGCAGCGGCTGGTGTTCTCGGCGGCGGCGCGCGACGCGTCGGTGGCACGGCACATGCACCGCTTCTCCCAGCGCCTGATCGGTCCGGGGCGCTTCCTGAGCCCCGCCGCGCTGGCCCGGGCTTCGGCCGTCAACCTCAGGCACCGCGGGGCGAGCGTGCCCCCCGCGCCCCTGGCGCCCGCGGGCCGATAACCCCGTTCCGCGCCTCTTGACAAGGGGGCTGCGGGGTGTATGCACGAGTGTCTGGCGGCTGTTCACCAGCGGTTCGCGCGCCCGACGCGGAGGACCGGTGTGCCCTCGGCACACTGGTCCGACCCGTCTCTGGAGGCCCTCCGATGCCCCTCGTCCGCCCCGACCGCAGGTCCCTGCTGCGCGGCTCCCTCGCCGTGTCCGCCGCCCTCGCCGCACCGACCGTGCTGGCCGCCCCGGCCTTCGCCCGCTCGGGCCGCCCGAGCGCGCCGTGGGGCGTCCAGTCCGGCGAGATCACCCCGTTCTCCGCCACCGTCTGGACGCGCTCCGACCGGCCCGCCCGGATGTACGTCGAGACCTCGCCCAGCGAGTCGTTCCGCTACGCCGTACGCCGCCACCACGGCCCCTACCTCGGTCCGGCGACCGACTTCACCGGCACCGCCGTCCTACGGGGGCTGCCGCCCGGCCAGCAGATCCACTACCGCGTGGTGCTCGCCGACCCCGACGACCCCCGCCGCACCGGCGAGCCCGTGTGCGGCACGTTCCGCACCACGCCCGTCAGCCGCCGCTCCGGCGTCCGCTTCGTGTGGTCCGGCGACCTCGCCGGCCAGGGCTGGGGCATCAACCCCGACCTCGGCGGCTACCGCGTCTTCGAGGAGATGCGCCGGCGCGACCCCGACTTCTTCCTGTTCAGCGGGGACACCGTCTACGCCGACGGCCCGATCCAGGCGACCGTGGCCCGCCCCGACGGCAGCGTGTGGCGCAACCTCACCACCGAGGAGAAGTCCAAGGTCGCCGAGACCCTGGCCGAGTTCCGCGGGAACTTCCGCTACAACCTGCTCGACCACAACCTGCGCGGCTTCAACGCCCAGGTCCCGGTCATCGCCCAGTGGGACGACCACGAGGTGCGCAACAACTGGTACCCGGGCCAGCTGCTGGAGGACCCCCGCTACACGGTCAAGGAGGTGGACGTGCTCGCCGGCCGCGCCAAGCAGGCCTTCTCCGAGTACTTCCCCGTCACCGACCTGCGCGGTGGCCGCACCGAGGGGCGGATGTACCGCGTGGTCCACCACGGGCCGCTGCTGGACGTGTTCGTGCTCGACATGCGCACCCACCGCAACGCCAACTCCCCCGGCCGGCAGGGCGACGACACCGTCGGCATCCTGGGTGCCGAGCAGCTGGACTGGCTGCGGCGCGAGCTGTCCCGCTCCCGCGCCACGTGGAAGGTGATCGCCGCCGACATGCCGCTCGGCATCGTGGTCCCCGACGGTTCGGCGAACTTCGAGGCGGTCGCCCAGGGCGACCCGGGTGCCCCGCTGGGCCGCGAGCTCCAGATCGCCGAGCTCCTGCGTCACATCAAGCGCCGGCGCATCACCGGCACCGTGTGGCTCACCGCCGACGTGCACTACACCGCCGCCAACCACTACGCCCCCGAGCGGGCCGCGTTCGGCGACTTCGCGCCGTTCTGGGAGTTCGTCTCGGGTCCGGTCGGTGCGGGCGGCTTCCCGCACGGCGCGCTCGACGCGACCTTCGGCCCGCGCACGGCGTTCGTCCAGTCGGCCCCGGTGGCCAACATGTCGCCGGCGGAGAATCCGCCGTACTACGGCGAGGTGGACATCGACGGCGGCAGCGGCGAGCTCACCGTCCGGCTGCGGCGCGAGGGCGGCGGCGTGCTCTTCACGCGGACCCTCCAGCCGGGCCGGGTCGGCCAGTAACCCGGGGAACCGCGGCACGGGCGGGGCCGCCGCACCGGCTCCGCCCAGCCTCGGGACACGGAAAACTGGGCGAAATCGGCCAGATGGATCCTTAACCAGTCGGTCACAGATCGTTCGTGATCACGCAACACCCCTTCGGCAGGGTGGTGCCATGACTGAACGTAACCCCGCCCCCGCACAGCGTCCCCGCCACCGCCACCACTGGCGCCGTGACCTCGTCGAACTGGCTGCCCTGTTCTGCGCGGTCGCGGTCGCCGACGGCATCGCCAATCTCGTCGTGCACGGTCCGCGCGGCCCCGTGCTGCTGGTCGCCTCGGCCGTCGCGCTCCTGGTCACGGCCGCCTTCCACACCTGGTGGGCACGGCGCCACAGCCATGCGCCGCCGCCGGAGCCGACGGCCCCCTCCGATACGGGGGCCCGCACGGCGACCGGTTCCGCCGCGCTGTGGCGGATGCGGACCACCGTACGGGACGAGCCCGGCAGCCTGGCCGCGCTGTGCACGGCGCTCGCGCGGCACGACGTGGACATCCTGACCCTGCAGACCCACCCGCTGGCGGAGGGCGGCACGGTCGACGAGTTCCTGGTGCGCGCCCCGCAGACGCTGCCCGCGGCCGACCTGATCCGGGCCGTCGCCCAGGCCGGCGGCCGGAGCACCTGGATCGAGCGCGCCGACGCCCACGACCTGGTCGACACCCCGACCCGGGTCCTGGGCCTGGCCACCCGCACCGCCCTGGACGCGGCCGAGCTCCCGCTCGCGCTGCGCCAGCTGCTCGGCCGCTGCACGATCCACTCGGTCCCCGCGACCACCCTGACCGGCCGCCCCAACCACGCCGCCGACGCCCCCGTCGAGGGTGTCCTGGAGGCCACCGTGATGCGGCTGCGCGACCCGGCCGGCGGTGCGATCACGGTGGAGCGGCCCTACCTGCCCTTCACCCCGACCGAGTTCGCGCGGGCCCGGGCCCTGGTCGAGCTCGACGCCCGCCTCGGCCCGCGCGTCCCGCGCAGCCGTGACGTGCTGACCCTGCCCGAGGGCAACGAGATCACCGTGCGCCGGGCGGACGGCTCCGACCTGGCGGCCGCCCGCGCCATGCACGACCGATGCTCCGAGCACACCCTGGGGCTGCGCTACCACGGCCCGGTCGCCGACGCCGACCGCTACCTCGGCCACCTGCTGAGCCCGCGCTTCGGCCGGACGCTCGCCGCGACCACCGCCTCCGGCAAGCTGGTCGCGCTCGGCCATCTGCTGTGGGACGGCGACGAGACCGAGGTGGCGCTGCTCATCGAGGACGAGTGGCAGCGTCGCGGCATCGGCTCGGAGCTGCTGCGCCGGCTGATCGCGATGGCCGTCGAGGCCGGCTGCGACAGCGTCTACGCCGTCACCCGGGCCGCCAACACCGGCATGGTCGCCGCGATGCGCGGCCTCGGCCTGCCGCTGGACTACCAGATCGAGGAAGGCACGCTGGTGATCACAGCGCGCCTGGACGCCTCCCCGGTCAACTCGCGTCTGCCGTACGAACTCCCGCGCGAGCGCCCGTACCGGCAGAGCTGAACTGCCATGCCGCAGCGGGGCCGTGGCCGTGCCGGGTGCGCCCGGCACGGCCCGCCCGCGCCCGCGGCGCCCGTGGCCCGCGCGTCAGGAGGCCGACAGCGAACGGTGGTGACGCGGGCGGGTCCGCCGTACGAAGATGTCCGCATGTCAGACACCCTCCACAGCAGCCGGCTGCCGCGCCGCATCGCGGATGCCTACGTCGACGAGCTCATCGTCCTCGACCCGATCGCCGGTACCTACCTCGGAGTCGCCGCCAGTTACGGCAGGCTCCCCGACTTCTCCCCGGCCGGCGCCGCCGCCCTGGCCGGACTCGCCCGCAGCACCCTCGCCGCGCTCGACGCCGCCGAGCAGCTGCCCGGCGCGGACACCGACGCCGAACGGCGGTGCGCCCGGCTGCTGCGCGAGCGCCTGACCGCCGAACTCGCCGTCCACGACGCCGACGAGCACCTGCGCGCGGTGAGCAACATCAACTCCCCCGTGCACGGTGTCCGCGAGGCCTTCAGCGTGACCCCGACGGAGACCGACGAGGACTGGGCGGCCATCGCCCAGCGGCTGCGCGCCGTCCCGGCCGCCTTCGCGGGCTACCGCGAGAGCCTCGGACTGGGCCTGGAGCGCGGCCTGTACGGCGGCCCGCGCCCGACCGCCACGTTCATCGAGCAGCTGACCACCTGGGCGGGCGAGGACGGCGAGGAGCCGGGGTTCTTCACCGGTTTCGCGCAGCGCGGCCCCGAGGGCCTGCGCGCCGAGCTGGAGGAGGCCGCGGCCACGGCCACCGCCGCGACCGCCGAGCTGCGCGACTGGATGCGGGACGTGTACGCGCCGGCCGTCGAGGGGCAGCCGGACACGGTCGGGCGCGAGCGGTACGCCCGTTGGGCCCGCTACTTCAACGGCACCGACCTGGACCTGGACGAGGCCTACGCGTACGGCTGGTCGGAGTACCACCGCCTGCTGGGCGAGATGAAGACGGAGGCCGCCAAGATCCTGCCCGGCGCGGGCCCCTGGGAGGCGCTGCGGCACCTGGACGAGCACGGCACCCACATCGAGGGCGTGGACGAGGTCCGCGCGTGGCTGCAGGGCATCATGGACGAGGCCATCGAGAACCTCGACGGCACCCACTTCGAACTCGCCGAGCGGGTGCGGAAGGTGGAGTCGATGATCGCCCCGCCCGGCGGCGCCGCGGCCCCGTACTACACCAGTCCGTCGGAGGACTTCTCGCGCCCGGGCCGGACCTGGCTGCCGACGATGGGCCAGACCCGGTTCCCCGTCTACGACCTGGTCTCCACCTGGTACCACGAGGGTGTACCCGGCCACCACCTCCAGCTCGCGCAGTGGACGCACGTCGCGGACCAGCTCTCCCGCTACCAGGCCACGGTCGGCATCGTCAGCGCGAACGCCGAGGGCTGGGCGCTGTACGCGGAGCGGCTGATGGACGAGCTGGGCTACCTCAAGGACGCCGAGCAGCGCCTGGGGTACCTGGACTGCCAGATGATGCGCGCCGCGCGGGTCATCGTGGACATCGGCATGCACCTGGAGCTGGAGATCCCCGCGGACTCGCCGTTCCACCCGGGCGAGCGCTGGACGCCCGAGCTGGCGCAGGAGTTCTTCGGCATGCACAGCGGCCGGCCGGCGGACTTCATCGTCAGCGAGCTGACGCGCTACATGTCGATGCCGGGCCAGGCGATCGGCTACAAGCTGGGCGAGCGCGCCTGGCTGCTGGGCCGGGACAACGCCCGCGCCGCGCACGGCGACTCCTTCGACCTGAAGGCCTGGCACATGGCCGCGCTGTCGCAGGGTTCGCTGGGCCTGGACGACCTGGTGGACGAGCTGTCCAAGCTCTGACCGCGTGCCGAGGGGACCTGACCGGGCCGCTCGCCCTCCCCCGTGGGGCGGGCGGCCCGGTCGTCCGCGCCGGACGAACGGGCGGGTGGCCTCAGCAGCCGCAGTCGTCCGAATCGGTCGGCGCGGTCAGCGGGTCGGCCTCGGCGCGCCGCTCCCTGCCCTGCCAGGTCTCGACCTCGAAGCCCTCGCGGATCCAGTACTCGATGCCGCCGAGCATCTCCTTGACCTGGAAGCCGAGTTCGGCGAGCGCGAGGGCGGAGCGGGTGCCACCGTTGCAGCCGGGGCCCCAGCAGTACGTCACGACGGGCACGTTCCTGTCCAGCAGCCGCTCGGCCTGCTCGGGGATCAGCGCGGTCGGCAGGTGGACCGCGCCGGGTACGTGGGCCTGGTCCCAGGCCGGGGTGGAGCGCGAGTCGACCAGCTGGAAGCCGAGGTCGGCGCCCTGCTCGCGGTGGGCGGCGAAGGCGGCGGCGACGTCGGACACGTCGGCGTGGAAGGCGAGACTGGCCGCGAAGTAGGCGGCGGCCGCGGCGGGGGTGGCCGGCGGGACCCGCAGGACGGGGTTGGCGGTGGTGGGGGCGGCGGGGTTCTGCGTCGTCGTCATGGCCAGAAATCTACGGCGAGTGATCATCTTCAGGAAGGGACCTTCCCCGGCGTATCACTTGTTGGACCGGGGATTCCCCTGATATTCCTCCCCCATGACCGACTATTCCCCGGACGCCACCGACTGGAAGATCCTCGCCGCCCTGCAGGACAACGGCCGCGCCGGATTCGCCGAGCTCGCCCGCACCGTGTCGATGTCCGCCAGCGCGGTCACCGAGCGGGTGCGCCGCCTGGAGGAGGCGGGAGTGATCACCGGGTACACGGCCGTCGTCGACCCGGAGCGGCTCGGCAAGACCATCCTCGCCCTGGTCCGGCTGCGCTATCCGCACGGCAACTACAAGCCGTTCCACGACCTCCTGGAGACCACGACGGAGATCCTGGAGGCGCACCACGTCACCGGTGACGACTGTTTCGTGCTCAAGGTCGCCGCGCGCTCGATGCGGCACCTGGAGGAGATCACCGGCCGGATCGGCGGGCTGGGCGCGGTGACCACGAGCATCGTCTACTCCTCGCCGCTCCCCCGCCGCCCGCTCAGCCCGTGACGCGGCGCAGCCCGTGACGCGTCGCAGCCCGTGCGCTCCGCTCAGTCCGTGAGGCTTCCCGTGCGGTGGCGGACCACCGAGCCGCCGCGCCGCTTGACGACCTCCAGCTGGGCCTGGACACGGGTGCGCAGGTCCGCGACGTGGCTGACGATGCCGACGCTGCGGTCCCGTTCGCGCAGCGAGTCCAGGACGTCGAGCACCTCGTCCAGGGCCGCCTCGTCCAGGCTGCCGAAGCCCTCGTCGATGAAGAGGGTGTCCAGGCGCGTCCCGCCGGCCTCGTCGGTGACCACGTCGGCCAGTCCCAGCGCGAGGGCGAGCGAGGCGAAGAAGGTCTCGCCGCCGGACAGGGTCGCGGTGTCGCGCTCACTGCCCGTCCAGGCGTCCACCACATGCAGCCCGAGCCCGGAACGCCCGCGTCCGGTGGCCTTCGCGTCGGAGTGGACGAGGGTGTAGCGGCCGCCGGACATGCGCAGCAGCCGCAGCGTCGCGGCCGCGGCGACCTGCTCCAGCCGTGCGGCCAGGACGTACGCCTCCAGCCGCATCTTGCGTTCGTTGTCGGCGGAGGTGCCGGCGGTCAGCGAGGCCATCCTGGCCACCCGGTCGTACGCCTCGCGCAGCGGCCCGAGCGCCCGCAGCTCGCCGTCGGCCTGCCGCGAGAGCCGGTCCACCTCGGCGCACCGCAGCCGGGCCGCGTCGAGGGCCGAGGAAGCGGCGCGCAGCCCGGCGGCGGCCCGTTCGGCGTGCGCCTCGGCGGCTTCGGGGTCGGCCGGGGGCCGGGCCGCGGCGGCGGCCGTGTCGGCCTCGGCGAGCCGGTCGGCCAGCGCCGCCTCCTCGGCCTGCCAGCCGTCCGCCCGGCGTTGCAGTGCCGCGTGCTCGTACTCCGGCAGGACGGCCCGCGCGGCGTCGTCGGTGGTGTCGAAGCCCGCCGTGAAGGCGGCGTCGGCGAGACGGTCGTCCGCCTCCTTGAGCCGCTCGGCGGCCGCCGCGGCCCGGCGCAGCGCCTCGGCGGCGCCCGTCACCAGGGCGACGCGCCGCTCCAGCAGCCGGGCCCGGTCGGCGACGCTCGGCGCACCGCCGCGCACCAGCGCCAGTTCCGCCTCCAGGCCGCGCTGTTCGTCGTCCAGTGCCTCGCGGCGCGAGGCGCGGGCGGCGGCACGTGCCTCGGCGTCCCGGCGCGCCTCACTGCGGGCGGTGTACTCGCGCTCGGCGCCCGCCAGCGCCTCCCGGGCGGCGTGCAGGGCGGCGGCCGCGGTGTGCGCGGCGGTGTGCCGCCGCGTCAGATCGGCGGTCAGCGCCAGCAGTTCGGCGGTCGCGGTGTCCCCGGCTGCCGTCGCGGCCTCCGCACGGGCCTCGGTGACGGCGGCCAGCCGGCGCTCGGCGGCCGCCCGCCGCTCCTCGGCCGCCTCCAGGTGGGCGTGGGCCGCGTCCTCGGCGGCCCGGTCCACGTGTCCGGGCGCCGGGCGGGCCGGAGCGGGGTGCTCCGGCGAACCGCACACCGCGCACGGCTGCCCGGCGGCCAGCGCCGCGGCGAGCTCGGCCGCGATGCCCCGCAGCCGGGCCTCCTTGAGCTCCAGCCAGCGTTCCTTGGCGGCCGCCGACTCCTCCCGTACGGACAGCAGCGCGCCCTCGACGGCCGCCGCCTCGGCGGTCAGGGCGTCCCGGCGCTGGGCGGCGGCCAGCTGGAGGCGCGCGGGTTCCAGGCGGCCGGCGAGCTGCTCGGCCAGGGTCGCGGCCTGCTGGGCCGCTTCCACCCGGTCGCGCAGGGCGGTCCGGGCGGGCTCCCAGCGGGCCAGCCAGTCGGTGGTCTCGCGCAGCAGCTCGTCGGCGGCGCGGGCCTCCCGGTCCAGGGCGGCCCGCTCGCGGCCGATCTCGGCGCTGCGCGCCTCGCTGCGGTGCGCAGCGCCGAGGGCGCCGAGATCCTCGCGCAGCCGCTGCTCGACGCCCGCGAGCTGTTCGGTCCCGGCATCGGCGAGCCGCGGCGGCAGTTCGGCGCGGGCGGCGGCCTCGGCAAGCGTGGCCGACCCGTGGGCGCGGGCGGCGGCCTCGCGCAGTTCCAGGGCGGGCGCGACCAGCGCGGCGCGCCGGGCCCGGTCCAGCAGCAGGCGTACCCGCTCGCGCTCGGGTGCGGCCTCGGCCAGCAGGGCGGCGCGGCGCCGGCCCTCGGCGTGCCGGCGCTGCAGCCGGTCGAGTTCGCGGGCGTCCTCGGCCCCGCGGCGGGCGGCGGCGTGCCGGCTCTCGGCGGCGGCCAGGGCGTACTCGGCGACGACCCGCCGCTCCCGGGTGGCGCAGCGGGCGACGGCGGCCCAGGCCCGTACCGCCTCGGCGAGACCGGGATCGCCGGGCTGGTGCGCGGGCATCCGCCAGGCGCGCAGGTCGGGGCTGTCGCCGGCGGCCTGGGCGAGCCGCTGGGCGGTGCCGAGCACCTTCTCGTCGCCGGCCCGCACCTTGGCCTCGGCGGCGCGGCGGCGCTCGGCGAGCAGGGTCTCGACGGCGGCGAACCGGCGGGTGTCGAAGAGCCGGCCCAGCAACCGGCCGCGCGCCTCGGCGTCGGCGCGCAGGAACCGGGCGAACTCGCCCTGCGGCAGCAGCACCACCTGGCAGAACTGCTCGCGGCTCATGCCGAGGAGCTGCTCGATCTCCTCGCCGATCTCCTGGTGCGAGCGGGACAGGGACCGCCAGCCGTCGTCCCCGTCCCCGGTGCGCTCGCGCAGCCAGCTCTGCGCCTTGTCCTTGGTGGTGCCCTTGCCGCGCTTCTTGGGCCGGTCCTGTTCCGGGCGCCGGGTCAGCTCCAGGCGCCGCCCGCCGAGCGTGAGTTCGAGGGTGACCTCGGTGGGGGTGTCCGGGTTCGCGTGGTCGCTGCGCAGGGAGGCGCCGGGGGCCTGGCGGGCGCCGGGCACGGAGCCGTACAGGGCGTAGCAGACGGCGTCGAGGACGGAGGTCTTGCCGGCGCCGGTGGGGCCGTGCAGCAGGAAGATCCCGGCGCCGGACAGGGCGTCGAAGTCGATCTCCTGGGGCGCGGCGAACGGCCCGAAGGCGGTGACCTTGAGCCGGTGCAGCCTCATCGGGCGCGCTCCTGGCGGGTGTCGTCGGCACGGACGTCGTCGAACGCGGCCCGCAGCACGGCGCGTTCGGCGTCGCTGGCGGCGCCGCCGCCGCGCACGTGGGCGACGAAGTCCTCGGCGATCTCCTGGTCGCTGCGGCCCTTGAGACGCTGGGCGTAGGAGCCGGCGGTCTCCTCCTCGCGGCCCTCGGGCTCGAAGACGAGGCTGAGGGCGTGCGGGAAGCGGGCGGTGAGGCGGGCCATCGGGTCCTCGGGCCGGACGGGGTCGGTGAGGGTGGCCTCGACCCAGGACTGTTCGTGCCCGGCGAGGGCGGGGTCCGTCAGCAGGGTGCCGAGGGGGCCGCGGATCCGGGCGATCGGGCGCGGTACGGGGGTGTCGACGCGTTCGGCGGTGACGGCGCCGGCCGCGTCGAGCTCGACCAGCCACATGGACTTGCGGTGGCCGGCCTCGGAGAAGGAGTACGCGAGCGGGGAACCGGAGTAGCGGACCCGTTCGTTGATCGTCTGGCAGCCGTGGAGGTGCCCGAGGGCCACGTAGTCGACGCCCTCGAAGACGGCGGCGGGGACGGCCGCGACCCCGCCGACGGTGATGTCGCGTTCGCTGTCGCTGGTCTGCCCGCCGGTGACGAAGGCGTGCGCGAGCACGACGGAGCGGGTGCCGGGCGCCCGCGCGGCGAGGTCGGCGCGCACCCGGTCCATGGCGGCCCCGAGCACGGCCTCGTGGCTGACGCGACCGGCGGCGAACTCGTCCTTGACCAGCGCCGGCTCCAGGTAGGGCAGCCCGTAGAGGGCGACGTCGCCGTGTACGTCGGCCAGCACCACCGGGTCGGCGCAGCCGGCCGGGTCGGTGCGCAGGTGGATCCCGGCCCGGCCGATCAGCGCGGCGCCGAAGCCGAGCCGGCGGGCGGAGTCGTGGTTGCCGGAGATCATCACGGTGGGCACGCCGAGATCGGCGAGGCGGTGCAGCGCCCGGTCGTAGAGCTCGACGGCGGGCAGCGGGGGCACGGCCCGGTCGTAGATGTCGCCGGCGACGAGGACGGCGTCGACCTCGTGCTCGCGCACGGCCTCGACGAGGTGGTCGACGAAGGCGGCCTGGGCGCCGAGCAGGCCGACCCGGTGGAAGGACCGGCCCAGGTGCCAGTCGGAGGTGTGCAGGAACCTCAAAACATCACTCCGACCACTCCGACCTGCACGTTTACCGCTCCTCCACCTCCAGAGACCAGCACCAGCACCGGCACCGGCAGCTCCAGAACCTGCACCGGCTCCGTGGTCGGCACCCACCACGCCCACGCCGGCCGGCACCTGATCCGCCTCGGACCCACAAGTCTGCCACCGGCGCCCGGGCCAGGTGACCCGAACCGTTCCGGGCCGGTGGAGACTCCAGGCGAAATAAACCGTTATGCCCGAAGTGCAAACACACGCGGACAGCAGTACGTCGGGCGAAGCCGGGTCGTCCGCCAGGAAGAGTTCCCTGGCCTCCGCGACCGGCAGACCGTGGGCGGCCAGATGCGTGGCGATCCCGTACTCCTGGAGGAGCAGGGCCCTGGTGTCCACATGGGGGTCGTTCGCGTTCGAGTCGAACCGCCGGTGCGCGAGACGTACCGCGACAGGCTGCCCGTCGCGCCCCTGCGCCCGGTGGACGGAGAATTCCAGCCCCTTGCCGACCGGTTCCAGGCCGGTCAGGCCCCACCGTTCCGCCAGGCCGTCCAACTCCGTGAACCGCTCACTCATCCTGTGCGCCTTGCGTGGTCGCGCTCTTCCGGGGCGTCCGGGCTCACGGGGCGTAGGTCTCCCCGCCCAGGGCGAGGGTGGCGGTGCCGGCGGTGGAGTCGGCGAGCCAGGCCTCGAAGGCGGGCAGGTCGGACTCGGGCAGGGCGATCTCGATCTCGACGGCGGCGCCGTAGCGCAGGTCGACGACGGTCCGGCCGGTGGCGCGCAGGTCGTTCTGGACCTTGCCGGCCCGCTGGTGGTCGACGGTGACGGTGGCCAGCCGGTAGCGGTGGCGGGTGACGGTGCCGAGGGCGTCCAGGGCCTCGCCGACCACCCCTCCGTAGGCACGGATCAGGCCGCCCGCACCGAGTTTCACCCCGCCGTAGTAGCGGGTGACGACGGCGACGGTGTAGCGGACGTCGCGGCGCATGAGCATCTGCAGCATGGGGACGCCGGCGGTGCCGCCGGGTTCGCCGTCGTCGCTGGCCTTCTGGACGGAGGCGTCGGCGCCGATGACGTAGGCGAAGCAGTTGTGCGTGGCGGTGGGGTGCTCCTTGCGGACGCGGGCGACGAAGTCCTGGGCCTCCTGCTCGGTGGCCGCGGGTGCGAGCGCGCACAGGAAGCGGGAGCGGTTGATCTCGGACTCGTGCACGCCCTCGCGGGCCACCGTCGCGTAACTGTCTGCCTTCACCCTCTCCACCCTAAGGGGAGGCCGGCCGGGGAATCGGACCCGTGTCCGCACCGTTGATCCGGTGTGCGGGCCGGCAGCGGGCCGGCCCCGCGAAGAGCAGGAGGCGCGCGCGTGTACGGCGACCGGGAGACCATCCGCAGGATCCTCACCCAGCACGGCGACACCTGGGCCGTGGTGGGCCTGTCCAACAACCGGGACCGGGCGGCGTACGGGGTGGCGCGGGTCCTGCAGCAGTTCGGCAAGCGGGTGGTCCCGGTGCACCCGAAGGCCGAGACGGTCCACGGCGAACAGGGCTACCCGTCGCTGGAGGCCATCCCGTTCAAGGTCGACGTGGTCGACGTCTTCGTCAACAGCGAGCTGGCGGGCGCGGTCGCCGACCAGGCCGCGGCGGCCGGGGCCGACGCGGTCTGGTTCCAGCTCGGGGTGATCGACCCGGCGGCGTACGAGCGGACCCGCGCGGCCGGCCTGGACATGGTGATGGACCGCTGCCCGGCTATCGAGATCCCGGCTCTGTGACCCCGGGCGCCGGCGCGACGGCCCCCGCTGCCGGCGGGACCGCCGAGGCCACCGGCGGGATGGAGACGGCCATGGTCATCTCCATGGGGCCGGGACCCTCGTTGCGGTAGGTGTGCGGGGCGTTCGCCTCGAAGGAGACGGCGCCGCCCGCCGGGACCGCGTACGTCCGGTCCGCGACGACCAGGATGAGCTCCCCGGCCGTGACGTGCAGCATCTCGAACGTCCCGGCCGGGTGCGGGTCCGAGGCCGTGCCCTCGCCCGGCTCCAGGCGGTAGGTCCACATCTCCAGGGGACCGCGCCGGTCGTCGCCGAGGAGCATTTGGGCGGCGCTGCCGCCCTCGGTGCTCCACATGCGCACCCCCTGCCCCGGCAGCACCACCTTCACCTGCGGGGTGCGGTCGTGGTCGAGCAGGGTGGTGATGCTGACGCCGAGCGCGTCGGCCAGTTTGACCGTGGTGCCGACGCTGGGGTTCGTACGGGCCTGCTCGATCTGGATGATCATCCCGCGGCTGACCCCCGCGCGGGCCGCCAGTGCGTCCAGCGTGAATCCGCGCTCACCGCGCCACTGCTTGAGGTTGCGGGCGAGCGCCTGGGTGAGCTCTTCGAGGTCCGACACATTCCGTCCAGTATTTTGGATGACAGAGTTCAATGGACTGCACTAACGTGCGCTGTACTCAATCGTTCATCACACTGTACTGCGAGGCCTCGCCATGACCACACTGTTCGCCCTGGCCACCGCCCTGATGTGGGGCCTCGCCGACTTCGGGGGCGGACTCCTCACACGCCGGATCCCGGCGCTGACCGTGGTCGTCGCCTCCCAGACGCTGGCCGTCGTCGTGCTCGGCGCGATCGTCGTGGGCACCGGCGGCTGGCGGGAGGCGGGCCCGCAGCTGTGGTTCGCGGTGGGCGCCGGTGTGGTCGGGCCGGTCGCGATGCTGAGCTTCTACAAGGCGCTGGCGCTCGGGCCGATGGGCGTGGTCTCGCCGCTCGGCTCGGTGGGGGTGGTCGTACCGGTCGCGGTCGGGCTGGCACTGGGCGAGCGGCCGGGTGCCGGCCAGTTCGCCGGCATCGCCGTGGCCGTCGCCGGCATCGTCCTGGCGGGCGGGCCGGAGCTGCGCGGGGCGCCGGTGCAGCGGCAGGCCGTGGTGCTGACCCTGGTCGCCGCCTTCGGCTTCGGCGCGGTCATGGCCCTGATCGCAGAGGCGTCCACCACGCTGACCGGGCTCTTCCTCGCCCTGTTCGTGCAGCGCGTGACCAACGTGGCCGTGGGCGGCGCCGCGCTGTGGGTCCAGGTCCGGCGTGGCAGCCCGGCCCTGCCCGAGGGCGCCGGCCTCGGTCTGCTGTGGGGCATGCTGCCCGCCCTCGCCTTCGTGGGCCTGGCCGATGTCGCGGCCAACGGCACCTACTCGCTCGCCGCCCAGAACGGCCCGGTCACCATCGCCGCCGTGCTCTCCTCGCTCTACCCGGTGATCACCGCACTGGCGGCCTTCGTGATGCTCAAGGAACGGCTGCGCGTCGTACAGGCGGCGGGCGCGGGCCTGGCCCTGGCGGGCACGGTCCTGCTGGCCGCCGGCTAGACCGTCTCTTCCGGATCTTTCCTGACCCGCGCCGCCCGGCACCGCACCTCGCCGCGTTGTCGAGGCACCCGAGGACGTCCAGTAATCGGGAGCCTCTCCGCCTTGCGATGCACGG
>NZ_JBVJDL010000005.1:0-13857 GCF_055582305.1 Streptomyces sp. NPDC042102
GAGTTCTCAAGGTGCGGACGCTTCCTTTGTACTGACCCTCGCGGGCTTTCCTCCGGGCGCTTCCTTCGTTCTTGCGTTTCCGACTCTATCAGATCCTTTCGATCCGATTTCCTCGGTTGCTTTCCGGGTGTTCGCTTTCGCGTTTCCCTTTCGGCGTTTCCGACTCTATCAGTGATTTTCTGTCTCTCCGACCACCGTCCCGCGGACATGCGGAGGCGACTCGAAGATCGAGATCAACTGAGGAGTTGGGATGCCTGCCGCCCGGTGTTTACGTGGGGTTCACGTGCCCCGGTCAGGCAGGACTCACGACAGTACACCCCGAGTTGGGGCGGAGCAAATCGATTCAGGCGTATGGTCTAGTCCACCGGTCTAGTCCACTAGTCTCCGTGCCGGAGGGTTAGTCCGGATCGGGAACGAGATCGGGCGAACCCGTACATCTAGTGACATATCCTTCTGACCAGTATGCCGTTCGCGACGGACAGTGACGGCAACACCATGAAGCCCCACCCCTGGGAGGCCCCCATGACCAGCGTGACGTCCCCACTTGCCGGGCGTGCCATCGGACTCGCGGCTGTGCCGGATCCGGTGTTCTCCGGCGCCATGGTGGGTCCCGGTACCGCCATCGACCCCGTGCGTGAGCCGTCGGAGGCGGTGGCCCCCGTCGACGGGGTGGTCGTCTCCCTGCACCCGCACGCGTACGTCGTCGTCGACGACCAGGGTCACGGTGTGCTCACCCACCTCGGGATCGACACCGTCCAGCTCAACGGCGAGGGCTTCGAGCTGCTCGTGAACAAGGGCGACACCGTGGCCCGTGGTCAGGCCGTCATCCGCTGGAACCCGCAGGCCGTGGAGGAGGCCGGCAAGTCGCCGATCTGCCCCGTCGTGGCCCTGGAGGCCACGGCCGAGTCCCTCGGTGACGTGGTCGAGGACGGCGACCTCAAGGCGAACGACGCGCTCTTCAGCTGGCGCTGACGCGGCCGCCCGCGAGGGCGATTCGGACATCCATCGCGGCGGCTGGGCCCGCCGCTCTATCGGAGACGGGTGAAATGGAGACAACGCTGCGAGGCGTCGGCGTGAGCCACGGTGTGGCGATCGGCGAGGTCCGGCACATGGGCACGGCCGTTCTCGAACCGCCGGCCAAGCAGATCGCCGCGGAGGAGGCGGAGCGCGAACAGGGGCGCGCCCGTCAGGCCGTGAGCGCGGTCGCGGCCGACCTGATCGCGCGCGGCCAGCTGGCCGGTGGCGAGGCCCAGCACGTGCTGGAGGCCCAGGCGATGATCGCCGAGGACCCCGAGCTGATGGCGGACGTCGACCGCAGGATCGCGGTGGGCAGCACCGCCGAGCGCGGTGTGTACGACGCCTTCGCCTCGTACCGCGAGCTGCTCGCGGGCGCCGGCGAGTACATGGCCGGCCGGGTGGCCGACCTGGACGACGTGCGCAACCGCATCGTGGCGCGGCTGCTGGGCGTGCCGATGCCGGGCGTACCGGACAGCGACGAGCCGTACGTGCTGATCGCGCGGGATCTGGCCCCGGCCGACACGGCGCTGCTGGACCCGTCGCTGGTGCTCGGTTTCGTGACCGAGGAGGGCGGGCCGACCAGCCACAGCGCCATCCTCGCGCGGGCGCTGGGAGTGCCGGCCGTGGTGGCGCTGCCGGGTGCCGGTGAGCTGGCGGAGGGCACGGTCATCGCGGTGGACGGTTCCACGGGCGAGATCTTCGTGGAGCCGAGCGAGGAGAAGCAGGCCGAGCTGGAGGCCGCCGCGACGGCACGCAGGGCCGCGCTCGCCGCGTCGTCCGGTCCGGGTGCGACCTCCGACGGTCACAAGGTGCCGCTGCTGGCCAATGTCGGCGGTCCGGCCGACGTACCGGCGGCCGTGGAGGCGGGGGCCGAGGGTGTGGGGCTGTTCCGCACCGAGTTCCTCTTCCTGGACGACAGCAAGAAGGCGCCGTCCGAGGCGAAGCAGGTCGAGGCGTACCGCGCGGTGCTGGAGGCCTTCCCCGAGGGCCGGGTCGTCGTGCGGGTGCTGGACGCGGGCGCGGACAAGCCGCTGGAGTTCCTGACTCCGGCGGACGAGCCGAACCCGGCGTTGGGCGTGCGGGGTCTGCGTGCGCTGCTGGACCACCCGGAGGTGCTGCGCACGCAGCTGACCGCGCTGGCGAAGGCCGCCGAGGGACTGCCGGTCTACCTGGAGGTCATGGCCCCCATGGTGGCCGACCGCCAGGACGCGAGGGCGTTCGCGGAGGCGTGCCGCGCGGCCGGGCTGCGGGCGAAGTTCGGCGCGATGGTGGAGATCCCCTCCGCCGCGCTGCGGGCGCGCTCGATCCTGCAGGAGGTGGAGTTCCTGTCGCTGGGCACGAACGACCTCGCGCAGTACGCCTTCGCCGCCGACCGTCAGGTCGGTGCGGTCTCGCGGCTGCAGGATCCGTGGCAGCCGGCGCTGCTCGACCTGATCGCCCTGTCCGCCGAGGCGGCCAAGGCGGAGGGCAAGAGCTGCGGCGTGTGCGGTGAGGCCGCCGCGGATCCGCTGCTGGCCTGTGTGCTGACGGGTCTGGGTGTCACCTCCCTGTCGATGGGTGCGGCGTCGATCCCGTACGTGCGGGCGACGCTCGCGAAGCACACGCTGGCGCAGTGCGAGCGCGCCGCCGCCGCGGCGCGTGCCGCGGACTCCGCCGAGGAGGCCCGGGTGGCCGCGCAGGCGGTGCTGTCCGGCGAGTGAGCCGGGTGGTGCGGTGTCGTACGAGGGGCCTTCGCCGGTGGCGGGGGCCCCTCGGGCGTTGCCGTGTCAGTGGTGCGGGCCTGCTTCGTCGACCTCGTATCCGGGGTGGTATTCGACGCCGGGTTCGGGGGCGACGGGGTCTCCGGTGTCGGCGTCCGTGCAGTAGGCGTCGAAGACGGCGGCCGCGGAGAGGGGGACCACGCGGCCCTGCTGGAGGCGCCAGCCGTGGACGCGGTCGCCGAGCCCGTCGGTGCTGCTGCGCAGGACCACTCCCCCCGGGCCCGCGAGGGCGATGCCGGCGGCGAGGACGGTCACGAAGTCGAGGCCGTCGCGTCCCTCGACGCGGGGTGGTCCGCCGGGCCGGTCGGGGGCGTCGGCGTGCAGGACGGCGACGAGCTGTTCGTCCTGGGCGGGGATGCTGCACACCAGGTGGTGGTGGCCGGGGCCGCCGCCCTCGACGAGGCGTTTGAGGATCCGGCCCGCGCGCTCGAACGAGGCGTGGCCGATGTCCTCGCCGCACTCCGCGCAGGTGCCGAGGCCCGCCAGGAGCATGGTGGCGTATTCCCAGGTGGCCTGGCGGACGGCCTCGTCGACGAGGAGCGGGACGAGTTCGTCCATGGGCTGGCCGGTGTAGGGCAGGCCGGTGCTGCTGCCGGCGAGTTCGGCGGTGAAGCGGGTGCGGGCGGCGGCGGTGTCCGGGTCGAGGCCGTGGTCGTCGCAGTAGTCGGCGTACTCCTCGGGGTCGAAGAGGGCGACGGTGGTGTGGATGCCCTGGGCGGCGAGGGACCGCAGCAGGCCGTCGACCTGGTCGAGGTAGTCCCGGTGGTCGTCGAAGGTGAAGCTGCGGTACCCGCGCATGGCCGCGAAGTCCTGGGCGTCGGCGACGAGGCCGACGGTGCTGGGGACTTCGCGGCGCAGCCTGCGGCGGGCGTGGGTGTGGTGCTGCTGTGGGTGGCGTGGGTGCTGTGGCATGGGTCCCCCTGTGCGGCATCGCATCAGTCAATGCTCACTCAGCGTAACCACGGCCACTGACAGTCACCCTTGGCGGCGGGTGCGGGCCAGCTCCTCGTAGAAGTGGAGGAGGTCGAGGTTGTCGACGGAGCCCGGGTTGACCGCCTTGTCCAGGGGGGCGCCCTGGAGGAGGCGCTTGACGGGGACCTCGATGCGCTTGCCGGTCAGGGTGTGCGGGACGCCGGGGACCTCGATGATCTCGTCGGGGACGTGACGCGGGGAGAGCTCGGCGCGGATGGTCCGCTTGATGCGCTCGCGCAGGTCGTCGTCGAGGGTGGCGCCGGGCACCAGGTGGACGAAGAGCGGCATCCAGTAGCCGCCGTCGGCCTCCTCGAGGCCGATGACCAGCGATTCCTTGATCTCCGGGAGGCGTTCGACGGCCTCGTAGATGTCGGCGGAGCCCATCCGGACGCCCTGCCGGTTGAGGGTGGAGTCGGAGCGGCCGTGGATGACGACGGAGCCGTGGTCGGTGATCGTGATCCAGTCCCCGTGCCGCCAGACGCCGGGGAACATGTCGAAGTAGCTGTCGCGGTAGCGGCTGCCGTCGGGGTCGTTCCAGAACCGGATGGGCATGGAGGGCATGGGGTTGGTGACGATCAGTTCGCCGACCTCGCCGGTGACCGGCTTGCCGGAGGGGTCCCAGGCCTGCAGGTCGGTGCCCAGGCAGGCGGCCTGGAGCTCGCCGATGTGGACGGGGAGGGTGGGGACGGCGCCGGCGAAGCAGCTGCACACGTCGGTCCCGCCGCTGACGGAGGCGATCCACAGGTCCTCGGCCACCTCGTCGTGCAGCCAGCGGAAGCCGTCGGGCGGGAGCGGGGAGCCCGTGGTGGCGACGCACTTGATCGCCGAGAGGTCGAAGTCGCGCGCGGGGTGCACCTCGGCCTTCTTGCAGGCCATGACGTACGCGGCGGAGGTGCCGTAGAAGGTGGCGCGGGTGCGTTCGGCGATGCGCCACTGCGCGCCGGTGTCGGGGTACCCGGGGCTGCCGTCGTAGAGGACCACGGTGGTGCCGGTGAGCAGGCCGGAGACGAGGAAGTTCCACATCATCCAGCCGGTGGAGGTGTACCAGAAGAAGCGGTCCCGCGGGCCGAGGTCGCAGTGCAGGCCCAGCTGCTTGAGGTGTTCGAGGAGGATGCCGCCCTGGGACTGGACGATCGCCTTGGGCAGGCCGGTCGTGCCGGAGGAGTACAGCACCCACAGCGGGTGGTCGAAGGGGACCGGCTCGAAGACGGGGGCCGTGTCCCCGGAGGTGAGGGCCGACCATTCCAGGGCGCCGTCGGGGGCGGGGGTGCCCAGCAGCGGGATGTGGACGACGGCGCGCAGCGAGGGCAGGTCACGGCGGAGCTCGGCGACGGTGTCGCGGCGGTCGTGCTCCTTGCCGCCGTAACGGTAGCCGTCGACGGTGAACAGGACGACGGGCTCGACCTGCTGGAAGCGGTCCAGGACGCTGCGGGCGCCGAAGTCGGGGGCGCAGGAGGTCCAGACGGCGCCCACGGCGGCGGTGGCGAGGAGGGCGGTGACGGCCTCGGGGATGTTGGGCAGGTAGCCGCTGACGCGGTCGCCGGGGCGGACGCCGAGGGCGCGCAGTCCGGCGGCGAGGGCGCCGACCTGGCGGCGCAGTTCGGCCCAGGTGACGGGGACGGGGTCGTGGGTCTCGTCGACGTAAAGGAGGGCCGCTTCGTCGGCACGGGCGGGGTCCTCGGCGGCGCGCAGGGCGTGCTCGGCGTAGTTGAGGGTGGCGCCGGGGAACCACTGGGCCCCGGGCATGGCGCGCTCGCCGAGCACCTGCTCGTACGGGGTGGTGAAGCGGACGTCGAACCAGTCGGCGACGGCGCGCCAGAAGGTGTCGAGCTCCTCGACGGACCAGCGGTGCAGCGCCGGGTAGCCGCCTTCGGCCGGGGCGCCGTACCGGTCGGCGGCCCAGGCCTGGAACCGGGTGACCGCGGCCGCGGCGATCCGGTCGGGGCCCGGTGCCCAGAGGGGCTGCGGCGAGGTGGCTGAGGTCATGGGCGGGCTCCCGGTCCGTCTTCAGGCTCGCGCTCGGTGTGCGCGTCGTGCGGTGGTCGTCGTGCGGGTCTCGGTGGTGCGGGCGGTGCGGGCGGTGCGCGGATGCTGCGTACCTTGTCACCGCGCGAGGGGTGGGTGCGCGGCGGCTCACAGGGACCATGCCATGTGATCGACATCCGCACCAGAGCCACCAGCCACGGTCAAGGATGATCCTTTTGTGGGTGAACGACAGTTGAACGGATCACTCTGGCCCGGTGGCCGGTGGCAGGGTGAGCGGCATGGACGGTCGTGATGTGGTGCGTGCGGTGAAGGACATGGGGACGGCGCGCGGACTGCGGGCCTGGCGCGCGGCGTGGCGCCACCGGCGTGCGGACGCGGTGGGGCTGCCCCGGCGAGGTCCGGAGCGGGCGAGGGTACCGGGGTTGCTGACGGGTGCGGACCCGCGGCCGGGCGGTGGTGTGCTGACGTTCGCGCGGTCGCGGCTGCTGGTGCGGGTGACGGCGGGCGGTGCGGTGTTCTGGGGCTGGGACGGGGCGGAGCCGACGCCTTCGTACGCGGTGCTGGGCACGGGTCCGGAGCCGGATCCGCGGGCGGTGCTGGAGCCGGACACCGGCGGTGGCTGGCGGGTGGTGTCGGAGCGGGTGACGGTGGCGGTGTCCCGGCACGGTGCGGTGGAGGTGCGTACGCCGGGGGGCACGGTGCTGCGGCGGGAGCTGCCGCCGCGCTGGTGGGAGCCGGTGGGCGCGGCCGGCGGGGCGCGCTGGCTGCAGCGGTCGGAGGTGCCGGCGGACGCACGGTTCTTCGGGCTGGGCGGGCGGGCGTCGGGGCCGCGGCTGCGGGACGGGGTGTACCGGCTGTGGAACACCGATCCGCGGGGTGGTTTCGGGCCGGGCACGGATCCGCTGTACATCACGATGCCGGTGCAGATGGTGGTGGCGGACGCGGGCACGCATCTGGTGTTCCACGACACCACCTGGGACGGGCGGGTGGTGCTGCGCGAGGGCGAGGAGGGGGCGGGCTCGGGGCCGGACCGGCACGGGTCGAGCGAACTGCGGATGGACGGCGGGCCCTTGAGGTGCTGGGTGCTGGTGGGAACGCCGGCGCGGGTGTTGCAGGGGTGGTCGGGGCTGACGGGTGCGGCGGCGCTCCCGCCGGAGTGGGCGCTGGGCTACCAGCACGCGCGGTGGGGGTTCGGCAGCGCGGCGGAGGTGCGGCGGGTGGTGGCCGGGTACACGGGGCGGGGGCTGCCGCTGTCGGCGCTGCACCTGGACATCGACCACTACGACGGGCACCGGGTGTTCACGGTGGACGGTGAGCGGTTCCCGGATCTGCCGGGGCTGGCGCGGGAGTTGCGCGAGGGGCCGGGGGGCGGGGTGCGGCTGGTGTCGATCGTGGACCCGGCGGTGAAGGTGGAGGAGGCGCCGTCGTCGGTGTACCGGTCCGGGCTCGTGGTGGGGGCGGACGGCGCGTTCGTGCGGGACGCGCGGGGGCAGGAGGTGCGCGGGGAGGTGTGGCCCGGGGAGTGCGCCTATCCGGACTTCACCGATCCGGCCGTGCGTGCGTGGTGGGGCGGGCTGTACGAGGAGCGGCTGGAGCGGGGTTTCGCGGGCTTCTGGCACGACATGAACGAACCGGTGTCCTTCACGCCGCCGGGGTGGGCGGACCAGACGCTGCCGCGGTCGGCGCGGCACGCCCTGGAGGGGGCGGGCGGGGACCACCGGGAGGCGCACAACGTGTACGCGCTGACGATGGCGCGGGCCGGCTTCGAGGGGCTGCTGCGGCTGCGGCCGCAGGAGCGGCCGTTCCTGTTCTCCCGGTCCGGGTGGGCGGGGATGCAGCGGTACGGGGGCACGTGGTCGGGGGACGTGGAGTCGAGCTGGGAGGGGCTGCGGGCCTCGCTGGCGCTGGTGCTGGGGCTGGGGCTGTGCGGGGTGCCGTACTCCGGGCCGGACGTGGGCGGCTTCGGGGGTTCGCCGTCGGGTGAGCTGTATCTGCGGTGGTTCCAGCTCGGCGCGTACCTGCCGCTGTTCCGTACGCACGCGGCGCTGTGGGCGGGGCGGCGGGAGCCGTGGGAGTTCGGGGAGCAGGTGCTGGAGGGGGCGCGGGCGGTGCTCGCGGAACGGGAGCGGCTGCGCCCGTACTTCGTGACGCTGGCGCATCTGGCGCGGCGCACCGGGGCGCCGTACGTGCGGCCGCTGTGGTGGGGGGCGCCGGAGGAGCGGTCGCTGCGGGACTGCGAGGACGCGTTCCTGCTGGGGGACGCGCTGCTGGTGGCACCGGTGCTGGAGCCGGGCGCGGACCGGCGCGCGGTACGGCTGCCGCGGGGCCGCTGGTACGACACGGCGACGGAGGTGGCGTACGAGGGTCCGGGGCAGGTGCTGCTGGACGCGCCGGCGGGGCGGATCCCGGTGCTGGCGCGGGCGGGGTCGGTCGTGCCGGTGCGGGCTCCGGGGGGCGGGGAGACGGTGGAGGTGTGGGCGCCGGCGGTGGGGCGCACCGGGGGCGGCGTGGTGGTCCGCGAGCGGGCCAGCGGCGACGTGGAGGTGGAGCGGTTGGCGGCGCGGTGGCTCGCGGGCGAGGTCGTGGTGGAGAGGGAGGACGGGACGGCGCTGCCCGCGCGGGTGCGGGGGGTGTGAGCCGGTCGTCGGTGCGGCGGGCCGCCGGTGGGGCCGGGGCGTGATCATGGGGGAATGGATGATCGTTTCTTCGAGGGATCGCCGGCCGCCGAGCGGCTGGAGCACTACACGGACGCGGACAGGGCGGAGATCCTCGGCCCGGGCGAGGACCCCTTCGGGGTCGCGCACACCGGGCTGACCTGGCTGCCCAAGGACGTGCACTTCGGCGTACGCGCGCGCAGCGGCCGGCTCGTGGCGCACACGGGCCTGCTGCGCGCGCCGCTGTCGGTCGGCGGCGTCGCGTCCGAGGTGGTGGGGGTCGGCGGGGTGGCCGTCGCGCCCGACGTCCGCGGCCGGGGCCTGGCCCGGCTGGCCATGGAGGCGGCGCTGGCGCACGCCCGCACGCTGGGGCCGCGCCACGGGCTGCTGTTCTGCCGGCCGCCGCTCGTCCCGCTCTACGAGCGGCTCGGCTGGCAGGACCTGGCGGGCGAGGTCCGGGTGGAACAGCCCGGCGGGCCCGTGGTGATGCCGCTGCGGACGATGTGGACGCCGCTGCGCGACGGGGCCCCGTGGCCGCCGGGGGCGGTACGGCTGCTGTCCTTGCCGATGTAGGGGGTGCCCGGCGGACCACGGCCGGGGCCGCGGCGCCTGGCACGGCGGCTCGCGCCCGGGACCCGCGCTCAGCCGTAGCGGCCCGCGAACCAGGCGGCAGCGGCGTCGGTGTGCAGGGGGAACGCCAGTTCCTCGGGGCCGCGCAGGACGTGCCAGCCCGTGGTCTCGTCCGTCGCCGCCGACGGCGGGAGCGAGGAGAGCGCGCGGGTGGGCAGCAGGCCGAAGACCAGCAGGTGGCCTCCCGGGGAGCTGGCGGCGTCGGCCAGGGCCACGTCGGAGGGCGCGGCCTCGATGCCGGTCTCCTCGCGGAGTTCGCGGACCGTGGCGGTACGCCAGTCCTCGCCGAAGTCCATGAAGCCGCCCGGGAGGGCGACACCGCCCAGGGCGGGCTCGATGGTGCGGGTGATGACGACCAGTCCGACGCCCTGGTCGTCCTCGACCGGGAGCAGCGCGACGGCCACCGGGAGCGGGTTGCGGTACGTGACCGCCCCGCAGGCGGCACAGGCCCGCGGCCAGTCGGTCGTGTCGAACGGGGATCCGCAGGTGGAACAGTGCGAGTCCTTCAGGTGGGGCGGCATGCCGTGATGGTAGGGGAAGGGGCATGAGGACGAGGGCTGTTGCGGGGATGCTGCTCGCGGGCGCGCTGGCGGGCGGGTGGACGGGCATCGGGCCGACTGGTCCGGCGGATCCGGCGGGCCGGGCGGGTCCGGTGCCGGGCGGCGGTGGCGCGGCGGCGCAGGCCGCGCAGACGACGGAGAAGGCGCCGGCCACGTTCGTGGCGCTGCGGGAGGTCGATCCGACCGTCCGCCAGGACATGCGGTACGCCACCGCGCGCAATTTCACCGGGCGGGTCGTGGACGGCTACGACGAGCCGGTGTGCCTGCTCACCCGGCCGGCGGCCGAGGCGCTGCGGCGGGCGCAGCGCGGCCTGCTGCGGCAGGGGTACGCGTTGACGGTGTACGACTGCTACCGGCCCCAGCGGGCCGTGGACCGGTTCGTGCGGTGGGCGCGGGACGAGCACGACCAGGCGACGAAGCCCTCCTACTATCCCCATGTCGACAAGTCGTCCCTGATTCCGGACGGGTACATCGCGGAGAAGTCCGGGCACAGCCGCGGGAGCACCGTGGACGTGGGCCTGGTGCGGCTGCCCGACCGGCCGGTGGACATGGGCGCGCCCTTCGACTTCTTCGATCCGCTCTCGCACACCGACCATCCCGCGACCGCCCCGCAGCCGCGCCGCCACCGTGACCTGCTCCGGCGGAGCCTGGGTGAGCAGGGCTTCGTCAACCTCCCCGAGGAGTGGTGGCACTTCACGTACCGGCCGGAGGTCCATCCCGGCACGTTCTTCGACTTCCCGGTCCGTTCCGCCGCCGTGCGGCCGTGAGTACCGTGCGCGCATGACGTTCGATTCGTACGAGGAGTTCTGGCCCTACTACGTCGCCATGCACTCCCGCGCCGCCACCCGCTGGGTGCATCTCACCGGCACCCTCACCGGGCTCGCCGTGACCGCGTACGGGCTGGCGCGCGGTCGCGGGCGGTACCTGGCCGCGCTGCCGCTGATCGGGTACGGGACCGCCTGGCCCGCGCACTTCCTGATCGAGGGCAACAACCCGGCCACCTTCGGGCATCCCGCCTGGTCGCTGCGCGGGGACGCGCGGATGATCCGGATGATGCTGGCCGGGCGGGACGCGGAGCTGGACGAGATCGCCCGGAAGTGGCTCGCCGGGAACCGGTGACCGGGCGCCCGGGCCCGTGGCAGACTTCTGACGATCCGTCAGTTCGATGGCGGACCGTCGGACCGTGCTGCCTTGGGAGGGGTCTTGGAACGCACACGCACACCCGTGGTCGACGGGTGGTTCACCGATCCGGCGGAGGGGAACGGCTTCCGGCTGCTCGGCACCCGGTGCGGGGCGTGCGGCACGGTGTTCTTCCCCCGGGAGGACTCCTGCTGCCGCAACCCCCGCTGCGCGGGCGGTGAGCTGACCGAGGTCCCGCTCTCCGCGCGCGGGCGCGTCTGGTCGTACACCGACGGCCGCTACCGGCCGCCGGCGCCCTACGTGTCGGACCCGGCGGCCCCCTGGGAGCCGTACACGCTCGTGGCCGTGGAGCTGGAGGCCGAGCACATGGTGGTGCTCGGGCAGGCGGCGCCCGGCGTGGGCGTCGCCGATCTCGCCATCGGCATGGAGGTGGAGGTCGTGCCGGGCGTGCTCAACGAGGATGCCGGCACCACCTGGACCACCTGGCACTTCCGTCCCGTCGGTACCGCCGGTGCGCAGGACCCGGGGGTGCGGCCGTGAGCGCCGACATCGCCGTCCTCGGGGCCGGTATGCACCCGTGGGGCAAGTGGGGCCGCAGTTTCGTCGAGTACGGCCGGATCGCCGCCCGGGAAGCCCTCGCCGACGCCGGGATCGACTGGCGCGACGTGCAGTCGGTCGTCGGCGCCGACACCGTGCGCTCCGGCTATCCCGGGTACGTCGCCGGCGCGACCTTCGCCCGGGCCCTCGGCTGGCAGGGGGCCCGGGTGACCAGCGTGTACGCCGCCTGCGCCTCCGGCGCGCAGGCGATCGGGGCCGCCCGCGCGCAGATCCTGGCCGGACTCGCGGACGTGGTGCTCGTGGTGGGCGCCGACGCCGCGCCCAAGGGATTCTTCGCCCCGGCCGGCGGGGACCGGCCCGACGATCCGGACTGGCTGCGCTTCCGGGTGCTGGGGGCCACCAACCCGGCGTACTTCGCGCTGTTCGCGCGCCGCCGGATGGCGCTGTACGGGGACACCGGCGAGGACTTCGCGCAGGTCAAGGTGAAGAACGCGGCGGCCGGGGCACTCAACCCCCGGGCCCGCTACCGCACGGCGGTGACCGCCGAGGAGGTGGCCGCCTCCGCCGTCGTCGCCGACCCGCTGCGGCTGCTGGACATCTGCGCGACCTCCGACGGCGGCGCGGCGCTGGTCCTGTCCAGCCTCGACTACGCCCGTGCGCGCGGCGTCGGCGACCCGGTGCGGATCCGGGCGGTGTCGACGGTGACGCCGACGTTCCCCCGTACGGTGCTGGACCTGCCCGACATCGCCACCGACTCCGCGGTCGCCGTGGCGCCGGCCGCGGGCTCCTTCCGCTCCTCCATCGCGCGCGCCGCGTACGAGGAGGCGGGGCTCGGGCCGGAGGACCTCTCGCTCGCCGAGGTGTATGACCTGTCCACGGCCCTGGAACTGGAGTGGTACGAGGACATCGGCCTGTGCGGCCCGGGCGAGGGGGCCAAGCTGGTCCGTGAGGGCGCGACCGCGCTGGGCGGGCGGATCCCGGTGAACGCGAGCGGCGGGCTGGCGTCGTTCGGGGAGGCGGTGCCGGCGCAGGCCATCGCCCAGGTGTGCGAGCTGACCTGGCAGCTGCGCGGCCGGGCCGGGAAGCGCCAGGTGCCCGGGGCGCGGGCCGGGATCACCGCGAACCAGGGGCTGTTCGGGCACGGATCGGCCGTCGTCGCCGTCCGCTGAGGAGCGGTGCCGCCGGTGCCCGCCGCCCGCCGCTCCGGCGTACGCCCCGCCGGACGCGCTGCGGGCGCGGGCCCTGAGCAGGCGCTGCTGCCGCAACGCTTGACGGCCCCCGGTGGCGGGTTCACACTGCCTGCACAGTCGCGCGCGGCCGGCCGCACGCGCACCGGAGCCCCCCGTGAGAGCCGCGGCCCGTACCCCAGTCGGCGGGGGTACGGGCCGCCTCCCTGCCCGTATCGCGCGCGGCCGCCGTGCCCTTGCCCCACGCCCTTGCGTCGCACCGTTGCGCCGCGCCGTCGCGCCGCGCCGGATCAGGCGCGGGCGGTCTGACGCCGCGCCCGGGCCAGTGACATCGCGTGTTCCACCACGCCGACCAGGACGTCCTTGACCGATTCCCGGTCCCGCGCGTCGCACAGCAGCACCGGCACCTCCGGCTCGAGGTCGAGGGCCTCGCGCACGGTCACCACCGGGTGCCGGTCGGCCCCGTCGAAGCAGTTGACCGCGACGAGGAACGGGATCCCGCGCCGCTCGAAGTAGTCGACGGCCGCGAAGCAGTCGGCCAGCCGGCGGGTGTCGGCGAGGACGACCGCGCCGAGCGCGCCCTGGGCGAGCTCGTCCCACAGGAACCAGAAGCGGTCCTGGCCGGGCGTGCCGAACAGGTACAGCACCAGGTCCTCGCGCAGGGTGATGCGGCCGAAGTCCATGGCCACGGTGGTGGTGCTCTTGCCCTCCACTCCTCCGAGGTCGTCGACGGCGGCGCTGGGTTCGGAGAGCTGTTCCTCCGTACGCAGCGGTCTGATCTCGCTGACCGCACTGACCAATGTCGTCTTGCCCACCCCGAAGCCGCCCGCGACCAGGATCTTCAGGGTCAGCGGCTCGACAGGTGACACGGCGTGCATGGCACCGGTGCGGCTAGAGCGCCCGAAGGCCATCGATCACCTCACGCAGAATGGATTCGTCGGGGAGTTCGGCCGGCGGTACCGGCCGGGTCACGTGGACCAGTTCGTCGTCCACGAGGTCGCCGATCAGGACACGGACGACCCCGACCGGAAGGTCGAGGTCCGCGGCGAGTTCGGCGACCGACTGCGGCCGTTCCCGGCACAGCCCCAGGATGTGGGCGTGCTCCGGGGACAGCGTCATGTCCCAGGCCGGATCGTCGGCCGCCGGTTCGGCGACGACGAGCGCGATCAGGTCGAGCCGGTGCTGGGCCGCGTGGCTCGTCCGGCCGCGGGTCATCGCGTAGGGACGGACGACGGGCCCCGCGTCGTCGTCGAACCAGTGCGGGTGGGCCGCCGGGGGGGGGGGGGGGGGGGGGGGGGGGGGGGGGGCGCGCCCCCCCCGCCCCCCCCCCCCGCCGGCGCGCGGCGCGGCCCCGCCCCCCCCCCCCCCCCCCCCCCCCCCCCCGGGGGCGGGG
>NZ_JBVJDL010000005.1:13866-124337 GCF_055582305.1 Streptomyces sp. NPDC042102
GGCGGGCGGGGGTGCCGGGGGGGGGGGGGGGGGGCCGCCCCCGGGGGGGCCCCCCCCGGGGGGGGGGGGGCCGGGGGGGGGGGGGGGGGCCCCCGGGGGCCCCCCCCCCCCCCCCCCCGGCGGGCTCCTGGCCCTGGTCGCTCATGCCGTCCGCCCTCACCCTCCGGCTGGCAGCCCGGTGCGCGGGGCGGTCGCCAGGTGGGCGCCCACTCGCTTGACCATCAGCGTCATCTCGTACGCGACCTGGCCGACGTCGGAGTCCGCGTCGGACAGCACGGCCAGGCAGCTGCCGTCGCCGGCCGCCATCACGAACAGGAACGCCTCGTCCAGCTCCACCACCGTCTGGCGGACCTGGCCGGACTCGAAGTGCCGGCCGACGCCCTTGGCGAGGCTGTGGAAGCCGGAGGCGACGGCGGCCAGGTGCTCGCTGTCCTCGCGGGTCAGTTCCTGGGAGCTGCCGGTGGGCAGTCCGTCGCCGGAGAGGACCACCGCCTTGCGGATACTGGCGACCCGGTCCACCAGCTCGTCCAGGAGCCAGTTGAGCTGGCCGGAGCCGCGGCCCTTGGAGTCGTTGCCTGCGCTCTGCGGTGCGGTCATCGACCGTCCCCCTCGTTCTCGTGCCCGGGACCGGTCGCGGCGGCGTCGCCGGACCCGGCCTGGGACTGCTGTGCGTGCTGCTTGCGGCCTGCTGTCCAGCCGCGCTGGAGAGCGGCCATCCGGGTCCGCACCTCCTCCGCGTCGCGGTCCACCGGGCTTGCGGCGGCGGACTCGGCGGCCGCGGCGGCCGGGGCGTTGCGGAGCTGAGGGGCGAGGTTGGCCTGGCGGACCCGGCGGGGCAGACCCCCCGGCCCGGTGGCGGGCGTGCCCTGGGGCGCCCGCGGGGAGCCCGCCTGCGGCTCCTGGCCGGACGTCCGGGGCCGCTCGGCGTGCGCTTGCGGATCCGCGCCGGGCGCGGCGGCCTCGGCGGCGGGGTGGCGGACCACCGGCGCCGGCCGGGGCTCCACGCGGCGGCCGTGCTCGGCGACGAGCGTGGGCGTACGGCGGCGGCGCGGCAGCGGTACGGCGCCGGAGGCCGGGCGGGGGCCGTCGGGACGCGGCGGCTCCGGACGGGTGCTCTCCAGCCGGACGGGCCCGGTGGGGCCCACCGGGTCGTGGTCGGCGCGGCGCTCGCCCTTGTCGCGGTCCGCGGCGTCCCAGGGGGCCGTGGCGCGGCCGGCGGAGTCCCGGCCGGCCCGCGAGACCTCGGCGGCCCGCAGGCCCATCAGGGCGCTGCGCGCGATACCGCCGGGCGGCGTCTCGTCGTCGAGGGTGGCCATGCCCGGGCGGGCGCCGCCGGTCAGGGCGGGCAGGTCGCCCCGGGCGGGGGCCGCGTCACCGAGACCGAGGACGCTGAGCGGGGGTTCCACTTCGACGGGGCCCTCCAGGAGCGCCGCCGGGACCGTCCGCCGGGTTGCCGTACCGTTTCCGCGGCCCGCCGACGGGCCACGGCCGACCGCGGCCGGGGTGGGGCGCCCGTTGCGGTCCCGGCCCTGGATGCGCAGGCCGGTGCCGTTGGTGTCGGGGGCGTCGGTGAGCAGGGCCGCGGGCAGGAAGACCACGGCGGTCGTGCCGCCGTACGGGCTGGGCTGGAGCGAGACCTTGACGCTGTGGCGCTGGGCGAGGCGGCTGACGACGAACAGGCCGAGCCGGTCGGTGTCGGACAGCGCGAACTCGGGGGAATCGGCGATCCGCAGGTTCGCGTCGAGCAGCGCCTCCGGGGTCATGCCCAGGCCGCGGTCGTGGATCTCCAGGGTGAAGCCGTTGGCGACGCGCTCGCCGTGCACCTGCACAGCGGTGTGCGGGGGCGAGAACACCGTGGCGTTCTCCAGCAGTTCGGCGATCAGGTGGGTGACGTCGGCGACCGCCGGGCCGGCGATGCCGAGCCGGGGGAGCCTGCGGACCTCGATGCGCTCGTAGTCCTCGACCTCGGCGACCGCCGCCCGGACGACGTCCATCAGCTGGACGGGCTTGCGCCACTGCCGGGAGGGCGCGGCGCCGGAGAGGATCACCAGGCCCTCGGCGTGTCGGCGCATGCGGGTGGTCATGTGATCGAGGCGGAACAGGTCGGCGAGTTCCTCGGTGTCCTCGGTACGCCGCTCCATGGTGTCCAGCAGGGTCAGCTGACGGTGCAGCAGCACCTGGTTGCGGCGGGCGAGGTTGACGAAGACCTCCGAGACCCCGCGGCGCAGTTCGGCCTGCTTGACGGCGGCCTCGACGGCGGCGCGCTGGAGGGTGTTGAGGGCCTGGCCGACCTGGCCGACCTCGTCCTTCTCGTACTCCAGGCGCGGGGCCTCGGTCTCGACGTCCACGTGCTCGCCCGCGGCCAGCCGGCGCATGACGCCCGGCAGCCGGACACCGGAGGACTCGTGGGCCTCCTTGCGCAGCCGGGAGAGGTCGCGGACCAGGTCACGGCCGATGCGGATGGAGAGCACGAGGGAGACGATCAGCGCGAGGAAGCCGAGGACGCCGGCGACGGCGGCCTTGACCAGGACGTCCATCGCGACCGGTTCGACGCGCTCCTGGTAGCGGTCGCCGGCGGCGGTGCCCATCGTGGCGAGTTCGTCCAAGACCTTGCCCGCCGCCTCGTCCCACTGCGCGGCGGTCAGGGTGCGCGGGTTCTTGGCCGGGCCCGCGACGATGATCTTCTCCTCGGCGTCGCGCAGCGGCTTGCTCTGCGGGCCGGCCCAGTACTGCTCGAACACCTCGCGCTCGTCGGCGGGCAGGATGGCCAGGTTGACCTGGTAGAGCAGCTGGCGGTTGGCCGCGAAGTCGGAGATCCGGCGGATGTCGGCGGCGCCGACGTTGCGGGCGGCCAGCGTGGAGGCGATCACGGCGTCCTCGCGCGCGAGGGTCTCGCGGGCGCGGGTGATGCCGACGAGGGCGCGGCCCTCCTTGTCCATCTGGACGTCCTCCAGCGCGTGGAGGTTCTGCAGGAAGTCGTAGCAGGGGTCGACCAGGCGGTTGTAGAGCTCCAGGGCCTGGCCCGGGTCGAGGCGGGTCTGGTCGACGGAGGAGCGCAGGGCCTCGATGCCGTGGAGGGCGTCGAGGATGGAGCGCAGGCGGCGCAGGGCGTCGGCGCTGAGCTCGTCGACGACCTCGGGGTCCTTGGCGTTCGTCGTCACCTTGCGGACGACCGCGTCGGTCTCGGCACGGCGCTTGGTGAGTTCGGCGGTGGCGGCGGAAGCCCGGGGGTCACCGAGCACGACCAGGGTCTGGCGGCGCTCCTTCTGGACGACCCGGGCGACGTCCTCGATGGGGTAGCCGACCTTGTCGATGACGTAGGCGACGTCGAGGAGTTGCAGGGCCTGACGGCCGGTCAGAACGGTGGCGAAGCCCCACAGCGCGGTCAGGGAGACGAGCGGCACGAGCAGCAGCGCCACGATCTTCCGGCGGATCGACTTCCCGCGAAAGCGCATGGCCTCCCCAGCCTCCCCCAGCTCAACCCCGCGGGCGGGGGTCGGTGTTCCGTCAATTAAACGGCGTGAGCCTACTACTGCGGTGGAGCACCCTCGAAGGCCTGTCCGGACGTTTTCAGCCGGGAGCCAGAACGAAGATCACGAGTTGTCCGATACTTCCGGTCAAGTGCGGCCCGATATGTGGCACATGACACTTGGTGGGGCCTCAGTTCCCGTAGTCGAATGGATGGCTGGAATTATTCGTTCCGGCACGAACGGGGGCGGTGTGGACAGCGGTGGCAGGGGAATCTCGAACGGCCCTCGAGCGTCTTTGTGTGCGAGGGCGGCATGGCGGGCCGTGGTGTGGGGAGTGAGCGGACCATGAGCAGCAGGTACGAGGTACCGGACGACGACGGATACGGCGCGGACCGGGGCGGGTACGACCGGCGCGGGGACGGGGAGTGGCCCGGGCCCGGGGCGTGGCATTGGGAGCGCGGCGGGGGCGCGGAGGCGGGCGGGCGGCGGACGCTGTGGGTGGAGGAGCCGGCCCGCGGCCGCCGGATGCCGGACCCGGTGCGGACGGCGGCGGTGCGGGCGGTCATGATCGTCGCTGTGACGCTGACGGTGGCGTCCGTCGCGTTCTTCCTGACCCTCAGCCGGTCGTGGCTGGCGTTCCCGATGGTGCTCACGGGGATCGCGGGAATCGTGGTCGCCACGTGGGGCGTGCTCGACGTGTGGATCACTCGGCAGATGTGGAACCAGCGCAACGGAGTGGTGTCCGTACCGAGCAGTACGGCACGGGGCCGCGGCGCGGCGCGCGACCGCGCCCGCGAGCACGCCGCCCGCGAGCAGACCGCCCGGGAACACGGCGCCCGGGGGCAGGCCGCCCGCGGGCACACCCGCGAGCAGCAGGGCGGTCACCCGGGCGGACACCCCGGCGGGCACCAGCGCTTCGGGCCGGCGTAGCCCTCCCGCCCAGTAGCACCGAACGGGGGGGGCCGGCGGGACGCCGGGTGGGTGCGACCCGTCAGGAGGCGCCGGTGCGGCGGAACATCCGGGTCGCCGTGATCTCGCCGTGGATGGTCTCGCCCTCCGTCGGCTGCTGCGGCAGGCCCGGCCGCAGGTGCTCCTCCACGCTGATGTACTTCAGCCCCGCCCGCAGGTCGGCGTCGTTGCGCAGCCGGATCACCAGCGGGAACTCCGCCAGGGCGGTCGTGTCGAACAGGCCCGTCGTGTACAGGAGCTGGACGCCGAGCGCGTCCGAGACCGCCCGCTGCAGCTCCAGCAGGTACGTGGCGTTCGCGCGGCCGATCGGGTTGTCCAGGAACAGCGTGCCCGCGTGCCGCTGCCGGTCGCGGCCGCGGTCGTTGCTGCGCAGCGCCGCCATGGTGCAGTACAGGGCGATCGCGGCGGTCAGCAGCTGGCCGCCGGAGAACACGTCTCCCATCTGCCCCACCGGCACCCGCTCGGCGCGCAGCACCGCGTCGGGCTTGAGGATCTCCACCGCGATGCCCTTCGGCTGGAGCGCCGCCTGGACGCCGCGCAGCAGCAGGGACATGCCGTCGCGGCGGCCCTCGCCGAAGGCGGCGTTCTTCTTCACGGCCGAGCGGGTCGCCTCGTCGATGACCTCGCCGAGCCGTTCGGTGAGGGTGGCCTGGTCGGGCTCATCGAAGCGGATCCGCAGGAACTCCTGGCCCGACCACTCCCCCAGGCCCTCGGGGAGCTGGGACAGCCGCTGGGCGGAGCGCAGGGTCGCCAGCGCCGACTCCACCAGG
This sequence comes from Streptomyces sp. NPDC042102, assembly GCF_055582305.1. Lineage (NCBI taxonomy): Bacteria > Bacillati > Actinomycetota > Actinomycetes > Kitasatosporales > Streptomycetaceae > Streptomyces > Streptomyces sp. NPDC042102. Next base: position 19,076 of record NZ_JBVJDL010000005.1, read on the forward strand.
CCGCGCAGCCGGTCCACGATGCTGTCGCGGTTGCGCTCCAGCTGGGCCAGCTCGTCGGTCAGGACCCGCAGGCGCGGCGCGAAGGCGGCCGCCCAGGCGGCGGCGTGCTCGGGCAGCGCGGACGCGGGCAGCTCGCGGATCTGCTGGCGCGCGGGGGTGCGTACCTGCTCGTAACGGGTGGCGTTGGCGTGCCGGACCAGGACGTCGCAGGCCTCGCGGACCGCCGATTCGGCGCCCGAGAGGTCGCCGGCGCAGCCGCGCAGGGAGCGGCGGGTCTCGGCGGCGGACTGCCGGGCCTCCTCCAGGGTGCCCGGGTAGGGGCCGGTCTCCTGCTCGTCCTCGTCCTGGTGCGCGCTGTGGTCGCGCAGCAGGTCCCGCAGCAGGGCGGCGGTCTCGTCGAAGCCGGCCGCGGAGTCCTCGGCGGTGCGGTGGGAGCGCAGCAGGTCGGCGTGGGCGGCGCGGGCGCTCTCCACGGCGGTGGTGTGCGCGGCCAACTGGGCGGTGGCGGTGCGCAGCAGGCCCTGGGCCTGCTCGACGTCGGCGGGGACGAGCTCCTCGGGGAGCTCGGTGTGCGCCTCGCCCTCGGCCGGGGCGAGCCGCTCGGACTCGCCGCGCAGGCGGCCGAGCTGCTCACTGGCGGTGGAGGCCCGGGACTCCAGCATCTGTACGAGCTGCTCGGCGCGGGCGGCCGCCGCCTGGCGGGAGGGGCCGTCGGCGCCGTCGGTGCCTTCGAGGAGCTGGGCGGCGCGGGTGCGGACCTTGTTGGTGAGCCGGTCGAGTTCGGCGAGGGCGGCGCTCTCGTCGCTCTCGGCGCGGGCCTGCTCGGCGCGCAGGTCGGCGCCGACGCCGACCTTCTCGTACAGCTGGGAGGCGGCGCGGTAGGCCTCGCGGAGGTCGGGCAGCGGCATCCTGGCCGCGCCCGCCTCCTCGGCGGGCAGGGTCTCGGGGGCGCCGGCGATCTCGGCGCGCTCGGCGCGCAGCGCGCGTGCGGTGCGGCGGGCGTCGTCGGCGGCGCGCTGGACCGCGCGGCGGTCCTCGTCGGCGGCGCGGGCGCGGTCCAGGCAGACCTCGGCGCGGGCCTCGGACTCGGCGGCCTCGTCGCCGAGTTCGCGCAGCCGGGCCTGCCAGCCGGCGCGCTCGCGCAGCCGGAACGCCAGGCCCGCGAGGGCGTCGGCGGCCCGGCGGGCCCGCTGGGCGGTGTCCTGGCGCTCGTCACGCACCCGGGCGGCGTCGGCGGCGGCCTCGTCGGCCTCGGCGCGCGCGGTACGGGCCTCGGCGAGTTCGGCGTCCGCCTCCTGCGCGAACGTCCGGGCGGCCGCGGCCTGCTGGGCGAGCTCGGCGAGGCGGCCGGGCGGGCAGCCGGTGCGCCAGGAGGCCAGGCGCGCGGCCAGCTCCCGGTCCCCGGCGAGGCGGGCGGCGAGCTCGCGGATCTCGGCGTCGCGCTCGGTGGCGCGGGCGCGCAGGGTCCGGCGCTCCTCGTCGGCGGCGAGCTCGTCGTGCATGGCCGGGTTCGGCGGGACGAGAAAGACACCGGTCCCGGCGTCGTCCCCGGCCGCGGGGACGGGCGCCAGCAGCGCGGCGGCCGTGCCCACGGCGACGGTGGAGCGGGGCAGCAGCGCGGCACCGGCGAGCACCTCGCGGGCCCGGCTGTGGGTGTCGGGGTCGGTGATGACGACGCCGTCGACGAGCTCGGGCCGGGCGGCGAGCACGGTGGCGTGGTCGGCGGGGTCGACGGCCTGGGCGAGGTAGCGCCAGCCGGGCAGGGCGGGGATGCCGTGCTCACCGAGGTACTCGACGGTGGCCAGCACGTCGGGCCCGGGCGGCAGCAGGCCGCCGTCACCGAGCGCGCCGAGGATCCGGGCGTCGTCGGCGGCGGCGGTGCGCAGCTCGAACAGCTGCCGCTCGGCCGCGGCGACGCCCTGGTCGAGCAGGTCGCGCAGCTCGTCGGCGTTGCGGTCGAGGTCTTCGGCGGTCAGGGCCTGGGCCCAGGCCTCGGCCACGTCGGCGCCCGGAGCCGCCGGGTCGGAACCGGACGCGCCGGTGCCGGAGTTGCCCGGCCCGCCCGGGTGGCCGCCGTGGCCGCCGGCGCGGTGGGCCGGCGTACCGGTGACTGCGACGTCGGAGCCCGCGGAGCCGGCGCCGGGCGTGCCCGGGACGGGTCCCACGGCCGCGGCACCGGTGGCACCGGCCGCCGAGCCGCCCCGCGGGTGCGGGAGGAAGGTGTCCGGGGCGGCGGGCAGGCCCAGCAGCTCCGCCAGGCGCGGGGCGCGGGCGAGCGAGGCCGCCGCCCGCCGTTCGGCCTCGTACGCCGCCTCCGCCGCCTCCGCGGCGTCCGCCGCACGGGCCGCGGTCAGTTCGGCGCGGGACTCCGAGGCGGCCGCCTCACGGGCCGTTTCGGACGTCGTACGGGCCGCCTCGCGGGCCGCGTCCCACGCGGCGACCGCGGTCTTCTCGGCGTCGCTCGCCGCCAGCGCGGCGCGGGCCGGGTCCGCGTCGGGGGCCGAGTCGTCCAGCCAGCCGGCGCGGACGGCCTCGGCCGTCTCCTGCTCGACCTCGGACAGCCGGGCGCGCAGGTGCTCGGACTCGCTGCGGGCGCGCTGGGCGGCCGTCGCGGCCGCCGTGGCGTCACGGTGGGCGCTCTCGCCGGCGGTCTGGAGCGCGGCGGAGCGCTCCTCCTCCTCGTTCGCCACCCGCTCGCCGTCCTCGGCGGCCGTGTGCAGGGCCCGTACGAGGGCCGCGGCGGCCGTGGCGCGGGCGGCGAGCGCGGGGGCGGCGTCCCGCTCGGCCTCCCGGATCGCGGCGGCGACCCGCGCGGAGCGGTCCGCGGCGGCCCGGTGGCGCAGTACGGACTCCGCCGCCTGCCACGCGGAGTGCAGCGTGCGGGCCTCCAGGAGCTCGCGGCGCTGCGCCGCGGCCGCCTTGTCGGCGACGGTGAGGGCCAGCGAGGCGTGCCGGTAGGCGAGCTCGGCCGAGATCGCCGCGCTGCGGGCGCGGGCGGCATCGGCGGCCGTCACCTCGTGCGCGGCGCCGGTGACCCGCAGCGCGAGGTCGGCGGCCCGGCCCCGCTCCTGCCCGGCCCGCGCGGACAGCCGGCGGGCCAGGGTACGGGTGCGGCGCTCGGCGCCCGCGTGGATGTCGCGGGCCCGGGCGCGGGTGCCGGCGGCCTCGACGATCCGGGTCAGCAGGTCCACCGAACCCGCGGTGAAGTCGCGTTCGGCCATCAGCTCGGCCCGGCGGCCCAGCTTGTTGCCGAAGCCGTGGACCAGGTCGGCCAGGCCGTCGGTGTCGCGGGTGTCGGTGACCGCGCGCAGCAGCAGGTCGGTGAAGTCGGAGTCCTTCTTGACCGCGAAGAGGCCGGCGGCCTCGCCCTCGTCGGCGTTCATCTCGCGCTGGTAGCGGAAGAGTTCCGGGTCCAGGCCGAGCTCGCCGAGGTGCTCGTTCCAGCGGTCGTGGATCTCCTCCCAGTACACCTCCAGGTGCGGGTACGCCTTGCCCGCGTCCGTGATCGCGTCCCGGAAGCCCTTCATGGTGCGGCGTCGGCCCTGCGCGCCCGAGGCGCCCTCGACGGGCGGGCGGACGGCGGTGGACTCGGCCACCGGCAGGTTGTCCAGGCTCAGGCCCGGGCCGGGCCGGAAGGAGTACCAGGCCTCGGCGAACTTGCGCGGGTCGTTGGAGACCTGGCGGCCGCGCCACTCGCTGACCTTGCCGACGACCACGCACTCACCGGTCTGGGTGTGCTGCCACTCCAGCGCGACGTGCCCGCAGTCGTCGGCGAGCAGGAACTTGCGCAGGACGCCCGAGCTGGCGCCGCCGAGGGTGTTGCGGTGGCCGGGCAGCATGACCGAGAAGATCAGCTTCAGCAGGACGGACTTGCCGCCGCCGTTCTCCAGGAAGAGCACACCGGCGGGCGCGGGCCGGCGCGGCGGGCCGGACGGCTCCTCCTGGAAGAACTCCGCCTGCGTCGGCGCCGGATGGGGCACCATCTCGCCGACCCCGCGCAGGTCGAGCACGGTGTCGGCGTAGCGCGCACCGGCGGGACCGATCGAGTAGAGGCGGATCCGGGACAGCTCGTACATGGCGGCGGACTCTCGTGGTGTGTACGGGGGTGTACGGGTGCGGGAACGGCGGGTGGACGGGGCCGGCGGGGGGCGGGCGCTCTCCCGCCCGGGTGGTGGGGCGGTCGGGCGCCCGGAGGCCCGGGCGGTCGGGGGGTCAGGCGTGGAAGGGCAGTCCGGCGTCGGCCGCCAGTTCCAGGTCGTCGCCCTCGGGCGGCGGCAGCAGGCTCGCGGAGCCGTCGCTGACCGCGACCACGCCGAGCTCCAGGAGCTCGGCCATCGCCGCGCTGCCCGCCATGTCGCGGACCTGCAGCTGGTAGCGGGGGGTGGTGCGGTACGCGCCGCCGGCGTCGTCGCCGGTGCGCTGGAGGAACCCGGAGTCGGTGAGGAAGGCGACGGCCTTGCCGACGATGCCGGTGGTGGAGCCGGCCAGGCGGCGGGCGTCCTTGGTGGCGCCGGTGGCGCTGCGGCGGGCGTAGACCCGCCACGCCGCCTCCAGGCCGGGGGCGTCGGTGGCGGGGTCGGTGTTCTCGCCCTGCTCCTCGGCGCGCTCCTCCAGGCGGCGGCAGGTCTGCCGCACGAAGGCGTCGACGCCGTTGACGGTGATCCGGCCGATGTAGCCGTCGTCGGCGAGGTCCTCGGGGCGGGGGAAGGCGAGCGCGGCGACGGCGAGGTGGGCCAGGCCGTGCAGGAACCGGTCGGCGGAGTCGGCGGCGGTACGGCGGGCGTAGTCGCCCATGCGGACCGCGAAGACGGAGTCCTCGGCGGCGGCCACGGCCATGCCGGCGCGGGTGGAGACCTCCAGCACGACCAGGCCGAGGCCGGTGGCGACGGCGTCGGCGAGGCGGGCGAAGCCGGGGTCCTCGCGGTAGCGGCGCAGCAGTTCGGCGTAGTCGGCGTCACGGGCGGGCAGCAGCTTGGGCTGGAGCCCGTACGCCACGAGCCGGGCCGCGTCGGCGGCGTCGGCCGGGGTGACACCGGTCACGGCGGCGGGGGTGGTGGTGGCCGGGGCCGACGGCGCGTCGGGCTCGCTCCACGCGGGGTACTCGGCGTGGGTCTCGCTCACGGCTGGGGCTCCTTGGCGGGGGTGGGGCGGTGGGTGGGGCGGTGTGCGGGGTGGGCGGCGGGCCCGCCCCGGACGTCGCGCGCGGCGGCGGCGACGGGGGTCGCGGCGACGACGGGAGTGGCAGTGGGGCCGGCGGGGGGACTGGGCGCCGGGGGCCGGGGCGGGGTCATGACGCCTCCGCGCGGGCCGCCGCCATGCCGGCCGCGTCCAGCAGGGCCGTGCCCACGATCAGGTCGGCGCCGCCGAACTCGGGGTCGTCGAGCTCCGTGCCGTCGTCCACCGCGAACAGCAGCCGCTCCTCGCCCTGCCGGTACGCCGTGCCCACGGCCGGGCTGGCGGCGTGGACGGCCAGCAGGGCCACCAGGTAGGGCAGGTCGGGGTCGACCGGCCGGGCCTCGGCCAGCAGGCCGGACAGCCGGCGCGGGGCGTCGTGCGGCAGGTCGAGCAGGCGCATGGCGGCCGCCAGCTGCTCCTCACTGAACCGGCTGTCGTCCGGCGTCGCGATCAGGTCCGGCTCGGGCATCTCGATGCCCAGGTGCTCGCGCTCCAGCGGCGGGGTCAGCAGGATGTCGACGAGGTCGGTGACGCGGACCGAGACGGGGGTGCGCAGCCCGGTGCCGGCGGCGAAGAAGGCATCCGTGACCCGGCGGGCCTGCGACACCGGCAGCGGCAGGACCGGGGCGACCAGCTGCCCGTACAGGTCGATGCCGGAGCGCGGTGCCGGCGCGGCGAAGGCCTGGCGGTCCTGCTCGGCGCGGAAGAGCGGGCCGGCCTCCAGCAGGCGGGACTGCAGCTGGGTGTGGCGGCGGATGCAGTCCTTGACGATGTCGACGAGCTCCGCGGCGCGCCGCTTGTGCTCGGGGTCCTCGGCCTCGTCGCGGGCCTTGCGGATGTTGGTGAGGATGGCGTTCTCGTGGCGGTAGCGGTCCGCGACGTGGTCCAGCGCCTCGGCGATCATGTCGGGGACGGCTTCCAGCCAGTCGACCGCGCGGACGTTGCGCCGGGTGGCGTCCAGGGTGCGGCGCAGCGTCTCGGCGTACTGGACGGTGCGGTAGCGGGCCTGCTCGGCGGCGAGCTGCGCGTCCGCGAGGCGGCCGCGGCTGATGAGGACCTCCAGCTTGACCTCGGCGGCGATCTGGGCGCTGGTGACGTCGGTGTCGAGGGCGCCGACGAGGACGTTCACGGCCTCGTCGGTGGTGCGCAGGTAGACGGCGCCGCCGTAGCCGGGGACTTCCTCGATGAGCTTGAAGTCGTAGTCGCGGCGCACGTAGACGCCGTCGGGCCCGAAGGTGCCGTAGATCGCGCGGAAGCCGCGGTCGACGCTCCCGACGTTGATCAGGTTCTCCAGGACCCAGCGGGCCACGCGCTCGTGCTCGGCGGCGGGGCGGTCCGGGGCCTGGGCGGCGACGCGCGGCAGCAGCCGGGCCACTATCTGCTCGTGGTCGGCGCCGGTGTCGAAGTCCATGTTCAGCGTGACCAGGTCGATCGCGGCGAGCGCGACCTCCGCCATGGCGTAGACGCCGTACTCGCCGGCGAGGTTGGCCTTGCGCGCGTCGAGGTCGTGCAGCGGGGCCGTGCAGGCCAGGGCACGCAGCCGCCGGGCCAGGCCCTCGTCAGCGGCCGGGCCCGGCGCCGGGGAGGGGAGGGTCTTGGCCGGGGCGGGAAACGTCACGACGGAAAGATTAGGCGCTCCCACGGACAACAACCCAAACGGCACGGTTCGGCCGGATCGTCCCCGGGTGCGCGGCAGCCGTGCGTCGGCCGCGCGGCGGCTGTTCTACGCTCACCGCATGGCTTCCATGATCACACCTGCTGAGGGCGCGGCCGACCTCGTGATCGACCTGAACGCCGATCTGGGCGAGGGGTTCGGGCGGTGGGCGCTCACCGACGACGAGGCGCTGCTGTCGGTGGTGACGAGCGCGAACGTGGCGTGCGGTTTCCACGCCGGGGACCCGTCCATCATGCGGCGGGTCTGCGAGCTGGCGGCCGCGCGGGGCGTACGGATCGGGGCGCAGGTCTCGTACCGGGATCTGGCGGGCTTCGGGCGGCGCGCGATGGACGTGCCGCCGCAGGAGCTGGCGGACGAGGTGGCGTACCAGATCGGGGCGCTGGAGGTGTTCGCGCGGGCCGCGGGATCGCGGGTGTCGTACGTGAAACCGCACGGCGCGCTGTACAACCGCACGGTGCACGACGAGGCGCAGGCGCGCGCCGTGGTGGCCGGGGTCCGGCTGGCCACGGGGGCCGGCGCCGGGCTGCCGGTGCTGGGGCTGCCGGGGTCGCTGCTGCTGACGGCGGCGGCGGACGCGGGACTGACGGCTGTGCCCGAGGCGTTCGCGGACCGCGCGTACACCCCGCACGGCACGTTGGTGCCGCGCGGTGAGCCGGGCGCGGTGCTGCACGATCCGGAGGCCGTCGAGGCCCAGGCGCTGGCCCTGGTCCGGGGCGGCGCCGGGCGGTCGCTGTGCCTGCACGGGGACACCCCGGGCGCGGCGGACCTGGCGCTGCGGGTACGGCGGGCGCTGGCCGGGGCCGGGGTACGGGTGGAGGCGTTCACGTGAGGGCGCTGCCCGTGGGGGCGGGCGCGCTGCTGCTGGAGGCGGACTCGGCGGCGGAGGTGGCGGCGCTCCACGCCGAGCTGCTGCGCCGCCGCGACGAGCTGGACGGGGTGGTGGACATCGTGCCCGCGGCCCGGACGGTCCTGCTGGACGGGGTGCCGGATCCGGCGGCCCTCGCGGCGCGCGTGACCGGCTGGGACGTCCCGGTTCTCCCGCCGGCCCAGGGGCCGCAGGTCACCGTGCCGGTCCGGTTCGACGGCCCCGACCTGGCCGAGGTGGCCGCGCTGTGGGGGGTGGCGCCGCGGGAGGTGGCGGGGATCGTGACCGGTACGCCGTTCCGCGTGGCGTTCTGCGGATTCGCTCCCGGTTTCGGCTACCTGACGGGACTGCCGCCGCACCTGCACCTCCCGCGCCGCGCCACCCCGCGCACGGCGGTCCCGGCGGGTTCCCTGGCTCTGGCGGGCGAGTACGCGGGGGTGTACCCGCGCTCCTCCCCCGGCGGCTGGCAGCTCCTCGGCACGACCGACGCGGTCCTGTGGGACCCGGCGCGGGAACCGGCGGCCCTGTTCGCCCCGGGCGTCCGGGTCCGGTTCACGGAGGTGGCGGGGTGAGCGTGCACGGGGGTGGCGGCGCCGGGGCCGCCCTGGAGGTCGTACGGGCGGGGGCGCTGACCACGGTCCAGGACCGCGGGCGCCCCGGGTACGCGCACCTGGGGGTGCCGAGGTCGGGCGCCCTGGACGCGGGCGCCTACGCCCTGGCCAACCGGCTGCTGGGCAACCCGGCCGGGGCGGCCGCCCTGGAGACCACGCTCGACGGCGTGGCGCTGCGCGCGACGGCTCCGGTGACGGTGGCGGTCACGGGCACGCCGTGCCCGGTACGGGTGGCCGGCCGGCCGGCGGCCTGGGGCGCACCGGTGCGGGTCCCGGCGGGCGCGCTGCTGGACGTGGGCCGGGCGGCGGGCGGGGTGCGGGCCTACGTCGCGGTGCGCGGCGGTTTCGCGGTGCCGGAGGTGCTGGGCAGCCGTTCGACGGACCTGCTGTCGGGCCTGGGGCCGGCGCTCGTGTCGGCCGGGACGCTGCTCCCGGTGGGCCCGGCCGGACCGGATCCGGCCCCCGCGGCGGAGCCCTGCCCGCTGCCCGGGCCGCCTTCGGAGCTGGTCCTCCCGCTGCGGCTCGGCCCGCGCGCCGACTGGTTCACCGGGGTCTCGCTGGCCGGGATGTGGCGCGCGGTGTTCCGGGTCTCGGCGCTGTCCAACCGCATCGGCCTGCGCACGGAGGCCGGCTCCGCGCTGGTCCGCGCCCGCCCGGGGGAACTGCCGAGCGAGGGCATGGTGCTGGGCGCGGTCCAGGTCCCGCCGGACGGCCTGCCGGTGGTGTTCCTGGCCGACCACCCGGTGACGGGCGGCTACCCGGTGGTGGGCGTGGTCCCGCCGGGGCCGGCCCTGGACGCGGCCGCGCAGGCCCGGCCCGGGGTCGCGCTGCGCTTCGTACGGGCCCGGTGAAACGCTTCGACGGGTTCCGGCCAAGTACAGGGTGAGGGGGCCGACCGGGCCCCCTGCGCAGGGGAGGAACCGGGTGCTGAGCCCACGCCACGAGACCGGACCACCGGATCTCACCACGCCCGAGGGGTTCGGGGCGTTCTACGAGGAACACATCGACGCCGTGCTCGGCTTCGTCACCCGCCGGGTGGCGGACCCGCACCTGGCGGCGGACCTGACCGCGGACATCTTCCTCGCGGCCATGGGATCGGCCGGCACTTACCGGGGCCACAGGGGAGCTCCGGTCGCCTGGCTGTTCGGCATAGCCCGCAACGTGCTGTCGGGCCATGCCCGCGGACGGGCCCGCGAGAGCAGCGCGCTGGCCCGGCTGAGCGGCCGCCGTCTCCTCGACGACGAGGACGTCGCGGCGCTGGAGGAGCGGATCGACGCCGAGCGGGCCTTCCGCGAGCTGGCCGATCGCCACGCCGCGCTGTCCGAGCCGCTGCGGGCCGCACTCGACCTGGTGGTGGTCGACCAGCTCACCCCCGCCGAGGCCGCGCAGGCCCTCGGCGTCACCCGGGCGACGGTCCGCGTCCGCCTGCACCGGGCGCGGCGCGCCCTGGGCGCCCCGGGCCCCATGACCGAGCACCAGTTGGAGGCAGCCCGATGAGCACCCGGCCCACCGGCTTCGAGGAGCGGCTGAAGGCCGCGCTCCTGGCCCGTCTCCCGGAGGTCGCGCCGACGCCCCCCGCCCGGTCCTTCGCACGGCGGTACGGCCTCCCGCTCGCCGTGGGAGTCGCCACGGCCGCCGTGGTCGCCGTCATGACCCTGACGGGCAGCAGCCACACCGGCTCGCTGCCCGCCGGCACGCCGAGCCCTTCGGGGACGGACGCGCCCCGGATCACGAAGGAGCGGGACGGGTCGCTGCGGTTCGATCCGCCCCGGCGGGAGCAGGTACCGGCCCTGGCCGCCCGGCTGAAGCAACTGGGGGTCGAGGCCGTCGCGCTCCAGCCGGTGCCGGAACGCGAGTGCGGGTCGGCTGGGCTGTGGGGCGGCTTGAAGCCGCGCACAGATCCCGCGGCCGGTCTGTCGTTCGGCGATGACGGACGCACCCTCAGGGTCAATCCGAAGGCGGTCCCCCCAGGACACACACTCGCGCTCGCGTGGACGTACTACGCCCCGTTGTGGGAGGGGAAGCAGGGACTCGGCTTCCGAGTCCTGCGGACCGAGTGGGCCCCGTACTGCGCAACCGACCTGACGGAGGCCGCCCGGGAGGCCCAGCGGTTGGGGCCCCCCACCCTGCCCCCCGGCTACACCCCGCCGCCCCCCGGCGTACCGCCCACAATGGATCCCTGATCGCGCTCCGCGGCCGCGTGCCGTCACAGCGCTCGGCCCGGCCCCCTCATGCAGGGGGCCGGGCCGAGCGCTGTCGGTGGGGCTGCCGGCGGGGCTACACGGCCGACTCCGGCGCTATCCGGCTCCGCACCGCCGACTGCACGTCCTCCTCCTCCGCCGGATCCGACGCCAGGCGGCGCAGCCGCGGCGTGACGCGGGCGTCCGCCGTCTCCGCGTGGCGGGCCGCCACCTCGCGGGTGGTCTCCTCGCAGTCCCAGAGGCATTCGACCGCGAAGCCCGCCGCGAAGGACGGGTCCGTGCTGGCCAGGGCACGGGCCGTGCGGCCGCGCAGGTGGGACGAGGAGGTCTCGCGGTAGACGTGGCGCAGGATCGGCGCCGCGCAGGCGATGGCGAGCCGGCCCGCGCCGTCGACGAGGGCGAAGAGGGAGGCGGCGTCCGGACCGGCGGTACGGACGGTGATGCGCAGGGCGGCCAGGACCAGGGCCGCGTCCTGCGGCCCGCCCCGGCTCGCCAGGAGGGTGGCCGCGGCGGTCCCCAGGGCGTCGGGGCGGTGCACCCAGACCCGGGCCCGGGCCACGGCGGCGGGCCCGCACATCCGGGCGTACGCAGCGACGGCGGCTTCGTCGCCGGCGGCCTCGACGAGGTCCAGCACGGCCGGATTCTCCGGCTCCGCGAGGACCAGGTGGTGCAGGGCGGTGGCGCGGGCGGCCTCGCCCGCCGCGCCGGCGGCCGCGGCGAAGATCTCCGCGCGGTCCTCCGGGGTGGCGACGGCGGCCAGGCAGCGGGCGGCGGGGACGTGCAGCGGGGTGCCGCGGCGCAGGCCGTCCTCGGCCCATTCGAAGACGGCGGCCACACCCCACCCGGGGCGCGGCCCCGACGGCGTCAGCTGGCGCTGCCAGCGGTCGAAGGAGCCCTGCCGGCGGGCGGCGCGCAGGCGGTCGCCGAACTCCGGCGTCTCCTCCCACAGCCACCACGGGCGGGGCTCGTAGGCGTCGCGTACGGCGGCGGCCAGCCGCGCCTCGCCCTCGGGGGTGGCGGGGAAGCGGCCGAGCACGGGCGCGGCGAGGCCGCGCAGGCCCGCGTCGTCGTCGCGCAGGGCGAGCTCGTCCAGGGCCCATGACCAGCTCGCCCCGGAGGCGGCGTAGCGGCGCAGCAGCATGAGCGCGTCGTCGCGGCCGTAGGAGGCGAGGTGGCCGAGCACGGAGAGGGCGAGGCCGGTGCGGCCCTCGTCCTCGTCCACGAGGTCGTCGGGACAGAAGAGGTGGGATTCGATCTCGCCGAGCGGGCCGTCGAGGTCCAGGTAGAGCCTGGCGTAGTACAAGGAGCGGTTCTCGACCTGCCAGTCCTGCCGCGGATCGTGCAGCACGCACTGGTTGAGCGCCGCGAGGGCCTCGGCCCGGGGGGCGGCCAGGGCGTGGAGCGTGCCGTCGCCGCGGCCCCGCTGGAGGAGCCCGAGCAGGGTACCGCTGGGCGCTATGACTGGTTCGAACATGGGAATGGCCTCAAATCAAGCTGGGGACGCAACCGGGAATCGGGTTTCACAAGGCCGCGTAACAGCATGTGAGGGCGTCCGCCGTCATGTTCCGCTCGATGTAGACCATTGACTTCTCTCTTTCGTCGGAGACCCGGAGCTCCCCCGTACCCCGGCCTTCGGGGTTTGTACCCCGTCTCCCGGGGCGCTCTCCAGATCCGACGCCATGATGACCCAGGCGGTTTGTGCGCCGCGACCACATTTACGGTCGCCGTGACCTACCCGAGACCCTGCCCGGGCCGCCGGCGGGGTGCTTACGGGGAGCTATGCGGACTACTCGGCTCCGAAAAGTTCCAGCAGGTCGGCCTTGCCGAACATGCGGGCGGTGTCGACCGCGCTCGGCGTGCCCGCGTTCGGGTCGGCTCCGCCGGCGAGGAGGGCGCGGATGACGGACTCCTCGCCCTTGAAGACGGCGCCGGCGAGGGGGGTCTGGCCGCGGTCGTTGGCGCGGTCGGCCTCGGCTCCGCGCTCCAGCAGGGCGGTGACGGCGTCGGCGTGGCCGTGGTAGGCGGCGAGCATGACGAGGGTGTCGCCGCGGTCGTTGGTGAGGTTGGCGGGGACGCCCGCGTCGAGGTAGGCGGCGAGGGTCGCGGTCTCACCCTGCCGGGCGAGGTCGAAGATCTTGGTGGCCAGTTCGATGACGTCCTCGTCCGGGACGCCGGCGCCTTCCTGGTGGCTCTCGCTCATCGGGGCGTACCGCCTTTCGCTGGGACTCTTCCGGCCTGGAGTTTCCCCAGGCCGGGCGGGCAGGACCGGGTACGGCGCTCTGGTCCGTACGGGTGAATCGACAGGGTACTGCGCGTAACCGCACATGCCGGGCGGGACCCGGGGAAGGGATGGGCCCGGCGGCAACGCGCCACTTCTGATGGGCCGGTGCAGTGAAAAACTTGAAGATTCACCCATATGCACCTTTTGTCGCATAGATACTTCCTGTGAGCCTGGAACAACTGATGGTGACTGTCCCCCACTCACCAGGAGAACCAGGAGTACCTCTCATGGTCCTGTCCATCTCAGGCGTCGTCCTGCTCGGCATCATCTGCTTCCTGTTCTTCAAGAAGGACGGGATGAAGCTCACCCACGCGTTCGTCTGCGCGCTCTTCGGCTTCTTCCTCGCGGGCTCCGCGATCGCGCCGAGCATCACCGCCAGCACGGCCAGCCTCGCCAGCCTCCTCGGCGGCATCAAGCTCTAGGGCCCGTCCGCCGCCCCACCCCCACCGCACCGAAAGGAGACGCCCGTGGCCCGGCGCCCACTCCCCCGCATCCTCTCCAGCGGAAGCGCCTCGCTGGCCCGGGGCCGCGAGCTCGCGCGCACGGCCGCCGACAGCGCCACGGACGTCCTCCACCCGCTCCTGGTCATCGGACGCGGCCTGCGCGTCCTGGCCGTCGCCGGGCGCCGCAAGTGGGCCGGCACCCCCAAGGACAAGCGTGGTCCCGCGCTGTTCCTGGCGGCGGCCTGCGTCCTGGTGGTCGCCCTGGTCCCGTACGGGCCGCTGCTGGCCCTGATCACCGTCATGGCGGCGGCCGCCTGGGCCGGGCGCGACCGTACGCAGGCGACGTCCGGTCCCAGCGAGGCCGAGGGCGAGCGGCTCAGCTCGCTGTACGAGGCGCTCGTGCCGTACTTCTCCATCGCGGAGGACCCCGCTCCGCTCTTCGCCCACGGCGGGGAGTGGGACCGGGCCTTCAGCGACTACGCGTTCGACGAGGCGGGCCGCGTCACCCGGCTGCGCATCCGCTACCCGGCGTACTTCACCGACGGCGAGGCCGCCTCCCGGGCCCGCATCGAGGCCCTGCTGCACGCCAAGTCCGGCCGCGGCCGCGAGTACCTCTTCACATGGGACGAGGAGGGCAACCAGCTCGACCTGAGCGTGCTGGCGCCGCTGCCGACGGGCATCGCCGCGCAAGCGTTCGTGACCTCCCCCGGCGAGTGCCTCCTCGGCTTCACCGACCCCGAAGGCGTACCGCGCACCCTGCCCGTCCTGCACGGCGACGAGCCGAGGGACGCGCCCGCGGTGATCTGGCGTACCGGCCCCCGCTCCGCCGAGCCGCACCTGCTGGCCGTCGGCCAGCCGGGCAGCGGCACCTCCACCCTGCTGCGCAGCCTGGCACTGCAGGCCCTGCTCCACGGCGGAGACGTGCTGGTCGTCGAGGGCGGCGGCAGCGGCGAGTTCACGTGCCTGGCCGGACGCAGCGGCGTGCTGGCCGTCGAGTGCGGCCCCAGCGGTGCGACGGCGGCCCTGGAGTGGGCCGCCCAGGAGACCGAGCGGCGGCTGATCGCGACCCACCGGGCGCGCGAGGCCGGGCGCGGCGCGCCGGAGGACACCCGGCGGCCGCTGTGGATCCTGCTGGACCGGCCCAGCGTGCTCGGCCACCTCGCGTCCGCCGAGGGCTGCCCCGATCCGCTCGCGCTGCTCCAGGTGCCGCTGCGGCACGGCCGGGCGGTGCACGTCACGGTGGCCGTGGCCGAGCAGTTCGACCACCTGGAGCTGCTGCACGACGTCGTATGGGCGCACACCCGGGCCCGGGTGGTCCTGGGGCCCGCCGGGATCCAGCAGATCGCCGACGTGCTGGGGGTGCCCCCGCACACCACGCCGACCGCCCAGGTCCCGCGCGGGCGCGGCTACGCCCGGCTGGGCAGCGGCCCGGTCCACCGGCTCCAGGTGCCGGCCACCCCGGACCCGTACGACGACGCGGCCGGCCAGGCGCTGCGCCAGGCCGTGCTGGACCTGCTGCCCGAGCGGGAGGCGGCGCCCGGCAGGCCGGGCCGCGGCATCCTCGGCAAACCGCTGCACCACCAGCCCCCGGCCCAGGCGCAGGGCCCGGCGATCGACGCCCCGGAGCTGCCCGAGGTCGCGGCCGAGGCCCCGTAGCGCCCGACGCGGCCGGTCACGCCACCGCGGCCGGTGGCCCACCGTGGCCGGCCGGCCCGGTGTCCGCTACGCCACGAAGGTGCGCGGCGGCTCCGCGCCGCTGCCGCCCGCACCGGTGCCGACCAGCCGTGCGGCGGCCGCCAGGCGGGCGGCCGCCTCGTCGGCCACCGGGCCGCCGACGGTGAAGGGCAGCCGGACGTACCCCTCGAAGGCCCCGTCGACGCCGAACCGCGGGCCCGAGGGGACCCGTACGCCGACCCGCTCGCCCACCTCGGCCAGGCGGGAGCCGGACAGGCCCCCGGCCCGGGCCCACAGGGTCAGGCCGCCGCGCGGCACCTCGAACTCCCAGTCGGGCAGCTCCCGCCGGACGGCCGCGACCAGGGCGTCCCGGTTCTCCCGGGCCTGGGCACGGCGCAGGGCGACCGCCTGCGACCAGCCGCCGGTGCGCATCAGCCAGTTCACGGCGAGCTGTTCGAGCACGGGGGTGCCGAGGTCGGCGTACGCGCGGGCGGCGACCAGGCTGCGGATGACGTCGGGGGCGGCGCGGACCCAGCCGATCCGCATGCCGGCCCAGAAGGCCTTGCTGGCGGATCCGACGGTGATGACGGTGCTGCCGGCCGGGTCGAAGGAGCAGACGGGGCGCGGCAGTTCCAGGTCCTCCTCCAGCTTGAGCTCGGCCATGGTCTCGTCGACGACGAGCACGGTGCCGGCCGAGCGGGCGGCCTCGACCATGGCGCGGCGCTGGTCCTCGGAGGCGAGCGCTCCGGTGGGGTTGTGGAAGTCGGCGACGACGTAGGCCAGGCGCGGGGCGGCGTCGCGGAGCACCTGCCGCCAGGTGGGCAGGTCCCAGCCGGCCAGTCCGTCGGCCATGGCGACGGGGACCAGGCGGGCGCCGGCGGCGCGCATCAGCTGGAGGATGTTGGCGTAGGAGGGGGATTCGACGGCGATCCGCTCGCCACGTCCCGCGAAGAGGCTGCAGATGGCGTCGATGGCGCCCATCGCGCCGGTGGTGACCATGATCTGTTCGGGCATGGTCGGGATGCCGCGCTCGGTGTAGCGGTCGGCGAGCATCCGGCGCAGCGCGGGCAGGCCGGCCGGGTAGTCGCCGTGGGTGTGGGCGTAGGGCGGGAGTTCCTCCAGGGCGCCCTGCACGGCCCGGGTGAGCCAGGGTTCGGGGGCCGGGAGCGCGGCGCAACCGAGGTCGATCATGGAACCGAGGGCCTCGGGCGGCAGGGGTTCCAGGCCCCGGGCGGGCAGCGGGTTGCCCGCGGGTACGGAGGTCCAGCTGCCGGCGCCGCGCCGGGACTCCAGGAAGCCCTCGGTACGCAGGGCCTCGTAGGCGGCGGCGACGGTGGTCCGGCTGAGCGAGAGGCCGACGGCCAGTTCCCGCTCGGCGGGCAGCCGGGCCGCGACCGGGACGCGGCCCTCGAGGACGAGGAGGCGGATGCCGTCGGCGAGGCTGCGGTACGCGGGGGGTTTGCGGGCGCCGGGCGCTGCGGGGCGCGGCTGCTGGGAGGTGATCAGCCGGGCGAGCTGGGTCGCGCCCACGGCGGAGGTCCACTGAGCCATGTTGTCCGGTCCACCTTGTCGAATTGGACTCGACCGGCTCCGCTCGGGGCCGGTATTGGATTGGTTCCCGGGCCACAGGGTGTCATGTGGCCGCCCCTTCCGGCCAGGGGGGCGGGGGTGGGGAGCGGGGGTGCGGGGGCGGGGTCGGCCGGTCGTTCACCGTCCGGCCACCGGGTCGCTCCCGCCCCAGGGGTCCGAGGAGCCATACTGCGCGTGTGACGCACGTACGCCTTCGCCATCCGTATCTGGACCACCCCACTCCGATTCCGTTCGCGCACCGGGGCGGTGCCGCCGACGGGCTGGAGAACACCGCCTTGGCCTTCCGGCGGGCCGCCGACGCGGGCTACCGGTATTTCGAGACCGATGTGCACGCCACCGCCGACGGGAAGCTGGTGGCCTTCCACGACGCGACCCTGGACCGGGTGACCGACGCCCGGGGCCGGATCGGCGACCTGCCGTGGAGCCGGGTGCGCGAGGCGCGGGTGGCGGGCAACGAGCCGCTGCCCCTGTTCGAGGAGCTTCTGGAGGAGTTCCCGGACGCCCGCTGGAACATCGACATCAAGGCGGAGTCGGCGCTGCACCCGCTGGTGAACCTGATCGCGCGGGCCGGGGCCTGGGACCGGGTGTGCGTGGGCTCGTTCTCGGAGAGCCGGGTGGCCCGGGCCCAGAAGATCGCCGGTCCGCGGCTGGCCACCTCCTACGGGGTGCGCGGCGTGGTGGGGCTGCGGCTGCGCTCCTACGCGATCCCGGCGGCGCTGCGGGTCGGGGCGGTGGCGGCGCAGGTTCCGGAGACCCAGGCGGGGATCCGGGTGGTCGACCGGCGCTTCGTGCGCACCGCGCACGAGCGGGGCCTGCAGGTGCACGTGTGGACCGTAAACGAACCGGAACGTATGGAAGCGCTGCTGGACCTGGGTGTCGATGGCATCATGACCGACCGGATCGACATCTTGCGCACGGTGCTGGACCGGCGCGGGGCCTGGGTGTAGGACGCCCGCGGGGCCCCGGCGCGGGCCGGTGCCGGGCCGCACGGGGAACAGCGAGGGGGCGCCGTGAGTGCACGGACCACGGACGAGACGGGAGCCGGGTCGAAGGACCCGGCCGGCAGAGCGGCGCGCAAGCGCGAGCAGACCGGCTGGTATTTCTACGACTTCGCGTGCTCGGTCTATTCGACGAGCGTGCTCACGGTGTTCCTGGGGCCGTACCTGACGGCGGTGGCCAAGGCCGCCGCCGACGCCGAGGGGTTCGTGCACCCGCTGGGCATTCCGGTGCGGGCCGGGTCGTTCTTCCCGTACACGGTGTCCCTCTCGGTGCTCACGGCGGTGCTGCTGATGCCGCTGGTGGGTGCGCTGGCCGACCGCACGGGCCGCAAGAAGCCGCTGCTGGCGGCGGCCGCGTACACGGGCGCGGCGGCGACGGCCGGGATGTTCTTCCTGGGCGGCGACCGGTATCTGCTGGGCGGGCTGCTGCTGATCGTGGCCAACGCCTCGCTGGCGATCTCGATGGTGCTGTACAACGCCTATCTGCCGCAGATCGCGGAGCCCGACGAGCGGGACACGGTGTCCTCGCGCGGCTGGGCCTTCGGGTACGCCTCGGGTGCGCTCGTGCTGGTCCTGAACCTGGTGCTGTACCAGGGGCACGAGTCCTTCGGGCTCTCGGAGGGCACGGCGGTACGGATCTGCCTGGCCTCGGCGGGCCTGTGGTGGGGCGCCTTCGCGATCATCCCGCTGCGCCGGCTGCGGGACCGCGCGGTGGTGCGCGAGCCGGGCGCGGCGGCCGTGGGCACCGGCTGGAAGCAGCTGGTGGCGACGCTGAAGGACATGCGGCGGCATCCGCTGACGCTGTCGTTCCTGCTGGCGTACCTGATCTACAACGACGGCGTGCAGACCGTGATCTCGCAGGCTTCCGTGTACGGCTCGGAGGAACTGGAGCTGGAGCAGTCGACGCTGATCGTGGCGGTGCTGCTGGTGCAGGTACTGGCGGTGGTGGGTGCGCTGGGCATGGGCCGGCTGGCCCGGGTGTACGGCGCGAAGCGGACGATCCTGGGGTCGCTGGCGGCGTGGACGCTGACGCTGGCGGCGGGGTACTTCCTGCCCGCGCGGACGCCGGTGTGGTTCTTCGCACTCGCGGCGATGATCGGGCTGGTCCTGGGCGGCAGCCAGGCGCTGTCCCGCTCGCTCTTCTCGCACCTGGTACCGCGGGGGAAGGAGGCCGAGTACTTCTCGGCGTACGAGATCAGCGACCGGGGGGTCTCGTGGGTGGGGCCGCTCGTTTTCGGCCTGACGTACCAGCTCACGGGCAGCTACCGGGACGCCATCATCTCGCTGGTGGTCTTCTTCGCACTGGGATTCGTCCTGCTCGCCAGGGTGCCGGTGCGGCGGGCGATCGAGGCGGCCGGGAATCCTGTTCCTGAACGGATTTAGACGTTGAAGCAAAGGGCCGGTAGTGTACGCCTTTGGCCTGCCAGGCGGACCGTTACTGCGTGTTGATCTAGTGAAGGCGCTGGGTGACATCTGCTGCCAGATGTGACAAAACGGGCATTGGTGGGTACAACAAGGGGCGGCACGACGGGCGACGCATGACCCGGAGCGGGAATCTATACCGCCGACCGGACGTTGACCGGATGACGACGACAGCGACACCTGTCCTGTGGGCGACAAGCCCGGGAGGCACGATTCATGAGTGAGCGAGCTCTCCGCGGTACGCGCCTCGTGGTTACCAGCTACGAGACGGACCGCGGCATCGATCTGGCCCCGCGCCAGGCGGTGGAGTACGCATGCCAGAACGGACATCGATTTGAGATGCCGTTCTCGGTTGAGGCAGAGATTCCGCCGGAGTGGGAGTGCAAGGCGTGCGGCGCCCAGGCACTCCTGGTGGACGGGGACGGGCCCGAGGAGAAGAAGGGCAAGCCTGCGCGAACGCACTGGGACATGCTCATGGAGCGGCGCACCCGCGAGGAGCTGGAGGAAGTGCTGGCCGAGAGGCTCGCGGTCCTTCGTTCCGGCGCCATGAACATTGCCGTGCATCCGCGGGACAGCCGCAAGTCCGCGTAAGGCGCGGACGCAGAGCACCACCGAGCGGTATCGAGCAGGACCCGCACAAGCCGAGGGGCCCCGCCACAGAACATGTGGCGGGGCCCCTCGGCGTGCGCGCGGCCGCCTGTGCGGCGCTGACGGCTGCGGCGATTACGGCGTGAGCGGCGGCCGGTAGCCGCCGTCCTGGCCGGGGCCGGAGGCCGGGCCCGGCTGCCCGGGCCGGTCCTCGCGGATGACCTCACCCTGGACGATCTTGCCGTCCGGATAGTGGATACGGGCCTGCTGGTAGGCGTCGCCGAGGCTGCCGGGCGCGGCCTTGGTCATCCGGCGCTCCAGGGCGCGCTCGGTGCGGCGGCCGATCCAGGACCGGACCGGCGGCACCAGCAGGAGCAGGCCGACCGCGTCCGAGAGCAGACCCGGCATCATCAGGAGCAGGCCGGCCAGCATGGTCATGCCGTTGCCGGAGCCCTTGCCGGGCTGCGGGGCCGTGGGCTGCTGCCCCGCCTGCATCTGGGCCTGGGCCTGCTGGAAGGTCCGGGTCATGTAGGCGAACGCCCGGCGGCCGGCCCGCTTGATCACCACCGCGCCGAGGACCATGCCGCCGAGCAGCAGGCCGGCCACCGCCAGCCCGCCGGCCGCTTCCGCGACCAGGCTGAGCAGCCAGATCTCGAGGATCAGCCAGGCGGCGACCGCCAGGGGGAGGAACGTGCGGGCGGGCGAGCGCCGCCGGGGGGCCGTCGAGCTGGGAACGCCGGTCGTCATACCACCCAGTGTGCCTGGGCCTGCGTAAAAGCGACCTCAGCCGGAGGTACCGGGCATCCCCTAAGGGCCCCGTGGCCCCTCGGCCCCGGGTGTCAGCGGTCGCCGGTGCCGGGGCGGTCGCGGCCCGTGAGCTTGCTCGCGCGGGCGGTCAGACCCCACTGCGTGACCCGCCACAGGGCCTCGACCACGATGTCCCGGCTCATCTTGCTGTCGCCGAACTCACGCTCGACGAAGGTGATCGGCACCTCCACCACGTGGAAGCCCTTGGCGATCGCCCGCCGGGCCAGGTCCACCTGGAAGCAGTAGCCCGCCGAGGCGACCTCCGTCAGCCCGAGCCCCTCCAGGGTCTCGCGGCGGAAGGCGCGGTAGCCGCCGGTCACGTCGCGGATCGGCACGTCGAGCATCAGCCGGGAGTACGTCGACCCGCCGCGCGAGAGGAACTCGCGCGACTTGGGCCAGTTGACCACCCGGCCGCCCGGCACCCAGCGCGAGCCCAGCACCAGGTCGGCGCCGCGCAGCGCGGTCAGCAGCCGCGGCAGCTCCTCCGGCTGGTGGGAGCCGTCGGCGTCCATCTCGACCAGGACGCCGTAGCCCCGCTCCAGGCCCCACTCGAAGCCCGCGAGGTAGGCGGCGCCCAGCCCCTCCTTGCCCTTGCGGTGCAGGACGTGGACGTGGTCGTCCGAGGACGCCAGCTCGTCGGCCAGCTTGCCGGTGCCGTCCGGGCTGTTGTCGTCCGCGACGAGCACGTGGGCGTCGGGAACCGCCTTCCGCACACGGGTGACGATCGGCCCGATGTTCTCCGACTCGTTGTACGTCGGAATGATCACGAGGACCGTGCCGAGCGGGCCGTAGCTCCGCTCACCGCCGTTGCTCACTGATTCCCCTTTACACGGTCCTGTCACAGCAGGCCGATTTTAGAACAGCGCAGCAGCGTACCGGGGCCCGCGGTCCTTCGGGCCGGCCCGGCGCCCGTCGGCTGCGGGTCACCGGGGCCGTTGTCTACTGGACCGCCGGACCCCGACGCGGGGCCACCTCTGGTGGACCCGGCCGAACCTATCCGGGTCCGCCCGCCGGTACCGAGCGGTCGACCGCCGGATCACCCCTGTGGCCGTACGAATACCTCCCGGCCGCCGACGACGGTCGCCAGGCACACCGGCAGCTCCCGGCCGGGGCCGAGATCGGGCAGGCCGGGCGTACCGGAACGCGGATCGGTGGACCAGCGGGCCACCCGGTCGTCGGGGGCCTGGACCACGAGTTCGCCGGTGCGCCACAGGGCGTAGTCGGCCGGGGCGCCGGGCACGAGCACGCCCGCGTCGTCGCGGCCCAGGGCCCGCCAGCCGCCCCGGGTGTGGGCGGTGAAGGCGGCCCGGACGGAGATCCGGTGCTCGGGGGTGCGGTGGAAGGCGGCGGCGCGGACGGTGCCCCAGGGGTCGAGCGGGGTGACGGGCGCGTCGGAGCCGAAGGCGAGCGGGACGCCGGCCTTGAGCATCGCCGCGTACGGGTTGAGGGTACGGGCCCGCTCGGCGCCCAGACGGTCGGCGTACATGCCGTCCTCGCCGCCCCAGGCGGCGTCGAAGGCGGGCTGCACGGAGGCGGTCAGGCCCAGTTCGGCGAAGGCGGCGATGGTGGCCGGGGTCATCATCTCGGCGTGCTCGACGCGGTGCCGGGCGGCACGGACGCGGGCAGGGCCCACCTTCTCGGCGGCGGCGCGCACGCCCTCGACGACGGCGGTGACGGCGGCGTCGCCGATGGCGTGGAAGCCGGCCTGCAGGCCCGCCTCGGTGCAGGCGGCGACGTGCTCGGCGACCTCGGCGGCGCCCAGGTAGGCGGTGCCGGTGTGGTCGGCGTCCCGGTAGGGGCTGTGCAGGCAGGCGGTGTGCGAGCCGAGCGCGCCGTCGACGAACAGGTCGCCGGCGGCTCCGACGGCGCCCAGTTCCCGGGCCCGCGCCGGGTCCTGCTCGGCCCAGTAGCCGAAGACCCGGGGGCCCTCGCCCTGCCGGGCCAGCTCCAGCAGGGCGGTGAAGTCCTCCGGCGAGGAGATGTCGGGGCCGCCGCACTCGTGCACGGACCCGATGCCGAGGGAGGCCGCGTGCCGCAGGGCGGCGCGCTGGGCCTCCGCGCGCCGCTCGGGGGTCACCGCGGCGAAGGCGGCGGCGCGCACCGCGTGGTGGGCGTCGCGGGTGAGGGGTTCGCCGTCGCGGAAGCCGGCCCGGTCCCGGATGCCGGTGACCTCGGACAGGAGGGCGGTGGTGACGACGGCGGAGTGCACGTCGACCCGGCTGAGGTAGAGGGGGCGTCCGCCGGCCGCCTCGTCCAGCTCGTCGCGGCGCGGCGCCCGGCGCTCGGGCCAGCGGGCGGCGTCCCAGCCGTGGCCGAGCAGCACGCGGTCCGCGGGCCGGCTCCGGGCGTACGCGCGGACGAGGTCCAGCGCCTCGGCCAGCGAGCCGGCGCCGGAGAGGTCGAGGCCGGTGAGGGTGAGCCCGGTGGAGGTGATGTGCACGTGCGCGTCGGTGAACGCGGGGGTCACCAGCGCGCCGTCGAGGTCCACGACCTCGTCCACGCCCTGCGCGAAGGCGTCGGCCGCGCCCTCGGATCCGACCCAGGCGATGCGCCCCCGCTCGACGACCATCGCGGTGGCGAAGGGGTCGGCGGGGCTGTGGACCTCGCCGCCGCGGAGCAGCCGGGTGGGCTGCGGGTCGGCGGGGTCGGCGTGAGGGGTGTGCTCGGTCATGGGGACCAGTCTCCCCCGTACGACCGGGCCGCCCCCGGTGGGGGCGGCGGAGCGTCAGATTTTCGGGGGGCGGGCTTCGTAGGGGGTGGAGAGGACCACCGTCGTGCGGGTGGAGACGTGCGCCAGGGCACGCAGCCGGCCCAGGAGGTCCTCCAGCTCCAGCGGCGTGGCCACCCGTACCTTGAGGATGTAGTTCTCGTCGCCCGCGACGCTGTGGCAGGCCTCGATCTCGGGAACCCCCGCCAGCCGGTCCGCGATGTCGTCCGGCGCGCTCGGGTCGAAGGGCTTGACCGAGATGAAGGCCGTCAGGGGCAGCCCGACGGCCTCGGGGTCGACGACGGCGGCGTAGCCGCGGATCACCCCGCGCTGTTCCAGGCGGCGTACTCGCTGGTGGACCGCCGACGTGGACAGTCCCGTGGCCTTTCCCAGATCCGTGTAGCTCATGCGGCCGTCCCGCACGAGCAGGTCCACGATCTGGCGGTCCAGCTCCTCCATTGCGCTCATAGCCGCTCAACCTATTGCCCAGAGGCCGTCCAGGCCCAGTGGTGTCCGCCCGGAAGTGGCACCTGCGGCAGGCATGTGACCAAGCCCACAGGGGTATGCAGTCGTACGCCGGGGAGTCGTGGTTACTCGTGCCGCACGACGGGAAGTGACTGGTGTGGCCGAGGCAAAGGAACATGCCCGCCCGGCCCACCCAAGGGGGAGTACATCCATGCAGAACGCCAAGCGCGCCGGTCGCGTCGAACCGGAACCACTCGAACTCATCGGCGTGGAGGACGACGACTGCCTCGAGGACGCCGACGCCTTCGAGGTCCACCACGCCACCTGCCCGGACTGCGGGCAGGCGATCGCCCTCGTCGCGGACGAGGAGTACCTGCCGGAGCACGCGCTCTGCCTGACCCCGTGGAACCCCTTCGGGCTCACAGTGTGCGCGGGCACCGGACGGCCCACCGCCGACGCCGTGCCGGCCGCCCCGGAGGCCGCCGCCGGCCCCGCCGAGCTGGAGCCGGTCGTGGTGCTGACGCTCCCGCAGGGTCTGGACTGGCGGACGCAGCCCTTCTCGCACGTCGGCGGGCCGGGCTCGCGTCCCGTACGGCTGGTGGCGCCGCCGGCGCCGCAGCTGCGCCAGCAGCACGCACAGGCCGCCTGAGGGCGGGCCCCGGGTCGTCTCTTGCCCATCCCGCCCGGGTTCCGCAAGAGACGACCCGGCTCCTGAGGCCTGCCAGAGGCCTACAGAGGTCTACCAGTAGGTTCCCCGCACCATCGCCTCGAGGCTGGCGTGGTGCAGGATGAGGCCGTCCACGTCCTCGGCGGCCGACGGGATCTCGACCTCGCCGAAGTACGCCTGGCGGTAGGCGATGCGCAGCATCACGATGCCGTGCCGCAGGGCGGCGTAGAGGGTGTGGAACTCCATGTCGCGCGGGGTGTGGCCGGTGAGTTCGGCGTACCGGCGCTCGATGTCCTCGCGGCGCCAGAACTCCGGCAGGCCCGCCTGGCCGAAACCGACCGTGAGGTCCTGGAAGAAGCGGTGCAGGTAGACGGCCCAGCCGAGGTCGACCTCGCGCGGGACGTACGCCGCCATCTCCCAGTCCAGGACGGCCACGGGCCGGAAGCCGCCGGCCTCGTAGACGACGTTCCCGATCCG
This sequence comes from Streptomyces sp. NPDC042102, assembly GCF_055582305.1. NCBI lineage: Bacteria > Bacillati > Actinomycetota > Actinomycetes > Kitasatosporales > Streptomycetaceae > Streptomyces > Streptomyces sp. NPDC042102. The sequence continues at coordinate 43,722 of NZ_JBVJDL010000005.1, forward strand.
GGCGTCGCCCCAGGCCAGGACGGGCTCGCCCTCGTCGGCGGGCCACAGGTCCGCCAGCCGGTCGAAGGCCCGCTCCAGCAGCGGCGAGCGGGCCAGGCCGCGCACGACCCACTCGTAGTACGCGCGCTGGGCCTCGACGTGGCGGCGCAGGGGGCTGCCCGTGCCCTCCGGCAGCAGGAACGCGGCCTCCTTGGCCGGGAACTGGTCGTGCAGGCGGGCCAGCAGGGCGATGCTCGCCTCCTGGAGCTCGGCGCGCTCGGCATCGGTCGCGGCGTGCAGCCAGTTGCCCTCGTAGGTGTACGGCATGACGTCCGGCGGGACCCGGCCCTCGGCGCGGGCCATGACGAAGAAGGGCGCGCCGAGCGGGGCCGGGTCCTCCTCCAGCCACTGCACGCGCGGTACGGGCAGGTCGGTGTGTTCGGCGACCAGGCTCATCACGCGGTGCTGGCGGGGCATGTCGTACGCGGGGAAGACGGTGTACGCGTCGGGGTCGGCGGCCAGCCGCAGGGCGCAGGCGCGCAGCGGGGTGTCGGGGTGCTCGATGTCGAAGAGCAGGGTCTCGCTGGACATGCCGTTGGAGCCGGGGACGCAGACACCGGTGACGCGGGCGCCGGGGAGCCGGGCGCCGAGCCACGCCGTGAGGCGTCGGCCGAGCTCCTCGGGGTCGCGGGTGGAGGTACGGGGACGTGGTGCCGTGGCCATGGTGGACCCCCTGGGGCGGGCGGGTGTGATGGGTGTGCCTACGGGGCGACGGAGGTGTGGTCGGTGAAGCCGCTCGGGTCGTGGCGGCCGAAGGTGCCGTGCTCGAAGATGCCGAAGCCGGTGCGTCCGTCGAGGGTGAAGCGGGCGGAGTGGTCGGTGACGCCGAAGGCGGCCATGGGGTGGGCGCCCGGGTCGGACAGGTCGTAGGAGCGGCGGTCGGTCCAGCCGCGGCCCTGCCAGCTGCCGTGCTGCCAGTCGGTGGCGGGCGGGTAGCCGGCGCCGACGGCCAGCGGGGAGGAGTTCAGGATCTCGACGCCGAGTTCGAGGGGTTTGCGGGCCGGGTCGGTGAGGTGGACGACGGCGGCCTCGGGGTGCCGGGTGCCGGGGCGGTAGCGGATGTCGGTGTGCGGCCAGCCGAGCTGGACGTCGTGGCGGCCGCTGCCCTCGGGGAAGACCTGGACGGCCTCGTTGAGGGTGCGGTGGCCGTCAGCGTCCTCCTGGGCGATGACCATGACGAAGCGGTCCTCGAAGCGGACGGGTATCCAGAGCCAGTGGAACCCCTCGGGGCGCATCTCCTCGGCGGCGCGGCCGCCCTCCTCGCCGGGCAGGGGGCGCACGCCCCAGCTGCGGTCGCGGGTGCCGGTCCACTCCCCCGGTGTCAGGCGCAGTTCCTCGCCGCGGGCGCGGACGGTGCCGGTGACGTGGCCGGCCTGGACGAAGCGGCGGCCTTCGAGCATGAGGCGGTCGCCGCGGCGCTGGACGTGGTGGGGCTCCCAGACGGCGGGGAACTCGGCGGTCCAGGTGATGTCGTACGAGAGGCCGCCGGGGTCGGCGGGGTCGGCGTCGCAGTGGAGGGTGAGGCGCTTGAGGGGTTCGTCGACGGTGATCCGCAGCGGGCCGACGGCGAGGTTCATCCGGTCGTCGGTCAGGGCGTCGGAGGCGCGGACGGCGAGGAGTTCGTCGCCGAGGCGCAAGGTGGCGTAGGCGTCGATGACGCCCGTGTTGGGGTAGACGCCGAGGCCGAGGATGAGGACGGCGCGGCCGGCGTGGTCGAAGACGTGGAAGATGCACCGGTCGTAGGCGTTGCGGTCGCCTGTGGCGACGTACTTCATGGACAGCGGCGCCTGGTGGACGGGGTATTCGTCCAGGGCGACGGGACGGTCCGCGGGCATGGCAAACCTCCTGGGCACGGGTCGGCTCGGCGGATATGACGGTACGTCAGAAGAGTCGCCCGGGGCCAGCCTCGTGACATGCCCTGACAGGGCGGCAACCCGTGCCATGCGGCGCGCCAGGGGACGCCTCGAACGGATACCCGCCGTGACCCGCGCGCCGGGCCCCGCGTTGGCCGTACATGACCGTGCTTGATACGCCGACCGGCAGCAGACGGCGCCGGGGGACTCCCCCGGCCTTCGAAGAATCGGTTCGGCAGCCGGATCCGCCGACGGTCCGGCTACCGGATCCGCCCATCTACCGCGACCTGGTCGCCCACTGGGCGGGCGAGGGCCGCACCGTCCCGGGCCGCCGCGACCCCGAGTGGTCCCACCTCACCTCGTCCCCGGTCTGGCCCACCGGCCCTCTCTTCGGCGGCTGATGCCGGTCCGGCGGATCACGACTGGACGGACCCTAGGGACTGCCCGGCGCGACCGGCAGGAGCAGCGCCGTGATGTTGTCCTCGCCGCCCGCGCCGAGGGCGTGGCCGACCAGCGTGCGCGCGTCCGCCAGCAGGTCGGCGGAGCGGCGGTGGCCGAGGACGGACCGCAGGGACGCGGGGTCGGGCAGGTGCCGCCAGAGGCCGTCCGTGCACAGCAGGAGCCGTCCGGGGCCGGAGGGCCGGTGGCTGCGCACACCCGCGACCGGGTCGCCGGCGTCCGCCCCCAGCCAGGCGGAGAGCGCGTCGTACGCGCCCACGTCGTCCTCGGTGAGCAGCCACCCGGGCCCTTCGTCGGGGAGCCAGTACGCCCGGCTGTCGCCGACCCAGGAGGTCCAGATGCCCTCGGGCCCGACGATCCCGGCCGCGTACGTACAGGCGGGCGCGCCCCCGACGGAGTCCGACCCACCGCCCGGGCTGCCGGGCCCACCGGGCACCCGTGCCCCGGAGGCCCCCGGGCCGGGCGGGTGCGCGGCGGCCGGGCCCGCCCCGGTGGACCGCGGGCCGGCGGCCAGGGCGCTCACCGCACGGCCCGCGCGGACGGCGGCGTCGGCGAGGGCGTGCTCCGGCAGCGCGCCGCCCGCCAGGGCCGACGCGAGGGCGCACGCCCCGGCCTCGGCGGCCACCTGGGCCGCCCGGTCCGCGCGCGGGGCCATGGACACGCCGTCGCAGACGACGCCGATCGTCCACGCCCCGGCCCGGGTCACCGCCAGCGCGTCGGCGTTGAGCTCGCGGCGCAGGCCCCGGTCGCAGACGCCCGCCGCGCCACCCGGCGCCGTGACCTCCAGGTGCGCGCGGAACCCGGGCTGGGGGCGTCCGCAGTCCCAGCAGCGGGCGTCGGGAGCGACGGTCCCGCCGCAGGACACGCAGGGTGCGTGCGCGAGTCCGGCGGCGGGCGGCCCGGCGCCAGGGCACTCGCGGCCAGGGCGTTCCGCGTCAGGGATTCCGGTCATCTCCCCGGCATCCTGCCAGCGCCGGTGCGGGCGGGCCCGCCGTTATCCGCGCGACTCCGGCCCCGCGAGGTGGCGGGCGATCACCATGCGCTGGATCTGGTTGGTGCCCTCGACGATCTGCAGGACCTTCGCCTCGCGCATCAGGCGCTCGACGGGGAAGTCCTGGGTGTAGCCGTAGCCGCCGAGCACCTGGACGGCGTCCGTGGTGACGGACATCGCCGCGTCCGTGCAGAACAGCTTCGCCATCGCGGCCTGCCGCGAGAACGGCCGGCCCGCGTCGCGCAGCCGCGCCGCCGCCAGGTACAGCGAACGCCCCGCCTCGATCCTGGTCGCCATGTCGGCGAGCATGAAGCGCAGTCCCTGGAAGTCCGCGATGGGGTGCCCGAACTGCTTGCGGTCCAGCGCGTACGCCAGGGCCTCGTCCAGGGCGGCCTGCGCGACGCCGATGGCACAGGCGGCGATGCCCAGCCGGCCCGCGTCCAGGGCGGCCAGCGCGATGGTGAAGCCCTGGCCCTCCTCGCCGATGCGGCGGGAGTCGGGCACGCGCACGCCGTCGAAGTGCAGCTGGGCGGTGGGCGAGCCCTTCATGCCCATCTTCTTCTCGGGGACGGCCGCGGTCAGGCCCTCCGCGTCGCCGGGGACGAGGAAGGCGGTGATGCCCTTGGGGCCCTCGCCGCCGGTGCGGGCGAGCACCGTGTAGAAGTCGGCGATCCCGCCGTGGGTGATCCACGCCTTGGTGCCGGTCAGTATCCAGTCCTCGCCGTCGCGCACGGCCTTGGTGGTCAGCGACGCGGCGTCGGAGCCGGAGGAGGGCTCGGACAGGCAGTACGCACCGAGCAGGCCGCCGCCGAGCATGGCGGGCAGGTGCTGGGACTGCTGCTCCTTGGTGCCGTATCCGGCCAGGCCGTGGCAGGCCAGGGAGTGGACGCTGACGCCGAGACCGACGGTGAGGCGGGCCGCGGCGAGCTCCTCCAGGACCTGGAGGTAGACCTCGTACGGCTGCTCGCCGCCGCCGAACTCGCCGTCGTAGGGCAGGCCCAGCAGGCCGGCTTCGGACAGCAGGGTGAAGATCTCGCGGGGGAAGCGGCCGGCTTCCTCCTCCTCGGCGGCCCGGGGGCGGATCTCTCGCGCGGCGATCTCGCGTACGAGCGTGAGGAGGTCGCGGGACTCCTCGGTGGGCAGCTGTCGGTCCACCGGCTGCGTGGCGCGGTCCGTCATGGCGGCGCTCTCCTCCCTCGTCGGGCACGGCGGCGACGTGTGAGGTGGTGGGACACGCCGCCGGGTCTGGGTACTCCCACAGCCGATGCTGCCCTCTTGGATCACAGGAGAAGCAGGTCAGCGGCTGCGGCGGGTTGAGTATGCCCGATCAGGCGCTTCCCGTCACGGGTGCAAGATCGGCCGGTGGCCGGGCGGATCCGGGGCGCGGGCGGCGGGGCCGGGCACTCCGGGACGAACTCCCCGATCACCGCCAAGGTGTCCCGTATCAGGCGTACCGGCGGGACGTCCGCCCCGGCCCCGCCGGCCCTTCCCCGCTGCGGAGGTCGGAAGAGACGGCCTACCCCCAGGTGATCCGCCACTGCTGGGCCTTGCTGCCGGCGACGCAGGACACCACCGTGAGCTGGTTGCCGGCGCCGTTGTCGGTCAGGCAACCGCCCTGGAAGGCGATGTCCTTGATGTAGTAGGCGCCCGCCGTGGGGGCCTTCTCCAGGTTCCACCACACGCCCTGCGCGTAGGGGCCGGCGAGCTCGACCCGCACGGTCTCGTTGAACTGCGCCAGCGCCCGGCTCATCGCGGGGCCGCCGGAACCGCAGGCCTTCAGGGTGTCGTAGCTGCCCTTCTCGTGCAGCCAGCCGTACGCCGTGGTCCCGCCCATGATGACCTTGGCGCCGCCCTGGGGAGAGCTGGTGCTCAGGCCGATCCTGAGCCCGTCGCCGACGTTGGTGATGATGCCCCAGCCGGTGCCGCCGCAGCCCTGGGGCGGGGTGGAGCCGCCGCCGCCCGCCCCGCCGGGGGTGGTCGAGCCGCCGCCCGGCCCGCTGCCGCCGCCCGGCCCCGCGCCGGTCCCGCTTCCGGCGTTCCCGCCGCCGTTGCCATTGCCCGCGCCGTTGCCCGCGCCGTTCCCGGTGCCCGCGCCGCCCGCGCCCGGCGGGGGGTTCGGTACGGGCGCCGCGCCACCCGCGCCGCCCGCCGCGGGAGCGCCGCCGACGCCGCCCTGAGCGCCGGGGGTCTCGCCGGGCGGCACGGCCGACGCGCCCGGCGACGCCTGCGCCGGACTCCCCGAGGGGGCCGCGCCGGGCCCCTGGTTCCCGCCGTCGGCGGCGGGTGCGGAGACGGCGGTGGAGGGCTGCCGCCCCGGTCCCCGCGCCTCGGTGTCCCCGGCCCAGGGAGCGATGTAGAAGACGGTGACGGCCACCGAGGACGTGACCGTCACCGCGGCCAGGACCGGCACGAAGACGACCTTGGGCAGCCGCGGCCCGCCCCACCGCTTGCGCCGCGGCGTACCGGAGACCTCCGGATCCGCGTCCGTGCCGCCGCCCGCCGGAGCGGAACCGGCGGCGGGGACGGCGGCGGCCGGGCCCGCCGGGGCGTCGAGCTCGCCCAGCGGCCGGCCCGCCGCGGCCCGGCGCGCCGCCGCGGCCATCACCGAGGCGTCGGCGTACCGCTCCTCGGGCTTCTTGGCCAGCGCCCGGGCGACGAACGCGCGTACCGGGCCGGGGAATTCGGCCGGCAGGTCCGGCACCGGCTCCCGGATGTGCTTGAGGGCGATCTCGACGACCGACTCGCCGGTGAACGGCGGCTCCCCGGTGAGCAGTTCGAAGCAGACCACGCCCATGGAGTAGAGGTCGGAGGCCGCGATGGCACCGATGCCCTCCGCCTGTTCGGGGGCCATGTAGAGGGCCGTGCCGAGCACCGCGTGCGAGTCGGTGATCCCGGTGCTCGCCGCGCTGGAGCGGGCGATGCCGAAGTCGGTGACGGTCACCCGGCCGTCGTCGCCCAGCATCAGGTTCGACGGCTTGATGTCGCGGTGCGTCACGCCCTGCAGGTGCGCGGCGTGCAGGGCGTCCAGGGCCTGTCCGGCGATGTCGAGCGCCTGCTCGGCCGGGAGCGGTCCGCCCTGGGCGCGGACCTCGTTCAGCGGCCGCCCCTCGATGAGCTCCATGACCATGTACGCGACCTGCTCGCCGGACTCGATCCGGCTCTCGCCGTAGTCGTGCACGTCGACGATGCCCGGGTGGCTGAGCGAGGCCAGGACGGTGGCCTCCCTGCGGAAGCGCGCCGAGAACGCGGGGTCGTCGAGCAGCGCGGGGAGCAGGACCTTGACGGCCACCTGCCGCCTGAGCACGCCGTCGTCGGCGCGCCAGACCTCCCCCATGCCCCCGCCGCCGATCCGCTCGGCCAGCGTGTACCGGTCCCCCAGGACCGTCCCCCGTCCCCACATGTGCGCGCCCCTCGCCCGTCCCCGTGTGCTGGTGGTCAGCCAACGTCAGTCTGGCAGAGGGTACTTGGCCCCTCCAAGGAAGACCCAGGGAGGGCGCCCGAGGAGGGCCCGGTGGCCGGAAGGGACTACTTAGAGCCAGCCGACCTGGGTGACGAACATCGCGACGACGACCACCAGGGTCCAGCCCAGGACGTTCTCCAGCCACGCCGGGCCGTCGTCGGGGCCACCGGTGCGGACGAGGCGGCGGGCACGGGTCGGGGCTGCGCTGTTCGCGGTCATGGCGGTCTCACATCATTGGACTGGCGGTGGACGCCCCCCGGCTGCTGTCCAATGTGCCAGTAATCGCCGCTTTCGTGGTGGAGAGCTTCGTCACGCCCGTCCCGGGCCCGCTCAGACGGGGTCGAGCACCCCGACGGCGGCCAGCGCCGCGAGCTGGGCCGCGCTCGGGCGGGCCGGCGCGTACAGGTAGCAGACGCCCGCGGTGCCCGAGACGACCTTGCCGGTGGCGTCGTACCGCTTGGAGCGCAGCCAGACGTTCTCGAACTCCCGGCGCCGGTAGACGCGGCGTACGGCCTGGTTGGTCGGCGAGTTCGGGTCGTTGGCGACGACGTCGCCGGCGTCCGTGAAGCCGATGACCGTCATCAGGTGCCCGGCGGTGCCGTAGCCGGCGCCGGTGAGCTCCTCCTTGCGGAAGGACTGCGAAGTGATCGCGGGGATGCCGGCGCCGATCAGGGTCTCCAGGTCGGTCAGGGAGGTCAGCCGGGTCACCACGCCCGCGAGGTCGGGGTAGGTGGCGGCGTAGGCGGGGTTGAAGGGCCAGTTGCCGCAGCCCCGGTACGCCCAGTCGTAGGTGGACCGGGCCGCGTGGCAGACCTGGGGGTCGCTGTAGGAGCGGTCGACCCAGGCCAGGGACTGCGCGCCGGGCCTGCGCCCCCAGTACTCGATGATCATCTGGGAGGAGGTGGGGCTGCACCAGGCCTCGCCGCCGTTGTCGTACTGCGGGTAGCGCCCGGCGTGCACCTCCTGCGAGTAACGCGGTACGGCCAGCTCGCGGGCCGTACCGGGGGTGGAGGCGGGCACGGTGAAGCGGCTGGGGACGTCGGAGACCATGGCGCCGGCCAGCCACACCAGGGGGCTGGTGCGGGTGCCCGGCCGCCGGTACAGGGTCAGCCGCAGCCGCCAGTCCCGCAGCCGCAGGCCGGTGGCGGGGTGGTCCAGGGCGAGGGTGTCGGTCCACACGGTGGACCGGCCGTCGGTCTGCCCGTCCACCGAGGTCCGGCGGATGTCCTCCTCGCCGGAGGCCCAGCGGCCCATCACGTACCAGGGGGTGGAGGTGCCGTCGCTGTAGGTGCCGCGCAGCTCGGCCTGGATCCACGTGCCGGCGGGGGTGCGGGCGTTCCAGGAGACGATCGCCTCGGTCGCGGGCACGGCCGGGCGGTGCACCGGGGAGGTCCAGGTGGCGTACTCCCAGGTGGCGGTCCTGCCGGTGTGCGGGTCGGCGTACGGGGTGCGCCCGGCGGCCGTCGACAGGGTCAGGGCGGGGCGCTCGCCGGCGAGGGCGTCGGTGCCCCGGTGGGTGCCGGCCCGCCAGTGCCCGTACGTGTGCCAGAACCGGTTGTCGACCGTCGGGCCGGTGGCCCCGCCCGCCGTGCTCCCCGAGCCGCCGGAACCCGCGGGTCCGGGGACGGCCTGGGCGGTGGTCGCGGGGACGGTGGCGGCGGTGGCGGCGGCGAGGGCGGCGGCCAGCAGGGCCCGGCGCGGGGTGGGTGCGGTCATCGGCGTTCAGCCCCCAGGGGTCGGTCGTGCGGCCAGCGTCGCAAATCCCGGGGGCCCTGTGCCAGGGCGCACGGCGCGTGTCGCGGGCGCCGTACGCTGGCCGGGTGGATCGTGTGCGCACCCCCCTGCCCCCGGACAGCCTCGACAGCCTGGCCGCCGAGCTGGCGGCCCTGCCGCCGTCGCTGGGCCCGGTGCGGCTGGTCGCGGTCGACGGGCACGCCGGGTCCGGCAAGAGCACCTTCGCGGAGCGCCTCGCGCGGGCCCTGGGCGAGGACACACCGGTCCTCCATCTGGACGACGTCGCCACCCACGCGGAGCTCTTCGCGTGGACCGGGCGGCTGCGCGCCCAGGTGCTGGAGCCGCTCGCGGCCGGGCGGGAGGCGCGCTGGGCCCCCTACGACTGGGTGGCGTGCCGCTTCGGCCCCGAGCGGCTGCTGCCGCCCGCGCCGGTGCTGCTGATCGAGGGCGTGGGGGCCGGGCGGCGGGCCCTGCGGCCGTACCTGGCGCGGCTGCTGTGGATGGAGACACCGCGCGAGCAGGCGTGGGAACGGGGCAGGCTGCGGGACGGGCGCGAACTGTCCGACTTCTGGGACGGATGGGAGCGCGCGGAGCGCGCGCACTTCGCGGATGATCCTTCGCGCCCCTTCGCCGACACCCTGGTGCGCCAGAGCGGTACGGGATACGAGTGGACTTCCGGGGCCGCTGGGCCTGCGGGAACCCCCCGTTCCGTCACGGACGGTGAGGGGTTGCCCCGGGCCTGAGGCGTCCGGGAAATCCACTTGCGGACGGCCCTCCGAGTGCGCTTGACCAGACGCCCGGACCGGCCTTACGTTCTCAATGCGCGGTCCTGCGGGGCCGCGGTGGACGCGAAGCCCCCGATTGTTCCCCCGTGATCGGGGGCTTCGTTCTGCCCGCGCGCGGTTCCGCGGGCCACCCGAACGGGACCGTACCCTCACCCTGTGTCACCTTGCGTGCGCCGGTGTCCTCCCGGCGGGTGCCCGTCACACCCTACGTAAGCCCAGTGACCGAAGGTACGATGCCACCCTGATTTCATCGGCGCACGCGACAACTCGACGCCACGAGGCGGGGGTTGCGGCGCACCACGGGGGCAGGCTTGTGGGGGACGTGATGGATTTCGGCACGCAGGGAAGCCCGCACGCCCCGGCCGAACTCGCCTGGCTGCGCGGGGTGGACGCCTGCACGATGGGCGCGTACCCGCAGGCCGAGGAGGAGTTCCGGGCGGCCGTGCGACTGGATCCCACGATGGCCGACGCCTGGCTGGGGCTGCACGCGCTGCGGGTGGACACCGCCAACGCGCTGCTGCGGATGTACGCGCACCGGGACCGGTTCGGGGAGCAGCGCGCCCGGCACCGGCGCACCCTGAACTCCTGGTACTGGCTGGGCTGGTGGGTCCAGCCCGTGCTGGAGAGCCGGCGCGACCTGCTGCTGGCGCACGCCTCGCACTGGCTGGACGGCCGCCACGTGCCGGAGCTGGACCAGGCGCTGGCCGCGCTGCCGCCGGTGGACGCCGATCCGCAGGTACGGTTCCTGCACGCCTGCCGGGCCTACCTGGTCAAGGACTGGGAGCAGCTGGTGCGCCAGACCGAGCCGCTGGTGGACGATCCGCTGCTGGGCATCGAGGCGGGGCTGTTCGGCGGGATGGCGCGGGTCCGGCTGGAGATGTACGGGCAGGCCGAGCCGATGCTGTCGGCGGCGCTGATGCGGTGCCGCAGCGAGCAGCCGCAGCGCAAGGAGCTGCGGTACTGGCTGGCGCGGGCGCACGAGGGCACCGGACGCAGCGCGGCGGCCCTGCCGCTGTACCGGGCGGTGCACCGGGTGGACCCGGCGTTCATGGACACCGCGGCCCGGCTGACGGCGATCGCGGAGGCGGACGGCGCGGACGGGCTCGACGGGTACGACCTCTCCCCCGTCGGCGGGGACTTCGCGGCGGTGGCGCTGGGCGGCGAGGCCGAGCCGGTGCTGGCGCCGGAGCCGCCGCCCGAGCCGCGGTTCGGGGGCGCGGCCCCGGCCGTACCACCGCCGGCGACGGGCGGTGCGGGCCGTCCCGAGGGCGTACGGCACAAGGTGGCCGTGCCGCCGCAGGGAGTGCCGGCGGGGCTGCCGGCCGGGCCCTCGGACCCGGAGCTGCTGGCGCAGGCGCTGGCGGAGCTGGAGCGGATGGTGGGGCTGGAGCCGGTCAAGCGGCAGGTGAAGGCACTGTCGGCGCAGCTGCACATGGCGCGGCTGCGGGCCGGGCAGGGGCTGCCGGTGCAGCCGCCGAAACGCCACTTCGTCTTCTCCGGGCCCTCGGGGACGGGCAAGACCACGGTGGCGCGGATCCTGGGCCGGGTGTTCTACGCGCTGGGGCTGCTGGGCGGGGACCACCTGGTGGAGGCCCAGCGGGCGGACCTGGTCGGCGAGTTCCTCGGCCAGACGGCCGTCAAGGCGAACGAGCTGATCGATTCCGCGATCGGCGGGGTGCTGTTCGTGGACGAGGCGTACAGCCTGTCCAACTCCGGCTACAGCAAGGGCGACGCCTACGGCGACGAGGCCCTTCAGGTGCTGCTCAAGCGCGCGGAGGACAACCGGGACCACCTGGTGGTGATCCTGGCGGGCTATCCGGCCGGCATGGACCGGCTGCTGGCCGCCAATCCGGGGCTGTCGTCGCGGTTCACCACGCGGGTGGACTTCCCCAGCTACCGGCCGCTGGAGCTGACCTCGATCGGTGAGGTGCTGGCCGACGCGAACGGCGACCGCTGGGACGAGGAGGCCCTGGACGAGCTGCGCAGCATCAGCGGGCACGTGGTGGACCAGGGCTGGATCGACGAGCTGGGCAACGGCCGCTTCCTGCGCACCCTGTACGAGAAGAGCTGCGCCTACCGGGACCTGCGGCTGGCCGGGTATCCGGCGACCCCGTCCCGGGAGGACCTGGCGACGCTGCGGCTGCCGGACCTGATGCAGGCCTACGGCGAGGTGCTCTCAGGGCGCGGCCCGCAGGACCGCGGCCGCCCGGAGCCGCCCCCGTTGTAGCGGGGGCGGCCGCGGGCCGGTCGCGGCGGGCCGGTGCCGGGCGGGTCAGCGGGCGAGGGCGACGGGTCCCGCCGTGCGGTGCGCGGGGTCGCGTACCTCGCCGACCAGCATCTCCAGTACGTCCTCCAGCGCGACCAGGCCGAGCACCCGGCCGGCCGGGTCCGCGACCTGGGCCAGGTGGGTGGCGTCCCGGCGCATGACGGTCAGGGCGTCGTCCAGCGGGAGGGTCGCGCACAGGGTGGGCATGCGGCGCCAGACGCGCTGCGGGACCGCCCGTTCCCGCTCCTCCAGGTCCAGGACGTCCTTGACGTGGAGGTAGCCCATGAAGGCGCCGCCCTCGGAGCGGACCGGGAAGCGCGAGTAGCCGGTGCGCACGGTCAGCTGCTCGATCTGGCGGGGGGTCGCCGTCGGGGCGACGGTGACCAGCCGGTCGCGGGCCAGGAGCACGTCGGTGACCGGGCGGCTGCCCAGCTCCAGGGCGTCCTCCAGGCGCTCCTGCTCCTGCGGTTCCAGCAGCCCGGCCTGCCGCGAGTCCTGGACGAGGCGGCCCAGCTGGGCGCTGGTGTAGACGGCCTCGACCTCGTCCTTCGGCTCGACCTTGAAGAGGCGGAGCACCCAGTGCGCGCAGGCGCCGAGCGCGGTGGTGACCGGCCCGCAGAGGCGGGCGAAGGCGACCAGGCCGGGGCTGAACCACAGGGCGGTCTTCTCGGGGGCGGCCATGGCGAGGTTCTTGGGGACCATCTCGCCGATGACCAGGTGCAGGAAGACCACGGCGGCGAGCGCGAACGCGTAGCCGAGGGGGTGGATCAGGCCCTGCGGGACGTGGGCGGCGTGGAAGACGGGCTCCAGCAGCCGCGCCACGGTGGGTTCGGCGACCGCGCCCAGGGTGAGGGAGCAGACGGTGATGCCGAACTGGGCGGCGGCCATCATCCGCGGCAGGTTCTCCAGGCCGTGCAGGACCTGGCGGGCCCGCTTGGAGGAGGCCGCGAGCGGCTCGATCTGGCTGCGGCGCACGGAGACCAGGGCGAACTCGGCGCCCACGAAGAAACCATTGGCCAGGACCAGGAGCAGGGCGAAGAGGAGCTGGAGGACGCTCACCGGCCGGCCCCCTCGAGCGCGGCGGACCGCTGCTCCGCGGTACGGGCGGTCCGGGCCGCGGTGGCGGCCGGTATGCCCGCGGTGGCGGGGACGGCCGCGCGGCCGGGGGCGACGACGGTGCCGGGGGCGGCGGTGCCGGGGTCCCCGTACGCACCGAGGGCGGGCGCGGGGACCAGCGGGACCAGCCGGACGCGCTCGGCGCGGTTGCGGCCGACCTGGCGGACGGAGAGCCGCCAGCCGGGGAGTTCGGCGCGGTCCCCGGGGGCGGGGATCCGGCCGAGCAGGTCCGCGACGAGGCCGGCGACGGTCTCGTACGGGCCCTCGGGTACCTCCAGGCCTATCCGGCGCAGGGTCTGCACGCGGCAGCTGCCGTCGGCCTCCCAGGAGGGGCGGCCGTCCTCGGTGGCGACGGCGGCCAGCTCGGGGCCCGCGTCCTCGGCGAGGTCGTGCTCGTCGCGGACCTCGCCCACGAGCTCCTCGACGATGTCCTCCAGGGTGACGACGCCGGCCGTGCCGCCGTACTCGTCGACGACGACGGCCATGGGCTGCTCGCTGCGCAGCCGTTCCAGCAGCGGCTGGACCGGCAGGGTGCCGGGGACCAGCAGCGGGGGGACGCAGATCCGGTCGACGGTGGTGCGGGCGCGCTGGGACTCGCGCACGGCGAGGGCGTCCTTGAGGTGGACGACCCCGGTGATCTCGTCGATGCGCTCGCGGTAGACCGGGAAGCGGGACAGGCCGGTGGCGCGGGTCAGGTTCAGCACGTCGGCCGCGGTGGCGGTGGACTGCAGGGCGCTGACCTTCACGCGGGGGGTCATGACGTGCTGGGCGGTGAGCTCGCCGAGCGAGAGGGTGCGGACGAACAGGTCGGCGGTGTCCTGTTCGAGGGCGCCGGCCTGGGCCGAATGGCGGACCAGGGAGACCAGTTCGCCGGGGGTGCGGGCGGAGGCCAGCTCCTCGGCGGGCTCGACGCCCAGGGCCCGTACCAGCCGGTTGGCGACCGCGTTCAGGCCGGCGATGACCGGGCGGAAGACACGGGAGAAGGCGTGCTGCGGGCCGGCGACGAAGCGGGCCACCTGGAGCGGCCGGGAGACCGCCCAGTTCTTCGGGACCAGCTCGCCGACGACCATCTGGACGGCGGAGGCGAGCAGCATGCCGATGACGACGGCGACGCCGGAGACGGCTCCCTCGGGCAGGCCGGTGGCCCCGAGCGGCCCCGACAGCAGGCCGGCCAGGGCGGGCTGCGCGAGCATGCCGACCACGAGGGAGGTGAGGGTGATGCCGAGCTGGGTGCCGGAGAGCTGGAAGGACAGCTCCCGCAGGGCCGTGACGACCCGGCGGGCGCGGCGGTCACCGTCGGCCGCGGCGCGTTCCGCCTCGGGCTTCTCGACGGTGACGAGGCCGAACTCGGCCGCCACGAAGAAGCCGTTGGCGAGGATCAGAACGAATGCCGCCACGAGCAGGAGTAGCGGGATGGTCATGCCGCCACCCCTGGGGAGAGGGCGGCGCGGGTACTACCGGACGATCCGTCCATTGCTGGAGGGAGTCACTCCTCAAGTCGCAGGTGCCCATGGGCCCCGGGGGTCCGGGGCCACGAGCGGGGCGCACGGACGCGCCCCGCCACCAGGGTAGTCATTGAGATCGCCGCCGCAATGGCACGGGCGGGTGCCGGGGCGGGGCGTCAGCGGTCGTGGGCGCCGGATCCGCGGCTCTCGGCGAGCGCGCGCAGGGCGCGGGCGTCGCCGATGGCCTGGGCACGGCCGATCCCCGGCTGGATGCCGAGGGCGGGCAGGCTGGTGCCGTCGCTGAGGTCGAGGAACACCCAGGGGTCGCCCGGGCGGAGGTTGACCCGCAGGATCTCGGCCCAGGCCAGGCGCCGCCGGTTGGTGAGGTTGACGACGGTCACGCCGTTCTCGTCGGCGACCACCTTGGGGCGGGCCAGCAGGACCAGGACGGACGTCAGCAGGGCGGCCGTGAAGACGAAGCTGATCCGCTCGCCGGTGCTCAGCCGCTCCAGCAGCAGCGCGACCGCCGTGATGGTGGCGAACATGGCCGCGCCGACGCCCAGCAGCACCGCGCGGGTGCGCTGGGGGCGGAAGGTGACGGGCAGGGCCGGCACGGCCGGCAGGTCGGCGGCGCTCACAGGCGGCAGGCGTGGATCGAGGTGGTCAGGATCGCGCGGGCGCCGAGCTCGTAGAGGTCGTCCATGACCCGCTGGGCCTCCTTGGCGGGGACCATCGCGCGGACGGCGACCCAGCCCTCGTTGTGCAGCGGGGAGACGGTCGGCGACTCCAGGCCCGGGGTGAGGGCGACCGCGCGCTCCAGGTGCTCGGCGCGGCAGTCGTAGTCCATCATCACGTACGACCGGGCGACCAGGACGCCCTGGAGGCGCCGCAGGAACTGCTGGACCTGCGGGTGGTCGGCGTCGGCGCCGTTGCGCCTGATGACGACGGCCTCGGACTGGAGGATCGGCTCCCCGATGACCTCCAGGCCGGCGTTGCGCAGGCTGGTGCCGGTCTCGACGACATCGGCGATGATCTCGGCGACGCCGAGCTTGATCGCGGTCTCGACGGCCCCGTCCAGGTGGACCACGGAGGCGTCGATGCCGGCCTCGGCGAGGTGCTTGGCGACGATCCCCTCGTACGAGGTGGCGATCGTCATCCCGTGGAAGTCCTCGGGGCCCTTCGCGGTGCCCGGCCGGGTGGCGTAGCGGAAGGTGGAGCGCCCGAAGTTCAGCGGGAGGATCTCCTCGGCGTTGGCGCCGGAGTCGAGCAGGAGGTCACGGCCGGTGATGCCGATGTCGAGCTTGCCGGACGCGACGTAGATCGCGATGTCCTTGGGCCGCAGGTAGAAGAACTCGACCTCGTTCTCGGGGTCGACCGTGACGAGTTCCTTGGACTCCTTGCGCTGCCGGTAACCGGCCTCATGGAGCATCTCCGACGCAGGTCCGGAGAGTGAACCCTTGTTGGGGACGGCGATGCGCAGCATGATGCGGTTCCTTTGTTCGCGATCAAGAAGTGGTGCTGTGCGGGGCGTGGGGACGCACGGCGAGGGGTCGGCCGGGGCCGGCCGGGAGATGTGGTGCCGGCCGGCCCGGAGGTGTCAGAGGTGCTTGTAGACGTCGTCGAGGGAGATCCCGCGCGCCACCATCATCACCTGGACGTGGTAGAGCAGCTGGGAGATCTCCTCGGCGGCGGCTTCCCTGCCCTCGTACTCGGCGGCCATCCAGACCTCCGCGGCCTCCTCGACGACCTTCTTGCCGATGGCATGGACGCCCTTGCCGACCAGCTCGGCGGTGCGGGAGGTGATGGGGTCGCCGGTCGCCTTGGCCTGGAGCTCGGAGAAGAGCTCCTCGAAGGTCTTGGAGGATTCGTTCGCCATGATGGTCCTCAGAATACGGGGTTCCCCCGCGCCACTCAGCGCCAGGGTTCGCTGACCGTCCGCAGGGTCATCGCGGTGGAGACGGCGGCGGTGACCGCTTCGTGCCCCTTGTCCTCGTTCGACCCCTCGAGTCCGGCGCGGTCCAGCGCCTGCTCCTCGTTGTCGCAGGTCAGAACGCCGAAGCCGACGGGGACTCCGGTCTCGAGCGATACCTGCACCAGGCCCTGGGTGACGCCCTGGCACACATAGTCGAAGTGGGGGGTGCCGCCACGGATGACCACGCCGAGGGCGACGACGGCATCGTATCCGCGACCGGCCAGTACCTTCGCCACCACCGGGAGCTCGAAGCTGCCGGGGACCCGCAGCACGGTCGGCTCGTCGATGCCGAGCTCGTGCAGGGCGCGCAGGGCACCGTCGACGAGGCCGTCCATGACCTTCTCGTGCCACTGGGCCGCGACGACCGCGACCCGCAGGTCGCCACAGTTCTTCACGCTCAGTTCGGGTGCGCCCTTGCCGCTCACAGCTCTCCTCGGTGCTTCACAGGTTCTGATACGGGTTCTCGGTACGGGTTGTACGGGTACTGCTCGTGGGTGACGGGGTGCTACTGGCTGCCGCAGGCCGAGACGGCGCTCGCGTCGAGCCAGGGCAGGTCGTGCCCCATCCGGTCGCGCTTGGTGCGCAGGTAGCGCAGGTTGTGCTCGCCCGCCTCGACGGGCATCGGCTCGCGCCCGGCGACCTCGATGCCGTGCCGGGTGAGGGCGTCGGCCTTGTCGGGGTTGTTGGTCATCAGCCGGACGCTGCGCACCCCGAGGTCGGCCAGCATCTGGGCGCCCGCCCCGTAGTCGCGGGCGTCGGCGGGCAGGCCGAGCTCCAGGTTGGCGTCGAGGGTGTCGCGGCCGCGCTCCTGGAGCTCGTACGCGCGCAGCTTGGACAGCAGTCCGATGCCGCGGCCCTCGTGGCCCCGCAGGTAGACGACCACGCCGCGGCCGGCCGCCTTGATCCGCTCCATGGAGGCGTGCAGCTGGGGGCCGCAGTCGCAGCGCAGGGAGTGGAAGATGTCGCCGGTCAGGCACTCGGAGTGCATGCGGACCAGGACGTCCTCGCCGTCACCGATCGGGCCGTGGACGAGCGCCACGTGCTCGACGCCGTCCACGGTGGAGCGGTAGCCGTACGCGGTGAACTCGCCGAAGGCCGTCGGCAGGCTGACCTCGGCCTCGCGGCGCACGGTCGGCTCGGCGGAGCGGCGGTAGGCGATCAGGTCCTCGATGGAGATGATCGTCAGCCCGTGCTTGCGGGCGAACGGGATCAGCTCGGGCAGGCGCAGCATGACGCCGTCCTCGCCGGCGATCTCCACGATGGCGCCGGCGGGGCGCAGGCCCGCGAGGCGGGCGAGGTCGACGGCGGCCTCGGTGTGGCCGCTCCGGGCCAGGACGCCGCCGGGCTTGGCGCGCAGCGGGAAGATGTGGCCGGGGCGCACGAACTCGCCGGGGCCGCTGACGCCGTCGGCGAGCAGGCGCAGGGTGGTGGCCCGGTCGGCGGCGGAGATGCCGGTGGTCACGCCGTGGGCGGCGCTCGCGTCGACGGAGACGGTGAAGGCGGTCTGCATCGACTCGGTGTTGCGCAGGACCATCTGCGGGAGTTCCAGGCGGTCCAGTTCCGGACCCTCCATGGGGGCGCAGATCAGGCCGCGGCACTCGCTCATCATGAAGGCGACGATCTCGGGGGTCGCCATCTCGGCGGCGATGACGAGGTCGCCCTCGTTCTCGCGGTCCTCGTCGTCGACGACGACCACGGGGCGGCCGGCCGCGATGTCGCGGATGGCCTGCTCGACGGGGTCGAGGCGGAAGCTCTCCTCGGTGTCGACGTCGACGTCACGTACTGCCTTGAGCGTCATGCCGTTGCTCCTTCCAGGGCGGGGGCGGAGTTGGTACGGGAGCGCAGCCACCAGTCGCGCATGCCCCACAGGACGAGCGCGCCGTAGATGACGTAGACGAATCCGGAGAAGGCGTAGCCGTTGGCGAAGTTCAGGGGGACGCCGACCAGGTCGACCAGCAGCCAGGCGAACCAGAACTCGACCATGCCGCGGGACTGGGCGTACATCGCGACGATCGTGCCGACGAAGATGTAGGCGTCCGGCCAGGGGTCCCAGGACAGCGCCGGGAAGGCGGTGAACAGGCCGCCGACGGCGAGGGTGCCCAGGGCCGCGGCGCCGACGAGGACACCGCGCTCGCGCCAGGTGGCGAAGCGGACGGCGATCGTGCCGTCCTGGGCCTGGCGGCGGCCGCGGCTCCACTGCGCCCAGCCCCAGACGGCGACCAGCATGACCACGACCTGCTTGCCGGCGCTGCCGGTGAGGTGCCCGGCGGCGAAGGCCACGAAGAGGATGACGCCGGAGGCGAACTGGGCGGGCCAGGTCCATATGGAGCGGCGCCAGCCGAGCGCGAGGGCGGCCAGGCCGATGATGTTGCCGACCATGTCGGACCACTTGATGTGCTGCCCGAAGGCGCTGAACGCCTCGGAGTTCAGCCAGTCGACCGCGCTCACCGGGAGGTCTCCTGCGCCTGCGCGTGCAGCGGGTCCACGCCGGCCGCGAGCAGCCGCTCGACGTACTTGGCGAGGACGTCCACCTCCAGGTTGACCGGGTCGCCGGGCTGCTTGCGGCCCAGGGTGGTCAGCGCGAGCGTGGTGGGGATGAGGCTGATGGTGAAGTGGTCGGCGGCGGCCTCGACCACGGTCAGGCTGACGCCGTCGACCGTGATGGAGCCCTTCTCGACGACGTACCGGGACAACGCCGCCGGCAGCGAGACCTTGACGATCTCCCAGTGCTCGGAGGGGGTACGGGAGAGGATCTCGCCGGTGCCGTCCACGTGTCCCTGGACCAGGTGGCCGCCGAGGCGGCCGCCGAGGGCCATGGGGCGCTCCAGGTTCACCCGCGAGCCCGCGGTCAGGGCGCCGAGGCTGGAGCGGTTCAGGGTCTCCTGCATCACGTCGGCGGTGAACTCGCCGTCCGCGGTGTCCACGACGGTCAGGCAGACGCCGTTGACGGCGATGGAGTCGCCGTGCTTGGCGCCCTCGGTGACGAGGGGGCCGCGCAGGCGGAAGCGGGAGGCCTCCTCGAGCTGCTCGACGGCGGTGACCTCGCCCAGTTCTTCGACGATTCCGGTGAACACTCAGTGCTCCTTGGGGGCGGTGGTGGGTACGGCGGTGATGCGCAGATCGGTGCCGACGCGGACGGCCTCGGTGATGTCGAGGCGTACCGCGTGGGCGATGGTGGTGATGCCGGCGCCGGCGAGGGCGGCCGGGCCCGCGCCGAGCAGGGCGGGCGCGAGGTAGCCGATGACACGGTCGACGGCGCCGCCTTCGAGGAAGGCGCCCGCGAGGGTGGGGCCGCCTTCCAGGAGGAGGGAGCGCACGCCGCGCGCGTGCAGGCGGTCGAGCAGGTCGTGGACGCCGATGCGGCCGTCGCGCAGCGGGAGCCGCAGCACGCCGGCGCCGGGCAGGTGCCGGGTGTCGGCGTCCTCGCCGACGACGAGCAGGGTGGGGGCCGCGTCGTCGAGGATGCGGGCGGTCGGCAGGATCTCGGCGCGGGTGTCGAGGGCGATCCGCAGGGGCTGGGTGACGCCGTCGACCCCGCGTACGGCCAGGTGCGGGTCGTCGGCGCGCAGGGTGCCGGCGCCGACCAGGACGGCGTCGGCCTCGGCGCGCAGCCGGTGGACGTCGGCGCGGGAGTCGGGTCCGGTGATCCAGCGGCTGCTGCCGTCCGCGGCGGCGCTGCGGCCGTCGAGGGTGGCGGCGTACTTCCAGGTCACGTGGGGCCGGCCCAGGCGTACGGAGGTGAGCCAGGCGGTGTTGCCCGCCTCGGCCTCGGCCTCCAGCAGGCCGCCCTCGGCCGCGACGCCGGCCGCGCGCAGGGTGGCGGCACCGCCGCTGGCCTGCGGGTTCGGGTCGGCGACGGCGTAGACGACGCGGGCGACGCCGGCCTGGAGGAGCGCCTGCGCGCAGGGGCCCGTGCGGCCGGTGTGGTTGCAGGGTTCGAGGGTGACGTACGCGGTGCCGCCGCGGGCGGCGTCGCCCGCCGCGCGCAGGGCGTTCACCTCGGCGTGCGGGCCGCCGGCCCGCTCGTGCCAGCCCTCGCCGACGACCGCGCCGGCGGCGTCGGTGATGACGCAGCCGACGACGGGGTTGGGGCTGGTGGACCCGAGGCCGCGGGCCGCGAGCGCGACGGCACGGCGCATGGCCCGCACGTCGTTCTCGTGCGGTGCGTGCGCGGCGTTCGCGTCGGCGTGGTGAGCCACCGGGTCCTCCTGCCTCATCGGGCACGGACTCCGGGGCCTGTCGGGATACGACAGAAGAAGCGGACAAGCGCACACGGGGACGCCGAGGCCGAAGGAACGGGTCGGCCCGTACGGAGAACGCACGGAACGAACCGCCGGCGGCGGCGTACCGGTGACTGCCCGCCGCGCACTGCCTCCCATCCGGACTTTAACCGTCGGTCCAGGAATTTCACCTGGTCAACCGGCCGCTGGCTGCGGACGGGTCGCGGACTATAACCGCCGGTTCGGAATTGCACCGACCCCGGAGTGCGCTGCTACTGGTACAGGGCCAGTGTGCCACGGCCGGTCAAGGCCCATGACGGGGAAGCGCTGTGGGCTGGCTCACAACCTGCCGGGATCCGAGCGGTACTCGACCGGATGGCCGAGAGGCGGGCGGGAAAACCGGAAGGGCGCCGACCGGATCGCGGAGATGCCTCATCCGCCCCGCGTTGGTCCAGACCTATTGACGGGGTGGTCTAGTCCTCTTAACGTCTGCTTCATCTTCCGAGGGAGACAGCCCGTCAGATGTGCGCACGTCGCGGGCCCTTGCGCCACCCCCTGCACGTTGTGTCCTGCCATCCTCCCCTCCCCAGGAGGCACAATGCTGTCCCCCACACGTACGAGAGCGATGCTCCTCGCATCCGGCGCCGCGATCGCCGGGCTGCTGGTCGGCGGGCTCTCCTCCGGCGTCTCGCACGCCGCCGACCAGGAGAGCTGTCGCCCCGACGGGCTCTACAAGACCGCGGGCGTGGACGTCCCGTACTGCTCGGTCTACGACACCGAGGGCCGCGAGAAGATGGGCGCCGACCACCAGCGCCGCGTCATCGGCTACTTCACCGGCTGGCGTACCGGCAAGGACGGGACCCCGGCCTACCTCGCGAACAACATTCCGTGGTCGAAGGTCACCCACCTCAACTACGCCTTCGCCCACGTCGGTTCCGACAACAAGATCTCGGTCGGCTCCGACGGCCCGCTGAACGCCGCCACCGGCATGACGTGGCCGGGCGTCGCGGGCGCCGAGATGGACCCGGCACTGCCTTACAAGGGCCACTTCAATCTGCTGAACAAATTCAAGAAGCAGTACCCGAACGTCAAGACCCTGGTCTCCGTCGGCGGCTGGGCCGAGACCGGCGGCTACTTCGCGGACGACGGCAGCCGGGTCGCCTCCGGCGGCTTCTACTCCATGGCCACGAACGCCGACGGCTCGGTCAACCAGGCCGGCATCGACACGTTCGCCGATTCCACCGTCGCGTTCATCAAGACGTACGGGTTCAACGGCGTCGACATCGACTACGAGTACCCGACCACGATGAAGGACGCGGGCAACCCGCTGGACTGGCAGCTCGCCAACGCCCGCCGGGCCGGCCTCGTCAAGGGCTACGCGGCCCTGATGAAGACGCTGCGCGAGAAGCTCGACCGGGCCGGCGCCGCCGATGGCAAGCACTACCTGCTCACCGTCGCCGCCCCCTCCTCCGGCTACCTGCTGCGGGGCATGGAGACCTTCCAGATGCAGCAGTACCTGGACTACGTCAACATCATGTCCTACGACCTGCACGGCGCCTGGAACGAGTACGTCGGCCCGAACGCCTCGCTCTTCGACGACGGCAAGGACGGCGAACTCGCCGCCGCCGGCGTCTACTCCACCTCCCAGTACGGCGGCGTCGGCTACCTCAACACCGACTGGGCCTACCACTACTTCCGCGGCTCCATGCCGGCCGGCCGCATCAACATCGGCCTGCCGTACTACACCCGCGGCTTCAAGAACGTGCAGGGCGGTACCGACGGCCTGTGGGGCAAGGCCCCGGCCACCAGCTGCCCGGCCGGCGCGGGCCTGACCAAGTGCGGCGACGGCGCGGTCGGCATCGACAACCTGTGGCACGACAAGGACACCAACGGCGTCGAGTCCCCCGCGGGCTCGAACCCGATGTGGCACGCCAAGAACCTGGAGAAGGGCGTCGTCGGCGACTACGTCACGCGC
The DNA here is from genome assembly GCF_055582305.1 of Streptomyces sp. NPDC042102. Taxonomy (NCBI): domain Bacteria; kingdom Bacillati; phylum Actinomycetota; class Actinomycetes; order Kitasatosporales; family Streptomycetaceae; genus Streptomyces; species Streptomyces sp. NPDC042102. The sequence continues at coordinate 66,037 of NZ_JBVJDL010000005.1, forward strand.
TACGGCTTCCCCGCGAACACCACGCTGACCGGCACCTACGCCCGCAAGTACGACTCCACCCTGGTGGCGCCGTGGCTGTGGAACGCGCAGAAGAAGGTCTTCCTGTCCACCGAGGACGAGCAGTCGGTGGCCGCCAAGGCCGACTACGTGGTGGACAAGGGCATCGGCGGCACCATGGTGTGGGAACTCGCGGGCGACTACTCCTACAACGCGGCCAAGGGCCAGTACGAGATGGGCGACACGCTCACCTCCCTGATGTACGACAAGTTCAAGGCCGCCACCCCCTACGGCGCGAAGAAGGCGGGCGCGACCGCCCTGCCGACCCAGGCCGTGGACATCAAGACGGAGTTCACCGAGTTCAAGCTGGGCGACTCCAACTACCCGCTCACCCCGAAGCTCAAGATCACCAACAACACGAACGCCACGCTGCCCGGCGGCACCGAGTTCCAGTTCGACTACGGCACCTCGGCCCCGAACAACGCCTCCGACCAGTCCGGCTTCGGCACGAAGGTGATCAGCAGCGGCCACACCGGCAACAACATCGGCGGCCTGAAGGGCGACTTCCAGCGGGTCTCCCTGAAGCTGCCGGCCTGGCAGACGCTGGCCCCGGGCGCCTCGGTCGACCTGGCCTTCAACTACTACCTGCCGGTGTCCACGCCCTCCAACTGGACCGTGACCATCTCCGGCACCACCTACGCCCTCGCCGGGGACCTGGCGCGCGGCACCACGCTGACCCAGCCGGGCGGCACCCAGCCCCCGACCACACCTCCGACCACGCCCCCGACGACGCCTCCCACCACCCCGCCCACCACGCCCCCGACCACGCCCCCGGGCGGGACCTGCACGGGCCCGGCGTACACGGCGGGCACGGTCTACAACGGCGGCACGGTCGTCTCGCACAAGGGCCGCTACTGGAAGGCGCAGTGGTGGACGCAGAACGAAGAGCCCGGCACCACCGGTGAATGGGGTGTCTGGAAGGACCAGGGAGCCTGCTGACGCGGTGATCAGGTGACCTGAGGCCCGCAGGGCCCGGCGGCCATGAGCCGCCGGGCCCTGCGGCACGCCCGGAGCGTGGCGTGGGCTGTCAGATTCCGCAGGGCTGTCCGGTCTCTACTGATGACAGGACTCCAGGCTCCGGACTTCGGGCCTCGGGCTTCAGGCTTCGGCGAAAGGACAGGACATCATGACAAGCATCCTCGTGACCGGCGGCACCGGCACCCTCGGCACCCTGGTCGTGGCACGGCTGCGGGAGGCGGGCCACGAGGTCCGCGTCCTGAGCCGGCACGCCCCGGACCACCCCGTCGACCTGATGGAGGGCACGGGCCTGGACGCGGCCATGGCGGGCGCGGACTGCGTGGTGCACTGCGCCACCTCGCCGCGCGGCGGCGCCGACGCGAAGGCGGCGGGCCACCTGATCGAGGCCGCCCGCCGCGCCGGCGTCGGCCACATCGTCTACATCTCGATCGTGGGAGTGGACGTGGTCCCGCTCCCCTATTACAAGACCAAGCTCGAGGTCGAGCGGATGCTGGAGGAGTCGGGGCTGGGGCTCACGATCCTGCGCACCACCCAGTTCCACGACCTGGTGGGCCGGGTCGCGGACGCCCTGGGCAGGCTTCCGGTCGTCCCCGTGCCCAAGGGCGTACGGTGCCAGCCGATCGCGGCCGATGAGGTGGCCGCCCGCCTGGCGGACCTCGCGGCGGGCGCCCCCGCGGGCCGCGTGGAGGACATGGGCGGCCCGGAGACCTTCACCCTGGCCGCGCTGACCCGCACCTACCTGGCGGCGAAGGGCAGCACGAAGCGAGTGGTGGAGATCCCCCTGGCGGGCAGGACCTACGCCGCCTTCCGGCGCGGCGGCCACCTGACCCCCCACCGCGCGGTGGGCAAGGGCACGTTCCGCGACTTCGCGGCGGAGCGGGGGCGGGTGTTGGGCTCCGGCGGGCGTTGAGACCCTTATCCCCTCCAACGCCCAACGCGCAGCGGACAAGGGTGGCGGCCACCACCCCACCGGCCACCACCCCACCGGCCACCACCCCACCGGCCACCACCCCACCGGCTACCACCCCACCGGCTACCCCCCGAACACCGCCTCCTGTGCCGCGTCCCGGCCCGCCAGGCGCGCGCCCTCCAGGACCGCGCCGTCGCCCAGGGTCGTGGCGCGGACCTCCGTCGGGACCGGGGTGAGCGTGCGCAGGCGGGCCGCCACGCGGGCCGCCAGGGGCGGGCCGCCCGCCAGGCCGAGGCCGCCGCCCAGGACGACGCATCCCGGGTCGAGGACCGCCGCCACCGCCGCCGCTCCCAGCGCGAGCCGTTCGGCCAGGGCGTCCAGGAACCCGGGTCCCGCCGCACCCGCCACCGCTTCCTCCACCGGGCCCGCGAAGCCGGACCCGGCGGCCAGTTCCGCCACCGCCTCGCGCCCCACCAGGGCGTGGAAGCCGCCCCCGCAGTCGGTCGCCGAGGGCAGGCCGCCGGTACCCGGCACCGGCAGGAAGCCGATCTCGCCCGCCCCGCCCGACGCCCCGCGGCGCAGCCGTCCGTCCAGGACCACGGCCGCTCCGACGCCCGCCCCCAGCCAGAGCAGCACGAACGAGTCCAGATCGCGCGCCGCCCCCACCCGCTGCTCCGCGACCGCCGCCAGGTTGGTCTCGTTCTCGACCAGGACCCGCGCGGGCAGCTCCCGCTGGAGCACCGCGACCAGTTCCCGGTGCCAGGCGGGCAGCCCGGACGTGTCGCGCAGCTCGCCCGTCGCCGGTGCGACCAGGCCGGGCGCGCCGACCACGACGGTGTGCAGTTCGGCCGCGCCCGCCGCGCGGGCCACCCGCAGGAGTTCGCCCACCGCCGCCCGGGGCGCGTCCACCGGGAGTTCCGCCTCGGCCACGACCCGCCCCAGCAGGTCGGTCACGACCGCCATCGCGCTGTCGGTCCGTACGTCGAGCGCCGCGAGATGGGCGCGGTGGGCGACGATCCCGTACACGCGGGCGTTCGGGCCGCGCCGCTGTTCGCCCGACTCCCCCACGACCTCGATGAGCCCGGCCGCCGCGAGGCGTTCGACGAGGTCGGCCACCGAGGGGCGCGACAGTCCGGTGAGGGCCTTGAGCTGGGTGGCCGTCAGGGGGCCCTCGTCCTGGAGGAGCCGCAGTGCCAGCCGGTCGTTGAGGGCCCGCGCCGTGCTCGGCGAGGCGGGGGACGGCGCGGTGGCGGCGGGCACGACAGGGGTCACGCGCTCATCCTAGGCATCGTGATCGGCCTCCGGGTCTTATCTATCAGGCAGGCTCCCTGATAGTTTAGCGCTCATGACAGCCGCCCTGCCTGCCCCAGCCCCCGATCCCACTCCCCAGCGCCTGCGCCGCGCCCGGTTCGCCATCGCCGCCGTGTTCTGCGCGCACGGCGCCGTCACCGGCAGTTTCGCCACCCGGATCCCCTGGATCCAGGAGCACGCCCAGCTCAGCGCCGGCACCCTCGGGCTCGCGCTCGCCTTTCCCGCCGTGGGCGCGGCCCTCGCGATGCCGCTGGCCGGCCGGATCAACCACCGCTTCGGCGCCCGCGCCGCGCTGCGCGGGCTGCTGGCGATGTGGACGCTGTCGCTGATCCTGCCGGGCCTCGCCCCGAACCTGCTCACCCTCTGCCTCGCACTGCTGGTCTACGGCGCCACCGCCGGCATGTCGGACGTCGCCATGAACGCGCTCGGCGTGGAGACCGAGAACCGGCTCGGCCGCTCGATCATGTCCTCGCTGCACGGCATGTGGAGCGTCGGCGCCCTGCTCGGCTCGGCCGCCGGTACGGTCGCCGCGCACGCCGGCGCCGACGCCCGGCTGCACCACCTGATCGCCGCGCTCGTGCTGACCGCGGCCGGGCTGGTCGCCGTACGCGGGGTGCTCGACCTGCGCCGCGCGGCCGGCGAGGAGGCGCCGCCGCACTTCGCGCTGCCGCCCCGCTCGGCCCTGCTCATCGGCGCGATCGGCTTCGCCGCGGTCTTCGCGGAGGGTGCGAGCCTGGACTGGTCGGCGGTCTACCTGCGGGACGTCCTGCACACGGACGCGGGCCTTGCGGCCGCCTCCACCACCGCGTTCGCACTGACCATGGCCGGGGCGCGGCTGGCCGGCGACCGGGTGGTGGACCGGTTCGGGGCGGTGCGCACGGTCCGGGCGGGCGGTGTCCTGGCGACGGCCGGCGGGCTGCTGGTGGTGCTGGTGCGGCAGCCCGCGGGCGTGCTCGCCGGCTTCGCGCTGATCGGGCTGGGCGTGGCGGTGGTGGTGCCGCTCGCGTTCGCGGCGGCCGCGCGCAGCGGGCCGTCCCCGGCGCAGGCCATCGCGGGCGTCGCGACGATCACGTACACCTCGGGGCTGATCGCGCCGTCGGCGATCGGCGCGGTGGCGGACGCGACCTCGCTGGTGGTGTCCTTCGGGCTGGTCACGCTGCTGGCGTTCGGCCTGGTGGTGGGCGCGGCGGTGCTGCGGCCCGGGCGGGTGACCGACACGAAGGACGAGGACGGCGCCGGGAGCGCCGGAACCGCCAACCGGGACGAACCCGCCGCAATCCAGCCGTAATATAACGCTGGCCGTTCCGCGGCCGGGATGATCGTCCCCCACTCACCCGCCGGCGAAACGGAGTAGAACATGGGCCTCGGCGTGCGCTGGACCCTGCACGGAGACGGGCGGACCCCCGCCCCCGGGGCGGTGGTGCGGCCGGACGAGCGGCTGTCGTGGCCGCGTACCGCCGGGCTCGGCGCCCAGCACGTGGTGGCGATGTTCGGCGCGAGTTTCGTCGCACCGGTCCTGATGGGCCTGGATCCGAACCTGGCCATCATGATGTCCGGCATCGCGACGATGATCTTCCTGCTCGCGACGCGCGGGCAGGTGCCGTCCTACCTGGGCTGTTCGCTCTCCTTCGTCGGCGTGGCCGCCGCGATCCGGGCGGCCGGCGGGGACAGCGCGCAGGTCACGGGCGCGGTGTTCGTGGTCGGCGCGGCGCTGTTCCTGGCGGGGCTCGCGGTGCAGCGGTTCGGCGCGCGGGTCATCCATGCCACGATGCCGCCGGTGGTCACCGGTGCGGTGGTGATGCTGATCGGCTTCAACCTGGCGCCGGTGACGGCGTCGACGTACTGGCCGCAGGACCAGTGGACGGCGCTGCTGACCATGCTGTTCACGGGTGCGGCGGTGGTGTGCCTGCGGGGTTTCTGGTCGCGGATCGCGATCTTCCTCGGTCTGGTCTTCGGCTACGGGCTGTCGTTCCTGCTCGACCGGGTCTTCGGCAAGATCCACTCCACGGTCGGCGGCGAGGCGGCGGTCGACCATTGGCGGCTGGACCTGTCGGCCGTCGGAAAGGCGGACTGGATCGGGCTGCCGTCCTTCCACGCGCCGGCCTTCGAGTGGTCGGCGATCCTGGTGGCGCTGCCCGTGGTGATCGCCCTGATCGCGGAGAACGCCGGGCACGTCAAGGCGGTCGGCGAGATGACCGGTGACCCGCTGGACGACAAGCTGGGTACGGCGATCGCGGCGGACGGCGCGGCCTCGATGCTGTCGACGGCGGTGGGCGGCCCGCCGAACACCACGTACTCCGAGAACATCGGCGTGATGGCGGCGACCCGGGTCTACTCGACCGCCGCGTACTGGGCGGCGGCCTGCTTCGCGCTGCTCTTCGGTCTGTGCCCGAAGTTCGGCGCGGTCGTCGCGGCGATCCCCGGCGGGGTGCTGGGCGGCATCACCGTGATCCTGTACGGCATGATCGGCCTGCTCGGCGCGCAGATCTGGATCAACGGGCACGTGGACCTGCGCAATCCGCTGAACCTGGTGCCGGCGGCGGCGGGCATCATCATCGGCGTCGGCGGCGTCAGCCTGAAGATCACCGACAGCTTCGAGCTGGGCGGGATCGCGCTCGGCACGATCGTGGTGATCACGGGCTACCACGCGCTGCGGCTCTTCGCCCCGGCACACCTCAAGGGGCAGGAGCCGCTGCTCGACGCGGGCACCTCGGCGTACGACGAGGAGGAGGCGGCGGCGCAGGCGGAGGACGGTGCGCGGGGCGACGCTCGGGGCGGCGCTCGGGGCGACGCTCCGGGCGGCCCGGCCGGCTCCCCCGAGGGCCCCGGCGACGGCGGCCGCGACACGCGTCCCTGAGCGGCTTTCGCCCGAACCGGCGAAGCACGCGGCCAAGTTCCCCGCGGTGGCGCCGCGGCCTGGGAACCTGCCCCCATGGAAGCGGTGCTCGCGCGGATGCGCGCGCTGGACGAACGGCTGCCCGCGCACGACGGGGTGGCGGTCTTCAACCGGGTGTACCTGGCGGTGACGCAGACGCTGCACGCCCGGATCGAGCACGGCGAGTTCCCCGTGCCGCGCCGGGCGGCGGTGCTGAGCGTACGGTTCGCCGAGCGGTACCTGGCGGCGGTGGAGGCGGCGGACGGGGGGCGGCGGACGCCGGCGTGCTGGCGTCCGCTGTTCCAGTACCGGCGCCACCCGGGCGTGCATCCGCTCCAGCACGCGCTGGCGGGGATCAACGCCCACATCGGCCATGACCTGGCGCTGGCGGTGGTGGCGGCCTGCCGCTCGCTCGACTGCGCGCCGGGCGCCCTGGAGGGCGACTTCGACCGGGTCGGCGACACCCTGGTCTCTCTGGAGGAGGCCATCCGCGAGGACCTCATGCCGGGCCCGGACCTGTTGCAGATCGCCGATCCGCTGACGCACCTGGTGGGCTCGTGGAGTCTGGAGCGGGCCCGCTCGGGCGCCTGGGCGGGCGCGCGTCTGCTGTGGACCCTGCGTGAACTGCCCGAACTGGCGGAGGAGTTCACGGATTCCCTGGACGCGGGTGTCGGCCTGGTCAGCCGCTGCCTGCTGACCCCGACGGGCTGACGCGGGGCGGCCGACTGCCCGGCGTACCGGCCCCGGGACGTGGAAACGGGCCGCCCGCCGCGATGTTCGCGCGGGGACGGCCCGTCGTCACGGGGGCTCCGGGGGAGGTCAGTCCTCCGGGAGCTCGACCGGGGCGATCTCGTCGTAGACGTCGCCCGGGCCCGGGTTAGTGGAGTCGGTGGAGCCACCGAGGTGGTGCATGACGCCCCAGACCGCGTTCAGGGCGGTCTGGACGGCGCCTTCGGCCCAGCCCGCGGTCCAGGAGATGTCGTCGCCCGCGAGGAAGATGCCGCGCTTGTCCTCGGGCAGCCGGTCCTGCATGAAGTGGGTGAACAGGCGGCGCTGGTAGCGGTAGTGGCCGGGGAGGTTGGCCTTGAACGCGCCCATGAAGTAGGGCTCGTTCTCCCAGGACACGGTGACCGGGTTGCCGATGATGTGGCTGCGGATGTCGACCTTGGGGTAGATCTCGCCCAGGGACTTCAGCATGACCTCCATCCGCTCGCTCGCGGACAGCGGCAGCCACTTCAGGCTGTCGTCGCACCAGGTGTACGACAGGCAGATCACGGCCGGCTTGTCCGGGCCGTTGTCCAGCAGGTACGTCCCGCGGGTCATACGGTCCGTCAGCGTCATCGACATGACGTCGCGGCCGGTCTGCTCGTCCTTGTCCAGCCAGAACGGCCGGTCCACGGGCACGAAGAGCTTGGACGACTCCATGTAGTGGGTGCGCTCGATCGCCGTCCAGTGGTCGATCGGGAACAGCGAGTCGTCGCACGCGATCTTGGACAGCAGCATCCAGGACTGGGCCGTGAAGATCGCGGCGCGGTAGGTGCGGATGTCGCCGGAGGCGTCGGTGACCGTGATGCGGTTGCCGGCAGTGCGGTGCAGGCGGGTCACGGCCGGGCGCGGGGCGCCCTCGTGCAGGGAGGACAGCGAGGTGCCCTGGGCCCAGTGCACGATCTTCTCGGGCTCGCGCTCCCACAGGCGCAGCGGCAGCTGCTGGGAGCCGCCGACGATGCCGCGGTGGTGGTCGTCGGCCTCGGTGTAGACGACGCGCAGGATCTCCAGGATGGAGTTCGGGAAGTCGGTGTCCCAGCCGCCGGTGCCGAAGCCGACCTGGCCGAATATCTCGCGCTTGCGGAAGGACTGGAAGGCCTCGGACTTGCACAGGAAGCCGTAGAAGGTCTCGTCGTCGAGCTTCTCGACGAGCTTCGCCCAGATCTCGCGGATGCGCGGGACGTCCCGCTCGCGCATCGCGGTGTTCATGTCCGAGAAGTCGGCGCCCTCGTCCAGGCAGGCGTTCCACGCGTCGGCGACGTCGCGGTAGATCTGCGGGAGGTCGGCGATGGTCTCGGCGTAGTGGGTCTCGCCCTTGAGGTCGACCACCGTCGAGGGGGTGGACTCGGCGAGCGGGTTCGGGAAGGGCTCCGTGACCAGGCCGACCAGGTCGATGTAGTGCTGGAGCGCCGTGGAGGACGGCGGGAAGCGCATCGCGCCCATCTCCGCGGTCAGCTCCTCGGTGCCCGCGCCCTCGAAGCCGACGGTGCGCAGCCGGCCACCGATCTGGTCGGCCTCGTAGACGACGGGCTTGAGGCCCATCTTCATCAGCTCGTACGCGGAGATGATGCCGGAGAGACCGCCACCGATGACGGCGACCTCGGTGCCGTGCTCGGTCGCCGGGACCTGGCCCAGGCCCGCGGGGTGGGCGAGGAAGTCGTCGTAGGCGTACGGGAAGTCCGGGCCGAACATGGTGATCGGCGGCTGGCCGTCGCTGTGCGGGACGGCGGTGGTGGGCACCGTGGACGTCATGGGGCGGACTCCTTGCACGTAATGCGGGGGAAGGCAGGGGAAAGCGGGCGGGGCCGGCGCGGTGCGGCGGGGGTGACGCGGTGCGCCGGGGTCAGATCAGGGAGGCGTACAGGCCGGGGCGCCGGTCGCGCAGGTAGGGGTTGTTCTCGCGGGAGGCCGCGAGCAGCTGCGGGTCCACCTCGCCGAGGACCAGCTCCTCGCCGCGGCCGGCGCGGGTCCGGGTGGTGCCGTCGGGGCTGGCGAGGCAGGAGAGGCCGACGAACTCGAACTCGCCCTCGGGGCCGGTGCGGTTGACGTACGCGATGTACATCTGGTTCTCGAAGGCCCGGACGGGAACGAGCTGCTCGGCGACGAACTGGAACGGGTGCATCTGGGCGGTGGGGACCAGGAGGAGGTCGGTGCCGGCCAGGGCGTGCGCGCGGACGTTCTCGGGGAACTCGACGTCGTAGCAGATCATGAGGCCGATGCGCAGGCCGTTCAGGTCCGCCTGGACGACGGGGGTGTCGCCGGGGGTGAAGGCGTCCTGCTCGAAGCAGCCGAAGAGGTGGGTCTTGCGGTAGTTCGCCAGCGCCGTGCCGTCGGGGCCGATGAGCTGGGCGGAGTTGTAGACGCTCTCGCCGTCGCGCTCGGGGTAGCCGTAGAGGACCGCGAGGCCGTGGCGGCGGGCGATGTCGCCGATGGCGCGGGCGGACATGCCGTCGGCCTGCTCGGCGAGGCGGGCGACGTCCTCGATCTCCAGCGCGTAGCCGGTGAGGAACATCTCCGAGGTCACGAGGAGGCCCGCCCCGCGCTGCGCGGCGCGCTCTGCGGCCTCGTCGAGCGCCTTCAGGTTCTCGGCGACATCGCCGAGCCGTCCGGAGCTCTGGAGGAGTGCGGTGCGCAGCGGGGGCATGGTTACCTCTGAGGCAGGTGGGGTGCGGTCCTTAGACGGTACGGTTCGCCGTCCGGCCGCAACAAGGCGCCGATGTTGCGCGGTACTGAACGATTCGTTGCGCGTTCTGGCGGCTCAACGGCGATTCGTTGCGTGCGGGGTGATCAGCCGGCCGTCCGGCGCAGCACCAGGGTGACGAAACCCCAGGTGGGGCGGTACGTCGTCAGCCAGTCGTTTCGGTGCGCGGTCGCCACGGCGAGGGCGTCGGCGCTGTCGGGGTCGCCGGGGTGGTCCAGGGCCCAGCCGGCGAGCGAGCCGGTCCAGGACCACTCGTAGTCGTCGAGCTCCTCGCGGGTGCTGACGTGACCGTACACCGGGGTCCAGCCGGCGCGGGTGACCAGGTCGAGGGTGGTGGGCAGGTCCGCGCCGGCGCCGAGCATCTCGACGGCGGCCGGGGAGGGCGGCCGTTCCCAGTAGCCGTCGCCGACGAGGACGGTGCCACCGGGGGCGAGGTGGCGGTGGGCGGCGTCGAGGGTCTCCAGGAGGCCGCCGAAGGCGTGCGTGGCGCCGACGCTGAGGACGAGGTCGTAGCGGTGGCCGGGATCGTGGTCGGCCGCGGGGGTGTGGTGCAGGGCGAGGCGGTCCTCGACGCCCCGCTCGCGGGCCGCGGTGCGGGCGGCGTCGAGGGCGGCGCCGGAGGTGTCGACGCCGTCGGCCCGGGCCCCGGGGTGCACGGCGAGGGCCCGCAGGAGCCACTCGGCGGCGCCGCAGCCGAGGTCGAGGACACGGGCGTCGCGGTCGGCGGGCGGGAGGGCGCGGCGCAGCAGCGCGTCGACGGCGGCGTCGCCGACCGGGGCTGCGATGGGGTGGTGGGTGTGGGCGAGGCGGGAGATCGTTTCACGGTTCACGGCCGGTGACGCTGCCATCCGCGCCGGCCACGCGCACCCGGTTTTTTTCCGGACGCCGCCCGACCGGAGGGACGCAGCGCGCCTCGGACCGGGGGGAGGCGCCGGGCCTCGGGCCCGGAGGGACGCACCGTGCCCCGGGCCGGGGACGCGGTGCGCCTCGACCCGGGAGGGGCGTGCCGTGCGTCAGGCCGGGGCGCCCGAGGTGAAGCGGCGCAGGAGCGGGGAGAGGACCAGGACCGACTTGGTGCGCTCGACGAAGGGTTCGCCGGCGATGCGTTCCAGCACCCTCTCGAAGTGGCGCATGTCGGAGGCGAAGACCTGGACGAGGGCGTCCGCGTCGCCGGTGACGGTCGACGCGGACACCACCTCGGGGTATCGCTCCAGTCCTCGCCGGATGTCGTCCGGCGAGGTGTTGTGCCGACAGTAGATCTCGATGAAGCCCTCGGTCTCCCAGCCCATGGCGGCCGGGTCCACCCGGACCGTGAAGCCGGTGATCGCGCCTTCGGCGCGCAGCCGGTCCACCCGGCGCTTGACCGCCGGGGCGGAGAGCCCGACCTCGGAGCCGATGTCCGCGTAGGAGCGGCGGGCGTCCTCGGCGAGGGCGTGCACGATGCGTTCGTCGAGATCGTTCAGTCGCACGGGGCGTGGATCACTTATCTGTCAGTTCCTCCGCCACCGCCAGCGCGGACAGACCCAGGCTGGAGCGGCGCATTCCGTAGAAGAAGTAGATCACGAGTCCGGCGACCATCCAGCCACCGAAGTACGCCCAGGTGATCCACGGCAGCTCCCACATGAGGTAGGCGCAGCAGACGAACCCGAGGATCGGGGTGACCGGGAAGAGGAAGACCTTGAAGGTGCGGTTCATGTCCGGGCGGGTGTAGCGCAGGATCACGACGGCCGCGTTGACCAGGGCGAACGCGAAGAGCGTGCCGATGCTGGTGGCGTTGGCGAGCTCGCCCAGCGGGATGAAGGCGGCGAGCACGGCGCAGAAGAGGCAGACGATGACCGTGTTGATCCGCGGGGTGCCGGTCTTCTCGTCCACCTTGGCGAACGCCTTGGGGACCAGGCCGTCGCGGGACATCGCGAACAGGATGCGGGTCTGGCCGTAGAGGACGGCGAAGACGACGCTGGCGATGGCGACGACGGCACCGGCGGCCAGGACGATGCTCCAGAAGGCGTGCCCGGTGACGTTCTCCATGATCTGGGCGAGGGCGGCCTCGGTGCCCTCGAAGTCCTGCCACGGCATGGCGCCGACGGCGACGAACGCGACCAGGCAGTACAGGGCGGTGACGATCAGCAGCGACAGCATGATCGCGCGGGGCAGGTCCCGCTTGGGGTTCTTGGCCTCCTCACCGGCGGTGGAGGCGGCGTCGAAGCCGATGTACGAGAAGAACAGCATCGAGGCGGCGGTGCCGATGGCGGTGATGCCGAGCGGGGCCAGCGGGGTGTAGTTGCCGGCCTTGATGCCCATGAAGCCGATGACGCAGAACAGGACCAGCGTCACGATCTTGACGCCGACCATGATCGAGTTGATCCGGGCGCTCTCCTTGGCACCGCGCAGCAGGAAGACCATGCAGAGCAGGACCACGACCAGGGCGGGCATGTTGATGTAGCCGCCCTCGCCCAGCGGGGCGGAGAAGGTCTCGGGGATGGTGATCCCGATGGTGCCGTCGAGCAGCTCGTTGAGGTACTGGCCCCAGCCGACGGCGACGGCGGCTACGGAGACGCCGTACTCCAGGACCAGGCACCAGCCGCAGATCCAGGCGACGAGCTCGCCCATGGTGGCGTAGGCGTAGGAGTACGAGGAGCCGGAGACCGGGATCGAGCCGGCCAGCTCGGCGTAGGACAGGGCCGAGAACAGGGCGGTCAGACCGGCCACGATGAAGGCGATCCAGACGGCCGGGCCGGCGACCGGGGTGGCCGAGCCGAGGACGACGAAGATGCCGGTGCCCAGCGTCGCGCCGATGCTGATCATGGTCAGCTGCCACATGGTGAGGGAGCGCTTGAGCGCACCGCCCTCGCCCTGGCCTGCCTCGTCGACGAGGCGCTCGACGGGCTTGCGGCGAAGCAGCGGGTGGGCAGGCCGCGAGGTGAGCGGTGGCGCCTGGCCGTGGTCCAGCACGAGGGGACTCCTTTGACACTGCGGATCGGGGGTAAGGCATCGACCGCAGCGGTTCCGAGCAGGAGCGGGCCTGTGCAGGCCTGTGCAGGGGAGACCGCCGAGCAGACGGTCTCGCCACTCCACGTACAGCGAGTGAGCCTAGGGGCTAGGGGTTCCCGCCCGTAATGCACCATCCTTGCATATTCGCGCACGATCGTTGCACGGATCTGTCCGTGATGGCCGTTTGTTGCGCGGGGTTGATCGATCGCTGCGCGGTCACCCTGCGCCACCGTTCTTGACACTTCGTCAGATCTGTCGCAGCGTGCCCCTGCCACGGACCCGGTGGAACCGGGCCGCGCGGGGTAGCGCGGTAGGGGTGGAACACGGTCGATCGGAGGCGACACGTGAGCGAGGGCGACGAACGCTGGCTGGATCCGGGACCGTTCCTGCGCGGGGTGGCCTGGCTGGACAAGGGCCGCGCGGTACGGGCCGACCCGGCCGACACCATGCGGCTGCCCTGGGACACCGGGGAGCGGGCCACCCTGCCGATCGGGGTGCGGCTGGAGTTCACCGCTCCCCCGCCGGCGTACGCGGTGGAGATCCGCTACCGGGCGACGGTGCCCGGTCCCACCGACGCGCTGCGCGACCTCGCGCACGCCTTCGCGCTGTGGGACCGGGCCGGGCTGGTCACGGAGGTGATCACCGAGCCGGCCGCGGAGGCCGTCGTCCGCATCGCGCTGCCGCCCGGCCGCGGCCCGTACACCGTCCATCCGCCCGAGACCCAGTCCCCGCTCATCCTCGGGGTGCGCGGGATGGGCGGCCCGGTCGCGCCCGCCCCGGCCGCCCCGCGCTGGGTGGTGCACGGCGACTCCATCACCGAGGGCTGGTGGTCGACCCGGCCCGCCCACGGCTGGCCCGCGGTCGCCGGCCGGGCGCTGGGCTGGGACACCGTCAACCTCGGCTACGCGGGGGCCGCGCGCGGCGAACTGGCCGTCGCCGAGCAGCTCGCGGGGCTGCCGGCCGATGTCCTCACGCTGGCGTTCGGCACCAACTGCTGGTCGCGGGTGCCGTATTCGGCGCCGCTGCTGTACGAGACCACCCGCGCGTTCGTCGAGCTGGTCCGCCAGGGGCATCCGCGCACCCCGCTGCTGCTGCTCTCCCCCGTGCTGCGCCCCGATGCCGAGCGCACCCCCAACAAGCTGGGGGCCACGCTCGGGGCGCTGCGCGACGCGATGGAGCGGGCGGTGACGGACCGGGTCGCGGCCGGGGACGGCCGGCTGGCGCTGCTGCCGGGCCGGGACCTGCTGGGACCGGAGCACCTCGCGGACGGGCTGCACCCCAACGACGCGGGGCACGAGATCCTGGGCCTGTCTGTGGCCACGGCGCTGCGGCGGGCCGGGTTCACCGGCGGGTGAGTGAACCACCCCACACCGGCGGCGTTGAACAGATCCCGTCCAACAGGGCGTGTCATCCGCACAGTTGCCCGCCCCCTGACGGCGCGGCGACACGGATCACACGTGGGAGATCAACATGAGCAAGATGCGCGGAACTTCCCTCGCGGCCGTCGCGATCGCCGTCGTCCTGACGGCGACGGCGTGCGGCACGAAGGACGGGGCGGGTGACGGTGCCAGGGCGGTCGGCGCCGGAGCCGCCGCTCCCGCGGAGGCTCCCGCGGCCGACGGGTACGGCTCCGGCGACGCCGGGGCCGCGAAGGCGGGCGGCGAGCTCAAGATCGCGCAGAACGAGACGCTGGGGCAGGTCCTGACCGACGGCGCCGGTTTCACGCTCTACCGCTTCGACAAGGACACGGCGAAGCCGCCGAAGTCCAACTGCGACGGCGACTGCGCCAAGGCCTGGCCGCCGGTCCCGGCGGGCGACGTGCAGGCGGCCGCGGGCATGGACGCCTCGCTGCTGGGCGAGGTGGTGCGCACCGACGGCAGCAAGCAGCTGACGGTGGCCGGCTGGCCGGCGTACCGCTTCGCGAAGGACACCGCGCCGGGCGAGACCAAGGGGCAGGGCGTCGGCGGGACCTGGTTCGCGCTCGCGCCCGACGGCAAGAAGGCGGAGAAGGCGGCGGCCGGTGGCGCCGGCGGCGAGGCGCCGGCCGGGCAGCCGGGGCTGTCGGTGCGCAAGGACCCGAAGCTGGGCGAGCACGTCGTGGACAAGAACGGCATGACGGTCTACCGGTTCAAGCCGGACACCGCGTGGCCGATGGTGTCCAAGTGCGTGGGCGACTGCCTGGTGAAGTGGCCGGTGGTGGAGCCGGTGGACAAGGCGAACACCAAGGGCATCACGCAGAAGAACTACCTGGTGCTGGACCGTCCGGACGGCAAGAAGCAGCAGACCATCGACTGCTGGCCGGTCTACACGTTCGCCAACGACAAGAAGCCGGGCGACATCAACGGGCAGGGCGTGGGCGGCACGTGGTACGCGGTGTCGCCCGAGGGCAAGCTGATCACCGCCCAGTAGCCGGTACGACGCCCCTCATGACCGCGCGGCCCCCTTCACCCCTCCCCCAGGGGGCCGCGCAATCCCGGCGGACGGCGGCGTTGGCCGTGCTGTGGGCGGCCCTCCGCCCGGCGTGAAAGCGACCCTGGGCGGGGTCCCGGCGGACGCCTAGACTCCGTCCCATGCTGCGCGTACTGGCCGTGGACGACGAGAAACCGCTCCTGGAGGAGCTCCTGTACCTGCTGCGCTCCGACCCCCGGGTGCGCAGCGCGGAGGGTGCCTCGGACGCCACGGAGGCGCTGCGGCGGGTGACGCGGGCGCTGGAGACCGGCCCGGAGGGGGCCGACGGGATCGACGTCGTCTTCCTCGACATCCACATGGCCGGACTGACCGGGCTGGACATCGCCCGGCTGCTGGCGGGCTTCGCACGGCCGCCGCTGATCGTGTTCGTCACCGCGCACGAGGGATTCGCGGTCCAGGCCTTCGACCTCAAGGCGGTGGACTACGTGCTGAAGCCGGTACGGCCGGAGCGGCTGGCGGAGGCGGTGCGCCGGGTCTGCGCGCAGCTGGGGCAGCCGGCGGCGGAGGATCCGGCGCGGACCGCGGGCCCGCTGCCGCCCGTGGCGCCGCCGTTGCGGCAGGCGGTGCCCCCGGTGGTGACGTACACGGACCGGACACCGGATCAGATCGCGGTCGAACTCGGCGGTGTGACCCGGTTCGTGGCGATCGCCGACATCGCGTACGTCGAGGCCCAGGGCGACTACGCCCGGCTGTACACGGACGAGGGCAGCCACCTGGTACGGATCCCGCTGTCGACGCTGGAGGAACGGTGGGCGGCGCGCGGTTTCGTACGGATCCACCGCCGGCACCTGGTGGCGCTGGGCCGGATCGACGAACTGCGGCTGGACGCCGGGACGACGAGCGTGCGGGTGGGGTCGGCGGAGCTTCAGGTCAGCCGGCGGCATGCGCGGGAGCTGCGTGACCTGCTGATGCGCCAGGCCACGGGCTGACCCCACACCGGCCGCCGCCCGCCGGGCGCGGCAAGCTACGGGCCCTCCCGGGCCGGGCGGGCGCGGCGAGCCACCCAGGCCCGGTACGGCCTCCCGGGCCCGAGGGGCCTGGCGGGCGTTCCGGGCCCGACGGGCGTGCCCGAGCCCGACGGGCCGGGCGAGCACGCCGGGTGTTCCAGGCCACCCTGGCCCGGCGGGCGTTCTGGGCCCGACGGGCATGCCCGTCCTGCCGGGCCACCCGAGCCCAGCGGGCCACCCGGACCCGACGGGCATGCCCGTCCTGCCGGGCCACCCGGGCGCTGCGGGCGTGCCCGAGCCCGACGGGCCTGGCGGGAGCTCCGGGCCTCCCGGGCCCGGCGGGCGTTCCGGGCCCGACGGGCCTGGCGGGCGTTCCGGGCCCAGCGGGCCTGGCGGGGCTGGCGGCGGCCGTGGGCCGCAGGACCGTCCGGCGGACCGTTCGTCGCTCCAACCCCGCCACCGGCCGCACCGGCCGTCGCGGACGTCTGTCGGCGAGGCGGGGCGGCCGTATCGTGGATCTTCCGGGCGGGAGGAGCGAGATGTCCGAAATCCAGGCGCTGCTCGACGCGCTGAGCGGACTGCCCCGGACCCGGCCGGCCGGCCCGGCCGAGGCCGAGGTCCTGCTGGCCCGGCTGCGGAGCGCCGCCGCGCGGTGGGCCGATGTGCTGGACGAGGTGGGCACGGCGTCGCGGAGGCATCTGCCGCCGAGGGCCGCGGCATCGCTGACGCTGGCGTTCCGGCGGGCCGAGGAGTCGTACGTGGAGCTGGAGATCGCGCTGCGCGACTGCACGGAACATCGCGACCCGGTGGTGTGACGCCGGCGTCCCGCTGCGCGGGGCCTCTTCCCCCACCCCGCCCCTTCCCGGAACCGGGGCCCCGCCCCGGACCCTCCCCCGAACGGAGTCCGGGGACCCCGCATACCCCGAACGCCGGCGGGGCCGGGCGGGTGCTCCGCCCCCGGACCCCTCGACGGCGCTCCGCGCCCGTGCACTCGAACGCCGCGCGAGCCTTCAAGCCCCTCCGGCATGTGAGGCGCTGGAGGTACCCCCGGAACCGAGTCCGGGAAAGCGCGGGGGCGGAGCCCCGCCAGCCGGGCCCACCGAGCGACCCTCCGGCGCCGCCACCGCGCACCCGAACCGGCCCCACAGGCGGTCGAGGCGCGGGAGGTACCCCCGGAACCGAGTCCAGGAAAGGGCCCGGGGGCGGAACCCGCGAGCTGGGCCCACCGGGCGACCCTTCGCCGCCGCCGGGCACCTGAACCAGCCCGCCGACGATCGAGGCACGGGGGCGGAACCCCGCGAGCCGGGGCCACCGGGCGGCCTCCGGGGCCGCCGGGGCCCCGAACCGGCCCGCCTGCGATCAAGGCGCGGGGGCCCCGGGGTTGGGCACGGGTTCGCCGAAACGTGCCTGTTGTGGGGCGGGGGGCGCTGCGTAGACTCCCGTCACCCTCCCCCGCCCCGAAGGACACGCCCTGTGAACCAGACGTACGCGCTGACCGCGGTCACCGTCGTCGTCCTGGCCACCGTCCTCGTCGGCGCGCTCGGGCTGCGCATCTCCCGGACCACCTCCGACTTCTACGTCGCCTCCCGCACCGTCGGCCCCCGCCTCAACGCCGCCGCGATCAGCGGGGAGTACCTCTCCGCCGCCTCCTTCCTCGGGATCGCGGGGCTGGTGATGCTCCAGGGGCCCGAGATGCTCTGGTACCCGGTCGGGTACACCGCCGGATACCTCGTGCTCCTCGTCCTCGTCGCCGCGCCCCTGCGCCGCTCGGGGGCGTACACGCTGCCCGACTTCGCCGAGGCCCGCCTGGAGTCGCAGGCCGTGCGCCGGATCGCCGTGCTGTTCGTCGTCGGCGTCGGCTGGCTGTACCTGCTGCCGCAACTCCAGGGCGCCGGGCTGACCCTGCAGATCCTCACCGGCGCGCCCGAGTGGGTCGGCGGCGTGGTCGTCGCCCTCGTCGTCACCGGCGCCGTCGCCGCCGGCGGCATGCGCAGCATCACCTTCGTCCAGGCCTTCCAGTACTGGCTCAAGCTCACCGCACTGCTCGTCCCCGCGTTCTTCCTGCTCGCCGCCTGGGCCGGCGACGGCGCGCCCCGCGCCACCTTCGACGCCGGCGCCGTCTTCCGCGAGCACACCACGGTCACGCTCGCCGACGACGTACGGATCTCCCTCGACGCCCCGCTCACGCTGACCGTGACCGGCCGCGTCGACGGACGGGCGTACGACGACGAGGTGGTCACCCTCGCCACCGGGCAGCACGGCGTCCAGGCGCACGCCCGGCTGGAGTTCCTGCCCGGCACGCCGGTCCCGCAGACCCGGCCGGGCGCCGGCATGGGTGTGTCCAGCTGGTCGCAGCCGCTCTCCGGCGACCAGGGCGGCTACCGGCTGTACGCGACGTACGGCCTCATCCTGGCCACCTTCCTGGGAACGATGGGGCTGCCGCACGTGGCGGTCCGCTTCTACACGAGCCCCAACGGCCGGGCGGCGCGCCGTACCACCCTCGTCGTGCTCGGGCTGGTCGGCTCGTTCTACCTGCTGCCGCCGGTGTACGGCGTACTCGGCCGGATCTACACACCGGAGCTGGCGCTGACCGGCGACGCGGACGCCGCCGCGCTGGTCCTGCCGGAGCGGATGGTCGGCGGGGCGGCCGGCGATCTGCTGGGCGCGCTGCTGGCGGGCGGGGCGTTCGCCGCGTTCCTGTCGACGGCGTCCGGGCTGACCATGGCGGTGGCCGGGGTGCTGCACCAGGACGTGCTGCCGACGCGCGGGGTACGGACGTTCCGGTTCGCCGCGCTGCTGGCGATGCTGGTGCCGCTCGCCGGCAGCATCGCGACGACCGCGGTGCCGGTCGCGGACGCGGTGGGGCTGGCCTTCGCGGTGTCGGCGTCGTCGTTCTGTCCGCTGCTGGTGCTCGGCATCTGGTGGCGCGGGCTGACCCCGCCCGGCGCGGTGGCCGGGCTGGTCACGGGCGGCGGGGCGGCGCTGAGCGCGGTGCTGGCGACCCGGGGCGGGCTGGCGCCGGCGGGCTGGGTGAACACGCTGCTGGCGTGGCCGGCGGCCTGGTCGGTGCCGCTGGGCTTCCTGACCATGGTGCTGGTGTCGCTGGCGACCCGCTCGCGGATACCGCCCGGCACGGCGGCGACGCTGACCCGGCTGCACCTGCCGGAGGACCTGACGGCGCACCCGGCGACCGCGTCCGGGGGCGGGCGATGAGCGGGCCGGGGCTGACCGCGGCCGCGGTGGTGGCGGTGCTGATGGCGCTGCTCGCCGGGTTCGCGCTGGGCCGCCGGCACGCGCACCGCGGCGAACGCACCGGCGCCCTGGACCTGGGCACGCCCGTGGAGCGGGCCACCTTCCACACCCTGCACACCGCCTCGCTGGCCGCGCCCCCGCTGCGCGCCGGGCTGACGGAGGACGCCGCGCGCAAGGCGGCGAAGCGGCTGCGGTCGCTGCTGGGCACCGAGGCGCTGTGCGTGACCGACCGGGAGTCGGTGCTGGCCTGGGACGGACCGGGCGCCGACCACCACGTGCGGCGGGCGATGGCGCGGGTGACCGACATGCTGGGGTCCGGGCGCAGCCAGAGCGTACGCACGGAGTGCCAGCGGCCGGACTGCCCGCTGAAGTGGGCGGTGATCGCCCCACTGACGGGCGAGGACGGGGTGCTGGGGGCGCTCGTCGCGTACGGCTCGCGGGAGTCGGCGGTGCTGGTGCGGGCGGCGACGGAGGTCGCGCGGTGGGTGTCCGTCCAGCTGGAGCTGTCGGAGCTGGACCGCTCGCGGACCCGGCTGATGGAGGCGGAGATCAAGGCGCTGCGGGCGCAGATCTCCCCGCACTTCATCTTCAACTCGCTCGCCGCGATCGCCTCGTTCGTACGGACGGACCCGGAGCGGGCCCGGGACCTGCTGCTGGAGTTCGCGGACTTCACGCGCTACTCCTTCCGCCGGCACGGTGACTTCACCACGCTGGCCGAGGAGTTGCGCTCGGTCGAGCAGTACCTGGCGCTGGCCGGGGCGCGGTTCGGGGACCGGCTGAAGGTGACCCTCCAGGTGGCGCCGGAGGTGCTGCCGGTGGCGCTGCCGTTCCTGTGCCTCCAGCCGCTGGTGGAGAACGCGGTCAAGCACGGGCTGGAGGACTCCACGCAGGAGTGCCGGATCACGATCGCGGCGCGGGACGCGGGCTCCGAGGCCGCGCTGACCATCGAGGACAACGGGGTCGGGATGGACCCGGCGCTGCTGCGGCGGATCCTGGCCGGGGAACGGACGGGGTCGTCGTCGGGGATCGGGCTGCCGAACGTCGACGAGCGGATGCGGCAGGTGTACGGCGACGCCTACGGGCTGGTGATCGAGACCGGGGTCGGTGCGGGGATGAAGATCACCATGCGGATCCCCAAGTACCGCGCGGGTGTGTACTCGTCGGGTCCGGCGGCCGGGAAGTGAACCACGGCGGCCGCCCGGCCGTGTGGGCGGGAAACCATCGGACTGCCCGGTGGGCAGCTGGCTGAGGGGATCGCCGACGTGGGGGTCGGGCGTGAACAGCTTCATGACGCGTTCCGCGAGACGGTGCGCGGTACGGCGAGCGGGGACGGCGGTGGCTGTCTGCTCGTCGAGGGGGAGCCGGGCGCCGGGAAGTCGACCGTGCTGCGGGCGCTGGCGGCGGAGGCGGCCGCACTGGGGTGCCGGGTGCGGCAGGGGTCGGCGGACGGCCTGTCGACGCGCCTGCCGCTACGGGCCGCGCTGGACTGCCTGTACCCGGACGGGATCGGCCCGCCGGCGCGGCGGCGGGCGGCGACGGCCCTGCTGGCCCTGGCCGGGGCCCGCACGGCTGCCGGGGCCGTTGCCGGTACGGCGGCCGGGGCCGATACGGCTGCCGGGGCCGTTGCCGGTACGGCGGCCGGGGCCGATACGGCGGCCGGGGCCGTTGCCGGTACGGCGGCCGAGGCGGGTGCGGCTACCGGTGCGGGTGCGGCCGCTGCCGGTGCCGGTGCCGGTGCGGCTGCCGAGGCCTGGACGGGCCGCGGTGACGGGACCAGCACCGGTGACAGCGACGGTGACGGTGACGGTGACGGTGACGGTGGTGACGGCGGCGGGCCGGGCGGGCTGCTGGCGGCCATGGACCACCTGGTCACCGAGGTCGAGCAGTGGTGCGCCGAGCGGCCGCTGGTGCTGATCCTGGACGACCTGCACCTGGCCGACCGGGCCACGCTGCTGCTCTGGCAACGGCTCGCGCGCGCGACCGGGCGGCTGCCGCTGCTGCTGGCCGCGGCGCGGCGGGCGGACAGCCGCCGCCCGGATGTGGGGCGGCTGTGCCACGCGCTCGGTGAACTCGGCGGCCGGACGTTCGCCCTGGAGCCGCTGGACCCGGAGCAGACGGCGGAGATGCTGCGCCAGATCCTGGGGGCCGAACCCGGCCCCCGCCTGCGCGAGGCGGCCGCCCAGGCCGGCGGCAACCCGCGCTACCTACGCGAACTGGCCCTGCACTGGGCGGCGAACGGTGCCCTGACCCTGCCCCCGGGCGCCCTCACCACCCCGCCCGGCGCCGGGCTGGCCGGGGGCACGGCGGCAGGGGCCCGGGCCGGAGGTGCGGCGTCGGGAGGCAGGGCGGCTGCCGCCGGACCGGCCGGAGGCACGACGGCATACGCGTGGGCCCGGGACACAACGCCCGGCACACGGACCGCAGACGCGGCGTCGGGAGGCAGGACGGACGCCGCCGGACCCGCCGGAGGCACGACGGCCGACCCGCGTGCAGGAAGCACGAGGGCTGGCACGCGAGCCGAAGACGGGGCATCGGGCAGCAGCGCGGCTGCCACCGGGCCTGCCGGAGGCACGACGGCATACGCACGGTCCCGGGACACAGCGCCCGGCACACGGACCGCAGACGCGGCGCCGGGAAGCAGCGAGGCTGCCACCGGCCCTGCCGGAGGCATGGCGGCCGCCGGGCCGACCGGGGGCACGGCGGCCGACACGCGGGCCGGAGACGCGGCGGCGGAACGTAGGTCGGCCGCGAGCGCGGCGGCCGCACCGGCCCGGGGCGCAGCGCCCGGCGCGCGGGGACGACCGGCCTCGGCCGGGGCTCCAGGGGTAGCGCCCCGGGCGGCCGGGACGGCGGGGACAGCCGGGACCGCCGCGACGGCAGTGCGCGGGACAGCCGGAACGGCCGGGCGCGGGACGGCCGCAACGGCCGGGACCGCCGCGACAGCGGAGCACGGGACAGCCGGAACGGCAGGGACCGCCGGGGCGGCAGGGCGCGGGGCGGTCGGGGCCGTCGGGGCGGCTGGCGCGGACGGGTTCGTGGGCCGGGGGTTCGTCGAGCTTGCCGTGGGGGTTGCGGAGTTGCCCGGGCCGCCCCCTTCGCTGACGCGGGCGCTGGGGTTCCTCTCCCCCGACGCGTACGGGGCGCTGCGGCACGCCGCTCTGCTGGGCGAGGAGTTCACGGTGGGCGAGCTGGTCGTCGTACGGGCGCGGCCGGCCCGGGAGTTGTGGGCCGAACTGGAGGAGCCCCTGGCCGCCGGGCTGCTGCACGACGACGGCAGCGTGCTGCGCTTCCGCCACCCGGCGCTGCGGCACGCCCTGTACGCGCAGGTGCCCGGCGCGCTGCGGGCGGCGCTGCACCAGGAGGCCGCGCGGGCCCTGGCCGAGGCGGACGGGCGGCCGGCCCGGACCGCGGAACAGCTGCTGGGCGCCGGGCCGTTGGAGCCGTGGGCGGTGCGCTGGCTGGCCCGGTCCGCGCCGGAACTGATCGCGGACGCGCCGGGCCCGGCCGCCGAGCTGCTGGAGCGGGCCGTCGCCCAGGGTGGCCCGGCCCTGCTGGAGGAGCACCTCGCCGAGGCGGCGCTGATGCTGCGGCGGCCCGAGTCGGTGGCGCTGCTGGCGGGCCTGCGCGAGCGGGCACAGGATCCGGGCAGGCGGGCGGGACTGGCCTTCAAGCTGGTCTCCGCGCTGATGGTGCAAGGTGACATGGCGCAGTCGCTGACGGTGTCCGAGCAGGCCCTCGCGGAGGAGTTCCCCGACCCGGCCCTGCGGATACGTCTGGAGGCCTGCCGGGTGCTGGCCCTGGCCGATCTGCGCCGTGCGCCGCAGGCGTACGCCCTGGCGCGCACGGTGGTCGCGGACGCGACGGCGCTGGGCGATCCGGTGTGCGGGGCGGAGGCCCACCACGCCATGGCCTACGCGCTGTTCCACCTGGGCCGCCAGACCGCGTCGCTGCGGCACATCACCGAGGGCGTCGACTGCGCCCGGCAGAGCCCGAGGGCCAACGACATCCGGCTGCTGCTGCTGTCCAACCAGGCCGAGGGCCACACCAGGCTCGACGAGCCGCAGGGCGTGGCCGCGGCCCTGGAGGAGGCCGGTGAGCTGGCCCGGCGGATCCGTTCCACGGGCCGGATCGCCGGTACCGAGGCGCGGATCGCGGAGTTCCACTACCGCTACGGCCAGTGGGACACGGCGCTGGAGGCGGGCGCCCGCGCCGCGGCCGGACCCACGTCGGAGCCCTGGCTGCCGGTGGTGGCGCACGGGGTGCGCGCGCTGATCCTGGGCCACCGCGACGAGCGGGCGGCGGCCGGGGCGGAGCTGGCCCAGCTGCCCGCGGACCCCTTCGCGGTGCCCAACGCCTGCCGGTACTCCGCGTACGTCCTGCTGGCCCGCGCGCAGCTGGCCGAGCGGGACGGCGATCCGGGGCAGGCCCTGCGGGAGCTGCTGCCGTCACTCACGGGCGCCCACGCGGAGGCGGCCGCCGCCGACCGGCACTGGCTGCTGTCGGAGATCGTCCGGCTGGCGCTGGAGGCCGGGGACACGCAGGCGGCGCGGGCCGCGGTGGCCGCGTGCCACGCCGCGGCCGCGGACTGCCCGGAGTGCCCGGATCCGGCCACGGCGGCGCTGCGTTCGCGCGGCCTGTTCACGCAGGACCCGGCCCTGCTGGCGCGGGCGGTGGCGCGCGCCGAGGGTGGGGCGCGTCCGCTGCGGCACGGGCAGCTCCTGGAGGACCTGGCGGTCGCCCTGGCCTGGCGGGGCGACCTGGCCGGGGCCCGGGGAGCGCTGGCGCGCGCGGTGGCCGGGTACGGGGAGCGGGGCGCGTCCTGGGACATCGTGCGGGCGGAGGCGCGGCTGCGGCGGCTGGGGGTGCGGCGGGGCAGCCGCAGCGCCCGGCGCCGGGTCGCCAACGGCTGGGACGCGCTCACTCCGGCCGAACTGAAGGTGGCGCTGCTGGTCGCCGAGGGCCGTACGAACCCGGAGATCGCCACGGCCCTGTTCCTGTCGCGGCGGACGGTACAGACCCATGTGTCGCACATCCTGGGCAAGTTGCAGGTCCGCTCGCGCGCGCAGGTGGCCGCTCAGGCGGCCCGCGGCGGGGCGGGGACGCGGGCCCGGACCGCCACGGAGCCCGGCGCGGAGCCCGGCGCGGGGCCGCCGTGGCCGTAGCCGTGCATACGGCCCCGCAGCGCGCGCAGGGCGTAGTACGTACGGGACTTGACCGTGCCCGGCGGTATGCCGAGCGTGCGGGCCGCCTCACCGACGGAGGCACCGCGGAAGTAGATCTCGACGAGGACGGCGCGGTGTTCACGGCTGAGCGAGCGCAGGGCCTCGCGGACGTCGAGGGCGGCGACCGCCTGGTCCATGCCGTCCTCGGCGGGCGGCGCCTGTTCCAGGGCCTCGGGGGTGACCTCGGCGGGACGGACCAGGCGGGCCCGTCGGGCGTCGATGGCCAGGCGCCGGCCCACGGTCCATAACCAGGGGCGCATGGAGGCGTGATCGCTCTCCAGGGCCTCGGGATGCTTCCAGGCCCGTACGAGGGTCTCCTGGACGAGGTCCTCGGCGCGCTGGCGGTCGCCGTAGGTGAGGCCGAGCAGGAAGCCGTAGAGGGCCTTGCCGTGTTCCCTCTGGAGCCGGGCGAGGGCCCGCTCGTCGGTGCGGCGCGTCAGGGTGGTGGTCACCGGATCGCTCCTTCGCTGGCCGTGGGGTGCCGTTGACCAGAGCGTGGCCGAGGGAACGCGCGGAGTTATCCGCCAGCAGGCGGATAACTGGCCGTCGGCGACCGGCGGCCGAACGGTACGACGAACGGTCGGACGGTCGCCGTCGGCCGCCCGCCGCAGCCTCCCGACGGGACCGGGCCGACCGGGCGACCACGGCCACGGCCACGGCTGGGCCGACCGGAGCCACGGCCCAACCGGCGCCGGGGGCCGCGCGGGCTGTGCCCCGCTCCCGCGCCGCGAACGCCGGCGGGGCCGGGGCTGCCCGGCCCGACGGGTGGAGCCCCTCCCCGGGCCGCGAGGCACCGGGGCCGCCGGGCACGACGCCAGCCAGCGCGCCACGGGCCGAGCCGCAGGTGCAGGAAGCAGCCCGGGCCGCGAGGCACCGGGGCCGCCGGGCGCAACGCTGGCGAGGGTGCCGCGGGCCGGGCCGCCGGCGCGGGAAACGGCCCGGGCCATGGGATACCGGGCGCAGCGCCGGCCAGCGCGCCGCGGGCGGAGCCGCAGGTGCGGGAAGCGGCCCGGGCCGTATGGCCCGGGCCGCTTCGGTGCGGGGTCGGCTCGCTCGGACGGCGGGCCGGACGGGGTCAGGACCAGCTGGCGTGCAGCGGCTTGCCCTCGGCGTAGCCCGCCGCGCTCTGGATGCCGACGACGGCCCGCTCCTCGAACTCGGCCAGCGAGCCCGCACCGGCATAGGTGCAGGAGGAACGGACACCGGCGATGATCGAGTCGATCAGGTCCTCGACGCCCGGACGCTGCGGGTCCAGGAACATGCGCGAGGTGGAGATGCCCTCCTCGAACAGCGCCTTGCGGGCGCGGTCGTACGCCGACTCGTCCGACGTGCGGTTGCGCACGGCACGCGCCGAGGCCATGCCGAAGGACTCCTTGTACAGACGGCCGTCGGCGGTCTGCTGGAGGTCGCCCGGGGACTCGTAGGTCCCGGCGAACCAGGAGCCGATCATCACGTTCGACGCGCCGGCGGCCAGCGCCATCGCAACGTCGCGCGGGTGGCGGACACCGCCGTCGGCCCAGACGTGCTTGCCGTACTTCTTGGCCTCGGCCGCGCACTCCAGCACCGCGGAGAACTGCGGGCGGCCCACGCCGGTCATCATGCGGGTGGTGCACATGGCGCCGGGGCCCACACCGACCTTGATGATGTCCGCGCCGGCGTCGATGAGGTCCTTGACGCCCTCGGCGGCGACGATGTTGCCCGCCACGAGCGGGACCTTCGGGTCGAGTGCCCGCACGGCCTTGATCGCGCTGATCATCGACTCCTGGTGGCCGTGCGCGGTGTCGATGACGAGCGTGTCCACGCCCGCGTCGAGCAGCTGCTTGGCCTTGCCCACGAAGTCGCCGTTGATGCCGACGGCGGCGGCGATGCGCAGCTTGCCGTCCGCGTCGACCGCCGGGCTGTACAGGGTCGCGCGCAGCGCGCCCTTGCGGGTCAGGATGCCGACGAGCCTGCCGTCCTTGTCGACGGCCGGGGCCAGCTTGCGGTGGCCGGCGTCGAGCTGGATGAAGGCCTCGCGCGGGTCGATGTCGGCGTCGATGAGCAGCAGCTCCTTCGACATGACCTCGGAGAGCTGGGTGAAGCGGTCGACACCGGTCAGGTCGTGGTCGGTGATCACGCCGATCGGGCGGTTGTCGGCGTCGACGACGACGCCGGCGCCGTGGGCCCGCTTGGGCAGCAGGGACAGCGCGTCGGCGACGGTCTGGGTGGGCGCCAGCGTGATCGGCGTGTCGAGCACGCGGTGGCGGGACTTCACCCAGGCGATGACGTCGGTGACGACCTCGATCGGGATGTCCTGCGGGATGACGACGATGCCGCCGCGGCGGGCGACTGTCTCGGCCATCCGGCGGCCCGCGATCGCGGTCATGTTCGCGACGACGAGCGGGATGGTGGTCCCCGTCCCGTCGGGGGAGGAGAGGTCGACGCCCTGGCGGGAACCCACCGCCGAGCGGCTCGGCACCATGAATACGTCGTCGTACGTCAGGTCGTACGGCGGCTTCAGGTCATTGAGGAAACGCACGTGCTAAATCCCAGTCGATCGATGGTGACCCTCGGACAGGGCAGCCGAGGAAAACGCACGTACTTCATTCTCCCATGCCCGGGCGTTTACACAGCCCGGGACGATCGTCCAGGACAGATCGGCCCGGATGGTCCTTTCCTCCATGACCTTGGTCGACGTCGCGTACGCCGGACGGCCCTGCGGCCGGCGCGATGTCGAGGATCAGCGGATGGCGGCGCGGCGGGTGCTCTGGCCGGGTACGAGCGGCCGGGGCGGCAGGACGGGGGCGGGCCGGGCGGGGGTGGGCCGGGCGGCCGCTCCGTACGGGTGGGGTACGCCGCGGCCGCGGGCGCCGAGCAGGGTGGCGGCGTGGGCGACGCTGGCGAGGGTGACGTGGTGGTGCCAGCCGCGGAAGGAACGGCCCTCGAAGTCGCGGATGCCGGCCGGTTCGCACACTTCGGTGAAGTCCAGCGCGACCCGGTCGGTGAGCTTGGCGAGCAGGAAGAGCTGGGCGAGCGGCCGGTCGCCGATGTTGGTGACCCAGAACTCGGAGGGCAGCACGGCGGCCTCCGTCCAGGCGCCGACCAGGAGCAGCGGGGTGAGCGGGGCCCGGTCGGGGCGCTCCTCGCAGGGGGTGGCGAGGATGGGGGCGGCGGTCAGCAGGGTGACGGCGTCCTCGCCGCGCCCGTGCCGGGTCCATTCGACGGCGCGGCGCTGGGAGCGCAGCGAGTCGATCAGTTCGCGGGCGGGCGCGGTGTGGGGGCCGGGCTTGTGGCGGCCGGCCCCGCCGAAGGCGACGGGCAGGGAGCCGTCGACCTTGAGGACGAAGGGGATCTCCTGGAGGGAGAGGGATTCGACGCAGGCGGGGAGGTCGGTGTTGCCGGCCTCCATCACCACGGGCCGGCGCTGGAGCCGCCAGCCGGCGGCCATCCGCAGGACGGCGTGCACGGCGTCCTGGGCGGGGGTCAGGGAGCGGACGGTGTCGGGGATGCCGGCCCGCCGGCGGCGCAGGAGTTCGCTGGTCCAGGGCCCGGGGAGGGTCAGCGTCCATTCGACGGGGAAGCTGGCCTCGCTGGAGGCGAGCCAGATCCCGCCGGCCTGCTGGCAGTTGGCGGTGCGGCCGAGCTGGGGTACGAACTGGCGGCCGACGCCGACGGAGCGGTCGCCGGCCTTCTCGATGACCATGGGCTGGACGACCCAGGCCAGGGGGCGCTGGGCGGTGCGTTCGAGGTGCTGGGCGAGGGAGCGGCGGACGGGGGTCCAGTCCCAGGGGGATTTGCTGATGAACTGCTGGAGGCTCTGCTCGACGGAACTGGCCCCGGTTCCGGCGATGTTGCGGATGGTCTTCTTCCCCGCGGTGTGCACGAGGCCGTTGAGGTATACGCGGGCCCAGTTTCGCTGGTCCCGCCGGGGTAAGGACTCGAAGAACAGGGACATCAGTACGTCGATCAATTCGGAGATTTCCTTGGCGGATTCCTCCGGCAGGACTACGCGAGTCATCTGCGCCTCCCCCGCGACCAGCTAGATCCCATACCCTGCTTGAGCGGCCGGAACGGCCGTAGGTCCCGGCGGCTGCTTCCTGAGGTCGCCGGCGGTCTCGAGCCCTCTTCCTCCATCACGAGGGGGATCGGTATCCGGTTCGCGGCGTAGGCGTAGGCGTAGGAGAGGGCGATCAGGAAGTGTGCGACGAGTCTTGATCTCCGGCACGAGAAAGGTGATCACGATGGCGAAGACGCCGTCGCCGAAAGCCTCTGTCCGGCCGGTTTCCGATCCCATGACCTCCCCTTCGCCTCGGGGTTACCGCCCAGTGTTCGACTGAGGGCCGGACGCGCCGGTTCCGGCGCGGCGGGGAGGGCGCGGGCTCTGCCCGCCCTCCCCGCACACGCTACCCAGATACGGGCCGTCAGCCGCCGAATCCCGCGGTCCGGCGCCAGATCCGGCCATCGCGGACGACGCGTGTCCCGAACGCGTGCTCCGGCCGGCCGCCCAGGTTCATGACGGCCCGGTAGAAGGTCGTGTCCTCGGTCTCGATGTACTCCTGGAGCTCGACGAGCGCGGCGAGGGCGGCCATCCGGCGGACGAACACCGGGTGCAGCTCGGCGATGCCGTAGGTGTCGGCGATCTCCACGACCCTGGCGGAGCGCTGCTCGGGCGCCCGGTCGAGATTGGCGCAATCCCGGGCGGCCGCGACGAGCGGGGAGATGCGGGGACCCGCCGCGCGCGGCGGCCGTGGCGACGTGACCGCCCTCGGTGAGCAGGGGCGGTGCACCCCTTGCGATCAAGGGGTGCACGGATGCAACGTTGATTACATGATTACAGCCGAACAGCGTGAGCAGCTCCGCGGCTGGTTCGCCGAACGCCTGCCGGTGGACGTCTACGAGGAACTGGTCGAGGTGGTGGTCGACCGCGAGGAGATCACCGTCGTCGGCCGGATCCCCGCGGCCGAGTCCGCCGAGGAGTTCCGGGAACGCACCCGCGAGCAGCGCATCGAGGTGGCGCGCGAGGCCGAGGGCCTCTACCGCCGCAAGGTCGCGTGGGGCGTGCAGAACGAGGGCGGGCGCACCCTCTTCACGCACCTCGCCGTGCCGGTCATGACCCGGCTGCGCCAGTCCGAGCGCCAGGTCCTCGACACCCTGGTCGCGGGCGGCGTCGCGCGCAGCCGGGCCGACGCCCTGGCCTGGTGCGTCCGCCTGGTGTCGCAGAACGCCGACACCTGGCTGGCCGACCTGCGCTCCTCACTGGAACAGGTCCAGCAGGTGCGCGCCCAGGGCCCGGACCTGGCCGACACCGGCACCGGCACCGGCACCGGCACCGGCACCGGCACCAGCGCTGGCGCCGAGCCGACGGATCCGGGCCCGTCGCCGGAACCCGGCCCCGACTCCACGAAGTCCGGGGCAGAGTAAGGGAATTCGGGTGCGTCCACGGGCGGTGCGCGGAAAGGGTAGCCGCGAACGCCCCGTCTCCAGGGAAAGGTACAAAGACCATGACCACCAGCGCGACGACCGTCGAGTACATCCGCTACCGGATCGCGTTAGACGACCAGCAGGCCTTCGAGGAGGCGTACCGGCGGGCCGCCGAGTCCCTCGCGGCCTCGCCGGAGTGCCTCGACTACGAGCTGACCCGCTGCGAGGAGGAGCGCGAGCGCTACGTCCTGCGGATCCGCTGGACCTCGATCGAGGACCACCTGCAGGGCTTCCGCAAGGGCGAGCACTTCCCGGCGTTCTTCAGCGCGATCCGTCCGTACGTGACGGCCATCGAGGAGATGCAGCACTACCTCGGTACCGGCATCGCCGGCACCGGAAAGGCTTCCCGCTGATCATGAACGACGGCACCACTCCCACCATCTACGCGTGGATGGGCGGCGCGGAGGCGCTGAACCGCCTCACCGACGCCTTCTACGGCCACGCGCTGGCGGACCCGGTCCTGGCCCCGGTCTTCGCGGGCATGGACCCGGGACACCCCCGGCACGTGGCCGCCTGGCTCGGCGAGGTCTTCGGCGGCCCGGCCGATTACACGGCCCACCACGGCGGCCACCGGCACATGGCCAGCCAGCACCTGGGCCGCCGCATCACCGAGGAGCAGCGCCGCCGCTGGGTGGACCTGCTGCTCGACACGGCGGACGAGGTCGGGCTCCCGACGGACCCGGAGTTCCGCGCCGTCTTCGTCTACTACATCGAGTGGGGCACCCGCATGGCCCTGATCTACTCGGGCGAGGATCCGCCGCCGGTCGGCGCGGCCGATGTCCCCGTGTGGTCCTGGGGCCAGACCCCGCCCTGGATCCCGAAGGCGGACTGACACCCCGCCCGCCCCGCCGGACGGGCCGCCCGCGCGGCCCGTCCGGCGCCGGCGCGCCCACGTGCGCCGCGGCGCCGTACGACGCCTACGGGGTGGTGTCCGGGCGGCGGCGCGGGGGGTCGGCGAGCAGCACCTCCAGCGGGCCGCCGTCCTCCTGCTCGCGCCAGAACTCCACCGCCTCCTCAAGGATCTCCTCGAAGGTCTCCCAGTCCGCCGGCCGCGCCCGCGCGTATCCGCGCCACGCGGTCACCGCGATCAGCCGGCCCTGGGCCGCCGGCAGCCAGGACAGGTCGATCAGGCAGTCCGCCAGCGCGTCCCAGTTCCGCCCGAACCACGGCGGCAGCCGCAGCGCCGCCGCGCACCGCGTCATCAGCTCCGCCTTGCTCCGTACGCCGTCCAGGTCCAGCCGCACCGTCGTCCAGCCCGCCTCCTCGGCGGCCGCCAGGGCCGGGGCGAGCGGCTGCGGGTCCAGGGTCATCGCAGAACCGCCTCGAAGGTCTTGTAGTGGTCGTCCGTGTAGTAGAACTCCCCGCCCGACCCGGTCACGATCCGCCGCGCCCCCCGGTCGCGCGATCCCGGGGTCTTCACGGTGAACTCGTGGTAGTAGCCGCGCTGCTGCCGCGGCAGCGCCTTCTCGAAGTTGCCGAACACCGTCCCGTCCTGCCGGTACGGGTACGGCCCGCCCTTGTCGATGAGCGCCAGCGTGTCCCGGGCCTGCGGCGGCAGCTGCGCCTCCCGCACGGTGGCCATCCCCGCGGCCCAGCCGGGCGTGGCGGCGGCGGGTGCGGAGGCAGCGGCGGTCGCGGCGGTTGTCGGGACCGTGGCGGCCGGCTGCCCGCCGCCGGCGCCGCACCCCGCGACGCCCACCAGGGCGGCACACAGGAACAGCGCGCCCAGCACACGCGACACGAACCGGGGCACGCTCCGCACGATCATGCGCCGATCGTGCCAAACATCAACCCGGTACGCGAATCACCCTTACCCGGACAGACCATACAAACCGGGCGCGCGGTCCGGCGCGCCGGCGGCTACTCGTCGGGGTCGGCCCGCTCCAGCGCCGGCCGCAGGCCCGGCTCGGACTCGGTCAGCAGGTAGTCCGCCGCCGCGGTGTCCGTCACCAGGCTCGTCACCAGGCCCGACCGCAGCACCGCGCCGATCGCCGACGCCTTGCGCAGCCCGCCCGCGATCGCCACGACCTCGGGGATCCGGCGCAGCCGGTCCGCCTCGACCGTGATGCAGCGCTCGCCGAGGTCCCGGCCGACCCGGCGGCCCTGCGCGTCGAAGAGGTGCGCGGACATCTCGGCGGCGACGCCCAGCGAGGCGTAGTGGCCGCGCTCCTCGTCGGTCAGCATGTCGTGCACGGTGGAGATGCCCGGTTCCCAGGAGCCGATCGAGACCGCCGCGACGGTGACCTTGTCGAAGTACTCGAAGGCCCGCGCGATCCCCGTCTGGCTGCGCAGCGCCGCGGCCGTCGCCGGGTCCGGCAGCAGCATCGGGGCGTAGATCGGGTGCGCGTCGCCGCCCGAGACCTGCGCGGCGCGGCGTACGGCCTCCACCGACCCGCGCTCCGCCGTCCCCGCGTCGTAGACGCCGGTCAGCTGGACCACCGTGCACGGCGGCAGCCGGTGCAGGGCGGCGGCCATGTGGATGGTCGACCGGCCCCACGCCAGGCCCAGCACATCGCCCTCGTTGACCAGCTCGCCCAGCAGGTCCGCGGCGACCGCGCCGAGGTTCTCCGGGTCCGGCGCGTCATCGGTCGCGTCGGCCGGGGACTCCACGACGACCGCGTGGCGCAGCCCGTACCGGGCGCGCAGCGCGTCGGAACGCTCCGCGTCGAGCTCGGCCGGCACCCGGATCTCGATGCGTACGAGATCCCGCTCGAGCGCGGTCTCCAGGACCCGGGCCACCTTGAAGCGGCTCACGCCGAACTCCTCGGCGATCTGGATCTTGGACTTGCCCTCGAGGTAGAAGCGGCGGGCCATGGCCGCCGCCTGCACCAGCTCCGCGGGTCCCATCCGCAGGGCTGACCGTCCCGCCGACATTGCAGACACCGCGTTCTCCTCACTGCTGTTCACACTCTCGACTCGCCGTTCATCCTGTCAGATCCGGCGGCCGTTGATCAGCCCGGACAGGTCCGTTCTCCGAGCTGTTCACCGAGGTTTCGCGCAAGGGCGCCTCCTGCGCCTCAGTGGTCGCAGGCCCACGGTGCGGCGGCGATCGCCGCGCCCGCCTGCTCGCGCAGCGTGCGCACCGCGGCGGCCGGGTCGACCGCCCCGTAGACCGCGCTGCCGGCGACGAAGACGTCGGCACCGGCCTCGGCGCAGCGCTCGATCGTCGAGGCCGAGACCCCGCCGTCGACCTGGAGCCACAGCTCCAGTCCGTGCTTGGAGATCAGCTCGCGGGTGCGGCGGATCTTGGGCAGCATCACGTCCAGGAACGGCTGGCCGCCGAAGCCGGGTTCCACGGTCATGATGAGCAGCATGTCGAGCTCGGGGAGGATGTCCTCGTACTGCTCGATCGGCGTGGCGGGCTTGAGGGCCATGGACGCCCGGGCCCCCATGGCGCGGATCTCGCGCGCCAGCCGTACGGGCGCGCCCGCGGCCTCGGCGTGGAAGGTGACCGAGCCGGCGCCCGCCTCCACGTACTGCGGGGCCCAGCGGTCCGGGTCCGCGATCATCAGATGCAGGTCCAGCGGGATGTCCGTGGCGCGGCTGAGCGACTCCACGATCGGCATGCCGAGCGTGAGGTTCGGGACGAAGTGGTTGTCCATGACGTCGACGTGCAGCCAGTCGGCGCCCTCGACTGCCTTCGCCTCGTCGGCGAGTCGCGCGAAATCCGCGGACAGGATGCTGGGATTGATCTGAACGGCCATGCCCCAAGCGTGCCATGCCCCGAGCCGGTTCCCGACCAGACCCCGGGTGTCCGGAACCGAACGGTGACATCGTAGCAATGATGAATCGAGCAACGTCGACCATTCAGTCGCGCTAATGCATGGATCCCGGCGGGGCGGCCGGGTGCGCGACTGCGGCCGTACGCCCCCTGCGCGCCCCCGCGATACGACCCGTGCGCCTGGTGCGCCGGGGGGCTCATGGCGTGAACCCGTCACTCCGCGACCGGTCCGGCACTAGCGTTGCCCCTCCTGAGATCCACGTCACAACGGTCATGGAGGTACGGCGAGTTGGACATTTCTTTACATCTCGCCTGGTCCCGCGCGATGTTCCCGTTCCCCGAGGGGGCGAGGTACCCGAGCGCGCAGTCCTGTTCGGCGGGCGTCCGGCAGGCCGCCCGGAATCTGGCCCGCGCCTACGAGATCCACCTGAAGGACGGCCACGACGAACACGGCCGCTACCTGCTGGGCGTCGGCCTCAACGGCATGGCGGTGGAGCTGGCGGCGACGGACCGGGTGAAGGAGGCCGTCCTGGTGCTCCAGGTCGCGCAGCTGATCCTGTCCGGCGCCGGCGACGGCGCCACCGTCCAGGACCACGAGAAGTTCGAGAAGGCCCTGAAGTTCGGCCAGTACCACCTGCTCACCAACGGAGGCACCTTCTTGCGGGAGCTGCCCCCGCAGTTGGTGGGTCCCATCTGGGACCTCACCGAGATCCTCGTCCTGGACGACCCGGTGGACGCACCCGCCGGCGCGGCCGGGCCCACCGGGCCCACCGGCCTCGACGCCCCCGGCCTCGCCCCCGCCGGCCCCGACACCACGGGCCCCGGCTCAGCCGGCCCGCTCGGCGCCGACGGGAGCGAGGAGGTCGCCGAGCTCGTCATCCGCGTCCCCGTCGCCGCTCCGGACGACAGCGCCCCGGAGTCCACCGAGGACCTGGTGCGCCGGCTGTCGGCGCGCTGGACCTCCGAACGGGCACCGATGGAGGAGCGCAGCAAGGCCCTCTTCACCTACTTCAACGAGGTCAGCGGCAAGCACGGCGGCTTCGGCCGGGAACTGGGCAAGCTCTACCGCGAGGACGTGCGGGCGGTGGCGGAGCTGCTGCCGCGGGGGCTGCCCTCCGAGCGCCAGGAGCTGCACAACTTCGCCCAGGACATGCGGGGCGCCGCCGGCCGGATGAAGGCCCTGGAGGAGCGCCGCCGGCGCTGGCTGGTCTCGGCCACCGCCAACCACTGGATGTGGCGGATGCCCAACGGCTTCCCCACCAACCGGCCCCAGGTCCTCAACGACCTCGTCGGCTACCTGCGCTCCTTCATCAACAGCGACCTGAAGTACCTGGACTCGGCCCGCGACCTCATCCTCGACTGCGTGGAGATCCAGGTCCGCGTCGCCCACGAGGTCCCGCCGGTCTTCCTCGACCAGTACGCCAAGCTGCGGGAGTTCGCCCTCGAATCCGTCGGTACCTGGCTGAGCCAGTCCGGCCCCAACCCGGTCCTGCCCCAGGACAGCGACCGCGATCCGCGCGTGAACGTCCGCGGCTACGACGGCCGGCTCTCCCCCGCCCCGCGCCACACCTGGCCCGAGATCCTGCTGCGGCACTGGCAGAGCGCCGGCGCGCGCAACGGCGCCTGCTTCGCGCTGGCCTCCGTCGCCGGCTGGGACGAGACCTGCGCGCACTGGCTCATCGACACGATCTTCGACCGCTCCACCGACCCGCTCAGGGACACCGACCGGGAGGCCTGGACGCGCGACGTGAGCGCGCTGATGGCAGCGGCCGGCAAGGTCCGTATCGCGAACAACCCCTGGGCGTACGAGAAGACGGCCGACTTCCGCTCCACCGCCATCACCAGCGACAGCGCCGGCCGGCTGCGGATCCCCTCCCCCGTCCTGCAGGCGGCGGTCGCCCAGGGCCTGTCCCCCGGCCAGGTCGTCACCGTGCACGGCAAGCTCTTCGAGGGCCGCCGGATGCCCACGTACCTGCTCACCAACCGCTACGGCCCGCAGTCCGTCCTCAAGGTCGACCAGCGCGACAAGGTCCTGCGGGAGGTGCGCAACTTCACGGAGTACGCGGAGCGGCTCCACCCGAACAACCGTCCCAGCAAGTGCGAATCGCACGCGATGGAGATGTACCTCGGCGACAACGGCGAACCGATGCGCGCCATCGAGACGGCGTACGCGTTCGAGGAGGGCGAGGTACCGCACACGCTCAGCGGCTGGATCCGGACCGCCTCCCCCGAACGCGCCGTCAAGGTCATCGACCGGCTGCTGCTGACCAACATGCGGCCCTGGCTCGCCCACAGCCGCCGCGACCGCATCGACCTGCGCGCCGAGTACCCCGTCTTCCGCCCGGCCCCCGCGCCGAACAAGCAGTCGCCGTCCAGCTGGGCCGAGACGGAACTGGCCGCGCTGGCCAACGACGACGTACGCGCCGCGCTCGGCATGGCGCTCGGCTCCGGCGAGCGGAAGGCCACCTGGGCCCCGTCGGCGCCCGGCCTGAAGGAGGCCATGCGGTGCCTGCCCGGGGTCGAGACGGTCAATCCGCTGTGGTTCGCCTCCGAACTGGCCGAGCGCGGCGGCGGCGCCTTCGAGGACATCATCAACTCCTTCCGGATCGGCCTGCTCGACTTCGACACCACCCTGGCGCTGTCCCACGGTGACCTGCACCTGGACAACGTGCTGTGCACCCTGGGCGGCGAACTGCCCAAGCCGGTGCTCATCGACTTCGAGAGCGCGCACTACGGCCACGTGTGCAAGGACTTCGCCCGGCTGGAGGCGAGCCTGCTGTGCCAGGTGTTCACCTGGGACGCGGCCGCCGCGGCCCGGGTCGCGTCCTGGGTCGCCGAGCCCCTCGCGCGGACCGAGCCCGCGCCGCCCGAGGCCCCGGACCTGCTGCCGCAGGTGCCCAAGGAGGGGGAGCTGAGCAAGAACGAGCGGCTCGTCCTCGACGCCACCCGCAAGATCCGGGAGGTGGCGGTCGGCTGCGGGCAGGGCCACTGGCCGATCGACGTGGCGGAGTACCACCTGGCGCTCGCCGGCGCGCTGATCCCGATGGTGCGCTACTCGACGATGGAGGTATCCCAGCGCCAGTTCGCGCTCACGCTGAGTACGGTGGTGACGTCCGCCCTCTGGCACCGTTGGAGCGCCCTCGTCACGGAAGGCTCATGACCGTATGAACGCGTGGATAGGCACGGTGATCGCGCTCGCCGCGCTCGTCCTGTCGGGGATCACCGCCTACGTCCAGCACCGCAACCGCAAACGGGAGGTCCTGGGGGCGCAGGTGACCGCGTACTTCCACCGCACCTCCGACTTCGCCAAGATCAAACTGCCGGACGGCTCGATCCGCCAGGCCGGCTACCACCTGGTGATCTGGAACCACGGCCCGGCGCCCGCCGAGCGGGTCGGGATCGTGGTCGAGGACACCGAGGGCGGGAGCGTCGTGGAGCTCGCGGACAGCCCGCCCGAGGAGTTCCCGATCGCGCGCCTCGACAAGGACGGCCGCTACCCGGTCCCGTGGCTCCCCGTCGCCTCCGCCCACCGCGGCGCGCGCCGGTTCACGGTCCGCCTCAGCTGGCACGACGGCAACGGGGAGCAGGAACGGCTGCTCCCGCTGCGGCGCGGCCAGACCAACCTCTGACCCCGCCCGCGACCGTGGCGCGGTCCCGCCGGTTGGCGGGACCGCGCCACGGTCGTGTCCGGGCGGTGCTCAGGCGGTGCTCAGGCGGTACGGCGCAGCAGCGCCAGGTACATCGCGTCCGTGCCGTGCAGGTGCGGCCACAGCTGGATGTCCGGGCCGTCGCCCAGCGCCGGGACCCCGGGCAGGTACGGCCGGGCGTCGACGAGTTCGGCGGCCACCGGCTCCTGGCCGCCGCGGCCCTTGAGGACGTCCTCGACGACGACCCGGGTCTCCGCCAGGTGCGGGGAACAGGTCGCGTAGCCGACCACGCCGCCCACGCGCACCGCGGACAGCGCCTCGCGCAGCAGGGCGCGCTGGAGCGGCGAGAAGCCGTCCAGGTCCTCGGGCCGGCGGCGCCAGCGGGCCTCGGGGCGCCGGCGCAGGGCGCCAAGGCCCGTGCACGGCACGTCCATCAGGACCCGGTCGAAGGAGCCCGGCAGCCACGGCGGACGGGTGCCGTCCGCCGTGATGACCTGGTACGGGCCGGGGTTGCCGGCCAGCGCCCGCCCGACGAGGCGGGCCCGGTGCGGCTGCTTCTCCGAGGCGAGCAGGAACGCGCCCCGCTCGGCGGCCAGCGCGCCCAGCAGGGCCGCCTTGCCGCCCGGCCCCGCGCACCCGTCCAGCCAGCGCGCGTCGCGGCCCTCCACCGGTACGTTCGCCAGGGCGATGGCGACCAGCTGGCTGCCCTCGTCCTGGACGCCCGCGCGGCCCTCGCGGACCGCCTCCAGGGCGCCCGGCTCACCGCCCTCGGCGAGCCGGACGGCGTACGGCGACCAGCGGCCGGTCAGGCCCGACTCCTCGCCGACGGCGGCCAGCAGCTCCTGCGGGGTGGACCGGCCGGGGCGGGCCACCAGCGTGACCTCCGGCCGCTCGTTGTCGGCCTCCAGCAGGTCCTCGATGCCGGCCCGGCCGCCGCCCAGGGAATCCCACAGCGCGGAGACGACCCACCGCGGATGCGAGTGGACGACCGCGAGGTGGTCCTCGGCGTCGTCCTCGTACGGCGGCGCGACCTGCGCCACCCAGGCGTCCAGGTCCTGAGCCGCGATCTTGCGCAGGACGGCGTTGACGAACTTCGCGCGCCCGTCGCCGAGCACCACCCGGGCGAGCTCGACGCTCGCCGACACGGCCGCGTGCGGCGGGATCCGGGTGCCCAGCAGCTGGTGCGCGCCCAGCGAGAGCACGTCCAGCACCGGCGGGTCCACCTCGCGCAGCGGCCGGTCGATGCAGGCGGCGATGATCGCGTCGTAGGTGCCCTGGCGGCGCAGCGTCCCGTACACGAGCTCGGTCGCCAGTGCGGCGTCGCGCGCCTGGAAGTTCTCGTCCTGGCGGGCCTTGCGCAGCAGCGGCGGGAGGACCAGGTTCGCGTACGCGTCACGCTCGTCCACGGCCCGCAGGACCTCGAAGGCGAGGATCCGTACGGGGTCCTTCTTGGGCCTGCGGTGCGGCTTGGCCTGCTTCGGCGGGCCGCTGCGACGGGGCTGTTCGCTCACGTGAAAGGTGCTCCGGGAGTATGGGCTGCTCAAGCCCGAGTGCGCTGGAATGCGAGGGACGTACGGGAGGTGGGGTGCGGTCGGGTGGGCGGGGATACCGCTACGGTCAGCCTACGTCCGTCCCGCCCAGCCGCTCACCGGGAGCGATCCGGACCCC
Source organism: Streptomyces sp. NPDC042102 (assembly GCF_055582305.1). Lineage (NCBI taxonomy): Bacteria > Bacillati > Actinomycetota > Actinomycetes > Kitasatosporales > Streptomycetaceae > Streptomyces > Streptomyces sp. NPDC042102. The sequence goes on from NZ_JBVJDL010000005.1 coordinate 105,011, forward strand.
GCGCGCCCAGTCCGCCCCGGCCATCGGCTTCTTGCCCTGCGGCTGCACCCACAGCAGCTCGACGGCGTGCGAGCCGGTGCCGACGTGGACGTGGTTCTTGGCCGGGGCCAGCTCGCCGGGCGCCAGGTCCGTGCGGTCGGGCACCAGGCCCACGGAGATCAGCTTCAGGCGCTCGCCGCGGAAGACGGTCCAGGCGCCGGGCGCCGGGGTGCAGCCGCGTACGACCCGGTCGGCGCGCAGCGCCGGAGCGGTCCAGTCCACCCGGGCGTCCTCGACGGTGATCTTCGGGGCGAGCGAGACGCCGTCGGCGGGCTGCTCGACGGCGCGCAGCGTGCCGTCCTCGATGCCGTCCATGGTGGCGGACAGCAGCCCGGCGCCCGCGAAGGCGAGCCGGGTCAGCAGGTCGCCGCTGGTGTCGGTGGGGCGGACGTCCTCCGTCAGCACCCCGTAGACGGGCCCGGAGTCCAGGCCCTCCTCGATGAGGAAGGTGGACGCGCCGGTCACGGCGTCGCCCGCCATGATCGAGTGCTGCACGGGCGCGGCGCCGCGCCAGGCGGGCAGCAGCGAGAAGTGCAGGTTGACCCAGCCCAGGCGCGGGATGTCCAGGGCGCTCTTGGGGATCAGGGCGCCGTAGGCGACGACCGGGCAGCAGTCCGGGGCGATCTCGCGCAGCCGCTCCTGGAATTCGGGGTCGCGCGGCCGGGCGGGCCTGAGGACCTCGATGCCAGCCTCCAGGGCGCGCTCGGCGACCGGGCTGGCGACCAGCCGCCGGCCGCGGCCGGCGGGGGCGTCGGGCCGGGTGACGACGGCGGCGACCTCGTGCCGCCCGGAGGCGATGAGGGCGTCCAGGGCGGGCACGGCGACCTCGGGGGTGCCGGCGAAGACGAGCTTCACTGGGGTCTACCTCGCTATCTCGGCGGTCAGCAGCGCACCAGTCTATGGGGCGGCCGCGCAGGGGGCGTACGCACGTATGCGCGCCTCTCGCATATGCCGACACGCCCCCGGTGCGTGACTTCCTTGCCGCATGGAGCGTTGGTCAAGAGAGATTGACCGAAACGGGCCGCGATTGAACGGTGTGTGCGGCCCGATCCGCTCTTCAGCACCGGTTCGAGAGGCTTCTTCATGGCCGACCACGCCACCCACGACGCCCAAGCGCGGGCCAGCCTGCACCTCCTGGTGCGGGACATCGAGCGGGTCCGCCGACAGGTGGATGCTCTGCGTACGCTCACCGCCCAGCTCGGCAACGTGTACCGTCCGCGCCGCTCCGGTCCCTCCACGGGGTTCGTCGTCTACGGCCGCGCGCCCGCCCCCACCGTCCGCCTCGCCCAGGAGCTGCGGGACAGCGTCGAGACCCTGGTCACCGCCGCGGTGGACTTCGACCGCTCGCTCGGCTTCTCGTGGGACGCCGTCGGCTCCGCGCTCGGGGTCACCAAGCAGGCCGTGCACCGCCGGTACGGCGCGCGCCGCGCGCAGGCCGCGGAGAGCACGGAACCGCTGGCCGAGGGCACCCCGACCCGCCCGCTGCCGATGTCCACGGTGCCGGCCGCCCGCGCGATGCCGCCGCAGCCGCTGCGCGAGGAGGCCACGTCCCGCCCGGCGGTCTTCCCCGGGCCCCGCAACGGCTGACCCGCTCCGGCCACCGCTGCTCCCACGCCGCCCGGCGCCCTCCCCCGGCACCGGGCGGCTCCTTCATGCCGTCGCGGTACTTCCAGCCCGGGCGTCGGCCCGTGCGCCGCCCGTGCCGTCAGCCGATCTCCAGCGGATCGATACGGACCCGGACCGCCTCGGCGGCCGGGACCCCGCGGGCCAGGCGGGCGGCCTGGGCGGACTTGAGGGCGGCCGCCAGCGCGGCGCCGCTGCCCGGCGGGACCCGGACCAGGGCCCGCTCGCCCGGGGAGGGCTCGCCGCGCCGGCCCGGCACCGGCACGGGGCCCAGCACCTCGGCGTCCGGCGGCAGTTCGACGGCGGCCAGGAACGAGGCGAGCGCCTCGGGCCGGCCGGCGACCGACGCCATCCGCGAGACCGGCGGGAAGCCGAGCTGCGCGCGCTCGGCGAGCTCGCGCACCGCGTGCCCGACCGGGTCCCAGCGCACCAGGGCCTGCACCGGCCGCAGCGTCGGCTCGGCGACCACCACGACCTGCCCGTCGCCGCGCACCAAGGAGGCCGCGGCGATCCAGCGGCGCAGCGCGTCCTCGCCGGCCCGCAGATCGGGGCGGCCGAGCATCGCCCAGCCGTCGAGCAGCAGCCCGGCCGCGTAGCCCGCGCCCTCGGCGACCGGTTCGGCGCCGGGGGTGCACACGATCAGGGCGGGCCGGTCCGGGACGGTGTCGAGGACGTGGTCACGGCCCGAGGTGCGCACCGGCACCGCCGGGAAGGCCCGGCCCAGTTCCTCGGCGGTACGGCGGGCTCCGACGACCTGGGCGCGCAGCCGGAAGGAGCCGCACTCCTCGCAGTGCCAGGACGGCTCGCCGCTCCCGCACCACCCGCACCGCAGGTCCCGCTCGTCGGGTGCCTCCAGCGGGCCGGCGCAGGTCCGGCAGCGGGCGGGGGTGCGGCAGCGCTCGCAGGCCAGCCGGGGCGCGTACCCGCGCCGGGGCACCTGGACCAGCACCGGTCCGTCCTTGAGTCCTTCGCGTACGGTCTCCCAGGCCAGGCTCGGCAGCCGGGCGGCGCGGGCGGCCCCGTCCCGGGCCAGCAGCTCGTCGCCGACGGTGCGGATGCGCGGGGCGGCCGCCCGTACGGTCTCGCGGTCGGCGGTGACGGGCCGGGCCCAGCCGGACTCGACCAGCTGGGCGGCCTCCACCGTGCAGCTGGTGCCGCCGGCCAGGAAGGCGCAGCCCTCGCTGACCGCCCGCAGCTCCAGCACCTCGCGCACGTGCGGGAAGGGCGCGTTGTCGTCGCTGTGGCTGGAGTCCCCGTCGTCCCAGACGGCGACCAGGCCGAGGTTCCGCACGGGGGCGAACATCGCCGCACGGGTGCCGATGACGGCTCCGACCGAGCCGCGGTGGACCGCGAGCCACTGCCGGTAGCGCTTCTCGGGTCCGGACTCGGCCGTCAGCAGGGCGTGCCGGCCCTCGCCGGCCAGCGCGGTCAGGGCGGCGTCGACCCGGGCGGCGGTGCGGCCGTCGGGCAGCACGGCCAGGGCGCCGCGCCCGGAGGCGAGGGTGGCCGCCATGGCACGGGCCAGTTCGTCGGCCCAGCCGGGTCCCGGCAGGGCGGTCCACACCGCGCGCGGGGCGGCGCCGGTGGCCAGGGCCCGCAGGAAGGCGGGCCCGGCCGGATAGCGCGACCAGCCACCCGGTCCGGGCACGGCGGGCGCGGGCAGCGGCTCCGGGGAGGGCTTGGCCTCGGCGCGGGCGTTGCGCGGGGGCAGGGCCAGCTGGAGGACGTCGGCCAGGGAGCCGGCGTAGCGGTCGGCGACGGCCCGGGCCAGGGCCAGCATCCCGGGGGTGAGGACGACCTCGGGCGAGACGACGTGGGCGAGGGCGGCCAGCGGGCCGTTGTAGTCGGTGTCGGCGCGGCGCTCGACGACGAACCCGTCGATCAGCCCGCCGCCCTCGCGGCGGCCGCCGTGCACCTGGTGGGCCCCGGCGCCGAACCGGACCCGGACCCGGACGCCGGGCCGGGCGGCCTCGGAGAGCTCCTCGGGGACGGCGTAGTCCCACAGCTGGTCCAGGTGGAGCACGCCCTTGTTGACCAGGATCCGCGCGACCGGCAGCTCCTTGGCGAGCGCGGCCCCGCGCCAGGTGCGCGGCTTGGCCCTGGGCGCCCTGGCCTTGGCCTCGGCGACCATCTCCCGCATGAGCGCGAGCTGCTCCGGCGGACCGCCCGGACCCTCGTCCCCGGCCCGCTGTTCGGAATCGTTCGCACTGCTCACAGCTGCATTCTTACCAAACGGCACCGACAGCCGGTCCCCTCCCGGCCGCCCGGCGGCGGGGCCGGGGCCGGGAACGCCGTACGGCCCCGGACCAGCAGGTCCGGGGCCGTACGGGTGCGCCGGGGCGGGCGCGGTAATGCTTAGAGGCCGGCGGCCGCGCGCAGCGCGTCCACGCGGTCGGTGCGCTCCCAGGTGAAGTCCGGCAGCTCACGGCCGAAGTGGCCGTACGCGGCGGTCTGGGCGTAGATCGGGCGCAGCAGGTCGAGGTCGCGGATGATCGCGGCCGGGCGGAGGTCGAAGACCTCGGCGATGGCGTGCTCGATCTTGGCGACGTCCACCTTGGCGGTGCCGAAGGTCTCGACGAACAGGCCCACCGGCTCGGCCTTGCCGATCGCGTAGGCGACCTGGACCTCGCAGCGGCCGGCGAGACCGGCGGCCACGACGTTCTTGGCGACCCAGCGCATGGCGTAGGCGGCCGAGCGGTCGACCTTGGACGGGTCCTTGCCGGAGAAGGCGCCGCCGCCGTGCCGGGCCATGCCGCCGTAGGTGTCGATGATGATCTTGCGACCGGTGAGGCCGGCGTCGCCCATCGGGCCGCCGATCTCGAAGCGGCCGGTCGGGTTGACCAGCAGGCGGTAGCCGTCGGTGTCCAGCTTGATGCCGTCCTCGACGAGCTGCTTGAGGACGTGCTCGACGACGAACTCGCGGATGTCGGGCGCGAGCAGCGAGTCGAGGTCGATGTCCGAGGCGTGCTGCGAGGAGACGACGACCGTGTCGAGGCGGACCGGCTTGTCACCGTCGTACTCGATGGTGACCTGGGTCTTGCCGTCGGGGCGCAGGTACGGGATGGTCCCGTTCTTGCGCACCTCGGAGAGCCGGCGCGACAGACGGTGCGCCAGCTCGATCGGGAGCGGCATGAAGTTCGGGGTCTCGTCGGTGGCGTACCCGAACATCAGGCCCTGGTCACCGGCACCCTGACGGTCGAGCTCGTCCTCGTCGCCCTCGACGCGGGTCTCGTACGCCGTGTCGACACCCTGGGCGATGTCGGGCGACTGCGCGCCGATGGACGTCGAGACGCCGCAGGAGGCGCCGTCGAAGCCCTTCTTCGAGGAGTCGTAGCCGATCTCCAGGATCTTCTCGCGGACGAGCTGCGCGATCGGCGCGTAGGCCTTCGTGGTCACCTCGCCCGCGATGTGCACGAGACCGGTGGTGATCAGGGTCTCGACGGCGACGCGGGAGGTCGGGTCCTCGCGCAGCAGGGCGTCGAGGATCGTGTCGCTGATCTGGTCAGCGATCTTGTCGGGGTGGCCCTCGGTGACGGACTCCGAGGTGAACAGGCGGCGGGACACATCGCTCCCTGGGGTTGCAGCGGCTGCTGGCTGATCATTTGGCGGAACAGTACCGGGGGCTGCGCCCGGTCACATTCCGAATGCAGTTTATCGGTCAGGACCGGCCACGGGACCACCCGTCTCGCCTTCTGGGAGCCTTGTGACCTGCGGCACTCCATTCTGACGCACACGGGGTCCGCCGGAAAGAGCCGTTTCCTCAGGCGCGTCGCGCCGCCAGCCGGGGCGCGACCTGGTCCCAGATCGCATCGGCCAGGGCTTCCTTCGGGCCATGGGGTACGGGCGTTTCGGCTCCGTCGGAGGTGAGGATCACAGCCTCGTTCTCCTCCGATCCGAAGGTCTTCAGCTCGCCGACCTCATTGACGACGAGCAGGTCACAGCCCTTGCGCGCCAGCTTGGCCCGGCCGTTGGCCAGGACGTCGTCGGTCTCGGCGGCGAACCCGACCACGACCTGGCCGGTCCGGGGCCGGTCGGCCGAGATCTCGGCGAGGATGTCCGGATTGCGTACGAGGGCGACGGGTGCCGGCTCCTGCCCGTCCTTCTTCTTGATCTTCCCCTCGGCGTACTCGGCGGGCCGGAAGTCCGCCACGGCCGCCGCCATGACCACCGCGTCGGCGTCCGCGGCGGCCTTCAGCACGGCCTCCCGCAGCTGGACGGCCGTGCCCACGCGGACGACGTCCACCCCGGCGGGGTCGGGCAGCGCGGTGTTGGCCGCGACCAGGGTGACCCGGGCGCCGCGCGCGGCCGCGGTACGGGCCAGGGCGTACCCCTGCTTGCCGGAGGAACGGTTGCCCAGGAACCGCACCGGGTCCAGCGGCTCGCGGGTGCCGCCCGCGCTGACGACGACGTGGTGTCCGGCCAGGTCGGGCCGGGCGGCGTGACCCCGGCGCAGGACGTGGCGGCAGACCTCGTAGATCTCCTCCGGCTCGGGCAGCCGGCCCTTGCCGGTGTCCTTGCCGGTCAGCCGGCCGACGGCGGGCTCGATGACGACGGCGCCGCGGCGGCGCAGCGTGGCGACGTTCTCCTGGGTGGCCGGGTGCTCCCACATCTCGGTGTGCATGGCGGGCGCGAAGACCACCGGGCAGCGGGCCGTGAGCAGGGTGTTGGTCAGCAGGTCGTCGGCGAGGCCGTGGGCCGCCCTGGCCAGCAGGTCGGCGGTCGCGGGGGCGACGACGACGAGGTCGGCGCCCTGGCCGATCCGCACGTGCGGGACCTCGTGGACGCTCTCCCAGACCTCGGTCGAGGCGGGGTTGCCGGAGAGCGCGGCCCACGTGGCCTCCCCGACGAAGTGCAGCGAGGAGTCGGTCGGCACCACCCGTACGTCGTGACCGGACTCGGTCAGCCGGCGCAGCAGCTCGCACGCCTTGTAGGCGGCGATGCCACCGCTGACCCCCAGCACGACCTTCGGCTTGTCCACTGCGTCTCCCGCTCCCGCTCGTCGGTTGTCGTCGTACGTGTGCGTACCTGTGAAGTACCTATGACACACCACAGGCCCGGCAGCGGTGCTGCCGGGCCTGTGATGAAGGATGTCGTGCCTTACTGGGCCGGGGCCTCGATGGCCTCGGAGGTCAGCAGACCCGCGTTGATCTCGCGCAGTGCGATCGAAAGCGGCTTCTCGTGGACGTGGGTGTCCACCAGCGGGCCGACGTACTCGAGCAGGCCCTCACCGAGCTGCGAGTAGTACGCGTTGATCTGACGCGCGCGCTTGGCCGCGTAGATCACGAGGCTGTACTTCGAGTCCGTGGCCTCGAGCAGCTCGTCGATCGGCGGGTTGATGATGCCCTCGGGCGCGGTGATGGAAGAGGACACGCTCTACCTTCCGAAGATGGGTAAAAGATCAAACAACTTCCATCAAGGCTAGCAGCTCACGCGCCACGTCCTCGACGGAGGTGTTGACCAGGGTGGTGTCGAACTCCGATTCGGCAGCGAGCTCGACCTTGGCGGCGCCCAGTCGGCGCTCGATGACCTCCGGGGACTCCGTGCCCCGGCCGGTGAGCCGGCGGACCAGCTCCTCCCAGCTCGGCGGGGCGAGGAAGACCAGGAGGGCCTCCGGCATGGACTCCCGGACCTGCCGGGCGCCCTGGAGGTCGATCTCCAGCAGCACGGGCTCGCCGCTGTCGAGACGCTCGTGGACGGCCGCACGGGGGGTGCCGTAACGGTTGCCCGCGAACTCCGCCCACTCCAGCAGCTCGCCGTTGGCGATCAGCTTGTCGAATTCGTCGTCGGTGACGAAGAAGTAGTGGACACCGTGCCGCTCACCGGGTCGCGGTTTACGGGTGGTGGCCGACACCGAGAGCCATACCTCGGGGTGGGCCTTGCGCATATGCGCGACGACCGTGCTCTTGCCGACCCCGGAGGGGCCGGAGAGCACGGTCAGCCGCGGACGAACCTCTGCTGCCATGAAGCGATTATCCAGGTTCCAGGGACTGCCTGAGAACGCCGGACGAACTTCGGGCGACGCCTCAGGCGGCCTTGCCGCCGAACTCGCGCTCCAGGGAAGCGATCTGGTTGGAGCCGAGACCCCTGACACGCCGGGACTCGGAGATGCCGAGGCGCTCCATGATCTGCTTGGCGCGGACCTTGCCCACGCCCGGCAGGGACTCCAGGAGAGCGGAGACCTTCATCTTGCCGATGACCTCGTTCTTCTGGCCCTGCTCGATGACGTCGTGCAGGGAGGCACCGGAGTGCTTGAGTCGATTCTTCACCTCGGCCCGCTCCCGGCGAGCCGCGGCGGCCTTTTCGAGCGCGGCTGCGCGCTGTTCAGGGGTAAGGGGCGGAAGAGCCACGCCTACGTCACCTCGGATGTCGAACTGTCGGATACGGACCGGTGGGCAACCCATGGCGCCACACCTGGTGAGCGCGCGAACAGCGGTTGTGCAGCAGTTCTGCTCGTTCGCTCTGGTCGGAGACTAGCGGCCATGGCCGCTCCAGTCAGCGAGAACGGACGAAAAGTCCTGGTCAGCCTCCACTGAACCGTACATCACGGACAAAGTACCCGGGTTTTGTCCGGTCTCGACCCTCCGATTTTCGCCAGCCCGTTCGGTCCGCGGGTGCCGCGGACGCTCCGGCGGTACGGAAATCCGTGCGCCGCGAGCGGCCCGCGGCCGGTCGGCGGCCGTCAGACGACGTCGTCAGGCGACCGCCGTCAGGCGACCGCCGCGCGGATCTCCTCGGCGAAGGCCGCGGCGCTCGCGCGCAGGGCGGCGACGTCCGGACCGTGCCGCAGCACGCCGCGCGAGACGTTCGGGACCACGTTGCGCACCGCCGCGCCGAAGACCTTCGGCAGGTCGGCGGCGGCCGCCCCCTGCGCCCCGATGCCGGGGGCCAGCAGCGGCCCGTTGATGTCCAGGTCGAAGGAGGACAGATCGCCCAGAGTGGCGCCCACGACCGCGCCGAAGGAGCCCATCGGCGTGTCGCCGGCGTTCTCCGCCGCCAGGTGGGCCAGCATCGTCGCGCCGATCGTCCGGCCGTCGTCGCGTACGGCCCGCTGGACCTCGGCGCCCTCCGGGTTGGAGGTCAGCGCGAGCACGAACAGGCCCGCCCCGGAGGCGCGCGCCAGGTCGACGGCCGGCCGCAGCGAGCCGTAACCGAGGTAGGGCGAGACGGTGAGCGCGTCGGAGAACAGCGGCGCGTCCGGGCGCAGGAAGGTCTCGGCGTACGCGGCCATGGTGGAGCCGATGTCGCCGCGCTTGGCGTCCATGACCACGAGCGTGCCGGCGGCGCGGGCGTCGGCCACCGTCCGCTCCAGGACCGCGATGCCCCGGGAGCCGAAGCGCTCGAAGAAGGCGGCCTGCGGCTTGAAGACCGCGACGGAGTCGGCCAGCGCCTCGACCACGGTGCGCGAGAACGTCTCCAGGCCCGCGACGTCGTCGTTCAGGCCCCAGGAGGCGAGCAGGGCCGCGTGCGGGTCGATCCCGACGCAGAGCGGGCCTCGGGAGTCCATGGCGGAGCGCAGGCGGCTGCCGAACGGTTCCAGGGTCGTCACTTCGCGGCCTTTCGGGTCTCGGCGCCGACCGCTTCGGCCAGCGTGGCGTACGGGCTCGCGGCCAGGCGCGCGGCGAGGCCCTTGTGAATCGCCCGCGCATAGCACGGGCCCTCGTAGATGAAGGCGCTGTAGCCCTGGATGAGGGTGGCGCCGGCCAGGATGCGCTGCCAGGCGTCCTCGGCGTTCTCGATGCCGCCGACGCCGATCAGCACCATCCGGTCGCCCACGCGGGCGTACAGGCGGCGCAGGACCGCCAGGGAGCGCTCCTTGACCGGGGCTCCGGAGAGCCCGCCGGTCTCCTGGACCAGGGACGGGTCGGACGTCAGGCCCAGGCCCTCGCGGGCGATGGTGGTGTTGGTGGCGATGATGCCGTCCAGGCCCAGTTCCAGGGCGAGGTCGGCGACCGCGTCGACGTCCTCGTCCGCGAGGTCGGGGGCGATCTTGACCAGCAGCGGGACCCGGCGGTCGGTGACCGTGCGGTCGGCGGCCTCGCGCACGGCGGTCAGCAGCGGGCGCAGGGACTCGGTCGCCTGGAGGTTGCGCAGGCCCGGGGTGTTGGGCGAGGAGACGTTGACGACCAGGTAGTCGGCGTACGGCGCGAGGCGCTCGGTGGAGAGCACGTAGTCGCCCGCGGCCTCGGCCTCCGGGACCACCTTGGTCTTGCCGATGTTGACGCCGACGACGGTCCTGAAGACCGGGCGGCGGGCGGCCAGGCGCTCCGCGACGGCGGCGGAGCCCTCGTTGTTGAAGCCCATGCGGTTGATCAGCGCCCGGTCCGGGACGAGCCGGAAGAGGCGCTTCCTGGGGTTGCCGGGCTGGGCCTGGCCGGTGACGGTGCCGATCTCGACGTGGTCGAAGCCGAGCATGGACATGCCGTCGATGGCGACGGCGTTCTTGTCGAAGCCGGCGGCGAGGCCGAAGGGGCCGTGCATGCGCAGGCCCAGCGCCTCCGTGCGCAGCTCCTTGTGGCGCGGGGCGAGGACCGCGGCCACGAAGGTGCGCAGGACCGGTGTGCGGGCGGCCAGGCGGATCCAGCGGAAGGCCAGGTGGTGGGCCGCCTCCGGGTCCATCCGCTTGAAGACCAGGTGGAAGAAGAGCTTGTACATCGTCCGGAATATCCCTTGTGCGCTCATGAGAAGGGGGACACCCGTCGTGAAACCGGTGTCCCCCTGCTCGGACGGGCTGCTAGTCGCGGGCCGCGGTCAGGTGCTCCGCGTGCTCCTGGAGCGAACGGACGCCCACGTCGCCGTGGTTGAGTGCGTCGATGCCCTGGACGGCCGCGGCGAGCGCCTGGACCGTGGTCAGGCACGGGACGCCGCGCGCCACCGCCGCCGTACGGATCTCGTAGCCGTCGAGGCGGCCGCCGGTGCCGTACGGGGTGTTGACGATCAGGTCGACCTGGCCGTCGTGGATGAGCTGGACGATCGTCTTCTCACCGTTCGGGCCCTCGCCCTCGCTGAGCTTGCGCACCACGGTGGCGTTGATGCCGTTGCGGCGCAGCACCTCGGCGGTGCCGGAGGTGGCCAGCAGCTCGAAGCCGTGGGCGACCAGCTCGCGGGCCGGGAAGATCATCGAGCGCTTGTCCCGGTTGGCGACGGAGATGAACGCCCGGCCCTTGGTCGGCAGCGGGCCGTACGCGCCCGCCTGCGACTTGGCGTACGCCGTGCCGAAGACCGAGTCGATGCCCATGACCTCGCCGGTGGAGCGCATCTCCGGGCCGAGGACGGTGTCCACGCCGCGGCCGTGGATGTCGCGGAAGCGGCTCCACGGCATCACGGCCTCCTTGACCGAGATCGGCGCGTCGAGCGGCAGGGTGCCGCCGTCGCCGGTCTTCGGCAGCAGGCCCTCCTCGCGCAGCTCGGCGATGGTGGCGCCGAGCGAGATGCGGGCGGCGGCCTTCGCCAGCGGGACGGCGGTCGCCTTCGAGGTGAAGGGGACGGTCCGGGAGGCGCGCGGGTTGGCCTCCAGGACGTAGAGGATGTCGCCGGCCATCGCGAACTGGATGTTGATCAGGCCGCGCACGCCGACGCCCTTGGCGATGGCCTCGGTGGAGGCCCGCAGCCGCTTGATGTCGAAGCCGCCGAGGGTGATCGGGGGCAGCGCGCAGGCGGAGTCGCCGGAGTGGATGCCGGCCTCCTCGATGTGCTCCATGACGCCGCCGAGGTAGAGCTCGGTGCCGTCGTAGAGGGCGTCGACGTCGATCTCGATGGCGTCGTCGAGGAAGCGGTCGACCAGCACGGGGCGGGTCGGGGAGATCTCGGTGGACTCGGCGATGTACGACTCCAGCCGGGCCTCGTCGTAGACGATCTCCATGCCGCGGCCGCCGAGCACGTAGCTGGGGCGGACCAGGACCGGGTAGCCGATCTCGTCGGCGATGGCCTTGGCACCCGCGAACGTGGTGGCCGTGCCGTGCTTGGGGGCCGGCAGGCCGGCGTCGGCGAGGACCTGGCCGAAGGCGCCGCGGTCCTCGGCGGCGTGGATGGCCTCGGGCGAGGTGCCCACGACCGGCACGCCGTTGTTCTTGAGCGCCTGGGCCAGGCCCAGCGGGGTCTGGCCGCCGAGCTGGACGACGACGCCCGCGATCGGGCCCGCGAGGGACTCGGCGTGGACGATCTCCAGCACGTCCTCCAGCGTCAGCGGCTCGAAGTACAGGCGGTCGGAGGTGTCGTAGTCGGTCGAGACGGTCTCGGGGTTGCAGTTGACCATCACGGTCTCGTAGCCGGCGTCGTGCAGCGCGAAGGAGGCGTGGACGCAGGAGTAGTCGAACTCGATGCCCTGGCCGATGCGGTTCGGGCCGGAGCCCAGGATGATCACCGCGGGCTTCTCGCGGGGCGCGACCTCGCTCTCCTCGTCGTAGGACGAGTAGAAGTACGGGGTCTTGGCGGCGAACTCGGCGGCGCAGGTGTCGACCGTCTTGTAGACCGGGCGGACCCCCAGGGCGTGCCGGACCTCGCGGACGACGTCCTCGCGCAGGCCGCGGATCTCGGCGATCTGGGCGTCGGAGAAGCCGTGCCGCTTGGCCTCGGCGAGCAGCTCGGGGTCGAGCTTCTCGGCGGCGGCGAGCTCGTCGGCGATCTCCTTGATCAGGAAGAGCTGGTCGACGAACCAGGGGTCGATCTTCGTGGACTCGAAGACCTCCTCCTGGGTGGCGCCGGCGCGGATGGCCTGCATCACGGTGTTGATGCGGCCGTCGGTGGGGCGTACGGCCAGGCGCAGCAGCTCGTCCTTGTCGCCGCTCTCGCCGACGAAGGTGAACTGGGAGCCCTTCTTCTCCAGGGAGCGCAGCGCCTTCTGCAGGGCCTCGGTGAAGTTGCGGCCGATGGCCATGGCCTCGCCCACCGACTTCATGGTGGTGGTGAGGGTGGCGTCGGCGGCCGGGAACTTCTCGAACGCGAAGCGCGGGGCCTTGACGACGACGTAGTCGAGGGTCGGCTCGAAGGAGGCCGGCGTCTTCTCGGTGATGTCGTTGGGGACCTCGTCCAGCGTGTAGCCGATGGCCAGCTTGGCGGCGATCTTGGCGATCGGGAAGCCGGTGGCCTTCGACGCGAGCGCCGAGGAGCGCGAGACGCGCGGGTTCATCTCGATGACGATGACGCGGCCGTCGACCGGGTCGATCGCGAACTGGATGTTGCAGCCGCCGGTGTCGACGCCGACCTCGCGGATGATCGCGATGCCGATGTCGCGCAGCCGCTGGTACTCGCGGTCGGTCAGCGTCATCGCCGGGGCGACGGTGATCGAGTCACCGGTGTGCACGCCCATCGGGTCGAAGTTCTCGATGGAGCAGACGACCACGACGTTGTCGGCCTTGTCGCGCATCAGCTCCAGCTCGTACTCCTTCCAGCCGAGGATGGACTCCTCCAGGAGCACCTCGGTGGTCGGGGAGAGCGTCAGGCCCTGGCCGGCGATGCGGCGCAGCTCCTCCTCGTCGTGGGCGAAGCCGGAGCCGGCGCCGCCCATGGTGAAGGAGGGGCGGACGACGACCGGGTAGCCGCCGAGGGTGTCGACGCCGGCGAGGACGTCGTCCATGGAGTGGCAGATGACCGAGCGGGCGGACTCGCCGTAGCCGATCTTGGCCTTGACGGCCTCGACGACGCCCTTGAAGAGGTCGCGGTCCTCGCCCTTGTGGATGGCCTCGACGTTGGCGCCGATGAGCTCCACGCCGTACTTCTCCAGCACCCCCTGCTCGTGCATGGAGATGGCGGTGTTCAGCGCGGTCTGGCCGCCGAGGGTGGGCAGGAGGGCGTCGGGACGCTCCTTGGCGATGATCTTCTCGACGAACTCGGGGGTGATCGGCTCGACGTACGTGGCGTCGGCGATCTCCGGGTCGGTCATGATCGTCGCGGGGTTGGAGTTGACCAGGATGACCCGCAGGCCCTCGGCCTTGAGGATGCGGCAGGCCTGGGTGCCGGAGTAGTCGAACTCGGCGGCCTGGCCGATGACGATCGGGCCGGAGCCGATGACCAGGACGGACTGGATATCGGTGCGCTTAGGCACGCTCGGCCTCCATCAGAGAAACGAAGCGGTCGAAGAGGTACGCGGCGTCGTGCGGGCCCGCGGCCGCCTCGGGGTGGTACTGGACGGAGAAGGCCGGCTGGTCGAGCAGCTGGAGGCCCTCCACCACGTTGTCGTTGAGGCAGACGTGGGAGACCTCGGCGCGGCCGAAGGGGGTCTCGGAGACCTTGTCGAGGGGCGCGTCGACGGCGAAGCCGTGGTTGTGCGCGGTGACCTCGACCTTGCCGGTGGTGCGGTCCTGGACCGGCTGGTTGATGCCGCGGTGGCCGTACTTCAGCTTGTAGGTGCCGAAGCCGAGCGCGCGGCCGAGGATCTGGTTGCCGAAGCAGATGCCGAAGAGCGGGGTCTTGCGCTCCAGGACGCCCTGCATCACGGAGACCGCGTGGTCGGCGGTGGCCGGGTCGCCGGGGCCGTTGGAAAAGAACACGCCGTCCGGGGAGACCGCGTAGAGGTCCTCGACGGTGGCGGTGGCGGGCAGCACGTGGACCTCGATGCCGCGCTCGGCCATCCGGTGCGGGGTCATACCCTTGATGCCCAGGTCGACCGCGGCCACGGTGAAGCGCTTCTCGCCGATCGCGGGGACGACGTACGCCTCCTTGGTGGCGACCTCGGCGGAGAGGTTCGCGCCCTTCATCTGGGGCTGCGCCTGGACCTTCGCCAGCAGCTGCGCGTCGGTCGCGCCGCCCGCGAGTGCCTCGCCCGAGAAGATGCCGACGCGCATGGCGCCGCGCTCGCGCAGGTGGCGGGTCAGGGCGCGGGTGTCGACGCCGGAGATGCCGACGACGTCCTGCCGCTGGAGCTCCTCGTCCAGCGAGCGGCGGGAGCGCCAGTTGGAGGGGATGCGGGCGGGGTCGCGGACGACGTAGCCGGAGACCCAGATGCGCGAGGACTCGGGGTCCTCGTCGTTGACGCCGGTGTTGCCCACGTGCGGGGCGGTCATCACGACGACCTGCCGGTGGTACGACGGGTCGGTGAGGGTCTCCTGGTAGCCGGTCATGCCGGTGGAGAACACGGCCTCGCCGAAGGTCTCCCCCACGGCACCGTAGGCACGGCCGCGGAAGACCCGCCCGTCCTCCAGGACGAGTACGGCGGGAGCTTTCGCTCCCCTGGTGGAGGTCGTCATCGTTCGGCGCCTTCCGTCGTGGTGGTGATGAACTGGATCATGGAGTTGATGGCCTCGACCCAGGCGGCGTGCTCGGCCGCGCGGTCGGAGCGGAATCCGGAGTCGATCAGCTTGTCGCCGTGCGCCCAGGTGACGACGAGCAGACCGCCCTCGGTGAGTACCTTGCCCGCGATTCCCTTGTCGAGGCGGGCGCCGCGCAGCTGCGCGACCGGTACGAAGAAATCGGTGGCCCCCGGACGGACCACGTCCAGGCCCGCGTCGGTGAGGGTCAGCTCGACCCTGCTGCGCACGCCCAGGCCGTGGGCGACGATCCGGTCGAGCCACTGCCCGGCGGTGGTGGACCCGTGGTACCGGCCGGTCAGGGCCAGCCGGTGCGCGGGGAGACCGCCGGGGGCGGCGGGCAGCTCGGGCAGGTCGTCCTGCAGAGCGCCGCGCCATTTCCAGCCCTGCCGCATCAGCCAGTAGACGAACGCGATGAAGACGACCAGACCGATCACCCACGCGATGCGCGGGCCCCAGTCGGTCACCTCCGCCGACCGTCGTTCGGCGGCCTCCGCGGCCAGTTGGATTACTGCAGGTGTCACGCCAGCTTCCCGTCCACGACCGTTGCCCGGCCCCGCAGGAAGGTGTGAGTGACGCGGCCCGGCAGCTCACGGCCCTCGTAGGGCGTGTTGCGGCTGCGGGAAGCGAAGTGTGCGGGGTCCACGACACCACGGTACGAGGTATCGACCAGCGTCAGGTTCGCGGGTTCACCCACCGAGACGGGACGTCCGTGGTGCGGGAGGCTGCCGATGCGCGCCGGGGCGAAGGACATGCGCTCGGCGACCCCCGCCCAGTCGAGCAGGCCGGTCTCCACCATCGTCTGCTGGACGACGGAGAGCGCGGTCTCCAGGCCGACCATGCCCATGGCGGCGGCGGCCCACTCGCAGTCCTTGTCCTCGTGCGGGTGCGGGGCGTGGTCGGTGGCGACGATGTCGATCGTGCCGTCGGCCAGGGCCTCGCGCAGGGCCAGGACGTCGGCCTCGGTGCGCAGCGGCGGGTTGACCTTGTAGACCGGGTTGTACGAGCGGACCAGCTCGTCGGTGAGCAGCAGATGGTGCGGGGTGACCTCGGCGGTGACGTCGATGCCGCGGGACTTGGCCCAGCGGACGATCTCGACCGAGCCGGCGGTGGAGAGGTGGCAGATGTGCACGCGGGAGCCGACGTGCTCGGCGAGCAGCACGTCGCGGGCGATGACCGACTCCTCGGCGACGGCCGGCCAGCCGCCCAGGCCCAGCTCCGCGGAGACGACGCCCTCGTTCATCTGGGCGCCCTCGGTCAGGCGCGGCTCCTGGGCGTGCTGGGCGACGACGCCGCCGAAGGCCTTCACGTACTCCAGGGCCCGGCGCATGATCACGGCGTCGTCGACGCACTTGCCGTCGTCGGAGAAGACGGTGACGCGGGCGGCGGATTCGTGCATGGCGCCCAGCTCGGAGAGCTTCTTGCCCTCCAGGCCGACGGTGACGGCGCCGATGGGCTGGACGTCGCAGTAGCCGGATTCCTTGCCCAGGCGCCACACCTGCTCCACGACGCCGGCGGTGTCGGCGACGGGGAAGGTGTTCGCCATGGCGAACACCGCGGTGTAGCCGCCGGAGGCCGCGGCGCGGGTGCCGGTCAGGACCGTCTCGGAGTCCTCGCGGCCCGGCTCGCGCAGGTGGGTGTGGAGGTCGACCAGGCCGGGGAGGAGGACCTGGCCGGCGGCCTCGATCACGGTCGCGTCACCGGCGTCGATGCCGCTGCCGACGGCGGCGATGGTCTCGCCGTCGATCAGGACGTCCTGCGCCTCGCCGCCGAGGACCTGCGCGCCACGGATAAGGATCTTGCTCATGGTTACTTGCTCTCCTCGGTGCGGGGCGTGCTGGTGGTGGTGACGGCGGGCTCGGAACCGCCGAGCAGCAGGTACAGGACGGCCATCCGGATGGAGACGCCGTTGGCGACCTGCTCGACGACCGTGCAGCGGTCGGAGTCGGCGACCTCGGCGGTGATCTCCATGCCGCGGACCATCGGTCCGGGGTGCATCACGATGGCGTCCTCGGGCATGCGGGCCATCCGGCTGGCATCCAGCCCGTACCGCCGCGAGTACTCGCGCTCGGTCGGGAAGAACGCGGCGTTCATACGTTCGCGCTGCACACGCAGCATCATCACCGCGTCGGACTTCGGCAGCACGTCGTCGAGGCTGTACGAGATCTCGCAGGGCCAGTTCTCCACGCCGACGGGCACCAGGGTGGGCGGGGCCACCAGGGTGACCTCGGCGCCGAGCGTGTGCAGCAGGTGGACGTTGGAGCGGGCCACCCGGCTGTGCAGGACGTCGCCGACGATGGTGATGCGGCGGCCGTCGAGGCCCTTGCCCAGGCCCGCGTCCCGGCCGACCAGGCGGCGGCGCATGGTGAAGGCGTCGAGCAGCGCCTGGGTGGGGTGCTCGTGGGTGCCGTCGCCCGCGTTGATCACGGGGGCGTCGATCCAGCCGGAGGTGGCGAGCCGGTAGGGCGCGCCGGAGGCGTGGTGGCGGATGACGACGGCGTCGACGCCCATCGCCTCCAGGGTCTGGGCGGTGTCCTTGAGGGACTCGCCCTTGGAGACGCTGGAGCCCTTGGCGGCGAAGTTGATGACGTCGGCCGACAGGCGCTTCTCGGCGGCCTCGAAGGAGATCCGGGTACGGGTGGAGTCCTCGAAGAAGAGGTTGCAGATCGTGCGGCCGCGCAGGGTGGGCAGCTTCTTGATCGGCCGGTCGGCGACCCGGGCCATCTCCTCGGCGGTGTCGAGGATGAGGACGGCGTCGTCGCGCGAGAGGTCGGCGGCCGAGATGAGGTGGCGCTTCATCTGGGTGCTCCGTAAGTCGTGGAGAGCGGCGGAGGGGGTGCGGCGGAGAGGTGCGGCAGGGGGGTGCGGCAGGGGGCGGTCCGGGCGGGCGGGCAGGCTTCGGCGCGGGCCCGGCGTACACCGGCCCCTCACCCGAATGGCCTACTGGCCGCCGGCCGCCCCGTCGGTCCGCTGGCCGAGCAGCACGGCGTCGCGGCCGTCCTCCTCCTGGAGCTGGACCTTGACGGTCTCCCGCAGCGACGTGGGGAGGTTCTTGCCGACGTAGTCGGCGCGGATGGGCAGCTCGCGGTGGCCCCGGTCGACGAGGACCGCGAGCTGGACGGCGCGGGGGCGGCCGAGGTCGCCGAGGGCGTCCAGGGCGGCGCGGATGGTGCGGCCGGAGAAGAGCACGTCGTCGACGAGGACGACCAGGCGGCCGTCGAGGTCGTCGCCGGGGATCTCGGTGCGCCCGATCGCGCGGGCGGGCTTCATCCGCAGGTCGTCGCGGTACATGGTGATGTCGAGGGAGCCGACCGGGATCTTGGTCCCGGTGATCTCCTGGAGCTTGGCGGCCAGCCGACGGGCGAGGAAGACGCCACGCGTCGGGATGCCGAGGAGAACCACGTCGTCCGCGCCCTTGGCGCGCTCGACGATCTCGTGAGCGATGCGGGTCAGCACCCGCGCGATGTCCTGCGCCTCCAGTACGGGGCGGGCGCCATCGCCGCTTCGAAGGTTTACGGCCTGCGAGTCCATGAAAAAGGACCTCCTTCTCCGCCTCACGGGACGGACCTTAAAGGACGTCTGATGTACGGCTGCAACGTTACCAGGACCGCCCGGGCGAGCGCACACCGCTCCCCCGCCCGACCCCTCGCGGGGGGCTGACGAAGACCATTCGGCTTGACGCATCCAAGTAACGCTGCGTAACCTCACAGTGAGTTACCAGCCGCGCGGCGGAGCCGCACGTCGTCACTGCGTCCGGGAGCCTTATGTCCAGCGAATACGCCAAACAGCTCGGGGCCAAGCTCCGCGCCATCCGCACCCAGCAGGGCCTTTCCCTCCACGGTGTCGAGGAGAAGTCCCAGGGCCGTTGGAAGGCCGTGGTGGTCGGTTCCTACGAGCGCGGGGACCGCGCCGTGACCGTCCAGCGCCTCGCCGAGCTGGCGGACTTCTACGGGGTGCCGGTCCAGGAGCTCCTGCCGGGCACGACTCCGGGCGGGGCCGCCGAGCCGCCGCCGAAGCTGCGCCTGGACCTCGAGCGCCTGGCCCACGTGCCCGCCGAGAAGGCCGGCCCGCTCCAGCGCTACGCGGCCACCATCCAGAGCCAGCGTGGCGACTACAACGGCAAGGTGCTGTCGATCCGCCAGGACGACCTGCGCACCCTGGCCGTCATCTACGACCAGTCCCCCTCGGTCCTCACCGAGCAGCTGATCAGCTGGGGCGTGCTGGACGCCGACGCGCGTCGCGCGGTGGCGCACGAGGACGCCTGAGCCGACCGGCTCCAGCAGAAACGTTACCGGCGGGGGCCCGGGCCCGGGGGGGGGCCCGCCCCCCCCGGGGGGGGGGGGCCCCCGGCCCCCACCCCCCCCCCCGGCCCCAGCAACCCGCGAGGGGGGCCCCGCGCGGGGGGGGCGCCGCGCCCGCGCATC
>NZ_JBVJDL010000005.1:124347-458798 GCF_055582305.1 Streptomyces sp. NPDC042102
CCGGCGGGCGCCGGGACCGGGGAGGGTCCCGGCGCCCGCCGGTTTCGCGTTCCCGGGGTCTTCCCCGGGCCCGGCGGGGACGAGAACGCGTGAAGGGGCCCGCGGCGCGTGTGCGCCGCGGGCCCCTTTCATGCCGCTGTCATGCCGCCGGACAGACCTTAGTCGCGGTCGCGGCGCAGGCTGGGCTTGAGGTCCTTGAAGCGGCCCAGCAGGCCGTTCACGAAGGCCGGGGAGTCGTCCGTGGAGAACTCCTTGGCGAGCTGGACGGCCTCGTCGATGGCCACGGCGTCCGGGGTCTCGTCGACCCAGATCAGCTCGTAGGCACCGATGCGCACGATGTTCCGGTCCGCGACCGGCATGCGGTCGAGGTCCCAGTCCACGGCGTACGTGGCGATCAGCTCGTCGATCCGGTTCACCTTGTCGGCGTAACCCTCGACAAGATCCATGGTGAACGCGTTCACCGGGGGCTGCCGGGTGTCGTTACGGGAGTGACGCACCCAGTCGGCGAGGACCTCACGCACGGGTACGCCCCGCTGGTCGGCCTCGAAGAGGATCTGGAAAGCACGCTTGCGGGCGTTGCTCCGGGCAGCCACGGTTAGCTGTTCACCCGGCCGAGGTAGTCGCTGGTGCGGGTGTCGACCTTGACCTTCTCGCCGGTGGTGACGAAGAGCGGGACCTGGATCTCGTGGCCGGTCTCCAGGCGGGCGGGCTTGGTGCCACCGGTGGAGCGGTCGCCCTGGACGCCCGGGTCCGTGTGCTCGATGACGAGCTCGACGGAGGTGGGCAGCTCGACGTAGAGGACCGAGCCCTCGTGCTGCGCGACGGAGGCGGTGAAGCCCTCGATCAGGAAGTTCGCGGCGTCGCCGACGGCCTTCTTGTCGACGTGCAGCTGGTCGTAGGTCTGCATGTCCATGAAGACGAAGTAGTCGCCGTCCATGTACGAGAACTGCATGTCACGGCGGTCGATGGTGGCCGTCTCGACCTTCACACCGGCGTTGAAGGTCTTGTCGACGACCTTGCCCGAGAGCACGTTCTTGAGCTTGGTGCGCACGAAGGCCGGGCCCTTGCCGGGCTTGACGTGCTGGAACTCGACGACGGACCAGAGCTGGTCACCGTCGAGCTTGAGCACCATGCCGTTCTTGAGGTCGTTCGTGGAAGCCACGGTTGCGGAATCTCCTGCACTGGAGGACCGAGGGTGTGCGCACAGCCTGCCGGCTACAGCGCGAGCAGCTCCTTGGTCGTAATGGTGAGTAGCTCGGGACCGCCGTCCGCCTCGGGGCGCACGACGAGCGTGTCATCGATCCGGACACCTCCCCGGCCGGGGAGGTGAACCCCCGGTTCGACGGTGACCGGCACGCAAGCGTCCAGTTTACCCATTGCCGTAGGTGCAAGCTGCGGGTCCTCGTCGATTTCCAGGCCGACGCCGTGTCCCGTCGACGGGGAGAGCGCCTCGCCGTGGCCGGCGGAGTCCAGGACCGAGCGCGCGGCATGATCGACATCGCGGTAGGCGGCGCCGGGCAGCAGGGCCTCGCGGCCGGCCCGCTGGGCCGCGAAGACCAGGTCGTAGAGCTCGATCTGCCAGTCCGCGGGCGTGGTGCCGATCACGAAGGTACGGCCGATCTCGCAGCGGTAGCCGCGGTAGCTGGCGCCCAGGCAGACGGAGAGGAAGTCGCCCTCCTCGACCCGGCGGTCCGAGGGGCGGTGCCGGGACCGGCCGGAGTGCGGTCCGGTGCCGACGGAGGTGGGGAAGGCGGGGCCGTCGGCGCCGTGGTCGACGAGCCGCCGCTCCAGCTCCAGCGCGAGGTGCCGCTCGGTACGGCCGACCAGGATCGACTCCAGCAGCTCACCGAGGGCCTGGTCGGCGATCTCGGCGGCGATGCGCAGGCAGGCGATCTCCTCCTCGTCCTTGACCAGGCGCTGCTGCTCGACGGCGGTGCCGAGGTCGCCGAGCCGCAGCCCGGGCGCGACGGAGCGCAGGGCGCGGTGGCGGGCGACGGTGAGGTGGTGCTCCTCGACGGCGAGGGAGTCGGCCCGCTGGGCGGCGGCGAGGTCGGCGCCCGCGACGGCGGGGTCGCCGCCGCGGGTGGGCAGGACCGAGACCCGCAGGTGCTCGTCGAGCCGGCCCTCCTCGGGTTCGCCGGTGGGCGTGCCGGCGCAGAACAGCACGTCCTCGGCCGGCCCGATCAGCAGCACGGCGTCGGCGGGGCCGGCGCCGGCCAGGTAGCGGACGTTGGCCGGACGCGTGATCAGGGCGGCGGCGGTGCCGGCTGCGGCGCAGCGGTCGCGGAGCAGGCCACGGCGGGCGGCGTACACGTCTGACATGTCTTCGAGCCTACGAGCGGGGCCCGCGCGCGGCGCGCCGAGCGCGTCCGCTCGGGCACGCCCACGAGCTCCCCACCGCCGCTGCCCCGACCGTTCCCGGACACCCACACCGCACAGCTGCCCCCGGGCCGGCAGAGGTCCCCGGGCTGCCGGACCGGGGACGGGTCACCAGCCCGGTGGGGTGGCTATCGCGCGGGCCAGGGCTTCGTCCAGGGCTCGGGCCGTGCCCTCGACGTCGAGGTGGGAGTTGTCGATGATCGGCAGCCCGGAGCCGTACCAGCCGGCCATCCGGCCGTGGATCCGGGCGACCTCCTCGTCCGAGAGCCGCCGGTTGCCCGAGCGTTCGGCGTTGCGCTCCAGGACGATCTCCAGGCCGGGGAGCAGCACGACGGGCAGCAGGTTCTGGCCCACGTGCCGCTTCCAGCCGCCGAGGCCGACCACCGGCCGGTCGGGGAAGACGGCGTCGTCGAGGATGCAGGAGATGCCGTTCGCGAGGAAGTTGCGGGCGGCGAAGCCGCAGGTGCGGCGGGCGAGGCGGTACTGGGCCTCGGAGTGGTCGTTCCAGCCCGCCTGCGGGTCGGCGAAGCCGGAGCAGACCCACTCGCGGACGTCGTCGAGGCTGATGTGCGCGGTCGGCACCGGGCGGGTGCCCGCCCAGTGCCGGGCCACGGTGGTCTTGCCCGCGCCCGCCGGGCCGATCAGCAGCACCGCGAGCGTGGCGGTCCCGGTGCCCGGCACGGGGGGTGCGACGGGGGCCGCGGGGGCGGGCGGTGCCACGGGCGGCAGCGGGATGTGCCCGGTGGCCTCCGGGACCGGCGCCACCGGCCAGCCCTGCGCAGGGGGTATCGGCGGCTGTCCCGAGGAAGGTCCCCAGCCCCCCACTCCATGCTGCATCCGCTGCCACTCCGTCTCGTTCAGGCGCCTGATGCGAGAACGTTATCTCAGCCCTGGACTTCCTCCGCCAGCGCGCGCAGCGCCAGCCGGTAGGAGCCCAGGCCGAAGCCGGCGACGGTGCCGCTGGCCACGGAGGCGATGACCGAGGTGTGCCGGAACTCCTCGCGGGCGTACGGGTTGGAGATGTGCACCTCGATGAGCGGCGCGGTCCGCTGGGCGGCCGCGTCGCGCATGGCGTACGAGTAGTGCGTGAACGCGCCGGGGTTGATGACGACCGGGATCCGGCCGTCCGCGGCCTCGTGCAGCCAGCGCACCAGCTCGCCCTCGTCGTTGGTCTCGCGGACCTCGACGGCGAAGCCGAGCTCGGCGCCCAGCTTGGTGCAGGTCTCCACCAGGCCCGCGTACGAGGTCGACCCGTACACGTCGGGCTCGCGCGACCCGAGCCGGCCGAGGTTGGGGCCGTTGAGGACCAGGACCGGGCGGCTCACGCGGACACCTCGCCGTACGCGGCGATCAGGTGGGCCGGGTCGGGGCCCTCCAGGACGGTGGGCTTGGCCAGGCCGTCCAGGACGATGAAGCGCAGCAGGTTGCCCCGGGACTTCTTGTCGACCTGCATGGTCTGGAGCAGCTTGGGCCACTGGTCGCCGCGGTAGGTCAGCGGCAGCCCGACGGCGGCCAGGATCTCCCGGTGCCGGTCGGCCGTCGCGTCGTCGAGGCGGCCGGCGAGCCGGCCGAGCTCGGCGGCGAAGACCATGCCGACGGACACGGCCGCGCCGTGCCGCCACTTGTAGCGCTCGTTCTTCTCGATGGCGTGCGCGAGGGTGTGGCCGTAGTTCAGGATCTCCCGCAGGCCCGACTCCTTGAGGTCGCTGGAGACGACGTCCGCCTTGACCTGGATGGACCGCACGATCAGCTCGGCCGTGTGCGGGCCCGCCGGGGTGCGGGCCGCCTGCGGGTCGGCCTCGATCAGGTCGAGGATCACCGGATCGGAGATGAAGCCGGCCTTGATGATCTCGGCCAGGCCCGACACGTAGTCGTTGACCGGGAGGGACTCCAGCGCGGCGAGGTCGCACAGCACGCCCGCCGGCGGGTGGAAGGCGCCCACCAGGTTCTTGCCCTCGGCGGTGTTGATGCCGGTCTTGCCGCCGACGGCCGCGTCCACCATCGCCAGGACCGTGGTCGGTACGGCGATCCAGCGCACCCCGCGCAGCCAGCTGGCCGCGACGAAGCCGGCGAGGTCGGTGGTGGCGCCGCCGCCGACACCGACGATCACGTCGGTGCGGGTGAAGCCGGACTGGCCCAGCGCCTTCCAGCAGTACGCCGCGACCTCGACGGTCTTGGCCTCCTCGGCGTTCGGCACCTGGATGGCGACCGCCTCGTAGCCCTGCTCGGCGAAGTCCGCCCGCAGTGCCTCGCCGGTCTCGGCGAGGGCCTCGGGGTGGATCACGGCGACCCGCTGGGCCTTGTCGCCGATCAGCGTGCCCAGCTCGCCGAGCAGCTGCCGGCCGACCAGCACGTCGTACGCGGGGTGCCCGGCGCTCGCGCCGACCGTGATCCGCGTGACCTGGTCCTGGTGCTCCGTCATGCGTCCTTCAACTCCAGTGCGTCGAGGACCGCCTGGGCGACCTCTTCGGGGGTGCGGTCGTCGGTGGCCACCACGACGCGCGCGACTTCGGTGTACAGGGGGCGGCGCGCCTCCATCAGCTCGCGCCACTGCCGCCGCGGGTTGATCGCGAGCAGCGGGCGGGCGGCGCCGAGGCCGACCCGCCGTACGGCTTCCTCGACGTCCATCGACAGGTAGACGACGGGCCGCCCGGACAGCAGGGTCCGGGTGCCCGCGTCGAGCACCGCGCCGCCGCCGAGGGCGAGGACCCCGGTGTGCTCGGCGACGGCGGCCGCGACCGCCCGCCGCTCCAGCTCACGGAAGTGCGGCTCGCCCTCGTCGACGAAGATGTCGGAGATCGCCCGGCCCTCGGCCGCCACGATGTCCGCGTCCGTGTCCCGGTAGGGGACGCCGAGCCGCTCGGCGAGCAGCGCCCCCACCGTGGACTTGCCGGAGCCCATGGGGCCGACGAGGACGACCAGCGGGCCGCTGCCGGGTCCGGCCGTCACCGGATCTGGAGGTTGTCGAGGTAGGACTGCACGTTGCGGCGGGTCTCGGGGACGGAGTCGCCGCCGAACTTCTCCACGACCGCGTCCGCGAGGACGAGGGCGACCATGGCCTCGGCGACGATGCCGGCGGCCGGGACGGCGCAGACGTCGGAGCGCTGGTGGTGGGCGGCGGCGGCCTCGCCGGTGGCCACGTCCACGGTCGCCAGGGCCCGGGGCACGGTGGCGATCGGCTTCATGGCGGCGCGTACGCGCAGCAGCTCACCGGTGGTCAGGCCGCCCTCGGTGCCGCCGGAACGGCCGGAGGTGCGCCGGATGCCCTCGGGCGTGGAGACGATCTCGTCGTGGGCCCGGGAGCCGGGGACGCGGGCGAGTTCGAAGCCGTCGCCGACCTCGACGCCCTTGATGGCCTGGATGCCCATGAGCGCGGCCGCCAGGCGCGCGTCGAGGCGGCGGTCCCAGTGGACGTGCGAGCCGAGGCCGACCGGCACACCGTAGGCGAGGACCTCGACGACGCCGCCGAGGGTGTCGCCGTCCTTGTGGGCCTGGTCGATCTCGGCGACCATCGCCTTCGACGCGTCGGCGTCGAGGCAGCGGACCGGGTCGGCGTCGAGCTTGTCGACGTCGGCGGGGGTCGGGTAGACGCCGTACGGGGCCTTGGCGGACGCCAGTTCCACGACGTGGGAGACGATCTCGATGCCCGCGGCCTCCTTGAGGAAGGACCGGGCGACGGCGCCGAGGGCGACGCGGGCCGCCGTCTCCCGGGCGCTGGCGCGCTCCAGGATCGGGCGGGCCTCGTCGAAGCCGTACTTCTGCATGCCCGCGAGGTCGGCGTGGCCGGGGCGGGGGCGGGTCAGCGGCGCGTTACGGCCGGTCTCCTTGAGCAGCGAGGGGTCCACGGGGTCGGCCGACATGACCGTCTCCCACTTGGGCCACTCGGTGTTGCCCACCATGACGGCGATCGGGGAGCCGAGGGAAAGGCCGTGGCGGACGCCACCGAGGAAGGTGATCTCGTCCTGCTCGAACTTCATCCGGGCACCGCGGCCATAGCCCAGCCGACGGCGGGCCAGGTGGTCGGCCACCAGCTCGGTGGTGACCGGAACGCCGGCGGGGAGACCCTCCAGCGTCGCTACCAGCGCCGGTCCGTGCGACTCCCCAGCGGTCAGCCAACGCAACCTGCTCAACGATGCTCCTCATGCTCGCGCCTGGTACAGCGACGGCGCGGCCGGGTGCGCAGCCCGTGCCCGCCTCACCCGATCCTCCCATGTCCGGGCAGGTGAAACGGCCTCCGGTCCAGCTATCGGACGCCATTGTGGCAAGTTGCGGCTACCGGACGGTAGCTCTCCGCCGTCGCAGCCGCCTCATGGCGCTCCACAGCAGGAGGCCCGCCACGGTCGCGATGAGGGTCGCCTTGAACCAGTCCGGCATGCTGCCCACGAGCATGCGGAGGAACAGCACGACCCCGTACGCCACGTCGTCCTTCGACGCCAGGATCCAGCCGTGCTCGATTCCGTCCATGGTCCCTCACCCTCGAAAGTGCAGGCGGGGAGCCTATCGCGCGGCCAGTGCCCGTTCTCCGGCGGCCCGCATCGCGGCCAGCGGACCGGGACGGCCGGTCATCCGGCCGACCTGGAGGACAGCCTGGTGGACCAGGAGGTCCAGGCCTCCGACCACCGTGCCGCCGCGCTCGTCCCAGGCGGCCGCGAGCGCGGTCGGCCAGGGGTCGTACAGCACGTCGAACAGGGTCCCGGGCGCCTGCGGCACCGCGGCGGCCAGGGCGTCGGTGGTCCCGGCCGGGGTGGTCGCGATCACCAGGGGCGCGGTCAGCGCCTCGGCCGCCGCCGACCAGTCGGCCGTACGGACGTCCACGCCGAGCCGCTCGCCCCACTGGCGCATCTCGGCGGCGCGGCCGGCGCTGCGGACGTACGCCGTCACCTCGCCGGAGCAGATCCGCGCCAGCGCGGCCAGTGCCGAGGAGGCGGTGGCGCCGGCGCCGAGCACGGCGGCGGCCGGGACCTTGTCGATGCCCCGCTCGTGCAGGGCGGCGACGATGCCGGGGATGTCGGTGTTGTCGCCGACCCGGCGGCCGTCCTCGGTGAGGACGACCGTGTTGACCGCCTCGACGGAGGCGGCGGTGTCGCTGATCCCGTCCAGCAGCGGGATGATCGCCCGCTTGAGCGGCATGGTCAGCGACAGGCCCGCCCACTCCGCACCGAGGCCGGCCATGAACTGCGGGAGCGCGGCCTCGTCCACCTCGAACCGGTCGTAGGACCAGTCGGCGAGGCCGAGCTCCTGATAGGCGGCGCGGTGCAGCACCGGTGAGAGGGAGTGCTCGATGGGAGATCCCAGCACCGCGGCCCGTATGCGTGACATGTCTCGGCTACCCGCCACTCTTCTTCTTCTGACGCTCGTTGAATTCGGCGACCAGCTTCTCGTGTTCGTCGAAGGTCTGGGTGAAGGTCGTCTTCTTCCCGTCGACCGATACGAAGAACATCCAGCCGCCACCGTCCGGGTTGAGCGCCGCGTTGACGGCGTCGTCGCCCGGGTTGCCGATCGGGCCGGGGGTGAGGCCCTTGTGGAAGTACGTGTTGTACGGGTTGTCGAGGGTACGCGTCTCGCTGCGGGAGACGTTGATGTTGCTCGTGCCCTTGAGGTAGTTGATCGTCGAGTCGAACTCGAGCTTCTGGTTCGTGACGTCGTTGGACGGCTTGAGGCGGTTGTAGATGACCTCGGACATCCGCTTGAAGTCGTCGTGGTTCATGCCCTCGGCCTGGACCAGCGAGGCGACCGTGACCAGTTGCAGCGGCGAGGAGAGGCCGAGCGCCTTGGACTTGGCCTCGACGCCGTGGGCGGCGTAGGACTCGTTGGCCTTCGCCACCATCTTCTTGAGCAGGTCCTCGGGCTTCATGTCGTGCGCGAGGTCGTAGCGCGCCGGGTAGAGGAACCCTTCCAGCGGGTCCTTCATCTTCGGGTTGTCGCTGTCGGCCCAGGCGGGCAGGCCCAGGTTCTTCAGCTCGCGCTTCGCGGTGTCCTGCGTGGTGCCGTCGGACAGCTTGAGCTTCTTGTCGATCATCTGGTAGACGGCGGCGTTGCGCATGCCCTCGGCGATGGTGACCACGTTGAGCTTCGAGGGGTCCGTCATCAGCTCGACGGCCTCGCGGGCCGACATCTGTTTGCGCAGCGGGTAGAGGCCGGGCTGGATGTTGCCGCCCTTGGGGTGGGCCTGCGCGGCGGAGACGAACGCCCCGGCGCTGGCCACCACGCCCTTGGCCTTGAGGATGCGGCCCATCTCACCGAGGCCCGAACCGTTGGGGATCTCGACGTCGATGGGGTCGGTACCCGCGCCGGTGAAGTCCGCGTCGGCGCCGAACTTGTTCTCGATGAAGCTGTAGCCGTAGTAGCCGCCACCGCCGACGATGCCCAGCAGGACCATGGAGGTGAACAGGCAGGCCACACCGTTGCGGCTCTTCTTCTTGCCCTTGCCCTTGCCCGCCTTGCCCTTGCCGCCGCGGGTGCTCGCGCGGTCGGAGCGGCGGCCGGCGGCGAGCGCCTCGTCGCCGTCGTCGTCACCGTCGTCCCCGGGGCGCGGGGCGTCCTCGTGTCCGTGCGCGGTGGAGTCGTCGAGGACCTCGTCCTGCCACTCCTCGGCCTGCTCCTCGACCTCGGCCCGGCGGTGGGGCGGGACGGGCGGCGGGTAGGCCTCGGGGGTGGCGTAGAGGTCGGCGGTCTCGCCGGGGTAGACGGCGGGCTGCTGGCCGTACGGATCGGCGCCCCCGTACGCGTCGGGGCCCACGTAGGGATCGGCCACCGCCTGCGGGGCCTGGGGGTACGCGGTCTGGGGGTGGACGGCCTGCCCGATCATCTGACCGGTATCCCAGACCTGCGCGCCGTACGTCTGCTGCGGCGCGGACATCATCTGCGGGTACGCCTGCTGCTGGTGGTGCTGCTGGTGCTGCGGGTACTGCTCGGGGTGGTACTGCTCCGGGTGGTACTGCTCAGCGTGGTACTGCTCCGGATACGGCTGCTGCTGGTACTGCTGCCCCTGGTATTCCTGCTGGTACTGCTGCTGGTACTGCGGCTCCTGGGCCTGGTGCTGCGGGACCTGATGCTGTCCCGTCCACCCCGGGTCCCCGTACAGGGGGTCCTCGGGGTGCCACGGTTCGGGTGCCTGGCCCCGTCCATACTCAGTCATCGATCCCCTAAGGCGCCGCGTCGAAGAGCCGACGGCTGTTCGAAATGCCGCCACTTCGCGCGGAACGTTACCGTATCGCGATCAGATGACCACTTCGACGCACTCACCGGGGGGATTACCAGATACCCGTTCGGTCTCAAGAGCGTTTTGAAGGATGATCACGGCGGCGGCCTGGTCGATGACCGAGCGGCCCTTCTTGGCGTTGCGCCCCGAGGCCCGCAGCCCCTGGGCGGCGGTGACCGTCGTCATCCGCTCGTCGACGAGCCGGACGGGCACGGGTTTGATGCCCCTGGCCAGCTCCGTCGCGAACGTGCGCACCTTGGCCGCGGCCGGCCCCTCCCGCCCGCTGAGCGAGCGGGGCAGGCCGACCACGACTTCGAGCGGCTCGTACTCCGCGACGAGCTGGCGCAGCCGCCGGTGGGCGGCCGGGACGTCCCGTCCCGGCACGGTCTCCACCGGCGTGGCGAGCACCCCGTCGGGGTCGCACGAGGCGACCCCGATCCGGGCGTCCCCGACGTCGACGGCGAGCCGACGTCCTCTGCGCAGCGTCATGCTCAGACCGTCTCTACGACGAGCCGCTCGACCGCGGCGATGGCCTCCGGCACGGCGGCCGGGTTCTGGCCGCCGCCCTGGGCGACGTCCGGCTTGCCGCCACCGCCGCCACCGAGGGTCTTGGCGGCCGTGCGCACCAGGTCACCGGCCTTGAGACCGCGCTCGCGGGCGGCCTCGTTGGTGGCGATGACGGTCAGCGGGCGGCCGTTCGCCACGGTGAACAGGGCCACGACGGCCGGACGGTCGCCGGCGATGCGGCCGCGGACGTCCAGGACCAGCTTGCGCAGGTCGTCGGCGCCGATGCCGTCCGCCACCTGGCCGACGACGAGGGCGACGCCACGGATGTCCTGGGCGTTCCCGGCGAGACCGGCGGCGGCCTGGAGGACCTTCTCCGCGCGGAACTTCTCGATCTCCTTCTCGGCGTCCTTCAGCTTGCCGAGCATGGCGGAGATCTTCTCCGGCAGCTCCTCGGGGCGGCCCTTGACCAGCTCCTGCAGCTGGGCGACGACCGTGTGCTCCTTGGCGAGGAAGTTGTACGCGTCCACGCCCACCAGGGCCTCGACGCGGCGCACGCCGGAGCCGATGGAGGACTCGCCGAGCAGCTTCACCAGACCCAGCTGGGCGGTGTTGCCGACGTGGGTGCCGCCGCACAGCTCCTTGGAGAAGTCGCCGATGGTGACGACGCGGACGCGCTCGCCGTACTTCTCGCCGAACTCGGCGATGGCACCCTGCTTCTTCGCCTCGTCGATACTCATGATCTCGGCGGTGACGTCGAGCTCGCGGGAGAGCACGTCGTTGATCTTCTGCTCGACGTCGGTGAGCACCGAGCCGGGAACGGCGTTCGGCGAGCCGAAGTCGAAGCGGAAGCGGCCGGGGCTGTTCTCGGAACCGGCCTGGGCGGCCGTCGGGCCGAGGGCGTCACGCAGCGCCTGGTGGGTCAGGTGCGTGGCCGAGTGGGCACGGGCGATGGCCCGGCGCCGCCTGACGTCGATGGCGGCGTACGCGGAGGCGCCCACCGTCACCTCGCCGACCTGGACGGATCCCTTGTGCACGGAGACGCCGGGGACCGGCTGCTGGACGTCGCGGACCTCGATGACGGCGCCGGAGTCGAGCTTGATGCGGCCCTGGTCGGCGAGCTGGCCGCCGCCCTCGGCGTAGAAGGGGGTGCGGTCGAGGACGACCTCGACCTCGTCGCCCTCGGAGGCGGCCGGCGCGGGCATGCCGTTGACCAGCAGGCCGACGACGGTGGACTCGCCCTGGGTGGTGGCGTAGCCGGTGAACTCGGTGGCGCCGGCGTTGTCGGCGATCAGGCGGTAGGCGGAGACGTCGGCGTGGCCGGTCTTCTTGGCCTTGGCGTCGGCCTTGGCCCGGTCGCGCTGCTCCTGCATCAGGCGCCGGAAGCCGCTCTCGTCCACGGCGAGGCCCTGCTCGGCGGCCATCTCCAGGGTGAGGTCGATCGGGAAGCCCCAGGTGTCGTGGAGCAGGAACGCCTTGTCGCCGGAGAGGACCGTGCCGCCGGCGGCCTTGGTCTCGGTCACGGCGGTGTCGAGGATGTTCGTGCCGCCCTTGAGAGCCTTGAGGAAGGCGGCCTCCTCGGCGAGCGCGACGGTCTCGATGCGCTTGCGGTCGGTGATCAGCTCCGGGTACTGCTGTCCCATCGTGTCGATCACGACGTCGAGGAGCTCCTGGACGACCGGGCCGGTGGCACCCATGAGGCGCATGTTGCGGATGGCGCGGCGCATGATGCGGCGCAGCACATAGCCGCGGCCCTCGTTGCCGGGGGTGACGCCGTCGCCGATGAGCATGACGGAGGTGCGCATGTGGTCGGCGACCACGCGCATGGACACGTCGGTGTCCTTGGCGGCCCCGTACCGCACGCCCGTCAGCTCGGTGGCCTTGTCCATGACCACGCGCAGGGTGTCGGTCTCGTACATGTTCTGCACGCCCTGCAGGATCATGGCGAGGCGCTCGAGGCCGAGGCCGGTGTCGATGTTCTTCGACGGCAGGTCGCCGAGGATCGGGAAGTCCTCCTTCCCGTCACCGGCGCCGCGCTCGTACTGCATGAAGACGAGGTTCCAGATCTCGACGTACCGCTCGTCGTTGACGGCCGGGCCGCCCTCGACGCCGAACTCGGGGCCGCGGTCGTAGTTGATCTCCGAGCAGGGGCCGCAGGGGCCCGGGACGCCCATGGACCAGAAGTTGTCCTTCTTGCCCAGGCGCTGGATGCGCTCGGCCGGGACGCCGATCTTGTCGCGCCAGATGGCCTCGGCCTCGTCGTCGTCGAGGTAGACGGTGATCCAGAGCTTCTCCGGCTCCAGGCCGTAGCCGCCGTCCGCCACGGGGCTGGTGAGCAGCTCCCAGGCGTACGTGATGGCGCCTTCCTTGAAGTAGTCGCCGAAGGAGAAGTTGCCGCACATCTGGAAGAACGTGCCGTGCCGGGTGGTCTTGCCGACCTCTTCGATGTCGGGCGTACGGACACACTTCTGCACGCTGGTGGCGCGCGGGGCCGGCGGCTTGGTCTCACCGAGGAAGTACGGCTTGAAGGGCACCATGCCCGCGTTGACCAGCAGCAGAGTCGGGTCGTCCGCGATGAGCGACGCCGAAGGGACAACGGTGTGACCGCGCTCCTCGAAGAAGCTCAGCCAGCGGCGGCGAATCTCGGCCGACTCCATCAGTGGTCCTCATTCCGGTTGTACGTGACCCTCAGGGGGCCCGAACGGTGGTCTTGGTCGTTCTGGATGGCCCGCAGCCGTCGCTGCCCGGGCAGGGCGGTGACGTTGCCGGGCCGGTCGGGGTCGGCTCGCAACCCCAGTGCATCGTTCAGCTCGTCCTCGCGCTGCAGCATTCCCGCCTTCACGTCGAGCGCGAAGTCCTTGAGCCGGTGGCCCGCCTCCAGCGCCTTGTCGGCGGCCTGTGCGGCGAGGCTCTCCGGGGTCAGCTGCTTGAGCTTGCGGTTGACCTTGGTGGTGGCCCACACGCCGGCGGCTGCGCCTGCGGTGAACCAGAAGGTACGGCGGAACATCGCGGTTTCAGTCCTTCTGCTTGCGGCGCCATGCGGAACGGGCGGTCCGTGCCCCCGGCACGGTGCGTCCGACGATCACGGTGCGGCGGGACTCGCGGGCGGCCGGCGCGTCGGCGTCGCGGCCCATGGCCTTGCGCACGCCGTAGCCGAACGCCGCCACCTTGACCAGCGGGCCGCCGAAGGTGGAGGCCACGGTCGAGGAGAGCGCGGACGCGTTGGAGGTGACCTCCTGGACGTCGCTGGCGATCGCATCGACCCGGTCGAGCTGGGTGCGCGCGGACCGGACCGTGGTGGAGGCGTCCGCCAGGAGCGGGACGGCCTGCTCGGTCACGTCCGCCACCAGCTTGGTGGCCGCCTTGAGCGTCTGGGCGAGCCGCACCAGCACCACGGCCAGGAACGAGACCAGGATCGCCCAGAAGACGGCCACGAGGATCCCGGCCACCTCTCCACCGGACACGTTGCACCGCTCCCTGCACGTAGAAAAGTCGTCCCCCGACCCTATCGCGCCGGGAGCGGGCCGTCGTACCGGAATTCCGGGACGGACGGGAACGGCGAAACCCGCCGCCCCCCACTGGGGGACGACGGGTTTCGAGCAACAGTCCGCGGACCGCGCCGGCTGGGATCAGCGGGCGTAGTACTCGACGACGAGCTGCTCGTCGCAGATCACGGGGATCTCCTTGCGCTGCGGGTCGCGGTCCAGACGGAACGCGAGCGCCTTCAGGTTGATCTGAAGGTAGCGCGGGGCCTCGCCCTCACCGGCGTAGCCACCCTCGCGAGCCACCTGGAAGGGGTGCTTCTCGCGGGAGCGCTCGCGCACGGTGATGACGTCGTCCGGACGGACACGGAACGACGGCTTGTCGACCTTGCCACCGTTGACCTCGATGTGGCCGTGGACGACCATCTGGCGGG
The DNA here is from genome assembly GCF_055582305.1 of Streptomyces sp. NPDC042102. Classification (NCBI taxonomy): domain Bacteria; kingdom Bacillati; phylum Actinomycetota; class Actinomycetes; order Kitasatosporales; family Streptomycetaceae; genus Streptomyces; species Streptomyces sp. NPDC042102. The sequence goes on from NZ_JBVJDL010000005.1 coordinate 138,348, forward strand.
CCTGGTAGATCGTGCGGGCGATGCCCGAACGCAGGACCAGGGCGTCGAGGCGACGCTCGAGCTCGACGACCAGCGCCTCGCCCGTCTTGCCCTCGGCCTTCTTGGCGCGGTCGTACGCGCGGGCCATCTGGCGCTCGGAGATGTCGTACTGAGCGCGCAGACGCTGCTTCTCCAGCAGACGGACCTTGTAGTCCGAGTTCTGCTTGCGGCCACGGCCGTGCTCGCCCGGCGGGTAGGGGCGGGCCTCGAAGTACTTGACGGCCTTCGGCGTCAGGGCGATGCCGAGGGCACGCGACTTCTTGACCTTGGGTCGCTTCTGGTTCACGGGGAACCTACCTCCATGTAAGTTAGGTGAGGCTTACCTTATTTCGAGGAGGACGTAATGTCTCGACCGCATGGGATCCCCCTGCCCAGTGCGCATCGCAGTCCGGACGAGAAACAATCCACGTCCGCTTACGACGACGGTAGGCAGAGTCAGCCGCGTCCCAGGGAAGGCGTTCGGCAGCTCACCGGAGCCGAACGCGTACGAACCCTCGTAGAGTCCAACGCCTCAGTATCCCTCACGCTGCCGGGTGCTCGTGACCCACAGGGGCCCGAGGACCTCGACGGGCTCGGGATCGGAATGCCGGTCGCGCGGACCTTCACTCCGGACGGGGACGTGATTCTCCTTGTCTCCGGGGAATCCGCGGCTGCCAGGGCAGCCGCTCACGCCCAGGACGACGACCTCACAGCGGTGATCGAGATCACTGATGTGGCGCCGGTGTCCGTGGCCCATCGTATCCGGGGCCGCGCGTGGCTGGCGGGCTGGCTCACCCCGGTGCGCGGCGACGACCGTCCCGTGTACGCCGCGCTGCTCGCCGAGCGGCAGCCGGTGGGCGAGCTGCTGGGCCTGCGCGAGGCCCTCGACCACTCCGGCCGGGCCGCCTGGACGATGCTGCGCCTGGAGGTCGGCGAGATCACGGTGGACGACCTGTGGGGCTCCGAGCACGTGGATCCCGACGCCCTGGCCACCGCCGAGCCCGACCCGCTGGTGGCCCACGAGGCCGAGATCCTCCAGCACCTCGCGGCCGCCCACGGCGACCGGCTGCGCGAGCTGTCCGCCCTGCTGGGGCCGCGGGCGGCGGACCTCGACGCGGCGCCGGTGGCCCTGGACCGGCTCGGCCTGCGCGTGCGCTTCACGGGCGCCGGTGCAGGTCAGGGCGACGGTCCGGGCTCCGCCGGCTGCTTCGACGCGCGCTTCGACTTCCCCGAGCCGGTCACGGACATCTGCCAACTGCGCCGGGCGATGCACACCCTCTTCTCGGCGGCCGCCACCGGGTGAGCGCGCTCCCCGCCGCCGCACGGTGATCAGGGGAGTCGCGCCGGGTCAGGTCGCGCCGCGCAGCCGCTCGCGGACCTTCTCCACCACGTCCGCGTAGCGGGCCTCGGCGCCGTACCGGGTCGGCTCGTAGTAGCGCTTGCCGTGGATCGCGTCCGGTGCGTACTGCTGGGCCGCGATCGCGCCCGGCACGTCGTGCGGGTACACGTACCCCTGCGCGTGCCCCAGCTTGGCCGCGCCCTTGTAGTGCCCGTCGCGCAGATGCGCCGGCACGGGGCCCGCCAGGCCCGCGCGGACGTCGGCCAGGGCCGCTCCGATCGCGGTCGTCGCGGTGTTCGACTTCGGGGCCAGCGCCAGGGCGATCGTCGCGTGCGACAGGGTGAGCGCCGCCTCCGGGAAGCCGATCAGCGCCACCGCCTGGGCCGCCGCGACCGCCGTCGGCAGGGCGGTGGGGTCCGCCAGCCCGATGTCCTCGCTCGCCGAGATCATCAGCCGGCGGGCGATGAACCGGGGGTCCTCCCCCGCCTCGATCATCCGCGCCAGGTAGTGCAGCGCCGCGTCCACGTCCGAGCCGCGGATGGACTTGATCAGCGCCGACGCCACGTCGTAGTGCTGGTCGCCGTCCTTGTCGTAGCGGACCGCCGCACGGTCGACGGCCTCCTCCAGCGTCTCGAGGGTGATCTCCGCCTCGCCCTTGGCCAGGGCCGATCCGGCTCCGGCCTCCAGGGCCGTCAGCGCCCGGCGCGCGTCGCCCCCGGCGATGCGCAGCAGGTGCGCCTCGGCGTCCGCGGGCAGTGTCACGGCCCGCCCCAGCCCGCGCTCCTCGGTCAGCGCGCGCCGCAGCAGGCCGCCGAGGTCCTCGTCGGTCAGCGGCTCCAGCGTCAGCAGCAGCGAACGCGACAGCAGCGGGGAGATGATCGAGAAGTACGGATTCTCGGTGGTGGCCGCGATCAGCGTGACCCAGCGGTTCTCCACCGCCGGGAGCAGCGAGTCCTGCTGCGCCTTGCTGAAGCGGTGGATCTCGTCGAGGAAGAGGACGGTCTCCTTGCCGAAGCCGCCGGCGGCGCGCTTGGCGCCCTCGATGACGGCCCGGACCTCCTTGACGCCGGCCGTGATGGCCGACAGCTCCACGAACCGCTTCTGCGTGGCCTGGCTGACCACGTAGGCCAGGGTGGTCTTGCCGATACCGGGCGGTCCCCAGAGGATGACCGACGAGGCCCCGGCCGGTCCCCCGGCGCCCTCCCCCACCAGCCGCCGCAGCGGCGAACCGGGCTTGAGCAGGTGCTGCTGCCCCACGACCTCGTCCAGGGTGCGCGGGCGCATCCGGACGGCGAGGGGAGAGCTCGCGGGGTCCTTCTCCCGGCGGTCTTCGGCGGCGGCGGTGAAGAGGTCTGGTTCCACACCGGAAGCCTAAGCCCGCCCGCTGACAGCGGGCGGCGGGCTCAGGAGGTCCAGAAGTCCCACCAGCGGGTCAGGACCAGCATCCCGATGATCCCGACGTGCAGCACCGGCAGGACCCACGGGAACTCGCCGAAGAAGGACTTCAGCCAGCCCGGCGCGGGCAGCAGCCCCTCGCGGACGTTGTGCGCGGTCACGTACCAGAACATGAAGATCGTGGCGACCCAGGCCAGGCAGCACCACAGGCACAGCGAGTTGATGGTGTACAGCGACTGGTACGTCAGCCAGGCGCAGAAGACGACGCCGAAGAGGGTGCCCGCGTTGAGGGTCAGCCAGTACCAGGGGCGGAACCGGGCCCCCGCCAGCAGGCTCATGCCGACGCAGACGACGATGCCGTAGGCCACCAGGCCCAGCATGGGGTTGGGGAAGCCGAAGACCTCCGCCTGGTCGCTCTTCATGATGTTGCCGCAGGAGACGATCGGGTTCAGGCTGCAGCCCGGCGTGAAGTTCGGGTCCTCCAGCAGCTTGAACTTGTCTATCGTGATCACCCACGCGGCGAGCAGGCCCAGCGCTCCCGTGATCACCAGCAGCCAGGCGAACGCCCGGCTCGCACCGACCGTCCCGGGAGCGGTGTCCGCGTCCGCACTTCGTGTCGTCATACCGATCCCGATCCCACCGCTCCGCGTCTGCAAGGTCATCAAGCACCGGCCATTGTGCCGTACGTGGCTGTGTGGCCACCGTTCGCCGGAGATAAGGACAGGGGGCGGGGCCGGGGAGACCCCGGCCCCGCCCCCGACGGGCTGCGGCGGTCAGCCCAGCGCGCCCCGGACCACGTCGACGAGCTCCGCGACGGCCACCGGGGACTGCTCCCCGGACTCCATGTCCTTCAGCTGGACGACGCCCTCGGCGAGGTCGCGCTCGCCCGCGACGACCGTGAAGCGGGCGCCGGAGCGGTTCGCGTCCTTCATCGCACCCTTGAGGCCCTTGCCGCCGTACGCGAAGTCCGCCGCCACACCGGCCTGACGCAGCTGCGTCACCAGGCCGAACAGGACCTTGCGCGCCTCCTCGCCCAGCGGCACCGCGAAAACGGACGTCGTGGCCGGGATGTCCAGCTCGATGCCCTCGGCCTCCAGCGCGAGCACCGTGCGGTCCACGCCCAGCGCCCAGCCCACCGACGGCAGCGCGGGGCCGCCGATCATCTCGGACAGGCCGTCGTAGCGGCCGCCGCCGCCGACCGCGGACTGCGAGCCCAGGCCGTCGTGCACGAACTCGAAGGTGGTGCGGGTGTAGTAGTCCAGGCCGCGCACCAGCTTCTCGTCGTCCTCGAAGACCACGCCCGCGGCCGTGATCAGCGCGCGCACCTCCTCGTGGTACGCCTTGCACGCGTCGCACAGGTAGTCGCGCAGCATCGGCGCGCCCACCAGCTGCTTCTGGACCGCCTCGCGCTTGTCGTCCAGGACGCGCAGCGGGTTGATCTCGGCCCGGCGGACGGTCTCCTCGTCCAGGTCCAGCCCGCGCAGGAAGGACTGCAGCGCCTCCCGGTACACCGGACGGCACTCCTTGTCGCCCAGCGAGTTCAGCAGGATCCGGAAGTTGCGCAGCCCCAGCGAGCGGTAGGCCCGGTCGGCCAGGATGATCAGCTCGGCGTCCAGCGCCGGGTCCTCGGAGCCGATCGCCTCGGCGCCGACCTGCGAGAAGTGGCGGTAGCGGCCCTTCTGCGGGCGCTCGTAGCGGTAGTAGGAGCCCGAGTACCAGAGCTTGACCGGCAGGTTGCCCTGCTTGTGCAGGCTCGCCTCCAGCGCCGCGCGCAGCACCGAGGCGGTGCCCTCCGGGCGCAGGGCGAGCTGGGAGCCGCCCTTGGTGGTGAGGGTGTACATCTCCTTGGTCACGATGTCGGTGGACTCGCCGACGCCGCGCGCGAACAGGTTGACGTCCTCGAAGCCGGGCGTCTCGATGTAGCCGTACCCGGCCGTGCGCAGCGGGCCGGAGATCGCGTCGCGGACGGCGAGGTACTTGGCCGAGTACGGCGGGATCAGGTCGTACGTGCCCTTGGGGGCCTTGAAAGTGCTCACGGAAACTCTCGTCACATTCCTCGTCGTGGGGCGGCGGTCGGGTCCGCACCCAGGCCGGCGGCGACCTCCCGCAGGTACGGGTTCGTCGCGCGCTCGCGGCCGATGGTGGTCTGGGGACCGTGGCCGGACAGCACCACGGTCGAGTCGTCCAGCGGCAGGCACACGCGGGCCAGCGACCGGAGGATCTCGGCGTGGGAGCCGCCGGGCAGGTCGGTGCGTCCGATGGAGCCGGCGAAGAGCAGATCCCCGGAGAAGAACACGGACGGGACGTCCGCGGCCTCCGGCATCCGGAAGGTCACCGACCCCTTCGTATGGCCGGGCGCGTGCGACACGGTGAAGTCCAGACCGGCCAGCTTCAGCTCGGCCCCGTCGGCGAGTTCGCGGACGTCGTCCGGCTCGCCCACGGTCAGCTCGCCCATCAGCGGCATCCCGATCGAACGCCCGAGGGCCTTCTCCGGGTCGCTCATCATGTAGCGGTCCTCGGGGTGGATCCAGGCGGGTACGTCGTGCGCTCCGCACACCGGGACCACCGAGGCGACATGGTCGATGTGGCCGTGGGTGAGGACGACCGCGACGGGCTTGAGCCGATGCTTCCGAAGCGTCTCCTCGACTCCCTGGGCGGCCTGGTGGCCCGGGTCGATGATGACGCACTCCTCACCCGCGGCGGGGGCGACCAAGTAGCAATTGGTCCCCCAGGCCCCGGCGGGGAACCCGGCAATCAGCACGTTCGTCCTTAGGTAGTCGTCGCCGTCGAGTCGGCCGTCGGGAGGGTTACGGCAGATCAGAGCCTACCGGCGCCCCTCATCCCACAGCGAACCCATATACGGTACGGCCTATCCCAGCCCGGACAGTGGTACCAGAGACGTACAAGGAGACGAGACCCGGTGGTCACGAGCGATCAGCGGCGACGGCAGCTCGCCAAGGAGAAGTACGAGCGTCAGCAGCAGCGGCGGGCGCAGGCCCGGCGCAAGTCGCGGCAGCGGGCGGTCGTGATCGGCGCGGCCGTGGCCGTGGTGGCGGCCACCGTCATCGGCCTGGCCGTGGGCGGCGTCTTCGACGGCAAGGAGACCAAGGACCCGGAGGCCACCCCGTCGGCCGCGCCGACGCCCACGCCCAAGCAGTCGCCGTCGCCGGCGATGGCGATCGACCAGAAGGCGAAGTACACCTTCGCGCTGAAGACGAGCGCGGGTGACATCGCCTTCGAGATGGACGCGGCGAAGACCCCGCAGACGGTGAACTCGTTCAAGTCGCTCGCCGACAAGAACTACTTCGACAAGACGAAGTGTCACCGGCTGACCACGGAGGGTATCTTCGTGCTCCAGTGCGGCGACCCCGAGGGCACCGGCATGGGCGGCCCCGGCTACACCATCGCGGACGAGAACCTGGACGCGCTGGGCAAGCCCGACGGGACCGGCCGGGTGATCTACCCGGCGGGCACCGTCGCGATGGCCAACACCGGCCAGCCGGGCAGCGGCGGCAGCCAGTTCTTCCTGGTCTACAAGGACAGCCCGCTGGCACCGACGTACACGCCGTTCGGCAAGATCGACGCGGCCGGCCTGAAGGTACTGGAGGAAATCGCCAAGCAGGGTACGGGCGGCGGGCCCGACGGGGCTCCCAAGAACCCGGTGACGATCGAGAAGGGCACGGTCACCCAGAACTGACCGGGCGGAAGACCGCCGGGCCGATATTCCGTCGTGCGGGATGCGGACAGCCGGCCCGGCGGTCGCCTATGTTGGCGTTGTGCAGGGCGGGCGCTGCCCGCCCCAGGAAACTGTGGACGATGCCGGGCGGGGAACCCCCGTACGGGCATCAGGTGGAGGAGGCGCTGTGAGCAGCGACCCGTGGGGCCGTGTCGACGAGACGGGCACCGTGTACGTGCGTACTGCCGATGGCGAGCAGGTCGTCGGCTCGTGGCAGGCGGGCACCCCCGAGGAGGCCCTGGCCTACTTCGAGCGCAAGTACGAGGGGCTGGTGGTCGAGATCGGCCTCCTCGAACGACGGGTGCGGACCACCGATCTGTCCGCGAAGGACGCGCAGACGGCGATCGACCACCTGCGCACGCAGGTCGACGAGCACCACGCGGTGGGCGACCTCGACGCGCTGAAGGTGCGTCTGGACAAGCTCGTCGCGACGGTGGAGTCGCGCCGCGAGGAGCGCAAGGTCGCCAAGGCCAAGCAGACGGACGAGGCCCGCAAGGCCAAGGAGGATCTGGTCACCGAGGCGGAGCAGCTGGCGCAGAGCGACCAGTGGCGCTCGGCCGGCGAGCGGCTGCGGGCCCTGGTGGACACCTGGAAGGGTCTGCCGCGCCTGGACCGCAAGTCGGACGACGAGCTGTGGCACCGCTTCTCGCACGCCCGCTCGGCCTTCTCCAAGCGCCGCAAGGCGCACTTCGCCTCGCTGGACGCGCAGCGCGAGGACGCCCGCAAGGCCAAGGAGAAGCTGGTCGCGGAGGCCGAGTCGCTGTCGAAGTCGACCGACTGGGGTCCGACGGCGGCCCGCTACCGCGAGCTGATGGCCGACTGGAAGGCGGTCGGCCGCGCCCAGCGCGAGGCGGAGGACGACCTGTGGAACCGCTTCCGCGGCGCCCAGGACGTGTTCTTCGCGGCGCGCGGCGAGGTGTTCGCCGAGCGTGACGCCGAGCAGGTGGAGAACCTCAAGCTGAAGGAGGAGCTGGCCGACGAGGCCGAGAAGCTCGTCCCGGTGCGGGACCTGAAGGCGGCGCGTGCGGCGTTCCGGTCCATCAACGAGCGGTGGGAGGCCATCGGCCACGTGCCGCGCGACGCCCGCCCGAAGGTCGAGGGCCGGATGCACGCGGTCGAGCGTGCCATCCAGGAGTCCGAGGAGGCCGAGTGGCGCCGTACGAACCCGGAGGCGCGGGCGCGCGCCGCGGGTCTGACGGGCCAGCTGCAGGCGGCCGTCGACAAGCTGCGCGAGCAGATCGACGCGGCGCGCGCGGCGGGCAACAACGCCAAGGCGGACAAGCTGGCGCGTGAGCTGGAGGGCCGCCAGGCCCTGCTCGACCAGGCCCTGAAGGGCCTGGAGGAGTTCGGCGGCTGACGCCGCTCCCCTCGTGGTGTGTGCCGGGGCCCGGCGGTGGGATCGTCCACCGCCGGGCCCCGTCGGCGTTTCAGAGGGCCCCGGGCGGACGGTCGGCGGATCCGGTTCTGCCCTCGCTGATGTCGAGGGCGTGCATGAGGACCTCACAGGCCTGGATGTGGTTCCCCGACTCCTGGAGCAGGTCGGCCAGGCGCCGGCAGACCAGGACGGCCTCCGGGCCGTGGGCCTTGTGCAGCTGCTGGAACGCCGATTCCAGGACCGCGATGGCCTCGGCCGGCCGGCCGGTCTCGGCGAGCATCTCCGACAGCTCCAGCTGGACGGCGAACAGGGTGCCCTGGCCGTCGGCCGGCTGTTCCTGGAGGGCGAGCTGGAGGATGGGCAGCGCGTCGCGGGTGTGGCCCTCGGCGCGCAGCATGCGGGCGATGCTGAGCCCGGTGGAGACGGCGGCGGTGCGGACGTCGGCGGCGAGTACCGGCCCCGCGGGGGCGTGGGCGCCGGCCCGGGCCCGGTTGCGGGCCAGGGGCAGGGCGCCGACGGAGTTCTCCTGGGAACGCTGGGGCAGGGGCCGGTTCTTGGCGTGCAGGCGGGCCTTGAGTTCGCGGTAGAGCGTGTCGAGGTCGAGCAGTTCGGGCGCGTCGGGCACCCCGTGGCGCAGGATGCGCAGCAGTTCGGCGGTGAAGGCGGTGTGCCGCTCACCGTCGGGGGCCAGGGCCACCCGGTCACGGGGCGCGGCGGTCAGGACGTACGCGCCGTCGACGGCGGCCTCGTCGGCGATGGTGCTCGTGCTGCCGGACAGGGTCAGGGCGGCCCGGCCGCTGAAGCAGCAGTCGAGGATGACGACCTTCCGGCGGGCCCAGGCGGTGCGCAGGGCGGCCCGCAGGTGCCGGTAGGCGACGGCGGAGTAGCCGAGGCCGTCGCGGGAGCCGCCCAGGCCGAGGTAGAGGTCGGTGGAGTCCGGGTCGCGCATGCCGTGGCCGGCGTAGTAGACGAGCAGGGTGTCGGTGGCCTCGTCGGCGGCCCGGTGGACGGGGTCGAGCATCTCGGCGGCGCTCTGGGGGTCGGCGACCACCGTGCAGTGTTCGACGGGCAGCCCCCAGACGCCGGGGTCGCACAGCTCGGTGGCCAGGTCGACGAGGTTGGCCTCGACCGCGGGGAGCTGTTCCAGGTGCAGGTAGGAAGCGGTTCCGATGAGGACGGCACGGGACCGGCTCGGGTCAGCGAGCGCCGTCATCGTCCCCGTCCCCGGCCTGGAGGAGGTCGGCGATCTTGCGGACGGTGTCGTCGTCGAGGGCCGCGGTCTCGTCCAGGCTGACCTCGATGCCGCCGCTGCGGAAGCTGATGGCGGGCGGGCGGCGCAGGGCGGCCCGCCACTGGAGGACGGACATGACGAGGCTGCCGAGGGAGAGGCCGGTGGCGACGATGAACTGGAGCAGGTCGAGCGCGCCGCCGGCCATGCTGTCCGGCCGGGCCGGGCCGTCGGCCGCGCCGCGGCCGCGGACCATGCCCGCGAGCGACTCGTCCTGGCGCACCCAGCCGAGCAGGGCGCGCAGCGCGGCCTCGTCGTCCTCGGTCCGGGTGACGCGTACGGCGATCTCAGGCACCGCTGGAATCCTTCCGCTGGTCCACCGCCGCGTTGACGCGCGCGAACAGCTCCACGGCCTGGGCCGGGGCGTCCAGTCGGGCGAGGCAGATCCCCTGCCAGTACTGGGCGGTGAGGGTGGTCGAGTGGTCCGCGCCGAGCGCGGCGGTACTGGAGTCGACGAGGAGGGCCAGCTGCTGCGTGGCCTCCTGGATCTGGTCGGTGAGGACGAGATTGACGGCCTTGCGCAGCCGGGACACGGCCTTCTGTTCGTCCATGCCGCTGAGCACGATGTCGCGGAAGCCGGCGCTGAGGGTGACCGGGCGCAGCCGGCCGGGCGCCGGGGCGCCGGTGGCCTGGGCCGGCAGCCAGGGGCCGTGCTCGGGCCGGGTGTCCGCGGGTGCGCCGGCGCCGCCGTCGGCCGGCCCGCCGCCGGGAGGGGCGCCGCCGTACGGCCCGGCCTCGGCCGGCGGGGCGCCCACCGGGCCGGTGCCGGACGGGTCCGCGCCAGCCGGGCCGGGGCCGGGCGGGGCGGCCGCGGGGGCGTGGCGGGGCGCCGGGGGCGTGGTGAACGCCGCGCGGACGGCATCCTCGCGGATCCGTGCCTCCACCGCGGCGGCCAGGCCCTCGCGGCCACCGTCCGCGAGGTGGGCCAGCCGGGTCGCGACGGCCGCCGCGGTGGGCGGCCGGGTGGCGGGCTCCTTGGCGCACAGGGTGTCGATGAGGTCGTTGAGCGCCGTGGGGTAGGACCGGTGGCGGCCCGACAGGCGCGGGATGCCGGCGCCCATCGCGTGGACCATGATGGCGCCGAGGTCGGCCCGGTCTCCCAGCGGCAGTTCGCCCGTCGCCATCAGGTACAGGCAGGCGCCCAGCGAGTAGAGGTCGCCGGAGCGGGAGGGCGCGCCGCCGCTCATCACCTCGGGCGCCATGAACTGCGGGGTGCCGACGCGGGCGCCGGCGGCGGTGATACGGACCTCGCCCACCAGCTGGGCCAGCCCGAAGTCGAGCAGGACGACGTCACCGGACCGGGTGATGCCCACGTTGGAGGGCTTGAGGTCGCGGTGCAGCACGCCCGCCGCGTGCACGGCCGCGAGGGCCCCGGCCATGCCGAGGCCCGCCCAGGCCGCCTCGGCGGCCGGAAGCGCTCCGGCGACCTCGACGAGCTGGGCGAGGTTCATGCCGTCGAGGAGCTGCATGACGAGGTAGGGCGTGCCCTCGTGCTCGCCCCAGTCGTGCAGGGTGACCACGCCGGGGTGGCGGACACGGGTCAGCGCCTCCGCCTCCCGGTGGAAGCGGGCGATCTCCTCGCCCGCCGGGTCGAGGGCGGCCGTGCCGGTGAGGAGCTTCAGGGCGACCCGCCGCCGCAGCTTGACGTCCTCGGCCTCGTGGACGACGCCCATGCCGCCGCCGCCCAGCAGGCGCCCGAGCCGGTAGCGCCCCTCGACTAACTCGCCCTCGCGCATGATCTACGCCCCCCTCCGGCCGGTCAGCCTACGGCCTGCGCGCGGACGTCACACGGTAGACGTCGTAGACGCCCTCCACGCCCCGGACGGCCTTCAGGACGTGCCCCAGGTGCTTGGGGTCGCCCATCTCGAAGGTGAAGCGGGAGGTGGCCACGCGGTCGCGGGAGGTCTGTACGGCCGCGGAGAGGATGTTGACGTGCTGGTCGGACAGGACCCGGGTGACGTCGGAGAGCAGCCGGGACCGGTCCAGTGCCTCGACCTGGATGGCGACCAGGAAGACGGAGGACTGGGTGGGCGCCCACTCGACCTCGAGGATCCGCTCGGGCTGCTGCGAGAGCGAGTCGACGTTCACGCAGTCGGCGCGGTGAACCGATACGCCACTGCCGCGCGTGACGAAGCCGATGATCGGGTCGCCGGGCACCGGGGTGCAGCAGCGGGCCAGCTTGACCCAGACGTCGTCGACGCCCTTGACCACGACACCCGGGTCGGCGCTGCCGCGGCGCTTGCGGCCGCGCGAGGGCGGGACGCTCTCCTCGATGTCCTCGTTCGCGGCCTCCTCGCCGCCGAGGGCCTGGACGAGTTTCTGTACGACGCCCTGCGCGGCCACGTGGCCCTCGCCGATCGCCGCGTACAGGGAGGAGATGTCGGGGTAGCGCATCTCGTGCGCGAGGGTGACCAGCGAGTCGCCGGTGAGGATCCGCTGGATCGGCAGGTTCTGCTTGCGCATGGCCCGCGCGATGGCGTCCTTGCCCTGCTCGATGGCCTCGTCGCGGCGCTCCTTGGAGAACCAGGCGCGGATCTTGTTGCGGGCGCGCGGCGACTTGACGAAGCCCAGCCAGTCGCGGGACGGGCCCGCGCCCTCGGCCTTGGAGGTGAAGACCTCCACCAGGTCGCCGTTGTCGAGGGTGGATTCCAGCGGGACGAGGCGGCCGTTGACGCGGGCGCCTATGGTCCGGTGGCCGACCTCGGTGTGGACGGCGTACGCGAAGTCGACGGGCGTGGCGCCGGCGGGCAGCGCGATGACGTCGCCCTTGGGCGTGAAGACGAAGACCTCGTTGCGGGAGAGGTCGAAGCGCAGCGAGTCGAGGAACTCGCCGGGGTCCTCGGTCTCCTTCTGCCAGTCCAGCAGCTGGCGCAGCCAGGCCATGTCGTTGACGGTGTCCTGGCCGGCGCTGCCCTTGGCGGCCTGCGGGACGTCGGTGCGGACCTTGGAGGCGCCGGCGACGGTCTGCTGCTTGTACTTCCAGTGGGCGGCGATGCCGTACTCGGCGCGGCGGTGCATGTCGAAGGTGCGGATCTGCAGTTCGACCGGCTTGCCGCTGGGCCCGATGACCGTCGTGTGCAGCGACTGGTACATGTTGAACTTGGGCATCGCGATGTAGTCCTTGAACCGCCCCGGAACCGGGTTCCAGCGGGCGTGGACGGTGCCCAGGGCCGCGTAGCAGTCGCGGACGGTGTCCACCAGGACGCGGATGCCGACCAGGTCGTAGATCTCGGCGAAGTCGCGGCCGCGGACGATCATCTTCTGGTAGACGCTGTAGTAGTGCTTGGGCCGGCCGGTGACGGTGGCCTTGATGCGGGCGGCCCGGAGGTCGACCATCACCTCGTCGGTGACGACGGCGAGGTACTCGTCGCGCTTGGGCGCGCGTTCGGCCACCAGGCGGACGATCTCGTCGTACATCTTGGGGTAGAGGATCGCGAAGGCGAGGTCCTCCAGCTCCCACTTGATCGTGTTCATGCCGAGGCGGTGGGCCAGCGGCGCGTAGATCTCGAGGGTCTCGCGGGCCTTCTTCTCCTGCTTCTCCCGCTTGAGGTAGCGCATGGTGCGCATGTTGTGCAGGCGGTCGGCGAGCTTGATGACCAGGACGCGCGGGTCCTTGGCCATGGCGACGACCATCTTGCGGACGGTCTCGGCCTGCGCGGCCTCGCCGAACTTGACCCGGTCGAGCTTGGTGACACCGTCGACGAGGAGGGCCACGGCGTCCCCGAAGTCGCGGCGCAGGTCCTCCAGGCCGTACTCGGTGTCCTCGACGGTGTCGTGGAGCAGGCCCGCCATCAGGGTCGCGGGGTCCATGCCCAGCTCGGCGAGGATGGTCGTCACCGCGAGCGGGTGGGTGATGTACGGGTCGCCGCTCTTGCGCTTCTGGCCGCGGTGCCAGCGCTCGGCCACCTGGTACGCGTTCTCGAGCTGGCGCAGGGTGGCCGTCTCGATCTTCGGGTCGTTGCTGCGGACTATGCGCAGCAGGGGCTCCAGGACCGGGTTGTACGGGTTGGAGCGCTGGACGCCCAGCCGGGCGAGGCGGGCCCGCACCCGGTTGGAGGACCCGCCGGGCTTCAGCGGCGCGGGCTTGGGCGGCGGCGCGAGCGGCGGCTTGGGCGTGGGCTTCTCGGCCGTCGGCTCGGGCTGGGCGGCGGACAGTGGCTGGACCTCGTCTGGCAAGAGCGCTCCTTCGGGGGTCCCCCCGGACGAAGCCTGGGGGAGGATCCGGTGCCCCGATCAGGTCCGGATAAACCATGGTAGCGAGCCTGGCGCCGACGCGTTCCGCGCGGTCACGGGGCGGGACGGCGGGCGGGCCCGGGGAGCGGCCCGGCGGATGCCGGACCGCTTCCCGGGGAACGCCCGAGCGGCGGGCTCCGGTCGTGGTCGACCGGGGCTCCGCCGCTCGGGTGGCTGCCCGACGGTGCGTGCCGTCAGACGGTGATCAGGGCGTCCAGCGGGGCCTCGGCCAGGGCCGGGGCCAGCCGGGCGCGGCCGGGGAGGAAGGACAGCTCCATCAGGACCGCGACCCCCGCGACCTCCGCGCCGGCCCGCCGGATCAGCTGGAGTGAGGCCTCGGCGGTGCCGCCGGTGGCCAGGACGTCGTCGATGACCATGACGCGGTCGCCCGCCGCCAGGTCCTCGGCGTGCACCTCGATCTCGGCGGTGCCGTACTCCAGGTCGTACGCCTGGCTGAGCGTGGCTCCCGGCAGCTTGCCGGCCTTGCGGACCGGTACGAAGCCGATCCCGGCCTGCACGGCCACCGGGGCCGCCAGGATGAACCCGCGCGCCTCCAGGCCGACGATCTTCGTGGCGCCGTACCGGACCGCCAGCGCGGCCAGCGCGTCCGTCAGGGCCGCGAAGGCCTTCGGGTCGGCCAGCAGCGGGGTGATGTCCTTGAACATCACCCCCGGCTTCGGGTAGTCCGGGACGTCCTTGATCCGGCTGAGCAGCAGCGCGCGCGTCTCCTCGGCGATCGCGCTCACCGGCGCCGCCCGGAGGCGCGGCCGGAGCGGCCCTGCGCCACGACCTCCGGCGCGTCCGCGGCGCCGTCGGCGTCGTCCGTGCCCTTGGCGGAGGCGGAGGCGCGCTTGGCGAGCACCCGCTTGGTCAGCGCCTTCATCGCCGGCTCGCGCTCCTTGAGGTCCACGACCAGCGGGGTCGCGATGAAGATCGAGGAGTACGCACCGGCCGCGAGGCCGACGAACAGCGACAGCGAGATGTCGTTGAGCATGCCCGCGTCCAGCAGACCGCCGCCGATGAACAGCAGCGCGGCGACCGGCAGCAGAGCGACGACCGTGGTGTTGATCGAGCGCACCAGGGTGCCGTTGATGCTCTTGTTGGCCAGCTCGCTGTAGGTGAAGCGGGTCTGCTTGGTGATGTCCTTCGTCGACTCCTTGAGACCGTCGAAGACGACGACGGTGTCGTAGAGCGAGTAACCGAGGATCGTCAGCAGACCGATGACCGTACCCGGCGTGACCTCGAAACCGACCAGCGCGTAGATGCCCACGGTGATCGTGAGGTCGTGGATCAGCGCGATGAGCGCCGCGATGGCCATGCGCCACTCGAAGGCGATCGCCAGGTAGATCACGACCAGGATCATGAAGACGCCCAGGCCCGTCCAGGCCTTGTTGGCGATCTGCTCGCCCCAGCTGGGGCCCACCAGGTCGGCGTTGATGTCCTGCTCGGCGACCTTGAGGTCACCGGCCAGCTCGGCCTTGACCTTGTTGGCCTGGGCCGTGTCCAGCGCGGTGATCTGGATGCGCAGGCCACCGTTGCCGAGCTTCTGGACGATCGCCTCGTGGCCGGAGGCCTCCTTGGCGAACTCGCGGGCCTTGGAGTCGGAGACGGCCGTCTTCGGGGTGGTGAAGACGGCACCGCCCTTGAACTCGATGCCCAGGTTCAGGCCCTGGACGGCCAGGGCCACGATCGCCGTGATGGTGATCAGGATGGAAACGCCGTACCAGAGAAAGCGCTTGCCGACGAAGTCGTAGCCGACCTCACCGCGGTACAGCCTGGCGCCGATATCTCCCAGCTTCGACATCTCACGCCTCCTTTGCTTCGACGGGAGCGGAGACGGTACGGCGGGAGCTCCGCAGCGGCGGCTTGGCGCCGAGCCGCTTCGGGTCCAGCCCGGACCACGGGTGACCGCTCGAGAAGAACTTCGTCCGGGCCAGCAGCGTCATGATCGGCTTGGTGAAGAGGAACACCACGACCACGTCGAGGAGGGTGGTCAGACCCAGGGTGAAGGCGAAGCCCTGCACCTTGCCGACGGTGACGACGAACAGCACCGCGGCGGCCAGGAACGAGACGAAGTCCGAGACGAGGATGGTGCGCCGGGCGCGCGGCCAGGCCCGCTCCACCGCCGGGCGCAGGGTGCGGCCCTCGCGGATCTCGTCGCGGATGCGCTCGAAGTACACGATGAACGAGTCCGCGGTGATACCGATGGCGACGATCGCACCGCAGACGGCGGGCAGGTTCAGCGCGAAGCCGATGCCCTTGCCGAGCAGCGCCATGATCGTGTACGTCAGGATCGCCGAGACCAGGAGGCTGACGATCGCGATGAACGACAGACCGCGGTAGTAGACCAGCAGGTAGATCACGACGAGCGCCAGACCGATCGCGCCGGCGATCAGGCCGGCCCGCAGCTGCTCGCCACCGAGGGCGGCGGTGACGCTGGTGACGCTGTCCTCGGAGAAGGACAGCGGCAGGGCGCCGTACGACAGCATGTTGCCGAGGTCCTGGGCGGACTGCTGGGTGAAGCCGCCGGAGATCTCGGCGCTGCCACCGGTCAGCGCGGAGCTGACGTACGGGTCGGAGACGACCTGGCCGTCGAGCACGATCGCGAACTGGTTCTGCGGGGACTGCTTGGCGGCGAGCTCACCGGTGACCTTGGCGAAGGCGTCCGCGCCCTTGTCGTTGAACTGCATCGTGACGATCCACATGCCACGCTGCGGGTCGATGACGCCCTTGGCTTCCTTGACGTCCTTGCCCTCGACGGCGACGGGGCCGAGCAGCCACTTGTTCCACGCGCCCTGGCTGTTCTTGCCACAGGCGACGGTGGGCTCCTCGGGCTTGGTGCCCTTGCCGGCGGTGGCCCGCTGGTCCTCCTTGGTGCAGTCCAGCGCGGCGAACTTCGCCTGGAGGTCGGCCGCACCGGCGTCGGCGCCCGACGGGGTGGGGGCCGGGGTGGCGCCCGGGGTCGCCGTGGCCTTGGGGTCGTCTGCCTTCTTCGACGCGCCCGACGAGGGGGTCGCGCTCGGCGTCGGGGTGCCCGGGGCCTTGAGGGCCTCGCTGAGGGCACGGCCCTGGGAAGTGGCGCTGGACGACGGGGTGGGCGACGGGCTCTTGCCGTCGCCGGCCTTGGGGGCGCCGGAGGCGCCGGCCGACGGCGTCGGCGAGGGCGCGCCCTCGGGGGCGACGGGCTCGCCGCCCGCGACGGCGATGACCGGACGGAAGTAGAGCTGGGCGGTCGTGCCGACCTGGTCCCGCGCCTGCTTCTCGTTCGTCCCCTTGGGGATGTTCACGATGATGTGGTCGGTGCCCTGGGTCTGGACCTCGGCCTCCGAGACACCGAGACCGTTGACGCGGCGCTCGATGATGCCGACCGCCGTGTTCATGTTGGTCTCGTTGATGGCGTTGGGCTTGCCGGGCTCGCTCTTCGCCTTGAGCGTGATGCTCGTGCCGCCCGCCAGGTCGATGCCCAGCCGGGGAGTGGTCTGCCCGGAGATGAACATCCCCGCGGTGAGCGCCACCATCGCGATCAGGATCATCGCCAGGGCGCGCCCCGGCCTCCCCTGAGCCCCCGTGGGCCGCCGGCCCTTCTTCGGTGCTGCCACCTTGTTGTATCTCCCTGTCCAACCGTCCCGCGCCGGGTGAGCGCGCGGACGGCCACGAAAAATGTGTGGTGGGGACCCCTGCCCCCCGCAGAAGTGGTCACTGCCGGGGACCGCGGCGGCCGCCGGTCGGGCGCCCCGCGGTCCCCCGCCCCGTGCTACTTCGCGCCGGAGCCGCCGTCCGTCTTGCCCTCGGTCGTGCCGGTCTCGTCGTCGGCCTTGGCCTCGGAGGGAGCGGCGGGCTTGTCGGCCGGCTTGTCGGCGGACTCGTCCTTCTTGCCCAGGTCGAGCTTGGGGGCCTCGTCGTCACCCTTGTCGAGGGTCAGCGAGGAGGCGTCGTCGGGGACGATGGTCGGCTCGGTGCCGTGGACGATGCGGTTGTACTCCTCGTCCTCCAGCACGGCGCCGATGGAGTTCTTCGCGAAGACCGCGTGCACTCCGGGGGCCACTTCCAGGAGGACGGTGTCGTCGGTGACCTCCTTGACCGTGGCGTACATGCCGCCGATGGTGCGCACGCCGGTGCCGGGGGTCATCTGGTCGCGCATCTGTACCGCCTGCTGCTGCTTCTTCTTGGCAGAGCGGGTCATCAGGAACATCGCCCCGATGAGCACGATGAACGGGAGGAAGGTCACGAGACTGTTCACGGGACGGAGTTTCCTTCGCACGACCGCGCCGGAGGAGCGGCCTTGTTTCTACGGGGGTGGGCACGCCGACCTGGACGGTCGGCATCGGCGGAGTCTAGGCGAGTCCGCCGCGATGGAACAACGCCCAGCATGGCACCGCAGTTCCTGGGCACACTAACCTCCGCGCCGTCAAGCCCCGAAGAGGCCCTGTTGTCCGGTCTGTGCCGCGGGCGGCGTCAGTCCCAGGTGGGCCCAGGCCGCCGGGGTGGCCACCCGGCCGCGCGGGGTGCGGGCCAGCAGACCCTCCCTGACCAGGAACGGCTCGGCCACCTCCTCGACGGTCTCGCGCTCCTCACCGACGGCGACGGCGAGGGTGGACAGGCCCACCGGACCGCCGCCGAACAGCTTGAGCAGGGCCTCCAGCACGGCCCGGTCGAGCCGGTCCAGACCGCGGGCGTCGACCTCGTACACCTGCAGGGCCTGGCCGGCGACCTCGCGCGTGATCACCCCGTCGGCCCTGACCTGCGCGTAGTCGCGGACGCGGCGCAGCAGGCGGTTGGCGATACGGGGCGTGCCGCGGGAGCGGCCGGCGATCTCGGCGGCGCCGGCGGTGTCGATCTCGACGTCGAGGAGGCGGGCGGAGCGGTGGACGACCCGTTCGAGCTCCTCGGGGGCGTAGAACTCCATGTGTCCGGTGAACCCGAACCGGTCCCGCAGGGGCGGCGGCAGCAGGCCGGCCCGGGTGGTGGCGCCGACCAGGGTGAAGGGCGGCAGCTCCAGGGGGATGGCGGTGGCGCCGGGACCCTTGCCGACGATGACGTCGACCCGGAAGTCCTCCATGGCCATGTACAGCATCTCCTCGGCGGGCCGGGACATGCGGTGGATCTCGTCGAGGAAGAGGACCTCGCCCTCCTGGAGCGAGGACAGGATGGCCGCGAGGTCGCCGGCGTGCTGGATGGCGGGGCCGGAGGTGATCCGGATCGGCGCGCCCATCTCGGCCGCGATGATCATGGAGAGGGTGGTCTTGCCGAGGCCGGGCGCGCCGGACAGCAGGACGTGGTCGGCGGTGGCTCCGCGCTGGCGGGCGGCCTTGAGGACGAGGTCCAGCTGCTGGCGGACCTTCTCCTGCCCGACGAACTCGTCCAGGTCCTTGGGCCGCAGGGCCGCCTCGACGGCGCTGTCCTCACCGTCGGCGGCGGCACCGACGAGCCGCTCCGGCTCGGCGGCGGCGGTGTCGTCGTCCCAGTTCACGGTCTTCTGCCTTCTCGCTTCTCGTGCGTCGCGTGGTCGTCGTGCGGTTCGGTGATCGTACGGTTCCAGGTGGACGGGGCGGGCCGCTGCGCGGAGCCCTTCCCCACCCCGCCCCTCCCCGAACCGGGGCTCCGCCCCGGACCCTCCCCCAGACTCCGTCCGGGGGGACCCCCACGCCTCAAACGCCGGCGGGGCTTGAAAAGCCCGCGCGGCGTTTGAGCGCAGGGGGCTCGGGGCGGAGCCCCCGAGCAGGGTCAGCGGGTGCGGTTCAGGGACTGCAGGGCCGCCCGCAGGAGCTGCGGCACCGGCGCCGAGCCACCGGCGGCGATGGCGGCCTCCGCCTGCGGCGTCACCGCCGCCACCGCGTCGTCCGCCTCCCGCGCCGCGTACCCCAGCCCGATCAGCGCCGTCAGCAGCTGCTCGGTCCACGGCGCCGGCCCGGCCGCCGCGGCCCGCTGCGCCCCGACCAGCGCGCCGGTCCCCACGGGCGCGCCGAGCTTGTCCTTCAGCTCCAGCAGCAGCTTCTGCGCGCCCTTCTTGCCGATCCCGGGCACCGCCGTCAGCGCCTTCTCGTCCCCGCTCGCCACCGCCACGCGCAGCGCGTCCGGGCTGTGCACGCCGAGCATGGCCTGGGCCAGGCGCGGGCCGACGCCGCTGGCCGTCTGGAGCAGTTCGAAGACCTGCCGCTCGTCGTCGTCGGCGAAGCCGAACAGGGTGAGCGAGTCCTCCCGTACGACGAGCGAGGTGGCCAGCCGCGCCGGCTCGCCCACGCGCAGGCCGGCGAGGGTGTGGGGGGTGCACTGCACGGCCATGCCCACGCCCCCGACCTCGATCACGGCGGTGGTGGGGGCGAGCGCGGCGACCGGGCCGCTCACGAAGGCGATCATCGGGTACGGCCTCTCACTGCGGATGCGTGCTGGGCGACCGCCTGTTGCAGGCGGTTCTGGGCGGGGGCGCGCCAGATGTGACAGATGGCGAGGGCGAGCGCGTCCGCCGCGTCGGCGGGCTTGGGCGGGGCGGCCAGCCGCAGCAGCCGGGTCACCATGGCGCCGACCTGGGCCTTGTCGGCCCGTCCGCTGCCGGTGACGGCCGCCTTGACCTCGCTGGGGGTGTGCAGCGCGACGGGTATCCCGCGCCGCGAGGCGCACAGCATGGCGACCGCGCTGGCCTGGGCGGTGCCCATCACCGTGCGCACGTTGTGCTGGCTGAACACCCGCTCCACCGCGACCAGTTCCGGCTGGTACTCGTCGAGCCAGGTCTCGATGCCCCGCTCGATCCCGACCAGCCGCTGCCCGATGTCGGCCTCGGCGGGCGTACGGACGACGCCCACCCCGAGCATCGTCAGGGGCCGGCCCGCGACGCCCTCGACGACGCCGAGTCCGCACCGGGTCAGGCCCGGGTCCACCCCGAGAACGCGCACAGCCCCTCCTCCGCCCGCTCGTCCGCCAGTTCGTGCAGGCTAACGCGTGCCACCGACAACGCGTCGGGCCGACGGGGGTGTGTCCCCGTCGGCCCGCCGTGGTCACGTCCTCGCCGGTCAGGCGTCGACCTTCTCCATGACCTCGTCCGAGACGTCGAAGTTGGCGAAGACGTTCTGGACGTCGTCGCTGTCCTCGAGGGCGTCGATCAGCTTGAACATCTTGCGCGCGCCCTCCTCGTCGAGCTCGACCTGCATGGTCGGGACGAAGCTGGACTCGGCCGAGTCGTAGTCGTAGCCGGCCTCCTGGAGCGCGGAACGGACCGCGACCAGGTCGGTGGCCTCGCTGATGATCTCGAAGGACTCACCGAGGTCGTTGACCTCCTCGGCGCCCGCCTCGAGGACCGCGTCGAGGACGTCGTCCTCGGTCAGCTCGCCCTTGGGCAGCACGACGACGCCCTTGCGGTTGAACAGGTACGAGACCGAACCCGGGTCGGCCATGGAGCCGCCGTTGCGGGTCATGGCGACGCGGACGTCGGAGGCGGCGCGGTTGCGGTTGTCGGTGAGGCACTCGATGAGCACCGCGACACCGTTCGGGCCGTAACCCTCGTACATGATCGTCGCGTAGTCGACGCCACCGGCCTCGAGACCACCGCCGCGCTTGACCGCGGAGTCGATGTTCTTGTTCGGGACCGAGCTCTTCTTCGCCTTCTGGATGGCGTCGAAGAGCGTCGGGTTGCCGTCCGGGTCGGCGCCGCCCGTACGGGCCGCGACCTCGATGTTCTTGATCAGCTTCGCGAAGAGCTTGCCGCGCTTGGCATCGATCACGGCCTTCTTGTGCTTCGTCGTAGCCCATTTAGAGTGGCCGGACATCCGCCTGTCTCCTTCGCGTAACCAGTAATGTTCGTCCCCGATCCTACCGGGAGCGGATTACAGCCCGGCGCGCACCATGTCGACGAAGTACGCGTGGACGCGGTCGTCGCCGGTGAGTTCCGGGTGGAAGGACGTGGCGAGCACGTTGCCCTGGCGGACGGCGACGGTGTGACCGTCGTACGTCGCGAGCACCTCGGCGGCGGCGCCGACCGACTCGACCCACGGGGCGCGGATGAAGACGCCCTCGACGGGGCCGCCCTCGATGCCCGCGAAGTCGATCTTCGCCTCGAAGGACTCGTTCTGGCGGCCGAAGGCGTTGCGGCGGACGATCATGTCGACGCCGCCGAGCGTCTCCTGGTCCTCACGGCCGTCCAGGATCTTGTCGGCGAGCATGATCATGCCGGCGCAGGTGCCGTAGACGGGCATGCCGGCCTTCACGCGCTCGCGCAGCGGCTCCAGCATGCCGAACAGGACGGCGAGCTTGGACATGGTCGTGGACTCGCCGCCGGGGATGACGAGGGCGTCGACCTCGGCGAGCTCCTCGGGGCGCCGGACCGGCCTGGCCACGGCGTCCGCCGCGGCCAGGGCGATCAGGTGCTCCCGTACGTCGCCCTGGAGGGCCAGGACACCGATGACGGGGTTGGTCATGACGACTACCAGCCGCGGTTGGCGTAGCGCTCGGCCTCGGGCAGCGTGTCGCAGTTGATGCCGACCATGGCCTCGCCCAGGTTGCGGGAGGCGTCCGCGATGATCTTCGGGTCGTCGTAGAAGGTGGTGGCCTTCACGATGGCGGCGGCGCGCTTGGCCGGGTCGCCGGACTTGAAGATGCCGGAGCCGACGAAGACGCCCTCGGCGCCGAGCTGGCGCATCAGCGCGGCGTCGGCCGGGGTGGCGACGCCACCGGCGGAGAACAGCACGACCGGGAGCTTGCCGAGCTCGGCGACCTCCTTGACGAGCTCGTACGGGGCGCGCAGCTCCTTGGCGGCGGCGTACAGCTCGTTGTTGTCGAAGCCGCGCAGCTTGGCGATCTCGTTCTTGATCTGGCGCAGGTGGCGGACGGCCTCGACGACGTTGCCGGTGCCGGCCTCGCCCTTGGAGCGGATCATGGCCGCGCCCTCGGCGATGCGGCGCAGGGCCTCGCCGAGGTTGGTGGCGCCGCAGACGAAGGGGGTGGTGAACGCCCACTTGTCGGAGTGGTTGACCTCGTCGGCCGGGGTGAGGACCTCGGACTCGTCGATGTAGTCCACGCCGAGGGACTGCAGGACCTGGGCCTCGACGAAGTGGCCGATGCGGGACTTGGCCATGACCGGGATCGAGACGGCCTCGATGATCTCTTCGATCATGTTCGGGTCGGACATGCGCGCCACGCCGCCGTCCTTGCGGATGTCGGCCGGGACCCGCTCCAGGGCCATGACGGCCACGGCGCCCGCGTCCTCGGCGATCTTCGCCTGCTCGGCGTTGACCACGTCCATGATCACGCCGCCCTTGAGCTGCTCGGCCATGCCGCGCTTGACGCGAGCGGTGCCGGTCTCGGGGGACTGGGGGGTGGTGGGAAGCGTGCTCACGGGGTGACCTCACTCGAAGGGAAGACGGTGCTGCGGGTACCTGGCGGGGTACCGGTACAGGTGCATGACGCCGGTACCTGGCTGAGGTAACCGTCCCCGAAGGGTCCACTGCAAGGGCCAATGTGGAGCCGGTGGCTCCTTTCAAGTTGGCCTCGAGGTACAACTACGGCCGGTCGGCCAGGTCCGCGGGCGGTTCGTCGTCCATCTCGAAGGCCAATGGGAACGGGGCGTGGCCGGCGAGCCGGAACCAGCGGACCTTGCGGTGCCGGCGCAGCGCGCGGGCGGCGCGGACGGCGTCGTTGTGGAACCGCCGGGCCATGGGGACCCGGCGGACGGCCGCGGCCAGCTCCTCGGCGGCCTCCTCGCCGCCGGGCGCCTCCTTGAGGGCCTCGACCTGGTCGGCGTCGGCGAAGACCGCGCGCAGGGCCTGGCTGAGCTCGCTCTCGGCGACCTCGCGGTGCTCCTCCTCGGCCTGGCGGGCGGCGTGGGCGGCCTCGTACAGGACGAGGGAGGAGGCGGGGTCGAGCACACCGGAGGTGGCCACCTCCAGCACCACCGAGGCGCGCCGGACCAGCTGCGCGTCGAGGGCGGCGCGGGCGGCGTCCATCCGGGAGTGCAGTCGGTCGAGGCGGCCGGCGGTCCAGCTGAGGTAGACCCCGATCACGGCGAGCGCGAGGGCGACCCATACGAGCGTTTCGATCACGCCGCGCGACACTACCGCCTCCCCCACCGATCCCGAACCGCCGCCCACCCGGTCACGGCGTCGGCGGGACCTGGGGGCGGGTGCCCAGGCCCAGGCGGGTGCGGAGGCTGACGCGTTCGTCGGTGGCCACCGACGCCGCGCCGTCCGTCACCGTCTCGTAGACCGCCAGGATGTCCGCACCGACCGTCGACCAGTCGAAGCGGCGGACGTGGGCCGAGCCCCGCCCGCTCAGTTCCGCGCGGCGCTCGGGCGAGCGCAGCAGGGCGATCGCCGCGGCCGCCAGCGAGCGCGGGTCCTCGTTCGTGAAGAGCTCGCCCGCCGACCCCTGGTCCAGGACCTGCGCGAACGCGTCCAGGTCGGAGGCGAGCACGGCGGCGCCCGCCGACAGCGCCTCGACCAGGATGATCCCGAAGCTCTCGCCGCCGGTGTTGGGGGCGACGTAGACGTCCACGCTGCGCAGCAGCCGCGCCTTGTCCTCGTCCGAGACCATGCCGAGGAACTCCACCCGCGCCCGCAGCTCGGGCGGCAGGGAGGCCACCGCCTCCTCCTCGTCGCCCCGTCCGGCCACCAGCAGGCGGACGTCCGGGCACGCGGCGACGATCTCCGGGAACGCCGCCATCAGCACCGGCAGCCCCTTGCGCGGCTCGTCGATCCGCCCGATGAAGCCGAGCGTCATGCCGGACCAGTCCGGCCGCGGTTCGGCCCGTGCGAAGAAGTCGACGTCGACGCCGTTGGGGATCACCACGGCGTCCCCGCCGAGGTGCTCCACGAGCGTGCGCCGGGCGTACTCGCTCACCGCGATCCGCGCGCTGATCTTCTCCAGCGCCGGCTGGAGGATGGGGTACGCCGCGATCATCGCCCGCGAGCGCGGGTTGGACGTGTGGAAGGTGGCCACGATCGGCCCCTGCGCCGCCCAGCACGACAGCAGGCCCAGCGAGGGCGAGGCCGGCTCGTGGATGTGGATCACGTCGAAGGCGCCGTCGTGCAGCCACCGCCGCACCCGGGCCGCCGACAGGAAGCCGAAGTTCAGCCGGGCCACCGAGCCGTTGTACGGCACCGGCACCGCCCGGCCGGCCGAGATCACGTACGGCGGCAGCGGGGTCTCGTCGTCCGCCGGTGCCAGGACCGACACGTCGTGGCCGAGCCCGATCAGGTGCTCCGCCAGGTCGCGGATGTGGAACTGGACGCCGCCCGGCACGTCCCAGGAGTACGGGCAGACGATGCCGATCTTCATTCCGACCGCTCCTCCAGGTCCGCCAGCCACAGCCGCTGGAGCATGTGCCAGTCCTCCGGGTGCGCGGCGATGCCGGAGGCGAAGGCGTCGGCCATCGCCTGCGTCATGGCCGCGGTCTTCGCCACCCGGGTGCCGCTCTCCGGCTCCGGCACCGCCGGGTGGATCCGGCCGCGCATCGTCGGCGTCTCCCCGTACCAGAGGGTCACCGGCATCAGCAGTGCCCCGGTCTGCTGGGCCAGCAGCGCCGGCCCCGCCGGCATCCGCGCCCGCGCGCCGAAGAAGTCGACCTCGACCCCCGACGCGGACAGGTCCCGGTCGGCGACCAGGCAGATGAGCCCGCCCGCCCGCAGCCGCCGGGCCAGCGTGCCGAAGGCGGCCCCCCCGCTGTGCGGCAGCACCTCCATGCCCAGGCTCTCGCGGTAGGCCACGAACCGGTCGTAGAGGGACTCGGGCTTGAGCCGCTCGGCGACCGTCGTGAACGGCACGCCCAGGTGCGAGGTGACCCAGGCGCCCGCCAGGTCCCAGTTGGCCAGGTGCGGCAGCGCGACGATCACCCCGCGGCCGGTCGCCAGCGCCTCCTTCAGGAGGTGGTCGTCCTCGATGCGCACCTCGGTGCCGAACCGTTTCGGATCCATGGCGGGCAGCCGGAAGGACTCCATCCAGTAGCGCATGTACGAGCGCATGCCCGCCCGTGACAGCCGGCGCAGCTCCTCGGGGCCGGCGTCCGGCACCACCCGGGCCAGGTTGGACTCCAGCCGGGCCACGCTCTTGCCGCGCCGCTTCCACGCGTAGTCCGCGATCCGGCGGCCCAGCGCGGTGGCCGCCGGCTCGGGAAGCTTCTTCACCCCGGCCCAGCCGAGCCCGTACAGCCCGTCGGTGAGCCGGTCCTGGACGCTCCCCATCAGGCGGCGCCGCCCTGCTGCGCGGAGGACGCCGGCGGTCCGGTCGGCCCCGACGGCCCGGCCGGCCCCGACGGCGTCTGCGGCGGGTTCGCCGCGTCGGCCTCGGCCGCCTCCCGGCGTACGGTCACCACCCGCTGGATCAGCGTGACCAGCGAGCCCACCGCCACCAGCCACAGCGCCACCGGCAGGAGCACGCCGAGCCAGGACGGCGCCCCGAAGGTCTGCAGGCCCGACAGGCCGGCCGCGACCAGCGAGATCACCAGGCGTTCGGCCCGCTCCACGAGCCCGTTGACGGCCACCGGCAGCCCGATCGACTCCCCGCGGGCCTTGGTGTACGACACCACCTGGCCGCTCGCGAGGCAGAAGATCGACACGGCGCAGAGCACGTTGTCGTTCCCGAGCCCGGCGTACCAGAGCGCGAGTCCGCCGAAGATGGCCGCGTCCGCGACCCGGTCCAGCGTCGAGTCCAGGAACGCGCCCCAGCGGCTGGAGATCCCCGCCTGCCGGGCCATGTTCCCGTCGACCAGGTCGGAGAAGACGAAGAGCGTGATCGTGATCGTGCCCCAGAAGAACTCGCCCCGGGGGAAGAAGACCAGCGCACCCGCGACGACTCCGGCCGTGCCGATCAGTGTGACCGCGTCCGGGCTCACCCCCCGGCGGAGCAGAAACGCGGCGAACGGTGTGAGAACACGCGTGAAGAATGCACGCGCGTACTTGTTCAGCATGGCCTTCCCGGAGGGTCGCTGGGCCGCACGGCCACCACGGCCACCGGCTGGCCCATCGTAGCCAGCGCCCCGGGCCCGCGACGCCGCGCACCCTCCGGTTCGCGTCGCGTCCGCCGCGGTCCATCTCGTCGACGGTCCGCGGTACGACGTATGGACGGAGTGTGACGGCGGTGCGAAGCTCGAAGGATCTCATCCTCCTCACCGTTGCAACGGGAGGCACGAGCATCATGGGCGACAAAGCACAGCAATCCGGAGCCGCCGGCAGGGCACCGGCGGTCGACCGCCCCGCGTCCCTGCGGAACGTGGTGCTGGTCGGCCACACCGGAGCCGGCAAGACCACGCTGGTCGAGGCCCTGGCCCTGACCTCCGGCGCCGTGAACCGCGCCGGCCGGGTCGAGGACGGCGGCACCGTCTCGGACTACGACGAGATCGAGCACCGCCAGCAGCGCTCGGTCCAGCTCTCCCTCGTCCCCGTCGAATGGGGCGGGATCAAGATCAATATCCTGGACACCCCCGGATACGCCGACTTCGTCGGGGAACTCAGGGCCGGTCTGCGCGCCGCGGACGCGGCCCTTTTCGTCGTCTCGGCCGCCGAGGGCCCCGACGGCCTGGCCGGGGCGACCCGGATGGTGTGGGACGAGTGCGAGGCCGTCGGCATGCCGCGCGCCATCGTCGTCACCCATCTGGAGGCATCCCGCTCCGACTACGCACAGATGACGTCCGTGTGCGGCGAGCTGTTCGGCGCCGACGACCCCGACGCCGTCCTCCCCCTCTACCTGCCCCTGTACGGGCCCGCCGGCGCCGACGGCCACCGGCCCGTGGCGGGGCTGCTCGGCCTGCTCTCGCAGCGCGTGTACGACTACACCTCCGGCGAGCGCGTCGAACGCGACCCCGGGCCCGAGGAGCTCGCGCTCATCGCCGAGGCCCGCTCCCGGCTCATCGAGGGGATCATCGCCGAGAGCGAGGACGAGACCCTCATGGACCGCTACCTCGGCGGCGAGGACATCGACATCAAGACCCTGGTGGACGATCTGGAGCGGGCCGTCGCCCGCGGCACCTTCCACCCCGTCCTGATGGCCGCCCCGGCCACCGACGGCGGCCGCCAGGGCCTGGGCACGGTCGAGCTCCTGGAGCTGATCACCGGTGGCTTCCCCACCCCGCTGGAGCGGGCCCCCGTCCCCGTCACCACGCCCGCCGGCGCCACCCGCCCGGAGGCCGTCTGCGATCCCGACGGGCCGCTGGTCGCCGAGGTCGTCAAGACCTCCTCCGACCCCTACGTCGGCCGTGTCTCCCTGGTCCGGGTGTTCTCCGGCACCCTGCGCCCCGACGAGACCGTGCACGTCTCGGGGCACGGGCTGGCCGACCGGGGGCATGAGGACCACGATGTCGACGAGCGCGTCGGCACCCTCACCGCCCCCTTCGGCAAGCAGCAGCGCACCCTGGCCCGGGCCATCGCCGGCGACCTGGCCTGCGTGGCGAAACTCACCCGCGCCGAGACCGGCGACACCCTCTCCGCCAAGGACGCCCCGCTCCTGATGGAGCCCTGGGACATGCCGGACCCGCTGCTGCCGCTGGCCATCGAGGCCCACAGCAAGGCCGACGAGGACCGGCTCAGCCAGGGCCTGGCCCGGCTGGTCGCCGAGGACCCCACCATGCGGCTGGAGCAGAACCCGCACACCCGCCAGGTGGTCCTGTGGTGCCTGGGCGAGGCCCATCAGGACGTCGCACTGGAGCGGCTGCGCACCCGGTACGGCGTCCAGGTCGACCCCGTCCCCCACAAGGTGAGCCTGCGCGAGACCTTCGGCGACCGGGCCGCCGGGCGCGGCCGGCACGTCAAACAGAGCGGCGGCCACGGCCAGTTCGCCATCTGCGAGATCGAGATCGAGCCGCTGCCCCCGGGCAGCGGGATCGAGTTCGTCGACAAGGTGGTCGGCGGTGCCGTGCCACGCCAGTTCATCCCCTCCGTCGAGAAGGGGGTGCGCAGTCAGGCGGCCCGCGGGGTCGCCGCCGGGTACCCGCTGGTCGACGTACGCATCACCCTCCTCGACGGCAAGGCGCATTCGGTGGACTCCTCCGACGCCGCCTTCCAGACCGCGGGCGCCCTCGCCCTGCGCGAGGCGGCCGCCGAGGCGCGGATCCACCTGCTGGAGCCGGTCGCCGAGCTCACCGTGATGGTTCCCGACGGCTATGTGGGGCCCGTGATGAGCGACCTCGCCGGCCGCCGCGGCCGGGTGGTCGGCACCGAGCAGGCGGGCAACGGCCGGACCCTGGTCCGTGCCGAGGTCCCCGAGATCGAGATCGACCGGTACGCCGTCGAGCTGCGGTCGGTCTCGCACGGCACCGGCCGGTTCAGCCGCGCGTACGTGCGCCACGAACCGATGCCGGCCCAGCTCGCGGAGAAGATTCGCGAACAGGCGGAGAAGGGAACCTAGTTGTCATAGCGTAGAGGGCCGCCCACCCAACCAGCTTGCGGTGGGCGGCATTTCCCTGTCCCATGACCATGGGCGGAGAAGGACACAGCACGACAGGTGGGGGCGGAATGGCGGACGACGGCTTCGATTTCAGTCCCGGGGCTCAGATCCCCGTCCAGGGCGGCGGCAGCCAGTCGGTGGCGACGAACGCGCTGGCGTCGGTGGCGTACCGCGACGGCGCCCAGGACTCCAAGATCGTCAAGATCCTCGATGCCAACAACGAGTACCACGAGTCCACCGTGAAGAAGGGCAAGCTCTCGCTCTTCGAGCCCAGCCTCGGCGAGGCGTACTGCCGCGCCGTCGAGAGCCGGCTGCTGGGGGGCGCCCGCAAACCGGTGATCCAGTCCTTCGGTGCCGACCCGCAGACCGTCGTCGAGCACTGCCTGGCCGCCTCCAACATCCGCAGGGCGCGCGACCGCAAGCTGATGCTGATCACGCTCGTGTGCGGGGTGCTGTTCCTGCCCGGACTGCTGCTCTGGCTGGGCCTGTTCCAGCTGCGCAAGACCCTCGCCAACAGCGAGGGCAAGCGCTCCTCCTGGCTGGGCACCGTGGTCCTGATCGGCATCGGCGTCCTGGCCCTGGTGGTGATGTTCCGGCTGCCGTACACCGGCTTCTGGGCCTACTACCTGCGCGGCATGATCATCGCTCCCGCCATCGGCTGGTTCCTCGCCCGCCGGCTGTGCGAGTCCACCGCGCTCGACCTGCGCTCGCGCTGGGACGGCCTGCTCTCGGGCGGCGGCGTGCCCGCCAAGATCCCCGAGGCGGTCCCCGGCGACCCGGCGGACAAGGCCGCCGAGGACCTGCGCCAGCAGCTGGCCAAGCTCACCGCCGAGGACCGCAGCAACTCCGTCTTCTACGCCGGCCCCAAGGGCATACTCGGCATGGGCAGCCGCTGGGGCAGCTGGCAGATGGCCGAGGAGCTCGTCCCCCGGGCCGATCTCGCCGAGATCCACCCGTTCCGCAGCTGGGACGTCGTCCGCGCCATCCATGACCAGCTCGGGCGGATCGAGCGCGGCCCGCTGCACACCGGCGGCTTCCCCACCCCCAGCATCAAGCACTGGATCGTCATCCCGGTCGGCGAGAAGGCCGCGGAGGTCTCCCGGCCCAGCGGCGACGGCGTGCACGACTTCCAGGTCAAGCCGCACGAGATCACCCGGATCTGCAACGAGCAGCAGTTCAACGCGGGCAACCGGCACTACCTGGGCATCCAGTGGCCGCTGTGGGACGGCCAGCTGGTGATCACGATGATGGTCACGGTCACCGTGCTCTACCAGACCCTGCGGGTGGAGGTCACCGGTCACGCCCTGGGCCCGGTGCACGGGCTGTTCACCAGCAAGTCCGAGCCCGAGAAGGTCGCGGTCCCCAAGACGATCCGGTTCTGGGAGACCACCGAACGCGTCCTGCCGGTCTGCAGCACCACCGAGGTCGTCCGCCTCATGGTCCGCGCCCCGCTCACCTGGTACCCGCCGCTGCTGGAGTGGCTGGGCGGCAAGCTGGTCCTGCCCGAGCCCTTCGGCGTCCGGCACGTGTGGGCCGGCTCGATGTGGCGCCACCGGTTCATGGTGGACGACGTCATGCGCTCCGCCACCCCGGTCCTGCGGCTGGTGCACACCGCCGCGATCAAGGTCCTGAACGACAACGGCTGCGACACCGAGAAGTTCGCGAACCGGTCGTCGGTGGTCAGCGGCATGATCCAGGAACCGGCACCGCGCAAGGCGGACGTCTACGACGCGTGACGCGCCGGACGGCGGCGGGGCCAGGCGCCCCGGTGGACGCCCCGGGCGTCCACCGGGGCGCCGGCGTACCCGCTAGTGCCGTGACCGGAAAGGTTCACCGTGTCACGGCCCCCGGCACGGCACCTCGCTGCGTTGTCGGACCGCGCAAGTACGTCCAGTACGAGCCGCGGCCCTCCGCCTTGCGATGCACCGCACCGGAAACCGCGACCCGGCAAACCTTTCCGGCCATGGCACTAGTCGTTCGGCCAGGCGTCCGCGAGCATCGCGCGGGTGTCGGCCAGGAGCTGGGGCAGCACCTTGGTGTGGCCCACGACCGGCATGAAGTTCGTGTCCCCGCCCCAGCGGGGGACGATGTGCTGGTGCAGGTGGGCGGCGATGCCCGCGCCGGCCGCCGCGCCCTGGTTCATGCCGATGTTGAAGCCGTGCGCCCCGGAGGCCTTGCGCAGCGCGACCATCGCCCGCTTGGTGAGGTCGGCGAGCTCGAGGGTCTCCGGGCCGTCCAGGTCGGTGTAGTCGGCGACGTGCCGGTACGGGACGACCATCAGGTGGCCGCCGTTGTACGGGTAGAGGTTGAGCACGGCGTACACGTGCTTGCCGCGGGCCACGACCAGGCCGTCCGCGTCCGACATCTCCGGGATCCCGCAGAAGGGACAGCCGTCGCCGGCCTCCGGGCCGGTCGGCTTGTTCTCCCCCTGGATGTACGCCATCCGGTGAGGCGTCCACAGCCGCTGGAACGCGTCCTGCGTGCCCACACCGATCTGCTGCTCCGGCTCAGTCGTCATGGGATGCAGCATATGACCTTGTCCCGGTCGGGCGTGTCGCCGGGGCGAGTACCGGCGCAGGGGCCGCGATGCTGGGGTCATGCACGCTGAACCCGAGACCCGCGACCAGGCCTGGGAGCGCCGCACCGAGGTGCCGCTGTTCTTCGCCTCGCTGCTCTTCCTCACCGGGTACGCGGTCCGCGTGCTCGCCGAGGGGTACCCCGTCCTGCGCGACATCGGCCTGTTCGTGGCCCTGGGCACCTGGCTCTGCTTCCTCGTGGACTTCCTGGTGCGGATGGTCCTGAGCCGCGAGCGGCCGCTGCGGTTCATCCGCCGGCACTGGCTGGACAGCCTGGTCGTCCTGCTGCCGACCCTGCGGCCGCTGCGCGTGGTCAAGCTCCATGACGCGTTCCAGGCCCGCCGGGACCACCCGCGCAGCAGCCTGTACCCGCGCGTGATCACGTACGCGGGGCTCTCGTCGGTCATCCTGGGCTTCTCCGGAGCGCTCGGGATCTACCACAACGAGCGCATGGACCCGGCCTCCCCGATCCGGACGTTCGGGGACTCGCTGTGGTGCGTGGTCCAGACGCTGACGACGGTCGGCTACGGGGACGTGGCCCCGGTGACCCTGACCGGGCGGCTCATCGCGACCGCCCTGATGATCTCCGGGCTGGCCCTGCTGGGAGCGGTGACGGGCTCCTTCTCGTCCTGGCTGATCCAGGTGTTCCGCCGGGAGGGCGAAGAGGGGCCCCCGGAGAGCGGAAGTTCTCCGGGGGCCCCTCGGTAGCGCGGTCACGCCGCTCAGACCTGGACGCGCTCCTCGACGACCTTGACCAGCTTGGCCAGCGCCTCGTCACGGGGGATGCCGTTCTCCTGCGAACCGTCGCGGTAGCGGAAGGAGACGGTGCCGGCGGCCATGTCCTCGTCGCCGACGATGATCATGAACGGCACCTTGAGCTTCTGGTGGTTCCTGATCTTCTTCTGCATCCGGTCCGACGAGGCGTCCACGTCGACCCGCAGGCCCTTCTTCTTCGCGTCGGCGGCGAACTCCCGCAGGTACTCCACGTGCCCGTCGCCGATCGGGATGCCGATCGCCTGGACCGGAGCCAGCCACGGCGGCATGGCACCGGCGTAGTGCTCCAGCAGCACCGCGAAGAACCGCTCGATGGAGCCGAACAGCGCGCGGTGGATCATGACCGGGCGCTGCCGGGAGCCGTCCGGGCCGGTGTACTCCAGGTCGAAGCGCTCCGGCAGGTTGAAGTCGAGCTGCACGGTCGACATCTGCCAGGTGCGGCCGATGGCGTCGCGCGCCTGCACGGAGATCTTCGGACCGTAGAACGCCGCGCCGCCCGGGTCGGGGGTCAGCGGGAGGCCCTGCTTCTCGGCGACCTGCTGGAGGACGGCGGTCGCCTCCTCCCAGACCTCGTCCGAGCCGACGAACTTCTCCGGGTCCTTGGTGGACAGCTCCAGGTAGAAGTCGGTCAGACCGTAGTCGCGCAGCAGGTTCAGCACGAAGGTGAGCGTGCGGTCGAGCTCCTCCGCCATCTGCTCACGGGTGCAGTAGATGTGCGCGTCGTCCTGGGTGAAGCCGCGGGCGCGGGTCAGTCCGTGCACGACGCCCGACTTCTCGTACCGGTACACGGTGCCGAACTCGAACAGGCGCAGCGGCAGCTCACGGTACGAACGCCCGCGCGCGTCGAAGATCAGGTTGTGCATCGGGCAGTTCATGGGCTTGAGGTAGTAGTCGGTACCACCGTCGAGCTGCATGGGGGGGTACATGCCCTCCGCGTACCAGTCCAGGTGACCGCTCTTCTCGAAGAGCGCGCCCTTGGTGGCGTGCGGGGAGTAGACGAACTCGTAGCCCTCCTCCTCGTGCCGGCGGCGCGAGTAGTCCTCCATGACCCGGCGGATGATGCCGCCGCGCGGGTGGAAGACGGCCAGACCGGAGCCGATCTCGTCCGGGACGGAGAAGAGGTCCAGCTCGTTGCCGAGCTTGCGGTGGTCGCGCTTCTCGGCCTCGGCGAGGAAGTCGAGGTGGGCCTTGAGCTCGTCCTTCGAGGGCCAGGCGGTGCCGTAGATGCGCTGGAGCATCGGGTTCTTCTCGCTGCCGCGCCAGTAGGCGGCCGCGTTGCGCATCAGCTTGAACGCCGGGATGTTACGGGTGGTGGGCAGGTGGGGACCGCGGCAGAGGTCCTTCCAGCACAGCTCGCCGGTCTTGGCGTCGAGGTTGTCGTAGATGGTCAGCTCGCCGCCGCCCACCTCGACGTTCGCGCCGTCGTCGCTGGACGCGGAGCCCTTGATGCCGATGAGCTCCAGCTTGTACGGCTCGTCCGCGAGCTCCTCGCGCGCCGCCTCGTCGGTGACGACGCGGCGGGCGAAGCGCTGGCCGCGCTTCTGGATCTCCTGCATCTTCTTCTCGATGGCCTTGAGGTCCTCCGGGGTGAAGGGCCGGGCCACGTCGAAGTCGTAGTAGAAACCGTCCCGCACCGGCGGGCCGATGCCCAGCTTGGCCTCGGGGAAGAGCTCCTGCACGGCCTGCGCCATGACGTGCGCGGTCGAGTGGCGCAGGATGTTCAGGCCGTCCTCGGAGGAGATCTCCACCGGCTCGACGGTCTCGCCGTCCTTGACCTCGTAGGTGAGATCCTTCAGCTCGCCCGCGACGCGCGCGGCGACGACGGTGCGCTCGCCGGGGAAGAGATCGGCCGCCGTGGTGCCCGTGGTCACCACGCGCTCTTCCCGCTCGGAATCGCGTTGGATGATCACACGGACGTCTGACACCGGTTTCTCCTGACCTGTCGGGGGCGCCGCAGTGGTCACTGCGCGCGGGAGGAATCGTACCGAGCCGCAGTGGTCGCCCGCGAAACGGATAACGCGTGGACCAAGATCGCCGTGCCCCGCTAGCGTGGGCGGCCGTTGGAAGGGACCCTTTCATGCCTGACGTGCTCGTACGCCCGCTGGACGTCTCCGACGCGGCCACCGCCGCCGCGGTGCACCGGATCGGCCGCGCGGCCTACGCCGTGGAGGCCGCCCTGATCGGCTTCGACGGCATCCCGGCGCTGCGCGAGGAGGTCGAGGAGATCCGCGCCCTGCCGCTGACCTGGCTCGGCGCGGTCGCCGCCGACGGGTCGATCGCCGGGTTCCTGGCCTGGGAGGAGGGCGCGGACGGCGGTGTATCCATCGACCGGCTGTGCGTGGATCCCGGCCGGTTCCGCCAGGGCGTCGCCTCCCTGCTGCTGCGCCACCTGCTGGACGGCCTGCCGGCCGGACGGGCCGTGGAGGTCACCACCGGCGCCGCGAACGCCCCGGCGCTCACCCTCTACGAACGGCTGGGCTTCGTGCGCGGCGCCGACTTCGAGCCCGTACCGGGCCTGCGGATGGCCTCCTTCACCCGCCGTCCGGTACCGGCGCGCCTGGTCCCGCTGCTGGAGCAGTTCGACCACGCGGCCGGCCGGCTGGCCGACCGTCTGGCGGCGCCGCTGCGCGACAGCGGCAACGGTCTGCCGGTCGGCAACACGCCGCTGACCGACGCCGAGTACCTGTGGGAGCCTGTGCCCGGCTGCTGGTCGGTACGGCCGAGGGCGGCGGGCCCCGGTCCCCGCGCCACCGTCCTGGCGGGTGCCGGTGACCACGGCCGCGACGCGACGCCGCCGCCGCACCCCGCGCCGCCGCCGTTCACGACGCTGGCGTGGCGACTGAGCCACCTCACCGAGATGCTGACGCTGCGCGCCGACCACACCGCCGGCAGCCGCTCCCTGACCCGCGAGGACGTGGTGGTCCCGGGGACCGCCGCCGCGGCGGTCGCCGCGTTCCGGGCAGCGGCGGCGGCCTGGCGCTCGGCCCTGCTGGCCGCGGACGACGCGGCCCTGGACACGGTCGGGCACAGCGCCTACCCGTACGGCAGCGATCCTGAGGACCCGTTCCTGGAGACCGTCTGGTGGGTCAACCAGGAGGTCCTGCACCACGGCGCCGAGATCGCGCTGCTGCGCGACCTCTACGGCTGCTCCGCGCCGTCGTCCCCGTCGTCGGCGCCGTAGGGCGCGTCCGCGTCACCGTCGTAGCCCCGGTCGAGGGAGTCGAGGGACTTCATCAGCCGGTCCCGTTCCACCGCGTCGAGGTGCACGGGCGTCACGTCGGTGACGTCCGTGAGCCGCCGGAAGCCGCCGCGCCGCTGCAGGCGCCCGCCGATCCGCACCGGCAGCCCGACGAGGTGGGCGTGGCCGGCCACCCGGTAGGCCTCCTCGTCGAGGGCGGCCTTGACGTACGGGATCTCCGCGCCGGAGAGCACCCGCAGCCGTACGGAGCCGCCACCGCCGGCCGCCGAGCGGCGCATCCGCACCACCGCGCCCGCGATCCGTACCGGTACCGCCGGCTCGTCGCGGGTGTAGCGGGCGGCGGCCTCCCGCAGCACGGGCAGGTCGCCGGGCGAGAACTCCACCGGCTCAGGCCGGGCCGCGCAGCCCGCCGGTACGCCGGCCGCCGGGGCCCAGGCCAGCGCGATCCGGGCCCCTTCCGAGCCGCGGACCAGGGCGATCAGGGCCTCGGCGAGCTCGCGGCTCACGCCGGCGGCGACGGCCGCGTCGAAGGCCTCCATCCCGCCGGTGGCCCGCCGGTAGTCGACGGCCTCGCGGGCGGCGTGCAGCGCGTGGTGCAGCCGGATCACCGGGCCCCGCCCGCCGTCGACGGGGACGTACGCGGTCAGCCGGCGGCCGCCGGGCGCCGGGCCCACCAGGACGCCGTCCAGGGCCCGTTCGGCCTGGCCGCGGTGGCGGGCGCCGTAGTATCCGGCCCGGGCGCGGTCGGCCAGCGCGCCCGCCAGCAGCAGCCGGTGCGCGGCGGAGCGGAGCCGTTCCTGGGCCGTCCACCCGGCGTCGCCCCGGGGTCCGTACGGTGCTCCCGCCGGGATCTCGCGGGCCCAGCGGACCTCGTCGCTGGGCACGTTCAGCCCGAACAGCACCTCCCGCGCGGAGGGCAGCCCGCTGTGCGCGAGCGCGGTCAGGGCCTCCTCCAGCAGGTCGGCGCAGTCGGGGAAGGAGCAGTTCTCCGGGACCAGGACGCTGGTGCCGGGGCGGCCCGGCGGGGTCCAGCGCCCGTAGCGGCCGGCCGGGCCCCCGCGGCGTTCCCAGCCGTGCCGGCGCAGCAGGGCGCCGAGCACGGCGGGGTCGACCCGTGCGGGGTCGGGGGCGGGGGCGCCGAGTTCCTCGGGTGTGAGGGGTTCCAGGTTCGGCCAGTGCATCAGGGTGTCCCTCCCGACCCGACCCGGGTCATGATCTCGCACAGCGCCCGGTCGTCGAAGATCCGCGTGGTGGGGATCCGCACGGTGGTCCGGCGCCGGCCGGTCACGGGGTGCCCGGCCAGATTGGTCCAGTAGCAGCAGTGCCGCAGGTCCAGCCGGTCGTGCCCGGCGCGCAGCCATGCCCCGCGCTCGCGCGGTACGAGCATCACCACGAGGATCTTGTGGACCGCGACCGGTGTCCGGGCGAGTTTGACCAGGTGTTCGTTGTCGAGCGTGAAGGCGAACGTCGGCCCGGGCGGCCCCGGCGGTATCTGGTAGGTCGCCTTCAGCTGGACCTTGATGGTGACCTCGTCGTCGACCACGTGCTCGGGCGCGCCGTGACTGACGTGCCAGTCGATGCCGTTGTCCGGAAAGGGCTGGGACAGGGAGCAGCCGGCCGCGGCCGCGACGGCGTGCAGATAGCCCACCTGGAGGGTCTCCATGCAGGCGGTGGTGGCGAGGGTGCCACGCAGCACCTCGCCCGGTTCGGGCTGCGCCAGGGCCATGGCTCCCCATGCCTTCCAGGCTGAACTGGCCTCGGTGGTGACGACCGCTCACCTGTACGGTCCCCCACGTCAGTTGTCTCCGCACCCGGCACCCCGCAAACGGCGTACGGAACAAACAGCCCGGGTATCACGGATGCGGGCAGGGTGCCGCGGCCACCGCCGGGGCCGCTGGGTGCCATCTGCCGATCGGGGACGAGGAGTTCGCCATGACGCGCTGGTACGAGGGCCCGCTGGCCTCATTCGACACGGAGACCACCGGTGTGGACGTCGAGCAGGACCGGATCGTGTCCGCCGCGCTCGTCGTGCAGGAGTGCGCGGGCGGCCGGGTCCGCGCGACGCGGTGGCTGGTCAATCCCGGTGTTCCGGTGCCCCCGGGCGCCACGGAAGTGCACGGCCTGACCGACGAGCACCTCCAGCGCCACGGGCGCTGGCCGGCG
Organism: Streptomyces sp. NPDC042102; assembly: GCF_055582305.1. NCBI lineage: Bacteria > Bacillati > Actinomycetota > Actinomycetes > Kitasatosporales > Streptomycetaceae > Streptomyces > Streptomyces sp. NPDC042102. The sequence goes on from NZ_JBVJDL010000005.1 coordinate 175,804, forward strand.
CCGGTCGTGGAGGAGATAGCGCGGGCGCTGGCCGAGCAGCAGACGGCCGGCCGCCCGGTGGTGGTGATGAACGCGCCGTTCGACCTGACGCTGCTGGACCGGGAGTTGCGCCGGCACCGGGCGTCGTCGCTGGCGAGGTACCTGGACAACCGGCCGCTGACGGTGCTGGATCCGCGGGTGCTGGACAAGCACCTGGACCGCTACCGCAAGGGGCGGCGGACGCTGACGGACCTGTGCGGGCACTACGGCATAGAGCTGGAGGGCGCGCACGACGCGGCGGCGGACGCGCTGGCCTCGCTGGAGGTCGTACGGGCGGTCGGGCGCCGGTTCGCGGCCCGGCTGGAGCGGCTGAGCCCGGCGGAGCTGCACACGCTCCAGGCGGTGTGGCACGCGGCACAGGCGCGGGGACTCCAGGCCTGGTTCGCGCGCAACGGGTCGGAGGAGGAGGTGGATCCGCACTGGCCGCTGCGGCCGGAGCTGCCCGCCGCCGCGTGAGGGTCCCCGGCGTGAGGGGCCCCGACATGCGGAAGGCCGGTCCGTCGTACGACGGACCGGCCTGTCCCGGTGGGCGATACTGGGATCGAACCAGTGACCCCTTCGGTGTGAACGAAGTGCTCTCCCGCTGAGCTAATCGCCCGGGAACGCACTGAACCATACAGGGGCCGGGCGCCCCGATTCAAACCGCTTCCGGCCGCCGGGCCAGATAGGCGGCCAGGCCCCGCCGTCCGGAGCGCATCATCAGCGCGTGGTTGAGCCGGAACACCGGCCTCCCGGGCACCGCGAAGCGCCGCATCAGGGGCTTGCGCACGACGACCTCCTGCTCGTAGAGCGCCCGGGTGCCGCCGGCGCGCGGCCGTACCGTCCAGCGGGCCCAGCCGTCGAGGTCGCCGCGCAGGGCGGCCTCCAGCACACCGCGGGCCGGGTCGCGCAGCAGCTCGGTGGCGGTGACGCGGAGGTCGTAGGGGAGGAAGGAGCGCAGGAGGGCGGTGCCGGTGCGGTCGTCGAGCGGTTCGACCCGGCGGACCTGCGGCCACCAGCGCGGGTAGTCCTCGCCCTGTTCCAGGACGGCGTAGACGAGGGCGGGCGGGGCGGGGAGGTCCCAGACACTGCGGAAGCGGTAGTGGCTCCAGTCCATGTCTCCAGTCTGGCCCGTGCGCCGGGCCGGTACTCCCCCGTACTCAGAGCGGAAATGAGTACGCACGCCCATGTCTTCACCGCGTGACCGCCGCCACACTCCGGCTATGGAGAACCCCTTGCCACCGGCCGACGAACTGGCCCTCATCGACCGCGAGCTCGTACAACTCGACGCCCGGCGCCTTCAGTTGCTCAGGCGACGGGAGTGGCTGGTGCGAGTGCTGGCAGCGCGGCCGGCGGCGGCGCCGGCGGGGTGGCCGGGGTGGGGGCCGGCCGCGGGCGTCCCGCCCCGGGAGGCGTCCGCGCCGGGCGCGCAGAACGTGCTGCTGGTCCTCGGGGCGGTGCTGCTGGCCGTGGCCGCGCTCGCGTTCACGCTGGTCAGCTGGGGGTCCATGGGGATCGGCGGGCGCAGCGCGGTGCTGACCCTGCTGACGGTGGCGGCGCTGGCGGTGCCCGCCGTGCTGCTGCGCCGGGGGCTCGGTTCGACGGCGGAGTCGGTCGCGGGGGTGGGGCTGACGCTGACGGTGCTGGACGCGTACGCGCTCTACGCGGTCGGGATGTCCGGCACGGACCGTACGGCGTACGCGGCGGGGGCGGCGGCGGTGCTGGCGGCCCTGTGGGCGGGGTACGGGCTGGCGCTGCGCGGGCTGCGGCTGCCGCTGCCCGCGGCGGTGCTGACGGCGCAGCTGGTGCTCCCGCTGGCCGCGGTGGCCGCCGGCGCCGGTGCGCCGGGGCTGGGCTGGGCGCTGCTGGTGACGGCGGTGCTCGACGCGGCGCCCGCGGCGTTCGGCCGGCGGGGCGCGCTGAGCGGCCTCGCGGGGGTGTCGGGGGTGGTGCTGGGGGCCGGTGCGGTGCTGCTCGCGCTGGCGGAGTCGGCGGGTGCCGCCACGGTTGCCGCGGCGGTGCCGGCGTCGGTGCTGCTGGCGGCGGTGGCGGCCGGGTGCGTGGCGGTGGCGTGGCGGCCGGCACCGTGGGCGACGGGAGTGGCGGTCGCGGGCGGTCTTGCCCTGGTGGCGGCGCTCAGCGGGCTCGCCCGGCCGGTGGTGTCGGGCGGGTGGCTCGTGGTGGTGCAACTGGCGGCGGCGCTGCCGCTGCTCGCGGCGGGGGTCGCGGCCGGGCTGCCGGCGCCGCTGCGGCGGGGCCTGGCGGGCGCGGGGGCGCTGGTCGCGGCCCTGGCCGCGGTGGTGGCGCTGCCGCTGGTGGCGGGAGCCCTGGCGGCGCCGGCGGGGGTGCTGGGCGAGGTGTGGGCGGCGACCACCCCGGAGCCGGTGCTGGCCTGGACGCGGTCGGCGGCCGGTCCGGTCCTGCTGGTGCTGCTCGCGGTGGCGGCCGGGTGGCTGGAGCGGGTCACGGCGCGCCCCGGTCCGCAGCAGGTGGCGGTGGTGGCGGCCTGGGCGGCGGCGTTCGTGGCGCCGGGGGCCCTGGGCGCCCCGCCGGTGGTGGCGCTCGCGGCGCAGGTGGCGCTGACGGTGGCCGTCCTGGCCCTGGGGCTGCGCGGCGCGGCCGGCCGCGCCGCGGCGGCCTTCGGGTGCGCGGCGGCCGGGGCGCTGAGCGTGTCCGTGGCGGCACTGGACGGGCGGACGGCGACGTTCGCGGTGTTCGGTGTGCTGGGCGCGGCGGCCGCGGCCGTGGCGGCGTACGGGCGGGCCGCGCGCCCGGCCCGGGCGGGGGCGGCGGTCGCGGCGGTGGGGTACGCGACGGCGCTGCTGGTGGCCCTGGGGGCGCTGCTGGAGCTGCCGCTGCACCACGGGGCGCTGCTGGTGCTGGTGGTCCCGGCAGCGGTGGCGGCCGCCGGTCCGCGGCTGGGTCCGGTCAGGGTGGCGGCCGAGGGGGCGGGTGCGGCGGCCGGGCTGCTCGCGATCGGGCTGGCGGCGGGGCACCGGCCGACGCTGGCCCTGGTCCTGGCGCTGGCCGCGGTGGTGTGCGCGGGCGCGGCGGTCCGGGCGGACCGGCGGGTGGTGGGCTGGGCGGCGGGGGCGCTGTTCGTGGCGGCGACCTGGGTCCGGCTGGCGGCGTCGGGGGTGGCGGTGCCGGAGGCGTACACGCTGCCGGTGACGGTGCCGGCCCTGGTGGTGGGGCTGCTGCGGCGGCGCCGGGACGCGGAGGCCTCGTCGTGGACGGCGTACGGTCCGGGGCTGGCCGCGACGCTGCTGCCGAGCCTGGTCGCGGCCTGGGGCGACCCGCACTGGCTGCGGCCGCTGCTGCTGGGGGCGGCCGCGCTGGCGGTGACCCTGGCGGGGGCGCACCGCGGGCTCCAGGCTCCGCTGCTGCTGGGCGGGGCGGTGCTGGTGCTGGTCGCGCTGCACGAGCTGGCACCGTACGTCGTCCAGGTCGTCGACGCGCTGCCGCGGTGGCTGCCGCCGGCGCTGGCCGGCGTCCTGCTGCTGGCGGTGGGGGCGACGTACGAGAAGCGGCTGCGGGACGCGCGGCGGTTGCGGCAGGCGCTGTCACGGATGCGGTGAGCGGTCCGGACGCTGGGCCGGACGGGTGAATTTCCGCACCGGATCCGGACCGGGGCCCCGTCCTGGATCCGGTCCGGATCCGGTCGGGAATCCCCGTCCTGGATCCGGTCCGGGTCCGGACCGGATCCAGGAGTCCGTCCGGGGAACGACCGAGGGCCCGGAGACTGGTGACAGTCTCCGGGCCCTCGGTTCCGGGTGGGCGATACTGGGTTCGAACCAGTGACCTCTTCGGTGTGAACGAAGCGCTCTCCCACTGAGCTAATCGCCCGGGCGCACCGCAAACATTACCGCATGTCAGCGGTGCGATTGACCATCACTGGTCCTTGAGGTTCCAGGGCAGGACCAGCCCGTACTTCCACAGGTAGAAGCCGATCAGGGCGGCCGCGATGACGAGGCCCACGGTGGTCAGGATGATGTTGCGGCGGCGGACCTTCGGGTCGAGCGCCTTCTGCGCGGCCTCGGTGACCTTGCGCTTGGTCCAGCGCAGCACGAGGTGGGCCCAGGCGAACTCGGTGGCCCAGATCGCCAGGCCCGCGAAGATCGCGACCCAGCCGGGGCCCGGCAGGACCAGCATGGCGACGCCGGCGACGATCACCGCGAGACCGACGACGAAGACGCCGACCTGCCAGCTGAGGTGCAGGCTCTTGCGGGCCTTGATGAAGGCCGGCGCCTTGGACACGTGCGGCGTTTCCCCGGCGGTGTCCACCGCGTCCTGCTTGGTGGTTTCCGTCGTGGTGTCGCCGGCGGCGGACTCGTTCGTTCCGCGGTCACTCCCCGTATGCATGGGGTCGAATCTACCCGAGTGCGAAGCACACGTGAATGACGGTTTCGATCCGCCGTCCGAGGGACCCAGAGGTCCGCAAAACGGTCAGAGGGGTTTACAACGGCACCGTAGGTGGCATGTCGATTTCGCCGACGTGCGAATCCCCGAGCGCACACTGAGCGAAAGGCCCTGGCGCTTATGAACACCACGGTCAGCTGCGAGCTGCACCTGCGCCTCGTTGTGTCGAGCGAGTCCTCACTGCCTGTTCCCGCGGGCCTGCGGTATGACACGGCCGATCCCTACGCCGTGCACGCCACCTTCCACACCGGCGCCGAGGAGACGGTCGAGTGGGTATTCGCCCGCGACCTCCTCGCCGAGGGCCTGCACCGGCCCACCGGCACCGGAGACGTCCGCGTCTGGCCGTCCCGCAGCCACGGTCAGGGCGTCGTGTGCATCGCCCTGAGCTCACCGGAGGGAGAAGCCCTGCTCGAAGCCCCTGCGCGAGCTCTGGAGTCGTTCCTGAAGCGGACCGACGCCGCCGTCCCGCCCGGGACGGAGCATCGGCACTTCGACCTCGACAAGGAGCTCTCGCACATCCTGGCCGAGAGCTGAGTCAGCCCGACACCCGCTCGACACCGTCCGACTCGGGGCGACGGTGCGAGCCGGACAATCACATACGGCAACGACCGGCGCTGTCCTCGCGGGAGCCACCCGCGCGGGCGGCGCCGTTCCGCTTGCGCCGGGGGTCGCGAACCCGCCGCGGACCCCGGCGCCCCTCCCACCTGCGCCGGGAGGCGGCTATTGTCGGCCACCACGCGGCGGCAGGTTGCCCGCCGCGGCAGGCCCGGCCCTCTAGGGAGCGTTCACCGTGCAGATCCCCCACGACACCCGTCGTGCGCTCGACGTCGTCGTCGCCCTGGTGAACACGGCGCCGGAGACCGACCAGCCCGACGGACTGGCGGACGTCGGGGCGCTGCGCGGCTTCGTCCGGGAGTACGCGATCAGCGACGTCGGTGAGCTCGGCGCCCGTGACCTCTCGGGGGTCCGGACGGTCCGTAGCAAATTCGCACAGGTGTTCGCGGCGCCGACCTCGCGGGCGGCGGCCGCGCTGATCAACGAGCTGGTGGCGACCGCGGGCACCACCCCGCAGCTGACCGACCACGACGGCTACGACTGGCACGTGCACTACTTCGCCCCGGGCGCCTCGGTCGGCGACCACCTGGCGGCGGACGGCGGCATGGCACTGGCGTTCATCGTGGTCTCCGGCGAGCAGGAGCGGCTGCGCCGGTGCGAGGCCCCGGACTGCCGTCGCGCGTTCGTGGACCTCTCGCGCAACCGGTCGCGGCGCTACTGCGACAGCCGGACCTGCGGGAACCGGCTGCACGTGGCGGCGTACCGGGCCCGGCGGAAGTCGGAGCAGGGGTCAGAGCACGAAGAGGTCGTGCACGGCGGCGGACAGCAGCAGCAGCGCGATCACTCCTAAGAAGATCATCAGCGGCGGCTGGGAGAGGGCGAAGAGACAGCCACGGGGCTCCTCGTCGGCGGGGACGCGTACGGCGGCGGGGCCGGATCCCGGCGGCTCACCCTGCGATGTGTCGAGCATGTCGGGGCGATGATGGCGCAGCGCGCCCCCGGTTCGCCCCTCAACACGCCAGGGAACACGCGGGAGTTCGCCGGATCTCGGCAACTGCCGCGCACAGGAGGGGGAAAGGACCGTGCGCGACCGGCGGTGGCAGGAGGTGGCGGCGGCGGCCTGGACGGTGCGGACCTTCCGGAGCGCCCCGCAGGAGTACTGGGACGAGCTGGCGGTGGCCGCCTGCGACGAGCACCTGGCGTACGAGGCGGCCGACACCGTGGCCGAGGCCGGGCAGGCGGTGGCGGCGCACGCCGACCGGCTGCTGGCGTGCGCACGTCGCCGGCTCGGCCACCGCCGGTTCCCCCGCCTTCGGCGCGGCGCACCGCGGGCCGACGGCGTCGCGGAGGATCTGCTGCTGGCCCTGGCCGGGCTGGGCGACGTCCGCGCCGCGCCGCTGCTCGGGGCGAGTCTGGAGCAGGGGTCGCTGCGCCTCATGGACCGCCGGCACGCGCCCACGCTCGCGGCGCTGCCCGCGGCGGCGCTCCTGCCCGCGCTCCGGGCGGGCCTGCGCACGGCCCCGGAGCGGGACGGGCACCAGACCTCCCTCGCCGTGCTGGGGCTCTGGGGGCCCGCCGCCGCGGCCGCGGTCCCCGAGCTGCTGGTCCATGTGCAGGGCATGCACGCACGGCCCGCGGTCGAGGCCCTGGGCCGCATCGGGCCGGGGGCGGCGGCCGCGGCCGAGGTGCTGGCCGACCTCGCGGCCGGCCGGCTGCGGCCGTACGGCTGGAATCCGGACGCCCGCCCCTGGCACGGCGACCAGGCGGCCGCGTGGGCGCACTGGCGGGTCACGGGGGACGACACGGCCGCCCTGGCGGTGTGCGGTGCGGCGGCGAGGGCCGGGCTCGGCCGGCCGGTCCTGCGGTACCTGGCCGACCTCGGGCCGGCCGCGGCCCCTTACGCCGACGCGGTACGGGCGCTGCTCGACGCCCCCGGCCGCTGGACCCGGGTCGGGGCCGCCCACGCCTGGTGGCGCATCACCGGCGAGGCCGGGACCGCGGTCCCGGTGCTGCTGCGGGAACTGGACCAACTGGAGCGGGATCCCACGGAGTTCTACGCCGTCCCGACACTGGAGGCGGTCCGGCACCTCGGCGCCATCGGCGCCCCGGCCGCCGCGGCCGCACCCGTGCTGCACCGCCTGCTGTCGGCCCGGCGCCGGACCGTGCGCCGGTGGCCGCACCTGCCGAACATCCTGGAGGACGAGGCCCTGTGCCGGGCGCTCGCGACCACCCTGACCGCCGTCGGCACCCCGGACCCCACCGCCGCCGTTCCGGCTCCGTCCTAGATCCCGTGCTTCTTCAGGATCTCCTCGATGTCGGAGAAGTCGTCCCCGGGCGCGGCGGTCTTCTGCGGGGCGGGGCGGGGGCGGGAGGCCGGGCCCAGGGACGGGGCCGAGGCACCGGGGGCCACCGCCTCCGGGGCCGCCGCACCCTTGGCGGCCTTGGGCAGCTTGCCGGTGCCCTGGCCGCGCCGCTCGATCGCGCGCGTCGTCATGAAGAGCACCCACGACAGCCCCAGCAGGCCGAAGCCGGCCCACACCACCGGGTTGAAGACGATCCCGGAGAGCCAGTCGATCAGGCCGGTCATCACCAGCGCGACCGGGACCAGCGCGTACGCGGCGATGCGGGTCGCGGCCAGGAAGCGCTTGCGGTACGCGGTGAGCGCGGCGATCCCCAGGCCCGCCGCTGACACGGCGGAACAGATGGTCTCGGCAAGCATGCGGTCCTCCAGCCCTGGGCGTTCTGTCCTTATCCATCCTGCACCGGCACCGCCCGCCGGGGCCATGCGCCGAGCGCCATGCGAGCCGATCTCCGGGAGATCTCCGGGTCGCGTCTCCTCCTTGCGGCGGGGAGCGGGGCAGGGTGGGGCCCGGGTGCCGGTGGGGCCGCACGGCGCGCCGGCTGGGAGACTGTGCGCATGAGCGATTCCCCCGTCTCCCCCGTCGTGCTCGACGTCTGGTGCGAACTCCAGTGCCCCGACTGCCACGCCGCCCTCGACGACGTGCGCGCCCTGCGCGAGCGCTACGGCGACCGGCTGGACATCCGGCTGCGCCACTTCCCCCTGGAGAAGCACAAGCACGCCTTCGCGGCCGCGCAGGCCGCCGAGGAGGCCGCGGAGCAGGGCCGGGCCTGGCCGTACGTGGAGGCCGTGCTGGAGCGCACCGCCGAGCTCGGGCAGCGGGGCGAGGCCGTGCTGATCGACGTGGCCCGGGAACTCGGCCTGGACGCGGAGGAGTTCGACACCGCGCTGATCGACGGCCGGCACATCCTGATCGTGGACGCCGACCAGGCCGAGGGCAAGGCGATCGGTGTGACCGGCACCCCGACGTACGTCATCGGCGGCGAGCGCCTGGACGGCGGCAAGAGCCAGGAGGGGCTGCGCGCGCGGATCGAGGAGATCGCCGACCGGCTGCTGGCCGGCTGACGCGGCCCGCGCGGCCCGGATCGGGCCCGGGCCGGGGCCGGGTCCCGGGTCACGTCCGGGTCCGGTCCCGGTCAGGGCCGGGCCGCCAGGCCCGCCTCGTACGCGAAGACGACGGCCTGTGCGCGGCTGCTCAGCTCCAGCTTGCTCATGCAGCGGTGCACGTGGGTCTTGATCGTGGCCGCGCTGAGCACCAGCCGCTCGGCGATGTCGGAGTTCGACAGCCCCGCCCCGACCAGGCCGAGGACCTCCACCTCGCGCGGGGTCAGCATCTGAAGGCCCGGGTGCGAGGCCGCCCGGCCGGCGGTTCGGGGCGTGTAGGCGTCGACGAGGCGGGCCACGACGGCCGGGCTGAAGAGCATCTCGCCCGCGTGCACGGTGTCGATGGCGGCCAGCAGCCGTTCCGGCGGGGTGTCCTTGAGCAGGAAGCCCGAGGCCCCGGCGCGCAGCGCGCCGTAGACGTACTCGTCGAGGTCGAACGTGGTCAGCACGAAGATCTTCGGCAGCGTCCCGGAGCGTCCCGCGGCCTCGGCGAGGATCCGCTCGGTGGCGGCGATCCCGTCGAGGCCCGGCATCCGGATGTCCATGAGGATCACGTCGGGACGCAGCTCGGCCGCCAGCCGTACGGCCTCCTCGCCGTCCGCCGCCTCCCCCAGCAGGTCGATGCCGGGCGCCGCGCGCAGCAGCGCGGTCAGCCCGGCCCGGATGAGGAACTGGTCGTCGACGACGAGCACCGAGGGCATCGTCCGGCCTCCTGCCTCTGACGCGCCGCGGTCACGGGTCGTCGGTCACGGTCGTCGGGCACGGGTCGTCGGGCACCGGCAGCGTCAGCCGCACCTCGAACCCACCGCGCGGGGCGGGGCCGGCCGTCACCGTCCCGCCGTAGATAGTGACCCGCTCCCGCATGCCGATCAAGCCGTGTCCGGCAAACGGCGAACGGCTGGCCGAAACCTGCTGGTTCCCGTCGTCGGTCACGGTCACCGACACCGACGACGGCCGGTAGTCGACCCGGACGGTCGCCGTGCGCGCGTCCGGCGCGTGCTTGATGACGTTCGTCAGCGCCTCCTGCACCACCCGGTACGCGCACAGGTCCGCCCCCGCCGGCAGTGCGTACGGCGTCCCGGCGCGCGTGACCCGTACGTCGACGCCCGCCGCCGCCACCCGCTGGACCAGCTCCTCGAGCCGGCCGAGGCCCGGGGCCGGCCCGAGGGCGGCCTCCACGGCCCGCTCCTCCCCCGGGTCGCCGCCGTGGCGCAGGACGAGCAGCATCCGCCGCATCTCGGCCATGGCCTCCTGGCTGCTGCCCGCGATGGTCTCCAGGGCCGCGCGGGCGGTGGCGGGGTCGGAGGCGAAGACGTACCGGGCGAGCCCGGTCTGCACCGAGATCACCGAGACGTGGTGGGCGACGACGTCGTGCAGCTCCCGGGCCATCCGCAGGCGTTCCTGGATCACGGCCCGGCGGGCCCGTTCCTCCTTCTCGTGGTGCAGCTGCCGGGTCAGCAGGGCGAGGCGTTCGCCGCGCTCGGCCAGCCGCCGGGAGCCGTCGCCCGCCACCCAGCAGACGGTGGTCATGCTCGTCACGAAGGCGACGCTGAGCGCCCCGATGCCCGGTTCGGCGAGCCGGGTGCCCCACAGCAGGACGGCGAGGGTGAGCACCGCGCAGCGCAGCGAGACGCGCCGGGGCCGCAGGGCGGCGACGGTGTAGAGGGCCAGGCCCAGGCCGCAGACGGCGGTCACGTGGTAGTAGGCGAGGGTGAAGTAGGTGAAGACGCAGGTGGCGGTGGTGGCGAGGATCAGCAGCGGGGCGCGGCGGCGCAGCGCCAGCGGCAGGTAGACGGCGGCGAGCAGGGCGTACGCGAGGGTGTCGGTGTCGCGCCAGTAGCCGTACGGATCGGGCCAGTTGCGCAGCATGGTGCAGGAGATCCCGAACGACCCGACGGCGTAGACGACTTCGGCCACGTGCGGGAGCGCACGGCGGGCCCGGCGGACGGCCGTGGACCGGATCAGGTCGCGCTGTGCTGGTTGTGACACCGGGCGAGCGTATGCGCGGACCCCCGGCCGCGTCCGCACAACTGCACGGACCTACCACCCTGGTTGTAGCCGGGTGACACCCCAGGTGGGCGGTGGGGTTCAACCTCTGGTGGGGCGTGCGCGCGGTCCCGGGACGGCTAGTTTTCCCCTGGGCGGACCTCTGTGACGGGTCCCGTCCCCCGTACGGGGGTCGGGGGACGGGACCTACAGGAGGACTTTGGCGAAGTTCACGGAGGCCGCGCGGTAGCCGAGGGAGTCGTAGAGGCGGACCGCGGGGGTGTTGTCGGAGAAGCGGTGCAGGCCGATCCAGCCGGCACCGGCGGCCAGGGCGGTGCGTTCGGCCTGCAGGAGCAGGGTGCGGCCGTGGCCCCGGCCGCGGTGGGCGGGCAGCACCCCGACGTCGAAGACGTACCAGCCGGGTACGCCGGGGGCGAGTTCGCGTTCGGCCATCCACAGCCGGCCGACGTCGGCGCCGTCGGCCTCCAGGGCGGCGACCGTGCTGCCGGGGGTGTCCTGGCCCTGCGGGAGCAGGGCCCCGTTGTCCTCGCGGGCGTGGGCGAGGGCGGCGTCGGGCGTCATGCCGCGCTCCACGCAGCGGGCCGCGTAGTCCTCGACGGCTCCCCGGAACCAGTCCCCGTACTCCTGGTCGGTCATCCGCCGCAGGCGTACGCCGGCGGGCAGGGCGGGGGCTTCGGCGGGCAGGGCCTTGCGCATCGTGCGGCCCTCCTCGGTGTAGCCGAGGGCGCGCGCGAGCCGCAGACCGGCCTCGGACGCGGCCGGGACGGTGGCCCGGACGTGGCGGCAGCCCCAGCCGCGCAGCACCTCCTCGGCGGCGAGCGCGGCCACCGTGGCACGGCCGCGCCGCCGGTCGGCCTCGTCGACGTACAGCTCGCGCAGTTCGCCGACGCGCGGCCCCATCGGGGTGTCGGCGGCGATCACCAGCGAGCCGACGCGCCGGCTGTTGACGCGGATCTCGTACGGGCGCGAGCGCGCCCCCGTCCCGTTCTGCTGGAGCGGCCCGGACGGCCGCAGGGTGGTGGTCATCACTGGTGTTCTACCCGCCCCGCGGCCGCGCGTCAGCCCCTTTTGCCGGAGGCGGATCTTACGGATCGACGTCGTCGGCGGCGCGTGTCTCGAAATCGCGCAGGGCGCGGGCGGTGACCGGACCGGGTCCGGTGCCGAGCACGCGGTCGTCGAGGCGCAGCACCGCCTGGACGTCGCGCAGCGAGGACGTCAGGAAGATCTCCTCCGCCTGCCGGAGGGCGTCGAGCGGCAGGTCGGTCTCCTTGGCGCCGGTCCATTCCAGGACGAGGGCGCGGGTGATGCCCGCGAGGCAGCCGGAGGTGAGCGGCGGGGTGTGCAGTTCGCCGTCGAGGACGACGAACACGTTGGAGCCGGTGCCCTCGCAGAGCCGGCCGACGGTGTTGGCGAACAGGGCCTCGGAGGCGCCGGCGCGGGCGGCGGCGGCCAGGGCGACGACGTTCTCGGCGTACGAGGTGGTCTTCAGGCCGGCGACGGCGCTGCGCTCGTTGCGGACCCAGTCGACGGTGATCGCGGCGGTGGTGTCGGGGCGGCGGGTGGTCTCGGCGAGCGCGACGACCAGGGTGGGGCCGGCGTCGCCGCGGTCGGAGCCGAGCGGGGAGAGGCCGCCGGTGTAGGTGATGCGCAGCCGGCCGAGCGGCATCGGGCTGGCGGCGAGGACGGCGGCGCAGGCGCGGCGCACCTCGTCGAGGTCGGGGTCGGGCAGGCCCAGGCCCCGGGCGGAGCGGGTGAGCCGCTCCAGGTGGCGGGTGAGGCCGAAGCAGCGGCCGTGCTCCGCCTTGAGCGTCTCGAAGACGCCGTCGCCCACCGTCAGCCCGTGGTCGAACACGGACACCTTCGCGCTGCCGGTGTCCCGCAGCGCTCCGTCGAGCCAGATCGTCACCGTACGGTCCCTCCACTCGCCTGGTACGCGCCCGACGCTACCGCGAGCAGCCGGGCGGCCTTCAGTTCGGTCTCCGCCCACTCGTGCTCGGGGTCGGACCCCCACGTGATGCCCGCGCCGGTGCCGAAGAGCAGCCGGGGGCCGCCGGGCGCCTCGCGGTCGATCCAGAAGGTACGGATGCCCACCGCGAGCTCGGCGGTGCCGCGGTCGGCGTCGACCCAGCCGATGCCGCCGCAGTAGGGGCCGCGGGGGGCGGTCTCCAGGGCCTCGATGATCCGCAGGGCGGAGGACTTGGGGGCGCCGGTGACCGAGCCGGGCGGGAAGGTGGCGGCGAGCAGCTCGGGCCAGCCGGCACCGTCGGCGAGGTCGCCGCTGACGGTGGAGACGAGGTGGACCAGGCCCGGGTGCTCCTCGACGGCGCACAGCTCGGGAACGGTGACGGAGCCGGTGGCGCAGACCCGCCCGAGGTCGTTGCGGACCAGGTCAACGATCATCACGTTCTCGGCGTGGTCCTTCTCCAGGAGGTCCGCCGCGGTGCGGCCGGTGCCCTTGATGGGGCCGGACTCGACGTGGCGGCCGCGGCGGCGCAGGTAGAGCTCGGGCGAGGCGGTGGCGATCTCGACGCCGTGGGCCGGCAGGCGAATCGTTCCTGCGTACGGGGCCGGGTTGCCGCGGGCGAGCAGGGCGGTCAGCGCGTCCACGTCGGCGGAGTCGGGGCGGGGCAGCGGCGCGGACATCACACGGCACAGATTGGCCTGGTAGACCTCGCCGGCCGCGATGTGCTCGCGGATGCGCCGTACGCCGGCGGTGTAGCCGTCACGGTCCAGGGAGGAGGTCCAGTCGCCGGCGGCGGGGCCGTACCAGGCTCCCGGGACGGGATCGGGGACGGGATCGGGGCGTATGTCCCCGAACCGTGCGCAGACCAGCCCGCCCTCGAAATCCGCGGCCACGGCCCAGAAGCCGGCGGAGTCCAGGGCTGACGGGTCGCTGGTGACGTCGCGCAGATCGGTCGCGAGGAGGCCGCCGAAGCGGGCCAGAGGAGGCAGGTCGTGCACGGCTGTGAGTCTATGACCGGTGACGTCGGGGCGCCGGTGAGGTGACATCCGGGTGACCCGCCGTGATCGGGCGGCAGCACGCTGCGGAAACGCGTTTTTGAGCTGGCCCGGGAATCCGCTAGAGTTCAACACGTCGCCGGGGAGCGAAGGAAAAACTTCCGGAAGCAGGCCGGGGCGACATGCGGACGTGGCTCAGTTGGTAGAGCATCACCTTGCCAAGGTGAGGGTCGCGAGTTCGAATCTCGTCGTCCGCTCGAAGTGGGGGATCTTCCCGAGAACCCCTGCAGCTCCATGGTGGAGTGGCCGAGAGGCGAGGCAACGGCCTGCAAAGCCGTCTACACGGGTTCAAATCCCGTCTCCACCTCCAAGGACGATTAGCTCAGCGGGAGAGCGCTTCCCTGACACGGAAGAGGTCACTGGTTCAATCCCAGTATCGTCCACTGGTCCGCAAGGATCCCCGCGCGATTAGCTCAGCGGGAGAGCGCTTCCCTGACACGGAAGAGGTCACTGGTTCAATCCCAGTATCGCGCACGCAGTACAGCCCGACCTGCGGCTTCGTTCCACGGAGCCTTGGTCCCCGCGCGATTAGCTCAGCGGGAGAGCGCTTCCCTGACACGGAAGAGGTCACTGGTTCAATCCCAGTATCGCGCACCACCGGGAAGCCCCGGCCGTCTCGACGGCCGGGGCTTTCGCGTGCCCGCGCGCGACCGTGCGGGCCCAGGTGATCAGGAGGGGGCCTCAGGAGGAGAACAGCATCCGGCCGAAACCGCGGTGGCCGTGGTGGCCGTGCCCGTGACCGTGCCCGTGGTGCGGGGCGCCCCAGGCGGGGGCGGCGGCGGGGCGGCCGGGTAGGGGGCGGGCGGCGCGGCCGGCGGCGGGACCTGGCCGTACTGGGCGCCGTACTGGCTCTCCAGGCGGGTCAGGGCCTCCAGCTCGCCGTAGTCCAGGAAGATGCCCCGGCAGCCGCTGCACTGCTCGATCTGGACGCCGTTGCGGTTGTACGTGTGCATCATCGCGTGACACTTCGGACACTGCATGCTCGGCTCAACTCCTCGCCGTCGGACGTCGACACCGGAATTCCTGCCCGGTGGCGTGGAGCTCACCCTATGCCGGGGCGTCCGGCTCCAAGTCGGCCCGGAGGGCGGCGATTCGGACACAGGCGTCGGTCATGGCCCGCTCGACGTCGTCGAGTCGGCGCCCGGCCCGGGCCGCCCTGGCCACGGCCAGCGCCGCGGTCTGGACGGTCAAGGCGCGGGCGGCGAGATCGAGTTCCGGCCAGGGATCGGTACCGGGCGGGCCCGCCGCGGGGCCGCCGGCGGCGCGGTAGGCGTCGAGGAAGCGCGTCCAGGTCGTCGCGTCCAGCAGTCCGGCCGCGTACCAGGCGGCGGGGCGGGCCAGGTCCCACGCGGGGGCACCGTGTCCGAGGTCGTCGACGTCGATCAGGTGCCAGGGGCCGTCCGGGGCCGGGTGCCGCACGAGCTGGCCGAGGTGCAGGTCGCCGTGGCACAGCGCCTCGGCCCCGGAGCGGGGCGCGGGCTCCTCGCCGCGCGCCCAGCCGGGCAGCCGGGCGGCGGCCGCGCGCACGTCGGCCGCCTCGGGGTAGGGGTGGCCGTACGGCCCGGCGGGACCGGTCGCGGCGGCCATCCGGTGCAGCGCCCGGGCCACCTTCGCGGGGCCGCGCATGGGCGGCACCGGTCCGGGCAGGTCCGCGAGGGGTATCCGGTGCAGCCGGGCCAGCAGCACGGCGGCCTCCTCCCAGGGCGCGTCGGCGGGCCGCTCGGGATCCACGGGGCTGCCGTACGGCCAGACGGACACCGGCCGGCCGTGGACCTCGTCCGCCTCCGGGCGCAGCGGCGGCAGCAGGACGCCCGCGAGCGCCGGGGCCCCGGCGATGCGTATCCGGGCGGCGAGCTCCGCCCGGTCGGTACCGGCGGCGTGCGCCTTGACCACCGAGCCGGCGCAGCGCACGACGGTGCCGTCGGGGCGGTCGGCGAGCAGGGCGTACGCGGGACCGCCCGGGGCCGGAACGGCGGACGCGGGAACGGCGGACCCGGGAGCGGCCGGCGGGGGCGGGGCGGGCGGGGCCGCGGGCTTCACGAAGGCCGGTGCCGGTGCCGGTGCCGGTGCCGGTGCCGGTGCCGGTGGCAGCGTGCGGCGTGCGAAGTCGGCCAGGGCCTGCGGCAGCAAGGCGGTCACGGTCACCCCCGGGTCGTCCGTACGGGGCGACGGCGGCCCCCTGGGGGATCGTACGCGGCGACCGAAAAAGGGTGCTGCCCGTACGACTCCCCAGTCGTACGGGCAGCACCCTTTCCCTGCCGTCCGCCGTAACCCCCGTCCCCACGGGGTGAAGGCCGATGTCCGGCCCGGGCCGCTCTCCCGGACCTGGTGCGCCGATCAGCGCCCCAGCATCGCGCCCACGGACGACGCTTGTGTCACCACCGCCTCCCAGCCGCCGAAGAGGACGACCAGAAGGGTGGCCAGGGGGATCACCATGGCCGCGGCCACCAGCGGGTGGCGGGTGCCGGACTCGTGGCCGTTGAACGCGAAGGCCTTGCGTCCCCGCCGTGCGACGTCCGCCATGGTCCTCTCCCTGTCGTTGGCAGCGGCGGGCGTGTGACCTCGGGGGACGAGTGCGCCACCCGCCGCTTGTCCTCAACACTAGGCGCGCGGAAGCCCCCTGGCCTCATGCCCTCGTACCCATTGAGCGGCCTCCAGGAGGATGACGGCCGCCGGGCTCGTGTACTCCCCTGGGTGGAGACGGGTCCCCCTGCCTGAGGGTCTTCCCGGAGGGGGTGACCGCGTGTGAGTGACTTCTCTCACGTGCGTCACTCCCCGCGCACGGCGCGCCGGGCGTCCGGCCCGGCCGCGACCGGGGAGCGGCCGCGGGTCCCCGGCCCGCCGGGACGGTGCCGCCGCGAGCGGCCGTAACGATCAAGCCCCTTGGCCGGAAGGGCCTTTGGCCGTACGCCAGTTCTCCGCCCGCCGGAGGTCTCGCACACCTGAACCTCCCTCAAGTGGGCCCCGCCGTACTGACGGTCGAATCTCCCGACGAGGGCGCGGCCTCTGAGCGCGCGTGGCGGATGGTCCGTAAGCTGTGCCACGTCAGCAGGACGAGCGGTCAGCGGGGTGGACATGGCGATGATGCGGCTCCGGCGCGAGGACCCGCGTGTCGTCGGCTCGTTCAGGCTGCACCGGCGGCTCGGCGCCGGCGGCATGGGTGTGGTCTACCTGGGATCGGACCGGCGCGGGCAGCGGGTCGCGCTGAAGGTGATCCGGCCGGATCTGGCCGAGGACCAGGAGTTCCGTTCGCGCTTCGCCCGCGAGGTGTCCGCCGCCCGGCGGATCCGCGGCGGGTGCACGGCCCGGCTGGTGGCGGCGGACCTGGAGGCCGAGCGGCCGTGGTTCGCGACCCAGTACGTGCCCGGGCCCTCCCTGCACGACAAGGTGGCCGAGGAGGGACCCCTCACGGCCGCCCAGATCGCCGCGATCGGCGCCGCGCTCTCCGAGGGCCTGGTCGCCGTCCACGAGGCGGGGGTGGTCCACCGCGACCTGAAGCCCTCGAACATCCTGCTCTCCCCCAAGGGCCCCCGGATCATCGACTTCGGCATCGCCTGGGCCACCGGGGCCAGCACCCTCACCCACGTGGGCACCGCCGTGGGCTCCCCCGGCTTCCTCGCCCCGGAGCAGGTGCGAGGGGCCGTGGTCACCCCGGCGACCGACGTGTTCGCGCTGGGAGCCACGCTCGCGTACGCGGCGACGGCCGACTCGCCCTTCGGGCACGGCAGTTCCGAGGTCATGCTCTACCGGGTGGTGCACGAGGAGCCGCACCTGCACGGGGTCCCCGACGCCCTGGCCCCGCTCGTACGGGCCTGCCTGGCCAAGGACCCGGAGGACCGGCCGAGCACGCTCCAGCTGTCGATGCGGCTCAAGGAGATCGCCGCCCGCGAGGCCCAGGGGCTCTCCGACGGCCGCCCGCCGGCCCAGCGGGCCCGCACCGAGCGGCCCACGGGCCGGCTCGCGCAGGGGTACGCCGACCAGCGCACCCAGCGGGGCCCGGCGGGCACCCCGGCGCCGGTCCCGGCGAACGGGCCGTCCTCGCGGCCGACCGCCGGGCGCACCGGCGGACCCGCCTCGCGGCCGACGGCCGGACGGACGGGCAGCCGGCCGGGGCCGCGGACGACGGGGACGGGCCGGCGTCCCTCGCGCCCCGACCCGAAGCTGATGCGCCAGCGCCTGATCGTGTTCGTGGTGGTCACCCTGGTCGTGGCGCTGGGCATCGCGGCGGCCCAGAAGCTGTAGGCGCCACGAGCTGTCAGCGCCACGAGCCGCAGGCGCCACCAGCCGTCGTCAGGACGTGGTGCGGCCCTGGGCCACGGCGTAGAAGGCGACCGCGGCCGCCGCGCCGACGTTGAGCGAGTCGACGCCGTGGGCCATGGGGATGCGGACCCACTCGTCGGCGGCGACCAGGGCCTGCGTGGACAGGCCGTCGCCCTCGGCGCCGAGCATCAGCGCGACCCGCTCCAGGCTCTGGGGGGCGGCCTCGTCGATCGGGGAGGCCTTCTGGTGCGGGGTGAGGGCGAGCAGCTTGAAGCCGACCTCGCGCACCGAGTCCAGGCCCTTGGGCCAGGTCTCCAGGCGGGCGTACGGCACGGAGAAGACCGCGCCCATGGAGACCTTCACCGAACGGCGGTAGAGCGGGTCCGCGCAGTCCGGCGAGAGCAGGACCGCGTCCATGCCGAGGGCGGCCGCGCTGCGGAAGATCGCGCCGATGTTGGTGTGGTCGTTGACCGCCTCCATGACGACGACGCGGCGGGTGGTGGCCAGCAGCTCCTCGGCCGTCGGTAGCTGCTTGCGCTGCATGGAGGCGAGCGCGCCGCGGTGCACGTGGTAGCCGGTGACCCGCTCGGCGAGCTCGGGGCTGACGGCGTAGACCGGGGCCGGGAGCTCGTCGATCACGTCGCGCATGACGTCGACCCACTTGGCGGAGAGCAGCATCGAGCGCATCTCGTAGCCGGCGTTCTTGGCCCGTCTGATGACCTTCTCGCCCTCGGCGATGAACAGGCCCTCGGCGGGCTCACGCTTGCGCCGGAGTTCGACGTCGGTCAGGCCCGTGTAGTCGCGCAGGCGCGGGTCGTCGGGGTCCTCGACGGTGATGAGATCTGCCACAGGGTGATACTGCCTTGTCCGGGGTGCGGTGCCAACGGCACGGTTACTGGCTGCTGGGCGCGGCGGCGACGGTCACGACGTCACCGATGACGATGACGGCCGGGGGCCGGACCTCCTGCGCGAGCACGGTCGCGCCGACCGTCGCGAGGGTGGCGTCGACGCGGCGCTGGGCGGCGGTGGTGCCCTCCTGCACGACCGCGACCGGGGTACCGGCGGGCCGGCCGTACCGGACGAGCGCCTCGGCGATCGCGCCGATCTTGTCGACGCCCATCAGGACGACCAGGGTGCCCTTGAGCTTGGCGAGGGACTCCCAGTCGACCAGCGAACGCGGGTCGTCGGGGGCGACGTGCCCGCTGACCACGGTGAACTCGTGGGCCACGCCGCGGTGCGTGACCGGGATACCGGCGGCGCCCGGCACCGAGATGGAGCTGGAGATACCGGGGACGACCGTGCAGGGGATGCCCGCCTCGGCGAGGGCCTGGAGCTCCTCCATGCCGCGCCCGAAGACGTACGGGTCCCCGCCCTTGAGCCGGACCACGGCCTTGCCGGCCCTGGCGTGCTCGATCAGGGCGTTGTTGATGGCCTCCTGGGCCATGAACCGGCCGTAGGGGATCTTCGCGGCGTCGATGACCTCGACGTGCGGCGGGAGTTCGTCGAGCAGGTCACGGGGGCCGAGGCGGTCGGCGATGACCACGTCGGCCTCGGCGAGCAGCCGGCGGCCGCGCACGGTGATCAGGTCGGGGTCGCCGGGGCCGCCGCCGACGAGGGCGACGCCGGGGGTGCGCTCGCGGCGGTGCGCGGGGGCGGCGAGGGAGCCGTCCCGCAGGCCCTCGACGACGGCGTCGCGGACGGCGGCCGAGCGGCGCGGGTCGTTGCCGGTCAGGACGGCGACGGTGACGCCCTCGCTGCGGCCGGTGGCCGGCGTCCAGGCGGTGGCGGCGGAGGCGTCGTCGGCGCGCACGCACCAGACGCGCTCCCGCTCGGCCTCGGCGGAGGCCTGCTCGTTGACCTCGCGGTGCTGGGTGGCGATCAGCGCGTACCAGGCGTCGGCGAGGTCGCCGTCCCGGTAACCGCGGCGCTCCCAGCGGATCTCGCCGGTCTCGGCCATCGCGTCGACCGACGGGGTGGCGGAGGGGGAGATCAGGAGGACGTCCGCGCCGGCCGCGACGAGCGCGGGAAGGCGGCGCTGGGCGACCTGGCCGCCGCCGATGACGACGACGCGACGGCCGGCGAGGCGGAGTCCTACAGGGTAGGCGGGGTGTGCCGGGTGTGCCATGGCGGTGGTGGCTCCTGGTGCGGCGGTGTCGGCGGGCCGCTGCTGCGCTGGAGCGGCTGGGTCGCGTGTGACGTGCGGTTTCGCTTGTCGGGTCCACGATACGGCCCGGTGGGCCACGGCCCCGTGCGGGGTCCGTCACGCGGGGGTGGACCGCGGAATGCCCCGCGCCGCTCAGTTGATAGCGTGTCCGCGTCAAAGACGCCATGTTTCACCTGCTCACGGGGGACTCTCCATGACTTATCCGCCCCAGCAAGGCCCCGGCCCGTACGGCCAGCAGCCCGGCCAGGCACCGCAGCCCCCGCAGGGACACCCGGCGCAGCCGGGCCAGGGTTACCCGCCCCCGCCGGGATACGGGCACCCGCAGGCGCAGGGCCAGGCCCCGTACGGCGCCCCGCAGCCGCAGCCGTACCCGCCCCAGCAGCCGGGGCAGCCGATGCAGCGGCAGTGGACCGCTCCGCCGCCGCCGGCGCCGCCGGCCAAGCGCATGGGCGTCCTGAAGATCCTGAAGATCATCGGCGCCGTGGCCGTCCTCATCATGATCGGCGTGGGCTACTTCCTGAGCCAGGACGACGCCGACCACGCGAAGGCGGGCGACTGCCTCAAGAACAACGGGACCACCATCTCCCCCGACCTCCAGGTCGTGAAGTGCGGTGGCGCCGACGCCCAGTACAAGGTCGTCGAGGTGTTCCAGGACACGGTGGACAGCACCAAGTGCGAGGGCAAGTCGGACATGGGCTACCACGAGCAGACCCGCGGCGGCCGGCGCAGCTCCGGCAAGCAGTTCGTGCTCTGCATCAACCAGATCAAGAATTGACTTCCGTTCCCCGCCCTAAAGGGCGGGGATTCCTGCCACGGTCGTCTGACCGTCTCGGTGGGTTCCTGTTTCTCCGCGCTGTGCCGGGACGGGTCCCGGTCTTACCCGCGCTCCGCAGGCTGATACCGCCAGTCCGGCGGCCTTGGCGACGTTGACCGCCGCGTTGATGTCCCGGTCGAGGACGGCCCCGCACGCCCCGCACTCCCATGCGCGGATGTGGAGGGGCTTGGGGCCGTCCTTGACGCCGCACTGCGAGCACACCTGTGAGGTCGGCTCGAACCGGCCGATCTTGACGAGGGTGCGCCCGTACCGGGCTGCCTTGTACTCCAGCATCCCCAGGAAGGCGGCCCATCCGGCGTCGTGGACGGACTTGGCCATGCGCGTACGGGCAAGCCCCTTGACCGCCAGGTCCTCGACGGCAACCGCTTGGTTCTCACGGATGATCTTCGTTGAGAGCTGGTGATGGAACTCGCGCCGTGCGTCGGCCACCCGTGCGTGTGCACGGGCGACCGTGAGCCGGGCCTTTGCCCGGTTGCTGGAGCCCTTCGCCTTACGGCTCAGGTTCCGCTGTGCCTTCCTGAGCTTCTTCCCGGCCCGGCGCAGGAAACGCGGGCTGCCGATCTTCGTGCCGTCGGAGAGGACCGCGAAGTGCGACAGGCCCAGGTCGATACCGACCTGACCGGCAGTCCCGGGCAGCGCCTCGCCGGTGCCGGTCTCGACCACGAACGAAGCGAAGTACCGCCCGGCCGCGTCCTTTACCACCGTCACCGTGGACGGCGTAGAGGGCAGGGCACGTGACCACTTCACCCGCACATCGCCGATCTTCGGCAACGACAGGTCCCCGCCGGGAGTGATCTTCCATCGGGCGTTCGCGGTGAACCGGACCGACTGCCGGTTGTCCTTGCGGGACTTGAACCGGGGCGGCCCCATCCTCGGGCGTTTGCCCTTCAGACCGTCGAAGAAGTTCCGATAGGCGGTGTCCAGGTCCCGAAGGGACTGTTGCAGGACGACGGCGGAAACCTCGCTGAGCCAGGTCCGTTCCTCGGTCTTCTTCGTGGCGGTGAGCCGCTTGCCCAGCTCGGCGGAGGAGACGAACGGCAGCCCGGCGGCACGGGCGGTCTCGCGGACGCGCAGCGCGTCGTTGAAGACCACCCGGGCGCACCCGAACGCCCTGGCCAGCGCCGAGCGCTGAGGACCGTTCGGGTACATCCGGAAGGAGTACCTGAGCTGCATGATGATCAGCGTACGTCGGTTGGTTCATGGCCGACCATCAGAACATCCGTACGGGCCGGCACTGCGGTTTCGTCCTTCACGCCTTCGGTCGGCGGGGCTCCGCTGCCCGTCGTCCGTCAGTACACCGAGCAGCAGATCCGCCCAGCCTGAGCTGAGGTCCTCGGAAGCGCAGCGAACTCCGGCGCTTCGAGCCTCCGGGCCAAGGACGGCCCTCACCACCGGGCTGGAACCCGGCGCACGGGCCAAGTCACCGGTAGCCGCGCCGCTGCGGCGGCCGGAAACGGCGAGGCCCCGGACCGAGGACGGTCCGGGGCCTTTCCGTGTGCGCCGCGGGCGGCGCGGCTACTTCTCGGTGACGCCCGCCGAGTCGAAGGTCGCCACCTCGTGCATGGCCCGCGCCGCGCTCTGCACCAGCGGCAGCGCGAGCAGGGCGCCCGTGCCCTCGCCCAGGCGCAGGTCGAGGTCGACCAGCGGGCGCAGCCCCAGCTTGTTGAGAGCGGCCACGTGGCCCGGCTCCACGCTGCGGTGGCCCGCGATGCAGGCCGAGAGGGACTCCGGGGCGATGGCGCGGGCCACCAGGGCGGCCGCGCCGGCGCTGACACCGTCGAGGATGACCGGCGTACGCAGCGAGGCCGCGCCCAGGATCAGGCCGACGATCGCCGCGTGCTCCAGGCCGCCGATGGCCGCGAGCACGCCGATCGGGTCCGAGGCGTCCGGCTGGTGCAGTTCCAGGGCCCGGCGCACCACGTCGACCTTGCGCGCGTGCGTCTCGTCGTTGATGCCCGTGCCGCGCCCGGTGACCTCCGCCGGGTCCACACCCGTGAAGACCGAGATCAGGGCCGCGGACACGGTGGTGTTCGCGATGCCCATCTCCCCCGTCAGCAGGCCCTTGTTGCCGGCCGCGACCAGGTCGCGCGCCGTCTCGATGCCCACCTCGATGGCCGCGACGACCTCCTCGCGGGTCATCGCCGGGCCGGTGGAGAGGTCGGCCGTGCCGGGCCGGACCTTGCGGGGCAGCAGGCCCGGCGTGGCCGGCAGGTCGCCCGCGACGCCCACGTCGATGACGCAGACCTCGGCCCCGACCTGGTTGGCGAAGGCGTTGCAGACCGCGCCGCCGCCCAGGAAGTTGGCCACCATCTGGGAGGTGACCTCCTGCGGCCACGGGGTGACGCCCTGCGCGTGGACGCCGTGGTCGCCCGCGAAGATCGCGACGGCGGCCGGCTCCGGGATCGGCGGCGGGCAGACCCGCGAGAGCCCGGCCAGCTGCGCGGAGATGATCTCCAGCATGCCGAGCGCGCCCGCCGGCTTCGTCATCCGCTTCTGCCGCTCCCAGGCCTCGCCGAGCGCCTTGGCGTCCAGCGGGCGGATGCTCGCGACGGTCTCGCTGAGCAGGTCGTGCGGCTCCTCGCCGGGCAGCGCGCGGCGGCCGTACGTCTCCTCGTGGACGACCCAGGACAGCGGCCGGCGCTTGGACCAGCCCGCCTGGAGCAGCTCGGGCTCCTCGGGGAACTCGTCGACGTACCCGACGCACAGGTAGGCCACGACCTCCAGGTGCTCGGGCAGGCCGAGGGTACGGACCATCTCCCGCTCGTCGAAGAAGCTGACCCAGCCGACGCCGAGGCCCTCGGCGCGGGCGGCGAGCCAGAGGTTCTCGACCGCGAGCGCGGAGGAGTACGGCGCCATCTGCGGCTGGGTGTGCCGGCCGAGGGTGTGCCGGCCGCCGCGGGTGGGGTCGGCGGTGACCACGATGTTCACCGGCGTGTCGAGGATGGCCTCGATCTTCATTTCCTTGAACTGCTTCGCCCGGCCCTTGGGCAGCGACTTCGCGTACGCCTCGCGCTGGCGCTGGGCGAGTTCGTGCATCGCCCGGCGGGTGTCGGCGGACCGGATGACGACGAAGTCCCAGGGCTGCGAGTGGCCCACGCTGGGCGCGGTGTGCGCGGCTTCGAGGACGCGCAGCAGCACCTCGTGCGGGATGGGGTCGGTGCGGAAGCCGTTGCGGATGTCGCGGCGTTCGCGCATGACGCGCAGGACGGCCTCGCGCTCGGCGTCGGCGTAGCCCGGGGCGGGCTCGCCCGGGGAACGCCCGGGCGGAGCGGTGAACTCCGGCGCGGCCAGGATCTCCGGCCCGGCCGGGTCCTGCGGCCCGGGAGCGGCCGGCGGCTCGTCGGCGGTCTCCTGCGCGGGGGCGGTCACCGGCGCGGGCGCGGCTTCGGGCCCGGCCTCCGGCGCGACCTCGGCCTCGGCCTCGGCGGGGGCCTCGGCGGGGGCCTCGGCGGGGGCCTCGGCGGTGACTTCGGGCTGCACCGCTGCCTCGGGAGCGGTCGCGGGCGCGGCGACGGGAACGGGTTCGGCCGCGGGCACCGGGGTGGCATCGGCGGCCGCCTCGGGCACGGGGTCGGCGACGGGCTCCGCGACCGGCTCGGGCGCGTCCTCGGCCGCGGCGGCGAGCACGGCGACCGGCTCGACGACGGCGGGCCCGGCGACCGCGGGCCCGGCGACCGCGGGCCCGGCGACCGCGGGCCCGGCGACCGCGGGCTCGGCGACCGCGGGCTCGGGCTGCGGCTCGGCCGCGGGGCCGGTCTCCTGGACGGACTCCGGCTGATCGGGCTCGGGCGCGGTCCCGGCCGGCTGCGGCTCCTCGGCCACCGGCTCGGCGGGGGCCTGCACCACCGTTTCTGCAGCGCCGGCCACGGGCTCCGCCGCGGGCTCCTGCGCGGCCTCGGCCTCGGCCTCGGCGGCCTGCGGCTCGACGGGCTCGGCCACCGGCTCGGCCGGCTGCTCCGGTGCGGCGGCCTCGGGGGCCGCGGGCGCGGCCACCGGCACGGCATCCGGGAGGAGCCGGCCCAGAAGGGCGTCGGGCGCGGCCGGCGCGGGGGTCACGAGGACCACCGGCTCGGCGGCGGCCGCGAGGGGCTCGGACGCGGCCGCGGCGGCCGGCTCGGCCGGCACCGGCGCGACCGGTTCGGTCGGGGCGAGCGGCGTCGCCGGGGCGGCCACGACGGGCGCGGCCGCCGGAGTCACGAGGGAGGCCGGGGCGACCGGTACGGCCACCTGTTCCGGCGCCCACGGCGCGCCCGCCTGCGGCGGGACCTCGGCGGGACGCGCCACGTCGAGGTACTCCGGGCCCGGGGCGGGCTGCTGGAGCGGCGCGGGGGCGGCCACCGGGGCGGGACCCCGGTCGGCGAGCGACCGTACGACGCCGCCGGAGGCGTCGGGCACGGGCGGGCCCATGTGCAGCGGACGGCGGACCGGGGCCGCGGTCTGCGCGGCGGGCGCGGACGGCGGCGGCAGCAGGCCGCCGAGGTCGAGGGAGCCGGAGTCCCGGCCGCCCGCCTCGTGCGCGCCGTCGCCGTACCCGGCGTCGGCGTAGCCGGCCCCGGCGGGCGAGGCGGGGGACGCGGCGGAGGGGTACTCCGGGGTGGCGGCGGGGTACTCCGGGGAGAACGGCGGCAGCACGGATTCGGCCAGGGCGGGGAACGCCGGGACGGGCGGGACGACCTGCGGGTCGCTCCACGAGCCCTGCCCGCTCGGCATCAGCAGCAGTTCCTCGTCCTCGGCGTCCTCGACCGGGTTTTCCACCAGGTCCTGGAAGGCGTACCCGCCCGGCATCGGCGCGACCGGCGGCAGCGGAGGCATCGCGGGGACCGGCGGCTGCACGGGGAGGCCCTGCTGGTCCACCATGCCCGCGTCGTCCGGGAGGCCCTCGCCCGGAACCTGGCCGGTGTCAGTCATGCGTACCCCTCGCCCATCGGTGTGCTTCTTCGATCGCCGGCGCCCGCTAGCCCAACGAGCGTGGCTGCCCGGTGGCAACCACTAAGCATTGTCGCGTCCGTTCGCCGGCCACGGCGGCCATAACCGACATGGTCCGCTGTGGACTGCGCCACGTCGCGGACACGTCACGTGCGTGCCGTGTGCCGCTGCCGTACGCCCGGCGGCGGTACGACGATCGGCCAGCCTACCCCGGCTGTGGGCCCACTGGTTCAGCGGGCGCTCGGCGGCCGTTCGCCCGCGAGCAGGAAGACGACGGAGCGTTCCTGCTCGGCCCAGGTGCGGGTGTCCAGGCCGACGGACTGCAGGAGCGCGCATTCGACGGCGTACCCGCGTTCGGCCAGGGCGCGGCCGATCGCCTCCGCCGCGTCGCGTGTGGCGGCGTGGGTGACGATCCGTTCGGGACGGCGGTCGGCGCACGCGGCGACGACGGCCGCTCCCCCGGCGCCGACGCGGACCACGTCGGGCTCGGGCAGCGATTCCAGGACGTGCGGGGCGCGTCCGGCGACCACCTGGAGCTGTACGCCGCGCGTGCGGGCGGCGGCAGTTACGCCCTCGCAGGCGCCCGGGTCGGCGTCGACGGCGATGACGGCGGCGCCGAGGGCGGCGGCGTCCACGGCGAGGGCTCCGGAGCCGGTGCCGATGTCCCAGACGAGGTCACCGGTACGGGGTCCGAGGCGGGCGAGCTGGGCGGCGCGCAGCTGGGCGGACTCGCCCTCGCCGGTGCCGGGCTCGGGGCGGGCCCAGCCGCGGGGGCTTCCGGCCACGGCGCCGAGCAGCCAGCCGGGTTCGGCGGAGGCGGGCTGGCCGGCGCCGCCGATGACGATGACGACGTTGGGGTCGCGCCAGCTGTGGTCGGCGGCCTTGTCCGAGGTGAGGACGGTGACCTGCTCGTGTTCGGTGCCCAGTTGCTCGCAGATGACGAACGTGCGGTGGACGCCTTCGAGGAGCAGGGCGAGTTCGGCCGGGCCGGCGCCGGGCGAGGTGAGGACGGCGACCTTGGGGTGGGCGCGGCAGACATTGACGGCGCGGCGCAGCGTACGGCGCTGGGCGACGACGACCTGGGCGTCGTCCCAGGGCATGCCGGCCCGGGCGAAGGCGGCGGCGACCGAGGAGACGGCGGGGACGACCTCGACCTCCAGGCCGTGCTCGGGGGCGCGCAGGGTCCGGACGACGCCGAAGAAGCCGGGGTCGCCGTCGGCGAGGACGACGGCGGTGCCGCGGTGGCCGGCGATGCG
Organism: Streptomyces sp. NPDC042102; assembly: GCF_055582305.1. NCBI lineage: Bacteria > Bacillati > Actinomycetota > Actinomycetes > Kitasatosporales > Streptomycetaceae > Streptomyces > Streptomyces sp. NPDC042102. The sequence continues at coordinate 202,725 of NZ_JBVJDL010000005.1, forward strand.
GCGGGCGGCGAGGCCGATGCTGCCCAGGCGGATGCGTTCGGCGGTGGGCGGAACCTCGGGGAGGGCGAGATGGTGGGCGGCGCCGGCCACCAGGGTGGCGGCGGCGAGCGCGGACCGCGCGGCCGCGGTGAGGGGCGAGCCGTCCCAGCCGATCACCGTGACCCGGTCGGCCATCTCGTCAGTCTCCTGATCTGGTTCTACCGTTCCACCGGGCTCCCCCGGCCGCCGCCGGGAGGCACCCGCACGGGCACGGTGAGACTACCTGGTCATCGGGTCAGTGCCAGTCGGCGGAAACGGCGTAGCCGCTCGCTTCGGCCATCTGGGCGTCGTAGTCGCCCGGCTCGTCGAGGTCCTCGGGGAGCAGGCTCCAGACGATCAGGTCGGTACGGGTGTCGGTCCAGCCGCCGTCGGCCGTCTGGGTGCGCACTATCCACGCGTTGCGCAGGACGCCCTCGCTGATGCAGCCGATCTTCTGGGCGACCTGCTGGCTGGCGGTGTTGTCGGCGGCGGTGCGCAGTTCGAGGCGTTCGAAGCGCTGGTCGTGGAAGAGCCACTGGGCGACGGCGAGGACGGACTCGCTGGCGTAGCCCTCGCCGCGGGCCCAGGGGGCCGTGACGTAGCCGACCTCCGTGCTGCGGGTGCGCCAGTTGGTGTGCTGGAGGTGGACCACGCCGACGAGGCGCTGGGTGAGGAACTCGGTGACGGCGAAGACGATGCCGCGGCCCTCGGTGCGCTCGGCGTGGGCGTGGCGGGTGGCCCAGCCGTGGGCGTCGGCGTGGGTGTAGGGGTGCGGTACGCCGGTCCAGGCGGTGATGAGCTCGTCGTTCATCATCTCGGTGAGCGCCGTGACGTCGCCTTCCTCGAAGGGGCGCAGCACCAGCCGGTCCGTGCTGATGGAGACGTCCGGGAAGGTGGTTGTCATGCGCTGCTCCATGCCTCAAGACCGTGGTGCGGGACCGTTCGTGCGGGGCGCCGGGGTGCGGGGCCCCAGGGGGTCAGCATGCAGCATGGGCCCCGTGATGTGCATGGCTGGGCCCCGCACCCCCGGTGCCGGGGTTGCGGGGCCGGATGCCGCGGGTCAGGACTGGGGGGTGCCGAAGGCCGGGATGACCGAGCCCTGGTACTTGTCCTGGATGAACTTCTTGACCTCGTCGGAGTTCAGGAGCTTGGCGAGCTTCTTGATCCGCGGGTCGTCCTGGCTGCCTTCCTTGACGGCGAGGAAGTTGGCGTACGGGTTGCCCTCGGCCTTCTCCAGGGCGAGCGCGTCCTGGGCGGGCTTGAGGTTGGCCTCCAGGGCGTAGTTGCCGTTGATGACGGCGGCGTCCACGTCGTTCAGGGCGCGCGGGACCGTGGCGGCCTCCAGCTCCTTGAACTCCAGGCCCTTCTTGTCGGTGATGTCGGACAGCTTGGCGTTGGTGCCGACACCTTCCTTGAGGGTGATCAGGTTGTTGGCGGCGAGCAGCTGGAGCGCGCGGCCCTCGTTGGTGGTGTCGTTGGGGACGGCGATGGTCTGGCCGGCCTTGATGTCACCGAGGGACTTGACCTTCTTGGAGTAGAGGCCGAGGGGCTCCAGGTGGACGTTGACCACCGGGACGATGGTGGTGCCGTTCTTCTTGTTGAAGTCGTCCAGGTACGGCTTGTGCTGGAAGTAGTTCGCGCCGACGCTGCCCTGCTGGGTGGCGGTGTTCGGCAGGACGTAGTCCGTGAACTCCTTCACCTCCAGGTTCAGGCCCTCCTTGGCCGCCAGGTTGTCCTTGACGTAGTTCAGGATGTCGGCGTGCGGGCTCGGGGAGGCGGCGACGACCAGCGGCTTGTTCTCGTCGGCCTTGCCGCCGCCGGAGCCGGCGGCGGCCGGGTCCGAGGAGCTGCCGCAGGCGGTCACGCCCAGGGCGAGCGCGGTGGTGAGGGCGGCGATGCCGGTGAGCTTGATGTTCTTACGCACGAAGAGTGCCTTTCATTGCGGTGCGAGGACGGGGATCGCCTCGCGTGTGGTGCGCCCGAGCACGACAAGTGCGGGCTTGTGGGGAGGAGGTTCTGCGGGGGTCAGGCGGTCCGGCCGCGGCGGGCGAGCAGGCGGACCACGACGTCGCCGAGGAGCTGGATCACGGTGACGATGAGGACCAGGACGACCACGGTGGCGATCATGAAGCCGGTCTCGAAGCGCTGGTAGCCGTAGGTGATGGCCTTGGAGCCGAGGCCCTCGCCGCCGACCGCGCCCGCCATGGCGGAGTAGCCGATCAGGGTGATCACGGTGGTGGTGACGCCGGCGACCAGGGAGGGCAGGGCCTGCGGGAGGTACACCTTCCACACCAGGGTGGGGATGCCGCCGCCCATCGACTCGACGGCCTCGACCAGGCCGTGGTCGACCTCGCGCACGGCGGTCTCGACGAGCCGGGCGAAGAAGGGGATGGCGCCGATGGCGAGCGGGACGATCATGGCGGTGGGGCCGATGAAGGTCCCCACGATCGCGGTGGTGACCGGGATCAGGAAGATCAGCAGGATGATGAACGGCAGCGAGCGGCCGATGTTCACGATCACGCCGACGACCTTGTTGACGGGACGATTCTGCAGCAGGCCGCCGGTGTCGGTGAGGACCAGCAGCAGGCCCAGCGGGAGGCCGCCGAGGACGGTGACCACGGTGGACCACAGCACCATGTAGAGGGTGTCGTACGTGCCCTGGGTGAGCAGGGGCTGCATGTCGGACCAGGTCACTGCGCACCATCCTTGATGAGCTCGGCGGCGGCGACGACCTCCGCCGCGTCGTCCACGATGTCGACCTGCAGGCCCTGCTCGCGCAGGAACCCGACGGGGACGACGTTGTCCTCGTAGCGGCCGGGCAGCTCGATGCGCATCCGGCCGATCTGCTTGCCGCCGACGGTGTCCATCGCGGCGCCGAGGATCGAGATGTCGATGTTGTACGTGCGCGCGAGCTGCGAGATGACGGGCTGGGTGGCCGCGTCGCCGTGGAAGGTCACGTCGATGACGGTCGCGTCCGGGCCGGTGGCGGCGCCGCTGACGGGGAAGAGCTCGCCGGCGAGCTCGGAGCCGGGGGTGGCCAGCAGCTCGGAGACGGTCCCGGACTCCACGACGCGGCCCTTCTTCATCAGGGCGGCGGAGTCGCAGACGCTCTTGACGACGTCCATCTCGTGCGTGATCAGCAGGACCGTCAGGCCGAGCTGGCGGTTGAGGTCGCGCAGCAGCTGCAGGATCGAGCGGGTGGTCTCGGGGTCCAGGGCGCTGGTGGCCTCGTCGGAGAGGAGCACCTTGGGGTCGCCGGCCAGGGCGCGGGCGATGCCGACGCGCTGCTTCTGGCCGCCGGAGAGCTGGCCGGGGTAGGCCTTGGCCTTGTCGGCCAGGCCCACGAGGTCGAGGAGTTCGGCGGCCTTGCGCGAGCGCTCGCGGCCGGAGACGCCGAGGATCTCCAGGGGCAGCTCGATGTTGGCCTGCACGGTGCGCGAGGACAGCAGGTTGAAGTGCTGGAAGACCATGCCGATCCGGCTGCGGGCCTCGCGCAGCTCCTTGCCGGCGCGGCGGCCGCGGCCGGCGAGGGCGGTGAGGTCGACGCCGTCGACGGTCACGGTGCCGGTGGTGGGACGTTCCAGCAGGTTGACGCAGCGGATGAGGGAGGACTTGCCGGCGCCGCTCTGGCCGATGACGCCGAAGACCTCCCCTTCGCGGACGTGGAGATCGACGCCGTCCAGGGCGGTGACCTCGCGGCCACGGGACTGGTAGACCTTCGTGAGGCCCGATGTGGTGATCACAGGAATTCCGTCGCTGTCGAGTGCGCGGCGCTGCGGTGCCGGGCACGGGGCAATCATCTGGGGACGCGGGCCGCTTTACGGGGATATTTCCGTCGGCGGCGCATGCGCGGGGCAGGAGCGTTCCGTGGTCGGACAGGGGTCGGACACGGGGCTCGGCCGGTCTCGCTTCGGGGCGCGAGGCGTGCGGAAAGGGGCCCTCAGAAGGCGCACATTCGACACATACAACGAGCACCGGGCGTCATCATCGCCTCGGTCGCAAGGGTGCGGTTGCTCGTCGTGGTCATGGGCCCCAGTAAAGCAGACGGATCACCTCACCGATCAACGATGTCCGGTATGCGGACAGATTCCGCCCGCATACCGGACACCCCCGGCCCGTCGACGCCCCGCGTCCCGGCCCCGGTCCGGCCCCGGGTCGACCACCGTGACCTGCGCGGACACCGCGTGCGCGCCGGAATCACAGCGTCCGCGCGTGAGGGCCGCGGCCGGGCTCGCTGTGGTCAAGACCACGGTCCGCGCACCGGCCGCGCCGCCGGCGACGGCCGGTCCGGCCGCCCGGGGGGCCGAGGGGCGGGCGCATCGGGTCGTACGGCCCGTAATACCCTCGCTGCATGCTCGACGCCCTGACGGTCGCCATCGGCGCGGCCGCCCTCGCCCTCGCCGCCTGGTGCGGCCACGCCGCGTACCGTGACCAGCCGACGAAGGACTGGCACTTCATCGGCATGGCCGTGGTGACCGTGCTGGTGCTGGCGCAGCTGGCGATCGGGCTGTTCCTGCTCGCGCGCGGGGAGAAGGCCCACGAGGGCACGGTGATCTTCGTGGCCTACCTGGTCGGCGCCTTCGCCACGATCCCGGCGGCGGGTCTGCTCTCGCTGTCCGAGCGGACCAAGTGGGGCTCGGTGACGGTGTCGGCCGGCGCGGTCGTGCTCGCGGTCCTCGAAGTACGGCTCTTCGACATCTGGAGTGGTGGCACCGGTGCCTGACGCTGACACGACGACCGGCGCGACGGGTGCCACGGCCACCGGCCGCAGGCGGCTGGTCTCCGGGCCCGGGCTGCTGCTGGTGTGGCTGTACGGGGTGATGGTGGTGGGCGCGGTCTCCCGGTCCGCCTACCAGATCTCCACCGAGTTCGACCGGGCGCCGCTCGCGTACGGCCTGTCCGGCGCGGCCGCCCTGGTGTACGCGTTCATCACGTACTCGCTGGTGCGCGGCGGCGAGCGGGCCCGCAGGGCGGCGCTGCTGTGCTGCGCCGCCGAGCTGGCCGGCGTCCTGATCGTGGGCACCTGGACCCTGGTGCGCCCGGAGGCCTTCCCCGACGCGACCGTGTGGTCGGACTTCGGGATGGGCTACCTGTTCATCCCGGTGATCCTGCCGGTCACCGGGATGCTCTGGCTGCGCAGGCGCTGAGACGTCGGGGTCGGGCGCCGGGCTTCAGGCGTCAGGCGTCAGGCGTCAGGCGCTGACGGCGTAGTCGGTGGCTTCCTTCTCCAGGATCACCAGCTCGACGCCGTCGGAGGCGGTGCGGCCGCCGACCGCCACGTAGCCGGCCTTGCGGTACAGGCGCAGGTTCGACTCGCTCTTGCGGCCGGTGTGCAGCCGGAAGCGGGCGGCCTCGGCACCCTCGGCGAGGGCCTCCTCGACGGCGCGCAGCAGACGCGCGCCCAGGCCGTGGCCCTGCATGCGCGGGTGGACGCACAGCTTGGCGATGCTGGCGGTGCCCTCTTCGTCGATGCGGCCGCGCACGGCGCCGACCACCTCGTCACCGAGCCGGGCCACCAGCACGGTGTCCGACGCGAGCTCCTTCTTGAGGGAGTCCAGGGACTGGGTCAGGGGCTGGATGCGGTAGTTGCCGTAGAGCTCGGCCTCGCTCTGGAAGGCCAGGTACTGCAGTTTGAAGATCTGCTCCGCGTCCTCGGCAGCCGCCGCCGAAATGGTCACGCTCATGCCCATGTGCGCATGCCTCCCGCTCACCTGGTAGCCCGATGGTCTACCGCTCCTTTCCCCACAGGCCAGGAGCCGCAACCTCTGCAGCCAGCATTCTGCGCAGACATCCCAGGCAACGGGAACGTACGGGTCCCAAACTTCCTTGTGAGATACCCAACTCTCCTGCGATTTCACGGTAAGTCAGGTCACGGGGCGAAAGAAACGCGCCTATGAGCTCCGGACAGCGTCCGGGCAATCGGGCGACCGCCGATCGGAGGGCGAGCGTCTCCTCCCGGCCGAGCAGCTCCTCGTCGGGGGCGGCGGCGCGGGGGGCGGGCAGTGCGCCGTACGGGATTTCACGGCGGGCGCGGCGGCGGGCGGGCCGGGCCTCGGCGCGCACGGCGCGGCGCAGCCAGCGTGCCGGTTCGGCGGGGGCGGTGGCGGGGCCGCGCTCCAGCAGCCTGACCCAGACGGCTTGTTCGAGGTCGGCCGGGTCGACGCCGGTACCGGGGGCCTCGGCGGCCGCCTCCGCGGACAGCAGGGGGCCGAGTTCCTTGAGCAGGTCCATGCCGGGCGGGACGCGAAGGCCGCGGCCGGTGGTTTCCCCACCGGCCGCGGCCCACTCGTACGGGGTGGTGCGCCTAGCGGTTGACGGGGCGGCGGCCGGGGCGGAAGTCCTCGGCTGCCAGCAGGGCGGTGTCCGGGTTGTCGGTGAAGATGCCGTCGATGCCCTGGTCGAAGTAGGCCCGCAGGGCGCCGAAGACGTCGCCGTACGCGGCCGGGTCGGTGCCCTTGCGGAACTCCGCCGGCAGGAAGCTGTTCTCGTTGCGCGCGGTGTAGGGGTGCAGGACGAGGCCGCGCGCGTGGGCGTCGCGCACCAGCGTGGTCGGGGTGCCGAGCCTGCCGTCGGGGGTGCGCGGGATGACGAGGTTCAGGGTGGGGCCGATGCCCTGGGCGAAGCCGGCGATCCACTGGAGGCCCTCGGGCTTGACCAGGTCCGCGACGGTGCGCGGGTCCTTGGCGAGCTCGAAGTCCCACGGGCGGGTGCCCGCGTCGGAGAGCAGGACGACGCGGGGCGAGGAGACCAGCCGGGCCAGCCGCTGGATGCTGGAGGGTTCGAAGGACTGCAGGAAGACGGCCGAGGTGCGGCGGTCGCGGCCGTACCGGCGCAGCAGCTTGGCCAGCGGCTCCTCCAGGCCCAGGCCCAGGGCGCGGAAGTAGCTGGGGTGCTTGGTCTCGACGTGCAGCCAGACCGGCCGGCCGCGCCGCTTGCCCTCCCGGTCGGCCCAGCGCAGCACCTCTTCGAAGGTGGGCACGGCCCACCGGCCGTCGTAGAGGGTGCCGCGCTGGCGGACGGCGGGGATGCGTTCCTTCGCGCGCAGCGTCTTGAGCTCGGCGAGGGTGAAGTCCTCGGTGAACCAGCCGGTGACGGAGACACCGTCGATGGACTTGGTGGTGCGGCGGGAGGCGAACTCCGGGTGGTCGGCGACGTCCGTGGTGCCGCCGATCTCGTTCTCGTGACGACACACCAGGTGCCCGTCCCGGGTGGGGACGAGGTCCTGCTCGACGACGTCGGCGCCGAGGTCGAGGGCCAGTTGGTAGGAGCCGAGCGTGTGCTCGGGCCGGTAGCCGCTGGCCCCGCGGTGGCCGATGACCGTGGGGTACGGCAGGTCCCGGTAGCCGCCGTGGCCGCCCGTGTACGGGCCCGCCTCGGCCGTCCCGGCGGCCGAGGCCGTTCCGGCGGCTTCGGCCGTTCCCGCGCCCAGGCCCATGGCGGTGCCGCCCGCGGCGAACACCGCCGCTCCCAGTACCGTGCGTCGCGCTGCCCCGCCCTGCGTCATGAGTGGCGTCTCCCCGTCATCGGTCGTACATGGGTGCGCAGGAACGTGCGTACGTGTACCCGCACGTGCGTGCGCCGATCGGCGCAGCGATGGTAGGCGGCGGGGTGTGTCGGGCGGGCCAGCGGCGGCGGAACATGGCGGAAACGTGTGTCAACACGACGTATCCATCACGTGAACCCGATGTGCGATCAGTCGCGGCGCGCGAGTATCGTCCTCTACCTGCACCGCCCCAGTGCCGTGCGAACCCGCTTGTCGACGCCGGAGGGCCCACGTTGTTCCGTACCGCGCTCATCAAAGCCACTGTCGGACCGGTCATGCGCATGATGTTCCGCACCCGGGTGGAGGGCATCGAGCACATTCCGGGCACGGGTCCGGTGATCCTCGCGGGCAACCACCTCACGTTCATCGACTCGATGATCCTCCCGCTGGTGTGCGACCGGACGGTGCACTTCATCGGCAAGGACGAGTACGTGACCGGCAAGGGGCTCAAGGGCCGGGCGATGGCCTGGTTCTTCACCGGCTCCGGCATGATCCCGGTCGACCGGGACGGCGCGAACGGCGGAGTCGCGGCGCTGATGACCGGCCGCCGGGTGCTGGAGGAGGGCAAGATCTTCGGTATCTACCCCGAGGGCACCCGCTCCCCCGACGGCCGCCTCTACCGCGGCCGCACCGGCATCGCCCGCCTGACGCTGATGACCGGCGCGCCGGTGGTCCCGTTCGCGATGATCGGCACCGACAAGCTGCAGCCGGGCGGCAAGGGCATGCCGCGCCCGGGCCGGGTGACCGTCCGGTTCGGCGAGGCGATGGAGTTCTCCCGGTACGAGGGCATGGACCGCGACCGCTACGTGCTGCGCGCGGTGACGGACTCGGTGATGGCCGAGGTCATGCGCCTGTCGGGCCAGGAGTACGTCGACATGTACGCCACCAAGGCCAAGGCCGCCTGACCCTCCCCCCTCCGGGGCCCCGGGCCCCGGGCCCCGGGGCTACTGGCGGCGCAGGGAGCGGCTGACGCCTGCTGCCGTGGTCGTGGCCAGGATCCAGCCGGTGATGATCAGCAGGTAGGACAGCCACTGGAGCCAGCCGCTCGGCGCGAACGCCGCTTCCTGGCCGAAGCCGATGATCGGCAGCAGCAGGTCGATGGTGTAGAAGAGCGGGTTGAAGTCGGGCGCCTCGCCCGCCTTGAGCGGGCGCGGCGGGTGCAGGGCGAACGCGATCGCGCCGGTGACCAGCAGACCCACGAGCCAGAGCGCCGCGCGCGAGGGGCGGAAGCCGTAGCCGACGGTGGCGTCCTGGAGCAGGCCCCACAGCCGGGCGTGCCGGGGCCGGGTGCGCCGGTGCCGGCGGAGCTTGGCGAGCTGGACGGTACGGGCGGCCTCCTCGTCGCCGACGTCCCGGTAGGCGGCGGCCAGCTGCTCGTACGAGGAGGGCAGGTAGCCGTCCTCCTCCCGCTCCAGCATCGGCAGCCGCTCCTCCGCGGGCAGGTGCGGGTGCAGCACCCGGTAGCCGAGCCCGTCCAGGCGTACCTCGGGTGGCCAGACGGCCGGCTCGGCCCACAGCAGGTCGAACTGGCTGCGGCGCAGGTTGACGATGCCCTCGACGGGGGCGGCCTTGCGCAGCCAGAACTCGCCGACGACGCAGCTGCTGGCGCGCAGCGCGACGGCCCCGGGGGCGCTCAGGCGGGCCCGGCCGAGGAAGAGCTGGCCGGGGATGCGGGCCCCGGTGAGGTTGACCATGCCCTCGGCGTGCAGCCGGTTGCCGCGCAGGTCGGTGCCGACGGACAGGGTCTCGGCGTGCAGGGCGATGCCGCCGGGGTTGATCAGCCGCGCGCGGTCGAGGTTGATCTGGCCGGCGACGGTGGCTCCGTTGATGCGGAACTGACCGTGGACGGTGAGGTCGCCGGCGATGATGTCGGTGCCTATCTCGGCGTGGTTGAGCTGGAGTGGCGGCTCGTCGGCCTCGTCGGGCAGGCTCCCGGTCCGGATGACCGCCCCCTGGAGGAAGAGGCCGCCGGTGATCCGCGCGCCGGCCAGCCGGACGGGGCCGTTGAGGGTGCAGCAGGACAGCCGCAGGACGATGTCCACCCGGACGTTGGCGGCGGTCAGGCCGGGCAGCGTGGAGTCGGCGAGGACGACGGCGCGCAGCTGGGCGCCGTACAGCAGGGGTTTGCGTTCGAACCAGCACGAGCGCAGCCGGACGGGATGGTCCACGACGGCGTACTTGAGGTCGAGCTTGCCGGTGATCCTGGCTCCGTAGAGCTTGAGGCCGGCGACCCGGCCGTCCTCGGTGGGACCGCCGACCAGCAGGGCCCGCAGCACCTCCGCGCGCACGGTCCGCTCGGGTCCCCAGGAGGCGCCGTCTCCGGAGGGCTCCTCGGGGCCCGTCCGGAAGTCGACGCCCTCGCCGCGCGGGAAGGCGTCCCGGACGCGGCGCTCCGCCGGGGTCAGGTCGGTGATCTCCATCGCCGGAAGGGTGCCGCGCCCGTGATCACACTGTCAACCCGGGTCGCGGCGACCCTGCCTGGCGGAGCGTCAGTGTTCGATGCCGTCCTGGAGCCGCTGGCCGCGCAGCAGGAACCAGGCGGCCACGGCGGTGGCCAGCAGGACGGCCGCGCCGACGCCGGCGGCGAGCCGCAGGCCGTCCACGAAGGCGTCCTGGGCGGCGGCGACCATGCCGTGCGCGGTCGCCGGGTCCAGGGCGCGCGAGGCCTCGACGGCGCCGCCGAGCGACTCGTGGGCCGCGTCGGCGACCTCGGCGGGGACCCCGGCGGGAGCCGTGAACTTCTGGTAGGCGCCGGTGACGATGGAGCCGAGCAGGGCGATGCCGAGGGCCGCGCCGAGTTCGTACGCCGTCTCGGAGACGGCGGAGGCCGAACCGGCCTGCTCCTTGGGGACGCTGGAGAGGATCACGTCGGCGGTGACGGTGAAGGAGAAGCCGGCGCCGAGGCCGACGACGAGCAGGGCCGCGCCGAGCAGCGGGTAGCCGGTCTCCCGGTGCACCAGGGTGATCACGCCGAGCGCGAGCCCGATGGCGCCGAGGCCGCCGGCCACGATGGAGCGTACGGAGTACCTGCGGGCGTAGCGGCCGGCGACCAGACCGGTGACCACCGCGCCGATCGCGGCGGGCAGTTCGGCCAGGCCCGCCTCCAGGGGGTCGCGGCCCTGGACGAGCTGGAGGAACTGGGAGAGGAAGAAGACCAGTCCGGACAGGCCGAAGACGGTGAGCAGGTCGGCGAGGACCGCGCCCGAGAAGCCCCGGTGCCTGAACAGCCGCATGTCGAGCAGCGGCGCGCTCAGGGCGAACTGGCGGCGGACGAAGGCGTACAGGCAGGCGGCGCCGAGGACGGCGGCGACCCAGACCTCCGTGGTCGGCCCGTGCGTGGCGACCTCCTTGACGGCGTAGACGACACCGATGATGCCGACGAGGGAGAGCGCGACGCTGAGCAGGTCCCAGGGCCCGGTGACCGGGTTCTTCGACTCGGGCAGCAGCTTGCTGCCGACGAGGACCAGGACGGCCATCACGGGCAGGTTGATGAGGAAGACCGAGCCCCACCAGAAGTGCTGGAGCAGCGCTCCGCCGAGGACGGGGCCGACGGCCGCGCCGGCCGAGGCGGTGGCGCCCCAGATACCGATGGCGAGGCTGCGCTCCTTGGGGTCGTGGAAGATGTTGCGGATCAGCGCGAGGGTGGAGGGCATCAGCGTCGCACCGGCCACACCGAGCAGGGCGCGGGCGACGATCATCATCTCGGGGCTGGTGGCGTAGGCGTTGAGCACGGAGACGGCGCCGAAGGCGGTGGCACCGGTCAGCAGCAGCTTCTTGCGGCCTATCCGGTCACCGAGCGAGCCCATGGAGACGAGCAGGCCGGCGATGACGAAGGAGTAGATGTCGCCGATCCACAGCAGCTGACTGCCGGTCGGCTTGAGGTCCTCGCTGAGCGACGGGGTGGCCAGACCGAGTACGGTGGCGTCCACCGCGACCAGCAGGACGGCCAGGACCAGGACCGAGAGCGCGAGCCAGCGCCCCTTGCTCCTGATCGCCTCCGTCCCCTTCCCCTGGGTCAGCTGTTCGGTACGGGTCATTTCTCCACACTCCGTCGGGCGCCACCGAGCAGCAGCTCGATGATCATGTACTGGAAGTCCTTGGCGGCGACGCGGCCGTCCATCACGGCCCAGGCACAGCTGCCGATGAGGCCGTAGAGGGCCTCGGTGAGCCAGGTGGCGCTGAGGTCGATCCGGATGTCGCCCTGCTCCTGGCCGCGTTTGAAGACGGCGCTGACGCGGGCGTCGAGCCGGGCCCAGCCCTCGTTGACCTGGTCGCCCTCGAAGAGCTGGTTCTCGGTGACGAGGAAGGCCAGCAGCTGGGCGTTGGGCTCGGACTCGGCGACCAGCCGGCGCAGCGCGTCGACGGCGCCGTCCTCGTCGAGGCGGGCCCGCTCGAGCGCCGCCTCGAACTCCCGGATGCCGAGGTCCTCCAGGGCGCGTACGAGCGCGTCGCGCCCGGCGAAGTGCCGGTGGAGGGTCGCCCGGCCGATTCCGGCGGCTTTGGCGACCTCGTCCATCGTGGCGGTCGACTTGCGGGAGAGGAGGGCGGCGGCAGCGCGCAGCACCTGGTCGCGATCCATGGCCATGAGACAACGATACACCAAATGAGACACGAATGTCTCACTCGCGCGCATCCGACAGCCAAAACGAGCTGCCCGACGGGCAGCCGGAAAGGAATCCTGGACCCATGAAGACGCTGCAGACGCTGCAGACGCCGAAGCTGCCGAAGCCACCGAAGCCGCTGCTGCTCATCGACGTCGACGGCCCGCTGAACCCCTACGCCGCACAGCCCCAGCGCCGCCCGGAGGGCTACACCACCCACCGCATGCGCCCGACCGGCTGGACCGACGGCAAGCCGTTGCGGGTGTGGCTCAACCCGGGCCACGGCACGCGGCTGCTCGCGCTGGCGCGGACGTACGAGCTGGTGTGGGCGACCACCTGGAAGGACGAGGCCAACGACTGGATAGGCCCGCACCTGGGGCTGCCCCGGCTGCCGTACATCGACTGGCCGGTGATGCACGGGCGGGCGCCGCGCGGCACGTTCTGGAAGACGCAGTACATCCTGGAGTACGCCGCCGGCCGGCCCTTCGCGTGGATCGACGACGACATCACGGCGATGGACCGCGAGTACGTCGAGCAGCTCCACCCCGCGCACGCGCTGCTGCGGTACGTCGACGAGCGGATCGGGCTGACCGGGCAGGACTTCGACGCCCTGGCCCGCTGGGGCCAGGCCCTCTGACGACGCGCGGAAGGGGCGGCCGGGTCGTGGAGGACCCGGCCGCCCCTCCCGCCGCGCGGGGTGGCACTACTGCTTGTGGGCCGCCCAGGCGTGCTGGATGACCAGGTCCGCCTTCAGCTCGTTGAGCTGCGCGGCGACCGCGCCGGGGGCCGTGCCGCCGCGGCCGCTGCGCGAGGCGAGGGCGCCGGGCACGTTCAGGACGGTGCGGACCTCGGGGGTGAGATGCTCGGAGATCTTCGCGAACTGTTCGTCGGTCAGCTCGTCGAGCTCGATGCCGTGGGCCTCGCACTCCTTGACGCACTCGCCCGCGACCTCGTGGGCCACCCGGAACGGCACCCCCTGCTTGACCAGCCACTCGGCGATGTCGGTGGCGAGCGAGAACCCGGCCGGGGCCAGCTCCTCCATCCGCGCGCGGTTGACGGTGAGGGTCGCCATCATGCCGGTGAAGGCGGGCAGCAGGACCTCCAGGGTGTCGCAGGAGTCGAAGACCGGCTCCTTGTCCTCCTGGAGGTCGCGGTTGTAGGCCAGCGGCAGCGCCTTGAGCGTGGCGAGCAGGCCGGTCAGGTTGCCGATGAGACGGCCGGACTTGCCGCGCGCCAGCTCCGCGATGTCCGGGTTCTTCTTCTGCGGCATGATCGAGGAGCCGGTGGAGAAGGCGTCGTGGAGGGTGACGAAGGAGAACTCCTTCGTGTTCCAGATGATGATCTCCTCGGCGATCCGGGACAGGTTGATCCCGATCATCGCGGTGATGAAGGCGAACTCGGCGACGAAGTCGCGCGAGGCCGTGCCGTCGATGGAGTTGCCCACCGAGCCGCGCTCGAAGCCGAGGTCGGCAGCGACCGCCTCCGGGTCCAGCCCCAGGGAGGAGCCGGCCAGCGCGCCCGAGCCGTACGGCGAGACGGCCGTGCGGGTGTCCCACTGGCGCAGCCGCTCGGCGTCCCGCGACAGCGACTGCACGTGGGCCAGCACGTGGTGGGCGAAGAGCACCGGCTGGGCGTGCTGGAGGTGGGTTCGGCCGGGCATGGCCACGTCGTGGTGCGCCTCGGCGAGGCCGACGAGCGCGTCCTGGAGGTCGGCGATCAGGCCGCCGATGATCCGGGCGTGGTCGCGCAGGTACATCCGGAACAGGGTGGCGACCTGGTCGTTGCGGGACCGGCCGGCGCGCAGCTTGCCGCCGAGGTCGGGGCCGAGCCGCTCCAGCAGGCCCCGCTCCAGGGCGGTGTGCACGTCCTCGTCGGCGACGGTCCCGGTGAAGGAGCCGTCGGCGACGTCGGCCTCCAGCCGGTCGAGGCCGGCGATCATGCGGTCGAGCTCGTCGGCCGTGAGCAGGCCCGCCGTGTGGAGCACGCGCGCGTGGGCGCGGGAGCCGGCGATGTCGTACGGCGCGAGGCGCCAGTCGAAGTGGACGGACGCCGACAACAGGGCCAGCGCCTCCGACGGACCGTCGGCGAAGCGGCCGCCCCAGAGCCGGACGTCACCGTTGTTGCTGCTCACAGCTGCTGCTCCTCAAGACTGCATGACTTCGGATGTGGAACCGCCTCCCCGCCGCGGAGGTTACGGGGAGGCGGTCACGTACGGCGTTCGGCGTACGGCGTACGGCGGGTTACGCCAGGTCGCGCTTGGCGGCGATCTTCGCGGAGAGGGCGAAGATGTCGATGAAGCCCTGGGCCTTCGACTGGTCGAAGGTGTCGCCGGTGTCGTAGGTCGCGAGGTTGAAGTCGTACAGCGACTCCTCGGACTTCCGGCCGGTGACGACGGCGCGGCCGCCGTGCAGGGTCATCCGGATGTCACCGGTGACGTGCTGGTTGGCCTCGTTGATGAAGCCGTCCAGGGCCCGCTTGAGCGGGGAGAACCACAGGCCGTCGTAGACGAGCTCGCCCCAGCGCTGCTCGACCTGCCGCTTGTACCGGGCGAGCTCGCGCTCGACGGTGACGTTCTCCAGCTCCTGGTGGGCGGTGATCAGCGCGATCGCGCCCGGGGCCTCGTAGACCTCGCGGGACTTGATGCCCACGAGCCGGTCCTCGACCATGTCGATCCGGCCGATGCCCTGGCCGCCGGCCCGCTCGTTGAGCTGCTGGATGGCCTGGAGCACGGTGACCGGCTTGCCGTCGATGGCGACGGGCACGCCCTCCTTGAAGGAGATGACGACCTCATCGGGCTCGCGGGGGGTGGCCGGGTTCGAGGTGTACTCGTAGATGTCCTCGATCGGGGCGTTCCAGATGTCCTCCAGGAAGCCCGTCTCGACGGCGCGCCCGAAGACGTTCTGGTCGATGGAGTACGGGGACTTCTTGGTGGTCGCGATCGGGAGGTTCTTCGCCTCGCAGAAGGCGATCGCCTTGTCACGGGTCATGGCGTAGTCGCGGACCGGGGCGATGCACTTGAGGTCGGGGCCGAGGGCCTGGATGCCGGCCTCGAAGCGGACCTGGTCGTTGCCCTTGCCGGTGCAGCCGTGGGCCACGACCGAGGCGTTGTGCTTCTTGGCGGCCGCCACCAGGTGCTTGACGATGGCCGGCCGGGAGAGCGCCGAGACCAGCGGGTAGCGGTCCATGTAGAGGGCGTTGGCCTTGATCGCCGGGAGGCAGTACTCGTCGGCGAACTCGTTCTTGGCGTCCGCGACCTCGGCCTCGACCGCACCGCAGTCGAGCGCGCGCTTGCGGATGACGTCCAGGTCCTCGCCGCCCTGGCCGACGTCCACGGCGACGGCGATGACCTCGGCGCCCGTCTCCTCGGCGATCCAGCCGATGGCGACGGAGGTGTCCAGGCCGCCCGAGTAGGCGAGTACGACGCGCTCGGTCACGGGTTTCTCCTTACGGTGCAATCAACGACAGGCATAACTATGCATGACTCCGTATGTTTCGTCAACGGGCGGGCGTTTCGGCAGGTCAGCCGGGGTGTCCGAGGGCGCCCCCGGCGGGAAAACCGGACGACCGGGGCCGCCGCGGCCGCCTAGGATCACCGGATGGAACGCCGATCGACCTGGACCGAAGCCGACGGGCGCGCCGCCGCCCTGCTCCTCGCGCAGGGGCACGACCCGGACGAGGTGACCGACTGGCGGCACCCGGACTGCGTCGTGCACCTCGACCACGGAGTCCGCCGGCTGTCCGGGTACGAGGCGGGCCTGGACCGCAGCCGCCCGTGGCACACGGTGCTGGCCTTCCGTGCGGAGACGGCCCTGTGCCACTACGACGGCCGCGAGCGGCAGGCCGCGCTCCGGTACGCCACCAAGGGCTCCCCGCTGCGGCTGTCCCTGACGGTGGTCCGGTGCGCCGACTGGGCCGCACCCGTACGCGCCGCGGCGCGCCGGGTCCTCGCGCGGGTCCTCGCCGAGGACCCCGCCTCCGCCCTGCGCCACCTGACCCCGGTGGTCCTGCGGATCGGCCGGCGCGTGCAGGGCGGCTGGGCCGTGGAGCTGTTCGAGGAGGCCTTGCGCGACCCGGCGCACGCCGGGGTGCTGGCGGAGCTGCGCGAGAGCGCGGACCGGGCCACCGCCCGGTGCGCGGCCCGGATCACGCTGGAGGAGGGGCTGCTCGGCGCACGGGAGCTGGCCGCTCTCGCCGCCCGCGCCGTACACGACCCGCTGGTGCAACGGCTGTGGACGGACGGGGTGCTCGCCCGGCTCGCCGCCGACGGCCCCGACGACCGGGTCAGCGAGGTCCTGCTGGGCGCCCGCAGCGGCCACGTGCGCGCGGCGGGCGTGACCAGCCTGCGTGCGGCGGGCCGGCAGGAGCAGGCGTACGACTACCTCGACGACCCCTCCGGCCTGGTGCGGGCCTGCGCCCGCTGGCTCGTCGGCCAGGACGGCGGCGAACCGCGCGCCCGCTACCTGGAGCTGTGCGCCGACCCGGCCCGGGTCAGCGGCGCGGCGGTGACGGGGCTCACCGAGTGCGGGCAGCGTGCCGACGCGCCGGTGCTGCGGGCCCTGCTGGCCCACCCCGACGGGCGGGTCCGCGCGGCGGCGCTCGCGGGACTGCGGGAACTGGGCACGGTCACCACCGCGGAACTGCTGCCGCTGCTGGACGATCCGTACCCGGCCGTGGCGCGCGAGGCGGCCGTGTCGCTGACCTCCTGGGCCGCGCGACTGCCCCTCGCGGAGCTGACCTCGCGCATCGCCGCCGACCGGCCGTCGCACACCCGGCGGGTCGCCTTCCGGCTGCTGCGCACGCGCGGCGGCATGGACGCGCTGCGGGCCGCCGTCGCGATGCTGACGGACCGTGAGCCGGCGCTGCGGAGCATCGCCGGGGCCACGGTGCGCGGCTGGGAGTGGCAGGCGGCACTCTGCGCGGCGGGCACCGACCCGGCCGAGCTGGAGGAGCTGTTCCGGCGCGCCGCCCCCGCGTTCGACGGGTCCCACCGGGGGGCGGCGCTACGGACGCGACTGGGGTTCGAGGAGTTGGAGGAGGCCACGCCGTGAAAACCGGCCGTCCGGTCGCGGCCGTCCGGCACATAATCCTGACATGGGAAAACTCCACGAACGCATAGACGGCCGACTGCGCGAGTTCATCGAGGCGCAGCCGGTTTTCTTCACCGCTACGGCACCGCTGGCCGGTGACGGCCACATCAACCTCTCCCCCAAGGGCCGCGCCGGGACGCTCGTCGTCATCGACGAGCTGACCCTGGCCTACCTGGACTTCGGCGGGAGCGGCGCCGAGACCATCGCGCACGTGCGCGAGAACGGCCGGATCACCCTCATGTGGTGCGCGTTCTCCGGGCCGCCGAACATCGTGCGCATCCACGGCGAGGGCGAGGCCGTCTTCCGCGACGACCCCCGCTGGCCGGAGCTGGTGGCGCTGTTCGGGGACGCGGACGGCCCGGCGGCCCGGGCCGTCGTCGTCGTCCACGCGAAGCGGATCGCGGACGTGTGCGGGTACGCCGTCCCGTTGATGGATTACCAGGGCGAGCGGACGCTGCACGCGGAGTACTTCGGCCGCAAGTCGGACGAGGAGTTCGCGCAGTACTGCGAGAAGAAGGACCACATCGGACGGAGTCTCGACGGCCTGCCTGCGCTGCCCCTGCCCCTTCCGGCCCGTACCGTCTGACATGTGCTGCGCACCGCTCTCGCCCTCGCCGTGACCCTCCTCGCCGGCCCGGCCCTGCCGCCGGACACGTCCCTCCCGCCGCTGCCCGCCCGGATGACGGACACCGGGGGCGGGACCCAGCTGATCACCGCCGTGGCCCCCGCGCCCGGCTCGACCACGGGGCGGCTGACCTGGTGGGACCGGCGGGCGGGACGCTGGTTCGCGGCGGGTGGCGCCGAGGCCCGGTTCGGGGCGAACGGGCTGACGGACGGCGCCACCCGGGTGCAGGGCACGAACACCACGCCCACCGGGCTGTACGCGCTGCCGTACGCCTTCGGGATCCGGTCGGCGCCCGCCGGGACCGAGGTCGGCTACCGGCGGGTGACCCCGGACTCCTGGTGGTGCCAGGACAACGCCTCGGCGGCGTACAACCGCTGGACGGAGCCGCTGCCGGCCGACTGCGCGCCCGGTGAGGCGGAGCACCTGGTGACGTACGACAAGCAGTACGCGCACGCGCTCGTCATCGCCTTCAACTACGACCGGCCGGTGCGCGGCCGCGGGGCGGGGATCTTCCTGCACGTCAACGGCAAGGGCGCGACGGCGGGTTGCGTGTCCGTGCCGGAGCCGGCGATGCGCGCGATCCTGCGCTGGGCGAACCCGCGGCGCGACCCGCACATCGCGATCGGCACCGAAACCGGGCCGCTCGCCGTCACCCGCTCCTAGGCCTGTCCGGCGGGAGGTGTCCCCCGGTGGCGCCGGGGCCCGGGTCCCGGGCGGCCTCCTCGTCGGAGGCCCGGTACTCGTACGCGTCCTCCCACCACACCTTGTCGTCCAGCCACTCGTCGTCCTCGTCGGCCCCGTCGCCCTCGTCGTCGCCCTCCTCCGCGACGCCGTCGGCGCCGCGCCACTTCCAGTGGTCGTTGACGCTCCGCAGCAGGTAGCTCCGCTGCTCCTCCTCCAGGGCCGCGAGGGCCGGGTGCGGCTCGGCGCGGATCCGGTCCTCCAGCGCCTCGCCGCACTCCGTCCGGGCCCGGGCCGCCTTGCCCGCCTCGTCGGCGAAGAAGAAGGACACCAGGCCCAGCCCGGTCAGCACGGCGGCGGCCCATTCCATGAGGCCCTGCGGGCGGGATTCCACCAGCAGGTTGACGGCCACGACCCACAGGCACAGCAGCAGGACGATGGCCGCGCAGGAGCCGCAGCCCGACACCCCCTCCTCTTCGCCCGGCATGCGCGGGAGTTCGGGCAGCCGCTCCTCCCGCTGCCTCAGGTACCCGGCGCGGCACTCCATGTACGCGTCGTCGTGCCAGTCGAGATAGCCGATCGAGACGGGCTCGGGATCGTGCCGGCGTACGGCCTCCAGCAGGGCGGCGGGCACCGGGTGGGCGGGGGTCCGGTCCACGTCACGGCCCCGCTCGGTCAGGAACGCCGCTCCCTCCGCGTCGATCCGGAGGTACCCGTCGAGGACCAGCTCGGCGGCCGCCGCCTCGGTCGCGCCCTTGCGCAGCACGGCGGCGTCGTACGGTGCGAGGTCGAGGGCGGCGACGATCCGGAGGATCTCGCGCCGGACCCGGGCCCGGCGCCACCACCACAGGCCGATGGCCGCGTACACGGCGGCGGCAGCGGCGGACACCGCCGCGGCGAGGACGAAAGGAAGCACGCCCCGAGGCTAAGCGGACGGGCACCGGCCCGGCACCGGATTTCCACCCGAGCCGGAGCGGCTCAGCCCTCCTTCTGCGCCAGGCGCAGCAGGTGGTCGGCCAGGGCCTGGCCGCCCGCCGGGTCGCGGCTGATCAGCATCAGGGTGTCGTCGCCCGCGATGGTGCCGAGGATCGCGTGCAGTTCGGCCTGGTCGATGGCCGAGGCCAGGAACTGGGCCGCACCCGGCGGGGTGCGCAGGACCACGAGGTTGGCGGACGCCTCCGCCGAGATCAGCAGCTCGCCGGAGAGGCGCCGCATGCGCTCCTCCTTGGCCGACTCCCCCAGCGGTGCCTGCGGGGTCCGGAAACCCCCCTCGCTGGGCACCGCGTAGATCAGCTCGCCGCCCGTGTTGCGGATCTTCACCGCACCCAGTTCGTCGAGGTCCCGGCTGAGCGTCGCCTGGGTGACGCTCAGCCCGTCGTCGGCGAGCAGCTTGGCCAGCTGGCTCTGGGAACGGACCGGCTGCCGGTTGAGGATGTCCACGATCCGGCGGTGGCGGGCGGTGCGGGTCTGCGGAACGGACGGACCTCCCCCGTGCTCGTTGTCCTGCGCCTGGCTCATCGTCGTCTCATTCTCCGGATCGTCCGTCCCCGTGGCTTGCGTCGAGGATGCCGGGAAGCGCCCGGACGAACGCGTCCACCTCGTCGTCGGAGATCACGTACGGGGGCATGAGCCGTACGACGTCGGGGGCGGGTGCGTTGACCAGGAAGCCGGCTTCCTGAGCCGCCTGCTGCACCTTCGGTGCGAGCGGCTCCTTCAGCACGATACCCAGCAGAAGGCCCGCACCTCGGACATGGGAGACCAGCGGGTGGCCGGAACCTTCGATTCCGGAGCGCAGCCGCTCACCCCGTTCCTTGACCCGGTCGAGGAGTCCCTCGGCCGCGATGGTGTCGATCACGGCCAGACCGGCGGCGCAGGCGACCGGGTTCCCGCCGAAGGTGGTGCCGTGCTGGCCGGGCCGCAGCAGGTCGGCGGCCGGGCCGAACGCGGCCACGGCACCGATCGGCAGGCCGCCGCCCAGACCCTTCGCGAGCGTGACGAGGTCGGGCTCGACGCCCTCGTGGGCCTGGTGCTCGAACCATTGGCCGCAGCGGCCGATGCCGGTCTGGACCTCGTCGAGGACCAGCAGGGTGCCGGTGGCGCGGGTGATCTCGCGGGCGGCCGTCAGGTACCCGGCGGGCGGCACGACCACACCGTTCTCGCCCTGGATCGGCTCGATGATCACGAGCGCGGTGTCCTCGGTGACGGCGGCCCGCAGGGCCTCGGCGTCGCCGTACGGAACGTGGGTGACGTCGCCGGGCAACGGCAGGAAGGGGTCCTGCTTCGCCGGCTGGCCGGTGAGCGCGAGGGCGCCCATGGTGCGGCCGTGGAAGCCGCCGGAGGTGGCGACCATGTGGGACCGCCCGGTGAGCCGGCCGATCTTGAAGGCGGCCTCGACGGCCTCGGCGCCGGAGTTGCAGAAGAAAACCCTCCCCTCCCGGCCGAAGAGCGTCAGCAGCCGCTCGGCGAGCGCGAGGACGGGCTCGGAGGCGTAGAGGTTGGAGACGTGCCCGAGGGTGGAGACCTGCGCGGTCACCGCGGCGACGATCGCCGGGTGGGCGTGGCCGAGGGCGTTGACCGCGATACCGCCGACGTAGTCGGTGTACGCGCGGCCGTCGGCGTCCCACACCTGGGCGCCCTCGCCGCGGACGAGCGCCAGCGCGGGGGTGCCGTAGTTGTCGGTCAGCGCGCCCCGCCAGCGGGCGCTGTACTCCTGGTTGCCGCCGCCGCTCATGCGCTGTCCCCTCCCTGCGCGTCGGGCACCACCATCGTGCCGATTCCCTCGTCGGTGAAGATCTCCAGCAGGATCGAGTGCTGGACCCGCCCGTCGATCACGCGGGCGGTGGTGACGCCGTTGCGGACGGCGTGCAGGCAGCCCTCCATCTTGGGCACCATGCCGCTGGACAGCTCGGGCAGCAGCTTCTCCAGCTGGCTCACGGTGAGCCGGCTGATGACCTCGTCGCTGTTGGGCCAGTCCGCGTAGAGGCCCTCGACGTCGGTGAGGACCATCAGCGTCTCGGCGCCGAGCGCGGCGGCGAGCGCCGCGGCCGCGGTGTCGGCGTTCACGTTGTACACGTGGCCGTCGTCGGCACTGCGCGCGATGGAGGAGATGACCGGGATCCGGCCGTCCTCCAGCAGGGCCTCGATGGCGCCGGTGTCGATGCCGGTGATCTCACCGACCCGGCCGATGTCGACGAGCTCGCCCTCGATCTCGGGCCGGTGCTGCACGGCGGAGATGGTGTGCGCGTCCTCGCCGGTCATGCCGACGGCGAACGGTCCGTGCTGGTTGAGCAGGCCGACCAGCTCGCGCTGGACCTGTCCGGCGAGCACCATCCGTACGACGTCCATCGCCTCCGGGGTGGTGACCCGCAGGCCCGCCTTGAACTCGCTGACCAGGCCCTGCTTGTCCAGCTGGGCGCTGATCTGGGGGCCGCCGCCGTGCACGACGACCGGCTTGATGCCGGCGTGCCGCAGGAAGACGACGTCCTGGGCGAAGGCGGCCTTGAGCTCCTCGTTCACCATGGCGTTGCCGCCGAACTTGATCACGACGGTCTTGCCGTGGTGCCGGGTGAGCCAGGGGAGGGCCTCGATGAGGATCTGGGCCTTGGGGAGCGCGGTGTGCTTGCGCGCGGTGCCGGTCATGAGCTGTACGCGCTGTTCTCGTGGACGTACTCGGCGGTCAGGTCGTTGGTCCAGATCACGGCGGACTCGGAGCCGGCGGCCAGGTCGGCGGTGATGCGGACCTCGCGGTCCTTCATGCTCACCAGGTCGCGGTCCTCGCCGACGCAGCCGTTCCTGCAGACCCAGACGCCGTTGATGGCGACGTTCAGCCGGTCGGGGTCGAAGGACGCCCCGGTGGTGCCGATGGCGGAGAGCACCCGGCCCCAGTTGGGGTCCTCGCCGTGGATGGCGCACTTGAGGAGGTTGTTGCGGGCGATGGACCGCCCGACCTCGACGGCGTCGTCCTCGGTGAGCGCGCCGATCACCTCGATGCGGATGTCCTTGCCGGCGCCCTCGGCGTCCCCGATGAGCTGGCGGGCGAGGTCGTCGCAGACCGTGCGTACCGCCTCGGCGAAGGCGTCGTACGCCGGCACCTGGCCGGAGGCGCCGGAGGCGAGCAGCAGCACGGTGTCGTTGGTGGACATGCAGCCGTCGGAGTCGACCCGGTCGAAGGTGGTGCGGGTCGCGGCCCGCAGCGCCTTGTCGAGGGTGGCGCTGTCGAGGTCGGCGTCGGTGGTGAGGACGACGAGCATGGTGGCCAGGCCCGGGGCCAGCATGCCGGCTCCCTTGGCCATGCCGCCGACCGTCCAGCCTCCCCCGGACTCCGTCCGGGGGGACCCCCAGGTGACCGCGGCCGTCTTGTGCACGGTGTCGGTGGTCTTGATCGCGACGGCGGCGGCCTCGCCGCCGTCCTCGGACAGGGCCCGGGCGGCGGTCTCGACGCCGGGCAGCAGCTTGTCCATGGGCAGCAGCACACCGATCAGGCCGGTCGAGGCGACCGCGATCTCCCCGGCGTTGTGCTCGGCGCCGCCGAGCCCGGTGAGGACGGCCGCGGCCTGCTCGGCGGTGGCGTGCGTGTCCTGGAAGCCCTTGGGGCCGGTGCACGCGTTGGCGCCGCCGGAGTTGAGGACCACGGCGCTGACGGCGCCGCCGCGCAGGACCTGCTCGGACCAGTGGACCGGCGCGGCCTTGACGCGGTTGGAGGTGAAGACGCCCGCAGCGGCCAGTCGCGGACCGTTGTTGACCACGAGGGCCAGGTCCGGATTGCCGTTCTCCTTGATCCCGGCCGCGATGCCCGCGGCCGTGAATCCCTGTGCTGCCGTAACCGTCACGGCGCGACTCCGATCGTGGAAAGCCCGAGCTCTTCGGGGAACCCGAGGGCGATGTTCATGCTCTGCACGGCGCCGCCGGCGGTGCCCTTGGTGAGGTTGTCGATGGCGCTGATGGCGATGATCCGCTGCGCGGCCTCGTCGTACGCGACCTGGATCTGAACGGCGTTGGAACCGTAGACGGACGCCGTCGCGGGCCACTGGCCCTCGGGCAGCAGGTGGACGAAGGGCTCGTCCGCGTACGCCTTCTCGTAGGCCGCGCGCACCGCGTCGGCGGTGGTGCCGGGGACGGCCTTGGCGGTGCAGGTGGCGAGGATGCCGCGGGGCATGGGGGCCAGGGTCGGCGTGAAGGACACCGAGACCCGCTGCCCGGCGGCGGGGCTGAGGTTCTGGATCATCTCCGGGGTGTGCCGGTGGCCGCCGCCGACGCCGTAGGGGGTCATGCTGCCCATGACCTCGGAGCCGAGCAGGTGCGGCTTGAGGGCCTTGCCGGCGCCGGAGGTGCCGGAGGCGGCGACGACCACCGCCTCGGGCTCGGCGAGCCCGGCCGCGTACGCCGGTACGAGCGCCAGCGAGACGGCGGTGGGGTAGCAGCCGGGAACCGCGATGCGCTTGGACCCCTCCAGCGCGGCGCGGCCGCCCGGCAGTTCGGGAAGCCCGTAGGGCCAGGTCCCGGCGTGCGCGGAACCGTAGAAGCGCTCCCAGTCACCGGCGTCCTTGAGCCGGTGGTCGGCGCCCATGTCGATGACGAGCACCCCGTCGCCGAGCTGGGCGGCCACCGCACCGGACTGCCCGTGCGGCAGCGCGAGGAACACGACGTCATGACCGGCGAGCACCTCGGGCGTGGTCGCCTCCAGCGTCCGCCCGGCCAGCGGCAGCAGGTGCGGCTGGAGCGGCCCGAGGAGCTGCCCTGCGTTGGAATGCCCGGTCAGCGCGCCGATCTCGACCTGGGGGTGGGAGAGGAGCAGACGCAGCACTTCGCCGCCCGCGTATCCACTCGCTCCGGCCACCGCAACACGTACCACCATCGAATCCTCCTCATCGATGGCATGACTATACGTACATCCGCAGGTTTATGCAAAGCCGGAAAAACAAAAGGCAAGGAGTACCTGAGCACCGACTCCTCGCCACTCTCAACGTATAGCGCACGGGGGGCCTTGCGGCAAGGCCCCGGTCATGCCGCAGAATCTCCGGTCTGAGCCCTGATCAGGGCTTTTGTCATCGGGGGCTGTGCCATGGGGGACTGCATGTATGACGTGATCATCGCCGGCGGCGGACCGACCGGTCTGATGCTGGCGGGCGAGCTGCGGCTGCACGGGGTGCGCGTGCTCGTGCTGGAGAAGGAGGCGGAGCCGACCCGGCAGTCCCGGGCGCAGGGGCTGCACGTGCGCAGCATCGAGGTGATGGACCAGCGCGGCCTGCTGGAGCGGTTCCTCGCGCACGGCCGGCAGATCAGGGCCGGCGGCTTCTTCGCGGGCCTGGGCGCCGAGTGGCCCGAGCGGCTGGACACCGCGCACTCGTACGTCCTGCACATTCCGCAGGAGGTCACCGAGCGGCTGCTGACCGAGCACGCCGTCGGGGCCGGTGCCGAGATCCGGCGCCGCTGCGAGCTGACCGGACTGAGCCAGGACGAGGACGGGGTGGACGTCGAACTGGCCGACGGCACGCGGCTGCGCGCCCGCTACCTCGTCGGCTGCGACGGCGGCCGCAGCACGGTGCGCAAACTGATCGGCGTCGGCTTCCCCGGCGAGCCCGCCCGGGTCGAGACGCTGCTGGGCGTGATGGAGCTGACCGCGCCGGCGGAGACCGTGGCCGCCGTGGGCGCGGAGGTCCGCAAGAGCGAGCAGCGGTTCGGCGCCATGCCCCTGGAGGACGGGACGTACCGCGTCGTCGTGCCCGCCGAGGGGGTCGCCGAGGACCGGACGACCCCGCCGACCCTGGAGGAGTTCCAGGAGCGGCTGCGGGCGTTCGCGGGCACCGACTTCGGGGCGCACGCACCGCGCTGGCTCTCCCGCTTCGGTGACGCCACCCGGCAGGCCGAGCGCTACCGGGTGGGCCGGGTGCTGCTGGCCGGCGACGCGGCGCACATCCACCCGCCGACCGGCGGACAGGGGCTCAACCTCGGCGTCCAGGACGCGTTCAACCTCGGCTGGAAGCTGGCCGCCGAGGTGGCGGGCTGGGCACCGCGGGGGCTGCTGGACACCTACCACGGCGAACGGCACCCGGTGGCCGCCGCCGTCCTGGACAACACCCGCGCGCAGATCGAGCTGATGTCGGGCGGACCGGGGGCCCGGGCGGTGCGCCGGCTCCTGGCGGAACTGGTCGGCTTCGAGGAGGTGAACCGGTACCTGATCGAGAAGATCACCGCGATCGGGGTCCGCTACGACCTCGGCGAGGCGGACGGCGCCGCGGGGCACGAGCTGCTCGGGCGACGGCTGCGGGACGTGGCGCTGAAGCGGGGCCGGCTCTACGGGCTGATGCACGGCGGCCGCGGACTGCTCCTGGACCAGACCGGCGGGCTCTCGGTGGCGGGCTGGGCGGACCGGGTCGACCACGTCGTCGACGTCGGCGAGGAGCTCCGCGCGCCCGCGGTCCTGCTGCGGCCGGACGGCCACGTGGCATGGGCCGGCGAGGACCGCCACGAGCTCCTCACCGCCCTGGAGCGGTGGTTCGGCACGCCCCGGGGCGACTGAGGCACCGGGCCGGGCGGCCGGGCGTACCCAGCCGGATCGGGCACCGCAGGCCCGGTCCGGCGCGGGAGGTCAGCCGAGGACCAGCGGCAGGCGCCCGGCCCGCGCGCCGAGTGCGGCCGTCTGCGCGCCGGACGGGGCCCGGCGGCCGGTGCCGACGAGGAGGGCGTCGGTGTCGCTGAACGACGCGGGGAAGGGGGCGCCGGCGATCTTCTCCAGCAGCCTGCGGGACCGGGCCAGGCCCGCCGCGGGCGGCCGCGGCACGTCCGGGAGGTGGGCGGCCAGGTCCAGGTGGTGCAGCGTCCACTCCAGGACGTACGCGGTGAGGTAGTCCCCCGCGGTGAGGACCAGGTCCTTGGTGCTCACCCGGGCGCCGGGGTCGGCGAGCGCCGCCGCGCGGCCGGCGGCGGACCCGATGTCGTCGAGGTGGAACCGCAGGAGCTCCGGGTCCCCGTACGCGGCGGCCAGCCGCACGGTCAGGGCGTCGAGGGGATCCGTGCCGGTCGGCGGGTGCTCCTCGACGCGCCAGTACGTCGCCTCGTCGGCGGTGACCTCCGCCGTGGCGGGGGTGACCAGGGTGATCAGGACGTCCTGTGCGTCGATGACCAGGTGGCACACCAGGTCCCGGACCAGCCAGCCGGTGCACCCGGACGGCCGGGCGAAGGCCTCGTCCGGGAGGTCCGCGACCGCCGTGCGCAGCGCCGTCCACGAGCGGGAGAACAGATCCACACCCGCACGGTAGTGCGTGCGTCCCGGTCCCTGCCACGCCCCGGCCGGCCGGTCGGCCGGCCGGCTGGCCGGCTGGCCGGCGGCTCAGCCGGTCAGCGGGTGCCGGACCCACACGTTCGGCTCGACGTACACGGCGTGGCCCTGTTCCGGGTCGCAGTGGACCGGGACCAGGGCGCCCGGTACGCGGACCGGGCCGGCCGTGTCGAAGGGCAGGCCGGTCCACTCCCGCCACTCGGCCAGGGATCCGCTGATCGTCATCGACAGCGGCGCCACCGCGTGGATGACCCCGCCCGCCCGGACGTGGACGCGCAGCCACGGGTCGTACGGCAGACCGTCCGCACGGGTGCGGAAGGCGTACGCGTGGATCGGGGTGTCCGGTTCGGCGGGCTTGCCGCTGGGCCGGACCGGGGCCACGACCTCGGCGAAGCCGCGGGCGCGGGCGTTCTCGCGCATCGCGGCCAGCATCCGCCCGGACAGTCCCTCGCCCTGGCGGCCGGTGGCCACGCTGATCTCGATCGCGCTCACCGTGTCGGGGTCGACACCGCGCCGCAGGTCGGAGAAGGCCCACATGAGGACCTGGTCCCAGCCGCGCGCAGGCAGGTCGCCGCGGCCCGGCGCCCGCAGGGCGAAGGGCACGCTGAACCCGCGGGCGACGACCTGGTCCCCGTCGGTGGCAACCAGGACGTAGTCCGGCAGCTCGGCCACCATCCGCGGGTAGAGCAGCCAGGCGAGTGCGTCGTGCTGCGCGAACTCGGGCCAGGTGTCCGCCATGTCCCAGAGCCGCGCCGCCAGTTCGGGGCGCTGGGCCACCGTGGTGATCTCTATGCCGGTCATCCCCGCAGGCTAGGGGCGGGGAAACGGGCTCCTCAACGGATTTTGTCCGCGCCCGCCCCGCCCGCTGCCGGTCCCGCCCCGGCCGCCGCCGTGTCGAGCCCGGCGCCCAGCCGGCGGACCCCGTCCGCGAGTTCGCCGGGACCGGCGACCCCGGCGAAGCTCAGCCGCACGTACGGGCCCGGCGGCTCGGCGCAGAAGTACGGGCGGCCCGGCGCCACCGCGACCCCGGCCCGCAGGGCGGCGCCGACGAAGCCGGCCTCGTCGCAGCCCTCGGGCAGCCGGGCCCACAACTGGTATCCGCCCGCGGGCAGATGGGGCAGGGACAGCGCGGGCAGCTCCCGGCGCACGGCGCCCGCCAGCACCTCCCGGCGGTGGCGCAGCTCGGCGGCGACCGCCCTCAGGTGGCGCGGCCAGGCGGGGGCCCCGACCAGCTCCAGCGCGGCCTCCTGCAACGGGCGCGCCACGAAGAAGGTGTCGACGACCTGGATCGCCCGCAGCCGCTCGAACACCGGCCCGCGCGCGGCCAGCGCGCCCACCCGCAGGCTCGGCGAGGTGGCCTTGGTGAGGGAGCGGACGTGAACGACGATCCCGTCGGCGTCCTCGGCGGCCAGGGTCGCCGGCAGCGGGCCCGCGTCCTCGTGGGCCAGGGCCCGCGCGTAGTCGTCCTCGACCACGAACGCCCCGGCGGCCCGCGCGATCCGCAGCACCTCGCGCCGCCGCCCGGCGGCCAGCACCGCACCGGTCGGGTTCTGGAACAGCGGCTGGCAGACGAACACCCGCGCGCCGGTGGCCTCGAAGGCCGCCGCCAGCAGCTCCGGGCGTACCCCCTCGGCGTCGACGGGCACCGGGACCGGCCGGCAGCCCGAAGCACGGGCGATGGCCAGCAGGCCGGGGTAGGTCGGGGACTCGACCAGGATCGGCGCGCCGGGCGGGGCCAGCGCCCGCAGCGCGGTGGTCAGCGCGCTCTGTCCGCCCGCGGTGACCAGCACGTCGGCGGCGGTGAGGGCGCCGCCGATCTCGCGGGCGAACCAGTCGCGCAGCTCGGGCAGGCCCTCGACGGGCGGCCGGGACCAGGCACCGGGACGCCGTCCGGCGCGGGCGAGGGCGGCGGCCATGGCCCGCTCGGGCTGGAGGGAGGCGTGCAGGTAGCCGCTGTTGAGCTCGATCACCCCGACCGGGGGCGCGGCGAGCGAGACGAGCACCCCGGAGGCGTCCACCGAGCGCGGCACGATGTCGCCGGCTGCCTCGGCGGTCAGCGCGACCTCCTGCCAGGAGGTGTCCCCGGTGGCCCGGGCGGGCGTACGCGGCGGCGCCCGGAAGACGCCGGCGCCGGGCCGGGTGACCACCAGCCCCTCGGCGGCGAGCTGCGCGAGGGCCCGGGAGACGGTGACGGGGCTGACGCGGAAGCGCTCGACGAGGGCCCGGCTCGACGGGAGCTTTCCACCGATGGAGTAGCGGTTCAGCTCGGATCGCAGGGATTCCGCCAGTTCGGCCACACTGCTACGCTCGTTCATGACAGCACAGAATAGCGCTATCGCCCCCACCGGAGTAGCGGCTCCCACCCCGCAGGACACGGCGGGCGCGGCCGGCCGGGCGGGCACGGCGGCCGCGCGGAGTGCGCGCCGCTCCGGCACCCTGCTCGCCGGCCTCGGCGTGTTCGCCTTCTCGCTGACCTTCCCCTCCACCGTCTGGGGCCTGGAGAGCTTCGGTCCCTGGACCCTGGTCTCGCTGCGCAGCGTCCTCGCCGCCCTGATCGCGGGCGGCTTCCTGCTCGCGCTGCGGGCCCCGCTGCCGCGCCGCGAGCACTGGGCGGGCCTGGCCGTCGTCGGCGCCGGCGTGGTGGTCGGCTTCCCGATGCTGACCACCCTCGCGCTGCGCACCTCCACCACCTCCCACGCGGCCGTCGTGGTCGGCCTGCTGCCCCTGACCACCGCCGCGCTGGCCGCCCTGCGCACCGGCGCCCGTCCCTCACGCACCTTCTGGGCGGCCGCCGTCGCCGGGGCGGTGGTGGTCCTCGGGTTCACCCTCGCCCAGAGCGGCGGCTCCCCCTCGGCGGGCGACGGCTTCCTCTTCGCCGCGCTGCTGGTGTGCGCCGCCGGCTACACCGAGGGCGGCCGGCTGGCCCGGTCCGTCCCCGGCTGGCAGGTCATCGGCTGGGCGCTGGTGCTGTGCCTGCCGCTGACCCTGGCCGGTTCGGCGCTGGGCCTGGCCCAGGAGCCGGTCCGCCTGACCGCGCACGGGGTGATCGGTCTGGTCTGGGCGGCGGCCGGCTCCACCTTCCTCGGGCTCTACGTCTGGTACCGGGGCATGGCCGAGATCGGCGCGGCCCGGGCCAGCCAGCTCCAGCTGGCCCAGCCGCTGCTGACGCTCGTCTGGTCGGTCCTGGTGCTCGGCGAGCACCTCTCCCCCGCCGCGCCACTGGCCGCCGTGGCGGTCCTGGTCTGTATCGCAGTCACCCAGCGGGCATAATTCCGGCGAATCGCCGTAAACTGCTGTCACCGGATCCAGACCGCCTCCGAGGAGGTCAGCTATGCGCGCGACCGAGGGCGACCAGCTGGTACAGCACGGCAGAGTCGTAGGGCAGCACGACAAGGTCGGCGAGATCACTCAGGTCCTGGGCGAGAACGGCACCCCTCCCTACCGGGTCCGTTTCCAGGACGGCCACGAGGCAGTCATGTCACCGGGACCCGACTGCGTCGTCAGGCACCCCGCCGAGCCCACTCCCTGAGCACCGCACACGTCAGCGCGGCGGCACCGCCGTCGGGTAGTGGTCGGTG
The DNA here is from genome assembly GCF_055582305.1 of Streptomyces sp. NPDC042102. Lineage (NCBI taxonomy): Bacteria > Bacillati > Actinomycetota > Actinomycetes > Kitasatosporales > Streptomycetaceae > Streptomyces > Streptomyces sp. NPDC042102. Next base: position 233,136 of record NZ_JBVJDL010000005.1, read on the forward strand.
ACGACCCTGGCCATCGCTCCATTGGGGTCCGCGGCCACCTGCTTCGCCGAGAAGTAGGAATGGCCGCGGACCTCGGCGTGCTGCCGGGCCAGGCTCAGGTGCCGGGACAGCTCCGCCGGATCGCGCCACGCGGGCGTGGGACTGCCTGACTCGCAGCGGTAGAGCGCCTCCCCGATGTAGAGGTCCACCCCCGTCCCGGCGACCGTCTGCGCCCACCACGGCACCAGGACCCGGTAATCGGCCTGCGGATGCCCGATGTGCCAGTAGCACTGCGGGGCGACGTAGTCGATCCAGCCCTCCTTGACCCACTTGCGGGTGTCGGCGTACAGGTCGTCGTACGTCCCGACACCGGCCCGTGTCGCCGACCCGAGCGGGTCGCGGTCGCCGTTGCGCCACACCGCGAACGGGCTGACACCGAACCGCACCCCCGGCCGGACCCCCGGCAGGCGCGCCGCCATCTCGGAGACCAGCAGGTCGACGTTGTGGCGCCGCCAGTCGGCGCGTGAGGCGAAGCCCGCGCCGTGCAGCTCGTACGCCGCGTCGTCGTCGAAGTACTCGCCCGCCTCGGGATAGGGGTAGAAGTAGTCGTCCCAGTGCACGGCGTCGACCGGGTAGCGGGCCACCGCGTCGAGCATCGCGTCCTGGACGAAGGTCCGCACCTCCGGCAGTCCCGGGTTGTAGTACAGCCGACCGCCGTACTCGACGGCCCACTCGGGGTTGCGGCGCACCGGGTGGCTCGCCGCGAGCCGCTCCCGGTCGCTGTGCGTGGCCACCCGGTACGGGTTGAACCAGGCGTGCAGTTCCAGCCCCCGCTGGTGCGCCTCGGCGACCGCCGTGCCCAGCGGGTCCCAGCCGGGGTCGGCGCCCTGCCGCCCGGTCAGCCACTGCGACCAGGGCTCCAGCGGCGAGGGCCACAGCGCGTCGGCGGCCGGCCGGACCTGGAGGATCACGGCGTTCAGCCGCTGGGCCACCGCCCGGTCCAGCAGCGTCAGCAGCTGCTCGCGCTGCCGCGTGGCCGTCAGGCCGGTCTGCGAGGGCCAGTCCACGTTGGTGACCGTGGCCACCCACATGCCGCGGAACTCCGGGACCACGGCGAGCCCGCCCCCGCCGCCGCCCCTGCCCCTGCCCCCGCCTCCCGGCGGCGCCGCCTGCGCCGTGGCGCCCGGCGCCGTGACACCCAGGGCCGTCGTGGCCAGTACCCCCGCGGCTCCGGCCAGCAACCCCCGCCGGTCCATGCACTCCATGTGATGTCTCCGTTCCGCTGCGTGACATTCCTCTCCGATCGCCCAGCATGCCCGCCCCGGCCCGACACGCGGAGCAAGGTCGGGAGTAACGTCGTGGGGCGTGGCGGGCGCCGGGCAGCAGAGACACTGCGCAGCACGGGGGACCCGCCGACGGATGAGCTGCGAAAGGCACGAAGTGACTGACCTCCCTTCCGACATCACACGAGTCGGCGTAGTGGGCTGTGGCCAGATGGGCGCGGGTATCGCAGAGGTGTGCGCCCGCAGTGGCCTTGAGGTCAAGGTCGCCGAGACCACCGGCGAGGCCCTGGAGATCGGACGTACCCGGCTGCACAACTCGCTCACCAAGGCCGCCGAACGCGGCAAGATCAGCGAGGAGGAGCGGGACGCCACCCTGGCCCGCCTCAGCTTCACCACCGACCTCGGCGAGTTCGCCGACCGCGACCTGGTCATCGAGGCCGTCGTGGAGAACGAGCAGGTCAAGACCGAGATCTTCCAGGTCCTGGACCAGGTGATCACCCGTCCGGACGCGATCCTCGCCTCCAACACCTCCTCCATCCCGCTGGTGAAGCTGGCCGTCGCGACCTCGCGCCCGGACCAGGTCATCGGCATCCACTTCTTCAACCCGGCCCCGGTGCAGAAGCTCGTCGAGCTGATCCCCGCGCTGACCACGGGCGAGGAGACCGTCAAGCGGGCCGAGGCCCTGGTGCGGGACGTGCTGGGCAAGCACGCGATCCGCGCCCAGGACCGGTCCGGCTTCGTCGTGAACGCCCTCCTCATCCCGTACCTGCTGTCCGCGATCCGGATGTTCGAGTCCGGCATCGCGAGCCGCGAGGACATCGACAACGGCATGGAGATGGGCTGCGCCCACCCGATGGGCCCGCTCAAGCTCGCGGACCTCATCGGGCTCGACACCGTCGCCTCGGTGGCCGACTCGATGTACGCCGAGTTCAAGGAGCCCCTGTACGCCGCTCCCCCGCTGCTCCAGCGGATGGTGGACGCGGGCCGCCTGGGCCGCAAGACGGGCTCGGGCTTCTACCCGTACGGCTGACGCCCGCGTCCGGCCGTACCCGCCGGGCCCTGTCCGTCTAGCCGAGCCGGAGATGGTGCAGCAGGAGCAGCCCGGCCGCCATGTTGGCGGCCGGGACCTCGCCGCGCGCGATCATGTCCGGTACGAGCTTCAGCGGCACCCACTCGCGCCGCGAGGACTCGAAGCCGTCCTCGGGCTGCCCGATGTACGTCGCCCCCTCCGACCAGTAGAGGTGGTGGCGGGCGTCGGTGAGGCCGTTGGAGGGCTCCACGGTCATCAGGTGGTGCAGCGGACCGGGCCGCCAGCCCGACTCCTCCTCCATCTCGCGCGCCGCCGCGGCCGCGACGTCCTCGCCGTCCTCGACCACACCGGCGGGCAGCTCCCAGCCCCAGCTGCCGGTGATGAAGCGGTGCCGCCACAGCAGCAGCACCTCGTTGGCCCCGTTGACGGCGGTCGCGGCCGCGACCGGGCGCAGCCGGATGACGAAGTGGTCCAGGTGCCGGCCGTCGGGCAGTTCGACGTCGGCGAGATTGACGTCGAACCAGCGGTTCTTGTACACGGTCTGCTCGTTCAGGTTCGTCCACTGCACGGTTGTGCCACCTTTCATGCGTGTAGGTGGCAACATCGCAGCAGCCGCACTGTCACAGCGGAACGCGCAGCGCCCCGTCGATGAGCTGCACGGTCTCCTCCGCGTCCGCACAACCGCTGGTCAGGAGCTGTTCGCGGACCGCCCGGAGCCGGTCGCGCAGCCGCAGCGACTCCATCCCCCTGGCCCGTTCCGCCATCTCGGCCGCGGCCACCACGGCGCGGTCGGCCTCGCCCTGGCGCAGCTGGATCTCGCAGAGCATCGCCAGCCGGTGCACCCGCCCCCGGTCGTGCGCCGGGGTGTCGACGGCGGCCACCGCCTGCGCGTGCGCGGCGCGCAGATCCCCCAGGCTGAGCAGCGCCTGGGCGACCTGGACGTTGACCAGCCCCGGCTGGACGTACCCGGTCTCGTCGGGCTCGGTGCCGGGGCGGATCCGCTCGGCGGCCGCCTCCGCGTGCCGGATGCAGGCCAACGCGGCGACGGTGTCGCCTAGTTGCGCGTACGCCTTGGCCTGCATGGCGTACAGGTCGGCGGCCAGCGCCGGGGTGGTGTGCCGTCCGGCGGCGCGCAGCGCGGCCTCCGCGAACGCCACCGCCTGCCGGAACTCCCGCAGATGCAGGGACTGGTTGACCAGCAGGGCGATGACGTACGCGCCCAGCCCGCGGTCCCCGCAGGCCTTGGCCAGCCGCAGCGCCTGGTGGAAGTAGCGCTGGGCCAGCCCGTGGGCGTCGGAGTCGTACGCGCAGATCCCGGCGACGGCGACCAGCGAGCCGGTGGCGCGGTGGAGTTGGCGGCCGAGGCCGTCGGAATAGCTGCCGCGCAGCAGGGGCGCGGTCTCGGTGCCGAGGAAGCGGACGATCCGGGCCCGGGTGGCCATGCCGCCCGCCCGGCGGTACATGAGCTCGTAGTGCGCGCGGGCGGCCCGCAGGATCTCGATGTGCTCGGGGCCGACCCGGGTGGGGCCCGCGCGCGAGACGTCGCCGTCCTCGGGCGGGTTCTCCCACTCCCACACGGGGATCACCGCGGGGGTGCCGGTGACGGCGGCCGCGGTCAGCAGCTCGGTGCGCCCTTGTTCGTCCGTGCGCCACAGGGCCGTTGCCCGGTCGACGAAGCCGACGAGCGAGGTGCCGTGCGCGATGCCCGACTGGCCGGGCACCCCGAGTCCGATGTCGTCGAGGGAGAGCGGTCTGCTGAGCCGCCGGCCCAGCACCTCGCAGATCAGGTCGGGCACCTGGCCGCGCGGCCGCTGGCCCTTCAACCACCGGGCGACGGCGGTGTGTTCGTAGCGCAGGGCGAGCCCGCGGGACCGGCCGGCCTGGTTCACGTGCGCGGCGAGTCCGGCATGCGACATGCCCGCCTCGGCGAGGAGGGCGTCGAGCAGGGCATTGGACTGCATGGGCCCCTCCAAGGGCTCGTCGGCATCAGGTTAGTGGGTGCGGGATTCACACGGGGTGTGAACCAGGTACGCGCATAAATGCGCCGCACACCCTGCCGCCGGATGCCGGGGAGCGGTTGACTGGGACTCTCGCCTCACCACGAGGCACACGGGCCGTCGGCTCCCCCTCGTACAGTGCGACGGCCCGTACCGCGCCGCCCGTCTGCTCGTCTGCCCGACACTCCACGGCAGGCGGGCGGCGCCCCAGGGGCTTCCGCCGGCGCCGGTTGGTCGCCGGCCACCGGCGGAAGTCCCCAACTCCTCGGCGCGACCGGGGAGACGCGGCGTACGTGCCGGGACCACCCACCGTCCACCGGCCCGTACGGCTCCGTCGGCCGGTCAGGGGCCGGCCGGCCGGAGCCGGTCGTTGCGCAGCACCAGCAGGGCGACGTCGTCGGCGGGCCGCCCGCCGGCGTGGCGCAGCAGCGCGGCGTGCACGCCCGCCACCAGCCGCGCGGGCGTGACCGCCCCGCAGCCGGCCTCGGCGAGCACCCCGCCGAGCGGGAAGTGCCGCCCGCCCCGGTCCCGGGCGTCCTCGACCCCGTCGGTGTGCAGGAACAGCGCCTCGCCGGGCGCCAGCCGTACGTACGCCCGCGCCTCGACCTTGTCGGGCAGCGGCAGCACGCCCAGCGGCGGCAGCGTCTCGTCCCCGACCACCACCTCGGCGGCCGCCGGGCTCAGCAGATAGGGCCAGGGGTGGCCGCAGTTGACCACGGTGACGGCGCCGTCCGCCGTGATCTCCAGCAGGAGCACGGTCACGAACTCCTCCGGGTCGGCCGAGGCCCGGCGCAGGGCCCGTTCCAGCCGCCGCAGGACATCGCCCAGGGCGGGCTCGTCGTACGCCGCCTCCCGGAACGCTCCGAGGACGGCGGCCGCGGCCCCCAGCGACGCCGGACCGTGGCCGCGGACGTCGCCCATGACCACCCGCACCCCGAACGGCGTGGCCAGCGCGTCGTAGAGGTCGCCGCCCATCGACGCCCCGTCGACGGCGGTCCCGTGCACCGCCGCCAGCCCCAGGCCCTCCATCCGGGCGGGCAGCGGGCGCAGCAGCACGCTCTGCGCCGCGCCCGCGATCTCCTGGGTCCGGCGCAGTTCGCCCATGAGCCGCTGCCGTATGTGCAGGGCGCATCCCGTGGCCAGCAGCAGGAACGCCGCGCAGCTGGTCAGGCTCGGCACCAGCGGTCCGGGGGACGACAGTTCCCACGACACCGCGGCCCCGCCCCAGGCAAGGACGCACGCCCGGCGCACCTGGGGCACGGGCCGCGTTTCGGTCATTGGCAGGCCTCCCCTCGGCCGGAACGATTGTGCCGACCGCCCGGTTCAAGCCCTATATCCAGCCGAAGTTCTCACCCGAACGAGTGAGGGGCGCACCCGGATCCCCGGATGCGCCCCTCATGAGCCCTGGCGAGCGGCTATGCGCCGCGCAGCACCGCGCCCGTCCGCTCGGCGGCCAGCGCCACGGCGGCGTCACGCGCCGCCGTCGACTCCTCGGCCGTCAGCGTCCGGTCGGGAGCGCGGAAGCGCAGCGCGTAGGCGAGGGACTTCTTGCCCGCGCCGACCTGCTCGCCGGTGAAGACGTCGAACAGCCGCAGCGACTCCAGCAGTTCGCCGGCGCCCTTGCGCAGCGCGGCCTCCACGGAGGACGCCGGCACCGACGCGTCGACGATCAGCGCGACGTCCTGGGTCGCCACCGGGAAGGTGGAGATCCGGGGCGCCTTGACGGCGTCGCCGCCGGCCGCGGCCAGCCGGTCGAGGTCGAGCTCCATGGCGCTCGTACGGGCCGGCAGGCCCAGCGCCTTGACCACGCGCGGGTGCAGCTCACCGGCGTGGCCGATGACCTGCTCCACCCCGTCGAGGGTGACGACCAGCTCGGCGCAGCGGCCCGGGTGCCAGGGGCCGTACCGGCCCTGGCGGACGACCAGGTCCGCGCCGGCCTCGACGGCGAGCGCGCGGGCGGCCTGGACCGCGTCGGCCCAGTCGGCCGGGCGGCCCTTGCCCCACCAGCCGGCCTGCTCACGCGCCCCGGCCAGCACGACCGCGGCGTACCGCGGCTGCGCCGGGAGGGCGGCGTCGAGGGTGGCGATCTCCTCGTCGGTGGGCCGGCGGTCGACGGGCAGCCGCACCGCGACGCCCGCCCGCTGACCCGCCCGGAAGACCGAGCCGGTCTCGAAGAGCGCGAGGTCGTGGCTGCCGCGGCTGTCGTTGCGGCGCAGCGCGCCGAGCAGACCCGGCAGCAGCGTGGTGCGCAGCGCCGGCTCCTCGTCGGAGAGCGGGTTGACGAGCTTGACCACCTGGCGGGCGGCGTCGTGCGCCGGCAGCTGGAGCTGGTCGAAGACGCCCTCGCCGAGGAACGGGTAGTTCAGCGCCTCGACGTAGCCCGCGCCGGCCAGCGCCCGGCCGACCCGGCGGTGCAGCTGCTGGCGCGGGGTGAGACCGCGGCCGGAGGGCACCTGCGGGAGGGTGGAGGGCAGGTTGCCGTAGCCCTCCAGCCGGATGACCTCTTCGGCGAGGTCGTTGGGCTCGGCGAGGTCGGGGCGCCACGAGGGCACGGTGACGACGAGCTCGTCCTGGCCGTAGACGTCGCAGCCGATCTCCTGGAGGCGGCGTACGACGGTCTCGCGGCCGTAGTCCATGCCCGCGACGCGGTCCGGGTGGTCGGCGCTCATGGCGACGGTGCGCGGGGCCAGGGGCGCGGTCAGCTCGGTGACGCCGGCCTCGGCGGTGCCGCCCGCGAGCAGCACCAGCAGGTCGACGGTGCGCTGGGCGGCCGCGGCGGCGGCCTGCGGGTCGACGCCGCGCTCGAAGCGCTTGGACGCCTCGGAGGACAGCTTCAGCCGGCGGGCGGTGCGCGAGATCGACACGGAGTCGAAGTGCGCGGCCTCGATGACCACGTCGGTGGTGCCGGTGACGGCGCCGGTCTCCGGGTCGGTGACGGAGTCGGCGATCTCGGTGTTGGCTCCGCCCATGACACCGGCCAGGCCGATCGGCCCGCTGTTGTCGGTGATCACCAGGTCCTCGGCGTCGAGCGTGCGCTTGACCCCGTCGAGGGTGGTGAAGGTCTCGCCCTGCTCCGCCCGGCGGACCCCGATGGGGCCGTCGACGCGGGTGCGGTCGTACGCGTGCAGGGGCTGGCCGAGCTCCAGCATCACGTAGTTGGTGATGTCGACGGCGAGCGAGATCGGGCGCATGCCCGCCTTCTGCAGGCGGCGCTTGAGCCAGATCGGGGAGCGCGCCTCGGGGTCCAGGCCGGTGACGGTGCGCGCGGTGAAGCGGTCGCAGCCGGCCGGGTCCTCGACCTTGACGAGGTAGCCGTAGGAGTTGGGGGCCGGGACGTCGAGCAGCGCCGGGTCGCGCAGCGGCAGGCCGTAGGCGGTGGCGACCTCGCGGGCCACGCCGCGCAGGGACATGCAGTAGCCGCGGTCCGGGGTGACGTCGATGTGGAGGACCTCGTCGACGAGCTCCAGGAGCTCGATCGCGTCGGTGCCGGCCTCGTGCTCGGGCGGCAGCACGATGATCCCGTGCGTGCCGTCGTCGCCCATGCCCAGCTCGTCGCCGGAGCAGATCATGCCGTGGGAGGTCCTGCCGTACGTCTTGCGCGAGGCGATCGCGAAGTCGCCGGGCAGGACGGCGCCGGGCAGGACCACGACGACCTTGTCGCCGACGGCGAAGTTGCGGGCGCCGCAGACGATCTCCTGCGGCTCGCCGGTGCCGTTGGCGGAGCCGACGTCGACCGTGCAGAAGCGGATCGGCTTGCGGAAGCCCTCCAGCTCCTCGATGGTCAGCACCCGGCCGACGACCAGGGGGCCCTTGAGCCCGGCGCCGAGCTGCTCGACGGTCTCGACCTCGAGGCCGGCGTCGACGAGTTTGGCAGCTACGTCACGACCGGACTCGCCCGCAGGCAGGTCGACGTACTCCCGCAGCCAAGAAAGCGGGACCCGCATCAGATCTCCATCCCGAACGGCCGGGTGAACCGGACGTCACCCTCGACCATGTCTCGCATGTCTTCAACGTTGTGGCGGAACATGAGCATCCGCTCGATGCCGAACCCGAAGGCGAAGCCGCTGTACACCTCGGGGTCCACGCCGCAGGCGGTCAGCACCTTGGGGTTGACCATGCCGCAGCCGCCGAGCTCGATCCAGCCCTCGCTGGAGCAGGTGCGGCAGGGGCGGTCGGGGTTGCCCACCGACGCGCCGCGGCACACGTAGCACTGCATGTCCATCTCGGCGGACGGCTCGGTGAACGGGAAGAAGTGCGGGCGCAGGCGGGTGGTGGTGCCCTCGCCGAACAGCTCGGCCACCATGTGGTCCATGGTGCCCTTGAGGTCGGCCATGGTCAGGCCCTTGTCCACGGCGAGCAGCTCGACCTGGTGGAAGACCGGGGTGTGCGTGGCGTCGAGCTCGTCGGTGCGGTACACGCGGCCGGGGCAGACGATGTAGACGGGCGGCTCCCGGTCGAGCAGCGAGCGCGCCTGCACCGGGGAGGTGTGGGTGCGCAGCACGACGCCGGACTCGTCGCCCTGGACGCCCTCGGGGCCCTGGACGAAGAACGTGTCCTGCATCTGGCGGGCCGGGTGGTCGGGCGTGAAGTTGAGCGCGTCGAAGTTGAACCACTCCGCCTCGACCTCGGGGCCCTCGGCCACCTCGTACCCCATGGCCACGAAGATGTCCGCGATGCGGTCCATCAGCGTGGTCAGGGGGTGGCGGGCGCCGGCCGGGACGCGGTCGTACGGCAGCGTGACGTCCACCGCCTCCTCGACCAGCACGCGCTCGTCGCGCTCGGCCTCGAGCTCGACCGTGCGCGCGCCGAAGGCCTTGTTGACGGCGCCGCGGGCCTGGCCCACGCGCTTGCCCGCCTCGGCCTTGGCCTGCGGCGGCAGGGCGCCGATCTCGCGGTTGGCGAGCGCCAGGGGCGAGCGGTCGCCCATGTGCGCGGTCTTCGCCTCCCGCAGCGCGTCGAGGTCGCCGGCGGCCGCGAAGGCGGCGAGCGCCTCGTCCCGCATGCGCTCGATCTCTTCCGGTTTCAGTGCCTCGACCTCGACAGGGTCGTACGACTTGTTCGGTGCCGACATCTCTTCCCGTACTTCCGATGGCTGGCTGGTGGGTCCCCGTACGACGTGATCGAATCGCCTCGGCACGCTCCGGCACGAGGACACAAAGGTGCCAAAGGTCGAGTCTAAGGGCCGCGGGGGGTGAAGGAGCCCGTGGGCCGCCTGGCGAGACGCTCCGCAGTGGCTACTGCGTGAGGTAGGCCGGCGCGCCGACGGGCAGGATAAATCGGAACTCGGCGCCGCCGCAGGGGCCGCGGCCGACCGTGATCGTGCCGCCGTGGGCCTCCACGATGCCCTTGACGATGTACAGGCCCAGGCCGGTGCCGCCGCGCTTGCTCCCCCGCCAGAAGCGGGTGAACACGCGGCCCATCGACTCCTCGGGGATCCCGGGGCCCTCGTCGGTCACGGTGACGGCGGTTCCCTTCTCGTGCGGCGTCACGTCGATGGTGACCGTTCCGTCACCGTGGCGCACCGCATTTTCGAGGAGGTTGCCCAGGATCTGGTCGATCTTGTCCGGGTCGGCCCACAGATCGGGCAGCGGGCGGCTGACGCACACGAGGAAGCGGTCGGGGTCCTGGCCGTTCGCGGTGAGCGCCTGGACGTGCCGGCCGACGGCGGTGGCGATGTCCACGGGCTGGCGGCGCACCTCCAGCCGTCCCGAGTCGATGCGGGAGATGTCGAGCAGCTCGGCGATCAGCCGGGTGACGCGGCCCGCGTCGGCGTCGACGGTCTCCAGCATCAGCCGCTTCTGGTCGTCGGTGAACCGCTCCCACTTGGCGAGCAGGGTCGCGGTGAAGCCCTTGACGGAGGTGAGCGGGGAGCGCAGTTCGTGGGCGACGGTGGCGATCAGCTCGGCGTGGCTGCGTTCGGTACGGCGGCGGGCCTCGGTGCCGCGCAGGGTGACCACCAGGCGCCGCAGCGGGCCCGTGGGGTGCGTGCGGACGTACTGGGCGGAGACCAGCACCTCGCGGCCGCCGGGCAGCAGCAGGTTGCGCTCGGGCTGGCCGCGCCGGGTGGCGAGCCCGCCGTAGGGGTCGGTGAGCGCCCACCAGCGGCGGCCCTCGAGGTCCTCCAGCGGCAGCGCGCGCTCGATGCGGGTGCCGAGGGCCTGACCGGGGTCGGTGGCGGTGATGCGGGCGGCGGCCCGGTTGAAGCAGATCACCTGGCCGGTGTGGTCGGCGACGACCAGCCCGTCCGGCAGGTCGTCGGGGTCCAGCCCGAGCGCCTCGTCGTCCGGTGTCCCGCGCCCCGCCACGGCCCCGCTGCGGACCCGCGTCCCGGCTCCCGCCGTGCCCGCGGCCGGCCGGCTCGCCCCGTGGGCCACGGCGCGTCCCGCGGGGCCGGCGGCGGGGGGCTGCGGCGGTACGCCCGGCAGCCCGCCGGCCGCGAGGCCGCCGACGGCCTCGGGGGCCCCGTGGGCCCCGGCCCGGCCCGCAGCGCCGGCGGACGGGCCCAGGGCGGGCACGGCGGCCTCGGTGCTGCCGGCCACCCCCGTGGCCCCCGGTGAGCTGTTCGTACCGACGGTCATGTCCCCGTACCCCACATCTCCGGTAGCGCCGTGGGCCCCCGGGCCGCCACACTACTAGCTGGGGGTCACAGAGCGGCACCCTCCGGGCGCCCGCTGTGCACGCGCGGACGCGTAGAGGCACACGGCGGCGGCCGTGGCGAGGTTCAGGCTCTCGGCCTTGCCGTGGATCGGGACGCGGACGACGGCGTCCGCGAGCGCCCGGGTCTCCTCCGGCAGGCCCCACGCCTCGTTGCCGAAGACCCACGCCGACGGGCCCCCCATGGTGCCCGCGTCCAGCTCGGCGTCGAGGTCGTCCTCGCCCGCGCCGTCGGCGGCCAGGATCCGCAACCCCGCGGCGCGCAGGCCCTCGACGGCCTGCTCGACGGGGACGCCGACCGCGACCGGCAGGTGGAAGAGGGAGCCGACGGAGGCGCGCACCGACTTCGGGTTGTAGAGGTCGACCGAGGCGTCGGTCAGTACGACGGCGTCGGCGCCGGCGGCGTCCGCGCAGCGCAGCACGGTGCCGGCGTTCCCGGGGTCGCGCACGTGTGCGAGGACGGCGACCAGCCGGGGGCCGGACTTCAGGATGTCCTCGAAGGGCGAGTCCAGGAAGTGGCAGACGCCGACCAGGCCCTGCGGGGTGACCGTCTGCGAGACCTCGGCGAGCACCTCGTCCGAGGCGTAGTGGACGCGGGCGCCGGCGGCCCGGGCGGCGTCGACGATGCCGGCGTAGCGCTCGGCGGCCTCGACGGTGGCGAACAGCTCGATGAGGGTCGGGCCCGCCTCACCACGGTGTTCGACGGCCTCACGGACGGCCTGGGGGCCCTCGGCGATGAAGCGCCGTTCCTTGGTGCGGAAGTTCCGTCGCGCGAGCCGCCGGGCGGCGGCCACCCGGGGGGATCGCGGTGAGATCAGCTCGACGGGGGTACCCATTGGTTTTCGCGGCTCGCTTCCGTACGTGAAAAAGAGGTCGTTCAACGCACCGGACCCGCAGGCACGAGGCCTGCGGGTCCGGGCACGTCAGCCGTTGAGGCTACGAAGGTGTCGCCTGGATCAGGCGGCGGCCTTCGGGGCGTTCACGTCGGCCGGGAGCGCCTTCTGCGCGACCTCGACCAGCGCGGCGAACGCGTTGGCGTCGTTGACGGCGAGCTCCGCCAGGATCTTGCGGTCCACCTCGATGTTGGCGGCCTTCAGACCCTGGATGAGGCGGTTGTACGTCATGCCGTTCTGGCGGGCAGCGGCGTTGATGCGCTGGATCCACAGCTGACGGAAGTCGCCCTTGCGCTTCTTGCGGTCGTTGTAGTTGTAGACCAGCGAGTGGGTGACCTGCTCCTTGGCCTTGCGGTACAGGCGCGAACGCTGACCGCGGTAGCCGGAGGCCGCCTCGAGGATCGCCCGGCGCTTCTTGTGGGCGTTTACTGCCCGCTTGACGCGTGCCACTTGTTAACTCCTTGTAGCGGGGCCGTGGTTGTCTTCACACGGCCCGAAATCGATTGGGTCCCGGTCCAGACGTCTCGTCCCGCTCCCGGTGCGGGAGCGGACCAACGTCACTTGCCGAGAAGCTTCTTGATCTTCGCGGCGTCGCCCGGGGCCATCTCGGCGTTGCCGGTGAGGCGACGCGTCAGCTTGGACGACTTGTGCTCGAGCAGGTGGCGCTTGCCGGCGCGCTCACGGAGCACCTTGCCGGAGCCGGTGATCTTGAAGCGCTTCTTGGAACCGCTGTGGGTCTTGTTCTTCGGCATAGCGCCGTTATCTCCTCGTCAGTGGCGCCCCCACCGGCCCTGTGACGGGCCGGCCCACGGGAGCGTCATGTGTGTCGATTGATCCGGGACGGGCTGCCCCGGAATCAGGCCTCGGCGGGCGCCTCGGTCTCGGTCTCGGCTTCCTGGGCAGCAACCCCGGTGGCCTCCGCGGACTGCCCCTGGCGCTCGGCCTTGCGGGCGGCCTGCGCCTCGCGGGCCTCGGCCATCGCCTCGGTCTTCTTCTTGTGCGGACCGAGGACCATGATCATGTTGCGGCCGTCCTGCTTCGGGTTCGACTCGACGAAACCGAGCTCCTGGACGTCCTCCGCCAGACGCTGCAGCAGTCGGTAGCCGAGCTCCGGCCGGGACTGCTCGCGACCACGGAACATGATCGTGATCTTGACCTTGTCGCCCTGCTTGAGGAACCGGACGACGTGACCCTTCTTGGTGTCATAGTCGTGCGGGTCGATCTTCGGCCGGAGCTTCATCTCCTTGATGACCGTGTGCGCCTGGTTCTTGCGCGCCTCACGGGCCTTCATGGCCGACTCGTACTTGAACTTCCCGTAGTCCATGAGCTTGCACACGGGCGGACGGGCGTTCGCCGCGACCTCGACCAGGTCGAGGTCGTACTCCTGTGCGAGCTCCAGGGCCTTGGCAAGCGGAACGATTCCGACCTGCTCGCCGCTGGGACCGACAAGTCGCACCTCGGGAACGCGAATCCGGTCGTTGATGCGGGGCTCGGCGCTGATGGATCCTCCTCGGTAGCACCACACGGCTGCCTGGCAGACAGTCGCGTACGTTTCTTCGTACGGACCCACCGCCCCGGGACACCAAAAACGCCCCGGACCGGGACACAGGCGGGAGCTCCAATACAACCGGAGCACCGCCGCGTACCATCGCGGGGCGCAGACTCGGGCGGCTTTCCATCGTCCGTACGGAACGATGGATGCCGCCTGACCGGTGACCCGCCGCCCCGGAGGGCGGTCAGGTGGGAGATCGGAGCCTCCACTTGTGGGCCGGGGACATGCGTCTCCGGCCGGTCGTCACACAAGGTTAGCACCCGGGGCCCGGGGAGACCAATCGGAGCCACGGCTTATGGTGAAGGCATGACTGACGCGACACCCTCCACCGCCACCGACGCCGACGTGGCCCCCGACTACGACGCCATGACGCGCGACATCGCGGACGTGCCCGCGGTCGAGGTGATCACCACGGTGGCCGTGCACCTGCTGAGCGCCGCGGCGGTCAACCTGGGCCTGGACAAGCCGGATTCCGAGCACAAGGACCTCGACGAGGCCCGCAAGCTGATCACCGCCCTGGCGGGCCTGGTCACGGCGAGCGCGACCGAGATCAGCTCCTTCCACGCGGCTCCGCTGCGTGACGGGCTGAAGTCCCTGCAGCTGGCCTTCCGCGAGGCGTCGATCGTCCCGGACGAGCCGGGCCAGGGGCCGGGCGAGAAGTTCACGGGTCCGGTCTTCGGCTGAGCGTCCGCCCGCCGGCGGCGGGCGACGACGACGGACGACGGAGAGACAACGCAAGGGGCGGGCCCCGGTGGAGACCACCGGACCCGCCCCTTCCGCATGTCCTGCCTGTGTCCCTACCGTTCCTACCGTTCGAAGAGGGGCTCGCCGGGGGCTGCGGCGCCGGCCGGGAGGAGCGCGAGGCCGAGGCCCCGGACCAGCCGGGCCCGCAGGGTCTCGTCGGCGGCCAGGGCCCGCGCCACCGCGCGGGTGCCCGTGGCGGGGTCGGCGCCGTCGGCGAGGACGATCGCCAGGATGCCGTCCGTGTCGGCGCCGCCCGGGCCGAGGTAGGCCCGGCGCACCGAGGGTTCGGCGGCGACCGCGGCCCGCACGGCGCCGGTGACGGCCGGGTCGGCCAGCGGGTCGGCGTCGGTGCGGCCCTCGGCGAGGGCCCGCAGACCGGAGCCGGTCAGCTCGTAGGGCACCGGGCCGGCCAGGTCGAGGACGACCGTGTCGGCCTTCTCGTGCGCCGCGGCCTGCAGGGCCTGGTGCAGCGGGACGGCCACCGGGCGGGCGGCCGGGTCCCACAGGGCCAGCGAGGCGGTGGAGGTGAAGGCCGGCAGCGCGCGGCGGCCGCCCGCGACCAGCGTGGGCACGGCCATGTCGCTGGTCTTCTCACGCTTCAGGCCGGTCTCGGGGTCGGTCTCGACCTCGCCGAGCACGGCGACGACGGGGACGAGCAGCCGGGCGCCCGCGAGCGCCGCGAGCACCTCGGGCTCCTTGGCCCGGTCCTCGGCCCACGCGGCGAGGGCCGCGCTCAGCCGGGGATCGGCGGTGCCGTCGTCGTCGGAGTATCCGGGGTCGGGAATGTTCTTCTGCGCCACAGTTACCCGACCCTATCCCGTGCCCGGCGTCTGCCGAGTACGGCGGCCAGCGCGAGCAGGGCCAGTCCGCCGCCCGCGGCGGCGGGGGCCAGCAGGCGGGAGCGGCGTTCGGGCGGACGCACGGGCTCGGGGCCGGGGCCGAAGTAGGTCTGCCCGTACGGCACCGGGGCCGGCGTCGGGGCGTCGGGGCGCAGGGACTCGGCGGCGCGCAGGGCGGCGACGGGGTCGACGAGCCCGTGGCCGCGGGCGTCGTCGCGGCCGCCGGCCGGGGCGTTGGCGGCGGTGTCCTCGAGGAGCTTCTTGATCTGCGCCGGGGAGAGGTCGGGGTGGGCCGAGCGGACCAGGGCGACGGCGCCGGAGACGAAGGCGGCGGCGGCGCTGGTGCCCCAGCCCTCGTAGTAGGCGCGGTCGGGGTCGGCGATCACGACGTCGACGCCGGGGGCGCTGACGGTGGCGTACCAGCTGCGGGTGGAGAAGGGGGCCTTCCTGCCGCGCCGGTCGACGGCGGTGACGGCGATGACGCCGGGGTAGGCGGCCGGGTAGGAGGCGTGGTCGCCGTTCTCGCCGCCGTTGCCGGCGGAGGCGACCACGACGACGCCCTTGGCGAGGGCGTACTGGACGGCCTCGTCCTCGGCGGCCTCGTGGTGGGCGGCGTCGCTGTCGTCGCCGAGGGAGAGGTTGATGACGTGGGCGCCGTGGTCGGCGGCCCAGCGGATGCCTTCGGCGAGGGCGCCGCCCTTGTTCTCGCGGGCCTTGGCGCGGGCCGGGTCGCCCTCCTCCAGGATCACCCGGACCGGCAGGATCCGGGCGGCCGGGGCGAGGCCGAGGACGCCCTGGCGGCGGTTGGTGCCGTGCCCGTGGCCGGCGATGATGCCGGCCATGGCGGTCCCGTGGCGGGCCCAGGTCCGGTCGCCGCGGCCGGCGCCCATGCCGACGAGGTCGGTGCCGTCGAGGACCTGCCCGTCGAGGTCGGGGTGGGTCCCGTCGACCCCGGTGTCGAGCACGGCGACGGTGATCCCCTCCCCCCGGGTGGTCCCCCACGCCTCCTCGGCCCGCAGGGCGGTCAGCCCCCACTGCCGGTCCCGGATGACGTCGGCGGCCGCGGGCGGGACGGCGACCCCGGCGAAGAGCGCGGCGAACACGCCGACGGCGGCGACGCGGGGGGCGCGGCGGCGGACGGTGCCTACGGTGGCGGTGGCGGTGGCGCCACCGTCCGGGGTGCGGGCAGGGTCGGGTATGGCCGGTGGGACGGGCATGGCTGGGCTCCCGGGGTCCCCCGCGGCGGCGGACGGCCTCGACGGACGGAACGGGTCGGACGGGGTGATCATCGGGCGGGCTCCCCGGCGGACGGGGCGGCGAGGGCGCGCAGCGACCGCTCGATCCGGTCGGCGACGGCCTTGGCCTCGTGCCCCAGGCCCGCCTGGGCGACCGGGCCGGTGTCCTCCTTCTTCATCGCCTCCTCGGCGGTGCGCGGCCGGCTCACCGTACGGCCGTCGGCGAAGGCGGAGACCGCGTACACGACGACCGGCGCCTCGGGGACGACGGACGCCGTCCAGGCGGCGCGCTGGGGGTCGGCGAACCCGTAGCCCTGGGGCACCGGGAGGTGGCCGCGCAGGGCGGTCATCGCGGTGGCGTCGGCGGGGGTGAAGACCAGGCCGACGGTGACGAGGGAACTGCGGGTGGCGTCGGTGTAGGTCGCGCGCAGGACGCGGGTGCAGCCCGTGGCGGCCAGCTGGGCCTGCCAGTCCGCGGGCAGCGCGGCGGAGCAGTCGGCGTCGGGGGCCAGGGCCACCCGGGTCCAGGTCCGCGCGGCTCCGCCGGGGCCCGCCCCACGGCCCTCCAGGACGCGCGGGAACAGGGTGTCGACGGGCGTCGACCGCCACAGCGAGCCCGCCGTGCGGTAGACGGCCGCGGCCGACGGCGGCTGCGCCTCGGCCCGCCGCTCGAGCCAGGTCACGGCCCCGGCCCCGACGATCAGCGCCGATCCCACGACGGCACAGAGCCCGGCGCCGACCACCCGCCGCCGCCGGCCGGGCACGACGACGTCCTCGTACGCGACCACCCGCACCGCGCCGGCCCCCGGCCCGCACGGCCCCTCGGCCACAGGGGTACCGGCAGCGGCAGCCGTACCGGTCCCACTGCCCCCCGCCCCCGCGCCGGCCCCTTCGGCCACGGACCACTCGCCGACCGGGCCCGCGTGCTGCTGCACGTGCTGACCTCCGCCCGTCGGAACACCGGGCGTCTCGGGGACGGACGGTCCACCCGGCGCGGCAGCGTCACCGGCGGCGTACCCCGGCCGTGCACCGGACGGATCCCCGGGGCGCAGGCCCGCACCGGTGCCGGACTCCTCACGGGCGGCTCCGCCGGCGACGGCCGGGGCCGGGGCGGGCGCCGGACGGGCGCCGGGCGTGACGGGCGCAGCGGGGTCCTGGGGGCCGTAGGGCGTGGTGGGGTGTGGGTTCGACGTCGTCATCGCGCGGCTCCGCCCCCCGTTCCGTGCCCTCGCGGCTGCCTGCCCGTACTCTACGTCCCCCGTACGAGTGCCTCACCGACCGATCCGCCCCACCGGCCGCGCGGCGTCCGCCGACGTCCCCCAGTCAGAGCCAGGCCGGCCGGCCCGGCCGGCCGGCCCGGCGCGGTGGCCCGCCGACGGCGCCAGGAAGGCACCCCCGGGCCGAGCCCTGCCGGAGCGCGCGGTCGCGGCAGATGCGGCGGCCGTCGGGCGCTGCGACCGACCGGCGCCTTGCGCGGACCCGCGCGCGTACAGGCGCGGCTCGGCTTCGGTGGTGGGGCCGTACGCCCCCGTAGCCGCCGGCGGGGCCGTGGGGTCCCGGGCGTTGCCATCGGCGGGGCCGGGCCCCGTACCCGGCCGTGGCGGGCGTCGGCGGCGCGGCCTTGCCATCGGCGGGGTCGGGCCTCGTGCCCGGGTGTTGCCATCTGCACCCCGGCCGGGGGCGGGTGTTGGTGGGGATCGCCGGGTTCTGGCCCTACCCACCGGTAGGCCCGTCTGGCAAGCTGCGCGCATGACTTCCCCCGCCGCCGACCGGGCCCGCTACGACCGGGCCACCGCCCACCTCGACGCGCCCCTCGCGATCGTGGATCTCGAGGCCTTCGACGCGAACGCCGACGATCTCGTGCGGCGGGCGGGCGGGAAGCCGGTGCGGGTGGCCAGCAAGTCCGTGAGGTGCCGGGCGTTGCTCGAACGGGTCCTGGCCCGGCCCGGGTTCGCCGGGATCATGTCGTACACGCTCGCCGAGTCGCTGTGGCTGGCCCGTTCCGGGTTCGAGGACGTCCTGCTCGCCTACCCGTCCGCCGACCGCCGCGCCTTCGCGGAGCTCGCCTCCGACCCCAAGCTGGCCGCCGCCGTCACCGTCATGGTCGACGACCAGTCGCAGCTGGAGCTGATCGACCGGGCCCGCGACGGCGGCCGGCAGGAGATCCGGGTCTGCCTCGAACTCGACACCGCCCTGCACCTGTTCGGCGGCCTGGTACGGGTCGGCGCCCGCCGGTCGCCGGTGCGCGAGCCGGCCCAGCTGGCCGCGCTGGCCCGCGCGGTCGTCGCCCGCCCGGGCTTCCGCGTCGTCGGGATCATGGGGTACGAGGGCCACGTCGCCGGCGTCGGCGACGCCGTGGCCGGCCGGCCGCTGCGCTCCCGCGCGGTGCGGCTGATGCAGGCCAGGGCGCGCGCCGAACTCGCCGCCCGCCGCGCCGAGGCGGTACGGGCGGTCCGGGCCGTCGTACCGGACCTGGAGTTCGTCAACGGCGGCGGCACCGGCAGCGTGCAGCAGACCGCCGCCGAGGACGCGGTCACGGAGATCGCCGCCGGGTCGGGGCTCTACGTGCCGCGGCTCTTCGACCACTACACCTCGTTCCGCGGCCGCCCCGCCGCGCTCTTCGCCCTGCCGGTGGTCCGCCGCCCGGGTGTCGGTGTGGTGACCGTGCTCGGCGGCGGCTACCCGGCCTCCGGTGCCCCCGGCCCGGACCGGCTGCCCCAGCCGTACCTGCCGCAGGGGCTGCGGTACGACGGCCAGGAGGGCGCGGGCGAGGTGCAGACCCCGCTGCTCGGCAGCCCGGCCGACGACCTGCTGATCGGCGACCGGGTCTGGTTCCGGCACGCCAAGGCGGGCGAGATGTGCGAGCGGTTCGAGGAGCTGCACCTGGTCGAGGGCGACCGGGTGAGCGCCACCGTGCCGACGTACCGGGGCGAGGGCCGTACCTTCCTGTGACGGTGACTTACGGGGGCGGTCGGTGACCGCCTGACGCCCCGGTCCGGGTGCCCCGCCCCGCGCGGCGGGGCACCCGGACGGCCGCCCGGCCTACAGCGGGGTGACGTACGCGCCGGAGATGCCGCCGTCCACCAGGAAGTCGGTGGCGTTGATGAACGAGGAGTCGTCGCTGGCGAGGAACGCGACGGCGGCCGCGATCTCGGTGGGTTCGGCGAACCGGCCCAGCGGGATGTGCACCAGGCGGCGGGCCGCGCGCTCGGGGTCCTTGGCGAACAGCTCCTGCAGGAGCGGGGTGTTGACCGGCCCCGGGCACAGGGCGTTGACGCGGATGCCCTCGCGGGCGAACTGGACGCCCAGCTCGCGGGACATCGCCAGGACGCCGCCCTTGGAGGCGGTGTAGGAGATCTGCGAGGTGGCGGCGCCCATGATGGCCACGAAGGAGGCGGTGTTGATGATGGAGCCGCGGCCCTGGCGCTGCATGTAGGGCAGGGCCGCCTTGCAGCACAGGTAGACGGAGGTGAGGTTGACGTCCTGGACGCGCTTCCAGGCCTCCAGGCCGGTGGTGAGGATGGAGTCGTCGTCCGGGGGCGAGATGCCGGCGTTGTTGAAGGCGATGTCGACCGAGCCGTAGGTGTCGAAGGCGGTCCGGAAGAGGGCCTCGACCTCCTCGGGGTCGGTGACGTCGACCTTGACGTACGTGCCGCCGACCTCTTCGGCGGCGGCCTTGCCGGCCTTCTCGTCGATGTCGCCGCAGACGACGTTGGCGCCCTCGGAGGCCAGGCGGCGCGCGGTGGCGAGGCCGATGCCGCTGCCCGCTCCGGTGATGACGGCGGTGCGGCCGACCAGACGGCGGCAGACGATCTCGGTGTCGGAAGTGGTCATGGTGTGCTCAGGCCTCCGTGCTGATGAAGACGTTCTTGGTCTCGGTGAAAGCGGTGAGGGCGTCGGGTCCGAGCTCGCGGCCGAGTCCGGACTGCTTGTAGCCGCCGAAGGGGGTCCAGTAGCGGACGCTGCTGTGGGAGTTGACGGAGAGGTTCCCGGCGGCGACGGCGCGCGAGACGCGGATGGCGCGGCCGACGTCGCGGGTCCAGATCGAGCCGGCCAGGCCGTACTCGGTGGCGTTGGCCAGGCGTACGGCGTCCGCCTCGTCCTCGAAGGGCAGGACGACGGCGACGGGGCCGAAGACCTCCTCGCGGGCGACGGCCGCGTCCGGGCCGACTCCGGTGACCACGGTCGGGGGGTACCAGAAGCCGGGGCCCTCGGGGGCGGTGCCCCGGATCGCCGTGAGGTCGTCGGTCAGGTAGGACCGTACGCGGTCCAGCTGGACCTGCGAGATCAGCGGGCCCATCTGGGTCTTCTCGTCGGCCGGGTCGCCGACGCGTACGCCCTCGATCGCGGGTGCCAGCAGGTCCAGGAAGCGGTCGTACGCGCTGCGCTGGACCAGGATGCGGGTGCGGGCGCAGCAGTCCTGGCCGGTGTTGTCGAGGAAGGCCATGGGGGCGGCTGCCGCCGCGGCTTCAAGATCGGCGTCGGCGAAGACGATGTTGGGGCTCTTGCCGCCGAGTTCGAGGGTCAGCCGCTTCACGCGGGTGGAGCACTTGGCCATGATCTGCTGGCCGACGCGGGTGGAGCCGGTGAAGACGATCTTGGCGACGCCGGGGTGCTCGACGAGGGCGTCGCCGGCGACCGGCCCGCGGCCGGGGAGCACCTGGAGCAGGTGTTCGGGGATCCCGGCCTCGAGGGCGAGTTCGGCCAGCCGCAGCGCCGTCAGCGGCGTGGTCTCGGCGGGCTTGAGGATGACGGCGTTGCCCGCGGCGAGCGCCGGGGCCATGCCCCACGCGGCGATCGGCATGGGGAAGTTCCACGGGACGATGATGCCGATGACGCCGAGGGGTTCGAGGAAGGTGACGTCGAGGCCGCCGGGGACGGGGATCTGGCGGCCCGAGAGCCGTTCGACCCCGCCGGCGGCGTAGTCGAGCAGGTCGCGGACGTTGCCCGCCTCCCAGCGGGCGTTGCCGATGGTGTGCCCGGCCTGGCGGACCTCCAGCTGGGCGAGTTCCTCGATGTGCTCGTCGACCACGGCGGCGAAGCGGCGCAGGAGCCGGGCGCGGTCGGCGGGGGCGGCCGCGGCCCAGGCGCGCTGGGCCGCGGCGGCCCGCGCGACCGCGGCGTCGACGTCGTCCCGTGTGGCGGCCGGGACGAGGGCGACGACGTCTTCGGTGGCCGGATTGAGCACCGTCAGCTGGTCGGGTGCGTCGGGGGCCTGCGCGTCGGTCACGGGGTTCCTCACAGACGTTCGAAGGAGCGGCGCAGTTCCCAGTCGGTCACCGCGGAGTCGTAGGCGTCGAGTTCGACGCGGGCCATGTTGCGGTAGTGGGCGACCACCTCGGGTCCGAAGGCGGCCTTGGCGATCTCGCTGTTCTCCCACAGCTCGGCGGCGTCCCGCAGGGTGGCGGGGACGTGGGCGAAGTCGGCGGTGTAGGCGTTGCCCGCACAGGGTTCGGGCAGTTCCAGCCGGTTCTCGATGCCGTAGAGCCCGGCCGCGACCAGGCCGGCGACGGCGAGGTAGGGGTTGACGTCGCCGCCGGGGAGGCGGTTCTCGAAGCGCATGGAGCGGCCGTGGCCGACGACGCGCAGGGCGCAGGTGCGGTTGTCCACGCCCCAGGCGACGGCGGTGGGCGCGAAGGATCCCGGCTGGAAACGCTTGTACGAATTGACGTTGGGGGCGTAGAGAAGGGAGAAGTCGCGCAGCGCGGCGAGCTGGCCGGCCAGGAAGTGGCGCATCGTCTCCGACATGCCGCCCGGCCCGTCCCCGGCCATCGCGTTGCGCCCGTCGGCATCGGTGAGCGAGAGGTGGATGTGGCAGGAGTTGCCTTCGCGCTGGTCGTACTTGGCCATGAAGGTGAGCGAGACGCCTTCCTGGCTGGCGATCTCCTTGGCGCCGGTCTTGTAGATGGCGTGCTGGTCGCAGGTGACCAGGGCCTCGTCGTACCGGAAGGCGATCTCGTGCTGCCCGAGGTTGCACTCGCCCTTGGCGGACTCGACGGTGAGGCCGGCGGCCTGCATCTCGTTGCGGATGCGGCGCAGCAGGGGCTCGATCCGGCCCGTACCGAGGACCGAGTAGTCGATGTTGTACTGGTTGGCGGGGGTCAGGCCGCGGTAGTTCGCGTTCCAGGCCTGCTCGTAGGTGTCCTGGAAGACCATGAACTCCAGCTCGGTGCCGACCTGGGCGGTGAAGCCGTGCTCGGCGAGGCGTTCCAGCTGGCGGCGCAGGATCTGGCGGGGGGCGGCGACGACGGGGCTGCCGTCGTGCCAGGCGAGGTCGGCCAGGACCATCGCGGTGCCGTCGTTCCATGGGACGCGGCGCAGGGTGGCGGGGTCGGCGTGCATGGCGAAGTCGCCGTAGCCCCGCTCCCAGGAGGACATCTCGTACCCGTCGACGGTGTTCATGTCGGTGTCGACGGCGAGGAGGTAGTTGCAGCCCTCGGTGCCGTGGGAGAGCACCTCGTCCAGGAAGAACTGTGCGGCGAACCGCTTGCCCTGGAGCCGCCCCTGCATGTCGGGGAAGGCCAGGACGACTGTGTCGATCTCACCGCTCGCGACGAGGGCACGGAGCTCCTCGGGCGCGAGCGGCGGCTTGCGGTCTACCACGGGATTCTCTCCTTCGGTGAGCCGAGAACGCCTAAGGTATTGAACAGAACCATTGCTTGGGAAGGGCTTCGGGAAGATTCGGAGCACGGAGAAGGGGAGGAGCGTCATGACCGGCACGGCGAGCGAGAACGGCGCGGTCGCGCGGCTGAATCCCGTCCTGCGCCAGGTGCGGGCGGGCAGCGGTTTCGAGGAGGCGCTGGAGCAGATCCTGCAGGTGGTACGGCTGGGCCTGGTGCCCGGCGGCGAGCGGCTGCCGCCCGAACGCGAGCTGGCCGAGCGGATGGGGATCAGCCGGGTCACGCTGCGCGAGGTGCTGAAGGTGCTCCAGGACCAGGGGCTGGTCGAGGCCCGGCGGGGCCGGTACGGCGGAACGTTTGTGCTGCCCCGCCCCGACACCCCGGCGGGCGGCGCCGAGGAGGAGCTGCGCCGGCGGGTCGCGGGGGTGGACATCGAGGACGTCCTGCGCTTCCGCGAGGTGCTGGAGACCGGCGCGGCCGAGCTGTGCGCGACGCGGGGACTGACCGGGGAGCAGGCCGAGCGGCTGACGGGCGCGCTCGCCGCCACCCATGACGCGCAGCTCGCCGACTACCGCCGCCAGGACACGCTCTTCCACCTCACCCTCTGCGAGCTGGCGGGCTCGGCCACGCTGACGGCCCAGTACGCGGCGGTCCGCGCGACCGTCAACGACCTGCTGGACTGCATCCCGCTACTGGTGCGCAACCTGGAGCACTCCCAGCAGCAGCACACCGCGCTGGTGGAGGCGGTCCTGGCGCGCGACGCCGAGGCGGCGCGCGCGGTGATGCGCGAGCACTGCTGCGGGACGGCCGCGCTGCTGCGGGGCTTCCTGGCCTGAAGGGGCCGGGGAGACATTTGTTACCACCGTTTAACGCACGGGTCTTGCGCGCTCCACTCCGGTACGGCAAAGGTACGCCTCAAAACCATTGCCCTGAAGTACCCGAGGCAGGAGCGCACATGGCCGACGACATCGCACCCGTGCCCGTATCCGCACCCACACCGCCCGCCGGTGCCGGCGTCGGCACCGGCAAAAAGGACACGGGCGCCGCAAAGGACGCGGGAGCGGACTACCTGGAGCGCCGCACGCTGCGCCGGGGCAGCGCCGGCTGGCTCCTGCTCACCGGTCTCGGCGTGGCCTACGTGGTCTCCGGCGACTTCTCCGGCTGGAACGTGGGCCTGGACAAGGGCGGCTTCGGCGGTCTCGCCATCGCCACCGTGCTCATGGGCGCCATGTACGCCTGCCTGGTGTTCTCGCTCGCCGAGCTGTCCAC
Source organism: Streptomyces sp. NPDC042102 (assembly GCF_055582305.1). Lineage (NCBI taxonomy): Bacteria > Bacillati > Actinomycetota > Actinomycetes > Kitasatosporales > Streptomycetaceae > Streptomyces > Streptomyces sp. NPDC042102. The sequence goes on from NZ_JBVJDL010000005.1 coordinate 257,231, forward strand.
CATCCTGCCCACCGCGGGCGGCGGCTACGGCTTCGCGCGGCGCGCGCTGGGCCCCTGGGGCGGCTTCCTGACCGGCACCGCCATCCTGATCGAGTACATCCTGGCCCCGGCCGCGATCGTCATCTTCATCGGCGACTACGTCGAGTCGCTGGGCCTGTTCGGCCTCACCTCCAGCTGGCCGGTCTACCTCGGCTGCTTCGTCGTCTTCATCGGTGTGCACCTGTGGGGCGTCGGCGAGGCGCTGCGCTTCAGCCTCATCGTCACCGCCATCGCCGTGGCGGCCCTGCTGATCTTCGCGGTGGGCGCGTTCACCGAGTTCGACGCAGGCAGGCTGGACGACATCGCGGTCGACGCGACCGCGTTCGGCGCGAGCTCGTGGCTGCCCTTCGGCGTCCTCGGGATCTGGGCGGCGTTCCCCTTCGCCATGTGGTTCTTCCTCGGTGTCGAGGGCGTGCCGCTGGCCGCCGAGGAGGCCAAGGACCCGGTCCGCTCCATGCCCAGGGCGCTCGCGATCTCCATGGGCATCCTCGCGCTGCTCGCCCTCGTCACCTTCTTCGCGGCGACCGGCGCGCAGGGCTCGGACGCCATCAAGGCCGCCGGGAACCCGCTCGTCGTCGCCCTGGAGGGGGACGACGGGCCGACCGCGCTGAGCCGGTTCGTCAACTACGCGGGCCTGGCCGGACTCGTCGCCTCCTTCTTCTCCCTGATCTACGCCGGCTCGCGCCAGCTCTTCGCGCTCTCCCGGGCCGGCTACCTGCCCCGGTTCCTGTCGCTGACCAGCAGCCGCAAGGCGCCGTACCTGGGCCTGGTGATCCCCGGGGCGATCGGCTTCGCGCTCGCCGCGGCCACCGGCAACGGGGCGCGGATGCTCAACATCGCCGTCTTCGGCGCGACCATCTCGTACGCGCTGATGGCCCTCTCGCACATCGTCCTGCGCCGCCGGGAGCCGCACCTGGCGCGCCCCTACCGCACGCCGGGTGGCATCGCCACATCGACGGCCGCCTTCCTCCTCGCCCTGTCGGCCCTGGTCGCCACCTTCCTGGTGGACAAGGACGCGGCATTCATCGCACTGGCCGTGTACGCGGCCGCCCTGGCCTATTTCGCGATCTACAGTCGGCACCGTCTGGTGGCCTCGGCGCCGGAGGAGGAGTTCGCGGCCCTGGCCGCGGCCGAGGCCGAACTGTCCCGCGACTGAGGCCCCGTCGCCCGGTCGCCCCGTCGCCGTCGCCCGTCTCCTCACCCCTTCCCCGGAGGTAAGCACCGTGCCCAGGCCGCTCATCGGCATCACCACCTACGTGGAGGAGTCCACCCGCTACGGCGTGTGGGACGTCCCCACGGTCCTCACCCCGACCGGCTACCACGAGCTGGTGCAGGCGGCGGGCGGTGCGGCCATGCTGCTCCCGCCGGACGAACCGGAGTCGGCGGCGGAGGTGCTGAGCCGGGTGGACGGCCTGGTCGTCGCGGGCGGCCCGGACGTCGATCCGGTGCGGTACGGCGCCCCGCGCGACCCCCGCACCGGCGCTGCGGCGACGGTACGGGACACGTGGGAACTGGCGCTGATCGGGGCGGCGCTGGAGCACGGCGTACCGGTGCTGGGGATCTGCCGCGGGATGCAGGCACTGAACGTCGCGCTCGGCGGCACGCTGGTCCAGCACATCGACGGGCACGCCGAGGCGCCGGGCGTGATGTCCTGGCACCCGGTCCGCCCGGTGCCGGGCACCCGGTACGCCGCGCTGGTGCCGGAGGAGGCGCAGGTCCCGACGTACCACCACCAGTGCGTGGACCGGCTCGGCCGCGGCCTGGTCGTCTCGGCCCACGCCGCCGACGGCACCGTGGAGGCGGTCGAACTCCCCGGCGGCGACCAGTGGGTCCTGGGGGTCCAGTGGCACCCGGAGCGCGACAAGGACACCCGCGTGATGGCCTCCCTGGTCGAGGCGGCCCACACCACGGTCGCGGTGGGCTGACCGGCCCCACCCCCGGCCGCCGTACGGCGGCCGGGCCGGCGTCAGGGCGTCGAGCGGGTCAGCGACAGCAGGTCGCGGGCCGGGCCCGCCGGGCGGGTGCCGGCGGGCCACACCGCCCGCAGCTCACGGCGCAGCACCGCGTCGGCGACCGGCACCTCGACCAGGCGCCGGGCGGCGAGCTCGTCGACCAGCGCCAGTTCCGACAGCACGCACGGCCCCGCCCCGCTCACGGCGGCCGCCTTCACCGCGGTCGTGGAGGCCAGTTCCAGCAGCGGCGCCGCCGCACCCCCGTACGCCGCCAGCCCCGCGTCCAGCACCTGCCGCGTGCCCGACCCCCGCTCCCGCAGGATCAGCGCCGTGCCCGCCAGCTCCCCCGCCGGCACCGGCGCCGACCGCCGGGCCCACGGGTGCCCCGGGGCGACCACCACCACCAGGCGGTCCTGTGCGATCACCACCGACCCCAGCCCGTCCGGCACGGTGACGCCCTCCACGAACCCCAGGTCCGCCTCGTGCGCCAGCACCCGCTCGGCGACCAGTGCCGAGTTGCCCGCCAGCAGCGACACCGCCGTGTCGGGCCGGGCCGTGCGCAGCGCGATCAGCCAGCCCGGCAGCAGGTACTCCGCGATCGTCATGCTCGCCGCCACCCGCAGCCGCGAGTCGCGCCGTCCGCGCAGCGCCTGCGCCCCGGCGTCGAACGCCTCCGCCGCCTCCACGATCCGCCGCGCCCAGTCCGTGACCAGCGCGCCCTGCTCGGTCAGCCGGGAGCCGCGCGGCGACCGGTCCACGAGCGCCACGCCCAGCCGTACCTCCATCGCCCGGATCCGGCTGCTCGCCGCCGGCTGGGTGATGCCCAGCTCGCGGGCCGCGGCCCCCAGGCTGCCGAGCCGGGCCACCGCCAGCAGCAGCTCCAAGGCGCCCAGGTCCGGGACCCGGTGGGAGAGCGGGGCCGCGGGAGTCCGGGGGTCGTGCGGGGGAAGGTGCGCGCTACTCATAACGTCAGTTTATGACCTCATAGGAAGGGGACGTCTGCCGCCCGCTCCCGCCCCGCGCGAGGGTGAGGACATGGCCACCGTCATGCAACCCCGCCCCCAGACCTCCCGCCCCGGCACCACCCCCGCCGGCGGCGCGCAGGTCCCCTCCCGGCGCCGACTGCCGGCCCTGCGCCACATCGGCCCGAACTGGTACGCCTGCGTCATGGGTACGGCGATCATCGCGAACGCCGGCGCGGCCTTCCCGTACGCCATACCCGGCCTGCACGTCGCCTGCCGGGTGATCTGGGCCCTGTCGGCCCTGGCCCTGGCCGTCGTGCTCACCGCCCGCGCCGGGCACTGGCTGCACCACCGCGACCAGGCCCGCGCCCACCTCCTCGACCCGGCCGTCGCCCCCTTCTACGGCTGTCTGGCGATGGCCCTGCTCGCCGTCGGCGGCGGCACGATGATCATCGGCAAGGAGGTCATCGGCGAGAGCGCCGCCGTCGCCGTGGACGCCGTCCTGTTCACCGCCGGCACCGCCCTGGGCCTGGCCGCCGCCGTCACCGTCCCGTACCTGATGGTCGTACGCCATAAGGTCGAGCCCTCCCAGGCCAGCCCCGTGTGGCTGCTGCCCCTGGTCGCCCCCATGGTCTCCGCCGCGCTCGGCCCGCTGCTGATCCCCCACCTGCCCGCCGGCCAGGCCCGCGAGGCCATGCTGCTGGGCTGCTACGCGATGTTCGGGATCAGCCTGCTGGCCACCCTGCTCGTGCTGCCGCTGATCCTCGGCCGGCTGATCGTCGGCGGGCCCCTGCCCCTGGCGCTGACCCCGACCCTGTTCCTGGTGCTCGGCCCCATGGGCCAGTCCGTCACCGCCGTGGGTCAGCTCGCCGACCAGGCCCCGCTGGCGATCGGCCCCCACCACGCCGATGCCTTCGCCGCCTTCGCCGTCGTCTACGGCGTCCCCGTCATGGGCTTCGCGCTGCTGTGGCTGGCGCTGGCCGTGGCGATGGTGGTCCGCGCCGCCCGGTCCGGCATGGGCTTCGCGATGACCTGGTGGGCCTTCACCTTCCCCCTGGGCACCTGTGTCACCGGCGCCGAGGGCCTGGCCCGGCACACCGGCCTCGCGGCCTTCGACTGGCTGGCGGCCGCCCTGTTCGCCGCCCTCGTCCTGGCCTGGCTGGCCGCCGCCGTCCACACCCTGCGCGGCCTGGCCGACGGCAGCCTCCTCACGGGCCCCCGGCCCGCCCAGGCCGCCGCCGCTCGCTAGCGGCCAGGCCTGGTGGAACCCGCCGCCCGCAGTGCGTTCGCCAGCACTGCGGGCGCTTCGGCGAGCGAGGGCCCGTACCAGGTCAGGTGGCGGCCGCTGACCAGGGCCGCGGGAATCCCGGGGAAGGCCTCGGGCCCGTCCTGCGCGGTGAAGCGGTACGGCTCGTCGGGCAGCACGACCAGGTCGCAGCCCGAGGCGGCCAGCTCCGCCGCCGGCACCTTCGGATACCGCTCGGGATGGCACCCGTACGCGTTGACCACGCCCAGCCGGGCCAGCAGGTCCCCGGCGAAGGTGTTCCGGCCCAGCACCATCCACGGCCGCCGCCACACCGGCACGAACGCCCGCCACGCGCCCACCGGTTCCACCCGCGCCCACGCGGCCTCCGCGTCCGCCAGCCAGCCCGGCCGGGGCAGCCCCAGGGCGCCGGTCAGCAGCCGGTCCAGCTCGCGCAGCGCCTGGGGCAGGTCGCGGATCTCGGTCACCAGCACCGGCAGCCCGGCCGCCCGCAGCGCCGCCAGGTCCGGGGCCCGGTTCTCCTCCTCGTTGGCGATCACCAGATCGGGCCGCAGGGCCACGATCCGCTCCACGTCCGGGTTCTTGGTGCCGCCGACGCATACGGCGTCCAGCCCGGCCGGGTGCGTGCACCAGTCGGTCACCCCGGCCAGCGTCCCCGGTGGTGCGCTCGCCGCCACCGCCTCGGTCAGCGACGGCACCAGCGAGACGACGCGGCGTACGGACATCAGTGGCCCGGCGAGGGCGGCTCGGCGGTCGCGTGGATGTGGTCGGCGACCCCGACGACCAGGATCCGGGTGTCCTCGGTGGCGGCCCGCCAGCGATGGCGCACCCCGCCGGAGAGGAACAGCGCGTCACCGCGCTCCAGCCGGTAGGCCCGGCCCTCCGCCTCCACCTGGCAGGCGCCGGAGACCACGTACATCAGCTCGTCGTTGCGGTGCTGGTACTCGCGGCCGGCGTCCTGGTCCCCGGTGAACTCCAGGGCGTGCAGCTGGTGGTGCCCGCGGACGAGGGGACGCACGCCCGGCACCGGTACGGCGCCCTCGGGGCGCTCGCCGCCCTCGGGACGCTCCGCACCGGGTCCGAAGTCCTCCGCGGCCCGGACGAGGTCCACCGTGCGCGCGGTGTCGGACGCCTCCAGCAGCTCGACGGCCGTGGTCTCCAGCGCGTCGGCGACCCGCTCCAGGGAGCGCATGCTGGGCCGGGCCCGTTCGTTCTCTATCTGGCTCAGGAAAGGAACCGACAGTCCGCTGCGCGCCGACACGGCGGCGAGGGTGAGCTGGAGCGCGCGGCGCCGCTTGCGCACGGCCACGCCCACCCGGAGCGGATCCCTGGCGTCCTTTTCCTTTTCCTTGTCGTCCATGGCGGGGCTGCCCTCCCCTTGTCCGTCGCACATCGGTGTGCTGTAAGCACCTTACGCAGCATTCGCCCGGCATTTCGCGCGCACGGGGCGACCGCGCTACGCCGCCGGTGAACTCCAGTGGCGCTCCGGTCACTGTCCGTGGCGTACGGCATGATCGGGGCGTGACCCGACGTCTGATGCTCCTCGACACCGCCTCCCTCTATTTCCGCGCGTACTTCGGGGTCCCGGACTCCGTACGGGCCCCCGACGGGACCCCGGTCAACGCCGTGCGCGGGCTGCTCGACTTCATCGCCCGGCTGGTGCAGGACCACCGCCCCGACGACCTCGTGGCGTGCATGGACGCCGACTGGCGGCCGCAGTGGCGGGTGGACCTGATCCCCTCGTACAAGGCGCACCGGGTCGCCGTGGAGACGGCGGCCGGGCCCGACGAGGAGGAGATCCCGGACACCCTGGCCCCGCAGGTGCCGGTCATCGAGGCGGCGCTGGACGCCTTCGGGATCGCGCGGGTGGGGGTGGCGGGGTACGAGGCGGACGACGTCATCGGCACGCTGACGGCGCGGGCGAGCGGCCCGGTGGACATCGTCACCGGGGACCGCGACCTCTACCAGCTGGTGGACGACGCCCGGCGGCGGCGGGTGCTGTACCCGCTCAAGGGTGTGGGCACGCTCCAGGTGACCGACGAGGCGCTGCTGCGGGAGAAGTACGGCGTGGACGGGCCGGGGTACGCGGACCTGGCGCTGCTGCGCGGGGACCCGAGCGACGGGCTGCCCGGCGTACCGGGCATCGGCGAGAAGACGGCGGCGAAGCTGCTGGACGCGTACGGGGACCTGGCCGGGATCATGGCGGCGGTCGACGACCCGAAGTCGAAGCTGACCCCCACGCAGCGCAAGCGGCTGGACGAGTCCCGGCCGTATCTGGCGGTGGCGCCGAAGGTGGTGCGGGTGGCCTCCGACGTGCCGCTCCCGGCGTTCGACCCCGCGCTGCCGGGTGCGCCGGCGCACCCCGAAATGGTGGACGCGCTCGCCCAACGGTGGGGTCTGGGAGGAGCGGTTTCCCGTCTCAGCGGGTCACTTCGCGCCTGACGTGCTAGCTTAGGCTAACCTAAGTTTCAGGGGAGTCAGGGGATACGCCGTGGCCGAAGGACGCGCCCGTACAGTCGGAACCGCAATCGTCATGCGCACCGAGCGGCTCACGCCGCACATGGTGCGGATCGTGCTGGGCGGTGACGGGCTGGCCGGCTTCGGCGCGGGCGAGTTCACCGACCACTACGTGAAACTGCTCTTCGCGCCGGAAGGCGTCTCCTATCCGCTGCCGTGGGACCTGGAGCAGATCCGGGCCACGTTCCCGCGGGAGCAGTGGCCGCGGCAGCGGGCGTACACGGTACGGCTGTGGGACCCGGCGCACCTGGAGCTGACGATCGACTTCGTCGTGCACGGCGACGAGGGCCTGGCCGGCCCCTGGGCGGCCCGCGCCCGGCCCGGCGAGCGGGTGTACTTCCTGGGCCCCGGCGGCGGGTACGCCCCGGACCCGGCGGCTGGCTGGCACCTTCTGGTGGGCGACGAGTCGGCGCTGCCGGCGATCGGCGCGGCGATGGAGCGGATGCCGGCGGGTGCCGACGTGTACGCCTTCGTCGAGGTCGACGGTCCGGACGACGAGCAGAAGATCGCGACCCCGGACGGGATCACCCCCGTATGGGTCCATCGCGGGCCCCGCCCGGTCGGCGAGGCCCTGGTCGAGGCGGTGACCTCGCTCGCGTTCCCCTCGGACGACGTCCACGCCTTCGTCCACGGCGAGGCCGGCTTCGTGAAGGACCTCCGCCGCTTCCTGCGCCTGGAGCACCAGGTGCCGCGCGAGCGGCTGTCGATCTCGGGCTACTGGCGGCTGGGCGAGACGGACGAGGGCTGGCGGGCGATCAAGCGGGACTGGAACGCCCGCGTAGAGGCCGAACAGGAGTCCTGACCCGGGAGCTGCGCCCCCGAGCCCCGGGGCCCTCGGACCGCCCCGGTCCCGGACCCACGGTGCACCGGTCCCTGACCTCACGTGGCGCCGAGCCCCCGGGGCCTTCCCGGCCAGCCTGGCCCTCCCCGGCCCCGGCCCTGCGGGGCTTTTCCCCACCCCGCCCCTTCCCGAACCCGGGGCTCCGCCCCGGACCCCCGTTGCGCTCAAACGCCGCGCGGGCTGACATACGCGGCCGCAGCCGCCGACGGCGCCCCGCCCCCGCCGGGGCCACCCGCACCCGACCGACGACCCGCACGGGTGGTGCGGGCGGGAACCCCGGCCCGCGCGCAGCGCGGGACGCACCCGCCCACCGGGCCCGCAGACGCCCACGGCCCGCACAACCACGCAGACGCAGCCCGCCGGGCCGGCCGGAGCCGGCCGCGACCGTTCCGCCGCGCCCAGCGCAAACGCGCGGCCCGCGTGACAATGGGCCCATGCGTATGCCGCGCGCGCCGGTGGTCGCGGCCACCGTCGGCCTTGTCGTCACCCTCGCCGCCGGACCGGCGGCCGCCGCGCCCGGCCCGCCGCCGCCCCCGCGCCCCCAGATCACCGCCGAGGCTGTGCGGACCGCGCTCGGCCGCCTCGACGCCACCGTCGCCGACGCGATGCGCCGCACCGGCGTCCCCGGGGTCGCCGTCGCCGTGGTGCACCGGGACAAGGTCGTCCACCTCAAGGGCTACGGCGTACGTGAGGCCGGCCGGACCGCGGCCGTCGGCCCCGACACCGTCTTCCAGATCGCCTCCCTCTCCAAGCCCGTGGCCTCCACCGTCGTCGCCGGCACCCTCACCGACGCCGCCGGCTGGGACCGCCGCACCGACCTCCCCGGGTTCGCCCTGAAGGACCCCTGGGTCAGCGCCCACGTCACCACCGCCGACCTCTTCTCGCACCGCAGCGGCCTGCCCGACCACGCCGGCGACCTGCTCGAGGACCTCGGCTACGACCAGGCGTACATCCTCGACCACCTCCGCCTCGAACCCCTGGACCCCTTCCGCGCCAGTTACGCCTACACCAACTTCGGCCTGACCGCCGCCGCCGAGGCCGTCGCCCGCGCCCGCGGCACCACCTGGGAGAAGCTCAGCCAGGACACCCTCTACAAACCCGCCGGCATGACCCGTACCGCCACCACCTACCAGGCGTACGCCGACCGGTCCGACCGCGCCGTCACCCACGTCCGGCGCGCCGACGGCAGCTGGGCGCCCGGCCCCGCCCGTGTCCCCGACGCCCAGGCCCCGGCCGGCGGGACCAGTTCCACCGCCCGCGACCTCGCCCGCTGGCTGCGGCTCCAGCTCGCCGACGGCGAGCTCGACGGCCGGCGGATCATCGGCGCCGCGCCCCTCGCACGGACCCACGTCCCCGAGATCGTCTCGCAGCCGCCCGCCACCCCCACCGCCCGCGCCGGCTTCTACGGACTCGGCTGGAACGTCTCCTACGACGACGCCGGCCGCCTGCGCCTGAGCCATTCCGGCGCCTTCGACCTCGGCGCCAACACCAACGTCACGATGCTCCCCCTCGAACAGCTCGGCATCGTCGTCCTCACCAACGGCCGGCCCGTCGGCCTGGCCGACGCTGTCGCCCTGGACTTCTTCGACACGGCCGAACACGGCAGGCCCACCACGGACTGGCTGACCCTGGCCGCCGGGCTCTACGCCCAGCAGGACCGGGCGGCCCGCTCCCCCACCGACTACGCCCACCCGCCCGCCGGCGCCCGGCCGGCCCGCGCCGCCGACGCCTACACCGGGACCTACGCCAACCCGTACTACGGCCCGCTGACGGTCACCGCCGACGACGGCGCGCTCACCCTCGCCCTCGGCCCGAAGCCGCTGCGCTTCCCCCTGGCCCACTACGACGGCGACACCTTCAGCTTCGAGACCACCGGCGAGAACGCCGTCGGCCGCACCGGGGTGTTCTTCAAGGACGGCACGGTCCGCATCGAGTACCTGGACACCAACCGCCTCGGCACCTTCACCCGCACCTCCTGACGCCGCCGGGCCCTACCCTTGGCCTCGATGAGACGCCGTACCCCCCGACCCACCCCGCCCCTGCCGCAGCGCGACGGCATCGACCCCATCCGGCTGCGCCAGCCGCCGCAGGCCTCGTACAGCACCGTCGGCGCGTTCCTGACGGCCCACTACGCGGGCGGCGCCGGGGCGGAGGCGATCGCGCGGCTGCTCGCGGACGGCCGGGTGTACGCCTCCGACGGCCGGGCGGTGCGCGCCGGGGACCCGTACGAGCCGGGCGGCTCCCTCTGGTTCCACCGCGACCCGGCGCCCGAGACCCCCGTGCCGTTCCCGATCCGGGTCGTGCACCGCGACGAGCACCTCCTCGTCGTCGACAAACCGCACTTCCTGGCCACCACCCCGCGCGGCAGTCACGTCACCCAGACCGCTCTCGCCCGGCTGCGCCACGAGCTGGAGCTGCCCGAGCTCTCCCCCGCACACCGCCTGGACCGGCTCACCGCCGGTCTGGTGATGTTCAGCGTCCGCCCCGAGGACCGCGGCGCGTACCAGCTCCTCTTCCAGGCGCGGCGGGTGCACAAGGAGTACGAGGCGATCGCCGCCCACGACCCGGCCCTGGCCGCCACCCTGCCGCGTACGGTCCGCAGCCGGATCGAGAAGGTCCGCGGGGTGGTGGCGGCCGCCGAGATCCCGGGCGAGCCGAACGCCGAGAGCCGCATCGAACTCCTCGACCACACCGACCGCCTGGGCCGCTACCGCCTCACCCCGCACACCGGCCGCACCCACCAGCTGCGCGTCCACATGAACAGCCTGGGCCTGCCGATCCTCGGCGACCCGGTCTACCCCGAGCTCACCGACCCGGCCCCGGACGACTACCGCCGCCCCCTGCAACTCCTCGCCCGCACCCTGTCCTTCACCGACCCGGTCACCGGAGCCGCACACCGCTTCGAGAGCGGGCTGAGGCTCCGGGCCTGGTACGACTACCCGGGCTGGGCGGCGTAGCCCGGCCCCTGCGGTCCTCCTCCCTCGCCCGCTCCCCCGCCCGCTCAGCGCAGCAGGCCGATCAGCGTGTCCGCGATCAGGACGGTCAGGGTGAGCGTCGCACCGAACGCGATGCCCGCCCGCATCAGTACGGCGGCCGGCGCGGCGCCGCCCGCCCGGGCGAGCAGCGCCGCGCCGATCGCGGTGAGGACGGCCGGCAGGAGCACGGCCCCGGCGACCAGCAGGGTCAGCGCGACGACGACGGAAACAGACATCTCGGTACCTCCGTGGGTTCGTTCTCGACGGGACGAAGATGGCGAGTTCCGCGTACGGCGGGGTTCGGCGGACGAAAATGAACACACTGAACGGGTGCGTGGGGGAGGGTGCATGCCGGAGACCGCCGAGGAGGCGCTGGCCGCGCTGCGGGACGTGCTGAACGAGGCGAAGGGGCGCTCGGGGCTCGCGCGCAAGGACCTGAAGGCCAGAACGGACACCGCGGGGACGCCGGTGGGGCTGACGACGATCAGCCAGGCCCTCAACCCCGGCAACCCCGTCCCGACGTGGCGCACGGTGGCCGCCCTCGCCGGGGCCCTGCGCATCGACGCGGCCGGCCTCGACCGCCTCCGGGAGCTGTTGTCGCGCGCGGAGGGCCGCCCCGGTCAGGCCGCCGTACCCGACCGGACCGCCACCGTCTCGGAGTCGGGCCCCCGGCTGCTGGAGGTGCACCCGGCGCTCCTGCCCCGCGGGGCCGCCGCGGACGACCCGCCGCGGATCCCCTTCCTCACCCCGTACCTGCGCCGGCCCCACGACGACGAGCTGGAGCGGAGCCTGCGGCCGGCCCTGGACGGCACGGCGTCCGTGCTGGTCGTGCTCACCGGTGGCTCCTCCACGGGGAAGACCCGCGCCCTGTTCGAGGCCCTGGCCCGCCTGGCGCCGGGCCACCCGCTGTGGCGCCCCGCGCACACCGCCGACCTGATGGACCTGCTGGAGGCGGACGGACCGGGCCTCGGCCCCGGCGGTGTGCTGTGGCTCAACGAGGCGCAGCGCTTCTTCTACGGGGGCCGGGCCGAGGAAGCGGCCGCCGCCCTGCGCCGACTGCTGCTCACCCGTACCGGGATCATCGCGGCCGGCACACTGTGGACGGAGCCGTACTGGGAGGAGCTGGTCCGGCCCGCGGTGGCCGGGGATCCGCACAGCCAGGTCCGCGCGCTGCTCCAGGCCCCGGTCACCCGCAGGATCGCCGTCCCCGGTGAGCTGACGGGCGCCGAGTCCGGCCGGTGGGAGGAGCTGGCGCGGTCCACGGGCGACACCCGGATGGCGGACGCGGTCCGGGCCGGGGCCGCCGACGGCAAGGTCGTCCAGCACCTCAGCGGGGGCCCGGAGCTGCTGGACGCCTATCTGATGGGCCCCGGCGGCCACTTCACGCACGCGGAGCACGCGCTGGTCACCGCGGCCGTGGTCGCGCGGGAGCTCGGCCACCGTACGGCGATCCCGCGGGCCCTGCTGGCCGAGGCCGCCGACGCCGCCCTGGCCCCACGGCTGCGGCCCGCCGACGCCGACTGGGCGCGGGCCGCCCTGGACGCCCTCACCGCGGGCGTGCGCCCGGACGGCCGGCGTACCGACATCCGCCACACCCTGACCGCGCTGGTGGCCGTCCGGTCCGCGGCCGGCACGGAACCGGCGTACGAACCGGCCGACTACCTCCACCAGGCCCTGCGCGCCCGGCGGGCGGTACCGCAGGCCTCCCCCGCGCTCTGGGACGCCCTGACGCGGCACACCCGGGACCCGGACGACCTGAACCTGCTCTCCCTCGCCGCGCAGAACGGCGACTTCGTCAAGCAGGCGGTGCTGCTGCTGCGGCGCGCGACGATGGCCGGGAGCCTCCACGCAGGGCTCAACCTGTTCTTCGTCGCGCCCAGCGAGGCATGCGACGACCAGGACGTGGCGCGGTGGCTCGCGGAGCACGCCGGCCTGGACGCACCGCGGTCCGCCGCCGCGTTGTTCCGGGAGGTGCGCGAGTACGGCGATGACGGGGCCGCTGCCCGACTCGCCGAAAGAGCCGCCGCCGCGCTGGACGTCACCGACTCCGACGAGCTGGGCGAGGTCCTGGACCTGTTCCTGGAAGCCGGACTCACCGCGTCGGCGGCCGCCCTGGCCGACCGCGCCCTGCCGGGCGCCGACCCGGGCTGCCCCGACTTCGCCCGGCTGCGCTTGCGCATCCGGCTGGCCACCGGCCGCCCTCCGGCGGAACTCGCCGGCTGGGCCCGGGAGATGGCCGGGCGGGTGCGGACGGCCGAGCCTGTCGTGGTGATGCTCCTGGTCGAGGAGCTGCGGGCGGCGGACCAGGGCGAGGTGGCGGCCGCTCTCGCCGACCGTGTCGTGGCCTCGGCGGACGTCGACGCCCCGGGGGCGGTCGCCGAGCTGATGCGCTACGTGCGGGGTGCGGGGATGCCGTCGGCGGCCCGGCGCCTGGCCGTGCGGGCCGTACCGGCGGTGGAGCTGACCGACCCCGCCGAGGTCGGGGCGCTCCTGGACCAGCTGGCGGCCGCCGGACTGGCCGACTGCGTACGCGATCTGCTGGCGCGCGACCCCGTGGAACACGCCGTCGCCGGACGGGCCCACGGTGTGGTGATGCTCCTGTGGGCCCTGCGGCGGCTGGGACAGGACGGGCCCGCGGGCCGGCTGATCGACCGCACCGCTGCCGAGGTCGACCTGACCGACACGGGGTACGCGGCCTACCTCATCGAGCAGCTGCCGCTGCTGGGCAGACAGGCGCTGGTGCCGGAACTCGCCGGGCGCGCGGCACGGGAGGCCTTCGTCGGCGAGGTGGTCGCACTCGGCTTCCTGCTCCGCACCCTGCGCTCCCTGGGCCGGACGGACGAGGTCGCGGAGCTGTCCCGGCGCGCCGTCGACACGGCCCGTCCCGGCTGGACGATGGACACGGGCATCAGCATGCCCGGGTCGTTGGACCTGGAGCCGGACGTCGCGGGGCTGCTGCTTCTGCTGCGGGAAGTGGGGCAGGACGACCTGGCCGAGCGCCTGATCGACAAGGCCTCCCGCAGCGACGTCCTGGCGCGGTTCGGGACCGACTACCTGGACCGGCTCCTGCGGTCCCTGCGCGAGGCGGGCGAGACGGCGGCCGCCGACCGCGTCGCCCGGGCGGCCCCCGCGCCGGCCCCGGAGCACCAGGACGCGGACCCGCCGCGCCGCCGGTCGCCCTACGGTCTGGAGACGGACGGCTCGCCCGCCCGGCCGTGGACGTGGCAGGACCTCGACGCGCCGCGCACCGTACCGGCGCCCCGCCGCCACCTCGGCGGCGGGGACGGCCCCACGTTCGAGCCCGGCCCGTGGAACGGCTGGGAGAGGTACCAGAACAACTGAGGGCCCCCGCCCGATGACCCGCTGCGGCGCCAGATGACCCGCTACGGCGCCCGGTGGCGCCGGATGCCCGCGATGCGCAGGGCCGCGTCCGCCGTGGCCTGCGCGAAGGCCTCCACCGGGCGGTGCGGGTCCGAGCGGTGGATCAGCATCACGCCCTCGATCAGCCCGAAGACCAGGTCGGTGCGCAGCGACAACCCGGCCGGATTGCCGGCCAGTTCGGCGGCGGCCGAGGTGCCCGCCAGCAACGTGCGGTAGGCGTCCTTCAGTTCGCCGCGCATCCGGCGGAAGCGGGCGAAGCGCTCACCGGCGACCTCGGGCAACAGGTAGAGCCCGCCGAGGTTGTACGGGCCGGAGCACAGCAGATGGACGTCCGAGCGGCACAGCTCCCACAGCCGCGCCTCGGGCGGGCGCCCGGGGTCGGCGAGCAGCCGCCGCGCCAGGGCCAGCGAGGGGGCGACCGTGGACTCCAGGAGTTCGGCGAGGAGTTGTTCCTTGCCGCCGAAGTAGTGGTACATCGTGGCCTGGCGCATTCCCGCCCGTTCGGCCACCGCCCGGGTGGTGGTGGCCGCGTACCCGCGATCGGCGAACAACTCCGCCGCCGCGCAGAGGAGTTCCTCGCGCGGCGGACGCCCGCTCTGCTGTCTGTGCCCGTCGGCGCGCGGGCGTCCGACCCGTCTACCTGGCCCGTTCATGCGCCGATCGTCGCACAGCAGGCCGAGAATCGATCATGGCAAGAGATGAGATCCGGCCACGGTCTCCTTCGGAGGAAGGCCCAAAAACGGCTATCCGACCGAGCTGTAGGCCACTACACCCCGCAACAGCGCGTCCACGGCCTTGCGTGCGTTACGGGCCACCGTGGAGCCGCTCTCACCGCCCGCCGGAGCGGCCGCCGCGATCTGTCCGAGCACGTCGATGACCTGCTTGCACCAGCGCACGAAGTCGCCGGCCGGCATCTCCGCCTCGCGCAGCACCTCGTCCAGGCTCTTGTCGGAGGCCCACTGGTAGGCCGCCCACGCGAAGCCGAGGTCCGGCTCGCGCTGGCCCACGCCCTCCGTCTGGTTGATCCGGTGCTCCTCCTCCAGCGCGTCGAGCCGGCCCCAGATGTGGACCATCTCGCCGAGCGCCGCCTTCGCCGCGCCGCCGGGCACCTTCGGCGCCACCGCGTCGTCGGCCTGGCGGGCCTCGAAGACCAGCGCCGAGACGCAGGCGGCGAGCTCGGCCGGGTTCAGGCCCTCCCAGACGCCCGCCCGCAGGCACTCGGAGGCCAGCAGGTCGAGTTCGCCGTACAGGCGGGCGAGCCGCCTGCCGTGCTCGGTGACCTCGTCCTCGCGCAGGTAGTCCAGCTCGGTCAGCAGCGCGTGGATCCGGTCGAAGGTGCGGGCGATGGTGTTCGTGCGGCCCTCGATCCGCCGCTCCAGCTGCTTGGTGTCGCGCTGGAGGCGGTGGTAGCGCTCCGCCCAGCGGGCGTGGTCCTCGCGCTCGTCGCAGCCGTGGCAGGGGTGCTGGCGCAGCTCGGCGCGCAGCCTGGCGATCTCGCGGTCGTCGGCGGCCGCCGCCCGGCCGGGCCGGTGCCGGTCGGGCACGATGTGCCCGGCCTTGGTGCGCAGCGCGGACGCCAGGTCCCGGCGGGACTGCGGCGAGCGCGGGTTGAAGGACTTGGGGATCCGCATCCGCTCGAGCGGCTCCACCGGGACGGGGAAGTCGATCGCGGCGAGCCGCTTGACCTGCCGCTCGACGGTCAGCACCAGCGGGCGCGGGCCCTCGTGGTACTCGTGGCCGCGGTGCCCGTTGACCCGCCCGCCCGGCACGCCCGGATCCAGGACCAGGGCCAGTCCGGCGAACTTGCCGGTGGGCACGTGGATGACGTCGCCCGGCTTGAGCCGCTCCAGCGAGCTCGCCGCCTGCGCCCGGCGCTGGGACGCGCCCTGCTTGGCCAGCTCCGTCTCGCGGTCCTTCAGGTCGCGGCGCAGCCGCGCGTACTCCTCGAAGTCGCCCAGGTGGCAGGTCATGCCCTCGCGGTAGCCGGTCAGGCCCTCCTCGTTGCGCTGGACCTGGCGGGAGATCCCGACGACCGAGCGGTCCGCCTGGAACTGGGCGAAGGAGGTCTCCAGCAGCTCGCGCGAGCGGTGCCGGCCGAACTGCTGCACCAGGTTGACCGCCATGTTGTACGACGGCTTGAAGCTGGAGCGCAGCGGGTACGTGCGCGTGCCGGCCAGACCCGCGAGCGCGCCCGGGTCCATGGCGCGCTGCCACAGCACCACCGCGTGGCCCTCGACGTCGATGCCGCGCCGCCCGGCACGGCCGGTGAGCTGGGTGTACTCGCCGGGGGTGATGTCGGCGTGCTGCTCGCCGTTCCACTTGACGAGCTTCTCCAGGATCACCGTGCGCGCGGGCATGTTGATGCCCAGCGCCAGGGTCTCGGTGGCGAAGACGGCCTTGACCAGGCCGCGCACGAAGAGCTCCTCCACGACCTCCTTGAAGGTCGGCAGCATGCCGGCGTGGTGCGCGGCGATGCCCCGCTCCAGGCCCTCCAGCCACTCGTAGTAGCCGAGCACGTGCAGGTCCTCGGCCGGGATGGCGGCCGTGCGCTCCTCGACGATGCCGCGCACCGTCAGGCGCGCCTCCTCGTTGTTCAGGCGCAGCCCGGCGTACAGGCACTGCTGGACGGCGGCCTCGCAGCCGGCCCGGCTGAAGATGAAGGTGATGGCCGGGAGCAGGCCCTCGTTGTCGAGGCGCTCGATGACCTCGGGGCGGCCCGGGGTCCAGATCCGGCCCCGGGAGCGGCGCTCGCGCTCGCGGTCGGCCTCGCGGACCATCTTGCCGCGGCGCCGGTCGCGCGGGTTGTACGTCCGGCTGTTCTCCTCGCGGGCCATGCGCAGCAGGTCGGGGTTGACCTCGCGGCGGGCGGAGCCGCGGCCGCCGTGGTCGCTCTCCTCCTCGAAGAGGTCGTAGATCCGGCGGCCGGCCATGACGTGCTGCCACAGCGGGACGGGCCGCTCCTCGGAGACGATCACTTCGGTGTCGCCACGCACGGTGTCCAGCCAGTCACCGAACTCCTCCGCGTTGGAGACGGTGGCCGACAGGGAGACCAGGGTCACCGACTCGGGGAGGTGGATGATCACTTCCTCCCAGACGGCACCGCGGAACCGGTCGGAGAGGTAGTGCACCTCGTCCATCACGACGTAGCCGAGGCCGAGGAGCGACTGGGAGCCCGCGTAGAGCATGTTGCGGAGCACCTCGGTGGTCATCACGACCACCGGCGCCTCGGAGTTGACGCTGTTGTCACCGGTCAGCAGGCCCACCTTGTCGGCGCCGTAGCGCTTGACGAGGTCGGCGTACTTCTGGTTCGACAGGGCCTTGATGGGCGTGGTGTAGAAGCACTTGCGGCCCTGCCGCAGGGCCAGGTGCACGGCGAATTCGCCGACGATGGTCTTGCCGGATCCGGTGGGGGCGGCCACGAGCACGCCCTTGCCGGCCTCCAGGGCCTGGCAGGCTTCGATCTGGAAGGGATCCAGTCCGAATTCGTACATCTCGCGGAAGGGGGCCAGCGCGGTGGCCTCCTCGGCGGCGCGGATCCGGGCAGCGGCGTAGCGCTCGGCGGGAGAGAGGTCCTCGGTCATCTTGACTTGAGCCTACCCGCCACCTGTGACAACAGGCGCGACCTTTACGGCAGGGACCGCACGACCCCGGCGGGGGCCGCACAACCCCCGGCGGGGGCCGCGGAACGCCGGTGGGAGCGGCCGGGAACGCGGAGAAGCGGCCGGTGCGCGGTGTACGCGCCCCGGCCGCTTCCGGCGGCGGGATGGTGGGATGGCGGGCGGCGGACCTCAGGTCGCGTCGTCGTAGCCGTTGATCCGGCGGCGGTCGCCGTCGGCCTGCTCGGGCAGGGCCGCGGGGGCGGCCACCGCCTCGGTCGCGCCGAGCGCGGCCGGGGTCAGGTCCAGCTGCGAGGCCTCGTCGTCGTCGAGGCCCGCGTCCGGGTCCCTGCGCTTGCGCCTGCGGTCGTTGACCAGGCAGATCCCGAGCGCGATGAAGTAGAGGGCCACGATGGGCAGGGCCAGCGCCAGCATGGTCGGCGGGTCACCGGTGGGGGTGGCGAAGGCCGAGAAGACCGTGATGCCGAGGACGAAGCCCCGCCACCAGCCGGCCAGCCGCTTCGCGGTGAGCACCCCGGTGAAGTTCAGCAGGACCAGCAGCAGGGGCAGCTCGAAGGCGAGCCCGAAGACGATCACCATGCGGGTGACCAGGTCGAGGTAGTCGTCGACCGGGAGCAGGTTGCGTACGTTGTCGGGCGTGAACTCGAGCAGGATCTGCGCGGTCTGCGGGAGGACCTTGTACGCGAGCACCGCGCCGGACAGGAAGAGCGGGGCGCCCACGGCGACGAAGGTCAGCGCGTACTTCTTCTCGTGCCGGTGCAGGCCGGGGGCGGCGAAGGCCCAGACCTGGTAGAGCCAGATCGGGGTCGCCAGCACGATGCCCGCCATGAGGCCGACCTTGAGCGCGATGGAGAACGGCGCGATCAGACCGTTGACGGTCATGTCCGCGCAGGGACGGCCGTTGCGCTGGGTCACCACACCGTCGAGGCAGCCCACCGAGCTGAGCATCGGCTCCAGCAGGAACGCGATGATCGGGCGGAAGTTGTACGCGGCGATGACGGTGATCACGAGGATCGCCAGTACCGACTTCAGCAGGCGGTTCCGCAGCTCACGCAGGTGCTCGACAAGAGGCATCCGCCCTTCGGCGTCCTTCTCCTGCTTGCCTTGGTTCCCCTGCTTACGGGCAGACTTGAGCAACCCACGTCCCTTGTCTCGTTGCAGATGACTGGCGTGACCGGCGATCAGCCCTGGGCGGTGCGGTTCGGCTCGTTGACGGGCCGGGAGCTGGTGACGTCACCCGGCGCGGCCTGGATGGTGCGCGGGGCCGCCTGCTGCTGCGGGGCGGTGGTGTCGGCGACCGGGGCGGCCGGCGCGGCGTCGGCCTCGCCGTCCTTCTTCATCGCCTTGGCCTCGCTCTTGAGGATGCGGGCCGACTTGCCCAGCGAGCGGGCCATCTCGGGGAGCTTCTTGGCGCCGAACAGCAGCACGATCACGGCGATGATCAGGAGGATCTCAAGAGGCTTCAGATTGCCGATCATGTGTGACTTCCTTCTCACCGAAACGGCTGGGTGTGGTGGCGGGCAGCCCGGGACGCCCCGGAATGCTCTCTGGCAAGGATCGTAACCCCCAGGGGTTAACGCCCGGCAATCCCCCGGGGTACCCCCGCTTGCGCCGCCAGATCGGCCGCGGCCTGCTCCAGCTCCCCCGCGGCGCCGGAGATCCGGCGCCCGGCACGGTCCACCTCACGGGCCAGCCGCCGGGCCTGGAGGCCCACCCGGACGGCGAGCACTCCGAGGACGGACAGACCGGTGAAACCCAGGGCAATCGCGAGCATCGGCCACAGCATGCCCCGAGCCTAGCGGGTGCCCTCACACGCTCCGCAGGGTGCTCACCCCACCGCCGGTCAGCAGCTCGACGATGCGCTCACCGGCGGGTTTGCGGACCGACGCGCCGCACTCGGGGCAGGTGAACGAGTAGAAGGTGGCCTTCCGGGTCCCGCCGATGGCCAGGCGCAACGCGCCCGCCGCCAGCTCGCAGCGGGCCCGGCAGTCAGGACAGGCCGCCTTGAAGGTGACCGGCCCCCGGCCCCCCGAGCGGCCAGACAACGCAGACATTCCAGACATCGCTCGGCGATCCCCCTCAGTCCTGTTCCCCATACCCCGCGAGTGCGTCACGAGCCGCCTGCCGGGCGCTCTCCGCCAGCTCTCGAGGCTCCACGATCCGTCCGTCCCGCCCCAGCCTCAGCCCCAGGCGCCGCAGGCTCGCCGGATCCGGGGTGCGCAGCGTGATCCGAAGACCGCCGTCGGGGAGCTCGCGCGCGCTGTCGTGCGGGTAGTACTCGGCCACCCAGCGCCCACCGGGGCCGACCTCGACCACCACCTCCGGGTCCTCGGCGGCCGGCTGCACCAGCCCCTCGGACAGGTCCCGCGGCTCGATCGCCGGCGGCTCCGCCCGCTCGTCCAGCAGCCGGATCTCGGCCACCCGGTCCAGCCGGAAGGTGCGCCGCGCCTCGGAGAGGTGGCACCACCCCTCCAGGTAGGTGTGCCCCACGGCGAACAGCCGGATCGGGTCGACCGTGCGCTCGGTCAGCTCGTCCCGGGCCGGCGAGTAGTAACGCAGCCACAGCCGCCGCCGCTCCGAGATCGCCCGGTCGACGTCGGCGAAGACCCCGCCCTCCGACTCGAAGGTCACCGACAGCCGCGCGCTCGCCCCGGCCGCCTCGCCCGCGGCCGCCTCCAGCTTCGCGGTGGCCCGCAGCAGCGCGTCCCGGTCGCTCTCGCGCAGCCCCGGCAGCGTCGCCACCGCGCGGGCGGCCACCAGCAGCGCGGTCGCCTCGTCGGCGGCCAGCCGCAGCGGCTCCGCCGTGGACTCCCCCGACGCGTCCGGATTGCGCCACCAGATGCGCTCACCGTCGGTGTCGATGTCGAGCAGGTCCCCGCCCCGGAAGGACGTCCCGCACATCGGCAGCACGTCCAGGTCCGAGATCAGCTCGTCCTCGGTGATCCCGAAGGCACGCGCCACATCGGCGATGTGCGCCCCGGGGCGCTCGCGCAGATACGTCACCAGGGACAGCATCCGGCGGGTCTGGTCAATGGCGTTCGCAGCCATGCTGGTACGCGTCCCCCTCAGCCCTTGGCCACGGCACGGAGCCGGTCGACCACGTCGGCCCGCAGATCAGCGGGCTCCACCACCACCACGTCCGGCCCGAACTCCACCAGCCAGGCGTCCAGCCCGTGCCCGTACGGGATCTCCAGCTCGTCCCAGCCGTCCCCGCCCTCGCGCACCGCCGTGGCCCGGGCCCGCAGCGGGTACCCGGCGCCCGCGCGCAGCCGGATCAGCGCCGAGCGGTCCGCGCTCTCCCCGGCCCAGCTCGCCACGGTCTCCCGTACGGTCACCACGTCCGGGACCTCGGCCGTGTACCTCCCGGCACGGCTCTTGACCTTGCCGCAGATCCGCGACAGCCGGAACACCCGCTCCGCGCCGCGGTCACGGTCGAAGCCCGCCAGGTACCAGTGGCCGCGCCAGCACTCCAGCGCCCACGGCTCCACCTGGCGCGTCTCGGGGCGCGCCGCGTTGGACTTGCGGTAGTCGAAGGTGACCGGGCGGCGGTCCCGGCAGGCCAGCATCAGCGGCTCGAAGGCCGCCTCGTGGACCGGGATGCGCGGCTCGATCGCGCTGTGCTGGCCGTCGTAGGCATCGCCGGCCTCCGGCATGCCGCCGGCCCGCAGCTTCTGCAGGGCCCCGCTGGCCGCACCCGCGAGCCGCGCCTGCTGCCACACCTTGGCCGCCAGGCCCAGGGCCGCGGCCTCCTCGGCGTCCAGCGAGACGGGCGGCAGCCGGTTGCTGTCGCGGCGGGCGAGGTAGCCGGTCTCACCCTCCAGGTTCTCCACCGTCTCGATCACCAGACCGAGCTCGCGCAGATCGTCCTTGTCCCGCTCGAACATCCGGTTGAAGGACTCGTCGTTGCCGGCCTCCATATAGGCCTCGATGGAACCACGCAGCTCACGCTTGCTGAGCGGCCGGCGGGTCCCCAGCAGACACAGCGCCAGGTTCATCAGCCGCTCGGCCTTGGCAATCGCCATCGACGCCCGTCCGCCCTTCTCACACCTACACATCGTCTGACACGTACACAGTCGTGACCGTTGACCGTACCGCCCCGGCGGGCCCCCGCAAAAGCGAGGGGCCCCAGCCGAAAAGGCTGGGGCCCCGCACCGGTCACGACCGGAAGGATCAGACGCCCATCAGGTCGCAGACGAAGATCAGGGTCTCACCCGGAGCGATCACGCCGCCGCCCGCACCGCGGTCGCCGTACGCCAGGTGCGCCGGGATCGTCAGCTTGCGGCGGCCGCCGACCTTCATGCCCTGGATGCCCTGGTCCCAGCCCGGGATGACCTGGCCGGCACCCAGCTGGAACTGCAGCGCGGAGCCACGGTTCCAGGAGGCGTCGAACTCCTCGCCGGTGGAGAAGGCCACGCCCACGTAGTGGACCTTGACCGTGGCGCCGGCCTTGGCCTCCGGGCCGTCACCCTCCCAGATCTCCTCGATCAGGAGGTCGGTGGGGGCCGGGCCCTCCGGGAAGTCGATCTCGGGCTTCTCGAGCTTGTCGCTCACGGAACTGCTCCTCAAACTCACGAACGTCGGGGTCCCGCCCGGAAGCAGCCGGGGGGAACAACCGGGACAGTCTTACATCAACGCCAGGATGTCGAGGCTGAACACCAGCGTCGAGTTGGCCGGGATGTTGCCCTGCTGCTTGTCGGCGAAGCCCTGGTCGGGCGGCAGGACCAGCAGGACACGGCTGCCGACCTTCTTGCCGAGGATGCCGTCCTTCAGGCCCTTGACGGACAGCTGGTCCATGGGCCACGTCACCGTCTGACCGGAGGTGTACGTGCTCTCGAAGGTCTTGTCGTCGGCCCACAGCTTGCCGTTGAACTTGACGACGACCTTGTCGGAGTCCTTCACCGCCGGGCCCTCGCCCTCCAGGACGTAGTTCGACACCAGCTTGGCCGGCGGCGTCACGTCCTTGGGAACCGCGACGGACACCTCCTTGCCATCGGCGTTGGTGCCGACCTTGGGCAGGTCCTTGTTCTCCTGCGCGACCTCCTTGCCGATGGCCGACGGCGGGATCGTCGCACCCTTGACGATGTCCACCACGAACACCAGCGTGGAGTTCGGCGGGATCTTCTCGCCCGAGCCCTGCGCGCCGTAACCCTGGTCCGGCGGGATCACCAGCTCGACACGGCTGCCGACCTTCTGGCCCTCCAGGCCCTTGTCCCAGCCCGGGATGACCATGCCGGCACCGACGGTGACGTCGAACAGCGCGCCGCGGTCGAAGCTCGTGTCGAACGGCTCCTTGCTGTCCCACACCTGGCCGTAGTAGTTGACCTGGGCGACGTCACCCTTCTTCAGGGCCGGACCGTCGCCCGCACTCAGGACCTCGACCTTGAGTTCCTTGGGCGGGGCGCCCTTCCCCGGGGACAGGGCGGGCTTCTCCCCGAACTTGGCGCCCTTCGTGATCGCGGGCACCCCGTTCTTCATCTGGACGGAGTCGGAGCCTTTGTCGTCGCCACAGGCCGCTGTCGACAGCAGCAGAAGGGGTACGACAAGCAGGCCGGCAAGTCGGCGCACGTGTTCCTCAGATCTCAGACGGCACAAAGGGTCGCCGCCACTCTAAGCCGTGCCGAGGGCCCCGTACGAGTGACGTACGGGGCCCCGCGACAGATCACAACCAAGATCACATGCCGGCGATCAGCTTCTCCACCCGGTCGTCCACCGCACGGAACGGGTCCTTGCACAGCACCGTGCGCTGCGCCTGATCGTTCAGCTTCAGGTGCACCCAGTCCACCGTGAAGTCCCGCCGCTGCTCCTGCGCACGCCGGATGAAGTCACCGCGCAACCGAGCCCGGGTCGTCTGCGGCGGCACCGACTTCCCCTCGAAGATCTTCAGGTCGTTGCAGATCCGCGCCGCCTGCCCCTTGCGCTCCAGCAGGTAGTACAACCCCCGCCGGCGGTGGATGTCGTGATAGGCGAGGTCTATCTGCGCCACCCGCGGGTTCGACATGGTCATGTTGTGCTTGGCCCGGTACCGCTCGATGAGCTTGTACTTCATGACCCAGTCGATCTCGGTGTCGATCCGGTCAAGGTCCTCCGCCTCGACCGCGTCCAGGGTCCGGCCCCACAGCTCCAGCACCTGCTCCACCGTGCCGGTACGGATCCCCCGGCGCTCGGCGAAGTCCACCGCCTTGTCGAAGTACTCCCGCTGGATCTCCAGCGCCGACGCCTCCCGGCCACTGGCCAGACGCACCTTGCGCTGCCCCGTGATGTCGTGGCTGACCTCCCGGATCGCCCGGATCGGGTTCTCCAGGGTCAGGTCCCGCATCACCGTGCCCGCCTCGATCATGCGCAGCACCAGGTCGGTGGCCCCGACCTTGAGCAGCATCGTCGTCTCCGACATGTTCGAGTCGCCCACGATCACGTGCAGGCGCCGGTAGCGCTCGGCGTCCGCGTGCGGCTCGTCCCGCGTGTTGATGATCGGCCGGGACCGGGTCGTCGCGGAACTGACGCCCTCCCAGATGTGCTCGGCCCGCTGGCTCACGCAGTAGACCGCACCCCGCGGCGTCTGCAGCACCTTCCCCGCGCCACAGATCAGCTGCCGGGTGACGAGGAACGGAATGAGGATGTCCGCCAGGCGGGAGAATTCCCCGTGCCGCGCCACCAGGTAGTTCTCGTGACAGCCGTAGGAGTTGCCCGCCGAGTCGGTGTTGTTCTTGAAGAGATAGACGTCGCCCGCGATTCCCTCCTCGTGCAGGCGGCGTTCGGCATCGACCAGCAGTCCTTCGAGAATCCGCTCGCCGGCCTTGTCGTGCGTGACCAACTCGGTCACGTTGTCGCATTCGGGAGTTGCATATTCCGGATGCGAACCCACGTCCAGGTACAGGCGGGCGCCGTTCCGCAGGAAGACATTGCTGCTGCGGCCCCATGACACGACACGGCGGAAGAGGTAGCGCGCCACTTCGTCAGGAGACAGTCGGCGCTGTCCCCTGAACGTGCACGTGACGCCGTACTCGTTCTCCAGCCCGAAAATGCGGCGGTCCATGACTGAACATTACGCCTTCTGCTGTGTTCTGAAACCGGGTTCGAGAACGCCGTTTCGATCAGTTTCTGATGAGCGGGTCCACGGAACCCGAAGGCGCGCCGGTCACACCCCGCGCCCGGCCCGGCGCCGCCAGCACCCGCTGAGTGGCCATCAGCACCAGCAGAGCCAGCACCCCGCCCGCCGACGCCACCCCGAAGCCCGCCGCCGTCCCGCCCAGTTCCACCGCGGGACCCGCCACCGCCGTACCCATCGCCGCACCCACCCCGAAGAACGTCACCAACCACGAGAACGCCTCCGTCACCGTGCCCACCGGAGCGTGCCGGTCCACCACGATGAACGCGCACGCGATCGACGGCGCCAGGAACACCCCCGCCAGCGCCGCCAGCGCCGTCATCGCCACCGGATCCGGAGTCAGCATCAACGGCACGTAGCCCACCGCCAGCAGCGCCACCAGCAGCCGCAGCCGCCGCTCCGGCGCACCCCGCCAGCTGCGCGCCCCGTAGACCACACCGCCGATCAGCGCCCCCAGCCCCAGCGCCGCCATCAGCCAGCCGTACACCGCCTCGTTCCCGTGGTCGTCCGCATACGCCACACCGGCCACCGTGATGGACCCCAGCGCCGTCCCCACGAAGAAGAACGCGCCCAGCAGCGCCAGCAGCCCGCCCGAACGCAGCGCGCCCAGCCAGTGCGCCTCGCGCGGCGCCGAGCGCCAGGCGCGCGAGGGCGGCGAGAGCACCACTGACAGCGCCCCCAGCACCCCCACCGCATTGATCACCAGCAGCGCCACCGCCGGATCCCACAGCGCCACCAGCAGCGTCACCAGCAGCGGACCCACCGTGAACATGACCTCCTGGGCCACCGCGTCCATCGCGTACGCCTGGTGCACCCGCTCCTCGCGGCCCCCCAGCACGTTCGGCCACAGCGCCCGCAGGCCCCCCTCCAGCGGCGGCGTGAACAGACCCGCGACCACCACCGCGGCGTACGCCCCCAGCACCGGCGTGGTGCCCGCCAGCGCCAGCCACACCATGCCCAGCGCCGAGACGAGGGCGGCCGGCAGCTGCACGCGCGGCTGGCCGTACAGGTCCACGGCCCGGCCCAGCAGCGGCTGGCCCACCGCGTTGGCCACGCCGTACACCGCGGCCAGCGCACCGGCCAGGCTGTAGCTGCCCCCCTCCGCACGGGTGAAGAGCACGATCGCGATCGGCGCGGTGCCGTTCGGCAACCGCCCTATGAGCGTGCCGACCAGCAGCCTCGCCGCGTGCCGCGTCCTCAGCAGCTCCGCGTATCCCGCGGCCATGTCCGCCCCTTTCCGCCCGGACCCCACCGAGGATCTCAGGTAATACGTATAACGTGACGGGTCATACGTACCATGACCACATCCCGCGGTCCACCCCGCACCCACCCCCACACCCACCCCGCACCCCACGACCTCGCACTTCAGGAGCCCCGTGTGACGAGACCCACCAGCCGCGACGTCGCCCACGCCGCCGGGGTCTCCCAGGCCACCGTCTCCCTCGTCCTCGCCGGAAAATGGCGCGGCCGCGTCTCCGAACGCACCGCCACCCACGTCCGCGAAACCGCCGACGCCCTCGGCTACCGCCCCAACCTCGCCGCCCGCAACCTGCGCCTGGGCAGCACCCGCACCGCCCTCCTCGTCGTCCCCGCCCTCACCAACGAGTTCTTCGCCCGCGTCTACACCGGCGCCGCCAAGGTCGCCGCCGGACACGGCTTCGGCGTGGTGCTCTACCTCTCCCCCGACGGCACCGGCCCCGCCCGCGACCCCTTCGCCTCCGCCCGCACCGCCCTCGACGGCATCATCGCCTCCTCCATGGCCACCGACGCCCTCGAAGGCATCCGCGGCGAGGACCAGGACCTGCCCCTGGTCATGCTCGACAGCGATCCCACCGCCGGCGGCGCCTCCGCCTTCGTCAACATCGCCCTCGCCGACGGCATGACCGCCGTCACCACCCACCTCCTGGACCAGGGCCACCGGCACTTCCTGCACCTCGCCTCGGCCGTCGACTCCTGGACCTTCGACATCCGCGCCGCCGCCCTCGCCCGCACCCTCGGCCCCGGCACCGGCACCGGCACCGGCACCGGCACCGGCACCACCCTGCGCACCGTCCGCGCCCCCCTCACCATCGCCGACGCCTGCGCCGCCATGGAAAAGGCCCTGACCGACCACACCGGCCCCGCCACCACCCGCCCCACCGCCGTCGTCTGCGACGACGACATCCTCGCCGTCGGCGCCTGCAAGGCCGCCCGCCGCCTCGGCCTGGCCCTCCCCGAGGACCTCTCCGTCACCGGCTTCGACGACATGGCCCTGGCCACCGCCGTCGAACCCGAACTGACCACCGTCCGCATCCCCGCCGAACGCGTCGGCGAAGACGGCATGCGCGCCCTCCTCGCCGTCCTGGAAGGCCACCCGTGGACCGCCCCGCCCCTCCCCGTCGAACTCGTCGTCCGCGGCTCCACGGCCCCGCCCACAGCCCGCTAGAGCGATGGCACCGGACACCCTCCGGACACACCGGTGCCCCCGGACCGCGAACGGTCCGGGGGCACCGGCATACGGAAGGAACGAGAACGACTACTCCGCGTCGTCCGCCGCCTCGTCATTGGACACCGCGTCGGCCTGCGCCGCCGCCGGCACCTCCGGCTCCAGCAGCCGCGCCAGCTGCCGGCCCCGGATCCGCTTGAACTTGCGCTGCTGGGTCCGCGTCCGGTCCAGCACCGCCACCTCCAGCCGCTCCGCCGGGATCTCCCGGTCGGCACCGTTGGCCTGGCTGGACAGCGCCTGCACCGCCAGCTTCAGCGCCTCCGCCAGCGTCATGCCGTCCCGGTGACGCTGATCGAGGAACGTACTGATCTGCTCCGCGTTCCCGCCGACCGCCACCGAGCCGTGCTCGTCCACGATCGAACCGTCGTGCGGCAGCCGGTAGATCTGGTCGCCCGCCGCGGTCGCCCCGACCTCGGCGACCACCAGCTCCACCTCGTACGGCTTCTCACCGGCCGACGAGAAGATCGTGCCCAGCGTCTGCGCGTAGACGTTCGCCAGCCCACGGGCCGTCACATCGTCACGGTCGTAGGTGTATCCGCGCAGATCGGCGTAGCGCACCCCGCCGATCCGCAGGTTCTCGTACTCGTTGTACTTGCCCGCGGCCGCGAAGCCGATCCGGTCGTAGATCTCGCTGAACTTGTGCAGCGCACGGGAGGGGTTCTCACCGACGAACACGATGCCGTCGGCGTACTGCAGCACAACCAGGCTGCGACCGCGGGCGATGCCCTTGCGGGCGTACTCGGCCCGGTCGGCCATGGCCTGCTGGGGTGACACATAGAACGGAGTCGACACCGGTTGTCCGTCCCTTTCTTCTGGGCGACGAGGGCGAGGAGGAGGGGCGGGTCAGAGCAGGGCCGCGCGCGGCCCGTCGGGCTGCTCCAGCCGCCGGTTGGTGACGCTGCGGGCGAGCTCCTGCGACTCCTCGTCCGTCAGCCGGCGGAAGCCCTCGTCGGTGATGACGGTGACGATGGGGTAGATGTGACGGTAGAGGTCCGGCCCACCGGTCGCCGAGTCGTCGTCGGCGGCGTCGTACAGCGCCTGCACGACCAGCGTGGTGGCCTGCTCCTCCGTCAGGTCGGGCCGGTAGAGCTTCTTCATGGACCCGCGGGCGAAGATGGACCCCGACCCGGTCGCGGCGTAACCGTGCTCCTCGGAGCGGCCGCCGGTCACGTCGTAGGAGAAGATCCGGCCCTTCTCACGGGCCTCGTCGTACCCGGCGAACAGCGGCACCACGGCCAGCCCTTGCATGGCCATCCCCAGATTGCTCCGGATCATGGTCGACAGCCGGTTGGCCTTGCCCTCCAGGGAGAGGGTCGCCCCCTCCACCTTCTCGAAGTGCTCCAGCTCCAGCTGGAACAGCTTGACCATCTCCACGGCCAGGCCGGCCGTACCGGCGATGCCCACCGCGGAGTACTCGTCGGCGGGGAACACCTTCTCGATGTCCCGCTGCGCGATCATGTTCCCCATGGTCGCCCGCCGGTCACCGGCGAGCACGACCCCGCCGGGAAACGTCGTGGCGACGATGGTCGTCCCGTGCGGCGCCTCGACGACACCCTCGGGCAGCTTCCGGTTCCCGGGCAGCAGCTCGGGCGAGTGCGCCCCCAGGAAGTCCATGAAGGAGGACGACCCCGGCGTCAGGAAGGCCGCTGGGAGACGCCCGGTGCTCATCTTGTTTGCTTCCACGCGTTTCCCTCCAGGTATGCGATGGCCCGACGAAGGGTGTCGGGATCGTCTCCCAACTTTCCGATGGCCGAATTGCAGTTGAAGCACAGTACGCCACGGACCCTACCCGTCTCGTGGCAATGATCCACATACACGGCCGGGGCCTTTTGGCAGAGACCGCAAGAGCGCTCGAGGTGCCATGCGCGCCCCTCTTCCGCGCGACACGGCTTGCAGCGCGTCCGGAGTCCGCCGGACGGCCTGCAGGAGCACTGCAGGCCGTCACGCATGGCTCGGTTCGCCGCGAAGGCCACACGCGGCTTCACCTCACGACACCGCGCACAGCGCTTGGACTCCACTTATCAAGCCCCCCATTGAGCGTTTCACCTTCGAATCAAAGGTGAAACTACTCACCGCCCTTCTGAACGAAGGACCGCACGAAATCCTCGGCGTTCTCCTCGAGCACATCATCGATTTCGTCCAGAACGGAGTCGACGTCGTCGGAGAGCTTCTCCTGCCGCTCCTTGAGGTCGGACTGCGCCTCGGCGGTCTGCTCCTCGACCTCCTCGGTCGAGCGCTGCGCCTTCTGCTGTCCGCCGCCGGTGTCCTTGGTCGCCATGTCTACCTCACCCCGCTCGGTTCGCACGCTCATGACGAGGGACCCCGGGACGGGATCCCTCAAGATCAGACCCTATGTCGGACCCTACAAGGAGGGCCCGGTATTCGTCCCCGCACTTCCATAACGTGCGGGTGCTTTCATGATTCCCGGCCCGGCGGCTTTTCAGCCGTCCTCAGCCCCCGGAAAGCACCCGGACCAGGTCCTCCGCCGTGCGGCAGCGGTCCAGGAGTTCCTTGACGTGCTTGCGGGTACCCCGCAGGGGTTCCAGCGTCGGGACGCGCTGGAGGGAGTCCCGGCCCGGGAGGTCGAAGATCACCGAGTCCCAGGAGGCCGCGGCCACGTCGTCCGCGTACTGCTCCAGGCACCGGCCCCGGAAGTACGCCCGGGTGTCCTCCGGCGGCTTGCTCTCGGCCCGCTCCACGTCCGTCTCGTCCAGCAGCCGCTTCATCTTGCCGCGGGCCACCAGACGGTTGTACAGGCCCTTGTCCGGGCGTACGTCCGCGTACTGGAGGTCCACCAGGTGCAGGCGGGCCGCGTCCCAGTCGAGGCTGTCGCGGCGCCGGTAGCCCTCCAGGATCTCCCGCTTCGCGATCCAGTCGAGCTCCCCCGACAGGCTCATCGGGTCGCTCTCCAGCCGGCCCAGCACGTCCTCCCAGCGGGAGAGGACGTCGGCGGTCTGCTCGTCCGCGTCGGAGCCGAAACGCTCCTCCACGTACTTGCGCGCCAGCTCGAAGTACTCCATCTGAAGTTGTACGGCGGTCAGGGTGCGACCGCTGCGCAGCGTGATCAGATGGCGCAGGTCCGGGTCGTGGGAGACCTGGTGCAGGGTGCGCACGGGCTGGTCCACGGCCAGGTCGACGTTGATGAAGCCGTCCTCGATCATGGAGAGGACCAGTGCCGTCGTACCGAGCTTGAGGTACGTCGAGATCTCGGAGAGGTTGGCGTCGCCGATGATCACGTGGAGGCGGCGGTACTTCTCCGCGTCCGAGTGGGGCTCGTCGCGGGTGTTGATGATGGGCCGCTTGAGGGTGGTCTCCAGGCCGACCTCGACCTCGAAGTAGTCCGCGCGCTGGCTGATCTGGAAGCCGTGCTCGCGGCCGTCCTGGCCGATGCCGACGCGCCCGGCGCCGGTGACGACCTGGCGGCTGACGAAGAAGGGCGTCAGGTGGCGCACGATGTCCGAGAAGGGGGTTTCCCGCTTCATCAGGTAGTTCTCGTGCGTGCCGTAGGAGGCGCCCTTGTTGTCGGTGTTGTTCTTGTAGAGCAGGATCGGCTGGGCGCCGGGGAGCTGTGCGGCCCGTTCGGCCGCTTCGGCCATGATCCGCTCGCCGGCCTTGTCCCACAGGACGGCGTCGCGCGGGTTGGTGACCTCCGGGGAGCTGTACTCGGGGTGCGCGTGGTCGACGTAGAGTCGTGCGCCGTTGGTGAGGATCACGTTGGCGAGGCCGATGTCCTCGTCGGTGAGCTGGCTGCTGTCCGCGGCCTCGCGGGCGAGGTCGAAGCCGCGGGCGTCCCGCAGCGGGTTCTCCTCCTCGAAGTCCCAGCGGGCGCGCCGCGCCCGGTGCATCGCCGCCGCGTACGCGTTGACGATCTGGGACGAGGTGAGCATGGCATTGGCGTTCGGGTGACCGGGGACGGAGATCCCGTACTCCGTCTCGATCCCCATTACTCGCCGTACGGTCATGCGGCCCTCCTTGCCCGGCGGCGCTCCCCTCTGTGGGAGCGGCGCTCACGTACCGCTGGTGCGCGGTATCCGGTGCGTGTGCGGTGCCCGTCCCCGCACTGCGCGACCGGCGGTACGGAAGAGCCTAGAGCGGCACCGCGCTCGTGGGGAGATCATTTCGGTCATTGCGTGTGCCCTGTCACCGGCCGAAAAGCAGTCGGCTGCGGGTGCCCCTGGAAGGGCACCCGCAGCCGCCCCGCTGGTTGGGTCAGAGGTACTGGCCCGTGTTGGCCACCGTGTCGATGGAGCGTCCGGTGTCCGCGCCCTGCTTTCCGGTGACGAGGGTGCGGATGAAGACGATCCGCTCGCCCTTCTTTCCGGAGATCCGGGCCCAGTCGTCCGGGTTGGTGGTGTTGGGCAGGTCCTCGTTCTCCTTGAACTCGTCCACGCACGCCTGGAGGAGGTGGGAGACCCGCAGGCCCTTCTGGTTGTGCTCGAGGAAGGCCTTGATGGCCATCTTCTTGGCCCGGTCGACGATGTTCTGGATCATCGCTCCGGAGTTGAAGTCCTTGAAGTAGAGGACTTCCTTGTCGCCGTTGGCGTACGTGACCTCGAGGAAGCGGTTCTCCTCGGTTTCGGCGTACATCTGCTCGACGACGGTCTGGATCATGCTGTGCACCGCGACCTCGGGCGAGCCCTGGTGCTCGGACAGGTCGTCCGTGTGCAGGGGCAGGGAGGCCTTGAGGTACTTCGCGAAGATGTCGCGGGCGGCCTCGGCGTCGGGGCGCTCGATCTTGATCTTCACGTCGAGCCGGCCGGGGCGCAGGATGGCCGGGTCGATCATGTCCTCTCGGTTGGAGGCGCCGATGACGATGACGTTCTCCAGGCCTTCCACGCCGTCGATCTCGGCGAGCAGCTGGGGGACGATGGTGTTCTCCACGTCCGAGCTGACTCCGGATCCGCGGGTGCGGAAGAGGGATTCCATCTCGTCGAAGAAGACGATGACGGGGGTGCCCTCGCTGGCCTTCTCCCGGGCTCGCTGGAAGACGAGGCGGATGTGGCGCTCGGTCTCGCCGACGTACTTGTTGAGGAGCTCGGGGCCCTTGATGTTCAGGAAGTAGGACTTCCCGGCGGGCTGGCCGGTCACCTCGGCGACCTTCTTGGCGAGCGAGTTGGCCACGGCCTTGGCGATGAGCGTCTTGCCGCATCCGGGCGGTCCGTAGAGCAGGATGCCCTTGGGCGGGCGCAGTTCGTGCTCCTTGAACAGGTCCGGGTAGAGGTAGGGGAGCTCGACGGCGTCGCGGATCAGCTCGATCTGGTCGCCCAGGCCGCCGATCTTGCTGTAGTCGATGTCCGGGACCTCTTCGAGGACGAGTTCCTCGACCTCGCTCTTGGGGACGACCTCGTAGACGTAGCCGGAGCGGGGTTCGAGCAGGAGGGCGTCGCCGGGGCGGATGGTGATGTCCAGGAGCGGCTCGGCGAGCCTCACCACCCTTTCCTCGTCGGTGTGCCCGACGACCAGGGCGCGCTCGCCGTCCTCGAGGATCTCCTTGAGGGTGACGATGTCCCCGGCCCGTTCGAACTCCATGGCCTCGACCACGTTGAGGGCTTCGTTGAGCATGACCTCCTGGCCGCGCCGGAGGTCTTCCGGGTCGACGCTGGGGCTGACGTTCACGCGGAGCTTGCGGCCGCCGGTGAAGATGTCGACGGTGCCGTCCTCGTTCGTCTGGAGGAAGACACCGAAGCCGGCCGGCGGCTGCGCGAGCCGGTCGACTTCTTCCTTGAGGGCCACGATCTGGTCGCGTGCCTCACGGAGGGTATTTGCCAGTCGCTCGTTTTGTGCGGAGACGCCGGCCAGGTTTGTCTGGAGCTCGACGATCCGCTCTTCGAGAATCCTCGTGTGTCGCGGAGAGTCGGCGAGCTTACGTCGCAGGACGGCGATTTCCTGCTCGAGATAGGCAACCTGACCGGCGGGGTCGTCGGACCCCCGACCGGGCCGGATGCCGCGGTTGATGTCGTCGTCGTGGGCTGCCACGGTCCTCACCTCCTCCAAGGGGAGCTGGACGCTTCCTGACCCTACCTGGGCTGGTGGTGATTGAAACCCCTAGATCACAAAGACGGTAGAGGTGTGTCCGATCTTCACCCTTGCGTACTCCCTCACGCCAAGGAAATACCCACCCATCAACATCTGAAAGCGGCCGGTTGTAAGGTCGAGACGTTCAACACCCGTCAGGGCTCGCGCGACTTGCCGCGATGTGTGACGGGAATGGTTCATGGAGCGCAGGGAACGGCAGGGGATATGACCGTGCAGCACGAGGCACCGATCGAGCACGCGGGCGGCGCCGGCGTGGCCGGGGAGCCGCTCGAGGTGTGGATCGATCAGGACCTGTGCACCGGGGACGGGATCTGCGCGCAGTACGCGCCGGAGGTGTTCGAGCTGGACATCGATGGTCTGGCGTATGTGAAGAGCGCGGACGACGAGCTGCTGCAGGACCCGGGGGCGACGGCTCCGGTTCCTCTGCCGTTGCTTCAGGACGTGGTGGACTCGGCCAAGGAGTGCCCGGGCGACTGCATCCATGTGCGGCGGGTCTCGGACGGGGTCGAGGTCTTCGGTCCGGACGCTGAGTGACGGTTCAGATGCTGCGCGCGTTCGCGCCTGTCAGCTCCTGGCTGAATTTTCCGTCGGTCCACCGCCACTTGGCGAGCTGTTTGGTGTCGGGGCAGCAGCGGGGCACCTCGGGGGCGGAGTAGCCGAGGAGGGTCGCGGTGACGGCCCGGTCGCGTACGGCGAGCTCGGTGACGTTGCGTCGTGCGGCGGGGGCGAGGAGGGTGGCGACGACGCGGGGCCGGGCGGCGTCGGCGATGACGTAGAGCGCGTGGGGCGGGGTGCCGGAGCCTGCGGCGCACTGGACGGCGACGACTGTTTCGGGGCGGCCGTCCCCGTCGAGGTCCCCGGTGGTGGTGGCGGTGACGTTCTGGGCGACGCCGCGGCAGTCCAGGGGGTAGGTGAGGCCGGCGGGGTCGGGTGCGGCGGGCGGGGCGGGTGTCCCGGGGGCTGCCGTGGTCGTGGTCGCGGTGCCGGCGGCCGGGTCGGGCTGGAGGAGGCCGGCTCCGGCGATGACGGCGGCCATGGCGGTGGCGGTGGCCAGCCAGTGCAGGGGGCGGGTGCGGGTGTGCTCCAGTTCCGGAACGGGGAGGCTCTGCACGCGGGGTGGCTCCTGGGGCGGCGTGACGAGGGGGAGCCAGCATCGTGTCACACCTCACGTTGGTCCGGAACGGCCGGGGCCGGGCAACGAAAAGGCGCCGTGGCGCAGTTCCCCGGTGGTTGCGGGAACTGCGCCACGGCGCGGGCAGGTTGTGGCGGGTGTGTCAGCCGCGGCCGGAGCCCGAGCCGGATCCGGGGCCCTCGTAGTCCTCGCCGTAGGCGCCCTTGGCGGGGCGGCGGCGGCGCAGCGGGGGCTCGACGCCGTCCGCGAGGCGGCGGGCGGTGACGAGGAAGCCGGTGTGGCCGATCATCCGGTGGTCGGGGCGGACGGCGAGGCCCTCCACGTGCCAGTTGCGGATCATCGATTCCCACGGCTGCGGCTCGGCGAAGCAGCCGATCTCGCGGATGGACTCGACGGTCTTGGACAGCTGGGTGGTGGTGGCCACGTAGCAGCACAGGATGCCGCCGGGGACCAGGGCCTTCTTGACGGCCTCCAGGCACTCCCAGGGGGCGAGCATGTCGAGGATCACGCGGTCGACGTCGGTGTCGGACAGGTTGTCCTGGAGGTCGCCGACGGTCAGCTGCCACGCGGGGTGCGGGCCGCCGAAGTAGCGCTCGACGTTGTCCTTGGCGATCTCGGCGAAGTCGGCGCGGCGCTCGTAGCTGTGGAGCATGCCCTGGTCGCCGATGGCGCGCAGCAGGAAGCTGCTGAGGGAGCCGGAGCCCACGCCCGCCTCCACGACGCGGGCGCCGGGGAAGATGTCGGCGAAGGCCAGGATCTGGCCCGCGTCCTTGGGGTAGACCACGGCGGCGCCGCGGGGCATGGACAGGACGTAGTCGGGGAGCAGGGGGCGCAGCGCAAGGTAGGCGACGTTCCCCGTGGTACGGACAACACTGCCCTCGGGAGCACCGATCAGCTCGTCGTGCGGGAAGGAACCCTTGTGGGTGTGGAAGTTCTTCCCGGCTTCGAGCGTGAACGTGTAGTGGCGTCCCTTGGGGTCGGTGAGCTGGACCTGGTCCCCGACCTTGAAGGGCCCGCGTCGGCGGGCGGCACCGGTCGGTTCGGACATACGACCAGCCTACCGGGCACTAGGCGGTGGGTCGTGCCATGGCTTTCACGAAGGCCTTCTCGACGTCGAGGGTGGACAGGACGCCGTAGACGGCGCCGTCGGGCTCGATGACGAGGTATTCGGTGGCGGGGGTGGCGTTGAGGCGGTCGAGGAGTTCCTTGCCGGCGAGGTCCGCGGAAACCTTCATTCCGTCGACGAGGTCCTGGGCGAGGGCGGAGACGGCGACCCAGGGGCGGCGGTGTTCGGGGACGGAGGCGATGGCGCTCTCGCGGACGATGGCGGTGGGGTCGCCGAGGCCGTCGACGACGACGAGGGCGCGGGCGCCGGCGGTGTTGGCGCGGCGCAGGGCCTCGGAGAGGGGGGTGGCGGATTCGACGGGGATGGCGCGGCGGGTCAGGGTGCGGGCGCGCAGTTCGGGGAGGTGTTCGCGCAGCCGGGCCATGCGCAGGCTGTTGCCGGCGCCGGACCACATGATGGCGGCGAGGAGGGCGGCGAGGAGGGCGTTCATGACGGTGTCCATGCCGCCGAGGTCGTCGGTGGTGCCGCCGATGACGCCGGTCTCGGTGAGCAGGGGCAGGCCGAGGAGGACGGCGACGGCGATGGCGCGGCCGACCCAGGCGGCGGCGATGGTGCCGGTCATGGCGCGGCCGGTGAGGGCCCAGACGACGGCGCGGAGCATGCGGCCGCCGTCGAGGGGCAGGCCGGGCAGGAGGTTGAAGGCGGCGACGATCAGGTTGGAGATCATCAGGCCGGCCAGCAGGACGCCGGGGACGGTGCCGGGGTCGACGGCGGTCATGCCGAGGTAGAAGGCGCCGGCCAGGAGGAGGGAGAGCAGGGGGCCGACGAAGGCGAGGACGAATTCGCGGCCGGGGGTGCCGGCCTCGTCGACGTCGGTGGCGCCGCCGAAGAACTGGAGCTGGATGCGGCGTACCTGGAGCTTGAAGCGGAGTCCGGCGACGGCGTGGGCGAGTTCGTGGACGAGGACGGAGGCGTAGAAGGCGACGGCGAAGAAGAGGGCGACGAGGTAGCGCAGGGGGCCGAGCTCGGGCAGGAGGCGGTCGAGCTGCTCGCCGAAGATCCAGGTGATGAGGGCGGCGACCAGGAGCCAGCTGGGCTTGACGTAGACGGGTACGCCGAAGGGGCGGCCCATGAGGAGTCCGCCGCCCGGTTCGGAGCGGGTGGTTCCACGCTCGCCGGTTTCGTCGGTTTCTGCCACGGCTGTCCTTCGGTCGGTGCGGTCCTGCGGTCCGCGGCGTCGCGCGGTGTGATGCTTCGATCATGCAGTGCGAGGGGGGCCGGCGTCGATGGTATGCGTGTCGTTGTCGGTGGCGGGTCGTAGGGTTCTCTGTTATGACGACGAGCCCCGGTCCCGAGTCCGACGCCGCCGTGCCGGGCGCGGCCCGGCCCACGTCGCTGTCCCCTTCGCGGGCGAGCGATTTCATGCAGTGCCCGCTGCTGTACCGGTTCCGGGTGATCGACAAGCTGCCGGAGAAGCCGAGTGCGGCGGCGACGCGGGGGACGCTGGTGCACGCGGTGCTGGAGCGGCTCTTCGACCATCCCGCTGACGAGCGTACGGCGCCGCGGGCCAGGGCGCTGGTGCCGGGGCAGTGGGACCGGTTGCTGGAGTCGAAGCCGGAGCTGGCGCAGCTGTTCCCGGAGGATGACGGGGGTGCGGGGCTGGGGCGGTGGCTGGCGGAGGCGGAGGCGCTGGTGGAGCGCTGGTTCACGCTGGAGGACCCGACGCGGCTGGAGCCGGTGGAGCGGGAGTTCTTCGTGGAGACGGAGCTGGAGTCGGGGCTGCGGCTGCGCGGGATCATCGACCGGGTGGACGTGGCGCCGACGGGTGAGGTGCGGATCGTCGACTACAAGACGGGCAAGGCGCCGCGGGCGGAGTACGCGGACGGTGCGCTGTTCCAGATGAAGTTCTACGCGTTGGTGGTGTGGCGCCTGAAGGGGGTGGTGCCGCGCCGGCTCCAGCTGGTGTACCTGGGCAGTGGGGACGTGCTGACGTACGACCCGGTGATCGCGGATCTGGAGCGGGTGGAGCGCAAGCTGCTGGCGCTGTGGGAGGCGATCGTGGAGGCGACGGAGACGGGCGAGTGGCGGCCGCGGCCGACGAAGCTGTGCGGTTGGTGCGATCACCGGGCGGTGTGCCCGGAGTTCGGGGGCCGGCCGCCGGTGTATCCGCTGCCGGTCTCCCGGCGGGGTCCTGGATCTCCGGTCAGGGCAGAATGAGGCGGACCGTACGTATCCGCCGATGACGAAGAGGTTTTCCGTGGCGATCCGCGTCCTTCTGGTCGACGACCAGCCGCTGCTGCGCACCGGTTTCCGGATGATCCTGGAGGCGGAGGGCGATCTGGCGGTGGTCGGCGAGGCCGGGGACGGCCTGCAGGCGCTGGAGCAGGTGCGGGCGCTGCAGCCCGACGTGGTGCTGATGGACATCCGGATGCCGCGGATGGACGGGGTCGAGGCGACCCGGCAGATCACGGGGCCGGGCCGGGACGGTCCGGCGAAGGTGCTGGTGCTGACGACGTTCGACCTGGACGAGTACGTGGTGGAGGCGCTGCGCGCGGGGGCCAGTGGTTTCCTGCTGAAGGACGCGCCGGCGAACGAGCTGGTGCAGGCGATCCGGGTGGTCGCGGCGGGTGAGGCGATGCTCGCGCCGAGCATCACGCGGCGGCTGCTGGACAAGTACGCGGGGCATCTGCCGTCGGGCGAGCAGGCGGTTCCGGATGTGCTGGCGACGCTGACCGAGCGGGAGGTCGAGGTGCTGAAGCTGGTGGCGCGCGGTCTGTCGAACGCGGAGATCGCGGCGGATCTGTTCGTGAGCGAGACGACCGTGAAGACGCATGTGGGTCATGTGCTGACCAAGCTGGGGCTGCGCGACCGTGTCCAGGCCGCGGTGTACGCGTACGAGAGCGGTCTGGTCCGTCCGGGGGCGCAGTAGGAACGCCTCCCGGGGCGCAGTAGGAACGCCTCGGCGGGCCGGAACGGTGTTCCGGCCCGCCGGGGGGTTGATCGGGGTGGTGCTCAGCCCTTGCTGATCTCCCAGAAGCGGAACACCGTCGAGGCGTCCAGCGACCACTGCAGGCCCGTGATGTTCGGGCGGGAGACGGCGTACTGCTTGCCCTGCCACAGGGGCAGGACCGGGATCTCCTCGGCGACGATGTCCTGGAGCCGCGTGTAGTCGGTGTTGGCGGAGACGCGGTCGGACTTGGCGGAGGTCGCCGGGATGATCGTCCCGGTGATCTCCTTGTTGTCGTAGTTGTTGCCGAGGACGTTGCCCGGGCCGAAGAAGGGCTGGGTGAAGTTGTCGGCGTCCGGGTAGTCGGGCACCCAGCCGATGACGTAGACGCCGTACTTGCCGGCGGCGATGTCCTTCTCGTACTGCTCGTACTCGACGGACTTGACGTCGGCCTCGAACAGGCCGCTGTCGTTGAGCTGCTTGGCGATCAGCGAGAGCTGCTGGTCGGTGGCGGGGCCGTAGCGCGACGGGGTGCCGTACAGGGTGAGCTTGACCTTGCCGCTGATGTTGGCGGCCTTGAGGGCGGCCTTGGCCTTCTCGGGCTGCGGGGCGCCGCCGTAGCGGTCGAAGAAGGCCGTGTTGTGGGCGGGGATACCGGCCGGGATGATCGAGTACAGCGGGGTCGCGGTGCCCTCGTAGACGTCCTTGACCAGGGCCTCGCGGTCCACCAGGTACGAGATGGCCTTGCGGACGGGGAGCTTGCCGGTGACCGGGTCGTTGGTGTTGAAGACCAGGTACTGGACCTCGGCGCCGGTGCCCTGGACGACCTCGACCTTCTGGGAGCCGGACTTGCCGGCGAGGCCGGCGATGTCCTTGGCGTTCAGGCCGCGGAAGGCGAAGTCGACGTCGCCGCTCTCCAGGGTGTTCTTCAGGGAGGTCTGGTCGCCGTCGAAGAACTTCAGCGTGACGCCGGTGTTCTTGGCCTTGGCCTTGCCGGTGTAGGAGTCGTTGACGGAGAAGTTGGCGGCCTTGTTGGTGAAGGAGTCCAGCTTGTAGACGCCGGAGCCGAAGGCCTTGTTGTCGGTGCGCAGCTTGTCGGCCGGGTACTCGCGGTGGTCGACGATGGCGCCCGCGCCGGAGGCGATCTTGCTCGGGAAGGTCGCGTCGGAGGTCTTCAGGCGGAAGACGACGGTCTTGTCGTCGGGGGTGTCGATGCCGGCGATCGAGCTGAGCAGGACGGCCGGGCCGTTCGGGTCCTTGATCTTCAGCGTGCGCTCGAAGGAGTACTTGACGTCCTTGGAGGTGAGGGAGTTGCCGTTGCTGAACTTCAGGCCGTCGCGCAGGGTGCACTTGAACACCTTGCTGTCGCTGCCGTCGAAGACGCAGGACTGGGCGGCGTCCGGCTCGGGCGCGGTGCCGCCCTTGGGGAAGCTCAGCAGCGACTGGAAGACGTTGTTGAAGAGCAGCCAGGAGCCCGGGTCGTAGCCCGACGCGGGGTCGGTCGACTTGACCTTGTCGGATATGCCCATGACGACGCCCTTGCCGCCGCCGCCCACGGCGCCTTCCGTCGAACCGCAACCGCTGAGCAGCGCTGCTGCGGTGGCCGCGCCGAGCGGTGCCACCAACCACTGGTTACGTCTCATCACGAACGTCCTTCTCCGTCTAGCTTGTCGTTGCACGTGGTTGCGCCTGATGCGCGGATAACGGTTGCGGCGTCAGCCGCTGACACCCCGGCCGAGTTCCCACAGCTGGAGGTCGGAGATGGAGTTGACCGACCACTCCACCCCGGTGATCCCGTCGCGCGCGGCGACGTACTGCTTGCCCTGCCAGAGCGGGAGCACGGGGACGTCGTCGGCGACGATCTCCTGCATGTCCGCGATGACGGAGTCGGCGGCCTTGCGGTCGGCCGCGCGGCGGGATTCGGGGATCAGCCTGGTGCGCACCGTGTTGTTGGCGTACGGCGTGCCCAGGAAGTTGTCGTGCTCCAGGAAGGGAGCGAGGAAGTTGTCCGCGTCGGGGAAGTCGGGGAACCAGCCGAGGCCGTAGGCCGCGAACTCGCCCTTCTTCTGCGCGGGCCGGAAGCCGGCCCATTCGGCGCCCTGGACGGTGATGTCGAACAGTCCGGTGCCGTTGAGCTGGGTCTTGAGGGCCTCGAACTCGGCGGCGGTGCCGTCGCCGTAGTGGTCCGTGGTGTAGTTCAGGGTGAGCTTCACGGGGGTCTTGACGCCGGCCTCGCGCAGCAGCGCGGCGGCCTTCGGCGTGTTGGCCTCGCCGTACTTGTTGAAGAACGTGTTGACGTGGCCGCCGACGTTGGTGGGGACCAGGGAGTACAGCGGCTGGGCGGCCTTGCCGTAGACCTTGGAGATGATGTTGTTGCGGTCGACGGCGGCGGCGAGGGCCTGGCGCACGGCCTTGTTGTTCACCACCGGGGCCTCGGTGTTGAAGCCGAGGTAGCGGATCTCCAGGCCGGGCATCTGGACCAGCTTGACGCCCTTGGGCGGCTTGCCGGCGAAGTCCTTGATCTGGGCGGGCGACAGGGTGCGGGAGACCACGTGGACGGAGCCGTCGGTCAGGGCCTTGCCGACGGCCGCGGAGTCGTCGAAGGTGCGCAGCTCGACCTTGTCGTTCTGCAGCTTGATGTCGCCCTTGTAGTGGGGGTTCTTGGTGAAGACGGCCCGGACCAGGTGGTTGTCCTTGACCTCGGCCTTCATCGTGTACGGCCCGGAGCCGTCCACGGCGAAGCCCGCGCGGAGCTTCTTCGCGTCGTACATCTTCTGGTTGACGATGCCGGTCGCGGGGGTGGAGAGCTTGTACGGGAAGGTCGCGTCGGGGGTCTTCAGGTGGAAGACGACGGTGTCGGCGCCCTTGGCCTCGACGGTGTCGAGGGTGGACAGCAGGCTGGACGGGCCGTTCTCGTCCTTGATCGTCAGCACCCGGTCGATGGAGAACTTGACGTCCTTGGCGGTGATCGGGTCACCGTTGGCGAACTTCAGGCCCGGGCGCAGGGTGCAGCGGTAGCTCTCGTTGCCGGCGTCGGTGAAGCGGCAGTCGGAGGCCGCTTCGGGGACGGGCTGGCCGCCGCCGCGCGGGGTGCGCATGAGGGTCTGGACGGTCTGGCGCAGCACGTTCCAGGCGCCGGCGTCGTAGGCGTACGCCGGGTCGAACGGAGCGGGGGCGTAGTCGGCGGCCTCGAACCGGTCGGTGGTCCCGACGACGATCGTTCCCGTGCCCGCTGTCCCGCCGGTCGCGCTGCCGCATGCGGTCAGCACCGGGGTGAGCAGGCCGGCCACGGCCGTCAGCACCAGGGTCTTGCGGTTCATCCTCGACGTACTCCCTCGACCGGCACGTGGTCACTGCGGTGAAAGGGGCACGTCGCGGCGCTCGCCCGGTCAGGGCGGAACGATCGGGCCGGTGTGTTGACGATCGGTCCACTCGGCCCGGCACAGGGGTATGTGTCCGGGTCGGCAGCGGTGCGGTGCGGTGCCCGGCGATGACATTAGTGGTCCGGGACGGTATGGCTGGAACCGAGCGAACGGGGCAGAACAGCACACCGTGATGGGCACGAACTGCCCGCTCACACCAGTGTCTCGACAGATTCGGTCATGAGCTGATCAATCCGGACACAAGGGAACCCCCAGGGGTGCCGGAAGGGGCTCCCGAGGGGGTCCGAGGGGGGTCGTCGGGTGACCAAGGTCACCCCGAGCTGACGCTGTGAAGGGGATGGAATTTCGGCCTCCGGTCGGTCACGCGGAAGATCCTTCCGTGTGACCTCGATCCCACCCCGATCTGTTCGGTACGCAGCGTGCGCGGTCAGTTCATCGGAGTGATGAGCGCGCGCAGGAAGGACAGGTCCACGTCCTCCAGGGAGCGGACCACCGTGCGGCCGGGGGCGGCCGGGATCATCCCGACGGAGGGCACCGCCACGACCCGGCAGCCGGCGGCCTCGGCGGCGGCCACGCCGGTCGCGGTGTCCTCGACGACCGCGCACCGCGAGGGGTGGGCGCCCAGTGTCCTGGCGGCCAGCAGGTAGGGGTCCGGGTGGGGCTTGGTCCGCGGCACCTCGTCCCCGGCGACGGTGAGGTGGAAGCGCTCGGGTCCCAGCGAGCGCAGCACCCGGTCGATGACCCGCCGGTGCGAGGCGGAGACCAGGGCGGTGGGCACGTTGTGCCGGGCCAGCTCGCTCAGCAGCCGCTCGGCACCGGGCATCAGCGGCACGCGGTCGGCGATCCGGGCCTCGAAGCGCTCGTTGAGGAGGACCGTCAGCTCGGCGAGGGTGATGTCGGCGCCGGTGGACTCGATGAGGAAGCCCGCGCTGCGGCTCATGGGTCCTCCGACGACGATGTCGCGCCAGGACTCGTCCAGCCGGTGGCCCAGCTCGCCGAAGACCGCGACCTCGGCGTCCCACCAGAAGCCCTCGGTGTCCACGAGCGTGCCGTCCATGTCGAGCAGCACCGCCTGGAGGGCGGATCCGTCGGCCGTAGGCGCGACAGGTGCGGGAACGGTGCTGGTCATACGGCACGACCTCTCAGCAGGGACAAGAAGGCCGGTCACCTCTTCCCGCGGGCGTGCCCGGAAGGAACAGGCGACCGGCCTGTGTGGGACCGACAAGTGTACGTCGGCGGCCCTCAGCGTGCGTTGAAATACTTCGCTTCGGGGTGGTGGATGACGATGGCGTCGGTGGACTGTTCGGGGTGGAGCTGGAACTCCTCCGACAGGTGGACGCCGATCCGCTCCGGCTGGAGCAGGTCCGCGATCTTGGCGCGGTCCTCCAGGTCGGGGCAGGCGCCGTACCCCAGGGAGAAGCGGGCGCCGCGGTACTTGAGGTCGAACATGTCCTCGACGTCCGCTGGGTCCTCGCCCCCGAAGCCGAGCTCGGCGCGCACCCGGGCGTGCCAGTACTCGGCGAGGGCCTCGGCCAGCTGCACCGAGAGGCCGTGCAGCTCCAGGTACTCGCGGTAGGAGTCGGTCTCGAACAGCTTGGCCGTGGCCTCGCCGATGCGGTTGCCGACGGTGACGACCTGGAGGCCGACCACATCCGTCTCCCCCGACTCCTCGGGGCGGAAGAAGTCCGCCAGGCACAGGCGGCGGCCGCGGCGCTGGCGCGGGAAGGTGAACCGGGTCAGCTCGGAGCCGTCCTCGTGGAGGAGGATCAGGTCGTCGCCCTTGGAGACGCAGGGGAAGTAGCCGTAGACCACGGCCGCCTCGAGCAGGTTCTCGGTGTGCAGCTTCTCCAGCAGGCCGCGCAGCCGCGGCCTGCCCTCGGTCTCCACGAGCTCCTCGTACGTCGCCCCGCCCGCCCGGGCCTGCTTCAGGCCCCACTGGCCCTTGAACAGGGCGCCCTCGTCGAGCCAGGAGGCGTAGTCCTTCAGCGGGATGCCCTTGACCACGCGGGTGCCCCAGAACGG
The DNA here is from genome assembly GCF_055582305.1 of Streptomyces sp. NPDC042102. Taxonomy (NCBI): domain Bacteria; kingdom Bacillati; phylum Actinomycetota; class Actinomycetes; order Kitasatosporales; family Streptomycetaceae; genus Streptomyces; species Streptomyces sp. NPDC042102. Next base: position 300,955 of record NZ_JBVJDL010000005.1, read on the forward strand.
GGGCGTGGGGACGGGGTTGTCGACGGCGACGTCGGAGCGGACGCCGCTCTCGGGCTCGTCCACCTCGAGTACGGGCGCTTCGCGCTTGGCGACGCGGCGCTGCTTGAGCGGCGGCAGCTCGGCGCCGGGCACGCCGCGCTTGACGGCGATCAGGGCGTCCATGAGGCGCAGGCCCTCGAAGGCGTCGCGGGCGTAACGGACCTCGCCCTCGTAGATCTCGTGGAGGTCCTGTTCGACGTAGGCCCTGGTCAGGGCGGCGCCGCCGAGGATGACCGGGTAGTCCGCGGCCATCTTGCGCTGGTTGAGCTCCTCGAGGTTCTCCTTCATGATCACGGTCGACTTCACGAGCAGACCGGACATGCCGATGACGTCGGCCTTGTGCTCCTCGGCGGCTTCGAGGATGGCGGAGACGGGCTGCTTGATGCCCAGGTTGACGACGTTGTAGCCGTTGTTGGAGAGGATGATGTCGACGAGGTTCTTGCCGATGTCGTGGACGTCACCGCGGACGGTGGCCAGCACGATGGTGCCCTTGCCCTCGGCGTCGGACTTCTCCATGTGCGGCTCCAGGTGCGCCACCGCCGTCTTCATCACCTCCGCCGACTGGAGCACGAACGGCAGCTGCATCTGACCGGAGCCGAACAGCTCGCCGACGACCTTCATGCCCTCGAGGAGGGTGTCGTTGACGATGTCCAGGGCGGGGCGGGTCTGGAGGGCCTCGTCGAGGTCGGCCTCCAGGCCGTTCTTCTCCCCGTCGATGATGCGGCGCTGGAGCCGCTCCTCCAAGGGCAGCGCGAGGAGTTCCTCGGCCTTGCCGGCCTTCATCGACTTGGTGTTCACGCCCTCGAACAGGGCCATCAGCTTCTGCAGCGGGTCGTAACCCTCCGCCCGCCGGTCATAGATCAGATCCAGCGCGGTACCGACCTGCTCCTCGTCGAACCGCGCGATCGGCAGGATCTTGCTCGCGTGCACGATCGCCGAGTCCAGCCCCGCCTTCACGCACTCGTCGAGGAACACCGAGTTCAGCAGGATCCGCGCGGCCGGGTTCAGACCGAAGGAGATGTTCGACAGACCCAGCGTGGTCTGCACCTCCGGATGACGCCGCTTCAGCTCACGGATCGCCTCGATCGTCGCGATCCCGTCCCCCCGCGACTCCTCCTGACCCGTGCAGATCGTGAACGTCAGGGTGTCGATGAGGATGTCGCACTCATGGATCCCCCAGTTGGAGGTGAGGTCCTCGATGAGCCGTTCGGCGATGGCGACCTTGTGCTCGACGGTGCGGGCCTGGCCCTCCTCGTCGATCGTCAGCGCGATCAGCGCCGCACCATGCTCCTGGGCCAGCCGCGTGACCTTCGCGAAACGGGACTCCGGCCCGTCGCCGTCCTCGTAGTTGACCGAGTTGATGACCGCACGGCCGCCCAGCTTCTCCAGACCCGCCTGGATGACCGGGACCTCGGTGGAGTCCAGCACGATCGGCAGCGTGGAAGCGGTCGCGAACCGGCCCGCCAGCTCCCGCATGTCCGCCACACCGTCCCGGCCGACATAGTCCACGCACAGGTCCAGCATGTGCGCGCCCTCACGGATCTGATCGCGCGCCATCTCCACACAGTCGTCCCAGCGGGCCTCCAGCATCGCCTCACGGAACTTCTTCGACCCGTTCGCGTTCGTCCGCTCACCGATCGCCATGTAGGAGGTGTCCTGGCGGAACGGGACCGTCTGGTAGAGGGAGGAGGCGCCCGGTTCCGGGCGCGGCTCGCGGGCGGCCGGTGCCACGCCGCGGACCCGCTCGACGACCTGGCGCAGGTGCTCGGGGGTGGTGCCGCAGCAGCCGCCGACCAGGGAGAGGCCGTACTCGCGGACGAAGGTCTCCTGGGCGTCGGCCAGCTCGCTCGCGGAGAGCGGGTAGTGGGCGCCGTCCTTGGTGAGGACCGGCAGGCCGGCGTTCGGCATGCAGGACAGCGGGATCCGGGCGTTGCGGGCCAGGTAGCGCAGGTGCTCGCTCATCTCGGCGGGGCCGGTGGCGCAGTTCAGGCCGATCATGTCGATGCCGAGCGGCTCCAGTGCGGTGAGGGCCGCGCCGATCTCGGAGCCGAGCAGCATGGTGCCGGTGGTCTCGACGGTGACGGAGCAGATCAGCGGGACGCTGACGCCCAGGGCGTCCATGGCGCGGCGGGCGCCGATGATGGAGGACTTGGTCTGGAGGAGGTCCTGGGTGGTCTCCACGAGCAGCGCGTCGGCGCCGCCGCTCAGCAGGCCTTCGGCGTTGATCTGGTAGGCGTCACGGATCGTCGCGTAGTCGATGTGACCCAGGGTGGGCAGCTTGGTGCCCGGGCCCATGGAGCCGAGCACCCAGCGCTGCTGCCCGGTCTCGGCGGTGAACCGGTCGGCGACCTCGCGGGCGATCCGCGCCCCGGCCTCGGCCAGCTCGAAGTTGCGTTCGACGATCTCGTACTCGGCGAGCGCCGCGTAGTTGGTGCCGAAGGTGTTGGTCTCCACACAGTCCACGCCGGCCCCGAAGTAGGCCTCGTGCACCGAGCGCACGATGTCGGGACGGGTGACGTTGAGGATCTCGTTGCAGCCTTCCAGCTGCTCGAAGTCCTCCAGCGTGGGGTCCTGCGCCTGGAGCATCGTTCCCATGGCTCCGTCGGCGACCACCACGCGGGTGGCGAGTGCCTGCCGGAGGGCATCGGCCCGGGTCTGGGTGTCAGCGGGCGGGTTCGGCAACGAGGCCATGGTTGAGCTCCCTGGTGTGCGACGGCTGTCGGCTTTACGCCCTTCTCCAAGGGCGTACGCGGTCAGGGTAACCGCGCAGGCTGCGGCCCGGTGGGGGTGTCCCACAGGCCGGACGGCATCCTGTGCTCTGGGGGTGGCCGGATCGTCGTGGTCTTGACAGACTTTCCCCACCATGCACGAAGTCGGCATGGACCGATAGAGTTCGGCATTGTCGAACCCGATTTGTATGAGCAGGCTTCACAGGAGGCTGTCGATGGCACGGAACATCCAGTCGCTCGAGAGAGCTGCTGCGATGCTGCGACTGCTGGCCGGCGGTGAGCGCCGGCTGGGCCTCTCCGACGTGGCCTCCTCCCTGGGCCTGGCGAAGGGAACCGCGCACGGCATCCTGCGGACCCTCCAGGCCGAGGGCTTCGTGGAGCAGGACCCGGTCTCGGGGCGGTACCAGCTCGGCGCGGAGCTGCTGCGCCTGGGCAACAGTTATCTGGACGTGCACGAGCTGCGCGCCCGCGCGCTGGTGTGGACCGACGACCTGGCCCGGGCCAGCGGCGAGAGCGTGTACGTGGGCGTCCTGCACCAGCAGGGGGTGCTGATCATGCACCACGTGTTCCGGCCGGACGACAGCCGTCAGGTGCTGGAGGTGGGTGCCATGCAGCCGCTGCACTCCACCGCCCTGGGCAAGGTGCTCTCGGCCTTCGACCCGGTCGCGCACAGTGAGGTCGTCGAGGGCGAGCGCCCGGCGTTCACCCCGCGGACCGTGACGGACCTGACCGGTTTCGAGGGCATCCTGGACCTGACGCGGGCCCGCGGCTGGGCCGCGGACGTCGAGGAGACCTGGGACGGCATCGCCTCGGTGGCGGCGCCCATCCACGACCGGCGCAGGATGCCGGTCGGCGCGGTGGCCGTCGCCGGCGCCGTGGAGCGCGTCTGCGGGGACCGGGGCGAGCCCCGGGCGACCCTGGTGGCGTCCGTACGGGACTGCGCGCGGGCGGTTTCGCGCGATCTCGGGGCGGGCCGGTTCTGACCTTCCTCTTGTCACTCAGCGGCTCCTTCGGGGCCGCTTTGTGCGTTCTTGAGGCCCGTTCCTGACTACAAGATGGCTGGATTTGGTCGATCGTACCTAGTGGTAACGATCCGGCAATCCGACTCGACCGGCTCTTGACGCAGTCTTCACCTGGGCGAAAAACTGCCGTTCATCGGTCGGCATTGTCGAACACCTACCGGCAATACGCGCTAGGGTGTGACAAGCCAGGGCCGAAAAAGCACTCACCGAGTGCGCGGTGCACTGGAAGGGACCCGGTGTATCCGCTCACCCCCTGGACGTAGGACAAAGGAGTCGCGGGTGTCCAGCTCCGACATCTTCATCGGCGAGACCCTCGGTACCGCCGTACTCATCCTTCTCGGCGCCGGCGTTGTCGCCGCCGTCGTGCTCAAGCGCTCGAAGGCGCAGAACGCGGGCTGGCTGGCGATCACCTTCGGGTGGGGCTTCGCGGTCATGACCGCCGTCTATATGACCGGCACCCTCTCCGGCGCCCACCTCAACCCCGCCGTCACCGTCGGCATCGCGATCAAGGACGGCGACTGGAGCAACGTTCCGGTCTACATCGCCGGCCAGATGCTCGGCGCCATGATCGGTGCCGCGCTGGCCTGGGTGGCCTACTACGGCCAGTTCAAGGCGCACCTCACCGACCCGGAGATCGTGGCCACCAAGTCCGAGCACGCCGGGCTGGTCGACCAGAAGACGGAGCCGAACGCCGGCCCGGTGCTCGGTGTCTTCTCCACCGGCCCCGAGATCCGCAACGTGTGGCAGAACCTCGCCACCGAGATCATCGGCACCGTGGTGCTCGTGCTCGCGGTGCTCGCCTACGGCCTCAACGACAGCGGCAAGGGCCTGGGCCTCCTCGGCGGCCTGATCGTCGCCTTCACCGTGGTCAGCATCGGCCTCTCCCTCGGTGGTCCGACCGGCTACGCCATCAACCCGGCGCGCGACCTCGGTCCGCGTATCGTGCACGCGCTGCTGCCGCTGCCGAACAAGGGCGGCTCCGACTGGGGCTACGCCTGGATCCCCGTTGTCGGCCCGCTGATCGGTGGAGCCCTCGCCGCGGGTATCTACAACCTCGCGTTCGTCTAAGCCGTTCGCCCACCGGACCTCCCAGGAGCAGCCATCATGACCAGCAGCACCGGCCCGTTCATCGCCGCGATCGACCAGGGCACCACCTCTTCCCGCTGCATCGTCTTCGACCGCGACGGCCGCATCGTCGCCGTCGACCAGAAGGAGCACGAGCAGATCTTCCCGAAGCCGGGCTGGGTCGAGCACGACGCCACCGAGATCTGGACCAACGTCCAGGAGGTCGTCGCCGGCGCGATCGCCAAGGCCGAGATCACCGCGGCCGACGTCAAGGCCGTCGGCATCACCAACCAGCGCGAGACCACCGTCCTGTGGGACAAGAACACCGGTGAGCCGGTGCACAACGCGCTGGTGTGGCAGGACACCCGTACCGACGCCCTGTGCAAGGAGCTCGGCCGCAACGTCGGCCAGGACCGTTTCCGCCGCGAGACCGGCCTGCCGCTCGCGTCGTACTTCGCGGGCCCGAAGGTCCGCTGGCTGCTCGACAACGTCGAGGGCCTGCGGGCCCGCGCCGAGGCCGGCGACATCCTCTTCGGCACCATGGACTCGTGGGTCATCTGGAACCTCACCGGCGGCGTGAACGGCGGTGTGCACGTCACGGACGTCACCAACGCCTCGCGCACCATGCTGATGAACCTGCACACCCTGGCCTGGGACGAGAAGATCGCGGAGTCCATGGACGTCCCGCTCAACGTCCTGCCCGAGATCCGCTCCTCCGCCGAGGTCTACGGCGAGGTCAAGGACGGCGTCCTCGCCGGTGTCCCGGTCGCCTCCGCGCTCGGTGACCAGCAGGCCGCCCTCTTCGGCCAGACCTGCTTCGCCGAGGGCGAGGCCAAGTCCACCTACGGCACCGGCACGTTCATGCTGATGAACACCGGCGACAAGGTCATCAACTCCTACAGCGGCCTGCTGACCACGGTCGGCTACCAGATCGGCGACCAGAAGCCGGTCTACGCCCTGGAGGGCTCCATCGCCGTCACCGGCTCGCTCGTCCAGTGGATGCGCGACCAGATGGGCCTGATCAAGTCCGCGGCCGAGATCGAGACCCTGGCCTCCTCCGTCGAGGACAACGGCGGCGCGTACTTCGTGCCCGCCTTCTCCGGCCTGTTCGCCCCGTACTGGCGCTCCGACGCCCGCGGTGTGATCGCCGGCCTCACCCGGTACGTCACCAAGGCGCACATCGCCCGTGCCGTCCTGGAGGCCACCGCCTGGCAGACCCGTGAGATCACCGACGCCATGACCAAGGACTCGGGCGTCGAGCTCGCGGCCCTGAAGGTCGACGGCGGCATGACCTCCAACAACCTGCTGATGCAGACCCTCTCGGACTTCCTGGACGCCCCCGTGGTCCGTCCGATGGTCGCCGAGACCACCTGCCTCGGTGCCGCCTACGCCGCCGGCCTTGCCGTCGGCTTCTGGCCCGACACCGACGCGCTGCGCGCCAACTGGCGCCGGGCCGCGGAGTGGACCCCGCGGATGCCCGAAGACCAGCGGGAGCGCGAGTACAAGAGCTGGCTCAAGGCCGTTGAGCGGACCATGGGCTGGGTCGACGACGACGCCAGCTGACCGCACCAGCTGACGCAAGCGACGAGGAGCTAAGAGATATGAGCAGCCTGCAGAGCGTTCCCGCCCTGGGCACGCACCCGACCGCCGGCCTGAACGCGAGCCGGGCCGAGACCCGCGAGCAGCTGGCGAAGGCCACCTACGACCTCCTGGTCATCGGCGGCGGCATCCTGGGCACTTCGGTGGCCTGGCACGCCGCCCAGTCGGGTCTGCGGGTCGCCATGGTGGACGCCGGCGACTTCGCCGGCGCCACCTCCTCGGCCTCCTCGAAGCTGGTCCACGGCGGCCTGCGCTACCTGCAGACCGGCGCGGTCAAGCTGGTCGCCGAGAACCACCACGAGCGCCGGGTGCTGGCCAAGGACGTGGCCCCGCACCTGGTCAACCCGCTCACCTTCTACCTGCCGGTCTACAAGGGCGGTCCGGTGGGTGCGGCCAAGCTGGGCGCGGGCGTCTTCGCCTACTCCGCCCTCTCGGCCTTCGGCGACGGCATGGGCAAGGTCATATCCCCGGCCCGTGCCGTCGCCGACAACCCCGGTCTGAAGACCGACAACCTCAAGGCCGTCGCGGTCTACTACGACCACCAGATGAACGACTCCCGCGTGGCCGTCATGACGGTCCGCGCGGCCGTCGAGTCGGGCGCGGTCGTCCTGAACCACGCCGAGGTCACCGGCCTGCGCATGACGCACGGCCGGGTCTCGGGCGCCGAGCTCAAGGACCGCCTGGACGGCACCGAGTTCGGCATCGACGCGCGCGTCGTGCTCAACGCCACCGGCCCGTGGGTGGACCACCTGCGGCGCATGGAGGACAAGCACTCGATGCCGTCGATCCGCCTCTCCAAGGGCGCGCACATCGTGATGAAGCGCAAGTCGCCCTGGAAGGCCGCCATGGCCACCCCGATCGACAAGTACCGCATCACCTTCGCCCTCCCGTGGGAGGACCAGCTGCTGCTCGGTACGACCGACACGCAGTACGAGGGCGACCCGGCGGACGTCAAGGCCACCGAGGCCGACATCCAGCAGATCCTGGACGAGGCCGCGTTCTCCATCAAGGACACCGACCTCGACCGCTCCCTGATGACCTACGCCTTCGCCGGCCTGCGGGTGCTGCCCGGCGGCCCCGGCAACGTGGCCCAGGCCAAGCGCGAGACGGTCGTCACCGAGGGCCGCGCCGGCATGCTGTCGGTGGCCGGCGGCAAGTGGACGACGTACCGTCACATCGGCCGTGTGGTCATGGACAAGCTGGCCAAGCTCCCCGGCAGCCCGCTGACCGACGACATGGAGCCGGTGAAGTCCCTGGTGCGCCGCGTCCCGCTGCCCGGTGTCGCCAACCCCAACGCGGTCGCGCACCGGCTGCTGGTGGACCGTGAGCCGGGCATGCGGATGGACCCGCTGACCGCGCGCCACCTGGCCTCGCACTACGGCTCGCTGGCCTTCGACATCGCCCGCCTCGTCAACGATGACCCCTCGCTCGGCGAGCGGATCCACGAGGACGGCCCCGAGATCTGGGCGCAGGTCGCGTACGCCCGTGACTACGAGTGGGCGCAGACGGTCGACGACGTGCTGCGCCGCCGCACCACGGTGACGGTCCGCGGCCTCGACGACGACGCCGTGCGCAGCCGTGTGGAGGACATGCTGGGCCGCAAGGCATAGCACGTGTGATCCATGGGCAGGGGGCGGTTCCGGGAACGGGACCGCCCCCTGTCGCGGTCTGTGGGACCGGTCGTATCAAGGCTTAGGCTGACCCACGTACGCAAGGGAACTTCGGAAGGAGACCTGGGTGATCGAGCTTGAGGGCGTGCCCGAGCTGATCGACCCGGTCATGGTGGCCGCGTTCGAGGGCTGGAACGACGCGGGTGACGCCGCGTCCGGTGCGGTCGCGCACCTGGACCGCGAGTGGAAGGGCGAGGTCTTCGCGGCGCTGGACGCCGAGGACTACTACGACTTCCAGGTCAACCGGCCCACGGTGTGGCTGGACAACGGGGTACGCAAGATCACCTGGCCGACGACGCGGCTGTCGGTGGTCCGCGTGGGCGGTGCGAAGCCGCGCGATCTGGTGCTGGTGCGGGGGATCGAACCGTCCATGCGGTGGCGGTCGTTCTGCAACGAGATCCTGGGCTTCGCCCACGAGCTGGGCGTGGAGATGGTCGTCATCCTGGGCGCGCTGCTGGGCGATACGCCGCACACGCGCCCGGTGCCGGTGAGCGGGGTGACCTCGGACCCGGACCTGGCGCAGCGGCTGGACCTGGAGGAGACCCGCTACGAGGGGCCGACGGGCATCGTCGGCATCCTCCAGGAGGCGTGCACGCACGCGGGCGTGCCGGCGGTCTCGCTGTGGGCGGCGGTGCCGCACTACGTGTCGCAGCCGCCGAACCCGAAGGCGACGCTGGCGCTGCTGAACCGGCTGGAGGATCTGATCGACATCCGGATCCCGCTGGGCGAACTCCCCGAGGACGCCCGGGCGTGGCAGCTGGGCGTGGACCAACTGGCCGCGGAGGACAGCGAGGTGGCCGAGTACGTGCAGACGCTGGAGGAGGCCCGGGACACCGCGGACCTCCCGGAGGCGTCGGGCGAGGCCATCGCCCGCGAGTTCGAGCGGTACCTGCGGCGCCGGGACCCGGCCCCGGAGCCGGGCGCGGCGGACGGCTCGTACTTCCGTGACCCCGCCAGCGGCGGCCGGGCGGCCGGGCCCCGTCCGAGGCCCGAGGAGGGCCCGTCGGCGGCGGAGGACGACCCGTCGAACCCGGACGCGTAGCCGCGTCCGCGGGGTGCACGGGAACGCCGGTGGGGGGGCCCCCCGGGGGGGGGGGCCCCCCCCCGGGGGGGGGGGGGGGGGGCCCCCGGGCCCCCCCGGGGGGGGGCCGGGCGCCCCCCCCGGGGGCGGGCCCGGGGGGGGGGCGGCCCCCCCCCCCCCCCCCCCGGGCGGGCCGGCGGGGGGGGGGGGGGCGGGGCCGGGGGGGGGGGCCCCCCGGGGGGGGGGGCCCCCCCACCGGCGTTCTGGCGTTCAGGAACCCGTGGCCCCCGTAGCTGCTAGAGCGCGACGCCCAGGAGGGCGTCCACCGTGCGGGAGACCAGGCCCGGGGCCGACTCGTCCGTGCCGCCCTCGGAGTTCTGGCGGTCGGCCCAGCGGTCCACCGCCGCCAGGGCGGCCGGGGCGTCGAGGTCGTGGGCCAGGGCCGTACGGACCTCCTCGACCAGCGCGTCCGCGGACGGGCCGTCCGGACGGGACACCGCCGCGCGCCAGCGGTCGAGGCGGGCGACCGCCTGGGCGAGGACCTCGTCGGTCCACTCCCAGTCGGCGCGGTAGTGGTGCGAGAGCAGCGCGAGGCGGATCGCGACCGGGTCCACGCCCGAGCGGCGCAGCGCCGAGACGAAGACCAGGTTGCCCTTGGACTTCGACATCTTCTCGCCGTGCAGGGCCACCATGCCGGCGTGCACGTAGGCCTTGGCCATCGGGAACTCGCCCGTCAGCACCTGTGCGTGCGAGGCGCCCATCTCGTGGTGCGGGAAGGCCAGGTCGGAGCCGCCGCCCTGGATGTCGAAGCCCATGCCCAGGTGATCCAGGGCGATCGCCACGCACTCGATGTGCCAGCCCGGCCGGCCGCGGCCCAGCGAGGCGCCGTCCCAGCTCGGCTCGCCCGGCCGCGCGGCCATCCACAGCATCGGGTCGAGCGGGTTCTTCTTGCCCGGACGGTCCGGGTCGCCGCCCCGCTCGGCGGACAGATGCCGCATCGCCTCGGCGTCCAGCCCGGAGACCGCGCCGAAGTGCGCGTCGGACTCCACCGAGAAGTAGATGTCGCCGTCCAGCTCGTACGCCGCGCCGGCGTCGCGCAGCCGCTCGACCAGCGGCACGATGCCGGGTATGGCCTCGACGGCGCCGATGTAGTGCTGCGGCGGCAGCATCCGCAGGGCGGTCATGTCCTCGCGGAAGAGGGTGGTCTCGCGTTCGGCGAGCTCGGTCCAGTCGTGGCCGTCCCGCAGCGCCCGCTCCAGGAGCGGATCGTCGACGTCCGTGACGTTCTGGACGTAGTGGACCTGCCGCTTGGTGTCGAGCCACACGCGCTGCACGAGGTCGAACGCGTTGTAGGTCGCCGCGTGACCCATGTGGGTCGCGTCGTACGGGGTGATGCCGCAGACGTAGATACGGGCGACGGGACCGGGGTCGAGGGTGACCAGACCGCCGGTCGCGGTGTCGTGGATCTGGAGGTCGCGGCCCTTGCCGGGCAGGGCGGGGACCTCAGAAGCGGGCCAGGCATGCATGTGTCGAGCCTAACCGGACGGATGTTCCGTAAACGAACCGGACCAGCACTGTTGTCCTGATCGGCGCTCTTGCGATCCGCCCGGCCGTGTGCATGGGGCCCCGCCGCAGCTCAGACGGGTGGCCAGGGGATCGCCGGCCACTGGCCGGAGGGCTGCGGGTGCACTCCGGTGCGCAGGAGTACGGCCACCCGGTCCCGTACGGCGTCGAGCTCGGCCGGCGTGATCAGTTCGGCCAGCCGGGTGGCCAGCGGCCGGCCCTCGGCCAGCTGTCCGGCCAGCCGGCCCAGCACCTCGCGGGCCTCGTCGGTCAGCGGCTCCCCCGCCCAGCCCCACAGCAGGGTCCGCAGCTTGTCCTCGGCGTGGAAGGTGACGCCGTGGTCGATGCCGTAGAGCCGGCCGCCGGGCGCGGGCAGCAGGTGGCCGCCCTTGCGGTCACCGTTGTTGATCACCGCGTCCAGGACGGCGAGCCGGCGCAGCCGCTCGTCGTCGGCGTGCACCAGCAGCGCGGTGCGGCCCTCGCCGACCTCGGCGAAGGCGACCGGCCGCCACCCCTCCCCCGCCTCCTCGCCCTCGACGAGCGCGAGCAGGGACTGCTCCGGCTCCTCCTCGTCGGAGGTGATCCAGTGCTGGACCATGCCCTCGCCGTACGGGCCGTCGCGCAGCACGGTGGCGGGCACCAGGCCCCAGCCGGTGGCCTCGGAGACCAGGTAGGCGGCGCGCTCGCGCTGCGCGAGGGTGCCGTCGGGGAAGTCCCACAGCGGCCGCTCGCCCTTGACCGGCTTGTACACGCACTCCACGGCGGCGCCGTCGAGGGTGGCGGTGCACAGCAGGACGGCGTTGGAGGCCTCGCGGATCCGGCCGCGGACGGTGAGCTCCCCCTGGGTGAGGAGCTCCTCGATGGAGGTGGAGGTCACGGCGGTCACACCTGACGCCGGTAACCGTTCTGGCGCGGACACACATGTCCTTCCGGGTCCAGGGGCAGGCTGCACAGCGGGCACGGCGGCCGGCCGGCGTTGACGACGTCCAGAGCGCGCTTGGCGAAGGCGCGGGCCTGCGCCCCGGTCAGCCGGACCCGCAGCATCGGCGGGCCGTTCTCCTCGTCCTGGAGCAGGCGTTCCTCGGCCTCGGCGAGGTCCTCCTCGGAGTCCGCGTCGAGCTCGACGAGCGCCTGCGCCTCGACGATCATGCGCTGTTCCTCGCCGTCCCAGGCCAGCGCCATGGTGCCGACGCGGAACTCCTCGTCGACGGGTACGTCCAGCGGGGCGGTGTCGGCGGCCTCGGCGGGGGCGACGGCGGGCACCGGGGCGTTGCCCCCGGTGCGCCGGACGACCTCGTCGAGGAGCTCCTCCATCCGCTCGGCGAGGGCCGCGACCTGGGTCTTCTCCAGGGACACGCTGGTGACCCGGGGGCCGGAGGAGGCCTGGAGGAAGAACGTACGCCGTCCAGGCAGACCGACCGTGCCGGCCACGAAGCGGTCCGGCGGGTCGTAGAGGAACACCTGACGGGGCACGTCCAGTCTCCAAGTCTCGGCGGCAGGGGCGGGGCTGCGCACGTGGGTCGGTCAGTCCACCCTACTGCGCCCTGCGATCACGCCGCGCCCGCGCCGCCGCCCACGACGGCGTTCCCGCCGTCTTCGATGGCTTTGTCCGCCGCGGCGGCGGTGTCGGCCCGGGGCGGGGCGAGGGTGGCGAAGTCCCCCGTGTCACCCAGGCGCAGCAGGAAGGGGCGGGTGGGGGTGTAGCGGATGGCGGTGACGGAGCAGGGGTCGACGTGGATGCGCTGGAAGAGGTCCAGGTGCATGCCGAGGGCGTCCGCGACAAGGGACTTGATGATGTCGCCGTGCGAGCACATCAGGTAGACGGCGTCGTCGCCGTGCTCGCGCGCGATCCGCCCGTTCCACTCGTGTACGGCGTCCACGGCGCGCGCCTGCATGGCGCGCATGGACTCGCCGCCGGGGAACGCGGCTCCGGACGGGTGCTGCTGGACGATCTTCATCAGGGGTTCGTCGGCGAGTTCGGAGAGTTTGCGGCCCGACCAGTCGCCGTAGTGGCACTCGCCGATCCGCTCGTCGGTGTGCACCGCCAGCCCGGGCCGGGCGGCCAGCAGTGGTTCGAGGGTCTGCCGACAGCGTTCGAGCGGGCTGGTGACGGCGGCGGCCAGCGGCAGCCCGGCGAGCCGTCCCGGGAGCGCGGCGGCCTGCTCGGCCCCGCGCTCGTCCAGGGTGACGCCGGGCGTCCACCCGGCGAGGAGTCCCGCGGTGTTGGCGGTGGACCGCCCGTGTCGTACGAGGATCAGCGTGGCCATGGCGCCCAGCGTAGGCCAGGGCCCCGCGCGGCGGGGGCCCGCGGCCGTGCCGGTGTACGGGTGGGGGCGGGGCAGGGGAGAATGCCCCGCGTGATTGTGGACTGCGCGATTTACAAGGACGGCCGGCGCACGCAGGGGCCGGAGGACTTCTCCGACGCCCTGGACGAGGCACGGGCGAGCGGTGACGCCTTCCTGTGGGTCGGCATGCACGAGCCGACGGAGAAGGAATTCGAGCACGTCAGCGAGGAGTTCGGGCTGCACCCGCTGGCCGTCGAGGACGCGCTGACCGCGCACCAGCGGCCGAAGCTGGAGGTCTACGACGACTCGATGTTCGTCGTCCTGAAGCCGGTCGTGTACGACGACGACCTGGACACGGTGACCACCGGCGAGCTGATGGTCTTCATCGGCGACTCGTTCGTGGTCACCGTCCGGCACGGCGAGGGCGGCGCGCTGGCCGCCGTACGCAGCCGGCTGGAAAGGGAGCCGGAGGTGCTGCGGCACGGTCCGACGGCGGTGCTGTACGCGGTGTCCGACGCGGTGGTGGACCACTACATCGAGGTGGCGGCGGAGCTCCAGGCGGACCTGGAGGAGCTGGAGGCGGAGGTGTTCGCGCCGAACGCCACCGACAGCAAGAGCGTCGCGTCGCGGATCTACGGCTTCAAGCGGCAGGTGCTGGAGTTCCGCCGGGCGACCAGCCCGCTGCTGGTGCCGATGAACCGGCTCGCGTTCGGGTCGCTGCCGTTCGTGGACGATCACGCGCGGCCGTTCTTCCGGGACGTCGCCGACCACCTGACCAAGGCGAACGAGTACATCGAGGGCCTGGACCGGCTGTTGTCGGACGCGCTGGCGGCGCATCTGGCGCAGATGGGCGTGCGGCAGAACGACGACATGCGCAAGATCTCGGCGTGGGCGGCGATGGCGGCCGTGCCGACGATGGTGGCGGGGATCTACGGCATGAACTTCGACCACATGTGGGAACTGCGCCAGCCCTGGGGCTACCCGGTGGTGGTGCTGCTGATGGTCGGGGTGTGCCTGGGCCTGCACCGGATGTTCAAGCACCGCGGCTGGCTGTAGCCGGCCGGAGTCCGGGGCGGGTGTCCGGTGTCCGGGGCCGGTGTCGGGCATCCGGGGCGCGCGTCCGGCGTCCGCCCGGCCTCAGGCGAACTCGGGGGCGGTGGTCGCCAGCCCGCCCAGGGCGTTGCGCCGCTCGGGCATCTCCAGGCTCACCATCCGGTGCCAGCCGGCGAGGCGCTCGTACGCGTACATGCCGCGGATCCCGGTGGCCAGCGCCGCCGACTTGGCCCCCGGCCAGCGCAGCAGCCGGCCCATGTGGGCCATGACCGCCAGGCTCACGTCCCGGTAGATGGCGATCTCGGCGAGCGCGCTCTCGCGCAGCACCGCGGCGATGGCGCGGCCGTGGCCCGCCCGGTTCAGGCGCAGCAACTCCTCGTGGCAGTAGGCGAGGTGGTTGTCCTCGTCGTTGCTGATCATGCGGATGGCCTTGCCGAGCTCGGGATGGTCCCCGAAGTGCGTGACCAGCATGTCCATCTGGTCGGCGGCGCGCTGCTCGGTGACGCGGCTGTGGGCGAGGTAGACCACGATGTCCCGCTCGGTCAGCGGGTCGCCGCGGCGCAGCTTGGCGTGCGACAGGCCGATGCCGCGCCGCTCCAGCAGCATCGTGTAGTCGGTCTCGGGCGGCACGGGTACGGGCGGCAGGCCGCGCCTGCGCAGCAGGGCGTTGAAGATCCGGCCGTGCTTGTCCTCGTCGGCGCCGTGCCGGGTGATCTTCGGTGCCATGTCGCGCATGCCGTCCGGCACCAGAGCGGCGATCCGGGCGTTCTCCCAGCCGCCCTGGGTCTCGCCGCTGGCGGCGATGGAGCAGAACAGCTGGAAGGAGTCGTCGTTGTCGACGATCTCCTGGAACAGGCTGCGGGCAGAGAGCATGGGCCACCTCCGGACGTCGTACGGACCCACTCAAATCCGGATCGAGGAGGGCGGCAACCCGATGAGTCGTACGACTCGGCCGAATGCGGGACGCGAAGGCGTGCGCGCGGGCGCGTAACCCGGCGGGTGCCGCGCGCGTTGTTGACTGTGCCGGCCGTGGCGGGGAAGACCCCCGAGCCCCCACCACGGCCGCAGACGTGTCCGGGGCGGTCAGGGGGTGTCCGCCCCTGATCCGCCGGACACCCCCCTACGCGAGGCCGGCCAGTTCCAGGGCCTCGGTGCCGGCCCGCAGGGCGGCGAGGCGCTCGTCCAGGGTGAACCCGGCCGGGGCGAGCGTGAGGGTGGTGACCCCGGCCTCGGCGTAGGCCTTCATCCCGTCGGCGATCCGCTCCACGGAACCCAGCAGGGCGGTGGAGTCGATCAGCGAGTGCGGGACCGCGGCCGCCGCGCCCTGCTTGTCGCCGGCCAGGTACTTGTCCTGGATCTCGGCGGCCTCCTTCTCGTAGCCCATGCGGCAGGCGAGCTGGTTGTAGAAGTTCTGCTTGCGGCTGCCCATGCCGCCGACGTACAGCGCGGTGTACGGGCGGAACATGTCGGCGAGCGCGCTCACGTCGTCGCCCAGCGCCAGCGGCACGGTCGGGCAGACGTCGAAGCCGTCCATCGTCAGGCCCGCCTTCTCGCGGCCCGCGCGGATGTGGGTGAGCGCGGTCGCCTCCAGGTGCTCGGCGGCCGGGAAGATCAGCAGCGCGCCGTCGGCGATCTCGCCGGTCTGCTCCAGGTTCTTGGGGCCGATGGCGGCGATGTAGAGCGGGATGTGCGGCCGGGTGGGGTGCACGGTCAGCTTCAGCGGCTTGCCCGGGCCGCCGGGCAGCGGCAGGGTCCAGTGCTCGCCTTCGTGGGTCAGGCGCTCGCGGCTCATGGCCTTGCGGACGATCTCGACGTACTCGCGGGTGCGGGCGAGCGGCTTGTCGAACTTCACGCCGTACCAGCCCTCGGAGACCTGCGGGCCGGAGACGCCCAGGCCCAGGCGGAAGCGGCCGCCGGAGAGCGAGTCGAGGGTGGCGGCGGTCATGGCCGTCATGGCCGGCTGGCGGGCCGGGATCTGCAGGATGGCGGAGCCCACGTCGATGCGCTCGGTCTGGGCGGCGACCCAGGAGAGCACGGTGGGCGCGTCCGAGCCGTACGCCTCGGCGGCCCAGCAGACGTCGTAGCCGAGCCGGTCGGCCTCCTGGGCGACGGCGAGGTTGTCGGCGTCCATGCCCGCGCCCCAGTAGCCGAGATTGATGCCGAGCCGCATGTTCGTCCCCTTGCGTGTACTGGTCAGTAACGTCGGTATGCGGGGGACTGTAGCGCGCCAGGGTCCCATCCGTCAGCGCCCCAGTAGTCTCAGCGCTCATGGAGCAGAGGCATCTCGGCCGCACCGGCCTGCGCGTGTCCCGGATCGGCCTCGGCACCCTGACCTGGGGCCGGGACACCGGGGAGGAGGCCGCGGCCGGACTGTTGAAGACCTTCTGGGAGGCCGGCGGCACGCTGGTGGACACGGCGGACGTGTACGGGGGCGGCGAGGCGGAGTACCTGCTCGGGCGGCTGGTCGGCGGCCTGGTCCCGCGGCGGGACCTGGTGCTGGCGACCAAGGCGGGCAGCGTGCGCGATCCCGACCGGCGGGTGGACGGCTCGCGGGGGTACCTGCTGGCGGCGCTGGACGCCTCGCTGGCGCGGCTGGGCACGGACTACGTGGACCTGTGGCAGGTCCACGCCTTCGATCCGGCGACCCCGCTGGAGGAGACCCTGCAGGCCCTGGACATCGCGGTCGGCAGCGGGCGGGCGCGGTACGCGGGGGTGGCGGGGTTCTGCGGCTGGCAGTTGGCGAAGGCGGCGACGTGGCAGCTGGCGGCGCCGGGCGTACGGACCCGGCTGGCCGCCACGCAGATGGAGTACTCGCTGCTCCAGCGGGGCGTGGAACGGGAGGTGCTGCCCGCCGCACTGGACCTGGGCGTGGGGCTGCTCCCGTCGTCGCCCCTGGGGCGCGGGGTGCTGACGGGCAAGTACCGCGACGGCACCCCGGCGGACTCGCGGGCCGCGTCGGAACGGATGGCGGGCTTCGTCGACCCGTACCTGGACGAGGCGGCGGGCCGGATCGTCGACGCGGTCGTCACGGCGGCCCACGGCCTGGCGGTGACCCCGCTCCAGGTGGCCCTGGCCTGGCTGCGCGACCGTCCGGGCGTGGCCGCGCCGGTGGTCGGCGCGCGGACGTCGGCGCAGCTCAGCGAGGCGCTGTCGGTGGAGGCCCTTAGTCTTCCGGAGGAGATCTGCCAGGCGCTGGACGACGTATCGGCGCCCGTGCACCGCTACCCCGACCAGGACTGGAGCACCCTGTGAGCACGGACCGCACGGACGCGACGCCCGCGACGGCGGACACCCCACCCCCGACCGGCGACGCCGCGCGTGCGCCCGGGGAGGCCGAGGCCTCCGACGCCACGCGTGCGCCCGGGAAGGCCGACGGCAACGGGACCCCGGGTCCACGGTCCGAGGACACCACGCCCGGGCCCGGCACCGGCGACCGGTCGGGCCCCGACACCGCCACCGACGCGACCGACGGGGCAGCGGAGGCCGGCGGTGGCGAGGCGGCGGAGGCCGGCGACGCGTCGGCTGCCGACGACGGCGCGGCGGGCGGTGGCGACGCGGCGGACAGCGACGCGGCTGTTGGCAACGGCACGGCGGACGGGGACGACGCGGCTGGCGGTGACGAAACGGCGGCCGGGGGTACCGGTACGGACGGCGGCGGGCTCAGTGAGGCCGAGGCCGAACTGGCCGCGCAGAAGGTGGAGCGGGAGCGGATCGCGCGGCGCAAGGCCGAGCGGACCGCGCCGATCGAGGCGGGCGCCAAGCTCAGCGGCCGGGCCGCCGACCTGCTGGCCGCCGTACGGGCCGTCGAGAGCGGCGAGAAGCCCTCGGTGTACTTCGACGAGGCCACGGCCGCGCCCGCCCGCCGGGCAGCCGCCGCCCCGGCTCCCGCGCGTCCCGTTCCCACCACCCCCGCCCCCGGACCCGCCGCCCCGGCCGCCGGGACCGTCGACGCGGTACGAGCCGTCCTGACCCGCGGCGGAGCCCCCGAGGCGCTGGCCGTCCGCGCCGCCGAGACCCTCGGTGAGGGCGCGGCGGCGGAGCTCGCGGACGACCCCTGGCGGCTGCTGGCCGTCAGCGGCGTGCGGCCCGCCCAGGCCGACGGGTTCGCCCGGGCCCTGCTCGGCGCCGGGGCCGGCCCGGCCGACGGGCGCCGCACCACCGCGCTCGTCGGCTGGCTGCTGGCCCAGGCCGCCCTCAAGGGCCACACCGCGCTGGAGGCCCCGGTCCTGCACGGCGCGCTCGCGCAGTACGCCGTACCCGACCCCGAGGAGGCCCTCGAACAGGCCATCGGTGACGGCACGGTGCTGGTCTTCCCGGAGCCCGTCGGCGACCCCGTCCCCGAGGGCGAGGAGCAGCCCGTACGCCTGCTGGTCGGTCTGGAGGGCGCCGCGCTGGCCGAGGAGAGCCTGGCCGACGGGCTGGCCCGGCTGGTCAACACCTTCGACGCGGAGGCCGCCGACGACGACCCCGCCGCATGGGCGAAGGCGGCCGACGCGGCCCCGACCCGGTCCGCCGCCGAACTCGTCCGTGCCGCGGCCGCCCACGGCCTGGTCACCCACACCGGCGGCGAGGCCGCCCGCGCCGAGCCCCTGGCCCTGCTCGCGGCCGCCCGCGACCTGGGCCTGCGCGCCTGGCTGGCCACCCACACCGCGGCCGGCCGCGACCGGCTGGCCGCGGGCCACGGCGGCCCGGACGGCTTCGCCACCGTCGCCGGGCTGCTGGCCGGCACCGAGGGTCCGGGGCGCGACGGCGAGGGCCAGTTCCCGCTCGACCTGCTCCTCGTCCTCGACGCGCCGCAGCTCGACGTCGAGACCGCCGCCGCGCTCGTCGAAGCGGTACCGGACGGGGCCCGGCTGGTGCTGTCCGGGGACCCCGCGGTGCTCGGATCCGCCGGCCCCGGGCGGGTGTTCGCCGACGTGCTCGCCGCCCGCGCCTGCCCGCAGCTCGTCTCCCGGACGCCCGACCCCGGCCCGATCGGCGAGCTGGTCTCCGGCGTGGGCATCGGCGAGCTCCACCAGGTGGAGGCCCCCGGCAAGGAGGTCGTCATCGTCCCGGTGCGCGACGCCGGCGAGGCCGTGCACCGCACGGTGCAGCTGGTCTCCGAGTCCGTGCCGCGCGCCTTCGGCCTCCCGCCCGAAGGCGTACAGGTGATCACGCCCGGCCACGGCGGGGCCGCCGGCACCCGCGCGCTGAACGCCGCGCTCAAGGAGCGCCTCAACCCCGGCCCCGGCCGGTTCGGCGGGTTCGACCCGGAGGACCGGATCGTCTACGTGCCCGCCCCCGGCCGCACGCTGCCGGGCCGGGTCGTCTCGGCCGACGCCGACGGGCTGCACCTCGCCTGCGCCGGAGCCCCGGGCGGGCGGGTCGTCGTACCGAAGGACCGGGTGGAGCAGGCCGTACGGCACGGCTGGGCCGTGACCGCCCACCAGGCCGTCGGCAGCCGCTGGCCCGCCGCGGTCGTGGTGCTGCCGGGCGACGCGGCGGACGTGCTGTCGCGGGACTGGGTCTACACGGCGTTCGGCCGGGCCGAGCGGCACCTGTCGGTCGTGCACGGCGTGGACCAGGCGCTGCCGCGCGCGGTGGCCGAGGTACTGCCGAGGCCCCGGACCACCCGGCTGACGGGCCTGCTGCGGACGCTGATGGCCGCGGCGGCGGCCGAGGAGGGCGCGCAGCAGTCGTAGCCGGAGCCGACGGCCGCCTGCGGCCCCGCAACGGGGCGCGGGCGGCCACCGGTGCGGACGTCAGCGTTCGGCGGCCAGCTCCAGGCCGTCGTCGTCGTGATCGTGATCGTCGTGGCCGTCGTCGTCGTGACCGTCGTGGTCGTGATGGTCGTCACGGTCGTCGTCGTACGGCTCGTCGTCGAACACGGCGCTGACGTCGAAGCGGTGCAGCACGGTCTCGGGGTCGGCCTGGTCGAAGGGCGCGGCCAGCCACTCCCCCGGTTCCGGGACCTCCTCCAGTGCCGCCACCCAGAGCGTGGAGTCGCCCTCCTCCAGCCCGAACTCCTTGTAGCGCGTGGCGATCTCGTCCGCCTCGTACTCCCCGAAGAGCACCCCGAGCGCGCCCGCGGTGCCTCCGTCGTGGAGGAGATCGGCGTCGCTGTCGTGCGCGGCGACCCGCTCCGCCTGCGCGATCAGCCGCTGCGGTTCCGCGACCGAGTAGTCGCGGCGGATCAGCACGCTGAAGGCGGTGGGCTCGGCCGGTCCGGTGTACGGGACACCGTCCTCGGTGTCCGGGATCTCGAAGGGGATGACCTCGTCGTACGCCTCGTAGAGGAGTTCGTCGTACGCCTCGGCCGACGCGGCGAGCTCGTTGAACGCGGCCTGGACGGCCGGGTCCTTGGCCCCGGAGCGGCTCTCGACCGCCGCCAGGTGACGGTCCAGCGCGGCCTTGACCGCCTCGGCGGCGGCGCGTACCTCGGCAACGGTGGGCAGAGCGGCATCAGACATAGTGCAGACGCTATCCGTAGCGGGCCCGTGCCCGCACAATAGATGCGATGCCGGAATACGAATTTGTCGACGTGTACGTGCCGCGCGGAGTGCCTCGCAAGGAGGCGACCCGCCTGCTGACCGACCATGCCGAGTACGGGAACTGGGAACTGGACCGGCTGACCCTGCTCCGGGACGGCAGTCGCCGTGTGCGGCTGCGCCGCCGGATCATCCGTCAGGTCCGCGCCACCTGGTAGCCGGGGCGGCCGCGGGCCGCTCGACGAACGCGGGCCCCGGTCGTCGGCCGGGGCCCGCGTCATGGGCTGCCGTCAGACGGCGTCGCCGTGCGCCCCGCGGGCGCGCCGGTAGAGCACGGCACCGGCGAGCAGCATCCCGCCGGCGAGCGGGACGGCCACGCCGAGCGCACCGCCGCCCCCGGTCTCGGCGAGCTCCCCGGTCCCGGGTCCGGTCACGGTTCCGGTGCCGGTCCCGGGACCGCCGGGGTGCGTCACGGGCGTCATCGCCCCACCGGTACCGGGGTTGCCCCCGGGACCACCCGGCGTACCGGGCTGCCCGGGGGTGCCGGGGTTGCCCGGCGTACCGGGCGTGCCCGGGTTGCCCGGGTTGCCCGGGTTGCCCGGCGTACCGGGGTTCCCAGGAGTCCCCGGATTTCCAGGGTTGCCGGGGGTACCCGGGTTGCCAGGCGTACCCGGATTGCCGGGGTTACCCGGATGCCCAGGCGTACCGGGGTTGCCCGGGGTACCCGGGTGGCCGGGGTGCCCGGGCTCGCAGTCGTCGGGGTTGCCCGGACCGCCAGGCCCACCAGGCCCGCCCGGCTGCCCCGGCTGACCGGGCTGCCCCGGCTTCGGTGGCTTCGGCGGCTTCGGCTTGCCGCCCCCGCCCCCGCCCCCGTGGTTCCCGCAGTGGTTGCCGAACGCCGGGTTCAGCAGGCCGACCACGTCGACCGTGTTCCCGCACACGTTCACCGGTGCGTTCACCGGGGCCTGGACGGTGTTCCCGGACAGTACGCCCGGAGAGTTCGCGGTCCGTCCGTGGGCCGAGGCCCCGGACCCGCCGTCCGCGTGCGCGTTCGCGTACCCCCCGCCCAGCGCGAGCACTCCGCCCGCCGCCGCCATGGTGATCAGCGTCTTCCTGGCGACCTCTCGTCGCATCACTGAATCTCGCCCCCTGCTCTGCTTTATGTGCGCAACGCCGTCACGACCGACGTCGAAAAGTCGAAAAGATGAAGAAACGCCGAAATACCCGACGGCCCCGGAACGCTGGAGTGCGTTCCGGGGCCCGGGACTTCGCTTGCGTCAGTCGTTGATGCAGACGTTGCCGAACGCCGGGTTCAGCAGGCCGACCACGTTGATCGTGTTGCCGCACACGTTGACGGGGATGTGGATCGGGACCTGGACGACGTTGCCGGAGAGCACGCCGGGGGAACCGACGGCCGCACCCTGGGCGCCGGCGTCGGCGACAGCCAGGCCCGCACCCGCGAGCACCAGACCGCCGGTGGCGGCCGCGGCAGCGACAACCTTCTTGATCATTGTTCCTCCTAGTAGGCAATGCGGTCCCAGCCGCGGACCGCACCACCTGTAACGAGGAGGTCCCACCAGGGCTACGAGCGTATGAGCGCATTCACTCTTCTCAGTGGAAAGCGCACACTTTCCCGATTCCCGGCCGTTAGGCCTCGTCGATGAACCGGTCGAGCACCCGTACACCGAACTTCAGGCCGTCCACCGGAACCCGCTCGTCCACGCCGTGGAACATGCCGGCGAAGTCCAGCTCGGGCGGCAGCTGCAGCGGGGCGAAGCCGAAGCAGCGGATGCCGAGGTCGTCGAAGGACTTGGCGTCCGTACCGCCGGAGAGCATGTACGGAACCGCGCGCGCGATCGGGTCCTCGGCCCCCAGGGCACTCTGCATGGCATCGACCAGACGGCCGTCGAAGTCCGTCTCCAGGGCCTTGTCCCCATGGACGTCCTCGCGCTTGACGCGCGGGCCGAGGATCCGGTCGAGGTCGGCCAGGAACTCCTGCTCGTAGCCCGGCAGGAAGCGGCCGTCCACGTGCGCGGTGGCCTGCCCGGGGATCACGTTGACCTTGTAGCCGGCGCCCAGCATGGTCGGCGCGGCCGAGTTGCGCAGGGTGGCGCCGACCATCTTGGCGATGCCGCCGAGCTTGGCGAGCGTCTCGTCCATGTTGTCCGGGTCCAGCGGCGTGCCGAGCGCGTCGGAGAGCTCGTCGAGGAAGGACCGTACGGTCTTGGTGACCCGTACCGGCCACTGGTGGCGGCCGAGCCGGCCCACCGCCTCGCACAGCTCGGTGATCGCGTTGTCGGTGTTGGTCATGGAGCCGTGGCCCGCGGTGCCCTCGACCGTGAGCCGCATCCAGTGCATGCCCTTCTGGGCGGTCTCGACCAGGTAGAGCCGCAGGTTCTCGTTGACGGTGAAGGAGAAGCCGCCGACCTCGCCGATCGCCTCCGTCACCCCCTCGAACAGCCCGGGGTGCTTGTCCACCAGGTGGCGGGCCCCGTACAACCCGCCCGCCTCCTCGTCGGCGAGGAACGCCAGCACGATGTCGCGGGGCGGCTTGCGGCCGCTGCGCATCCGGTCGCGGACGACCGCCAGGGTCATCGCGTCCATGTCCTTCATGTCGACCGCGCCACGCCCCCACACGCAGCCGTCGGCGATCTCGCCGGAGAACGGGTCGTACGTCCAGTCGGCCGCGTTGGCCGGCACGACGTCCGTGTGGCCGTGGATCAGCAGCGCCGGCCGCGAGGGGTCCTCGCCCTCGATGCGGGCCACCGTCGAGGCCCGGCCCTTGTGCGACTCGAAGATCTGCGGCTCCAGCCCCACCTCGGCGAGCTTCTCGGCGACCCACTCGGCCGCCTTGCGCTCACCGGGACCGGAGTGGTCGCCGTAGTTGCTGGTGTCGATCCGGATGAGGTCACGGCAGAGGTCGACGACCTCGTCCTCGCCGGTGACGGTCCTGCCCGTGCTCGACTCGCTCACGCTGCTTCCTCCCAGTGATCGACTGACCGCTCCCGGCCTTCCCCCCATCCTCGCCCCCGGAACCGGTCTCCCCAAGGGGATACCCGGCCGACGGCCTGCGGACATCCCCGTGATCGGGGCACTCCGAATCCCTGGTAATGTTCTCTTCGTCGGAACGGCCCGCGAGGGACGCGAGACAGACACCTTGTCCGGGTGGCGGAATGGCAGACGCGCTAGCTTGAGGTGCTAGTGCCCTTTATCGGGCGTGGGGGTTCAAGTCCCCCCTCGGACACCACTGAAAACCCCAGTTCACCTGGGGTTTTTCTGTTTCCCCGACGCCGACACCTGCTCGTGGTCCTGGGGCCCGTCTGCGTCGCTCCTCCAGGATCGGGCGCCGCGGGCGCCAGTTGTCAGCGGCGGCACCTACTGTGCGTCCATGAGCGACCACCCACAGAAGCCGATGAAGGCTCAGTGCTCGGCCCGCCCTGAGGCCACGCAGGACGCAGTCTCTCCTGAGGAGCCGGGAGCGGATGTGAAGCCGAAGGGCATCGCGCTCTATCACGACATGCGGGTCGAAGAGGACTTCACCAAGTGCGCCACCCGCCTCTTCTCGATCCTCAAGAAGGCCGCGGCGACGAGCCCCGGTGCTCCGCGCCACCTCTACATCGACATCCAGGGGCACCTCGACGCCGCCGGCGACTACGACGAGGACGCCTCAGAGATCATCCACGACTTCCTGCCGGGATTCCTCGGTCCGTATCTCACGGAGATCGACACACCGCTCTATCGGGCGAGGAACCCCGAACCGCAACGTGAAGACATCCCTGATGTCCTGAACATACGAGACCCCGACCGTGAACACGCCTACGACCACCGCGAGCTGCCCGTACGCAACCGGGACAGCCACCCCGACCGGCGCCGGTCCAGACCACCGGTCCGGGCCATCGCCGACTATCTCGGCCTCGATGAGCCCATCTGCCTGATCTGCTGGCAGGCGCCGGTGGAGAGGGCCCATGTGGTTCCGGCGTCGCTCGGTGGTTCCAACGATGTGCGCAACTTCGCCCTCCTCTGCCCGCGCCACCACCGTGAGGCGCCCGATGTGGCGGACGCCGAGGCGTTCTGGTCCTGGGTCGACTACGCCTGCGAACGCGACGGCCATATGAAGTGGGAGGGCGTGGAGCCTGAAACGCAGGCGATGGCGGAACGCGTCGGCCTCCACATCGAGATGTCCGGGCCGGTGCGGAAGAGCCTGCGCCATTTCGACCGAGTCCGTGATGAACTCGTACGTCACTACGGCTGGTGCCCGGAGGACTTCGCCGGCGGCGACCACTGGGGATCGCTGATGGCAGAGTTCCACACGGTGATGGACGCGGCCACCGGCACTCACTTCAACGTCGTCAAGAAGGCATCCACCGAGGCATGGGCCTTCGAAGTGGCCCGCAGACGCCTGAGAGACGGGGCTGCGGAGCACGAGGCCGGAGACGACCAGCCGGCGGTGTCGAGCCGTCCGTCGGTCGACCTGGCGGAACGGACAGTGCGCAAGTCGCCCGACCACGGTGGCGCGCGGAGCCTGGTCGATGCCGCACGGCGGGCCGACATCGCGATCGAGGCGGCGGCACTCGTGCGCGACCTCATCGGTTCGACGGGGGTTTCGAGTGCCGAGGAGGTACTGCGGGGCATCAAAGAGGAGGCGGCGGACCGCACCGCGCAGTTCGAGCGGCTGGCCGATGAGTTGATGGGGAACACGGTCTGTCGGTACTGCGGCCACGCCATAGCCCGGATCGGGGACGCTCCCTGGCGCCACAGTGCTGCGCCACCGATGTCCCGCGGCTGCCGCGCGGCCAGTTTCGACCGGGACGGCACCTGGGACGATTCCCTCGATCGCACGTGGAAGGCGAGTCCGCCGAAGACGTATCGGTGAGCGGCCCGCAGACGTCAACAGGGCTGCGGTGGCCCGTGTCCCGTCGATGAACCGCATTGTTGGCACCTCACTGATCCGGCTAGCCTGCCCCTCGCATGCGAACGGCCGAGTGGGGGGAGAGGGCCACCATGCCCATCAGACCGCAGTACCGACGGGTGTCCGCGTTACAGCGGCAGTTCTTCAACCGCGAGGGCCTGCTCCTGGCCTACGACGAGGAGCTGCGCGCCGTGGGCGGCGGCCCCCGGATCCTGAACGTGGTCGGCATCGGCGGAATCGGCAAGTCCCGGCTGCTCCAGGAATTACGCAACCGCACCCCCGACGAGTGCCGGACGGCCCGCCTCGATCTGCAGCTGCCGACGATGCGGCAGCAGGAGGACGCGCTCGCCGTGCTGCGTATGGAGTTCGGCGCCCAGGGCGTGCAGTTCGACCGCTTCGACATCGCGTACGCGGTGCTGTGGCAGCGCGTGCACCCGCAGCTGCAGCTGAACCCGAAGAACACCCCTTTCGCCGAGGAGAGCGACATCCTCTCCAAGATCCTCGACGATGCCATGGGCCTGCCGGTCTTCGGCACGGCGGCCGGGCTGGTGCGGCTGACGGGGCGCGCCGTCAAGAACCGGCAGCGCCGCCAGCGGATCGAGGCCGATCCCACGCTGCAGGAACTCGACAGTCTCAGCAATGCCGAGCTGGGGCACGCCGTCTCGTACCTCTTCGCGCAGGAACTCCGGGCTTCGGCGGCGGAACGCCCCTACGTCGTCTACGTGGATGCCTACGAGGCGCTCGTGCCCACCCCCCTGCCCGGCGGCCGCACGTACGGATCCGACGCCTGGCTGCGTGACCTGCTGGGCCAGCTCGAGGGGGGCCTGACGGTCCTGGCCAGCCGCGAGGCGCTGCGGTGGGCGGCGTACGACCGCGACTGGGAGTCGGTGATCCGTCGGGAGGACGTCGACGGCCTCCCCATGGCGGCCAGGCTGGAGCTGCTGGCCCAGGCCGGGATCACGGAGATTCCGCGGCAGCGGTCGATCGCCGAAGCCAGCGAGGGAGTCCCCTTCTACCTGCACCTCGCGGTCGACACCCATGTGCAGAACCCGAACCGCCCGGAGCCCGCGGGCACCTCGGAGGAGATCGTCCAGCGGTTCCTCCAGCACGTCGCCCCGGACGAGGTGCGGATCCTCGAGTTGCTCAGTACGGCCCGGACCTTCGACTTCGGAGTGTTCCAGGCCATCGGCCGGGCCTTCGACCTGCCCGCCAACCTGCTCGTCTGGGAATCGCTCACCGCCTATTCGTTCGCCTATCCGCTGCCCGAGGGCTGGTACCGGCTGCACCAGCTCATGATCCGGGCACTGCAGTCGCACCTCTCCCCCGCCGTCCAGAAGCATGTCCACAGCACGCTGCGGACCCACTGGGAGGACGTGGCGGACCGGATGGAGCGCGGTACGTGGCGCACCTCCGGCCTGGCCCGCCTCTCACCACTGCGCGAGGCGGTCTACCACGGGCTGCACGCCATGGACATCACGCCGGAGCAGATCCAGCGGCACGCCGACCGGGCCGTCGGCTCGAGCGGCAGGCAGGCCGTCGACGGCATGGTGAAGGACCTTCGTGATCATCTCGCGGCGCGAGGGACCGGCCCGGCCGCCGGTGGTGGTGTGCACGACGAGACTGCCACCGGGCTGCACGACGTGGCGGACTGCCTCGACGCGGAGTCGAAACTGGAGCTCGGCGACACGGCCGGCGCCATCTGCCTCACCCCACGGCTGCACCGACCCGTGCGGTCCCTCGTTTCGGCACGGCTGGCGCTGGCCGGTGCCAACGCCCGGCGTATCGCCGGGGAGAGCGGCCTCGCCGCGTCGATCTTCGAGCGGGTCTGGGGGGAGCACGAGGGCGAGGCCCGCTCTGCGGCCGGGTACTGCGTCGCGGACATCCGTATGTGGCAGGGCGACTTCGGAGGGGCGTTCGCCCTGGCCGAGGAGGTGCAGGCGATCTGTCCGCCGCAGGACCGGGTGATCCGTGGGGATCTCAAGCGGCTGATGCACCTCGGTCACCGTTTTCTGATGGACTTCGACAGTTCGTCCTGCCTGCTCGCCGAGGCGGAAGCCGAGTACCGGGCCGACAACGCCGTCGTCGGCCTGGCCAACATCCGGACGAACCGGGCCGAGCTCTACGCGTTCACCGACCCGGAGGCGGCCGTGGGTGCGGCCTCCTCCGCCCTGGAGATCCAGCGCGATCTCGGAGCCCAGCACGAGATCGGCAAGGCGTACACGGCCATGGCCATGGCCCAGACCCGACTGGGCCAGTACGACCGGGCCGCGTCCTCGTTCCTCAACGCCAACGCCGCCCTCGACCGCGCGGGCTACCGTTCGGGGCGGGCCCGGGCGGACATGTTCCGGGCGTTCCTGATGTTCCGCCGGGGAGAGCGGCCGGCGGCGGAAGAGCTGCTGCTCCACGCCGCGAGGGAGTTCGAGGCGTGCCAGGTTTATCCCTCCCTGATCCTGGCGATCCATCGTGCCGCCGAGCGGATCGGGCCGGGGGAACCCGAGCTGGCGGCAGCGGCGGCTCGGGCGCTTCCCGCCATTCGGCCGCTCGGCTCGCTCGGCGGCCTGCAACAGCGGACGGACTCCGTCCTGTCGATGTTCCTCGAGGAGACCGTGTGAACTGGCTGGAGCTCTACGAGCAGGCACTGCAGTCCCGCGAGGCCGCGGCCGGCTACTACAACCGCAACGTCGGTCTGCCGACGGCCGAGGGGAAGGTCAACGTCCGCATTCCCATCCCGGCCGCGGACACCATGGACGTACGCGTGTGGCACGAGGAGGACGTGCTGGCCTGCGTCCGGCCGTACGTCGCCCAGGCTCCGGAGCTGCGCCACGCCTCGCCGGATCCCCGGTTCCAGGTCCACCACTTCATCGAGGGGCGGGTCCTCGACACCTTCTCTCCCCGGGGCTGCGCGGTTCCCGCGCACGTGATCGACGACGTGGTGGGCGTGATGGACCAGCTGGCCGGCATCCCCCGCGAGAAGGCTCCTCCGCTGCCCGCCGACTGGCCCCACTCGGGCGACAGCGGCGGATTCGGCCGGCGGCTCGCGGCGCTGACGCAGCAGGTCTACGACACCCACCGGGGGGAGTACGCCGCCGTCTTCGAGGATTTCGGCATCCCGCCCGAGCCCCTCGCCGTCCTGGAACCGTACTGGGACGGGCTGACCGCGCGGCCCTTCACCGTCCTGCACTCCGACCTCCACCGCAAGAACATGATCGTCTCCGGCGGGCTGACATGGTTCCTGGACTGGGAGCTGGCTCTATGGGGCGACCCGGTGTACGAGATCGGCATCCACTTCCACAAGATGGACTATCCCGCGGAGCAGCGGGCCGAGGTCTTGAGGCAGTGGCTCGCCCGGCTTCCCGCGTCCTGCACGGCTGGGGCGGTGGCGGACCTCGACCAGTATCTGGCACACGAGCGCGTGAAGTCCGCGATCGTCGACACCGTTCGCTATGCGAAGCAGCTCGTCGGCGCCGACCGGGCCACGCATGAGTTCCTCACCGGCCGGCTGGCACGCAAGCTCAACGCCGCTCGCGCGGTGTGGGGCCTGGTCCCCGACATGACCCAGGTACGCGTTGCTCAAACCCTGGCGCCGTGGGTAGGGGGACCGTCATGGACGCCCTAGCTCTGTACGAAGAGGCCTGCAGGCACGAGAGCGCGCTGACCGGGTTCTACAACCGCAACGTCCGCGTGGAGGCCGAGTCGGGACCGGTACTGGTGCGGACCCCCGGCCCCCTCACCGAGCAGATGGACCTCACGATCTGGCCCGAGGCCGCGGTCCTCGAAGCGATCCGCCCGTACGTCTCCCAGGCCCCGGGGCTGATCCACGCCAGCACGGACCCCGGGTTCCAGATCCACGCGTTCATCGAGGGCCGCCGGGTCGACGAGATCGCGGCTGAAGGCACACCACTGCCTGCCGTGGTCCTCGACGGGGTCGAACGGTTCTTCGGTGACATGTTGCGCGTTCCACCCTCCGCTCTTCCCGCGGTGCCGCCCGACTGGCCCGACGACGCGGACACGAAGGCGTTCGCCCTGCGCCTGCTGGCATTCGTCAGGGAGGTGCGCAACCGTGCGGATGAGGCTCTCGACGCGTTGTACGACGAGCTGGGCGTACCGGCGGACCCTTGTGGCCCCCTGGAGGAGCGGGCCGTGCGCGAACTCACCGGCCGGCCTTTCCGGCTCCTGCATGCCGACATCCACTACAAGAACATGATCCTCACTCAGCGGGGTGAGGTCGCGTTCCTCGACTGGGAGCTCGCCCTGTGGGGCGATCCGGTGTACGACCTGGCCGACCATCTGCACAAGACTCCGTACGCGGCGGCGGACCGCAGCGCGGTGCTGGCGGGCTGGGAACGCGCGGCCCCCGCCGAGTGCCGCACGGCCTGGCGGGCGGATCTCGAGTTCTACCTCGCCTACGAGGCGATGAAGTCCGCGGTGGTGGACACGGTCCGCTGGGGGCGTCGGATCGCTCAGGCGCCCGGCGCCCGTGAGCGCCTGGCGCTGGCCGAGGAGCTGCGGGCCAAGCTCGTCACGGCGAGCCCGCACTGGGGCGGCGGGGCGGCACCCTGCGCGGAGAAGATCGAAGGGGCCGCTGGGCGCTGGCTCGGCTCGGCGTCGGTCGGGTGATGGCTGGTCGCGGGCGCGTCGCCGTACCTCCATGAGAGCGAAGCGGCCGCGGTTCGGGCCGGGGTGTGGGCATCATGGCCCCGTGGATGGTGGACGGGGGGACCGGGTGGTGCAGGGCGGGGCGGGGAACAGTGCGGTGATCGGGGGGCGTTACCGACTGCTGGAGCGGCTCGGGCGGGGCGGGATGGGGACCGTCTGGCGGGCCACCGACGAGCTGCTCGGGCGTCCGGTCGCCGTCAAGGAGCTCCATCTCGACGCCGGTACGCAGGCCATGGGCGCCCTGCGGGAGGCGCGGGTCGTCGCGCAGATCAGGCATCCGCACGTCGTCGTGGTCCATGACGTCGTGGAACACGAGGGCCGGCCCTGCATCGTCATGGAACTCGTCGAGGGCGGTTCGCTCGCCGACCGGCTCGTGGCCCAGGGTCCGGTGGCGCCGGACGAGGCGGCCCGGATCGGGCTGGCGCTGCTCGGGGCGCTGGGCGCGGCGCACGGCCGCGGGGTGCTGCACCGGGACGTCAAGCCCGCCAACGTGCTCGTGGAGGCGGAGACCGGGCGCGTGGTGCTGACCGACTTCGGGATCGCGCGCCTGGCCGGGTCCACGACCATCAGCGAGACCGGGGCGTTCGTGGGCTCGCCCGAGTACACCGCGCCCGAACGGATGCAGGGCGCGGCCGCCGGGCCGGCGTCCGACCTGTGGTCGCTGGGTGCGCTGCTGTGCGCGGCGGTCACGGGCGAGTCGCCCTTCCACCGCGATTCGATCGGCGGCGTCCTGCACGCCGTGGTGTACGACGAGATCCGCCCGCCCGCGCAGCTGGGGCCGCTGCTGCCGGTCGTCCGCGGGCTGCTGGAGCGCGATCCGCACAAGCGGCTGGGCGCGGCGGAGGCGGAACGGCTGCTGTCGGGGTGCGCGGGCGCCGGGAGCGTGCCGCCGGCCGGGGCGGGGGCGGGCTATACGCCGACCGAGCGCGTCGCCCGGCCGTCGGGCGGGACGGGGTCGGGCACGGCGTCGGCCACGCCGTCGGCCACCGTGCCGGCTCAGGAGCCGGTAGCGGCGGGCGGGGGGTGGCGGCGGCCCGGGGTGCGGGTGGTGCTGATCGCCGCGCTGGTGGTCGCGGTGGCCGGGGGCACCGTCACCGCGGTGTCGCTGCTCGGTGACCGGGGCGAGGGGAAGCAGCGGTCGGTGGCACCGGCGACGGTGCCGCCCACGGCCCCGCCGTCGCCCACGCCCACACCCACACCCACGCCGTCGCCCGGTGGTTCCCAGGCCGGCGGGAACGACAAGCCCTCCGCGCCCGCGCCCTCGCCGTCGGCGCCGCCGGCTCCGGCGCCGTCCCTCCCCTCCGTCCGACCCGCGCCTCCCGGGTACCGGAGCGTGACCGACCCGGACGGGTTCTCCCTCGCCGTGCCCGCCGGATACCGGCGCACCCTCGACGGGCCCCGCGTGGTGTACGTCTCGCCGGACGGTTCGGTGCGCATCGGGATCAAGATCTCGGCCCCGGAACCCGGCGGGCCGCTCGGCGTGATGCGCCGCGCCGATGCCAACGGGCCGCACACCAACCCCGGATACCGGGACAACTCGGTCGTGCCCACCACCCACAACGGGCTGCCCGCGGCGCTGTGGGAGTTCACCTGGAAGGGCTTCACGGCCGCCGAGGGCCCTCGGAGCACGGTCGACGTCTGCTGGGAGGAGCGGGACCGGCTGTACGACGTGTGGGTGTCGGCCCCGGTGGGCCGCTCCGGCGAGGCCCGGGGGTACTTCGACGCCGCGCTGGACTCCTTCGTCCCGCCCGCCGGCTGACATCGGGACGTACAGGGCGCAGACGTACGAGGGCCCCGCCGCCGGAGACCGGCCGCGGGGCCCTCGTACGCGGGATGGGGCGTCAGTCGCGGGCGGCGGCGAGCTCCGCCACCCGGCCGCGGACCAGGAACCAGCCGCCGACCAGGGCGGCCGCGATGACCGGGAGGAACATCACGGTGGTGCGGCCGACGCCGCCGTCGCACCACATGAGGATCAGGACGGTGAGCAGGAAGCCCAGGGTGACGATCTGCGTGTACGGGGCCCAGGGCAGCTTGTAGCCGGGGCGCTCGACCTCGCCGCGCTGGGCGCGGCGCCAGAAGAACAGCGAGCAGATCATGACCATCGCCCAGGTGCCCAGGATGCCGATGGACGCGAGGTTGAGGACGATCTCGAAGGCGTCGGAGGGCATGAAGTAGTTCAGGGCGACGCCCGCGACACCGAAGGCGGCCGTGAAGAGGACGCCGCCGTAGGGGACCTTGCCCTTGTTCATGCGGGCGGTGAACTTCGGGGCGGAGCCCGACATGGCCATGGAGCGCAGGATGCGGCCGGTGGAGTAGAGGCCGGAGTTCAGCGAGGACAGCGCGGCCGTCAGGACGACGAGGTTCATGATGCCGGCGGTGCCGGGGATGCCGAGCTTGTCGAAGACGGTGACGAACGGGCTCTGGCCGGCGGCGTAGGCGGTGTACGGCAGCAGCAGGGCCAGCAGGACCACGGAGCCGACGTAGAAGATGCCGACGCGCCACATGATCGAGTTGATCGCCTTCGGCATGATCTTCTCGGGGTTCTCGGTCTCACCGGCGGCGACGCCGCACAGCTCGACGGAGGCGTACGCGAAGACGACGCCCTGGATCACCAGGAGCATCGGCAGGACGCCGGACGGGAAGAGGCCGCCGTTGTCGGTGATGGTGGACAGGCCCGGGGTGTGGCCGTCGATCGGGTGGCTGGTGGCGACCAGGTAGATGCCGACGAGCATGAAGGCGACCAGGGCGGCGACCTTGATGATCGAGAACCAGAACTCCATCTCGCCGAAGTACTTCACCGAGATCAGGTTGGCGGTCAGGACGACGGCCAGGGCGATCAGCGCCAGGATCCACTGGGGGATGTCGCTGAACATGGCCCAGAAGTGGGCGTAGGTCGCGGCGGCCGTGATGTCCGCCACGGTGGTGGTGGACCAGTTCAGGAAGTAGAGCCAGCCGGCCGTGTAGGCGCCCTTCTCCCCCATGAACTCGCGCGCGTAGGAGACGAAGGCGCCGGAGGAGGGGCGGTACAGGACGAGTTCACCGAGCGCCCGGACGACGAAGAAGGCGAAGACGCCGCACACCGCGTACGCGATGGCGAGGGAGGGACCGGCGCCCGCGAGGCGGCCTCCGGCACCCAGGAACAGGCCGGTGCCTATCGCCCCGCCGATCGCGATCATGTTGATGTGGCGGGACTTCAGGTCCTTGCTGTAGCCCTCGTCGCCGGCGTCGACGTGGACGGATGCCGACGGCTTGGCCGACGCGGCCGAGGCCTTCGTCAGGGTGCGGTCACTCATGTATGACTTCGCCTTCGTGGATCGGACAGGCAGGCCGGACGCCCGCGGAGGAGCGGGATGGTGTCCCCCGTGTTGCGGCCCGGTGAAATTTTGTTCGCACCAGGAGACCACGACAGGCAGTGGGTGCCAAACCGGCCATCGAACGCGAAGGCCCCCGGCGCCCTTCGAAAAGGGTGCCGGGGGCCTTCGTGGAGACCGGTACCAAGGTCAGGTGCGGGTGTCCGCCTCGGTCGCGGTCGCGGCCTGGTCCAGGCGGAAGGCCTCGTTCCCCAGGCCGATGTGCGCGTGGACCTCCGGCTTGCGGGCGCGCAGCACCACGCCGTACGCCAGGCCCAGTACGGCGGCCGCGCCGATGATGCCGGGCAGCACCCAGGCCAGCGCGGAGCCCTCGGCGGCGCCGACCAGGACGCCGAAGTCCTTGACGGTGTAGACGGCGATGGCGAGGAGGGCGAGGCCCGCGGCGCCGGCGGCGACCAGGCGCCAGATCTGCGCGCCGGCGGTGCCGCGGCGGACGAAGAAGGCGATGACGGCGAAGGAGGCGGCGGCCATGAGAAGTGTCACGCCGAGGGCGCCGACGCTGCCCATCCAGGTGAACAGGTGCAGCACGGGCGTGGTGGGGTCGCCGGCGGGCATGTCGTCGGTGAGCGCGAAGGCGAGCACGACGACGGTGGCGATCACGGTCTGGAGCAGGGAGCCGGTGGCGGGAGCGCCGGTGCCGGGGTTGGTACGGCCGAAGGCGGCCGGGAGCAGGCCCTCGCGGCCCATGGCGAAGGCGTAGCGGGCGACGACGTTGTGGAAGCTGAGCATGGCCGCGAACATGCCGGTGACGAAGAGCACGTGCAGGACGTCGGTGAAGCCGGTGCCCAGGCGGGTCTCGGTGAGCTGGAAGAGCAGGGCGGGGCCGGCGTCGGCCGCCGTCCTGACCACCTCGGAGGGGCCGGTGGCGACGGTGAGGGCCCAGGCGCTGAAGGCGAAGAAGAGGGCGACGAAGCCGACGGCGAGGAACATCACGCGGGAGACGACGATGTGCGGCTTGCTGGTCTCCTCGGCGTAGACCGGGGACTGCTCGAAGCCGACGAAGGCGGCGATGCAGAAGCACAGGGCGGTGCCGAGGCCGGCGCCGCTGAGGGTCTCGGGGTTGAAGGCGTGCAGCGAGAGGCCCTCGGCGGCGGGCTCGGCGAGGGCGGCGACGTCGAAGACGACGACCAGGGCGCACTCGATGAGGAGGAGGACGCCGAGCACCTTGGCATTGAGGTCGATCTTGAGCCAGCCGAGGCCGCCGGTCACGGCGACGGCGAGCAGGGCGGGTATCCACCACGCGACGCTGATGTCCAGGTACGTGGCGAAGATGCCCGAGATCTCGAAGCCGAGGATGCCGTAGACGCCGACCTGCATCGCGCTGTACGCGACGAGGGCGACCAGGGAGGCGCCGGCGCCCGCAGTGGGTCCCAGGCCCCGGGCGATGTACGCGTAGAAGGCGCCGGCGTTGTGGACGTGCCGGCTCATCTCGGCGTAGCCGATGCTGAACAGGGCGAGGACCAGGCCGAGGACGACGAACAGCAGCGGCTGGCCGACCACGCCCATCACGCCGAAGGTGGTGGGCATCACACCGGCGACCACCATGAGGGGGGCGCTGGCGGCGAGTACGGAGAGCAGCAGGCCCGCGGTGCCGAGGCGGCCCGCGCGCAGGGCCCGGTCCTGGCCCTTGTAGGTGCGGATCTCGGCCGCGGGGGGGAGCGTGGTGGATCTGCCCGTCGCCATGGCGGGTGGTCCTTTCCGGGGTCGGGGGTTCGGGGGGTCGCGAGGGTTCAGCAGGTCGCTCGGGTTCAACAGGTCGCGCGGGGTTCAGCAGTCGCGGGGGTTCAGGCGGAGCCGAGCGCGGCACTGCGCGCGGCGAGGAAGGCCTTGTGGGGGTCGAGGTCGGGATAGGACCAGGGGGCGCGGGTGGCGTGCCGCCCGATGCGGTGGAAGAGGGCGGCGGCCTCGGCGGGGCGGCCCTCGCAGAGCTTGGCGTGGGCCAGGAAGTTGAGGTCGACCCGGTTGCGGGGGTGGTCCTCGCGCTCCCACTCCAGCCACCAGTCGAAGGCGGCGCGCAGCACCTGCCGGGCGCGGCGGCCGGACCAGTGCTGGGTGGCGCTGCCCGCTCCGTCGGGCGTGCGGCCGTGCGGGGCGGCGAGGACGCGGTAACGCTCGGCGTGGGCGATGACGGGGAGGACGGCGAGCGGGGAGTCGGCCGGGGACTCCTCGGCGGCCCAGGCGGCGAAGTCGTACACCTCGTGGAGGGGGTCGTGGCCGGCGCCGGGGGTGCGTTCGGCGAGTTTGGCGACCATGAGGTGGTGGGCGTGGTGGTGCTCGCGGTGGCGGGCCCGTACCTGGTCGAAGTGGCGGGTGAACTCCTCCTCGGAGCCGAAGACGCGGGAGAGCAGGAGCAGGCCGAGCCAGGGGGTGGGGTCGGCGGGGAACAGGGCGGCGGCGCGGCGGCAGGCCTCGTCGGCGGCCTCGGGCGTGCCCTTGCGGCGCAGGGCGTCGAAGACGGCCGCGCAGGCGAGGAGGGTGGTCGCGTCGGCGCTCTCGGGTTCGGTGAGCAGCCATTCGCGGGCCCATGCGGTGGCGGCGGGGGTCTCGGCGAGGACGACGAGGCGGTGGCCGCGGCGGTCCCAGTCGTCTCCGGTGGCCGTGAGCAGGGCGCGTGCCCTGGACCAGCGGCCCTGGGTGAACTGGGAGCGGACGTCGACCAGTTCGGTGTCGCACAGGGCCGGGTCGAAGAGCTGGGCATCCCGCTTGCGGGCGCGGCCGAGGGGCGGCGGAGGCGGGGACATCCGCGGTCTTCCCTCCAGGACGCGGGCGCGGGCGGCTGTGACGGTGGGTGGGGCGTGGCTGTGCGTGCGGGTGGTGCTGTGGTCTCGGTCTCGTCGCTGCGGGCTGTCGCTCCGGTACTCCGAGTGGATGATCACGCACAGCAAAGCGGTACGCACAGCTCCGCGTCAAGGCCTGAACTGCTCGGTGGCGGGTTTCAACTGCTGCGGTGTCCGAGTGAGTTGGGGCGCTTGTTCCGGTCCGTCCGGCGGCGTCCGCCGCGCCCGCGCGACGCCCCGGCGGGAACGGGCGGGCGGGCGCCGCCGCGCACGGGCGGGTGCGGCTCCCGCGTGGCCGGGTGCGGCCGGTGGGCGGGCGCGGTGCCCGCGGGCCCGCCGGGCGCCGCGTACCGCGGTCCCGACCGGGGCCGTCGGCCTCCCCGCGGCGCCGCGCGGAGGCCGTGGCGGACGTGCCCGGCCGCCCCCGTGGAGGTGCGCCGCGGGCCGTGCGGAGCGGACCGGCGCACGGCCGGGGCCGCCCCGGCGGGCGCGGCGGTACGGCGGCGTTCCGGCCCGTACCGGCCCGCGCGGCGGCGGGAAGCAGGACGCGCCGCTGGCCGAATGGCGTGGGGTCGAGAGGTGCCGCTGGGTCGTCTCTTCCGGATCTTGCTCCCCCAGCTACCGCTGGGGGAGCAAGATCCGGAAGAGACGACCCAGGGCCGGAATCAGCTCACGGCCGCCGCCGCGGCGCGGCCCGCGGCGCGGCCCGAGAAGAGACAGCCGCCGAGGAAGGTGCCTTCCAGGGCCCGGTAGCCGTGGACGCCGCCGCCCCCGAAGCCGGCGGCCTCGCCGGCGGCGTACAGACCGGGCAGCGGTTCACCGGAGGGGGTCAGCACGCGCGAGGAGAGGTCGGTCTCCAGGCCGCCCAGGGACTTGCGGGTGAGGATGGAGAGCCGGACGGCGATCAGCGGGCCCGCCGCGGGGTCGAGGACGCGGTGCGGGGCGGCGGTGCGGATCAGCTTGTCGCCGAGGTACCTGCGGGCGCCGTGGATGGCCGTGACCTGGAGGTCCTTGCTGAAGGGGTTGGCGATCTCGCGGTCGCGGTCGGTGATCTGGCGGCGCAGGTCGGCCTCGTCGATCAGCGGTTCCTTGGTGAGCTCGTTCATCCGGCGCACCAGCGCGGACAGCTCGCGTTCGACGATGAAGTCGGCTCCGCGGTCCATGAAGGCCTGGACGGGGCCGGGCACCGCCTGGCGGGCGCGGTCGATGACGCCCCGGACCGACTTGCCGGTGAGGTCGGGGTTCTGCTCGGAGCCGGAGAGGCCGAACTCCTTGCCGATGATGCGCCGGTTGAGGACGAACCAGGTGTGGTCGTACCCGGTCTTCATGATGTGGTCGAGGGTGCCGAGGGTGTCGAAGCCGGGGAAGAGCGGTACGGGCAGCCGCTTGCCGGTGGCGTCCAGCCAGAGCGAGGACGGGCCGGGCAGGATGCGGATGCCGTGCCGGGCCCAGATGGGGTTCCAGTTCTCGATGCCCTCGGTGTAGTGCCACATGCGGTCGCGGTTGATTTGGCTGGCGCCGGCGGCTTCGGCGATGCCCAGCATCAGACCGTCCACGTGGGCCGGGACGCCGCAGAGCATGCGCTCGGGCGGGGTGCCGAGCCGGGCCGGCCACTGCTTGCGGACCAGGTCGTGGTTGCCGCCGATGCCGCCGGAGGTGACGATCACGGCCTGGGCGCGGAGCGTGAACGCGCCGGTGGCCTCGCGGCCGCTGGCCGCGCCGCGTTCGGCGTCGGAGGGCGCCAGGATCTCGCCGGTGACCGTGTCCAGGGCGCCGCCGTTACGGGCCAGGCCCGTGACCCGGTGACGGAACCTCAGGTCGACCAGGCCGCGCGCCGCCCCGGCCCGCACCCGCCGTTCGAAGGGGGCCACCAGGCCCGGTCCGGTGCCCCAGGTGATGTGGAAGCGGGGTACGGAGTTCCCGTGGCCGCTCGCGTCGTAGCCGCCGCGCTCGGCCCAGCCGACGACGGGGAAGAAGCGGACGCCCTGCGCGTGCAGCCAGGACCGCTTCTCGCCGGCGGCGAAGTCGACGTACGCCTCGGCCCAGCGGCGCGGCCAGGCGTCCTCGTCGCGGTCGAAGCCGGCGGTGCCGAGCCAGTCCTGGAGGGCGAGTTCACGGCTGTCCCGGATCCGCATCCGGCGCTGCTCGGGCGAGTTCACGAAGAACAGGCCGCCGAAGGACCAGTGGGCCTGGCCGCCGATCGACTGCTCCGGTTCCTGATCGAGCAGGATGACCTTGCGGCCCGCGTCGACGAGCTCGGCGGTGGCCGCCAGGCCCGCGAGCCCGGCACCGATCACGATCACGTCAGCGTCGTACACCATGAGTCGAGTTCCGTCCTGTCGTCCGTGGTGGGACGAATCCTGGCTACGCGACGGTAACCAGTCAACACTTGGTGGAGGGATGGTCCTGATGGGCGCTGCCGACGAGATCCTGGACGTGGTGGACCGCGACGACCGTGTGGTCGGGCGGGCGCCGCGCGGCGAGGTGTACGCGCGGGGGCTGCTCCACCGGTGCGTGTTCGTGCAGGCCAGGGACGCCGAGGGGCGGATCTTCGTGCACCGCCGGACCGCGTCCAAGCTGGTCTTCCCGTCCCACTACGACATGTTCGTGGGCGGGGTGCTGGGGGCGGGCGAGAGCTACCCGGAGGCCGCGCTGCGCGAGGCCGAGGAGGAGCTGGGGGTGTCCGGACTGCCGCGGCCGGCGCCGCTGTTCAAGTTCCTGTACGAGGGCGAGGGCGGGGCCTGGTGGTCGTACGTCCACGAGGTGCGCTGCACGCTGCCGGTGGCGCCGCAGGAGGCGGAGGTGGACTGGTACGCCTTCCTGCCGGAGGACGAGGTGCGGGCGCGGGTGGCGGCGGGCACCTGGCCGTGGGTGCCGGACGGGCTGGAGGCGTACCGGAGGCTGCGGGCGTTCCGGGCGGCCGGCGCGTAGATTGCGCGTGTGATCGACTTCGTCAAAGACGTGCGCCTGTGGTTCACGCCGCAGCGGCTCCGGGAGGAGGGCGAGACTCCCGACTACCGGTTCTCGCTCGCCAACGAGCGGACGTTCCTGGCGTGGATCCGCACCGCGCTGGCGCTGGTGGGCGGCGGTTTCGCGGTGGACCAGTTCCTGCCGGACCTGCGGTGGGGCGTACGGGTCGGGATGGCGCTGGCGCTGCTGGCGGTGGGCGCCGCGTGCGCGCTGCGGGCGGTGAACCACTGGGTGCGCTGCGAGCGGGCGATGCGGCGCGGCGAGGACCTGCCCATGTCGCGGTTCCCGGTGGTGCTGAGCCTGGGTGTGGGGCTGGTGGCGCTGGCGATGGTGGTGGTCGTGCTGATGGGCTGGACGACGGGGCGGTGAGCGCGGCGGCCGGTACGCGGGATCCGGGCGGCCCGCGCGACCTCGACGGGCAGGATTCGCGCGACCCCGGCCTGCAGCCGGAGCGGACCCGGCTGGCGTGGCGGCGTACGACGCTGACCTGCACGATCACGGCCGTGCTGGCGGTACGGCAGGCGGTGCACGGGTCGGGGGGCCGGCTGGAGGTGGCGGGCACGGCGGTGATCGTGCTGCTGTGGCTGGCGTTCCTGGGCGTGGCGCACCGGCGGATCCGGGAACTGGCCGCCGCGCGGCCGCCGGCGCTGGCACCGCGGGCGGGGTTCGCGGCGGTGGCGTGCGTGCTGGCGCTGGCACTGTTCGCGGTGGCGGTCATCATCTGAACCGCTGATGCGATGGTCGGTCTTGCCGCTGACGCTTATCTTCCCGAAGGGGACACATCGGTCATTAACGTGCGATACCACCCCCTCCGCACTAGCCTCGGGCCCATGACGACCCTGCACCACGAACACCCCACGCACGAGCACGCGCACGGCCCCGGCTGCGGTCACACCGAGGTCGACCACGGCGACCACGTCGACTACGCGCACGACGGCCACCTGCACCGGCAGCACGCGGGGCACTGGGACGAGTGCGAGCCCGCGGGGCACGTCGCCCACGACGGGCACGCGCACGTGCACGGCGAGGGCTGCGGGCACGACGCGGTGGCACACGGCGACCACGTGGACTACCTGCACGACGGCCACCGGCACGCCCGGCACGACGGCCACTACGACGACCACTGACCTCGCCCGGTAACGCTCCGGCAACCGCTCTCCCCGGGCCGCTCGGCGGCTGGCAGGATGCTGCCCGCACGCCAACGCGACCCGGGGAGAACGCACATGACCGCCGACCGGCCCTATCTCGTCGAACCCGCCGCCGGGGTGCACGCCTACGTCCAGCCCGACGGCGGCTGGTGCCTGAACAACGCCGGCTTCGTGACGGACGGCGGCCGGACCCTCCTCGTCGACACCGCCGCCACCGAGCGCCGCGCCCTCGCGCTGCGCGACGCGATCACGGCGTCCGGGGCCCCGCTGCCGCGCACGGTGGTCAACACCCACCACCACGGCGACCACACCTACGGCAACGGCGTGTTCACCCCCGGAGCGCTGGTCGTCGGCCACGACAACGCGCGCGCCGAACAGCTGGCCGCCGGGCACCAGCTGGAGATGATCTGGCCGGCGACCGACTTCGGCGCCATAGAGATCACCGCCCCGGACCTGACGTACAGCGAGCGGCTGACGCTGCACGTCGGGGAGACGGAGGTCCAGGTCATCCACCCGGGCGTCGCGCACACCACCGGCGACTCGGTCGTGTGGCTGCCGCGACAGCGGGTCGTGTTCACCGGGGACCTGGTCTTCGCCGGGGGCACGCCGTTCCTGGCGATGGGCTCGCTGGCCGGCTCGCTGCGGGCGCTCCAGGTGCTGCGCTCCCTGGGCGCGGAGACCGTCGTACCGGGGCACGGGCCGCTGACCGGCCCCGAGGCGTACGAGGCGACGGAGCGGTACCTGCGCCGGGTCGGCGAGCTGGCGCGGGAGGGCCGGGCCGAGGGGCTGACGCCGCTGGAGACCGCGCGCCGGGCCGATCTCGGCGAGTTCGGGCAGTGGCGGGAGAGCGAGCGTCTGGTGGCCAACCTGCACCGGGCGTACGCGGAGCTGGAGGGACGCCCGGAGGGGGCGCCGCTGGACATCCTGGCCGTACTGAAGGACATGACGGTGATGAACGGCGGTACGCCGATCCTGTGCCACGCGTGAGCGGGTAGGCCGGATCGGCGCGCGGATCCGGCCGCACCCTGGACGGCATACCGACTGGTCGGCATGATGGGCGGCGGACACTCGTCGTCAACTCCGTACGGAGGTGCGCACCATGACCTCAGCCGACCCCCGAGGCCTTGATCTGGAGCGGCTGCGCGGCCATCTCGACCGCGTCCGGCCGGGCCTGGTGGCCGGGGCGCTGAGCGGCCGGCTGATCGAGGGAGGCCGGTCGAACCTCACCTACGAGATCACCGACGGCGCCGGCCGCTGGGTGGTACGCCGGCCCCCGCTCGGGCACGTACTGGCCACGGCGCACGACATGCGCCGCGAGCACCGGGTGATCGCGGCGCTGCACGGCACGGCGGTACCGGTGCCGGAGCCGCTGCTGCTGTGCGAGGACGAGGCGGTGCTCGGCGCCCCGTTCTACGTGATGGAGTTCGTCGACGGGGTGCCCTACCGCACCGCCGGCCAGCTCGCCGCGATCGGACCCGAGCGCACCCGGCGGGCCGTCCTGGGCCTGGTCGACACCCTGGTGGCGCTGCACGCGGTGGATCCGGCGGAGGTCGGCCTGGCCGATTTCGGGCGCCCCGAGGGCTTCCTGGACCGGCAGCTGCGCCGCTGGGGCAAGCAGCTGGCGGCCTCCCGGGGCCGCGAGCTGGCCGGGATCGACGAACTGCACGGGGCACTGGGCCGGGCGCTGCCCGCCTCGCCCGCGCCGGCGGTGGTGCACGGCGACTTCCGCCTGGACAACGTACTGATCGGCGGGCCGGACGACCGGATCCGGGCGGTGCTCGACTGGGAGATGTCCACGCTCGGCGACCCGCTCACCGACCTCGGGCTGCTGGTGATGTACAGCGCGGACCTGGGCCTGACCGAGTCGCCGGTGAGCACGACGAGCGGCGCGCCCGGGCACCCCTCCCCCGCCGAGCTGATCGAGCGGTACGCCGCCGGCTCGGGCCGGGACACCGGGGCGATCGCCTGGTACACGGCCTTCGCGTGGTTCAAGCTCGCGGTGATCCTCGAAGGCATCCACTACCGCTGGACGCTCGGCCAGACCGTCGGGGCGGGTTTCGACCGGATCGGCGAGCTGGTCCCGGTCTTCATCGAGCACGGTCTGTCCACCCTCCAGGAAGGCTGAGGAGCCGATCAGTATGGATTTCGCATTCGACGCCCGGACCGAGGAACTGCGCGAGCGGCTGCTGGCGTTCATGGACGAGCACGTCTACCCGGCGGAGGCGGTGGCGGCCGCGCAGCGGGCCGCGCTGCCCTCCCCGTGGGACACCCCGGCGGTGTTCGGGGAGCTGAAGGCCGAGGCCCGCCGCCGGGGGCTGTGGAACCTGTTCTTCGTCGACGAGCGGGGGCGGCCGGGCGAGGGGTACGGCGCCGGGCTGACCAATCTGCAGTACGCGCCGCTGGCGGAGATCACCGGCCGCAGCCCGCACCTGGCGCCGATGGCCACCAACTGCGCGGCCCCGGACACCGGGAACATGGAGCTGCTGGCCCAGTTCGGCGACGAGGAGCAGCAGAAGCAGTGGCTCCGGCCGCTGCTGGCCGGGGAGATCCGCTCGGCCTTCGCCATGACCGAGCCGGACGTGGCGTCCTCGGACGCGACGAACGTCGAGACCCGGATCGAGCGCGACGGCGACGCGTACGTGGTGACGGGCCGCAAGTGGTTCATCTCCGGGGCGATGAACCCCGACTGCGCGGTGTTCATCGTGATGGGCAAGACCGACCCGGAGGGTGCCGATCCGCGCCGCCAGCAGTCGATGATCCTGGTGCCGCGCGACACGCCGGGCGTGCACGTGCGCCGGGCGATGACGGTCTACGGCTACGAGGACCACGACCACGGCGGCCACGCGGAGGTCGTCTTCGACGGGGTCCGGGTGCCCGCCTCGCACCTGATCGGCGAGGAGGGGTCGGGCTTCGCCATCGCCCAGGCCCGGCTGGGGCCGGGCCGGATCCACCACTGCATGCGGCTGATCGGCATGGCGGAGCGCGCGATCGAGCTGATGTGCCGGCGGGCGGTGGAGCGGACGGCCTTCGGCAAGCCGCTGGCCGCGCAGGGCGTCGTACAGAACTGGATCGCGGACGCCCGGGTGACCGTGGAGCAGCTGCGGCTGCTGGTGCTGAAGACGGCCTGGCTCATGGACACGGTGGGCAACCGGGGCGCGCACACCGAGATCCAGGCCATCAAGATCGCCACCCCGCGGGCCGTGGTGCGGATCCTGGACGACGCGGTGCAGCTGCACGGCGCGGGCGGGGTCAGCCAGGACTTCCCGCTGGCCGAGCTGTGGGCGGCGGCGCGGACCCTGCGGCTGG
Organism: Streptomyces sp. NPDC042102; assembly: GCF_055582305.1. Lineage (NCBI taxonomy): Bacteria > Bacillati > Actinomycetota > Actinomycetes > Kitasatosporales > Streptomycetaceae > Streptomyces > Streptomyces sp. NPDC042102. Next base: position 344,605 of record NZ_JBVJDL010000005.1, read on the forward strand.
CGGACGGTCCGGACGAGGTGCACCAACGGTCGCTCGCGCGGCGGGAGTTGAAGCGGTTCACGGCAAGCTCGTGAATGTGGCGGATTCGTAAAGAAGTTCGGTGGAACCCGTGTGCGATGTGGAGGCGATGCGGGGGACTGTTTGAGAAACCTTGTTGAACTCCCCCGAAAGGCCGGGGAGATCTTGATTTGCGCCTGTCAATCGGAACAGGGTTTTCCAGAAGTTTGACGCCCCACACGTCAACACGAGGAGAACCCTCTTCATGGCAACTCACAAGCGTTCGCGCGGTTTTCGTTACGCCGCTCTCGCCACGGGAGCCGCTGCGGCCACCGTCGCGACCCTGGTCGTCACCCCCTGGGCCGGTGCTTCCGCACCGGCCGAGGGCACGGTGTACGGCCTCGGCGCCCCCGGCGCGATCAGCGGCAGTTACGTCGTCATCCTCGACGCATCCGCGAACAAGGAAGCGCTCGCCCGCAAGTACGGCGGCGAACTGAGCCGCACCTACGGATCCGGGGTCAACGGCTTCTCGGCCTCGGGCATGACCGAGAAGGAGGCCAGGCGGCTCGCCGCGGACCCGGCCGTCGGCAAGGTCGTCCAGAACAAGAAGTTCACGATCAACACCACCCAGCCCAACCCGCCCTCCTGGGGCCTGGACCGGATCGACCAGACCCCGACCGCGGGCGACAAGAAGTACACCTTCCCGGACAAGGCCGGCGAGGGGGTGACCACGTACGTCATCGACACCGGCGTCCGCATCACCCACAAGGACTTCGGCGGCCGTGCCAGCCACGGCTTCGACGCCATCGACAACGATGCCATCGCCGACGACGGCAACGGCCACGGCACGCACGTGGCCGGCACCGTCGCGGGCACCGCGCACGGCGTCGCCAAGAAGGCCAAGGTGGTGGCGGTGCGGGTGCTGGACGACGAGGGCTCCGGCACCACCGAGCAGGTGGTCGCCGGCATCGACTGGGTCACCCAGAACCACAGCGGGCCGTCAGTGGCCAACATGAGCCTGGGCGGCGGCGCGGACGAGGCGCTCGACGAGGCGGTGCGCCGGGCGATCGCCTCGGGCGTCACCTTCTCCCTCGCGGCGGGCAACGAGTCGAGCGACGCCGGGCAGGGCTCCCCCTCCCGGGTCCGTGAGGCACTCACCGTGGCGTCGAGCACCATCGACGACAAGCAGTCCTCGTTCTCCAACTTCGGTGCCGTGGTGGACCTGTACGCCCCGGGCTCGGACATCACCTCGGCGTGGAAGGACAGCGACACCGCCACGAAGACGATATCCGGCACCTCCATGGCCGCCCCGCACGTGGCGGGCGCCGCGGCGCTCTTCCTGTCCGGCCGGCCGGACGCGACCCCGGCGCAGACGGCCGCGGCGCTGACGTCGGCGGCGACCACGGGTGCGGTGCGCAACCCTTCGCCGGGCACGGCGAACAAACTGCTGAAGGTCGCCCCGTAGCAGGGGGAACGGGGAGCCTTCCCGCCGGCCGGCCCTCCGCCCGCCCCCGCCAGGGGCGCGGCGGAGGGCCGGCCGGGTTCCCGTGCCGGGACCGGGCGGTCAGGGGCGCAGCGCGCGCAGCAGGAGGTCGGCGAGGTGGTCGGCGACCTGCTGAGGTGTGAGCGGGCCGTCCGTGCGGTACCAGGTGGACAGGTGGTGCACGGAACCGAAGTGGTAGTCCACGACCAGATCGGCGGGGGTCGCGGTGGAGAACACGCCGGACTGCTGGCCCTCCTCGATCAGGGCCCGGAACCGCTCGTGGTAGCGGCGCCGCTCGGCCCGTACCTGCTTGTACTTCTCCGGGCTCAGCTGGTGCATCGACCGGAAGAAGATCATCGCGTCGTCGAGGTTCTCGATGGTGGTGACGACGACGTCGGCGGCCGCGGCGCGCAGCCGCTCCTCGACGGGGGCGTCGGAATCGGCCACCGCGTCCAGGCGCTGCTGCTGCAGGCGCAGCATGCGGGCGTACACCTCGTGCAGCAGGTCGTCCTTCGACCCGAAGTAGTGGTAGAGCGCGCCCTTGGTGACACCGGCCGCCTCGACGATCTCCTGGACGGAGGTGCGGTCGTACCCGCGCTCGGCGAAGAGCCGGGTGGCGACGGCGAGCAGCCGCTGCGGTACGGGCGTGTCCATGCCCTCTGCGGGCTCCGTGGTCCTGGACGCCATGGCCCTCCCCTTTCCTACGAACATTTTCAGCCGCGCTCACGCAGTTCTCGTCGCAGGATCTTGCCACTCGTCGTCTTCGGAAGGACAGGCAGGATCTCGACCTGGCGCGGGTACTTGTACGCGGCCACGCGCGAGGCGCAGTACGCGGCGATCTCGGCGGGCTCCGCGGCGGCCCCGGGGCGCAGGCTGACGTACGCCTTGACGGTCTCCCCGCGGTAGGGGTCGGGGACCCCGACGACGGCGGCCTCGCGCACGGCGGGGTGGGTGTAGAGGACGTCCTCGACCTCGCGCGGCCAGACCTTGAAGCCGGAGGCGTTGATCATGTCCTTCTTGCGGTCGACGACGTAGAGCCAGCCGTCCGCGTCCATGAAGCCGACGTCGCCGGTGCGCAGCTCGCCGCCGGGGAAGGCCTCGGCGGTGGCGTGCGGCTGCCCCCAGTAGCCGGTGGCGAGCTGGGGACCGCGGACCAGGATCTCGCCGGTCTCGCCCAGGGGCAGCTCGTGGCCGCGGGCGTCGACGATGCGGAGAGCCGTCTGGGCGCCGGGGACCCCGACGGAGAGGGTGCCGGTGGCCGCGTCGACGGGGGCGGCGCGGTGGGCGGGCACGGAGGCGCAGGCGGCGGTGGATTCGGTGAGGCCGTAGCCGTTGCGCAGGTGGAAGCCGAACGCGGCGTCGAGCCGGTCGACGAGGGCGGGCGGGAGCGGGGCGCCGCCGGAGGAGACGATCCGGAAGGAGGCGAAGTGCTCGCGGGTGACGCCGGGGTGGGCGGCCAGCGCCATGAAGGCGGTGGCCGGGCCGACGGTGTAGGCGGGCCGGTGTTCGAGGAAGGCGTCGAGGACGACGCCGGCGTCGAAGCGGTGGGCGAGGGCGAGGGTGCCGGCATTGACGAAGCAGGCGGCGAGCTCACAGACCATGCCGGTGATGTGGAACAGCGGGGCCAGGGCGAAGTAGGTGCCGCCCTCGGGTATCGGATGCCCGGTCACCTGGCGGACGGCGTTGTAGGTGAGGGCGCCGTGCGGGTTCATGGCGCCCTTGGGGGTGCCGCTGGTGCCGGAGGTGTAGCTGATGAGCGCGGTGTCACGTGCGGGGTCACCCGCGGTGTCACCGGCGGCGGGCGACACCGCGCCGTCCGGGCGGGGCCCGGGGTACCCGCGGCGGGCCACGGTGGCGAAGTCCTGGGCAGCGGCGGCGAAGCCCGTGGCCGCGCGGGGCGGCGGCACCGGTGCGGGGTGCGGGCCCGGGCGAGGAAGGAAGACGCGGGGGTCGTCGCGGGTCTGGAAGTCGCGGTCGTCGGTGGTCAGGACGGTGCGGACGGCCGTACCGGCGGTGGCCCCGGCGACGTACCCGGCCCAGGCCCCGGACTCACAGACCAGTGCGACCGCGCCGCTGTCCCCGAGGATGTGCGCGACCTCGCCCGCCTTGTACATCGGGTTGAGCGGGACCACGATCGCGCCCGCCTTCCAGGCGGCCAGGACGGCGAGCACGAAGTGCGGGGTGTTCTGGAGCATGACGGCCACCCGGTCGCCGGGGCCGACGCCCTGCGCCGCGAGGTGTCCGGCGACGGAGTCGGACAGCGCGTCCGCCTCGGCGTAGTCGATCCGCCCGTCGAAGTACGCGAGCGCCGTACGCCCCGGCGCCCGGCGGACGGCGTCCCGGAAGGCGTGCAGCACACCGGCCGGCGGATCGACGGGCGCCCGCTGGGCGGGGCTGAGCAGGCGCAGCCACGGCATGGCGGCGTACGGGGACGCGGACGGCCCCGCCGGGGCGGAGCCGGCGGAGCCGGACGGGCGTGCGGCGGGGGCTGGGCCGGGGGGTGCGGTCACGCCTTTTCCCAGGTCTGCTGGAGGTGGTTCATCCCCGTCAGCCAGCGGTCGGGGTCCGCCGCGCGGTGGCTGTAGTAGCCGGCGACCTCGGGGTGCGGGAGGATCAGGAAGCGGCCCTCGGCCATACCGGCGAAGAGCGCGTCCGCGACGTCCTCCGGGGCGATGGCGGTCGGGACGAGCACGAGCTCGCCGGCCGACCCGGTGGCGGTGAGCATGTCGGTGCGGACTCCCTGCGGACAGATGGCGTGGACCTCGATGCCCCGGTGGCGGTAGGTCAGCGAGAGCCACTCGGCGAAGGCGAGCGCGCCGTGCTTGGTGACACTGTACGGGGCGGCTCCGATCATGGTCAGCAGCCCGGCGGCCGAGACGGTGGACACGAAGCGGCCGCCGCCCCGCTCCAGCCAGTGCGGCAGCAGCGCCCGCGCCGCCCGTACGTGCGCCATGACGTTCGTCTGCCAGGCCGCTTCCCACACGGCCTCGTCGGCGGACTCGTCGCCGCCCGCACCGAGTCCGGCGTTCGCGCAGTAGATGTCGACGGTGCCGCCGAGCGCCTCGCGGGCCTGCTCCAGGATCGCCGAGGCGTCGCCGGGCACGGGCACCGCGCTCGCGCCGATCGCGTCGGCGACGGCCGCGGCCCTGCCGGGATCGAGGTCGTTGACCACCACGGTGGCGCCCTCGGCGGCGAAGCGGTGGGCGAGGGCGGCGCCGATACCGCCGCCCGCGCCGGTGACGACGACTCGCTTGCCCTGGTACGCGTCCACTGGGTCCACCTCTCGTGGCGGGGTCGGGAAACAGGGGCAGACTAACCAGTCGGTATGTCGGTGGGGAAGGGTACGACTGCCTAACGTGACGGGATGAGCGAATCGTTTCTGTCGCGACGGGGGCTGCTGTTGTCGGGGGCTTCGGGCGCGGCGGCGCTGGCCGGTGCGACCGCCGCCGGGGCGGCCGTGGGCGCCGCGCCCCGTCCCGGCGGCCGGGTGCGCACGGGGTTCGAGCGGCTCGCGGCCGACGGGTACGCCCTGCTCGCCGGAGGCCGGGTCGGCGTCGTCACGAACCCCACCGGCGTCACGGCCGACGCCCGCCACCTCGTCGACGTCCTGCACGCCGACGATCGCGTGGACCTGCGCGCGGTGTTCGGGCCGGAGCACGGCTTCCGCGGCACCGCGCAGGCCGGCGGTTCCGAGGGGCGGTCCACGGACCCGGCGACCGGACTGCCGGTGTACGACACCTACGGCAAGAGCGGCAGCGCGCTGGCCCAGGTGTTCACGGCGGCCGGGATCGACACCGTGGTGTTCGACATCCAGGACGTCGGGGCCCGCTTCTACACGTACATCTGGACGCTGTACGACGTCATGCGCGCCGCCGCCCTCGCGGACCTGACGGTCGTGGTGCTCGACCGCCCCAACCCGGTGGGCGGCCGGCGGGCCGCGGGGCCGGTGCTGGAGCCGGCGTACGCGAGCTTCGTCGGCCGGGAGCCGATCGCGCTCGCGCACGGGATGACGGCGGCGGAACTGGCCCGGCTCTTCAACGGGGAGTTCCTGACGGCGGCCCCCGCGCGGCTGCGCACCGTCGCGCTGGACGGGTGGCGGCGGGAGTCCTTCTTCGGGGCGACCGGGCTGCCCTGGGTGCCGCCGAGCCCGAACGTGCCGACCCCGGACACCGCCCTCGCGTACGCCGGCACCTGCCTGTTCGAGGGGACGAACCTGTCCGAGGGGCGGGGCACGACCACCCCCTTCGAGGTGGTCGGCGCCGAGGGGATCGACCGCCGGTGGGCGGAGGCGGCCGCCGCTCTGGAGCTGCCCGGCGTGTGGTTCCGCGAGGCGTACTTCACGCCCACCTTCTCGAAGTTCACCGGCAGGACCTGCGGCGGGGTGCGGCTGCTGGTGCACGACCGGGAGGTCTTCGATCCGGTGCGGGCCGGCATCGGGCTGCTGGTGACCGCGCGGCGGTCCTGGGCCGGCTTCGCCTGGCGCGCGGACCACTGGATCGACAGGCTCACCGGATCCGACCGGGTGCGGCGGCTGGTGGACGCGGGCGCCGGAGTGGAGGAGATCGTGGGCGACTGGTCGGCGGGACTCGCGCGGTTCGCGGCGGTCCGGGAGCGGTATCTCCTCTACACGTGAGGACAGCGCGAGGACCGCCCGAGGGCCGCGCGCGTCCCGCGTGAGGACGCGGTGCCGGCGACCGGTACCGGCGACCGGGGCCGGGCGGCGCGGCACGTGGCGAAGGGGGACGTCATGTCGGGTGTGGGCGTGGGACCGTACGCGGAGCTGACCATCGACGCGGAAGGGGACGTGTCCGGGCCGACCCGGGACGCGGTGGCCGGGCTGGACGCCACCGACCTGCTGGTCTTCTCGCACGGCTGGAACAGCGACCGGTCGACGGCGACCCGGCTCTACGACCGCTTCTTCGCCCCCTTCCCGGGACTCGTGCGACCGGGAATACGGCTGGGCTACGTGGGTGTGGTGTGGCCGGCGATGCGGTTCTCCGACGAGCCGATCCCCGACTTCGAGGCGATGGGCGCGCTCGGCGAGCCCGGCTACGGCGCCGCGCTGGACCCCGGCACCCGGCGGGCCCTGGGGGAATTCTGGCCGGGCCGGCGGGCCGAGCTGGACCGGGTCGCCGAACTGCTGGAGCTCCGGCCGGAGTCCGAGGCGGCCTTCGTCGAGTTCGGGGCGCTCGTGCGCGAACTGGCCGGGGTGGAGGTGGTGGCGACCGCGTCGGTGCGGGCGGTCGCGGCCGACGAGGTGCCGGCCCTGTTCACCCTGGACGTCCTGGAGGTGTGCCGGGCCTTCACCGACGCCCTCGCCGAGACGGGCGCACTGGGCGCGGGAGCCGGTGGCGCGGGAGCCGGTGGCGGTGGGCAGGCCCTGTCGGTGGGCGGCGGGCTGCGCCGGCTGTGGAGCGGCGGCAAGGAAGTCCTGCGGCAGGCCACGTACTACCAGATGAAGAAGCGCGCCGGCGTGGTCGGCGAGCGCGGCCTCGGCCCGGCCCTGGTGGACATCGCGCGCGGCCGCCCGGAGCTGCGGGTGCACCTGATCGGGCACAGCTTCGGGGCCCGCGTGGTGGCGTACGCGCTGCGCGCGGTGCCCGACGGCTGGGACTTCGTCAGGTCGCTGACCCTGCTCCAAGGAGCCTTCTCCCACTACGCGTTCGCCGAGCGGCTGCCGCACGACCACGGCCGCGGCGGGGGGCTGGGCGGGCTGCAGCGCCGGGTCGCCGGCCCGGTGGTCGCCTGCCACTCCGACCACGACACCGCCCTGAAGGTGTTCTATCCCCTGGCCTCCCGGATGGCAGGGGATTCGGCCGGACTCGCCGGGTTCGACGCCCGGTGGGGCGCGATCGGTCACGACGGGGTCCGGGCGGTGCCCGGGGCACCCCGGCTGACCCTCGACGGCGCCCTGCGCGGGGGCCTGCCCCAGGGCGGCTGCGTCAGCGTGGACGCGGGTTCCGTGGTCCGCCGCGGCGGGGCGCCCTCGGGGGCGCACAGCGACATCTGCCACGAGGAGCTGGCCCGGGTGGTGGTGTCCGCGGGACGGCTGGGGCGCTGACTTCCGGCCATGTGCCACCCGCACGCCTCGACCGCCCCCGCATGCGCCCGCACCCGGCCGGGCATGTTGGGCACATCGGCCGCCGCGGACGGAGGTGCAGGGGTGATGGCGGGTTTCCGGAGTCTGGCGTGTCAGGTACGCGATGCGGGCAACGACCGCGCGTTACGGCGCCATTCGCTGCGCCGCTGCCTGGAGAGATTCGCTCCCTACGGGCATCGGGCGACCTGGTGGCACCTGTGCGACCGGCACGGTATCGCACCGGAGGACCGGGCCGCCGACCCGCAGCGGCTGGTGGCGGCGCTGGAGGAACTGGAGGAGGCGCGGGCGGTCTGGCTGGCGTACGAGCGGCAGTTCGCCGAGCGGCGCCGCCGGGAGAAGCACGACGGGCTGCGCCGGCCGGAGTGGGCGTGGGGCGGCGAGGCGGTGGTGCGCTGCGCGGACCCGGGCGTACGGCCGGACGGGACGCTGGGCGAGGTGCTGCGGCGGCTGGTGAAGGCGCTGGAGTCGGAGCCGGGGACGGGCTGCCCGGTCTGCGGCGAGGAGGAACTGCGCTGGCCGGCGGACGGGCGGCACGGGCGGGGGCCGGGGGCGGCCCCGTTCGGTACGGCGGCGGGCCGGCCGCCGCGGCCCACGCCGCCGGGGACGCACGGGCCGTGGGACGGGCCGGTGTGCGCGGGGTGCGGCATCGTGGTGCCGCGCCCGGCGGTCACGGAGGCCAGGGCCGCGTGAGGCGGCGGGTCCCGGTGCTCCAGGTCTCGCTCAACGGTTCGCGGACGGCGGCGGACGGCGCGGCCGTGCCGATGTCACCGGACACGCTGGTGGAGTCGGCGGTGCGGTCGGTGGCGGCCGGGGCCACGGAGGTGCTGGTGCACCCGCGGACTCCGTGCGGGCGCGAGAGCCTCTCGCCCCGGGTGGTCGGGCCGGTGCTGGAGGCCCTGCGGGCGAGCGGGATCGGGGGTGGCGGCGGGGGTGGCGCCGGGGGCGGGGGCCCGGTGCCGCTGGCGGTGTGCGCGAGTGTGGCCGCCGAGCCGGATACGGCCGGGCGGATCGAGCGGGTGCGGTCGTGGACCGTCCTGCCGGACCGGGCGGTGGTCGACACCGGCCAGCCCGGCGCGGCGGGGCTGATGTCGGCGCTGCTGGAGCGGGGCGTGGCGGTGGACGCGCTGGTCCCGGCGGGCGGCGGGGCGATCGGCGCCGCGGTGGTCGCCGTACTGGGCCTGGACCCGGATCCGGGTCCCGATCCGGACCGGGGTCCGGATCGGGGTCCGGGTGCGGGCGGCCGTGCGGTGCGGCTGGTGGTCGAGCTGCGCTCCGCCGGGCCGGCGCCGGGCCCGGGCGAGCTGTACCGGCTGCCGCCGGGCGGGGTGCTGGCGTACGGGCGGGACGCCGCCGCCTGGCCGGTGCTGGAGGCGGCGGCGCGGTGGGGCGGTGGCGTCCGGGTGGGGCTGGGCGACGTACTGCTGCTGCCGGACGGGCGGCCGGCCCGGTCCAACGAGGAACTGGTGGCGGCGGCCGCCGTGTTGCTCGGAGGGCAGGCTCTCAGGGCTTGCCGGGCCACAGACGGGAGCCGGTGAGGCGCTCGCCGAAGACGTCGTCGGGGTTGGAGAGCACGCACGTCTCCAGCGACAGGCAGCCGCAGCCGATGCAGTCGGTCAAGTGGTCGCGCAGGCGGCCCAGTTGCTGGATGCGCTCGTCGAGCACGGCCCGCCAGTTCTCGGAGAGGCGGGCCCAGTCCTCGCGGTTGGGGGTGCGTTCCTCGGGCAGTTGGGAGAGGGCCTCGCGGATCGTGGCCAGCGGGATGCCCACGCGCTGGGCGGCGCGTACGAAGGCCACCCGGCGCAGCGCGTCGCGGCTGTAGCGGCGCTGGTTCCCTGCGGTGCGGCGGCTGCTGATCAGGCCCTTGGCCTCGTAGAAGTGGAGGGCGGAGACCGCGGCTCCGCTGCGCGCGGACAGCTGACCGACGGTGAGTTCGTGGATCTTCTCGGGAATCTGCGGCACCCGGCCGAGCCTAGTGGGCGGGCCGCGGCTCCGTTGACAGGGGCGGGTGCGCCACCCATGCTGTGCGCTGAGCAAGCGCTTGTTCCGAGTCCGTGGACGCAGTGCGAGAGGGTAGGGCATGGCCGAGCCGAGGATCTTCACATCCGCCGAGGAACTGCGCGCCGGGACCGGCGAACCACTGGGGCCCAGCGACTGGCTGGAGGTCGACCAGAAGCGGATCGACCTCTTCGCCGACGCGACCGGCGACCACCAGTGGATCCACGTGGATCCGGAGCGGGCCGCCTCGGGGCCGTTCGGCACGACCATCGCCCACGGGTACCTGACGCTGTCGCTGCTGCCGAGCCTGGTACCGCAGGTGATGCGGGTCGAGGGCATGCGGATGGGCATCAACTACGGCACGGACAAGGTGCGCTTCCCGGCGCCGGTGCCGGTCGGCTCGCGGCTGCGGGCCCGTGCCGTGATCACGGCGGTGACGGAGGCGGGCGAGGGCGTGCAGGTGGCCGCGACCGTGACCGTCGAGCGGGAGGGCGGCGACAAGCCGGTGTGCGTGGCGGAGACGGTCTCGCGTTACTACTTCTGACGCGGTACCTGCTTCGCGGTACCTCCGTCGCGGCGCCTCCCCCGCGCCCCCGGGGCTACCGCTGCCGGCCGGCCCCGACCATGCGGAGCACGAGGTCGGCGTAGAGCGCGCCGACCTCGTCGGGGGTGCGCCGGCCGGCCACGTTGAACCAGCGGGCCACGTCGATGCAGAGCGAGAGCACGGCGAGGGTGGTCCCGGGCACGTCGGGTACGTCGAACTCGCCCGCCCGGACGCCGTCGGAGAGGATCCGGCGTACCGCGGCGTCGCTCAGGCGGCGCAGTTCGATGATTTCGGAGCGGTGCTCCGGACCGAGAGCGTCGAGCTCGTACTGGACCACCCGGGCGGTGGTGTGGTGGGCGGCGTGCCACCGTACGAAGGACCGCACGGCGGCGTCGAGCCGGTCGGCGGCGGTGCCGGGGCCGTCGGCCGCGGTGGTCAGGATCTCCAGGGCCTTGTCGTGGCCGATCCGGCTGATCCGGTGGAGCAGCTCTTCCTTGGTCTTGTAGTGGATGTAGAGCGCGGCGGGGCTCATGCCGGCGCGGCCCGCGATGTCACGCGTGGTGGTGGCGTGGTACCCGCGCTCGGCGAAGGCCTCGACGGCGGCGATCAGCAGCCGCCGGGCCGCGTCGGGAGTGACCTCCGACCACGGCACGTACCCGTCGGGCCGCCCCGCGGTCTCCTCCGCGCTGTCCATCGTCGCCCACCCTTTCCACCGTGTGTGAGGTGCCACCTTACCGGAGGGTGAGCAAGCGCTTAGGTGTTCAGGCCTTCGGCTGGAAGGGGTCGTAGTCCACCATGAGCTTCTCCATCCGGGCCTGGTCGACGCGGCTGACGATCTGGCCGACCTCCTGGCGGTCGCGGATCACCTTGGCGAGGGTGAAGGCGGAGGTGGTCAGGTAGAGGGCCGCGATGCCGAGGAAGGCGCGCACCCAGGCGTCCGCGTCCAGGTTCCAGATCCCGATGGCCACGGCGGCGAGCGCGATACCGAAGGAGGCGATGGCCTGGCCGTAGTACGCCGCCGTGTTCTGCTGCTTGACCGGTGTCTCGTTCATGACCACAGGATCCGCCCCTGTGGCCCGCGCCACATCCGTACAGCTACTCAGCCGGGTACTCACGTGGGGCACTCGGCCCGGGCCGGCGCGAGCCGGGTCCGGGCCAGGGCCCGGGCGGGTCAGAACGCCGAAACCCCGGTGCGGGCGCGGCCGATGAGCAGCTTCTGGATCTGGCTGGTGCCCTCGTAGAGGGTCATCACCCGGGCGTCGCGCAGCAGCTTGCCCGCCGGGTACTCGTCGATGTAGCCGTAACCGCCGTGCACCTGGAGGGCGTTGCTCGCCGCGCGGACGGCCGCCTCGGAGGCGAAGAGCTTGGCGGTGGCGGACTCGGTGGCGAAGGGCTGCCCGCGGTCGATGAGGTCGGCGACCCGCCAGGTCAGCAGACGGGCCGCGTCGACGTCCACGGAGATGTCGGCGATGAGCTCCTGGACCAGCTGGTGGTGCGCGATCGACTTGCCGAACTGCTCGCGTTCGGTGGCGTAGGAGACGGCCGCGTCCAGGGCCGCCTGCGCGATGCCGACGCAGCCCGCGGCGACCGACATCCGGCCCTTGGCCAGCGCCGACATGGCCACCGAGAAGCCCTTGCCGGCCGGGCCGAGCAGCGCGGAGGCCGGTACCCGTACGTCCTGGAGGACCAGTTCGGCGGTCGCCTGGCCGCGCAGGCCGAGCTTGCCGTGGATCTCACGGCGGGTCAGGCCGGGGGTGTCGGTGGGCACGAGGAAGGCGGAGACACCGCGGTGGCCGGGCTCGTCGCCGGTGCGGGCGAAGAGGAGGACGACGTCGGCCCAGGTGCCGTTGGTGATGAACATCTTGCTGCCGTTGATCACATAGCCGTCGCCGTCACCGTCGGCGGCATCGCTGCCGACGGGCGTCGCGCGGGTGGTCAGGGCGGCGGCGTCGGATCCGGTGCCGGGCTCGGTCAGGCCGAAGCAGCCGAGGGCGTCGCCGGAGCACAGCCGGGGCAGCCAGGCCTGCTTCTGGTCCTCGCTCCCCCAGGCGGCGATCGTCTTGGCGACCAGGCCGAGCGAGACGGAGACGATGCCGCGCACGGCGGAATCGCCGCGCCCGAGCTCCTCGGTGACCAGGACGTACGTGAGGTGGTCGCCGCCGCTGCCGCCGTACTCCTCGGGGACGGTCAGCCCGAGGAAGCCGAGCGCGCCGAGCTTCTCGACGATGGCCCGGTCCACGCTCTCGGCGCGGTCCCAGGCGGCGGCGTACGGCAGGACCTCGCGCTCGACGAAGTCGCGGGCGAGCCGGCGTACCGCGGTCTGCTCCGGTGTGAGCTCCAGGTTCATGACCACCCCTCGACGGGCCGCGGCCAATAAATTAGCGGCGGTAGTTTTTAGTGGGCAGGCCCTACTATGTGGCGCATGGCCAGACCGCGCAAGCCCCTCCTCAGCCGGGACCGGATCGTCACGGCGGCGGGCGCGCTGGTGGACGCGGAGGGTCTGGAAGCGCTGTCGACGCGGCGGCTGGCGGCCTCGCTCGGGGTCAGCGGACCGTCGCTCTACAACCACTTCCGTACGAAGGACGAGATCCTGGACGCGGTCGCGGACGCGGTGAGCGCCCGCGTGGACCTGTCCATGTTCGAGGAGGGTGACCCGCGTGACTGGCGCACGGCGCTGTACGACTGGGCGCACTCCTACCGCGACGCGCTGGCGGACCACCCCCACCTGGTGCCGGTGCTCGCGCGCGGACCGGGGCGCCGGCCGGCCGGACTGCGGGTGGCCGACGCGGTGTTCGGCGGGATGACGGCCGCGGGCTGGCCCGCGGCGCACGCCACCCGCATCGGCGCCCTGATGCGCTACTTCATCCTGGGCTCGGCGGTCGGCTCCTTCGCCCAGGGCTTCGTGGACGACGCCGCCGCCTACGACCCGGCGGACTACCCCCACCTGGGGCGGGCGCACCTGCTGGCCGAACGCCGCCGCGAGGTGGACGAGGGTGCCTTCGAGACGGGCCTGGCCGCCCTCCTGGACGGCCTGGCCCTGCAGTTCGCGACGGTGCGCGGACCGGAGGCGGACCCGGCCTAGTCGTGCCGCGGCCTGGTTGTGCCGTGGTCTGGTTGTGCCGTGGTCTGGTTGTGCCGTGGTCTGGTTGTGCCGTGGCCTAGGTGTGCCGTGGCCCTAGAAGACGACCAGGGAGCGGCCGCCCTTGCCCGCGAGCATCGCGTCGAAGGCCGCCGGGATGCCCTCGAGGCCGATCCGGTCGGTGACCAGGGAGCCGAGGTCGAGGCGGCCGGCGCGGACGTGGTCGGCGATGACCGGGAGGTCGCGGGCCGGATCGCTGTTGCCGTAGACGCAGCCGGTGAGGGTGCGGGCGAAGTGGAAGATCTCCAGGGCGTGGAAGGTGATCTGCTGCTCCTTGCCGCCGATGCCGACGACCGTCGTGCGCCCGCCGCGCCGGGTCGATTCCCAGGCGGTACGGATGGCCGCGGCCCGGCCGACGCACTCGACGGCGACATCGGCGCCCTGGCCGCCGGTCAGCGCCCGGATCTCCTTGGCGGTGGTGTCGGAGGCGAGGACGAACTCGGTGGCGCCGGCCGCGCGGGCCAGTTCCTCCTTGGCGGGCGAGACGTCCACGGCGACGACCGGGCCGGCTCCGGCGATCCGGGCGGCCTGCAGGGCGGCCAGCCCCACGCCGCCGACGCCGAAGACGGCGACGGACTCGCCGGAGCGGACGCGGGCGCTGTGGTGGACGGCGCCGTAGCCGGTGAGGACGGCGCAGCCGAGCAGCGCGGCTTCGGTGAGCGGGACACCGGCCGGTGCGGGCAGCACGCAGTTGGCCGCCACCACGGTCTCCTCGGCGAACGCGGCCACGTTCAGCCCCGGGTGCAGCTCGGTGCCGTCGGCGGTGTGGCCGTGTACGGCGCCGACACCGGTGAGGGCGTGGGCGCAGAGCCAGACCTCGCCCATCGCGCAGTGGTGGCACCGTCCGCAGGACGGGGCCCAGTTGAGGACGACCCCGTCCCCGGGGGCGACGTGGGTGACGCCCTCGCCGACCGCGAGGACGGTACCCGCGCCCTCGTGGCCGAGGACGGCGGGCACGGGGATCCTCATGGTGCCGTTGGTGAGGGAGAGGTCGGAGTGGCAGACCCCGGCGGCGGCGAGCTTGACCCGGACCTGGCCGGGACCGGGCTCGGGCAGCACGATGTCCACTATCTCGAGCGGGGCTCCGACGGCGGGCAGGACGGCGGCGCGGACCATGGTGGTTTCTCTCGTCTGTTGAACGGCGGGCGGCGGGCGGCGGGCGGTGGACGGCGGGCGGTGGACGGCGGGCGGCGGGCGGCTGCCGCGCCGCCCGCCTCGCCCGGGGTCAGAACTGCAGGGACTTGGTCTGGAGGTACTCCGCCAGACCGTGCGGGCCCAGCTCGCGGCCGACGCCCGACTGCTTGTAGCCGCCGAACGGCGCCAGCGGGTTGAACCGGCCGCCGTTGATGTCCACCTGGCCCGTCTCCATCCGGCGGGCGAAGGCGACCGCCGTCTCCTCGTCCGCCGCCCAGACCGCGCCGCCCAGACCGTAGACGGTGCCGTTGGCGATCCGTACCGCGTCCTCCTCGTCCTCGTACGCCAGGACCGACAGGACCGGGCCGAAGATCTCCTCCTGGGCGATGGTCATGTCGGGCGTGACGTCGGCGAAGAGGGTCGGGGCGATGTAGTAACCGTGGCCGCGCGGCGCGTCGGGGCCGCCGACGACCAGGCGCGCGCCCTCCTCGACTCCCTTCTCGATGTATCCGCGCACGCGGTCGCGCTGCTTGGCGCTGACGACCGGGCCGAGGCGGGTGCCCTCCGCCTGCGGGTCGCCCACCGGGTACGCGGCCATGGCGTCGGCGGCGAGGGCGACGGCCTCCTCGTACTGGTCGCGGTGGACGAGCATCCGGGTCAGCGCGTTGCAGCTCTGGCCGGCGTTGTTCATGACGTGGCCGACACCGGTGGCGACGGCCTTGGGCAGGTCGGCCCCGGGCAGGATGACATTGGCCGATTTGCCACCCAGCTCCAGCGCGACGCGCTTGATCGCGGCGCCGGCGGTGGCGCCGATCAGCTTGCCGACGGCGGTGGATCCGGTGAAGGAGACCAGGTCCACCTCCGGGTGGGCGGCCAGCGCCTGCCCGGCGACCGGGCCCGTGCCGGTGACCAGGTTGAAGACACCGGCCGGGACGCCCGCCTCGTGCACGGCCTCGGCGAAGAGCTGCGCGGTCAGCGGGGTGTCCTCGGCGGGCTTGAGGACGACGGTGCACCCGGCGGCGAGAGCGGGTGCCACCTTGGCAACGATCTGGTGCAGCGGGTAGTTCCAGGGCGTGATCGCCCCGACCACGCCGACCGGCTCCATGAGCACGGTGGAGTTGCCGAGCCGCTCCTCGAACCCGTACGTCGCCGCCAGGTCGGCGTACGTGGAGGCCACCGCGACCGGGGCGCCGACGTGGATCTTCTCCGAGAAGCCGAGCGGGGAGCCCAGCTCGGCGGTGATGACCTCGGCGAACTCGCCCTTGCGGGCCACCAGGACGTCGCGCACCGCGCCGATCAGCGCGGCCCGCTCGGCCGGCGGGGTCGCGGCCCAGCCGGGGAAGGCGGCGCGGGCGGCCCGTACCGCCGCGTCCACGTCGTCGGCGTTACCGGCCGGGACACCGGCGATGACCTGCTCGTCGGCCGGGTTCAGGACATCGATCCGCTCGCGGCCGGCGGCGGGCCGCCATGCGCCGTCGATGTACATCCCGTCGTGGACCTTCATGGCATTCCTCCCGAGCACGAACGCGTGGACCTCCGCCGACACCTTACAAACGAGCGCCGGTAGTTTTCGGTCGGCCGGCCCCCGACGCCTCAGATGATGCCGAAAAGCATCCCCGCGGCCAGGACCACGAGGGAGGTGAGCGCGGCCCACTTCACGGTGAAGCGGGTGTGGTCGCCGAACTCGACCTTCGCCATCCCGACGAGCACGTAGACGGCCGGGACGAGCGGGCTGGACATGTGCAGGGCCTGGCCGACCAGGGAGGCGCGGGCGATCTCCACCGGGGAGACGCCGTGGGCGGCGCCGGCCTCGGCGAGGACCGGCAGGACGCCGAAGTAGAAGCCGTCGTTGGACATGAAGTACGTGAGCGGCAGGCTGAGCAGGCCGGTGACCAGGGCCATGTGCGGGCCCATTCCCTCGGGTACGGCGTCCACCAGCCAGTCGGCCATGTGCTTGACCATGCCGGTGCCGGTGAGGACGCCGGTGAAGACGGCGGCGGCGAAGACCATGCCGGCGACGTTGAGGACGTTGTCGGCGTGGGCGGCGATGCGGGCCTTCTGGTCCGGCATGTGGGGGAAGTTGACGGTGAGGGCGAGGGCGGCGCCGAGCAGGAAGAGCACCGGGATGGGGAGCAGCTCGGTGATCATCGCGGTGAGCAGGGCGAGGGTGAGGCCCGCGTTGAACCAGTAGAGCTTGGGGCGCAGGGTCTCGCGGTGGGGATCGAGGCCCTGGAAGCCGTCCTCGGCGTCGGCGTCGGCGTCGGCGTCGGACCCGGTCGCCGCGGACTCGGCGCCGGGGGCGGACTCGGCGTCGGCGCCCGTCGTACCGGAGCCTCCGGTCGGGCGGGAGGGCGCACGGCCGCTGCCGGACGCGCCGCCGCCGGGGGCCGCCGCCACGGACACCGGCTCCGGCTCGGTCACGGCGTCCGTCTCCGGCGTACCGGGGAGCGCCAGCGTGCCGAGGCGGCGGCGCTCGCGGATGCCGAGGACGTACGCCAGGAGGAAGACGCAGAGCAGGCCGACCGCGAGGGCCGGGATCATCGGCACGAAGATCTCGCCCGCGTCGAGCCCCAGCGCGGAGGCGGCGCGGGCGGTGGGGCCGCCCCAGGGCAGGGTGTTCATGACGCCGTTGGCGGTGGCGGCGACGCCCGTCATCACCACCAGGCTCAGGCCGAGGCGCTTGTAGAGCGGATACATGGCCGACACCGTGATCATGAAGGTGGTGGAGCCGTCGCCGTCGAGCGAGACGATCGCGGCGAGCAGCGCGGTGCCGACCACGACGCGCATCGGGTCGGCCTTGCAGAACCGCAGGATGACCCGGACGATCGGGTCGAACAGGCCGACGTCGATCATCACGCCGAAGTAGACGATGGCGAACATGAGCATCGCGGCGGTCGGCGCGAGTTTGCCGACGCCGTCGATGACGTAGTCGCCCAGCTGCGCGCCCTGTCCGGCGACGACGCAGAAGAGCGCGGGAATGAGGACGAGCGCCGCGATGGGCGACATTTTCTTCATCATGATCAGGACCAGGAAGGTCCCGATCATGGCGAAGCCGAGGAAGGTCAGCATGCAGGGACGGTAGGTCCCGCATCTTTACGCCAACAAGACGTGGGCGCGTGAGCAATACGAGCAAAACCCCAGGTCAGGCGGGTGATCTTAGGGAAGGGGCCGGAGCTCCACGGGGAAGCCGTTCAGGACGGCGGTACCGGAGAGCGGATCCAGGCGGCTGCCGTCGAGCAGCTGGTTGACGTTGTGACCGGGCCGGACGGCGGCCACCGAGAGCCGGGCTCCGGGCCGGTCGTGGCCCCAGCCGTGCGGCAGGGACACCACGCCCGTGCGGACGGCGTCGGTGACCTCGACGGGTACGTCGAGACTGCCGCCGTCGGCGGTGATCCGGGCCCGGCCGCCGTCGGCCAGGCCCAGCCGGCCGGCGTCCTCGGGGTGGACCTGGAGGGTGCAGCGGTTGGAACCTCCGGTGAGGGCCGGGACGTTGTGCAGCCAGCTGTTGTTGGACCGCAGATGGCGGCGGCCCACGAGCACGAGGGTCGCGGGGCGGGCGCCGAGCGCCGCGCGCAGTCTCGGCAGCTCGGCCGCGATCGGCTCCGGCAGCAGCTCGATCCCGCCGCTGCGGGTGTTCAGTACGCCCGGGATCCGGGGGCGCAGGGGGCCCAGGTCGATGCCGTGCGGGTGGGCGCGCAAGCGCTCCAGGGTGAGTCCGTCGCCCGCCTCGTCCGGCAGCTCCGCCGGGCGGGGCCCGAGGCCGAACCGGTCGCCGTACGGGCCGAGCCGGAGCATCAGGTCCAGGCGCCGTTCGGGGCCGCTCGTCCCGGTGAGCAGGCCGGCGAGGCGGTCGGGGTCCTCGCCGTGCAGCGGGGAGGCGGGGTCGGCCGCGGCCCGGGTGAGGGTGGTGGTGACGGCGAGTTCGTCGACGGCGGTGGCGGGCGTGCCGTGCATGCCGGACGCGGCCAGGATCAGGCGCGCGTGGATCTCGCACTCGTCCATGCGGCCGGGCTGGAGGGGCACGGCGGCGGGGCTGAAGCGGGCCTGGTTGCGGACGGCGAAGGCGTTGAAGGCGAAGTCGAAGTGGGCGCTCTGCGCGGGCGGCGGCGGGGGCAGGACGACGTGGGCGTGGCGGGAGGTCTCGTTCAGGTACGGGTCGACGGAGACCATGAAGTCCAGCCCGGCCAGGGCCGCGTCGAGGCGGTCGCCGTCGGGCGCGGACAGGACGGGGTTGGCGGCGATGGCGATCACCGCCCGGATCCGGCCCTCGCCCGGGGTGTCGATCTCCTCGGCGAGGGCGGCGATGGGGAGTTCGCTCTTGGCCTCGGGGTGGCCGGAGACGCGGCTGGTCCAGCGGCCGAGCGAGAAGCCCTTGCCGGGGCCGGCCGGGCGGGGCGCGGTGGCGGAGAGCGGGAAGAGGGCGCCGCCGGGGCGGTCGAGGTTGCCGGTGAGGAGGTTGAGGACGTCGACCAGCCAGCTGGCCAGGGTGCCGTGCTCGACGGTGCAGCTGCCGATCCGGCCGTAGACGGCGGCGGTGGGGGCGGCGGCCAGGGCCCGGGCGAGGCCGCGGATCTCGTCGGCGGCCAGGTCGCAGGCGGGGGCGACGGCCTCGGGGGTGAAGTCGGCGAGGGCGTCGGCGAGTCGGGGCAGGCCTTCGGTGTGCCGCTCCAGGTGCGGGCCGGGGTCGGCGAGCTTCTCGGCGAGGAGGGTGTGCGCCAGGGCGGCCAGCAGCAGGGCGTCGCTGCCGGGGCGGGGCGCGAGGTGGCGGTCGGCGAGGGCGGCGGTGCGGGTGCGGCGCGGGTCGACGACGACGAGGGTGCCGCCGCGGGCGCGCAGGGCCTTCAGGCGGCCGGGGAAGTCGGGGGCGGTGCACAGGGAGCCGTTGGAGTCGAGCGGGTTGGCGCCCAGGAGCAGCAGGAAGTCGGTGCGGTCGAGGTCGGGGACGGGGATGGCGAAGGGGTCTCCGAAGAGCAGTCCGCTGGAGACGTGCTTGGGCATCTGGTCGAGGGTGCTGGCGGTGAAGAGGTTGCGGGTGCCGAGGGCTTTGAGGAGCAGCGGTGGGTAGAGGGCGCCGGCCATGGTGTGGACGTTGGGGTTGCCGAGGACGACGCCGACGCCGTCGGGCCCGTGGGCGCGGACCAGGGCGGGCAGGGCGGCGGCGATCGCGTCGAAGGCCTCCTGCCAGGTGGCTTCGACGAGCCGGCCGCCGCGGCGTACGAGCGGGGTGCGCAGCCGGTCGGGGTCGGCGTCGACGGCGCCGAACGCGGCGCCCTTGGGGCAGATGAAGCCGCGGCTGAAGACGTCCTCGCGGTCGCCGCGGGCGCCGGTGACGGTGGCGCCGTCGAGGGTGAGGGTGAGGCCGCAGGTGGCTTCGCAGAGGGGGCAGATGCGCAGGGCGGTGCGGGGCATGGGCCCTCCAGGGGCGGCAGGCGTCGGCACGGGGGCGCGGGTGGGCGCCGGGGCGCGGGCGGACCGAGCATACCGAACGGTATGGAGGGTGGCGAGGGGTGCACCGGCCCCGGCCCGGTGGTGCCGGGAGGGCCGGGTCAGTCGAGGACGCGGGCGAGGTAGGCGTGCATCATCGCGCGGGTCTCGGCGACGATGTCGGGATCGCCGGAGGGGTGGGCGCGGAAGGCCAGTTGGACCAGGGCGTCGGTGGCCTCGACGGCGACCAGGACGGCGCGCCGCAGTTCGGGCGCGGGGTCGAGCCGGAGGTGGCCGCAGAGCAGTTCGGTGAGGCGGGCGGCGACCAGGTCGTTGGGGTCGTCGGAGGCGCGGTGCGGGTCGCCGTCGGCGCCGGCCGGGGGCGCGGGGACGCCGAAGTCGACGAGGGCGAAGCCGGGGACGGAGCGCTTCATGGCGAGGTACTCGTCGAGCACGGCGTCCACGACCGGCCGCCAGTGGGTGCCCGGCAGGCCCGCGAGCCGGTGCGCGATGCCCTCGGCGTAGCGGTCGAGGTTGCGGTGGGCGAGGGCGTCGGCCATGGCGCGCTTGTTGCCGAAGAAGCGGTACACGGAGCCGATGGGCACACCGGCGCGCTGGGCGACGGCGCGGGTGCTGAGGTTCTCGTACCCCGTCTCGTCGAGGAGTTCGGCGCAGGCGTCGAGGATCCGGGCGAGGCGGTCGGCGCTGCGCTGCTGGATCGGGGTGCGGCGGAGAGGGTGGGCGGGAGGCACGGGGTCCATCATGCCGCTCCTGGGCCGGGGCGGGTCAGTTCAGGAGGAGACCGATCCCGCCGAGGGTGTACGTGATCATCAGCACGAGCAGTGGCAATTGGCCGGCCACGGCCCGGGCGGGCGGGAAGAGGCGTACGGAGCGGTCGTGGGCGGCGACGACACCGAGGACGTGGCCGGCGACGACGGCGGTGACCTGGAGGGCGGCGAGGCCCCCGGGGGCCAGGGGTGGAGCGGCCGGGGAGGCGTTGTCAGTGCCGAGTGCCATGCTTACTGTGCGTGGTCCTTCGGTCACGAGGAGGGAGAAGTAGTGGGCGATGAGATAGCCGAGGGCGATGGGCACGAGTGAGTGCGCGAAGGCGGTGAGGGGACGGGGGTGGGGTCCGCTGACGAGGCGGGTGGCGAGGGTGCACAGGCAGTAGAGGGCGGCGACGAGGCCGATGGTGGCGAGCAGTCCGAGCGTGGCCGTGGGAGTGCGGCCGAGGGGGGAGGTCTGGACGGCGTTGATCCAGGAAGGGTTGTCGGAAAGGCCGTCGTAGGCGGTGGAGCCGAGCAGGACGCAGACGGTGGCGACGAGTCCGGGCCGCTCGGGCGTCGCGTCGAGTCCGTGGAAGGGGTTGCGCAGGACCAGGCGCCCGTCGGTGCGGCGGCCGAGGGGGGAGAGCCGGGCGAGGAGGCCGGAGTACGCCTCGAAGGCGTCGCCGTCGGCGAACCAGCGCTCGCCGAAGCGGGCCGCGAGGGCGAGCTGGAGGGTGGCATAGGCGGCGAGGGCGATCAGGAGGGGGGTGGTGGAAGCGGGTTCGGGTGAGACGAGTTCGAGCCAGGTGAAGGCCAGGAGCCCGGCGGCCGCGGGCCACAGGCCGAGCCGTGGCGGCAGGGGACGGTCGGGCCGGCGGCGGGTGGCCCGGCAGATCAGGCGGTGCAGGGTGCGCAGCGGGTTGAGCAGGCGCCAGACGGGACCGAGGAGGAGGGAGGCGGGCACGAGTCCGACCCAGAACAGGACGTAGACGGCGCCGGGCGCGGGGTTGCGGTCGGGGTCGTCGGGACCGAGGAGGAGGTGGGCGGCGACGAACAGCGCGGCGGCGAGGCCGAGGACGCGCAGGGTGGTGCGGGTGGCCGGCGCGTCGGCCACCCGCTGGAGGGCGGCGGGCAGCGGCAGGCCGGAGCGGTCGCCGCGGAAGCGGGAGGTGGACCAGAGCAGGGCGAGCGCGAGGAAGGAGACGAAGAGCGCGGTGAAGGCCCCGGCGAAGGCGTAGAAGGGAGAGATGGGCAGGTCGTGGGTGGAGCCCACGCCGTGGGCCAGCACGGTGGCCGGGGCGGCGTGGGGGTCGGCTCCGGAGCCGGTCACCGGACGACGAGCTGGGTCAGCAGGAGGCCCGACGCGTGCGTCTCCACCTCGAAGAGTCCGGTGCGGTCGGCGGTGAGGACGAGCGTGGCCTCCTGGCCCGGAGGGAGGGCGAGTTCCTTGTCGTAGCCGTGGACGTGCAGCGTGTCGGCGCGGTCGCTGGTGACGCGCAGGGCCACCCGTTCGCCGCGCTTGACCTCGGTACGGCCGGGCGCGGGGGCGACCTTGCCGTCGCGGACGGTGACGGTGATCGTGCGGTCGGCCTCCTCACCGCCTCCGGCCGGCGGAGCCGGGGGCGTGGTGGCCGGGGCGGACGCCGGCGGGGCGGAAGCGGGCGGGGCGCCGTGGTCGTGGCCCTGGCCGGAGGCGCCCGGCTGGGCGGCGGTGAGCGGGGCCGTGGCCTCGACGGCCTTGCCGCCGACGGCCCAGGCGGTGTGGTCGTCGGCGTAGAGGCGGACGGTCAGGGTGTGCGTCCCCTGGGGCACCTGCGCGGCCGGCAGGTGATACCAGGGGCCGTACAGCCGGGCCAGTTTGCGGCCGTCCAGCTCCAGGTGGGCGTGGCCGGCGCCCGGGAGGGCCGCGCCGCCGGTGCTGTCGGGCGTGAACCGGTAGTTCTGGACGGTCAGTTGCAGGTTCCAGCCGTCCTCGCTGTCGGGGCGGACGGCCAGCCGTACCTGTGGTGCGCCGTCGGCCGGGACCTCGCGGAAGCGGTGGCCCGTCGCGTCCGTGGTGTCCAGCAGCCTGCCCACGTTTCCCGAGGCCTGCTCGTGGCTCGTGCCCGGCTTGTGGTGGGTGGTGGCCCGCCCGCCGCAGCCGGTCAGTC
The DNA here is from genome assembly GCF_055582305.1 of Streptomyces sp. NPDC042102. Lineage (NCBI taxonomy): Bacteria > Bacillati > Actinomycetota > Actinomycetes > Kitasatosporales > Streptomycetaceae > Streptomyces > Streptomyces sp. NPDC042102. Next base: position 367,338 of record NZ_JBVJDL010000005.1, read on the forward strand.
CGGCTGCGGCGAGCAGGAGTGCGAGGGCGAGTACCGCCGCCCGGCGCCCGGCGTTCACGCCGCGGCTCCCGGGGCGGGGTCGGCGCCGCCCGGGGCGGGAGCCGTCGGGTGGTCCGCGGCCGCGCTCAGGGCCGGGGCCGGGGCGGGCGGTACGGGGGTACGGTCGCCCGCCGGGTCGGCGCCGCCCGGGCCGCCGGGACGGGCGGGGGCCGGACCGGGGCGGGCCGAGGCGATCACGGCCCAGAGCACCCACAGGACGGCGAGCAGGGCACGGATCCAGGCGGGGCCGACCGGGATCCACGGGATCATCAGCACCGCCTTGTCGAAGGCGTCGAGGAGGGTGAGGGCGCCCAGCAGCAGGGTGACGCGGGCGAGCCAGGGGCGGTCGGGCCGCAGCGCGAGGCCGGCGCCGGTCCACCACAGGCCCAGGAGCAGCAGGGCCAGGGCCGGGACGGGGGTGGCGGTCAGGGCCATGGTGGAGCCGGCCACGTCCAGGGCCAGGCCCGCGAGGCCCGCGAGCGTGGCGGCCGTACCCAGCCGGGAGCCGCGCAGCCGGCGCCACCACAGCACCCCGCCGACCAGCAGGAGGACGGCCGCGACGGCGGCGGCGACCTGGGTCTCCACGCGTTCCAGGCCCCGCGCGCCGTACCAGTCGCAGCCGGCCGGCAGCCGGCGCGCCTGCACGTTGTAGTCGGCACAGACCATCAGCTGGGCCAGCTTGACCGGTTCGCCGACCAGGCGGGCCGAGGCGCCGGAGACGTCGCCGCGCGCCGCACCGCACCGCGGCAGGGTACCGGGGGTGGAGCCGTCGGGTCCGGACTGCCAGCAGTTGCCCCTGCCCTGGCCGTCCCACCAGACGTCCATGCCGTTGGGCCGGGAGGCGCCGGCCTTGTCCCTGCCCAGGATGTTGCCGGCGTAGCGGTTGTGGTGGGAGGTGTCCGTCTGCTTGGACCACTCCTCCTCGCCGCGGATGAAGGCGGGGACGGCCGAGAGGAAGAAGCCGGCGCGTTCGTGGCCGTAGACCCAGTTCTTCTCGTAGATGTTCCAGTTGCCGCCCGCGGTGATGATGCCGGTGCCCGGCGGCATGGAGATCTGCGGGCAGACCACGCCCTGCTCGTAGCCGCGCTCGACGGGCGGCTTGGCGCAGGTGCCGTCCGCGACGTGGCGGTAGTAGTCCTGGTTGTTGTCGTGGATGAGGTTGCGCTCGAACTTGGCGTGGTTCTGCGGGAGTCCGGGGTGGCCGGGGAAGGCGCTGTCCATCGAGGCGCCGCCCATGTTGTGGTCGAACTCGTTGTCGTGGACCCAGACGGAGTCCCCGGCCGTGCCCGAGTAGCCGACCATGTTGTGGTGGCTGCGGCAGCCGGTGATCTCGATCGAGTAGCGGGGCACGTCGTAGCCGCGGCCGTTGTTGATGTCGGAGGCGCTGCCCGGGTAGATGCCGGAGTCGCCGTTGCCGTAGGACTCGCAGTTCTTGTACAGGCCGTGGTCGCTGGCGAAGGTCAGGAAGCCGTACTCGTCGTTCCAGCGGGTCAGCACGTCGTCGATGACGAACCCGTCGCCCGCCAGCACGTACAGCGAGTTGAAGGTGGTGCGCTGGGCGGTGAAGTTGCGGAAGTAGATGCCGTTGGACTTGTCGGCGCGGATGCCGTTGAGCTTCTGGTACTTGGCGTCGACGACGACGTCGAGGCGGCTCGCGCCGGTGCCCTCGATCTGCAGGTTCGTCTTGCCGAGGATGGCCACCAGGTTCTGGTTGTGGCGGCAGCGCTCCTGCTGCTCGTACGACAGGATCTGGTAGCCCAGCGCCGAGTCGGGGGCCTTCAGCGCCGCGCACTCCCCCGTCGGCGCGGGCAGCGAGGGCTCCTCCTCGTAGAGACCGGGCAGGATCGCGATGGTCATACCGGGCCGGTCGACCCGGTCGACGGCTTCCTGGATGTGCCGGAAGCCGCTCTGCTCGCAGCGCGCGAAGAGGGCGAGGTTGCGCGCCTTGAGCTCTTCGGGGAAGGCCGCGATGCGCTGCTCGAAGGCGGCCCGGTCGGTCTTGCACACGATGAGGTCGGGCTCGCCCGTGCGGTACTGCGGCACGGATCCGGAGCCGTCCGGGAAGGCGACGGGGCGTTCCTCGTGCGCCTGCGCGGCCGGGGCGGCGGCGAGCAGGGCCAGGAGGGACACCAGGGCGAGGAGGGCGGCGAGGAGCGCCGCCGGCACGGCAGGGAACCTGCGGGTCCACGACATGCGCGAGAGAGTAGAGCATTGTTCATCTTTTGGGATCCCCCCGCGCACGGCCTTTTCCGCACGGCACCTTTCCGCCACCCGTTCCCGTCCGCCGTTGACGCCGCGGGCCGGGAATCCTACTGTCGACCATAGGATTCCTTCGACGGAGCGGGAGCAGGCATGAGCGAGCAGGCCGAGCGGGCCAGGAAGACGGCGGAGGGGCTGGTGTACCTCACGGGCTTCGGCAACGAGCACAGCTCGGAGGCCGTCCCGGGCGCCCTCCCCATCGCCCGCAACTCGCCGCAGATCGCCCCCCTCGGCCTCTACGCCGAGCAGCTCAGCGGCAGCGCGTTCACCGAGCCGCGCGCCCACAACCGCCGGTCGTGGCTCTACCGGATCCGCCCCTCGGCCGCGCACCCGCCGTTCACCCGGATCGACAACGGGGCACTGCGCTCCGCGCCCTTCACCGAGAGCGTCGCGGACCCCAACCGGCTGCGCTGGAACCCGCTGCCCGACCCCGTGCCCGGCACCGACTTCGTGGCCGGCCTGTGGACCCTGGGCGGCAACGGCGACGTGTCCCAGCGCAGCGGCATGGCCATCCACCTCTACGCCGCCAACGCCTCGATGACCGACCGGGTCTTCAGCGACTCCGACGGCGAGCTGCTGATCGTCCCCGAGCGCGGCGGGCTGCTGCTGCGCACCGAGTTCGGCCTGCTGCGCGCCGAGCCCGGCCACGTCGCCCTCGTCCCGCGCGGCGTGCGCTTCCGCGTCGAGCTGCTGGACGCGGACGCCCGCGGGTACGTCTGCGAGAACTACGGCCAGCCGTTCGAGCTGCCGGACCTCGGCCCGATCGGCGCCAACGGGCTCGCCGCCGCCCGGGACTTCCAGGCCCCGGTCGCGGCGTACGAGGACGTCGAGACCCCCGTCGAGGTGATCAACAAGTTCTGCGGCAACCTCTGGGCCGCCACCTACGACCACTCCCCCCTCGATGTCGTCGCCTGGCACGGCACGCACGTGCCGTACGTCTACGACCTGCGCCGTTTCAACGTGCTGGGCACCATCAGCTACGACCACCCGGACCCGTCGATCTTCACGGTGCTGACCTCGCCCTCGGACACCCCGGGGCTGGCGGGCGTGGACTTCGTCGTCTTCGCCCCGCGCTGGCTGGTCGGCGAGGACACCTTCCGGCCGCCGTACTTCCACCGCAACGTGATGAGCGAGTACATGGGCCTGATCGAGGGCGCCTACGACGCCAAGGCCGAGGGCTTCGTGCCCGGCGGCGGCTCGCTGCACAACATGATGTCCGCGCACGGCCCGGACCGGGAGACCTTCGACCGGGCCAGCGCCGCCGAGCTCAAGCCGCAGAAGATCGACGACGGGCTGGCGTTCATGTTCGAGACCCGCTGGCCGATCACCGCCACCGCCCAGGCGGCCGGCGCCGAGCACCTCCAGCGCGGCTACGACGACGTGTGGCAGGGCCTCCAGCGGCATTTCCGCGCCTGAGGCGCCGCCTTAGGATTCCTGCACGTCGCCCCGCCCGTACGGAGAACCGCCCGTGACCGCCTTCGCCCCCGACTCGCTGGTGCTGAACCGGAAGCTGCCCCTCTGGTATCAGGTGTCGCAGTCGCTGCGCGCCTCGATACTGGGGCGCACCCCGGACGCCTCGCTGCGCCTGCCCACCGAGGAACAGCTCGCCGAGCACTACGGGGTGAGCGTGCTGACCATGCGCCAGGCCCTCAAGGAGCTGGAGCAGGAGGGCCTGATCAGCAGGCACCGGCGGCGCGGGACCTTCATCGAGCCGGGCGCCCAGCGCGGGGCGCCGGTCCGGCTGCTGGGCTCGGTCGACGCGATCGTGGCCCAGCAGTCGGGGGAGCGCACGACGGTGCTGGGCCAGGAGCGCACCGCGGTGCCCGGGGAGCTGCTGGAGCACTTCCCGGACACCGCGGAGGTGGTCACCTACCGCCGGCTGCGCCGCGACGGGGAGAGCGGGGAGCCCACCAACTGGGCGGAGAACGCGGTACGGCCGGAGCTCGCGGAGGCCGTGGACGTGGCCGATCTGGAGCGCTGGCCGATGACCAAGGTGCTGCGGGACGTCGTGGGCGTGCGGATCAGCCGGATCACGGACACCGTGGAGGCGCGGCTGGCCGATCCCCTCACCGCCGAGCTGCTCCAGGTCCCGCTGCTCAGCCCGATCCTGCACTACACGGGGGTGACGTACGACGAGGACGGCCGGGTCGTGGACGTCGCCCGGATCCGGTACCGCGGCGACCGGTTCTCCTTCACGGTCACCGTCGACGCCCACTGACCCACTGGCCCACGGCCCCGCTCACCTGCCGGCGGTGCTGCCGACGGGCCTACTTCTCCTCGTCCTCCGCGCGGCGCTCGCCCTCGGCCTGGGACGGCGTGGTCCGCATCGTCTGCGGGTGCCGCTGGCTCTTCTCCTTCTCGTCCATGTCCTCGTCGAGCCGCTCGCCCTCGGCCTGGGACGGGGTCGAGTATTCGTCGTACTGGCTCATGACCGTCTCCTCGTCGGGAGATATCCATACATAAGGAGCGTAACGCTTCGGCCTGGACGGGGCCCGGGCTCCGGGCGGCGTCGCTACCATCGGCCGGGTGAGCGACGACGTACCGCTGCTGGACGATCTGATGCCCTGGTCGGTGCCGGGGCTGCGGCTCGGGCGGGCCTGGGTGGCCGCGCCCGACCCGGCGACCCTGCGGGCCCGCTGGACCGCCCTGGCCGGGGCCGAAGCCGCCGAGCGGGAGCGGCTGTTCCGCCCGAGCCGGGCCCGGACGCCCGACGCGGGCGCGGCCGCGCTGCCGGGGCAGCGGACGGCCACCGACCGGTTCTCCCGGGCGCCCGGACCGTGCCCGGAGCCGGTAAGGGTGCTGCGCGACCCCTTCGACGAGCAGTGGCTGCTGCCCGACCAGCGGCTGATCGACGCGGCCCGGCCGGAGCTGTGGCGGGTCCAGGACGAGCACCAGCTCTTCGCCGTGGAGGCGGGACCGGAACTGCTGGTCAGCGCCCATCTGCCGGCCGTCGGCCCCGGGCCCGGCCGGACCGTCCGGGTCCGGCCGCTGCACCGGCGCCCGGGCGGCACCGAGCCGAACCTGGCGCCGGGGCTGCTGGCGTACCTCGGTGAGCGCTACCGCACCTGGGTGACCCCGGAGGACGTCCTGTCGTGGATCCTCGCGGCCGGCCGGCCCGGCCCCCGCGGCCACGAAGTCCCGCTGCCCGCCGGGCCCGAGGGCTGGCGGGCGGGCCTCGAGCTCGGCCACCGGCTGCTGACCGTCCAGCTGCGCGGCGCCCGGGGCGGGGAGCCGCCGCGGCTGCCGGGCGGGCGGCGGCCGTACGTGCGCCGGGCGGTCCCGGCCCGGCCGACGGCCCTGTCGTACGACCCGGAGACCGAGACCCTGCACCTGGACGACGGGGCGGTCTCCCCCGTCCCGGCCGCGGCCTGGGCGTACGAGACGGGCGGCGTCCGGGTGCTGGAGCGGTGGTTCGCCGCCCGGACCGCACACCGCGGACTCGACGGCCTGGAGGCGCTCGGTCCGGCCGAGTGGCCCCAGGCCTGGACCTCCGAACTGCTGGCGCTGCTGACCACGCTGGCCCTGCTGGCCGACCTCGCCCCGGCGCGCAGCGCCCTGGAACCCGGCCCGCCGCTGCCGGCGGCCGAGCTGCGGGCGGCCGGCGTACTGCCGCCGCCGCGCTGGTCCCGCCGGCCCGCCTCGGTCCTGGACCACCACGAGGAGGGCCCGGGCGGCCAGTTCGCCCTGCTCTGAACCGTCCGCGGCCGGTCCGCCCCGCACGGGCGGGCGGCGCGCCGGCCGCCGCGAACCGGGCCCCGCCCCCAGCCTGCGCGCGGCGTCGGCGGGTCCCGGCGCGCGTGGTGTCAGCGGGCGGACCAGCCCGCCAGGAGGCGCAGCAGGGTGCGGTCGAAGACCTCGTCCATGTCGGGGGCGGCGGTGCCGGCCGCCCCGAAGGCTCCGGCCAGCAGGGGGTACGCGCCGGTCGCGAGCCGGGCGCCGAGGTAGTCGGCGCGGACCCGCTGCTCCTCCTCCTCGCTCCACGGCAGCGCGCGGGCCCGCTCCGCCAGGGCCAGCTCGCCGCCCACGTACGTCGCCACCGTCCCGTTGACGGCGGCGACCAGCTCCAGCTTGTCCGCGGCCGCGATGTCCAGCGGCGCCAGGCAGGTCAGGCAGTGCTCCAGGTAGCGCAGGACGTTCGGGCCGAAGCCGTAGGCGGGGGTGAGCAGCCGCGGCAGCCACGGGTGCCGGTGCATCAGGGCCCGGCCCTGGCGGGCCACGCCCAGCAGGTCGGCGCGCCAGTCGCCGGTCGGCGCGGCCAGGTCGTACTCGCCGCCCACCGCGTCGACCATCAGCTCGTACAGGTCCTCCTTGCGCGGCACGTAGTTGTACAGCGACATCGTGCCCGCGCCGATCCCGGCCGCCACCCGCCGCATCGAGACCGCCTCGATCCCCTCGGCGTCGGCGATCCGCACCGCCTCCGCCACGATCGAGTCGCGGCTGTGCGCCGGCCGCGGGCCGCGGCCCGCGCGCTGCGGCCTGGTCCAGATCACCTCGGGGCCGGTGGGGCGCCCGCTCGCTGCCATGCCTCGTCCTCTCTCGCGTCGCTCCCCCATCCTAGTTACGTACACCGTACGTAGTGAGGTAGGGTCTCCGCCATGACAACAACTACGTACGCCGTACTTAGTGAGGGTCTGACCAAGGACTTCGGGACGGTCCACGCCCTGCGCGGCCTCGACCTCGCCGTCCCCGAGGGCTCCGTCTGCGGCCTGCTGGGGCCCAACGGCGCGGGCAAGACCACCGCGGTCCGCATCCTCGCGACCCTCACCCGCCCGACCGGGGGACGCGCCTTGGTCGCGGGGCACGACGTGGTGCGCGATCCCGTGGCGGTGCGCCGCGCGATCGGCGTCACCGGCCAGTACGCCTCCGTGGACGGGGATCTGACGGGCCGCGAGAACCTGCGGCTGTTCGCCCGGCTGACCGGGCTGCGCGGGCCCGCCGGCCGGGCCCGCGCCGACGAACTCCTGGGGCGATTCGGGCTGGAGGAGGCCGCCGACCGCACCGCCGGCACCTACTCCGGCGGCATGCGGCGCCGGCTCGACCTGGCCGCCGGCCTGCTCACCCGCCCCCGGGTGCTGTTCCTCGACGAGCCGACGACCGGCCTGGACCCGGCCTCCCGCGAGCACATCTGGACCGAGGTACGGGCGCTGGCCGACGCGGGCACCACGGTGCTCCTGACCACCCAGTACCTGGAGGAGGCCGACCGGCTCGCCGACGACATCGTGCTCATCGACGGCGGCCGGGCCGCGACGACCGGGACCCCGGCCGCGCTCAAGGCCCGGATCGGCGCCCGTGCCGAGGTCACCGTCGGCGCGCCCGAGGCGCTCGCCGGGGCCGCCGCCGTCCTGGACCAGCTCACCGGCGGCCGCCCCGTCCTCGACGAGGAACGGCTCACGGCCGGCGTCACGGTGCTGGACCCCTCCGTCACCCTGCCGCGGATCATCCGCCGGCTCGACGCCGCCGGGGTGGCGGTGACGGACGCGAGCCTGCGCCCGCCCACCCTCGACGAGGTCTTCCTCCGCCTGACCTCGACCGCAGCGACCACGACCGCACCGGCACAGGAGCACGCCGCATGAGCACCGCGACCCGCACCACCGCCCTGTCCGACGGGGCCGCCGTCCTGACCCGGCAGCTGCAGAAGGCCCGCCACGCCCCTGCGCTGCTGCTGCTCACCCAGACGATGCCGATCACGATGCTGCTGTTCTTCGGTTACGTCTTCGGCAGCGCGATGGCCATGCCCGGCGACGAGTACCGCGCGTTCCTGGTCCCGGGCCTGCTCGCCGCGACCGCCGCCGGCGGGCTGATGACCGGTATGTTCACCGCCGCGCAGGACGCCCACCGCGGGGTGACCGACCGGTTCCGGTCACTGCCGATGAGCCGGGCGGCCGTACCGCTGGGCCAGACGGCCGCCGACCTGGTCACCACGGCCGTCGGCACGGTCCCGCTGATGCTGGTGGGCCTGGCCATGGGCTGGCGCGTGGAGAACGGACTGCCGGGCGCGCTCGGGGCGTTCGGCGTCCTGATGCTGTTCCGCTTCGCCATGGCCTGGGTGGGCACGTACCTCGGGCTGATCAGTGCGAGCGAGGAGGCGGCCGGACAGCTCGGCAGCGCCACCTTCGTGCTGCCGCTGCTGTCCAGCGCCTACCTGCCGACCGCCGGGCTGCCGGCGTGGCTGCGCACGGTCGCCGAGTGGAACCCGATCAGCGCGGTCGCCTCGGCGGTGCGCGAGCTGTGCGGCGGCCCGGGCGCGCAGGCGGCGGCCGGCGCCGCCTGGCCGGCCGCGCACCCGGTGGCCGGGGCCGTGCTCTGGTCGCTGGCGCTGCTGGTGGTGTTCGTACCGCTGACCGCCCGCGGGTTCGCGCGCGGCCGGGACTGACACCGCCGTCCCCGGCAGGGGGTGACAGGAGCGGTCCGCACCCGGTAGGCATCGGTGTCATGGAACAGCTCGCCGCACCCCTCCCGTTGGACGGGATCACCGTCGTCGCCGTCGAACAGGCCGTCTCGGCCCCCTTCGCCACCCGCCAGCTCGCCGACCTCGGCGCGCGGGTGATCAAGGTCGAGCGCCCCGACGGCGGCGACTTCGCGCGCGGCTACGACACCGCCGCCCAGGGCCTGGCCTCGCACTTCGTGTGGACGAACCGGGGCAAGGAGTCGATCGCCCTGGACCTGAAGGACCCGCGCGGCCGGGAAGTCCTGCACGGGCTGCTGGCGGGCGCGGACGTGTTCGTGCAGAACCTCGCCCAGGGCGCCGCCGCCCGCCTCGGCCTGGACGCGGCGACCCTGTGCGGGCGCTACGAGCGGCTGGTCGCCGTGGACGTCTCCGGCTACGGCGCGCAGGGCCCGTACGCCCACAAGCGGGCGTACGACATGCTCGTGCAGTGCGAGGCGGGGCTCGTCTCGGTGACGGGCACGCCCGGACGGCCCGTCAAGGCCGGGATCCCGGCGGCCGACATCGCGGCCGCCATGTACGCGTTCTCCGGCGTCCTCGCCGCCCTGCTGCGGCGCGGTACGACCGGCCGCGGCGGCCCGGTCGAGATCGCGATGCTGGACGCGCTCGCCGAGTGGATGGGACATCCGCTGCACCACACGATGCACGGCGGGGAGCAGCCCGTGCGCACGGGCCTGGCGCACGCGGTGATCGCGCCCTACGACGCGTACGGGACGGCGGACGGGGACCGGGTGCTGCTGTCGGTGCAGAACGACCGGGAGTGGCGGCGGCTGGCGCGGCAGGTGCTGGAGCGGCCCGAGCTGGCGGAGGATCCGGCGTTCGCGACGAACGCGGCGCGGACCGCGAACCGGGAGAAGACCGACGCGGCGGTCGCCGACGCGCTGGGCCGGCTCGGCGCGGACGAGGCGCTCGCGCGCCTGGAGTCGGCCGGCATCGCCTGCGCGCGGCTGAACTCGGTGGCGCAGCTGGCCGATCACCCCCAGCTGGCGGCGCGGGACCGCTGGCGGGAGGTGGGATCGCCGGCCGGGCCGCTGCGGGCCCTGCTGCCGCCGATCGTGCTGCCGGGCGGCACGGCACCGCGCATGGGCGCGGTGCCCGCGCTGGGCGAACACACCGATGTCCTGCTGCGGGCCCTGGGGATGACGGACGCGCAGATCTCGGCACTGCGCCGGGACGGTGTGGTCGCCTGAGGGAGCCGGGGTCGGGGACGGGTGGTGGTGCGGTACGCCCCCCTAGTGGCGGCGGCTGCCGAAGAGCGTGCGACGCAGCCGGCGCAGCGGTGCGAAGAGCGAGACGCGCGCGCTCCGGCTCCGCTGGACGTGCGTGTGGTCGCGGGACGTGAGCTCGCGCATCAGCAAGGTCGCCTCGGCCGCCTCCCGGTGCGGGACGGCGGGGCCGCCCAGCACGGCGAGGTGGCGGTCGAGGCGCGAGCTGGTCGCGCTGCTGCCGCACGTGATGGCAGGCACGCGGGGCGGCCTGCTGCGCATTGTTATCTGTTCCATGTCTCTCCCCACCCAAACGAGGGCACCCGGCCCGGGCAGGGTAACCCTATCGCCCCCGAGTCGCTGCCGGGTATCCCGGTCGTGTGAATTACCCCTATCCGTACGGGGAGTTGACGATTACTCAGCGGAGTCGGCAGTCACTCTCCGCACAAAACCCGTGCTCCGGGGGGCCGTCGTCGCACGACCGTCACCGAGCGGACCGGCTCCGTCACGGCGGGGGGCAAAATGCCGGACTGGCGCTAACTTGGGGTGATCGACCTGTGACACGGTGGGGGGCGCGCGTGAGCGAGGATCCGGAGCGTGTGGTGGCGGGCCGGTACCGGCTGCTGGACGAGGTGGGCCGGGGCGGCACGAGCATCGTGTGGCGGGCCCGGGACGAGGTGCTGGGCCGCGAGGTGGCGGTCAAGGAGGTCCGCGCCCCGGACGGACTGGACCCGTCGCGGGTACGGCTCATGTACGCGCGCCGGGAGCGCGCGGCGTGGGCGGCGGCGCGGATCGCGCACGACGCCGTGGTGGCCGTCCACGACGTGGCGAGCGAGGACGGCCGGCCGTGGATCGTGATGGAGCTCGTGCGCGGGCTCTCGCTCGCGGACGTGCTGGCCGCCGACGGTCCGGTGTCCCCGCGCGAGGCCGCGGGCATCGGGGTCCAGGTCCTGGCGGCGCTGCGCGCGGCGCAGGGCGCCGGGGTGCCGCACCGGGGCGTCGGGCCCGGCACGGTGCTGATCGGCAACGACGGCCGGGTGCACGTGAGCGGCTTCGGGTCCGGCACGCCGGACGACGTGGCACCGGACGACGAGGAGCCGGATCTGCGGGCGCTGGGGGTGCTGTTGTATACGGCGGTGGAGGGGATCCCGCCCGTCCCGGTGGACTCCCCGCGGCCGCGCCGGGCGGGCGCGCTGGCGCCCGTACTGGAGGGGCTGCTGCACGAGGATCCGGCCGCGCGGATGCCGGCGGCGCGGGCGGCGGAGCTGCTGCGGGTGGTCGCCGCGGGCGGGTCGCCGCCGGGTGCGGGCGGGCCGGCGGCGGACCGGGCGGCCGCGGACCGGACGGCGCCGGAACGCGACGGGGCGAAGAGCCGGGCCGGGGGCGGGAGTCGCGGCCCGGCTCCGGAACCGACGCCGGAACAGGAGCCGGACCGGGGGCCGGGGCCGGAGCCGGAGTCGGGGTCGCGGCGGGCGGGGGCGGTGCTGGCGCTCGGCGTCCTCGCCCTGGTGGCGCTGCTGACGGCCCTGACCGTCCTGGGGTGGCGCCTGCTCGATTGACGCCCGCCCGCCCGGACCGCGCAAGGAGGCCCCGCCCGGCGGGGCCTCCTCCCCTCGTCCCGCGGGAGCGGTTACGCGGCGTTCGTGAAGACCGGCAGGTAGCCGCCGGACTGTCCGGCGGCCGTCGGGTGGTACGACTCGCCGATGTTGAGCCAGTTGACGCTGTGCAGCCACGCGGTCCCGGAGGAGCAGATCTCGTGGCCCGTGAAGGAGCCGACGACCGAGGCGAAGGTGAAACCGTGGTCGGCGGCGCGCTTGGCGATGGCGGCGTTGAGGTGGTCGGCGGCGCCGTTAATGGCGGCCCGCTCGTTCTCGGTCAGGCCCGCGGTGCAGGTGCCGTTCAGCTTGTAAAAGCGGGGGTAGCCGAGGACGACGACGTGCGCGCCCGGAGCGCGGCTGTCGATCGCGTTGTAGACCTGGTCGAGCTTGCCGGGCAGGGTGGAGGTGACGTACGCCTTGGCCTGGTTGACGCGGTTGACGCAGGTGGCCTCGGACTGCAGCACGCAGGTGGTCATGACGTCGGCGAAGCCGGCGTCGTTGCCGCCGATGGTGATGCTGACGAGGTCGGTGCCGGAGTTGAGCGGGGCGAGCTGCCCGGAGAGGACGTCGTCCGTACGGGCGCCGGAGCAGGCGACGAAGGAGAAGGTCTGCGGGGCGTGGGCGGCGGCCCACAGGGCCGGGTAGGCGCGGGCGGTGCGCTTGCAGTTCCCGCTGGTGCCGTCGTAGTTCCCGGCGCCGACGCCGGAGGAGTACGAGTCGCCGAGCGCGACGTAGCCGAAGTCGGCGGCGGCGGAGGCCTGGCCGGCGCCGAACAGAGCGGCGCCCGCGGCGAGTAAGAGGGACGAGGACAGGGCGGCGAAACGAGACAGCTTCATGGTGCGGCTCCTGCGGCTTCGTGTGGGGGTTACTGCCGAGTTCCGTGGTACCGGCGCACAGGGGCTGTCTGGAAGTGTCCATGCCAAGAAGATTCGGGGTGGAGATGCGGGCCGAATCTTCACGCGCGGAGCGTTTGAAGGGGGAAGTACGACACCCGTTCCAGCGAACGAACCGGGGAAACACGGGTGCGCAAGGGCACTTCGTGCCGGATCATGGGCGCCATGCCAGCCAACCCTCATGACGCGCTGCCGATCCGGCTCAACGTCGACGACAGCGATTCCCCGTCGGACGTCGTCGACGCGCTGTTCCTCGGCCGGTTCGCGTCCGGCGAGCAGCCGTACTCGCGGAGCGTGACGATCGAACGGGTCAAGGCCGGAGTGACCCTGCTGCCGCCCGCGGCCACGGTGCTGCGCTCGGCGCGCGACACCGACCGCAGCGCCACGCTCGCCGAGGGCGAGGGGTGGACCATGCTCGTCTCGCGCTGGAGCCGGGGCGCGGACGTGACGGTGACGGCGGTCAGCGACGAGCTGGCGGCCAGCGTGCTCGGGGAGGCGACGGCGGGGGCGCAGGACGAACCGGAGCCGCAGCCGGAGAACGTGACGATGGGCTTCTGGTACGTCTCGCCGCGGCGCGGCCCGTACCGGACGACGCGTCAGATCGCGGCGGGCACCTGGGAGGAGGTACGGCCGAACTACACCGCGCCGGTGGCCGGGGCGATGGACCGCCTGATGAAGGTGACCCCGGACGACATCGCGGGCCGGCTGCTCCTGCTGCACGGCCCGCCGGGCACGGGCAAGACCTCCGCATTGCGCACGCTGGCCCGGTCGTGGCGGGACTGGTGCCAGGTGGACTGCGTCCTGGACCCGGAGCGGCTGTTCAACGACGTCGGCTACCTGATGGACATCGCGATCGGCGAGGACGAGGGGGCGTCGAAGGGCCGCTGGCGGCTGCTGCTGCTGGAGGACTGCGACGAACTGATCCGCGGCGAGGCCCGGCACACGGCCGGGCAGGCGCTGTCACGGCTGCTCAACCTGACGGACGGGCTGCTGGGGCAGGGGCGCAACGTGCTGGTGGGCGTCACCACGAACGAGGACCTCGAACGGCTGCACCCGGCGGTGGTCCGGCCCGGGCGGTGCCTGGCGCGGATCGAGGTGGGCCGGCTGACGCACCGCGAGGCGGTGGAGTGGCTGGGCACGGACGAGGGGGTGGCGCGGGACGGGGCGACGCTGGCGGAGCTCTTCGCCCTGCGCCGCGGCTCCGGCCCGGCGGCGATCCTCCCGCCCCAGCCCCAGGGCGCGGACGCGGGCCTGTACCTGTGACGGGGGCTCCGCCCCCGTGCCCTCCCCCGGAGCGCCGGCCGTGACCAGGGTGCGCTCACACGCCGGGCGGGCGCACCCCGGTCACGGCCGGCCGTACCGCGCCCGCAACGCCTCCACCGCGACGGCACCGGCTTCGTCCAGCGTCAGCCCCAGCCGGTGCGCGCGGTCCGCGAAGTCCTGCGCCGCGGCCGCGGCTTCCCGCGCCGCCGCGTCCCCGGCCGCCGCCACGAACGTGCCGTGCCGTCCCCGCGTCTCGATCACCCCGTCCGCCTCCAGCGCCCGGTACGCCTTCGCGACCGTGTTCACCGCCAGCCCGAGCTCCTGCGCCAGCCCCCGTACCGTCGGCAGTTTGAAACCGGCCGGCAGCCGGCCCGACCTGGCCTGGTCGGCGATCTGCGCGCGCAGTTGTTCGTACGGCGCCGCCGCGGCCGACGCGTCGAGGGAGATCCTGAGGTTCGTCGAGGTCACCGGCCGATTCTCCCTCATCACCGGTAATTCGGAGGCGGTCCGGCGGCGACCATGCGTAGCGTCGGGGCCCGTGACCGATACCACCGTTCTGATCCGCGACCTCCGCCCCGGTGACCCCGTGGACGCCGAGGCCGTCGTACGGGTGCGCCGCGCCACCCTGCCCTTCATGATCACCACCGCCGCCGGGGTGGCGTCCGAACTCACCAACTCCCCTCCCGCCCGGCGCTACCGCATCCTCGTCGCCGAGACCCCCGACGGCCACGTCGTCGGTACCGCGCAGGTCGGGATCGCCCATGACAGCCCGGAGCCGGGCCAGTCGTACCTCAACGCCTACGTCGACCCGGCCCACCGCGGGCGCGGGGCCGGCACCGCCCTGCTGCGCACGGCCGAGGCGTACCTGGCGGCCGAGGGCGCCGTCGACGTGTACGCGTGGGTGCTGGACGAGCCCGGGCACCGGGCGTTCGCCGAGCGGCACGGCTACCGTGCGAGCCGGAGCGCGCACTTCCTGCGCCTGGACCTGGCCACCGTTACGCTCCCCGCTCCCCCGGCCGACCTGCCCGCCGGCGTCGAGCTGCGCCCCGGGTCCGCGTTCGCCGCCGACCCCCGCCCCCTCTTCGAGGCCGACGCGGAGACGACCGCCGACGAACCGGGCGACATCGACACCGAGTTCGACGACTACGAGGACTGGCTGCGGCACACCTGGCACAACCCCGACCTCGACAAGGACCTCACCACCGTGGTCCTGGTCGACGGCGCGGTGGCCGCCTTCACCGCGGCCCTCACCGACGGCCGCACCCGTTACGCCTCCGGCATGACCGGCACCCTGCGCGCCCACCGCGGCCGCGGCCTGGCCCGGCTCGCCAAGGCCGACTCCCTGCGCCGGGCCCGCGCGGCCGGCTACACGGAGGCGTTCACCGGCAACGACGCCGGGAACGCACCGATGCTCGCCGTCAACGCCCGGTTCGGCTACGAGATCTGCGCCACCGAGGTACGGCACGCCAGACGACTGAGGAAGGACCAGCCGTGACCGACCGCGTCACCGTCACGCTGACCAAGGGCGGCCGCACCAAGATCAGCTACCCCGCGGAGCGGCTCGGCGACGACGGCGCGCGCGTCACCGTCCGCGCCCCGTGGGCGGCGGACGGCGTCCGTGACTTCGGCTTCGTCCGCTTCGAGCCGGGGGACGTGTTCGTCGAGCACTTCTGGCGGGACCGCTGGTTCGCGGTCAAGGAGGTCCGTACCGGCGCGGGTGCGCTCAAGGGCTGGTACTGCGACATCACCCGCCCCACGGCCGTAGGGGAGGACGGGATCCTCGTCGAGGACCTCGATCTCGACCTGTGGGTCTCGGCGGACCTGACGGACGTACGGCGCCTGGACGAGGACGAGTTCGCGGCGAGCGGCCTGGCCGGGCGCGACCCGGAGGCGGCCCGCGCGGCCGTCGCCGCCCTCGACGAGCTGGAGGACCTGGCCCGCTCCGGCGGCTTCGCGAAGCTGCTCGGCGAGCACCCCGGGCACGCCCTCGGGGGCGCCCTCGGGGGCGCATCCTGACGGGGCGCTTAGCCCTTCCTTAAAGGGAACCTAAGGATCCCCTCCGGGGCCCAGATCCCGGCGGAAGCCGTGGTCAGGGCGGCTAGCTTGGCCGGGACAGGACAGGGCACGGGGCGGCGTCGCGACCCACGGGGGGCGTGGCGCCGCACGGCCCGACCGCTGCTCGAAGGAGATCCCACCGATGCCCGCACGCCGCCGTACCGTCACCCGTCTCGCCGCGCTCGGCTTCGCGCCGCTCGCCGTCACCGCGTACGCCGTCACCCCGGCCGCCGCCCACGGTTCGATGACGGACCCGGTCAGCCGGGTGGCCGCGTGCTACGCCGAGGGGCCGGAGGCGCCGAAGTCGGCCGCGTGCAAGGCGGCCGTGGCGGCCAGCGGCACCCAGGCGTTCTACGACTGGAACGCGGTCAACATCGCCAACGCCGCCGGGAACCACCGCTCGCTCATCCCCAACGGCCAGCTGTGCTCGGCCGGCAACGACAAGTACCAGGGTCTGGACCTGGCCCGCGGGGACTGGCCGGCCAGCCCGATGTCGGCGGGCCCGCACACCTTCCGCTACAAGGGCACGGCCCCGCACAAGGGGTCGTTCGAGCTGTACGTCACCAAGGACGGCTACGACCCCGCCAAGCCGCTGAAGTGGTCGGACCTGGAGCCCGCGCCGTTCGCGAAGGTCACCGACCCGGGCATGCAGAACGGTGACTACGTCTTCACGGGGACCGTGCCGAACAAGTCCGGCCGCCACCTGATCTACAGCATCTGGCAGCGCTCGGACAGCCCGGAGGCCTTCTACACCTGCTCGGACGTGGTGTTCGGCAAGGACAGCGGCACCGCCCCGGTGCCGGGCGGCGGCGGCCAGAACGGCGGCAACCAGAACGGTGGCGGCCAGGGCGGCGCCAAGCCCTCCGCCAAGCCGTCGGAGAAGCCGGCATCGAAGCCGTCGGCCCCCACCGACCAGCAGATCGCGGCCGGGCAGAGCAAGTCCTCGGTCGAGCACAACGGTCACGGTGACAACGACCCGAAGACCAACGGTGTTCCGGGCAGCGCGGTCCCCCACGCCCCCGGGGGCGGGGCGACCGCGGTGGCCGGCACCGGCGAGGCCGACGGCCAGGCCGGTACCGGCCTGGCCGCGACCGGCGGCGACAGCACCACCCCGCTCATCGCGATCGGCGGCGCGGGCGTCCTGGCCGTCGGCACGGCCGTGCTGTTCGCCGTGGCCCGCCGCCGGACCGTCGGGGGGCGGCACGGCCGCTGACCCCGGCGGTCCGTCCGGACCACCTGCGCGTCACTCGAAGACGGAGGCGCAGGTGGTCCGCTTGGCGTGTGCGGGGTCGAGCGCGTTGAGCGCCTCGTGCCAGGCGATCCGGTCGGTGAGACCGATCCCGACGTGCTCGGAGAAGTCGACGGGGCACAGGTCCTGCAGGACCACGTTGCGTACGTTCGGCCCCGTCAGGAAGGCGCTGCGGTACGGCGTGACCACCTGGTCGTACTGGGTGGCGATGACGGTGTAACTGACCCCCGGGACGGTGTCGCCGCCCGCGTTGAGCTTCGTCAGGAACGCCGATCCGGCGATCTGGTCGGCCAGCCCCGGGGTGGCGGAGCTGATCAGGTCCTCGGCGCCGGGGAAGTAGGGCAGCAGTTTGGTGAGCCCGAGCAGGGTCGTCCCGTGGTTGTCGGGGGCGAGCCCGATCAGCGCGTTGACCTTGGCGGCGCCGCCAAGGAACTTGACGTAGTAGTTCGGCATCATGCCGCCCTGGGAGTGGCCGATGATGTCGGTCTCCTTGGCGCCGGTGGCGGCGAGCACCCGGTCGACGAAGACGGCGAGCTGCTCGGCCGACTTGTCGACGGGGCCGAGCCCGTGGAAGAAGGGCACGCCGGGCAGTTGCCCGTAGTCGAGCGAGTAGACGCAGTAGCCGCGGTGCACCAGGTACGGCGCGAGGCCGAGCCAGTTGTCGACGGAGTTGCCGAAGGTGCCGTGCACGAGGACGACGGGGCGCGGGTGCGCGGCGGACGGCTTGCAGGACCAGTTGTTCCAGCCGCTGCTCGTGGCGGTGGTGGCGGCGGGCGCCGCCTGCGCGGTTCCGGTGGGGGCGACGAGCGCGGCGGCGGTGAGGGCGAGGACGGCCAGCGGGCGGAGCAGGCGTCTCCAGGGCAGCATCGTGTGATCTCCTTGCGGTTCGACTCAAGGGGATGGTCGTGGGGGTTCGTCGTCCCGTGATCCGGATCACAAGGGGTGCTGCTGCCGTTAAATTACGGTCCAGTAGCAAGAGTTGGAAGTTACGCGTCAGTAAAAAATCGGGTGTCGAACGGCGCGTGTGATAAGCGGACCGCGCCGCAGGGTCGTCGTGGACCGAACCCGCCCGCCCCTCTGCGAGTGATCTGGCTCACAGGCCGTCACATCGGTGAGTCGCCCGGTGTCTTGAGGCCGGACCCCTCGAGACGCAGGAGACAGCATGACCAGACGAACACCGGCCGGCGCGCCGCGCGGCCTCACCTTCCTCAGGACCGCGACAGCCCTGCAGACCCTGACCCTGTTCTTCCAGGCGGTCACCGCGGGCATGCTGCTGACCTCGTCCCACGGGTACCTGATGCACGACGTCGGCTCGAAGGTGATGTACGCGGCCGCCATGCTGTACGTACTCGCCGCGGTCCTGGCCTGGCGCCCGGGCGGCGGTTCCCCGCGCCCCGTCCTGTACGCCACCGGGTTCCTCCTCCTCGCCTCGGCGCAGGTCGTGCTGGGCATCGCGCACGTGCCCTCGGTCCATGTCCCCCTGGGCGTGGTGATGTTCGCCCTCAGCCTGCTGGCCCTGGTCCGGACGGCGCGCCCGGGCGCATCACACCTAGGCGGCGAGGCTGCCGCGTGAGATGGCGGCCGGGCCGAAGCGGCCCCGGATCCGGTCCGTGACCGCCTCCAGGCGGCGGGCCCTGTCGTCCTCGGGATCCAGGCTGAGCTGCCGGGACGCCCGCTCGACGGGAGTCAGGTCCTCCGCGCGCAGCGACACCGCGCGGACCCGGGCCCGTTGGAGGCCGAGGGCGGCGTACAGCGCGTAGGCGGCGTCCGTCAGGGCGGCCGAGTGGGCGGTGGCCTCGGGAAGACTCCGGGTGCGGGTGACGGCCGTACGGTCGGCGCAGCGCACGGTGAGCGTCAGCGACCGGCACACCCGGCCCCGCGCGCGCAGGGTAGCGCCGAGTTCCTCGGTGAGCGAGAGCAGGGCCCGGCGGTGGCGTACGGGATCCAGCTCGTCGCGGTCGAAGGACCGCTCCCCGGCCAGGGCGCGCGCGGCGGCGCCGGGGCGGACCGGGGTGCGGTCGATGCCGTTGGCCCGCTCGTGGAGCTCGCGGCCGGCGCGGGGGCCGAGGATGCGGCGGAGGGTGGCGGGCGGGGCGGCGGCGATCCGGCCGATGGTGTCGAGGCCGTACCGGCACAGGGTGCGGGCGGTCCCGGGACCGATGCCGTCGAGGGCGACGGCGGGCTTGCGGTCGAGGAACTCCCGTACGGAGGCTTCGTCCCGAGGGACGATCAGGGTCCCGCCGGGGCCGGCCGCGCGGAGGGCCATCCGGGCCAGCATGGGGTTGCCGGCGCCGCCGACGGTGCACTCGACGCCGTACAGGGCGAGGGCCCTGACCCGGATCAGCGCGGCCAGCTCGGCCGCGTCACGGCCGAAGTAGCGCAGGGCGCCGCGGAGGTCGAGGAGGACGGTGTCGGGGGGCACCGGCTGCACGGCGGGCGTGACGGCCTCGAACAGCCCGAGCACCCCGGCGTACGCCTCGGCCCCGATCCCCCCGCCCCCGGGCGCCCGCATCCGCACGGCCAGCACCGCACCCGACGCCCGGACCACCACCGAGGCCGAAGCCGCGGCTCCCCGCCCGGAACCTGGCGCCTCAAACGCCGGCGGGGCTGGATCGCCGGGCCCCCGCTCCGGACCCGGCGCCTCAATCGCCGGCGGGGCTGAAGCCCCGGGGGCTCCGCCGAGCACCTGCTCCAGTGGGCCGGGGGTCGGCCGGTACCGGGTCATCCCGCGCTCCCCGGGCTGGAATGCCACAGCTTCCGCCCCGTCGCCACGCCCTCGCCCGCCGGCTGGAGGTCCGCCCACGGGTGCATCTCGTACCCGGTGGGCAGCTGGATCCGCCGCCCGGAGTCACCCGGGTCCGCCGCCACCGGGAGCGGCTCCGCCAGGCGCGCCGCGACCGCGTCCAGGCCGCCGGTGGCACGCACCTCGGCCAGCTCCGCCAGGTTCCACGCCGCCGCCCCCACCACGCTCAGGCTCTGCGGCCCGCGCCGCTGGACGACACCGCGCACCAGCAGCAGGAAGGAGTGGAAGACGGTGTGCGCGCAGGCCTCGTGGCTGTCGTCGAAGAAGGCCAGGTCCACCAGGCCCGTCCCGTCGTCCAGCGTCGTGAAGATGACCCGCCGCCCGGAGCGGATCGGCGGGGTCTGGGTGGCCGCCTTCGCGCCCGCGACCAGCACCGTCTGCCCGTGCTCGGTCTCGCGCAGCCGCCGCGCCGGGGTCACGCCCAGTTCCGCCAGGAAGGCGTGGTGGTCGTCCATCAGGTGCCGGGAGGCGTCCATGCCGAGGACGCCCAGCTCGGCGCTGAGCCGCTCGGCGTCGCCGAGGTCGGGCAGGCCGAGGGCGGCGGTGGCGCGCCCGCCCTCCAGCGGGAGCTGGGGGCCGCGCGCACCCCGCGCACCGGCGGCCCGCTGCGCGCCGTGCAGTTCGCAGACGTGCAGCAGCAGGTCCCGGCGGTTGGCGCCGAACGCGTCCAGCGCGCCCACCTGTGCCAGCCGTTCGGCCACCGGCCGCCCCGGGTGGGCCCGGTCCCAGAAGTCCCGCAGGGAGGCGTACGGCTGCTCGGCCTCGATCCGTCCCGCCTCCGCCTCGCTCATGCCGTGGACGTCGGACAGCGCCAGTCGCAGCCCCCACACCCGCGGCTCGTCGGACACCAGTTCGATACGGTGGGTCGCCGCCGAGCGGTTCACGTCCAGCGGCAGCACCGGCACCCCGCGCCGCCGCGCGTCCGCCAGCAGCAGCCGCTTGGGGTACATGCCGGGATCGTGGGTGAGCAGTCCGGCGTAGAAGGCCGCCGGATGGTGGGCCTTGAGCCAGGCCGACTGGTACGTCGGCACGGCGAAGGCCACCGCGTGCGCCTTGCAGAAGCCGTACGACCCGAACGCCTCGACGATCTCCCAGGTCCGGGCGATCACGTCGGCCCCGTAGCCCCGCTCCCCCGCGCGCTGCGCGAACCAGACCTTGATCCGCCCCTGCGACTCGGGGTCGGAGAGCCCGCGCCGCACCCGGTCCGCCTCGTCGCGCCCGCAGCCGGTCATGATGTCGACGATCTGGATGATCTGCTCGTGGAAGACCACCACCCCGTACGTCTCGCGCAGCGGACCCTCCAGGTCCGGGTGCGGGTAGCGGACCGGCGCGCGCCCGTGCCGGGCGGCGATGAAGGGGCGCACCATGTCGGCGGCCACCGGTCCGGGGCGGAACAGGGAGATGTCCACGACCAGGTCGTGGAAGGTCGACGGCTGGAGCCGGCCCACCAGGTCCCGCTGGCCCGGCGATTCGATCTGGAAGCAGCCGAGCGTCTCGGCGGAGCGGATCAGGTCGTACGTCGCCCGGTCGCCCGGCGGCACCTGCGCCGGGTCGTCCAGGTCCAGCCGCGCCCCCGTGGTCCGCCCGATCTCGGCGACCGCGTGGGCCATCGCCGACTGCATCCGTACGCCGAGCACGTCGAGTTTGAGCAGCCCGAGGTGCTCCACGTCGTCCTTGTCGAACTGGGACATGGGGAAGCCCTCGCCGCTGGTGGGCACCACCGGGGTGCGGGTGAGCAGGGAGGCGTCGGAGAGCAGCACCCCGCACGGGTGCATGGCGATCCCGCGCGGCAGCGCGTCGAGGCCCTCGACCAGGTCCCACAGCCGGCCGTACCGCTCGGCCCGCGCCCGTACGCCGGCCAGTTCGGGCAGTTCGGCGAGGGCCGCGCGGACGTCGCGGGCGCGGATGTGCGGGAAGGCCTTGGCGAGCCGGTCGGTCTCGGCCGGGTCCATGGACAGGGCGGCTCCCA
Organism: Streptomyces sp. NPDC042102; assembly: GCF_055582305.1. Taxonomy (NCBI): domain Bacteria; kingdom Bacillati; phylum Actinomycetota; class Actinomycetes; order Kitasatosporales; family Streptomycetaceae; genus Streptomyces; species Streptomyces sp. NPDC042102. The sequence continues at coordinate 389,116 of NZ_JBVJDL010000005.1, forward strand.
CGTCCCGGACGGCGTGCCGGACCCGGTAGGTCTCGGGCATGGCGACGGTGGCGACGCGCTCGGCGCCGAACCGGCCGATGATCTCGCGGTAGACCTCCAGCCGGCGGGCGGACTCCACGTCGATGTCGATGTCGGGCAGCACGGAGCGCCGCTTGGACAGGAAGCGCTCCATCAGCAGGCCGTGCTCGACGGGGTCGGCGTGCGCGATGCCGAGCAGGTGGTTGACGAGGGACCCGGCACCGGAGCCGCGGGCGGCCACCCGGATGCCCATGCGCCGTACGTCGTCCACGACCTGGGCGACCGTCAGGAAGTACGAGGCGTATCCGTGGTGGGCGATGATGTCGAGCTCGTGGTGCATCCGGTCCCAGTACGCGCGCCGGCCGGCGTAGCCGCGCCGCACCATGCCCGCGGCGGCGCGGGACTCCAGCACCCGCTGGGCGGTGCGGTGGGCGGCGCCGACCAGCCAGGGCTCGGGAAAGTGCACCGAGCCCAGGCCCAGGTCGTCCTCGGGGTCGACGGCACAGCCCTCGGCGGTGCGCCGGGTGTCCTCCAGCAGGCGGCGGGCGTCGGCCGGGCGCAGGCCCGCGGCGCGGGCGATCCGGTCGGCGGCGTCGGCCATGGCGCCGGGGTCCTTGAGCCAGCGCTCGCCGCTGTCGAGGGGGCCGCGGGGATCGATGGGCACGAGCCGGCGCGCGGCGTCGAGGACGTCGGCGACCGGCCCCTGGCCGGGGTCGGCGTAGCGGACGGCGTTGGTCAGGACGGCGGTGACGCCCTGGTCGGCGGCGAAGCCGACGGTACGGGCGGCCAGCCGCAGCGAGCCGGGGCCGGTACCGGTGCGGCCGTGGTCGACGGCCTCCAGGCGCAGCGCGTCGCCGTACACCTCCCGCCAGGGCGCGAGCAGGCGCGCGGCCCGGTCGGGCCGGCCGGCGGCCAGCGCCCGCCCCACCTCGGACCCGGGCCCGAGCAGGACGTACACGCCCTCCCCGCGCAGAGCGTCCCAGGGCACCACGGGCTGCCCGGCGCCGGCCCCGCCCCGGGTCCCAGCGCCGGTCCCGGCCGCGCCCGCGGTACCGGTCTCGCCGTCGATCGCGTCCCAGGCACCGGCCGGACCGGTCCCGTGTCCACCCGCGTGCGCGGCCGTGATCATCCGGCACAGTTCCGCCCAGCCGGCGGCCCCGTCCTGGGCCAGGAAGACCGCGCGGGCGGCGGACTCGTCGACGAAGGCGCCGCCCTTGACGGGGGCGCGCAGGCGGTGCGAGGTCCCGGCGGCCGGCGGCCGGCCGGTCCCTCCGGACGGCAGGGGCGCCGGGGCCACGGCCAGGTCCGCCCCGAACAGCGGGCGGATCCCGGCCTTCGCGCACGCCCTGGCGAACCGCACCGCGCCCGCGACGGTGTCGCGGTCGGTGAGGGCGAGGGCGTCCATGCCCCGTTCGGCGGCACGCTCCGCCAGCCGCTCCGGGTGCGAGCCTCCGTAGCGCATGGAGAACCCGGAAACGGTGTGCAGATGCGTGAATCCAGCCACCCGCGGCCTCCTGCTTTCCCTCGATAGAACACCTCCCCCACCTCCACCATAGACCAATTCGAATGCCCGTACGAAACGTATGTTCGACTTTTTGAGGGCTCGGTTCGCCCGCGCAGGCTTCGCCCGACCCGTCACCCGCTCGCGACGGCCCGGTGTCACCGGAAGGTCCCGCGAAGTGCGCCCTACCGCGCTCCTCCCCCAGCGCGCACAATCACGGTGACAACGCGCGTCGACCGTGAGGGAGGGAACGCGTGCGCGATCGGGTGCGCGTGGCGGACGGGCGGCATCTGATGGTGGAGCGGTTCGGCGACCCCCGCGGCAAGCCGGTCTTCCTGCTCCACGGCATGCCCGGCAGCCGTCTGGGACCGGCCCCCCGGGGCATGGTCCTCTACCACCGCCGGATGCAGCTCATCGCCTACGACCGGCCCGGCTACGGCGGCTCCGACCGCCACCAGGGCCGTACCGTCGCCGACGTCGCCGCCGACGTCGCCGCGATCGCCGACGCCCTGGGGCTGGACACCTTCGCGGTCGCCGGCCGCTCCGGCGGCGCCCCGGGCGCCCTGGCCTGCGCGGCGCTGCTGCCCGACCGGGTCACCCGGACCGCCGTCCTGGTGGCACTGGCCCCGCGGGACGCGGAGGACCTGGACTGGTTCGAGGGCATGGGCGCCTCCAACGTGCGCGAGTACACCACCGCTTCGGCCGATCCCGAGGAGCTGGCCGCCCGGCTGATCCCGCGGGCCGACGGCATCCGCCGCAACCCCGCGCAGCTGCTGGACGAACTGCGCCGGGAGCTCACGGAGAACGACCGGATGATCGTCTCGGACAGCGGGCTGCGCACCATGCTGCTGCGCAACTACCGAGAGGGCCTGCGCACCTCCGCGTACGGCTGGATCGACGACGTCCTCGCCTTCTCCCGGCCCTGGGGGTTCGACCCCGCCGACATCCGCTGCCCGGTGCTGATCTGGCACGGCGAGCAGGACGTGTTCTCGCCCGTGGGGCACTCCCGCTGGCTGGCCCGGCGGATCCCGGGCGCGACCACCACCATCGACCCGCAGGCGGCCCACTTCGCCGCCTTCCGCGCGCTCCCCGAGGTCCTCACCTGGCTGCTGCGCGAAACCCCCGCCGACCCCCTGCCGAACCCCTTCTCCGACCCCCTCGGTGAACCCTCGCGGAATGCGACCTGACTAATCCGTCACGCTTTCGATAGAACGCTTGACCCGGCGTCATGTCTCGGTTGCCAATAGGGCGCAGACAGGTAAAGTCCACGCTGACACCAGCGGACTCGCTCTTGTCATTTTCCATGCCCATTCCAACCATTCACATGGCCTCTCCAAGGACGGTGTCGTGAACACTTCCGCAACCCCTCCGACCGGCACGGACAAGACCCGCCGGGTCCCGCTCGCGGAGATCGACGTCCGCAGCGCCGCCGCCACCGCCGCCCTCGGTCGCGTCCTGCCGACGGAATCCGGTCGCACGGTTCAGACACCCATCTTCAACTCTGCTCTCTGAGCCCGGAGTAAGCGCTCTAGACTGGTGGAATGACCGGCCTGATCGCATTTCGCGAGATCGTCCTGAAAGTCCACAGCAGGTGCGATCTGGCCTGTGATCATTGCTACGTCTACGAACACGCAGACCAGAGCTGGCGAGCCCGGCCGAAGGTGATCTCCCCCGAGGCTGTCTCCCACACCGCGTCGCGGCTCGCCGACCACGCCCGCGCCCATGCGCTCCCGTCCGTCACGGTCATCCTCCACGGCGGTGAGCCCCTGCTGGCCGGCACCGCCCGACTCCGTCTGGTGTGCGAGGAGTTCACCCGGGCCCTGGCCGGCACCGCCGCACTGGACCTGCGGATCCACACCAACGGCCTCCAGCTGAGCCGCCGTCACCTCGACCTCTTCGACGAGTTCCACGTCCGCGTCGGGGTCTCGCTCGACGGCGACCGCGCCGCCAACGACCGGCACCGCCGCTTCGCGGACGGCCGCACCAGCCACCCCCTGGTCCTCGCCGCCGTCGACCTGCTCCGTTCGGAGCGCTACCGCCACCTCTACCTGGGCCTGCTGTGCACCGTGGACGTGGCCAACGACCCGGTGGCCGTCCTGGACGCCCTGGTCGCCCTCGAACCGCCGCGCGTGGACTTCCTCCTGCCGCACGCCACCTGGGAGGCGCCGCCGGCCCGCCCCGACGGCACCCCCGACGCGTACGCGCGCTGGCTGCTGCGCGTCTTCGACCACTGGGACCGGCTGGGCCGGCCGGTCCCCGTACGGCTCTTCGAGTCGCTGCTGAGCACCCTGCGCGGCGGACCGAGCCTGACCGAGTCGCTGGGGCTCGCGCCCACCGACCTCGTGGTGGTCGAGACGGACGGCACCCTCGAACAGGTCGACTCCCTCAAGACCGCCTACGACGGGGCCGCGGCCACCGGCTTCGACGTCTTCGCGCACTCCTTCGACCAGGTCGCGGCCCATCCGGGGGTCCGCGCCCGGCAGCTGGGCCTGGCCGGGGTCAGCGACACGTGCCGCCGCTGCCCCGTCGTACGCTCGTGCGGCGGCGGCCTCTACACGCACCGCTACCGTGCCGCCAATGGCTTCGACAACCCGTCCGTGTACTGCGCCGACCTGCGGGAACTCGTCGAGGGCGTCGAAGCCCGCACGGCCGCCGAGGCGACCGCGGCGGCGCTGACGGACACCGGAGAACTGGACGCCGTCCACGACCACTTGACCCGGGTCCTGCTCGCCCGGCTGCACGCCGACCTGGCCGGCGACGCGGACTGGGACCGGGCGTGGGCCCTGCTGACCGCCGTCGAGGGCGCGGGAGCGGCGGGCGAGGCCGCCCTCGACGCCGTCCTGGGCCATCCGTACACCCGTACCTGGGTGCTCACCGCGCTGGACCGGGCGACCGCCGGCCGCCCCGACCGGCCGGGGGCCGCCCGGCGGCTGGCCGCGCTGGCCGCGGCCGCGGTGCTGCGCGGCGGCCTGGAGCTGCCGGCCGAGATCCGCTACCGCGACGGCGAGGTGTACCTGCCGACGCTGGGCCTGCTGCGGGCCCGCGAGCCCGGCACGGACGGCCGGGCCGGCCTGCGCGCCACCGGCGAGGGCTACGCGGTGCGCGAGGACGGCCGCGAGCACCGCTTCGGAGCGGCGGCCGGCGACGCCCGGTGGCAGCCGGTGCGCGGCTGGGCCCCGGCACCGGACGCCGCCCCGCTGGCACTGGAGGACCTCGACCCGCACCGCAACTGCTTCGCCCGCCCGCCCCGGCTCAGACTCGGCACGGGCGAGGCCGCGGAGTGGCGCGAGCGGCTCGGCGCGGCCTGGGCGCTGCTGCACCGGTCGGTGCCCGAGTTCGCCCGGTCGGCGGCCGCCGGGCTGACCACCCTGACCCCGCTCGCGGGCGGCCCGCGGGCCGGGGACCGGGGCGAGGCGGGCCGGCACGGGCCGGGAGCGCTGGGCCTGCCGTACGCCGCCGGGGTGCGCGAGACGGCGCTGGCCCTGCTGACCGGCCGGCGCCGGGCCCGGCTGCGGGCGCTGACGGAGGTGGCCGACCTGTACGCCCTGGACGGCGCCTGGCAGCACCCCTCGCCCTGGCGCGAGCGGCCGGTGCCGGTGTCCCGGCTGCTGGCCGACGTCCACGAGCGGGTGGCGGTCGAGGCCTACCGCCGGGCCACGGAGCCGGGCCGGGCGCCCGCCTCCGACCGGATCCACCGGGCCCTGGACCGGCTGTCCGGGGCGGCCGAACTGACCAGCAGCGGCAAACGCCTGGTGGAGGAGCTGCGGTGGGAACTGAAAGCGGTCGACGCGTGAGCGGTCCCGGGGCGCCGGGGCTCGCCGGACAGCTGCGGCTGGCCGGGGTGCGCCCCGGCGCGCGGCTGCTCGTGCACGCCGCGCTCGGCGGGACCGGGCTGTCCCCGACGGCGCTGCGGGACGCGCTGGTCGGCGTACTCGGCCCGCGCGGCACCCTCGTCGTGCCCGCCTTCACCCCGGAGAACTCGACCACCTCCAGCGCCCATCTGGCCCGGATCCGCGGCATGGACGAGGACGAGGTACGCGCCTTCCGCGACCGGATGCCCGCCTTCGACCCGCGCCGCACCCCGAGCCAGGGCATGGGCGCGTTCGCCGAGGCGGTGCGCACCGCGCCGGGGGCCGCGCGCAGCGCGCATCCGCAGACCTCGTTCGCGGCGCTCGGCCGGGATGCGGAACGGATCTGTGCGGATCACCGGCTGACCTGCCATGTGGGGGAGGAGTCACCACTGGGGACGCTGTGCTGCGAGGGGGGCCAGGTACTCATGATCAACGTGGGATTCTCCGCCTGTACGGCGTTCCATCTCGCGGAGTACCGAATTCCCAAGCCCCCCTTGCGCATGTACGCGTGTGTGGTGAACCTACCGGGGGGTGATCAGTGGACCGCATACGAGGACGTCGCGCTCGACGACGGTGATTTCGAGCGGATCGGCAAGGATTTCCCGTATTCCCTGGTGCGCCGGGGGCGGCTGGGCGGGGCCGGCGGGAGGGCGGAGACGATGTTGTTCTCGCTGCCCGACGCGGTCGATCACGCCCTGGCCTGGATGACCGAAAACAGACGCTGATTGACTGAACCATGAGGGGATGTGGTGAAGCAGCTCCGGAATGATGTTTCTCTCGCATCTTCGGGACGGGGGTCGTGTGCCCGCATCAGTGCAGCCGTACTTCTTTCTCAGCTATGCGCATACGCCGAGATTCGGGGCCGGGGGGCCCGACCCCGACATGTGGGTCGAGCGGCTCTTCCGTGATCTCTGCAGCCATGTGATGGCGCTGACCGATCTTCCGGCCGGGTCCGACGCCGGTTTCATGGACCGCGAGATACGCAGCGGCGAGGGCTGGTCGGAGCGGCTCGGCGCGGCACTGGCCACCTGCCGGGTGTTCGTCCCCCTGTTCTCGCCGCGGTACTTCGCCAGTGAGATGTGCGGCAAGGAGTGGTTCGCCTTCGCCCAGCGGGCGATCCGGCACGGCGCGGCCAACAACACCAACGCCGAGGCCATCGTGCCCGCCCTGTGGGTGCCGGTGCCGCCGGCGCAGCTGCCGGGCCCGGCCGAACGGCTGCAGTTCAACCACAACACCTTCGGGGACCGCTACGTCACCGACGGCCTGTACGGCCTGATCAAGCTGCGCGGGTACGCCGAGCAGTACGAGCGGGCGGTGTACGAACTCGCCAAGCGCATCGTCAGGGTCGCCGAGTCCGTCCGCCTCGACTCCAGCCGCCCCCTGGACTACCGGGGCGTCCCCAGCGCCTTCGGCCCGCGCGGCGCCGGCCCGGGCGGCACCGCCCGTTCCCTGCACGTGTCGGTGGCCGCCGCCACCCGGCACGACCTGCCCGAGGGCCGCAGCCCCGAGTACTACGGGGACTCCGCCCTGGACTGGAACCCCTACCACCCGGCCGCGCAGCGGCCCGTGGCCCACCTCGCCGAGGAGCTGGTCCGCACCCTGAACTACCGGACGACGATGGCCTCCTTCGACGACGAGGCCGGGCACTTCGACAGCAAGTCGCCGCCCACCCGCCCGGAGATCCTGATCGTCGACCGCTGGGCGGTGGCCGACGAGCAGCGGCGCCAGCGGCTGGCCGCCTTCGACCAGGAGCCCCGGCCGTGGGTGAGCGTGGTGGTGCCGTGGAACCGCTACGACCACCAGAGCCGCGCGAAGGAGAGGGAGTTGGTGCAGCAGCTGGAGGAGACCATGCCGGTCAAGATGGGCCAGGGCCGGGCCGCCTGCCGGGCCGCCGCCAACGGCGTGGCCAACATGGAGACGCTCGGGCAGATCCTGCCGCAGGTGGTCGAGGCCGCCGCCCAGCAGTTCCTCAGACACGCCCAGGTGTACCCGCCCGCGGGCGGGGCGCACACCGAACGGCCCCGGCTGCTCGGGCCGATGGGAATGACCGGTCCGGGCCCGTCACGGCCGGCCCCGTTCCCGTCCGACGCGGGGAACGCCGACCAGACCACCGATGCGGGGGACGCCGAATGACAGCCAGTCGTGACGGACGCATCGTCACTTTCTACTCGTACAAGGGCGGCACCGGCCGGACCATGGCGCTGGCCAACACCGCCTGGATCCTGGCCGCCAACGGCAAGCGGGTGCTGGCGGTGGACTGGGACCTGGAGGCGCCCGGCCTGCACCGGTTCTTCCACCCCTTCCTCGACCCCTCCACGCTCGGCGCCACCACCGGGGTCATCGACCTGATCAGCGAGTACGCGTGGGCGGCGACCAGCCCCGTGCAGCGCGCCGACGACTGGCACAAGGACTACGCGCGGATCCAGCCGCACGCGGTCTCCCTCACCCCGGAGACCCTGGGCTGGGAGTTCCCCGACGGCGGCACCCTCGACTTCGTCTCGGCCGGCCGGCAGAACCGCGAGTACTCGGCGACCGTGTCCACCTTCGACTGGGACAACTTCTACGACCGCCTGGGCGGCGGGCACTTCTTCGACGCGTTACGCGACGACATGAAGCACAACTACGACTACGTCCTGATCGACAGCCGCACCGGACTGTCCGACATCGCGGACATCTGCACCGTGCACCTGCCCGACATCCTGGTGGACTGCTTCACCCTCTCCGACCAGTCCATCGACGGGGCCGCCGCCGTCGCCCGCCAGATCGACGACCGCTTCGGCGACCGCGGCATCAAGATCTACCCCGTCCCGATGCGCATCGACGAGGGCGAGAAGGAGAAGGCGGACGCGGGCCGGGCCCTGGCCCGCCTGAAGTTCGACCGCTTCCCCAGCGGGCTCGCCGGGGACGACCTCACCTCCTACTGGGGCGCGGTGGAGATCCCGTACCGGCCCTACTACGCGTACGAGGAGACGCTCGCGACCTTCGGCGACGAGGCGGGGCTGACCAACTCCCTGCTCTCCGCCTTCGAGCGGCTGACCACCGTGGTCAGCGGCGGCGAGGTCACGGCCATGCCGTCCATCAACGAGGAGGTGCGGCTGCGCATCCGCGACGCCTTCACGCGCCGCCGCCCCGCGCTGCCCGCCGACCTCTTCCTGTCGTACGTCGCCGAGAACCGCATGTGGGCCGACTGGATCGAGTCGGTGCTCACCCGGGCCGGCTTCCGCGTGGTGCCCCGGGACGTCTCCGCCGAGCGGCCGGCGAACACCGCGCCCGGCGACACGCTGGGCGGGGCCGGGTTCAGCATCGACACCGCCGCCCGCACCGTGGTGCTGCTCTCCAGCGCGTACCTGAAGTCCGCGCGCGCCGTGGACGTGTGGGAGCGGGCCGCCGCCGAGGACCCGACCGGCGGGCGGCGCCAGCTCATACCGCTGCGGGTGGGCGACGTACGGCTGAGCACCCCGTACATCGACCGGAACCCGGTGGACCTGTTCCGCCTCGACGAGGTGCACGCGACGGCGGCCCTGCTGCGCGCCGTGGAGCGGCCCATGGCGCTGGCCGACACGGTGGCGGGCGCCTCGGGGCCCGGGCCGCGCTTCCCGGGCACCGTGCCCAAGATCTGGAACGCGCCGCCCCGCAACCCCGGCTTCACCGGCCGGTCGATCGTGCTGGAGCGGATGCGCGACCAGCTCGGCGGCGGCATGGCCGTGGTCCTGCCGCAGCCGCAGACCCTGTACGGGCTCGGCGGGGTCGGCAAGACGCAGGTGGCGCTGGAGTACGTGCACCGCTTCATGGCGGACTACGACCTGGTGTGGTGGATCTCCTCGGAGCAGACCGACGACGTGGTCGCGGGCCTGGCGGAGCTCGCCGTACGGCTGGGGGCGCAGGCCGGCGAGGACATGGCGGCCGCCTCCCAGGAGGCCATCGACCTGCTGCGGCGCGGGGTGCCCTCCGCGCGCTGGCTGCTGGTCTTCGACAACGCCGACGACCCCGAGGCCCTGAAGCGGTTCTTCCCGCCGGGCGGGCCCGGGCACGTGCTGGTGACCTCCCGCAACCAGAGCTGGTCGCAGTACGGCGACGCGCTGTCCGTCGACGTGTTCCTGCGCGAGGAGTCGGTGGAGCACCTCCAGCGGCGCGCCCCGGGGCTGACCAAGGACGACGCCGAGCAGGTGGCGATCGCGGTCGGTGACCTGCCGCTGGCGGTCGAGCAGGCCGGCGCCTGGATCGCGGAGACCGCGACGCCCGTCTCGGCGTACCTGGAGCAGCTGGCCCAGCAGGCCGCGCGGGTCCTGGCGCTGAACCAGCCGGCGGGCTACCCGGAGCCGGTCGCGGCCACCTGGAACGTGTCGATAGAGCGGCTGCAGTCCCGCTCTCCGGCGGCCGTGCGGCTGCTCCAGCTGTGCGCCTTCTTCGCCCCGGAGCCGATCAGCGCCAACCTCCTCTACAGCAAGGAGATGATCGACGCGCTCAAGCCGTACGACTCCTCGCTGCAGGAGAAGCTGGTGCTGGGCCGGGTCATCCGGGAGATCGGCCGGTTCGCGCTGGCCAAGGTCGACCAGGTCAGCAACAGCATCCAGGTGCACCGGCTGGTGCAGGCGGTGATCCGGGCGCAGCTGACCGAGGAGGAGCAGCGCGAGGCGCGGCACGCGGTGCACCGGGTGCTGGCGGGGGCCCGGCCGGACGACGACGAGCCGATCGACAACCCGGAGACGTGGCCGCGGTTCAACACGATCTGGCCGCACCTGACCCCGTCGGAGGCCCGGTTCTGCAAGGAGCCGGAGACCCGGCGGCTGCTGATCGACCGGGTGCGCTACCTGTGGAAGCGCGGTGACTTCAAGGCCGCGTACCAGCTGGGCGAGGAGCTGCGCGAGTCCTGGCGCGAGATGCTCGGCAACGACGACCTCCAGTACCTGTACCTGCGGTTCCACCTGTCCAACATCCTGCGCTCGCAGGGGCGGTTCGTGGAGGCCAAGGAGCTGGACGAGGTCACCCTGGAGCGGCAGCGGGAGGCGCTGGGCCCCTCGCACCCGCACACGTACATGACCACCAGCGGTCTGGCGATGGACCTGGGCGCGCTGGGGCGGTACGGGGAGGCGATGGAGCTGGCGACCGCCGCCCACGAGGGTTTCGGGCAGATCTTCCACGAGGCGCACCCGCGCACCCTGGCCGCCGCGAACAACCTGGCGCTGAACCTGCGCATGGTCGGTCAGTACGCGCGGGCCCGCGAGATCGACCAGGAGGTCTTCGACCGGCGCACCGAGGTGCTGGGCCCGGAGCACCCCTACACCCTGTCCTCGGCCCAGAACCTGGCCCGTGACCTGCGTGAGGTCGGCCGCTACGACGACTCGGTGCAGCTGCTGAGCCGTACGTACGAGATCTACAAGCGGCAGCTGGGCCGGGCCTTCCCGGGCACGCTGTCGGCGGCCAAGAACCTCGCCGTGTCGCTGCGCCGGGCCGGCGAGCTGGAGGACGCGCGGCGGCTGACCACGGCGACCCGCAACCGGTACCGGGCCAAGTACACCTCGGTCAACCCGGACCTGCTGGCCTGTGAACTGAACATGGCCTCCGACCTGTACGCGACCGGGGACACGGCCGCGGCCCGGGACCTGGCCCAGGAGGTGGTCGACGAGTACATGAAGGTGCCGGGCGAGCGGCACCCGTACACGCTGGCCGCGCTGAACAACCTGGCGGTCTTCCACTGGGGGACGGGCGCGGCGGAGACGGCCGAGCCGATGCTGCGCCAGACGATCCGGCTGATGCAGGACGTGCTGGGCGACATGCACCCGCACACCATCTTCGCGCACCTGAACCTGGCCAACGCGCTCGCCGACCTCGGCGATCCGCGGGGCGCGCTGGAGATCGAGCGGGCGGCGGCGGCCCGGCTGCGCGAGGCGCTGGGCACGCACCATCCGGAGACCCTGGCGCTGACCTCGAACATGGCGGTCAGCCTGGACGCGGTGGGCCGCAAGGAGGAGGCCGCGCGGGTGCGCACCGAGGTGGTGCACGAACTGACGCGGCTGCTGGGCGAGGAGCACGGGCTCACGCGCTTCGCCCGCGACGAGCGCCGGGTCCACCGCGACCTGGAGCCCCTGGCGGTGTGATCCGCCGGCCGGCGGTGCGGGCGCGGCGGCCGGGCGGCTGCCGGGCCCGCCGGGCCCGCACCACCGGCGAACCGATCGATCGGCAACCTGGGGGGCGCTGTGACGCACAGCATGACCTTTCGCAACGACGACCTGCCGGCGCTCTTCCACCACACCGACGGGGCGGCGGTCTCCCGGCAGCGGGAGTCCACCCGGGCCACCCGCGCCCAGCTGCTGCTGCTCGTGGCGGCGGCGGCCGCGGCGGCCCTGCCCGCCTCGCCGGAGCTCGGCGGGGTGCACCTGTTCGGGGCGCTGAGCGCGCTGGCGTACGCGGGGGTGCTGGGGGTGGGGATCGTGGCCACCCGGCGGCGGGCCCGGCCGCAGTGGCAGCTCAACCGGAGCGCCGCGGAGTTCATCAAGTCGCTGGCGTGGCGGTACGCGGTGCACGGGGCGCCGTTCGGCACCGATGTGGCCGACCCGGCGGGGGTGTACCGCACCCGTCTGGAGAAGGGCCTGGACGAGCTGCGCAAGATGGGCTGGTCGGACCCGCGCGGCAGCGGTCAGCTGCCGCCGGGCGCGGAGATCACGGAGGCGATGGAGCGGCTGCGGGAGCTGACGTACCAGGTGCGGCGGGAGACGTATGTACGGGACCGGCTGATCGAGCAGCGCAACTGGTACCGGCGGCGCACCGAGGTGTCGCGGCGGGCCACGGCGCTGTGGTCGTGGTCGATCGTGCTGCTGACCTGTCTGGCGCTGCTGTTCGCGCTGCTGGGCGCCTTCGGTACGGGCCCCGGGGCGCGGCTGACGGGCCTGCTGAGCGCGGCGGCCGCGGCCGGGATCGCCTGGAACGAGGTGCGCCGCCACCATCCGCTGATCGAGGCGCACACCCTGATCGAGCAGGACCTGGCGGCGATGATGGTGGTGATGCAGACGACGATCACGCAGGCCCAGTGGCCGTCGGCGGTGTACGAGACCGAGCGCTACGTCTCGCCGCAGCACACGGACTGGCTGGCGCGGCACAGCAGTTGAGCGGCCGGGCAGCTGCCCCGGCCCGGCGCCCCGCTCAGTCCCGTCTGACGCCCTCGCGCCAGATGACCGTGACCGGCTTGCCCCGGTCGCGCGCGTAGGCGACGATCTCGGCGGTGCCGCCGTGGCCGCGGGCCGGCTGGCCGTCCCAGACGGCCACGAGGCGGTCGCAGGAGTCGGCGATGAACGTGCCGGCCGCGTAGTAGGCCTCGTCGGTGGAGCGGTCGAAGTCCATGCGGATCCGCTGGGTCGCCAGGCGCGCGAGGCGGCGGTAGCGGGCCAGCGAGGCGGCGTCCTCGAAGGCCTCCTCGTAGTCGGCGCTGGGGATCACCACGGTGAGGTCGGCGCCGCAGTCGAGGGCGATCGCCGCGAACATCTGGTCGGCGCCGTCCGCGAGGCTGGACAGGGCCTCCAGCGGGCCCTCGTGGCCGGCCAGGAGGGCCCGCAGCCGGTCCTCCACATGGCCGCGCACCTCGTCCGGAATGATCCGGTGCCCGGTCACGCCGATCCGCTTCATACACGCGCCTCCCCCGTCGACAACCGCGCAACCCCCGGACATCCTCCCAGAAGGCGGGGGGACGTCCAGGGGTGCGGGCGGGGCGCGCGGGGACGGACGGGCGGAGCCCCGGGGCTCAGTAGACGCTCACTCCGTACGCGCTGAGCGCCTCGGTGACGGGCTGGAAGAAGGTCGTCCCGCCGGAGCTGCAGTTGCCGCTGCCGCCGGAGGTGAGGCCGACGGCGCGGGTGCCCGAGTAGAGGGGGCCGCCGCTGTCGCCGGGTTCGGCGCAGACGTTGGTGCGGATCATGCCGTAGACGATGTCGCCGCCGCCGTAGTTGACGGTGGCGTTCAGGCCGGTGACCTGGCCGCTGTGGGTGCCGGTGGTGGAGCCCCGGCGGGTCACGGACATGCCGACGGTGGCGTTGACGGCGCTGGTGATGTCCTGGCCGCCGACGGTGCCGGGGTGGGCGAGGGAGGTGTTGTCGTAACGGACCAGCCCGTAGTCGTTGTTCGGGAAGCTGGAGCCGACGGTCGCGCCGATGGCGGTGCTGCGGGCGGAGTTGGTCCACCAGGTGCCGGCGCCGTCGGTGCAGTGCCCGGCGGTCAGGACGTAGTAGGTGCTGCCGCTGCGGACGTTGAAACCGAGCGAGCAGCGCCAGCTCGTGGCGTAGATGGCGTCGCCGCCCGAGATCAGTTTGGTGAGCCTGCCCGGGGTGCGCTCGATGCGCAGGGCCCCGGCGTCCGCGCCCGCCTCCCGGCGGATGCGGGCGAGAGCGGCCTCGGAGACGGTGGAGTCGGCGGCGACCACCAGCGTCCCGGTGGCGGGGTCGGTGTGCCAGGCGGTTCCGGCGACATCGGCGCGCAGGACCGATGCCCCGACGGCGGCCAGCCGGTCGGCGCCGAGTCCGCCGTCACGCGGGTCAGCGGTGGCGGCGGTGGGCGCGGCGAGTGCGGCGACGGCGGCCAGTCCGGCGGCGACGGCCATCAGTCGGGTGGGGGTGATGCGCTTGATCCTCACTGCTCGTCCTCCCATGAGGGATCGAGGGCCCCGTGTCGTGGGGGTGGGGCCCGGTGAGGCGCAGTCGGGGGCACGGCCCGGCGCACGCGCATTGGCCGTGCCCCTGACAAGCGCTGCTGGGGAGTGTCGTGGCGTCAGAAAGGGGTCGCAAGGGCGGCTTTCAGCCGCCGCTCGCCCGCCGCCACGTCGAAGGGCAGCGTGTTGCCGGGCGGCGGGAACGGGCAGATGAAGTGGTCGGCGAAGGCGCAGGGCGGCAGCAGGGCCCGGTTGAAGTCCACCGTGACACCGCCGTCGTCCGCGGGGGCGCCGGGCTTGAGGAAACGGAAGCGGTAGCTGGTCAGCGTGCTGGTGACATCGGCGAACACGGCCCACAGGCTGCCGTCCCCGTCGTCGACGCTCACGTGCAGTATGTGCCCGGCGCCGTCGTGCTCGAAGTGCAGCTCGCCGCCGAGGCCGAGCCCGCGCACGTGCCCGTCCGCGTTCTCGACCCGTACGGTCCGGTCCGCTCCGTAGGGGCGGAAGCGGCCGGGCAGCACGAACGCCGGGTCGTACGGGGTGGCCTCGATCCCCAGGAAGCCGGCGCGCGCCGGGGCGTCCGGGTCGAAGACGCGCACCGCCCAGGCCCCTTCCCGGCGGATGACCACCAGGTGCAGCGCCCCGGCCGCGAGCCGGGACCGGGCGGGCGGCCCCTCGTCGGCGTCCAGGACGGCCTCGCCGGCCAGGGGCGCGCCGTCGAGGGTGATCCCGTCCTGCGGGTCGGCCGTGAGCACGACGGCGTCCGCGCCCCGTACGCCCCGTGCTTCGCGCCAGTGACCCGGAACGGCCGGAATTCGACCTTCCGGGTAGTCGGAGAGCCAGTGGGTCCCGGTCAGCGCGAGGGGCCCGTAGGGCGCGGACACCGTCTCCACCCGGTGTTCGTGCCAGTGCTGCCAGGCTGTCGAGGCGTCATCGCTCATGCCGGACAAGGCTTCCACACCCGCGCGCGGAGCGCGGGCGCGGTAGGCCGTACGGACCTGCGGGCGGACCGGTGGAGCTGAGTGGGGGTCAGTCGCAGGGGCAGCAGCAGCCGTCGCAGCATTCGCAGGCGTCGCACCAGGGGTCCCGCTTCTTGCGCGACCACGGGCCCTCGTGCTCGGTGCAGCAGATCTGGCAGGTGCAGAAGAGGCCGATGGCCACCGCGCACCCGGCCAGCAGCCCGCGCCGCGGCTTCTGCTCGGGCCCGCCGGGACCACCGGGCCCGTCGAATCCGCCGTGCCCCCCGGAGCCGCCGTGGCCACCGTGGCCACCGGAGCCGCCGTGACCGCCGGGCGCGCCCGGACCGCCGTACGGGTTCTGCCCGTGGGGGTGCTGGCCGTACGGGTTCTGCCCGTGCGGGGGCTGACCGTAGGGGTTCTGGCCCTGCGGGGGCTGACCGTAGGGGTTCTGGCCGTACGGGCCCGGGCCGGCGGCCGAGGCGGTGACGGCGTGGCCGCAGCCGCGCGTGCCGAAGGCCCGGTCGACCGAGGCGCGCAGTTCGTGCACCAGCAGCCGGTGCGCCAGCCCGGCGTCCACGAACTCGACCTCGCGCAGGGCCAGGCGTATGCCGTGCAGCGCGTCGTCGCACAGCCGGCGGGCCTCGGTCAGCGAGGTGCCGGTGGCGTCCAGCGGGTTCCAGGCGCCCGCCGCGCGGTCGGCGGTGAGGTCCTCGACCGCGTCCAGCAGGTGCGCGAGCCGCCCGAAGTAGCGGCCCGCCTCGGCGAGCGCGGTGGCGTTGCCGGGGCGGCCGGCCAGGTGCGCGGTGTGCGCGAAGGCCGCCGCGGTCGCGGTCTCGGTCGGCTCGGTGACCACGAGCACCGGCGTGCCGAGCCCGGCCAGCGACTCGATGCCCGCCTGCCGGTCGACGGCGTCGACGAGCACCGCGGTGTCGAAGCCGAGCGAGGCGCCGGTCCGGGCACCGGCCCGGTCCCAGCCGCGGGCGACGCTGCGGGCGGCGGCGGCCAGCGGCTTGCGGGCCAACACGCCGTCGCGGTCGGCGACGTGGTCGCGCAGCTTCGCCGAGGCGAGCACCAGCGACACGGCGGCGGCGAGCCGCGCGCCCTCGCCGTTGGCCACGCTGGCGGTGCGCAGGCCGCGCAGCGGACACGGCCCGGCCGTACGGCGCGCGCCGGGAGCCGGGCCCGACTGAGCCTCCGTCAGGACGGAGGCGAGCAGGCCGTCGTAGTTGGTGACGATGCGGGCGAACTGGCCGTGGTCCTTGCGAAGTGCCAGGCAGAGGCCGCAGAGATGGGCCATCCACTCCGTCTTCAAGCGGTCCCCGAGCCGGTGGGTGCAAGGTCTGACGATGCCGAACAACTGGCTCCCCCGATGTGTGGTGCGCGTACGTGCGGGGCATCGTACCGAGCCTGATCCGTCACCCGTACGTCCGCCGTGGCCACCCGGACGGAGGCAGTGGTCGTATTTTCACTCAGTCAGCAGTGGTAGCTGCCAGGAACCTTGAGCGTGCAACGGATGTTCTGCACCAGTACCGTCACGAAACCCCTGCGCGGCGGCTATCCACTTGGCGCGTTGTCAGCATCATGGACGACCATAGGGACGCGGAGAGAAGAAGAACGACAGACCGCGGTGAAAGGAGGCGTCCATGGGTTCGGTGCGCAAGGCGAGTGCGTGGCTTGGTCTCGTGGAGGACAGCGACGACGAGCGTTACTACGACGACGACTACGCGGAGGCACCGCAGGGTCCGCACTCCGGCGACCAGTGGGTCACCGACCCGCGGGTGAAGGTGGCCTCGGACTCGGCCGTCGAGCAGGGCCGGCGCATCGCGACGGTCACGCCGGACGGCTTCCGGGACGCGCGCGGCATCGGCGAACTGTTCCGTGAGGGCGTGCCCGTCATCGTCAACCTGTCCTCGATGGACCCGGCCGACGCCAAGCGCGTGGTCGACTTCGCGGCCGGCCTGACCTTCGGCCTGCGGGGCTCGATCGAGCGGGTGGCGACCAGGGTCTTCCTGCTGACCCCGGCCGACACCCAGATCGTCAACGGCGAACCGGGCGGGCGCCCGGCGGACGGCTTCTTCAACCAGAGCTGAGCGAGGCTCTCACCGGAAGGCGTCGAGCCCGGTGAGCGCCTTGCCCAGCACCAGCTGGTGCATCTCGACGGTGCCCTCGTAGGTGAGCACCGACTCCAGGTTGGTCGCGTGCCGCATGACGGGGTACTCCAGCGAGATCCCGTTCGCGCCGAGGATCGTACGCGCGGTACGACAGATCTCGATCGCCTCACGGACGTTGTTGAGCTTGCCGAAGCTGATCTGCTCCGGCCGCAGGGTACCGGCGTCCATACGGCGGCCCAGGTGGTGGGCGAGCAGGATGCCCTTGTGCAGTTCCAGCGCCATGTCGGCGAGCTTGGCCTGGGTGAGCTGGAAGCCACCGATCGGCCGGCCGAACTGCTCCCGCGTCCTCGCGTAGTCGAGCGCGGCCTCGAAACTCGCGCGCGCCGCGCCCATGGAGCCCCAGACGATCCCGTACCGGGCGTGGCTGAGACAGCCGAGCGGTCCCTTGAGCCCGGTGACTCCCGGAAGCACCGCGTCGGCGGGCAGCCGTACGTCGTCCATGACGAGCTCGCTGGTGACGGACGCCCGCAGCGACCACTTGTGCTTGATCTCGGGGGCGGCGAAGCCGGGCGTGTCCGTGGGGACGGCGAACCCGCGGATCCCCTCGTCGGTCTGTGCCCAGACGACGGCCACGGCGGCGACACCGCCGTTGGTGATCCACATCTTGCGGCCGTTCAGCACCCAGTCGGTGCCGTCGCGCTTGGCGTAGGTGCGCATGGCGGCGGGGTCGGAGCCGACGTCGGGCTCGGTCAGCCCGAAGCAGCCGATGAGTTCACCGGCGGCCATGCCGGGCAGCCAGCGCTGCTTCTGCTCCTCGGAGCCGTAGCGGTGGATGGCGTACATGGCGAGGGACCCCTGCACGGACACCAGGGACCGGATCCCGGAGTCGGCGGCCTCCAGCTCCAGGCAGGCGAGCCCGTACTGGACGGCGGAGGCCCCGGCGCAGCCGTACCCCTCCAGCGACATGCCGAGCGCCCCGAGCGCGCCGAGCTCCCGCGCGAGCTCGCGGATCCCGGGCAGCTCGCCGTTCTCGTACCACTCGGCGATGTGCGGCAGCACCCGGTCGGCGGCCCAGCCGCGGACGGTGTCCCGGACGGCGAGGTCCTCGGGGCTGAGCAGCTCGTCGATCCCGAGCGGATCGTGGGGCAGGAACAAGGGGACTCCTGGCGACCTGGGGTGCGGTGGGCGGGGCCGTTGCGGCGGCCGCCCCGACGCTATGCGCCCCACCGCCCCACGTCCACCCCTCCCCTACCCCGCGCAGACCGTCCCCGCCGGACAACATCCAGCCCCGCCGGGCAACCATCCAGCGCCACCGGACAACATCCAGCCCCGCCGGCGTTTGAGGCGCGGGGGCTCGGGGGCGGAGCCCCCGGTTCGGGAAGGGGCGGGGTGGGGGAAAGGCGCCGCGCAGCGGCAAGCCCCGCCCGGGGAAGGGTCAGGCCGGGCGGCCCGGGACCGGGGCCGGGGCATGGTCCGGCTTCGTCGGGGCCGGGATCTTCGGAGCCGGGGGCGACACCGGCGCCCCGGCGTCGGGCTCACCGTCCGGATCCGCCGCGCACTCCATCGCCTTCGGCAGCTTCAGCGCCATCACGGCGCCCGCCAGCAGCAGCCCCGCGCTGACCACCAGCGTCACGTGCAGCCCGTACACGAACGAGGTCCGCGCCGCCGTGTACAGCGCGTCACCCGCCGCCCCGCCGAGGTGCCCGGCGATCGCGTACGCCTCGCCCAGCGAGTGCGCGGCGCCCGCCGCCTGATCGGCCGGCACGCCCGCCACGTCCGCCAGCCCCGGCGCGTACGCCGCGTTCATCACGCTGCCGAGCAGCGCGATCCCCATTCCCGCGCCCAGCTGGTACGACGTCTCGCCGATGGCCGCGGCGCCGCCCGCCGCCTCCACGGGCGCCTCGCTCAGCATCGACTCGTACGCGGCGAACAGCGTCGTCTGGAGCCCGAAGCCCAGCAGGACGAAGCCGGCGGTCAGGAGCACCGGCCGGTCGTGCAGCCCCATCAGCGTCAGCAGCAGCACGGCCAGCGCGGTCAGCACGAAGCCGAGCGACACCATCGTGCGCGGGCCGACGCGGTGCAGGGTGTACGAACCGGTGGCCCCCGCCGCCATCGCGGCGAACGTCAGCGGCAGCAGCCGCAGGCCGGTCTCCAGCGGGCTCAGGTGCAGCACCAGTTGCAGGTACTGGACGGCCAGCAGCTCCAGCCCGACCAGCGCCAGCATGGCGAGCACGATGCAGCCGACCGACGTGGTGAAGGTGGCGCGCGAGAACATCCGCATGTCGATCAGCGGGTGTGCCCGCCGCTTCTGGCGCCGTACGAACAGCACCAGCAGCGCCGCTCCGAGCAGCAGCGGCACCAGCGCCTTCGGGTCCAGCAGGTTCTGGCCGGCGCCCGCCCGCTTGACGCCGAGGACGACACCGAGCACGCCGGCCGCGGCGGTCAGTGCGCCGAGCACGTCCCACGGGCCGTCCGACGCGCCCCGGGACTCCGGCAGCAGCCAGCGGCCGACCGGCAGGATCAGGGCCATCAGCGGGATGTTGATGAGGAAGACCGAGCCCCACCAGTAGTGCTGGACGAGGAAGCCGCCGAGCACCGGCCCGCTGGCCGCGCCGATGGCGGCCACGGCGGTCCAGATGCCGATGGCCAGCGCCCGCTCCCGCCGGTCGGGGAAGACCTGGCGCAGGATCGACAGGGTGGCCGGCATGATCATCGCGCCGCCGATGCCGAGGAGGGCGCGGGCGGCGATGAGCACGGAGGCGTTGTCGGCGAAGGCGGCGATCGCGGAGGCGACGCCGAAGAGTCCGTAGCCGAGGAGGAGGATGCGGCGGCGCCCGACGCGGTCGCCGAGCGTGCCGAAGAGGATCAGGAGCGAGGCGCAGACGAGCGGGTACGCGTCCACGATCCACAGCAGTTCGATCGCGCCGGGGCGCAGGTCCTCGGTGACGGCGGGGACGGCGACGTGCAGGATCGTCGCGTCGAGGGCGACGAGGACCAGGCTGATGCACAGGACGGCCAGGACGAGCCAGCGATTGGTGCCGCCGGCGACGGCGGTGAGCCGCGCCCGTGCCTGCCAGGGGGAAGGGGTCCGGTTGTGGCCGCCCGGGTTCGTCCCCGACATGCATGTACCTCCCAGGTGATCCCTCGCACGCGGCGGACCAGCGTGGTGACGTGCCGCGGGTGAGCGGCGCGGTTACGGGGTCCGGCATCGACACGCGAGTGAAAAGTCAGCGTACGCGAGTTCGGTCATGGGTCACGTGGTCAAGCTCTCACCCTGGTGGCCGCCCGTATGTGGCATGCGCCACTCACCCTCCCCCCGCGTACACGCCCGCTCACGGCCCGTGGTTCTCCTCCGGCGCCGGTCATCGGGCCGGAACCGCGGCGCCACCGATAATCATGCCTGTGAAAGATCATGGTTTTCGCCGGGCCGCGCCCACGCTGCGCCGGGCCGCGCCCGCCCTCGCGGGCTTCGCGGCGGTCCGGCTGCTGGGGCTCGCGGTGCTCGCCGCGTGGTCCGCGGCGGCGGGCAGCAGCCCCCACACCCTGCTCTCGGCCCGCTGGGACTCGCTCTGGTACGCGCGGATCGCCGCCGAGGGGTACGGGTACGAGATCGTGCTGCCCGGCGGGGACGTCCATTCCAACCTGGCGTTCTTCCCCCTGCTGCCCTGGCTGGAGCGGGCGGTGGCGGCGGTGACGGGGCTGTCGTACGGCAGTGCGGGCCTGGTGGTCTCCGCGGTCGCCTCGCTCGCCGCGGCCTGGGGGATCTTCGCGGTCGCCGACCTCCTGTACGGGCGCCGGGCCGGTACGTGCGCGGCGGTGGCGTGGGCCGCGCTGCCGGTCGGCATCGTGCAGTCGATGGCGTACAGCGAGGCGCTGTTCACGGCGCTCGCCGCCTGGGCGCTGTACGGCGCCCTGCGCGGCCAGTGGCTCACGGCGGGCCTGCTGGCGGCGGGCGCGGGGCTGACCCGGCCGGTCGGGGCGGCCGTCGTGGCCGGGGTCTGGGTGGCGGCGGCGCTCGCGTGGCGGCGCGGCGAGGGTTCCTGGCGGACGGTGGCGGGGGTGCTGCTGGCGCCGCTGGGGGCGGCGGCGTACGTACTGTGGGTGGGCGCGCGCACCGGCCGGGGCGTGCTGGGGTACCTGGACGTGCAGGCCGGCTGGGGCAACGGCTTCGACGGGGGCTGGGCCTTCGCCCGGTTCGTCGGGGACAAGCTGGCCTCGCCGGCGTTCGCGGCCGGGATCGGGCTGATCGCCGGCGTGGCCCTGGTGCTGTGGCTGTACCGGCTGTGCGTGAAGCAGCGCCAGCCGGCCGCGCTGCTCGTCTACTGCGGGATCGTGGTCGCGCTGGCGCTGTGCGCGTCGGGGTACTTCGGGTCGAAGCCGCGGCTGCTGCTGCCCGCCTTCCCGCTGCTGCTGCCGGTGGCCGTCGCGCTGGCCCGGTGGCGGACGGCCCGCGCGGGGGCCGCGCTGGGGGCGGCGGCGCTGGCCGCGGCGGCGTACGGCGCCTTCTGGCTGAACGGCTCCGGACCGCCGTAGCGGAAGTCTCCATTCCAAGTCGGCTTTTCCGTAAGGAATTGAGCGCCCGAAATAATGACGAAGTAAGCACGCAGGGCGAATTGCGGGCACGTTTCGAGATAACTCGAACGCCGTCACGGATTAACCGGAACAAAGCCCCGAACGAGACGCACTCCACATCACATGGTCATCACAAAGCCCGCGATTCGCCTGGGCCGCCCACTCGCGCGCGGTAACGTCGATTGAGTGCGTACCGACCATGAGTTCACCCGTCTGGAACGGGTCTTCGCCCGGCTGGACCGTGAACCCCAACGACCGGCTCATCTGCAGACGCCGCAGATGAGCCGGCACCGTGTCGTGCTCCTCAGTTCCACCCTCGCCTTCTACCTGGCGATCGTGGTGGCCGTCCTGACCACGTCCTGGCTCGTCCGGCTGGACTGGCAGATCATGTTCTTCCGGCCCTACGAGCAGTGGCCGCAACTCCACGCCTTCCTGGACTACCTCGTGGTCCTGGGCCAGCGCGGACCCACCGCGGTCATGGTGGCCGCGTGGCTGGGCTGGCGCTCCTGGCGGCAGCACACCCTGCGCCCGCTGATCACCCTGGGCGTGGCCCTGCTCCTGCTGAACGTCACCGTCGGCTCCGTCAAGCTCGGCCTCGGCCGGCTCGGCCCCCACTACGCGACGCAGATCGGCTCCGCCGAACTCTTCGCGGGCGGCGATATATTTCCTTCGGGCCACACCGCCAACGCCGTCGTGACCTGGGGAATCCTGGCCTACCTGGCATCGACCGTGGTCACCCGGCGGGTGCTGTCGGTGGTCTCGGCCGTCGTCTCGCTGAGCGTCGGCGCCACCACGGTCTACCTCGGTACCCACTGGGTCAGCGACGTGCTGCTCGGCTGGTCCGCCGGCCTGCTGATCATGCTGGCACTGCCCTGGTTCGAGCCGCTGATCGCCCGCACCGAGACATGGATCTTCGACGTGCGCGACGTGGTGCGCGGCCAGCTGGCCGGCTCCGCCCCGGCCCCGTCGGGCGCGCCGGTGGCGGCACCGGTGCCCTCGACCGGGTCCGCCGCGTCCGTCGCCCCCGCCGCGGCGCGGGTGCTGTCGGCGCAGGCCAAGGTGCTGGTCCACCGGGCGGCGGGCGGCGGCCACGAGGAGGGCGGCGAGGCCGGTGCGGCCCCCGTCCCCGGCCATGCCACCGCCTCCCGGCAGGTCACGCACCTGCGGCCGCATGTCATCCGCTCCGAGCGCACTCCGGTGACGCCGGCCGGCAGCCGCCGTCCGGCGCACACCGAACGCGCCGGCCGGACCCCCTCGGCCCGCCCGGTCACCGGCGGCTGAGGCCCTCCTTCCGTCGGGGCGGTACGCACCACCGGCCCCGGCGGCACCTCTCGTATCGCGGCCGCGGGCCGGGTCATCACCCGGCCCGCGGCCGTCTTTTCGTACGGATGCGTCAGCTCCGCGCCCAGCCGTTCCTCCGAGCCGGGTCACGCTTGGGTCACGGAATGTCGACAACTGCTTCACCGTCAGACTTCGCCACGCCCGGCAGTTCCCGGCATGTCGGCAATTCCTTTCCGGGCCTCGACACGCCCGACGGAGAACGCCTTCCGAATTCCGTCCGGAGCGCCCCTGATTCGGGGCCTCCGATTTCCGTCGGGTCTCCCGTCCGATCGGTGCCGGCGGCCCGTGGCAGGGAGCTGCGGCCGGGCACACTAGTCCCTCATCCTTTCTTCACTGGCGCGTCCGCGCACGCTCCCGGGCGCCGCCCTGCGAGCATCGTGGCGAGTCCGACGCCGCCTCAGCGAGGGGACCATGGCCATGGGAACCGAAGCCGCACCGGCCCTCTCCGGGCCGCCGGCCGCCGCCCGGCGACCGGGCCGGGTCGTGGTGGACTGGCTGACCACGACCGACCACAAGAAGATCGGCCACCTCTACCTGGTGACCTCGTTCCTCTTCTTCCTGGCCGCCGGCGTGATGGCCCTGCTGATGCGTGCCGAGCTGGCCCGACCGGGCCTCCAGATCGTCTCCGCCGAACAGTTCAACCAGGCCTTCACCCTGCACGGCACGATCATGCTGCTGCTCTTCGCGACGCCGACCTTCGCCGGCTTCGCCAACGAGATCATGCCGCTCCAGATCGGCTCGCCCGACGTGGCGTTCCCCCGCCTGAACATGCTGTCCTACTGGTTCTTCCTCTTCGGCGGCCTGATCGTGATCGGCTCGCTGCTCACCCCGCAGGGTCCGGCGGACTTCGGCTGGTTCGCTTATGCCCCGCTCAACAGCCTGCAGCGCACCCCCGGGATCGGCGCCGACATGTGGATCATGGGGCTGGCGCTGGCCGGGTTCGGGACCATCCTGGGCGCCGTGAACTTCATCGTCACCATCGTCGGCCTGCGCGCGCCGGGGATGACGATGTTCCGGCTGCCCGTCTTCACGTGGAACGTGCTGTTCACGTCGATCCTGATCCTGTTCGCGTTCCCGGTGCTGGCCGCCGCCCTGCTCACCTTGGAGTCGGACCGGCGGTTCGGCTCGGTGGTCTTCCAGCCCCAGAACGGCGGCGCCCTGCTGTGGCAGCACCTCTTCTGGTTCTTCGGGCACCCGGAGGTCTACATCATCGCGCTGCCGTTCTTCGGGATCATCACCGAGATCCTGCCGGTCTTCTCGCGCAAGCCCGTCTTCGGCTACCTCACGCTGGTCGGCGCGACCATGGCCATCACCGGGCTCTCGGTGGTCGTCTGGGCGCACCACATGTTCGCCACCGGCGCCGTCCTGCTGCCCTTCTTCTCCTTCCTGTCCTTCCTGATCGCGGTACCGACGGGCGTGAAGTTCTTCAACTGGACCGGCACCATGCTGGGCGGCTCGCTGTCCTTCGAGACGCCCATGCTGTGGGCCGTCGGCTTCCTGGTCAGCTTCCTGCTGGGCGGGCTGACCGGGGTGATCCTGGCGTCACCGCCGATGGACTTCCACGTCACCGACTCCTACTTCGTGGTCGCGCACTTCCATTACGTCGTCTTCGGCACCGTCGTCTTCGCGACCTTCGCCGGCTTCTTCTTCTGGTGGCCGAAGTTCACCGGCAAGCTGCTCGACGAACGCCTGGGCAGGATCCAGTTCTGGACCCTCTTCGTCGGCTTCCACACCACGTTCCTGGTGCAGCACTGGCTGGGCGCGGAAGGCATGCCGCGCCGCTACGCCGACTACCTGGCCGCCGACGGCTTCACCACGCTCAACGCCGTGTCCACCATCGGCTCCTTCCTGCTGGGGCTGTCGACGCTGCCGTTCGTCTACAACGTCTGGAAGACCGCGAAGTACGCCCCCAGGGTCGAGGTCGACGACCCCTGGGGCTACGGCCGCTCCCTGGAGTGGGCGACCTCCTGCCCACCGCCCCGGCACAACTTCCTCACCCTGCCCCCGGTCCGCTCCGAGTCACCGGCCTTCGATCTGCACCACCCCGGGTTCGGGGCACCGCGGCCGGGGGCGCCGCCGGCCCGGCGGACCGGTCCGCCGCCCGCGCCAGCAGATCCCGGGCGGCGGTGATCTGCTCCACCAGCTCGGGCGGCTCCAGCACCTCGAACTCGTGCCCCAGCAGCATCAGATGCAGCACCATCACATCGAGGCTGACCGCCCCGGTGCGCAGCAGGCAGCTGTGCTCGTCCAGCGGTTCCAGGGTCCCGTCGGCGGGTCCGATCGTCCCCGCCGCCTCCTGCGCCGGCACCTCCAGCCGTACGACGGCCCGGGCGGCGTACGCGCGCAGCGAGACGCCCTGGGAGACGTAGGCCGCGAGGTCCTCGGCCGGGGGCGTACGCGGCGCGAAGCGCGGGCCGTGCGGCGGGCGCGGCTCGATCCGGTCGGCGCGGAAGGTCCGCCAGTCCGCCCGGTCCACGTCCCAGGCGACCAGGTACCAGCGGCGCTCGCTGCACACCAGGCGGTGCGGCTCGACGGTACGGCGGGTGGCGTTGCCCTCGTGGTCGCGGTAGGCGAAGCGCAGGCGTTCGCCGTCGCGGCAGACGGCGGCCAGCTCGGTCAGGACGGAGGGGTCGACCGTGGAGCGCTGCTGGCCGCGCAACATGGGCACGGTGAACTCGTTGAGCGTGGACACCCGGCGTCGCAGCCGGCCGGGCAGGACCTGCTCCAGCTTGGCCAGTGCCCGTACGGAGGCCTCCCCGATGCCCTCGACGCCGTTGCCGGCGGCGGTGCGCAGGCCGACGGCCACGGCCACCGCCTCGTCGTCGTCCAGCAGCAGCGGCGGCAGTTCGGCGCCCCCGCCCAGCTGGTAGCCGCCGCCGGTACCGGGGCTGGCGTTGACCGGATAACCGAGCTCGCGCAGCCGCTCGACGTCCCGGCGGACCGTACGCGGGGTCACGCCGAGGCGCTCGGCGAGGTCGGCGCCGGTCCATTCGCGGTACGCCTGCAACAGGGACAACAGGCGCAGCAGTCGTGCGGAGGTCTCCAGCATGCCCCCGAGTCTGCCGTACGCCCTCCCGGGCGGGCCTACGGTGCGACGGGCGGCTTCGCCGGAAGCGGGGGCTTCGCGGCCGACGAGGGCTTCGCCGGGAGCGCGGGCTTCGCGGAGGCCGACGGCTTCGCGGAGGGCGACGGTGCCGCCGGCTTCGGCTGGCCCGCGGGTGCCACCGGGGCCGTCGCCGGGGCCGGGGGCTTCGCCGGGGACGGGAGCCGGAGCAGGGTGCCCGGCGCGAGGGAGCGGGGGTCGGGGCCGATCGCGGCGCGGTTCGCCTCGTACAGCACCGGCCAGCCCCCGACGGCCTTCCGCTTCCGGGCGATCGACAACAGCGTCTCCCCCGCCCGCACCACGTGCCACCGCCCGGCCAGCCCGTACCGCTTCGAGCACACCGGCCACGCCTCCCAGCCCTGCGCGCCCAGCAGTTCCTCCCCGACCCGGATCTGCTGCTCCCGCGTCGCCAGGTCCGCGCGCTCCGCGAAGGCCAGGCCCCCGTGGTCCTCCCACGTCGGCTGCCAGAACTGGAGCCCGCCGTAGAAGCCGTTGCCGGTGTTGACGTGCCAGCGCCCGCTGCTCTCGCAGTCGGCGACGCAGTCCCACGGCCAGGTCCCGCCCGGCCCGCAGTCCCCCGGCCCGCTGCCGATCACCCCCGGCGAGCCGACCTCCGCCGCCACCCCGCCCGGCCCGGGCGCGGGCGGCGGCGGCGCGGCCGCGGCGAACGACAACGGCAGCGTCAGTGGCAGGAGCGCGAGCAGCGGCGCCAGCACGGCGGCGGCGGCCGCCGCGGGCACGGCCGGCCACCGGATCCGGAGGTCGGGCACCGGATCACGCTAGGCAGCCCGCTGCGCCGTCCCCGGCCCGCCGCGCGGCACCGCACCGCGGCCCACCCGGTCGGCCGACCGCACCCGGTTCCGCAAACGGGCGATCTGTCGCAGCAACTGACCACAAAAAGACACGAGTTGCACCGAACAGAACGCCGCGGTCGGGCCCTTCACTCGTTCGGGGGCCCGGTTCGAATCCGTTCCCTCGATCGGCGTGACCCCGTGCACCGCTCCCCCGTTGAGTGAGGCGAGCCGGGAACCGCCCGGCCGCGCACGCCCGTTCGTTCCGTCCTAGTCCGAGGAGTCACCCCGTGCCGCGCATGCTCGACGTCAGTGATGACGTACGCGCCGAGATCGGCGACGAAGAAGCCGACCTGCTGCTCGCCGGCGAGACCGCGCCGGGCAGTTACGACTGCACCTCCTGCCGCACCCCGGGAGACTCCGAGCGCGAACGCACCAGCACGGTGCTGTTCGTCGGCGAGGAGACCGCCGTCCTCGCCTTCGCCCACGCCGGCTGCATCCCCTCCCAGGTCGTCACCGTCTCGGAGGAGCAGCTCCAGGGCGCCGTCCGCAGCATCACCGGCGACAGCCCCGCCCCCGCGGCCGCCGGTGCCCCGCCCGCCCCCGTCCCCGGCGGCCAGGCCGTGCTCGGCATCACCAGCGGTCTGGTCCTGATCGGCGGTGAACTGCACCCCGCCCTCGTGGTCGAGCCGACCGCGCCGATCGCCCGCCCGGGCACCACCGGCCCCGGCGACGACTTCCTGCCGCTCCTCATCGAGCAGGGCTTCATCCCGGTCACCGACACCGCCTCGCCGCCCTCCCCGCTCGCGGGCTGGTCGGTCCTCCTGGCGGCCGGCCAGCTGCACGCCGTGCTCCAGCCCGGCACCGAGGGCGGCGGCCAGGTCGCGTGGTGGCAGGCCCACCAGGCGCTCTCGGTCACCGACGGCTGGCGCGCCGCCGTCAACAAGACCCAGCGGGTGCTGGTCTACGCCGCCCCGGTCGGCTCCATCGGCCAGCAGCCCCGCGAGGACCTGCTGCGCGACGCCCTCGACAAGGCCGCGGCCGCCGGCAAGCTCGTCGCCGCCTCCATGCCCCTCGCCGGCACCTGATCCCCACCGGTACCGGCCCCGTGGCGGGCCCGTACCGGCCGTGCTCCGCCCCCGCCGTCCGGCCCCGTCCCGGGGCCGGACGGCGCCGTGCGCCCAGGGTCCGCGGTCCGTCCCGCGCACCCTGGGCGATCTGCGTTTTCTCCGCCCGTCCCCGCATCCGCAGGGCGCCGGGGTCGTTGGCTGATACGTGCATTCATACGACCCCTCCCGCGCCCCGTCCTTCCCCAGCCCGACCCCGATCTACGACGCGCTGTACTCCGAGTACCTGCGCGCGTTCCGGACCCTGCCGGGCGACCGTACGGGCGAGGAGGACCACGGTTTCACGGCCTTCGGGCCGTACGGCGCCGGCCACCCCGTCGCCGCCACCGGAAGCAGCGTCAGCGGATGGAACGGTTCCGCATGGCAGACCGAACCGTGGCAGACGATGTACGGCGCCCCGCAGCTCGCCCCGCCACCGCAGCCCCTCTACGCCGTCGCCGCCGTCACCGCGGGCGGCTCCGGATACGGCGGCGGGCGGCAGCACCAGACCGGGACGCACCACGTCCCGGCGGCCCTGCCGCCCGCTCCGCGCCGCGGCTACTGAAACCGGCGGACCACCGCCACGCCGGCCCGCCGCGCTACTTCTTCTTGGCGGTCTTGGCGCCGCGCTTCTCCCGCACCCGCACCGAGATGTGGATCGGGGTGCCCTCGAAGCCGAACTCCTCGCGCAGCCGGCGCTCGACGAAGCGCCGGTAGCCGTGCTCCAGGAAGCCCGACGCGAACAGCACGAACCGCGGCGGCTTGGTGCCGGCCTGGGTGCCGAAGAGGATGCGCGGCTGCTTGCCGCCCCGGATCGGGTGCGGGTGGGCGGCGACGATCTCACCGAGGAACGCGTTGAGGCGTCCCGTGGGCACGCGCGTCTCCCAGCCCGCCAGCGCCGTCTCGATCGCCGGGACCAGCTTCTCCATGTGGCGGCCGGTGGCTGCGGAGACGTTCACCCGGGGCGCCCAGGCGACCTGCTGCATCTCGGTCTCGATCTCGCGCTCGAGGTAGTAGCGGCGCTCCTCGTCGAGGGTGTCCCACTTGTTGTACGCGATCACGATGGCGCGGCCGGCCTCGACGGCCATGGTGATGATCCGCTGGTCCTGGACGCTGATGGACTCGCTGGAGTCGATCAGGATCACCGCGACCTCGGCCTTCTCGACGGCCGCGGCCGTCCGCAGGGAGGCGTAGTAGTCGGCGCCCTGCTGGAGGTGGACGCGCTTGCGGATACCCGCGGTGTCGACGAACTTCCAGGTCACGCCGCCGAGCTCGATCAGCTCGTCGACCGGGTCGCGGGTGGTGCCGGCCAGCTCGTTGACGACGACCCGCTCCTCCCGCGCGACCTTGTTCAGCAGCGAGGACTTGCCGACGTTCGGGCGGCCGATGAGCGCGATCCGGCGCGGGCCGCCGAGGGCGGTCCCGCCGAAGGTCTGCTCGGGCGCCTCGGGCAGCGCCTCGAGGACCTGGTCCAGCAGGTCACCGGTGCCGCGGCCGTGCAGCGCGGAGACCGGGTACGGCTCGCCCAGGCCCAGGGCCCACAGCATCGAGGCGTCGGCCTCGCCCGACTGCCCGTCGACCTTGTTGGCAGCCAGCACGACCGGCTTGCCGGCCCGGCGCAGCAGCCGGACCACGGCCTCGTCGGTGTCGGTGGCGCCGACCTTGGCGTCCACGACGAAGACGACCGCGTCGGCGGCCTCGATGGCGTACTCGGCCTGGGCGGCGACGGAGGCGTCGATGCCGAGGACGTCCTGCTCCCAGCCGCCGGTGTCGACGACCTTGAAGCGGCGGCCGGCCCACTCGGCCTCGTAGGTCACGCGGTCACGGGTGACACCCGGCTTGTCCTCGACGACCGCCTCGCGGCGGCCGATGATGCGGTTGACCAGAGTCGACTTGCCGACATTGGGACGGCCGACGACGGCGAGGACGGGGAGGGGGCCGTGGCCCGCCGCCTCGATCGCGCCTTCGACGTCCTCGATGTCGAAGCCCTCTTCCGCGGCGAGCTCCATGAACTCCGCGTACTCGGCGTCGCCAAGCGCTCCGTGGTCGTGCTGGTCGTTCATGAAGTCCGTTCCTCGTCGTTCGTGGTGATCGGTGGCACCCGCGCTGCCGCGGGCCCACTACTGGTTCAAGTCTCGCTCAGCGCCCGGTCAGGCGCTTGGCGTCGGACAGGTGCTCCGTGAGGTGCCGCTGGATGCGTACGGTGGCCTCGTCGAGCGCGGTGCGGGTACGGCGGCCGGATCCGTCGCCGGCCTGGAAGGCGTCGCCGAAGACGATGTCGACCCGGCTCTTCAGGGGCGGCAGCCCCTTGACCAGGCGGCCCCGGCGCTCGGTGCTGCCCAGGACGGCGACGGGCACGATCGGGGCACCCGAGCGTACGGCGAAGTAGGCGAGGCCCGCGCGCAGCGAGGCGAAGTCGCCCTCGCCCCGGGTGCCCTCGGGGAAGATGCCCAGGGCCCCGCCGTTGTCGAGCACGGCCAGCGCCCGGGTGATGGCGGTCCGGTCGGTGCCGGTGCGGTCGACCTTGACCTGGCCGATGCCCTCCAGGAAGGTGCCGAGCGGCCCGACGAACGCTTCCTTCTTGATCAGGAAGTGCAGGGGGCGGGGCGCCGTCCCCATGAGCATGGGGCCGTCGATGTTGTGCGCGTGATTCACGGCGAGGATGACCGGCCCGGAGGCCGGCACTCTCCAGGCGCCGAGCACACGGGGCTTCCACAGCCCGTACATGAGCCCGATGCCGATCCGCCGCCCGACCGCCGCACCCTTGAGGGAGGGCGTTTCGCTCACTTGCGGCCCGCCCGCTTCTCCGCGCCGTCGGTCCCGCCGCGCTTGGACTCCACGAGCGTCACGACGCACTCGATGACCTGCTCCAGCGTCAGGTCGGTGGTGTCGACCTCGACGGCGTCGCCGGCCTTGGCCAGCGGGGAGGTCTTGCGTCCGGAGTCCGCCGCGTCGCGCTTGATCAGGGCTTCCTTGGTGGCCGCCAGGTCGGTGGCCTCCTTGCCCGCCAGCTCGCCGTTGCGGCGGGCCGCACGGGCCTCGGCCGACGCGGTGAGGAAGATCTTGAGGTCGGCGTCCGGGAGGACGGTCGTGCCGATGTCGCGGCCCTCGACGACGATCCCGCCCTCGGCCCGCGCGGCGATCGAGCGCTGGAGCTCGGTGATGAGCGTGCGCACCTCGGGCACGGCGCTCACGGCGCTGACCTTGGAGGTGACCTCCTGGGTGCGGATCGGGCCGGCGGCGTCGACCCCGTCGACCGTGATCGTCGGCGCGGCCGGGTCCGTACCGGACTCGATGACGGGCTTGCCCGCGGCGACGGCGATCGCGTGGGGGTCGGCGATGTCGATCCCGTTGGTGATCATCCACCAGGTGATGGCCCGGTACTGGGCACCGGTGTCCAGGTAGCGCAGCCCGAGCGTGGCGGCGACGGCCTTGGAGGTGCTGGACTTGCCCGTGCCGGAGGGACCGTCGATGGCGACGATCACGGCGGACGGAGCGGCGGTTTCCACGGGGCGAGCACCTTCCTGGTTGCGCGTACGTGTTCCGGGCGCGCCAAAGCGCCCCTCCCCAAGGTTACCGGGCCCCGGGCCCGGCGCTCCCCGCTCCGTCTCCGGGCGCCGCGGTCACTGCTGGCGCAGGGCCCAGCCGCGTTCCCGCAGGGCGGTGGTCAGGCCCGCGACCGCGCGCGGTTCGACCATGAGCTGGACCAGTCCCGCCTGCTGTCCGGTGGCGTGCTCGATGCGTACGTCCTCCACGTTGACCCCGGCCCGGCCGGCGTCGGCGAAGATCCGTGCCAGCTCGCCCGGCTGGTCGCTGATGAACACCGCCACCGTCTCGTAGCGGGTGGGGGCGGCGCCGTGCTTGCCCGGGACCCGGTCCCGGCCGGCGTTGCCGCGCCGCAGGACGTCCTCGATGCCCTCCGCGCCGCCGCGCCGCTTGTCCTCGTCGGCGGACTGCAGGCCGCGCAGGGCCTGCACGGTCTCGTCCAGGTCGGCGGCGATCCCGGACAGGACGTCGGCCACCGGTCCCGGGTTGGCCGACAGGATCTCCACCCACATCCGGGGGTCGGAGGCGGCGATCCGGGTCACGTCGCGGATCCCCTGGCCGCACAGCCGCACCGCCGACTCGTCGGCGTCGGCCAGCCGGGCCGCGACCATGCTGGACACCAGCTGCGGGGTGTGCGAGACGAGGGCGACGGCGCGGTCGTGCTGGTCGGCGTCCATGACCACGGGGACGGCCCGGCACAGGGCGACGAGTTCCAGGGCGAGGTTGAGGACCCAGTGGTCGGTCTCGCGGGCCGGCGTCAGCACCCACGGCCGCCCCTCGAAGAGGTCCGCCGTCGCCGCGAGCGGCCCGGAGCGTTCCCGGCCGGCCATCGGGTGGGTGCCGATGTACGTGGAGAGGTCCACGCCCCGCGCCTCCAGCTCACGGCGCGGCCCGCCCTTGACGCTGGCCACGTCGACGTACGCGCGGGCCGTGCCCCGCCCGATCGCCTCCGCCAGCGCGGCGGCCACGTGCGCCGGCGGCACGGCGACGACCGCGAGGTCGACCGGGCCCTCGGGGGCGTCGCAGGTGCCGGCGCCGAGGGAGGCGGCGGTGCGGGCCGCGGTGGGGTCGTGGTCGACGAGGTGCACGGTCACCCCGCGCCCGGCCAGCGCGAGCGCCGCGGAGGTGCCGATCAGTCCGGTTCCGATGACGACGGCGGTTCTCACTGGGGGTGCTCCTCGGGTGGCTGTGCTGCTCCGGCGTACTCAGCGTAGTCAGCCCCGGGAGTACGAGGACCCGGCGGGCCGCCCCGTGGGACGGTCCGGCCGGGTCCTCGGTCCGCCGGGCCGTCGCGCACCCGGGTCGTCGCGTACCCGGGCCATCGGGCCGCCGGAGGGTCAGAACTTCTGCTGCCTGATGATGTCCTCCAGCGAACCACTGGGCAGCTGACCCTCGGGCGTGAGCTTGTCGACGGCCGTCGGGAGGGTCTGGGCGATCTGGTCGGCGGCGGCCTGCGGGGTGACGCCGGCCTGTTCGGCCACCTTCGCCAGGGTGCCGTCGGGCAGCGCCTGCTGGACCTGCTCCCCGGTGATCGGCTGGTTCTCGCCGGTGCCGATCCAGGACTGCGCCTGGTCGGCCAGCCCGGACCTGGTCAGCATGTCCAGCAGGCCGCCCAGCGGATTGTCCCCGCCGGCCGCGGCCCCGGCCCCGCCGGCGCCGCCCGACCCGCCGCCCAGGATGGCGCCGAGCAGAGCACCGAGGACATTGCCCCCGCCGCCCGCGGCGGAGCCGTCCTTGCCGCCGCCGAGGAGCCCGCCGAGCAGGGATCCGAGGTCGTTTCCCGCCATGGTGTCGCCTTTCGATGTGGGACGGAGATCAGGGACAATGTGACCCGTACCCTCCCATTCCGCCACCCGGCGGGGACTGCGATAGAACCATCGACATGATCTTTCACATCGTCCCGCTCGCCGACTGGAGCGCCGCCCCGGAGCTGCCGTACGCGCCGCCCTCCCTGGAGTCCGAGGGCTTCGTGCACTGCTCGGCCGACCGCCCGATCACCCTGGAGATCGCCGACACGCACTACCGCGACACCCCCGGCACGCTGCTGGCCGTGGAGCTCGACGAGCGCGCGCTGACCTCGGAGGTGCGCCGGGAGGGTGAATCGGGGGCCCGTTATCCGCACGTGCACGGGCCGCTCAACCGGGCGGCCGCGGTCCGCCTGTGGGAGGTCGTGCGCGCCCCGGGCCGGCCGTCGGCGCTGCGGCCGTGGGAACCGGGCGCCTGACACGCCGTACGCCGACCTGCCGGGCGGGGCCGGGGCGGCCCGGGATGCTGTTCGCCGTCCCCGCCCGCCCGGGCGGACCCGGTCCCCGAACGAGGAGACGTCATGAGCGACCCCACGGGCACCCCCCGGCGCACGGTCCTGGTGGTGGGCACCGCGGCCCTGACCGGCTGCGCACTGACGGCCTGCGGGACGGCGCAGCAGCCGGCGGCCGGGAGCGGGAGCGCACCGACCGGCGGCCAGGTCCTCACCACGACCTCCCAGGTCCCGGTGGGCGGCGGCACGGTCCTCGCCGCGGAGAAGATCGTGGTCACCCAGCCGGAGGCCGGCACCTTCCGGGCCTTCTCCGCGGTCTGCACGCACCAGGGCTGCACGGTGGCGAAGGTGGCGGACGGCACGATCGACTGCCCCTGTCACGGCAGCAGGTTCGCGATCGCCGACGGCGCGGTCGCCCACGGCCCGGCGACCAGGCCGCTGCCCGAGAAGCCGATCAAGGTCTCGGGCGAGAACATCTCGCTCGCGTGAGCGGCACGGGGGCGTCTAGTCTCCGACCGGTGGAAGCGATCGACGACATGGACCTGGTGCGCGAGCACACGGTCTACTCCTGCGTGATGGGCTCGCGCGCCTTCGGGCTGGCGACGGAGACGAGCGACACCGACCTGCGCGGCGTCTACCTGGCGCCGACGCCGCTGTTCTGGCGCTTCGACAAGCCGCCGACGCATGTGGACGGGCCCTTGGAGGAGCAGTTCTCCTGGGAGCTGGAACGATTCTGCGCACTGGCCCTGAAGGCCAACCCCAACGTCCTGGAGTGCCTGCACTCCCCGCTGGTCGAGGTCCTGACCCCGGTCGGCGAGGAGCTGCGCGCGCTGCGGGACGCCTTCCTCTCCCGCGAGGCCCACACCACCTTCACCCGCTACGCCGTATCCCAGCGCGCCAAGCTCGAGGCGGACGTCCGCCTGCACGGCGGCCCGCGCTGGAAGCACGCGATGCACCTGCTCCGCCTGCTGATCTCCTGCCGGGACCTGCTGCGCACCGGCCGGCTGACCATCGACGCGGGCGAGCACCGCGACCGGCTGCTGGCGGTCAAGCACGGCGAACTCCCCTGGGACCGGGTCGAGTCCTGGATGGCCACTCTGACCGCCGAGACGGAGGCCGCCCTGGCCACGACCCCCCTCCCGGCCGCCCCGGACCACGCCCGCGTCCAGGATTTCCTCGTCCGCACCCGCCGCGCCTCAGCGCTGCGCTGACCCCGCCCCGGCCGCCGCCCGGACGTTCACGCGTCCCAGAGGGCGCCGAAGGTGAGCAGGTCGGCACGGTATTCGATGCGGCCCTCCCAGTCGCGGGGCCAGACGTCCGCGCCCAGGTGGGCGCCCGCGAAGGCGCCCGCCAGGCAGGCGATCGAGTCCGAGTCGCCCTGGGTGCAGGCCGCCCGGCGCAGCGCGGTCAGGGGGTCCGCGGGGAAGAGCAGGAAGCAGTGCAGGGCCGTGGCCAGGGCCTCCTCGGCGATCCAGCCGTCGCCGGTGGCCAGACACGGGTCCGTCTCCGGGGAGGGCGATGCCAGGGCCGCGCTCAGGCGGTCCAGGACCGCCAGGCACTCGTCCCAGCCGCGGGCGATGAAGGACTGCGGGCTCGCGTCCGAGCCGGTGCGCATCCAGAGGTCGCCGAGCCAGCGCTCGTGGTAGGTCGTGCGCTGGTCCAGGGCGTACGAGCGCAGCAGGCCGACCAGGCCGGTCACCTCGGCGCCCCGCGCCAGCAGCCGGACCGCACGCGCCGTCAGGTCGGAGGCGGCGAGCGCCGTCGGGTGGCCGTGGGTGAGGGCCGACTGGAGCTGGGCCGCGCCGGCCCGCTCCTCGTCCGTCCAGCCGGGCACCAGGCCCACCGGCACCACCCGCATGTTCGCGCCGCAGCCCTTGGAGCCGGTCTGGCTGGCGTCGCGCCAGTCGCGCCGCGGGTCGTCCAGCAGGCCGCAGGCCCGCAGGCAGGTGTTGCCGGGTGCCCGGTTGTTGTCCGGGGAGTGGTACCAGGCGACGAACTCCTCGCGCACCGGGCCGGCCAGCGCCGCCGGGTCCAGCGGGCCGCGCCCCATGGCCGTACGGATGCCGCGGGCCAGGGCGAGGGTCATCTGGGTGTCGTCGGTGACGATCGCCGGGCGGGGCAGGTCCATCCGGCGCCACGGGCCGGTCTTGGCCAGGATCGAGGGGACGTCGTTGAACTCGGTGGGGAAACCGAGCGCGTCGCCGAGGGCCAGGCCGATCAGGGCGCCGGTCGCGGCGCGCTTGGTGGGTACCGTCATCGGGGGTGTCCTTCCGGGCGGAGCAGCGGGGGATGGAGCGTGGTGGCCGGTCCGGCCCGGTAGAGGGCGGCCGGTTTGCCGCGCCCGCCGGTCAGCCGGGCGGCGCCGGGCACGGCCTCGACGAAGCCGGGCGTGGCGAGCACCTTGCGGCGGAAGTTGGGGCGGTCCAGGGCGGTGTCCCAGACCGTCTCGTAGACGGCCTGGAGCTCACCGAGGGTGAACTCGGGCGGGCAGAAGGCGGTCGCCAGGCACGTGTACTCCAGCTTGGCGCCGATCCGGGAGCGGGCGTCCGCGAGGATCGCGGCGTGGTCGAAGGCCAGCGCGCCGACCTCGGCGAGGTGCATCCAGCGGGCGTGGGCCGCGTCGCCGCCGCCCTCGGCGGCCGGTTCGGGCAGGTCCGGCACCAGTGCGGTGAAGGCCACGGAGACCACCCGCATCCGGGGGTCGCGGTCCGGCTCGCTGTACGTGCGCAGCTGTTCGAGGTGCAGGGCCGCGACCACGTCGTCGGTCAGGCCGGTCTCCTCCGCCAGCTCGCGGCGGGCGGCGGTCTCGGCGGACTCCCGGGGCGTGACGAAGCCGCCCGGCAGCGCCCACGCGCCCAGGTACGGCTCCTGTCCGCGCCGGATCAGCAGCACGTGCAGGGCGCCGCCGCGCACCGTGAACACGGCGAGGTCGACCGTCACCGCGAACGGCTCGAAGGCGGAGGGGTCGTAGGAGCCGGACGGGTCGTAGGAGGCGGACGGGTCATGGCCGTCCCCGGCGCCGCTCACCGGCGCTCCGGCAGGGGATCGGCGAAGTGCCAGCCCTCGGCGAGGAGCGCGTCGACGGCGGCCACGGCCGTCTCCAGCCGCTCCTCGCGGTCCCCGCCGACGAGGAGGAAACGTCGGCCGGTGCGGGTGAGTTCCTCGTGGAAGCGGCCGGTCATCCAGGGCCTCAGGTGCGGCGCGTCGCGCAGCCCGTCGTCCTCGAAGGGCACGTCCTCGTGATCGGTCAGCAGGTACAGGTCCCGCGGGCGGCGGGCCGCGATCGCCTCGACGTCGGCGCTGCGCCCGCCCACGTACCGCTCGTGCCACACGCCGGTGGCGAAGGAGTCGGTGTCGCAGAACAGCACCGGCGAGCCCAGCCGGGCAGCCCGGTCCTCGTCCTCGTCCTGCCGGCGGGCGATGACGGGGAACTCCTCGGCGGCGAAGACGGCGTCGGCCCAGCCCGCGGCCGGGTCCTCGGCCCGCAGCGCCGCCAGCTTCTCCTCGCTGTAGCGGCGTCCGTACTCCGCCACCCAGCCGGTCTGCGCCCAGACGCCGCCGCGCCGCCGGTAGTGGGCGGCCAGGGCCCGCGACAGGGTGGTGGTGCCGGTCGACTCGGCGCCCAGGACGACGACCCGCCGGGTGAGGGCCGCCCGGACGGCCGGTCCGAGGAACTCCCAGCAGCCCACCGGGTCCTTGCGCACGGCCGTCCCGGAGACCGGGAAGAGGGTGCGGTCGGGGTCGACGCGGACCTCGTCGGCGCCGAACCGGCGGGCGAGCTCGGTGCCGTACGCCTCGGAGGTGAAGACGGCGTCGACCGGGCCGGGCACGGCCGCCCGGAAGACCGCCATGTGAGCCTCCCAGACCGCCGGATCGGTCAGGTCGACGGGGATGTCGTCGACGGCGCCGACCACCTCGGCCTGCGGGTGCGCCTCGCGCATCCAGGCGACCCGGTCGGCGAGCGGCACCGATTCCACGGAGGCCGCGCACACCAGCACGGTCAGCCGCTCGCACTGGTCGAGCGCGGTGCGTACGAGGTGGTGGTGGCCGGCGTGGGGCGGGTAGAACTTGCCCAGCACCAGCCCGTGTCCGTAGGCCCGCGGCCCGCTCATGCCGTCGCTCCCAGGGCCCGGGCCGCGCGCGGCGCGGCCAGGTCGCGCCGCCAGCTGCGCAGGCCGACGACGCACAGGGCGAGGAAGCCGACGTACAGCAGGGCGGTGAGCAGGAGGCCCTTGGAGACGTACAGCGGGATGTAGACGACGTCGGCGGCGATCCACAGCCACCAGGACTCCACGCGTTTGCGGCACTGGCCGTACGTCGCCATGAGCGAGAGCCCGGTGGTCAGGGCGTCCCAGAACGGCACCGTGGAGTCGGTGGCCCGGTCCAGCAGGAGCGCCAGGGCGGCGGTCCCCACCACCCCCGCCACGGCCAGCCACAACCATTCGGCGCGCGAGGTGCGGCGCACCGGAAGGGCGTCCGTGGAGCCCGGTCCACCCCCGTGGGTCCAGGTCCACCAGCCGTACGCGGCGAGGGCGATGAAGACGATCTGGAGGCCGGCGTCGGCGTACAGGCCCGCCTGGGTGAACAGCACGATGAAGAACACGTTGTTGGCGATGCCGATCGGCCAGTTGGCGACGTGCTGGCGGGCCACCAGCCAGACGCACACGGCGCCGGTGGCGAACCCGAGGACCTCGGTCCAGGTGAGAGTCCAGCTCACGACGACCCCCCTTAATAGTCACTCTGACTATAAACAGTGATCGCGGAGGGCGGCAAGACGCGGGACCGGAGGAAACGTGGGAACCGGAGGAACCGGAGGAACGGGCGCGGCCCGGAAACGCGAAGAGCCCGCGGTGCCGGTGGGGCACCGCGGGCTCTCAGCCCTCGGACAGGCTGCAATAGAGGCTAGAGACCGACCTCGCGCATGAGCATGCCGACCTCGGTGTTGGTCAGGCGGCGCAGCCAGCCGGACTTCTGGTCGCCGAGCTCGATCGGGCCGAACGCGGTACGGACCAGCTTCTCGACCGGGAAGCCGGCCTCGGCCAGCATGCGGCGCACGATGTGCTTGCGGCCCTCGTGGAGGGTCACCTCGACCAGGTAGTTCTTGCCGACCTGGTCGACCACGCGGAAGTGGTCGGCGCGGGCGTAGCCGTCCTCCAGCTCGATGCCGGACTGCAGGCGCTTGCCCACCTCGCGCGGCAGCGGGCCGGTGATGGCGGCCAGGTAGGTCTTCTGCACGCCGTACTTGGGGTGGGTCAGGCGGTGCGCCAGCTCGCCGTGGTTGGTGAGCAGGATGATGCCCTCGGTCTCGGTGTCCAGGCGCCCGACGTGGAAGAGCCGCGTGTCACGGTTGGTGACGTAGTCGCCCAGGCACTGGCGGCCGTCGGGGTCCTCCATGGTGGACACCACGCCGGCCGGCTTGTTCAGCGCGAAGAAGAGGTACGACTGGGTGGCGACGGTCAGGCCGTCCACCTTGATCTCGTCCTTCTGCGGGTCCACGCGCAGGCCCTGCTCGACGACGACCTTGCCGTTGACCTCGACGCGGGCCTGCTCGATCAGCTCCTCGCAGGCGCGGCGCGAGCCCATGCCGGCGCGGGCGAGCACCTTCTGCAGCCGCTCGCCCTCCTGCTCGGCGCCGGGGAAGGTCTTCGGGGTCTTGATCTCGGGCTTGTTCGCGTAGCGCTCGCGGTTGCGCTCCTCGACGCGGGCGTCGTACTCGCGGGGGCGCGACTGGCCGCTGCGGCTGCCGGGACCGCGGCGCGGGCCGCCGGCCCCGCCGATGCCGGGGGTCTTGGACGTCTTGGGGCCGCCCTTGGCACCGCCGCGCGCGGCCGCGCCGCGGGCGCCGCCGCCACCGGCCTTGGCGCCGCCGCCGCTGCGCTCGCCCTCGGGGCCCACGTCGTAGCGGCGCTCCTCGGGACGCGGACGGCGCGGACGGCTCTCACCCTGGCCCTGACCCTGCCCCTGGCCCTGACCCTGGCTCCGGCCCCGGCCCTGGCTCTGGCCCTGGCCGCCCCGGCCGCCGCCCTGCCTGTCGTCGCGCCCGTTCCCGGCGCCGCGGTAGTTACCGCGCCCGCCGCTGTTGCCGCTGTTCCTGTTGCCGCCGTTGCCGCCGCTGCTTCGCATCAAAGTTCCGTCGTCTTGTCGTCTTCGTCTGTGTCCGGAGCGTCCGGATCGAACGACGGGACGCCTTCCTGCGTCTCGGCCTCGATCGCTTCCGCCTCCGGGAGGAAGGGCGCGAGCTCCGGGAGCTCGTCCAGGCCGCGCAGGCCCATCCGCTCCAGAAAGTAGTTCGTCGTCCTGTACAGGATCGCACCTGTTTCGGGTTCCGTGCCCGCCTCCTCGACCAGACCGCGCTGGAGGAGGGTGCGCATGACCCCGTCGCAGTTGACTCCGCGCACCGCCGAGACGCGGGAACGGCTGACCGGCTGGCGGTACGCGACGACGGCGAGGGTCTCCAGGGCCGCCTGGGTGAGCCGGGCCTGCTGGCCGTCCAGGACGAAGCCCTCGACGGCGGCGGCGTACTCGGCGCGGCTGTAGAACCGCCAGCCACCGGCGACCAGCCGCAGCTCGAAGCCGCGGCCCTGCACGGTGTACTCGTCGGCGAGCTCGCGCAGCGCGTCGGCGACCTCACGGGGAGTGCGGCCGAGCACCTTGGCCAGGTGGGCCTCGGTGGCGGGTTCGTCGACGACCATGAGCACGGCCTCGAGCGCGGGCTTCAGCGGCACTGCCGCCCCCTCAGTCACGATCGCCTCCACTCTCCTCACTCTCCTCCACGACTCGGTCGAACTCGTCGGTCACGGCCGGCCCGGGACCGGTGCCGCCGCTCCAGCGGACCATGAGCGCCCCCAGGGCCTCCTCCTGGTCCAGCGAGACGGCCTTCTCCCGGTAGAGCTCCAGGAGCGCCAGGAAGCGCGCGACGACGGTCAGGGTGTCGGTGACGCCCTCGGTCAGCTCCTGGAAGCTGGCCTCGCCGCGCGCCTGGAGCATCCGGACCACGACCTCGGCCTGCTCGCGCACGCTGACCAGCGGCGCGTGGATGTGGTCGACGTACACCTCGGGCTTGGCCCGGGGCTGCATGGCCTTGACGGCGAGCCGGGCGAACCCTTCGGCGCCGATGCTGATGACGACCTCGGGCAGCAGCTCGGCGAGGTGCGGCTCCAGCCCGACGGTACGGGGGTAGCGGCGCGCCTCGGCGTCGGAGCGGTCCTCGAAGATCGCGGCGATCTGTTTGTACGCCCGGTACTGCAGCAGCCGGGCGAAGAGCAGGTCCCGGGCCTCCAGCAGGGCGAGGTCGGCCTCGTCCTCCACCTCGGCGGCGGGCAGCAACCGGGCGGCCTTGAGGTCGAGCAGGGTCGCGGCGACGACGAGGAACTCGGTGGTCTGGTCGAGGTCCCAGTCGGGTCCCATGGCCCGGATGTACGCCATGAACTCGTCGGTGACCTTGGACAGCGCGACCTCGGTGACGTCGAGCTTGTGCCGCGTGATGAGCTGCAACAGCAGATCGAAGGGCCCCTCGAAGTTGGCGAGCCGCAACGTGAACCGCCCGTCACCACCACCCTCAGCCCCACGACCGCCCCCCGCCGACACCACCCCGTCCCCCGCCACCGGCACGCCCGGTGCCCCAACGGCCCCGGCCCCCGCCAGGGCATCGGCGCCCACGGCCGTCAGCTCGACGGAAAGGGCCTCCGACCCGGCGACGGGGCCCGGCTCCGGGGCCGCCGCCGGGCCTGGCTCCGGGGCCGCCGCGGGGACGGGCTGGGGAGCCACCGCAGGGTCGGGCTCGGGGGCCGCCGCAGGGACGGGCTCTTGGGCCGCCGCTGCGGGGACGGGCTCGGGGGACGGCTCTGCCGCCGCCCCGGCAGCCGGTTTCGGGTCGGCCCCCGGGCCGCGGCCCAGGCGGCGCCTGGGGGCGGGCCGAGCGGGGTCGTTCGGGGGCATCGCGTTCCTGGGTCCGGCGGCGTGTCTGGCGGCCCTGGCAGCCTACCGGGCACCCCCCGGTTCCCTCGGCGCCGACGCCCGCAACGCGACCCCTGCTCCCCGTCGCACCCGGCGGCTCCACCGGCCCCGCTCAATCGCCGCTCGGGCTCGAAACGGCCGGCCCTGATCCAGCCGCCGGCGCTTGAGGCGCAGGGCGTGGGGCAGAGCCCCGCATGCCTTCACGAGGTGGCCCCACGGCTCCGGCTCGGAACATCGGCCCCTATCCAGCCTCGCCGGCGTTTGAGGCGCGGGGCGTGGGGCGGAGCACCGCAGGCCTTCGCGAGGTGCCCAGTGGCTCCGCCGAGCCCCGCTCAAACGCCGCTCGGGCTGCAAGCGGCGACCCCCGCCCGCCCCGCGGGCGCTCAACGCCCCACCCAGCCCCGCCGGCGTTTGAGGCGCAGGGCGTGGGGCAGAGCCCCGCAGGCCTTCGGAACACGACCCCGCGCCTGCGGCGAGCCCCGCTCGAAACGTCGGCCTCTATCCAGCCTCGCCGGCGCTTGAGGCGCGGGGCGTGGGGCGGAGCACCGCAGGCCTGCGTGAGGTGCCCAGCGGCTCCGCCGAGCCCCGCTCAAACGCCGCTCGGGCTACAGGGGCCGACCCCCGCCTGCCACGCCGGCGCTCGACGCCCCACCCAGCCCCGCCGGCGCTTGAGGCGCAGGGCGCGGAGCAGAGCCCACAGGCCTTCGCGAGGTGGCCCCGCGGCGCCGGCTCGGAACGCCGGCCTCTATCCAGCCCCGCCGGCGCTTGAGGCGCGGGGGCTGTGGGGCGGAGCACCGCAGGCCTGCGCGAGGTGGCCCCACGGCTCCGCGGAGCGCAAGAGGCTTCAGCGGCCGCGCAGGCGGCGGACCAGGATGCTGGCGTCGCCGCGGGATTCCAGGTCCGCCAGGACGACGGCGACCGCCTCGCGGACGATGCGGCCGCGGTCCACGGCCAGCCCGTGCTCGCCGCGCAGCACCAGCCGCGCGTGCTCCAGGTCCATCAGTTCCTCGGCGGAGACGTAGACCGTGATCTTCTCGTCGTGGCGCTCGCGCCCGCTCGGCCGGCGGTTCGCCCCCCGGCCCCCTTTGCGCCGCGACGTACCCGTGGCCGCGGCCGGGGCCGGGGCGGGGCCGGAACCTTCCTGCGGGCGGCGTGGGGCGGCGACCACCGGTTCCTCGGCCTCCCGGCCGGGGCCCGCCGCGGTGTCCCGCGTCGCGCTGTGCTCGGAGTCCGAGGGCGACGCCTCGTCAGGACCCCGTCGCGGTGAGGAGGCCTGCAGGGCCGTCCCCCCGGTCGTACGGAACAGTTCGTCGGCTCCGGGCAGACTCACTCGGCGTGACACCGGGCGAGCACCTCCCTGGCGAGCTGGCGATACGCGGCGGCGCCGACGGAGTTGGAGGCGTACGTGGTGATCGGCTCACCGGCGACCGTGGTCTCCGGGAAGCGCACCGTACGGCCGATGACGGTGTGGTAGACGTGGTCGTCGAAGGCCTCGACCACCCGCGCCAGCACCTCGCGGCTGTGCACCGTACGGGAGTCGTACATCGTCGCCAGGATGCCGTCGAGCTCCAGCTCCGGGTTGAGGCGTTCCTGGACCTTCTCGATGGTCTCCGTCAGCAGCGCCACACCGCGCAGGGCGAAGAACTCGCACTCCAGCGGCACGATGACCTTGTGAGCTGCTGTCAGGGCGTTCACGGTCAGCAGGCCGAGCGAGGGCTGACAGTCGATCACGATGTAGTCGTAGTCGTTCATCAGCGGCTTCAGGGCCCGCTGGAGCGTCGACTCGCGCGCGACCTCGGAGACCAACTGCACTTCCGCGGCGGACAGGTCGATGTTGCTCGGCAGCAGGTCCATGTTGGGGACCGCCGTCTTCAGCAGCACCTCGTCGGCCGACATGCCCCGCTCCATGAGCAGGTTGTAGACCGTCAGGTCCAGCTCCATCGGGTTGACTCCGAGGCCCACGGACAGCGCGCCCTGCGGGTCGAAGTCGACGAGCAGCACGCG
This sequence comes from Streptomyces sp. NPDC042102, assembly GCF_055582305.1. Taxonomy (NCBI): domain Bacteria; kingdom Bacillati; phylum Actinomycetota; class Actinomycetes; order Kitasatosporales; family Streptomycetaceae; genus Streptomyces; species Streptomyces sp. NPDC042102. Next base: position 432,867 of record NZ_JBVJDL010000005.1, read on the forward strand.
CCGCCCGTACTCCGCGAGTGCGGCGCCCAGGTTGATGGTCGACGTGGTCTTGCCGACGCCGCCCTTCTGGTTGCACATCGCGATGATCTTCGCCGGACCGTGGTCCGTCAGCGGACCCGGGATCGGGAAGTACGGCAGCGGCCGTCCGGTCGGGCCGATCCGTTCGCGGCGCTGTCTCGCCGCGTCGGGTGCGAGGGTGGCCGCGTACTCGGGGTCGGGCTCGTACTCGGCGTCGGGGTCGTAGAAGTGCCCTTCGGGCACCACGTCGTAGTCGGCGAGACCGGTGGGCGTGGCGCCGCTCAGGTCGCCGGCCGTGGAGTTCACGTCTAGGCCGTCCATGCTCTTTTGGGGCGTCGTCATGTGCTGGTGGTTTGCGAAGGTGCGTACTGCGACGGAGCCGACAGCTTCGAGTCCGGCAGGGCCCTGGCCCCGCGCAGACGCGTCTGCTTGACCACCCCCAGGAGCAAATGTCGACTCATTCACAAGTCGTCTTACCTCCTTGGACGTGACCAGGACACTTATCGATAGGTCAGCGTGGCACCATGCCGACGGTTGGCGACTCTATGGCGTGTCACCACTCCGCAGCAACACAATCCGCCGGACCCGGCACGATGTGTCGGCAACCGAACACCACTCTGTCAAGGGCGTCCGGGCCGTCACTGTGAAGTTTCGCGGGTGCGCGAAACGGTTAAAGGGTTACGTTCGAGGCGAGTTGAGCGGGATCTCCGCCGGGCCGCCATACGCGTCCGGCCGGACCTTGCGGGCAAGGTCCGGCCGGATACGTGAGATTGACGTCAGTCGTTGACGTGATCAGCCGAGCAGCGTGCTGAGCTCCAGGGTCTGCAGGCCGTGGGCCTCGGCGACCGGACCGTAAACGACCTGGCCGTCATGGGTGTTGAGGCCGAGCGCCAGCGCGGGGTCCCGGCGCAGCGCCTCGACCCAGCCCAGGTTCGCGAGCTGCACGATGTAGGGCAGCGTGGCGTTGGTCAGCGCGTAGGTGGAGGTGTTCGGCACCGCGCCCGGCATGTTGGCGACGCAGTAGAAGACCGAGTTGTGGACCTGGAAGGTCGGCTCGGCGTGGGTGGTCGGACGGGAGTCCTCGAAGCAGCCGCCCTGGTCGATCGCAATGTCGACAAGGACACTTCCGGGCTTCATCTTGGCGACGAGCTCGTTGGTGACCAGCTTCGGGGCCTTCGCACCCGGGATCAGCACCGCGCCGATGACGAGGTCGGCCTCGACGACGGCCTTCTCCAGCTCGAAGGCGTTGGAGACGATCGTCTTGATCTTCGTGCCGAAGATCTTGTCGGCCTCGCGGAGCTTGTTGATGTCCTTGTCGAGCAGGGTCACGTGGAAGCCCATGCCGATGGCGATCTGCGCCGCGTTCCAGCCGGAGACGCCACCGCCGATGACCACGCACTCGCCGGCGTGGGTGCCGGGGACACCGCCGGGCAGGACGCCGCGGCCGCCGGCCGAGCGCATCAGGTGGTAGGCGCCGACCTGCGGGGCCAGCCGGCCCGCGACCTCGGACATCGGGGCGAGCAGCGGCAGCGCGCGGTTGGCGAGCTCGACCGTCTCGTACGCGATGGCGGTGGTGCCGGACTCCAGGAGGGCGTCCGTGCACTCGCGGGAGGCCGCCAGGTGCAGGTAGGTGAAGAGCGTCTGGTCCTTGCGGAGCCGGTGGTACTCCTCCGCGATCGGCTCCTTGACCTTGAGCAGCAGGTCGGCGGTCGCCCACACCTCGTCGGCGGTACCGAGGATCTCGGCGCCGGCGGAGACGTACTCGGCGTCCGTGATCGAGGAGCCGACACCGGCGTTCTGCTCGATGAAGACCTGGTGGCCGTTGCGGACGAGCTCGTGCACGCCGGCGGGGGTGATGGCCACCCGGAACTCGTTGTTCTTGACCTCGCGGGGGATACCGACCTTCACGTCGATCACGGTCCTTGGCTCAGGGGATGTAACGGTGCAATGCCATACATACCCATTGCACCAGCGCGCAACGGGATGCACCACGGGATGACGTGGTGGAGCCAGTCTAATGAAGGATTTCTCGGTGTCTAGCCTTGCAAACCAATAATCTCAGTCGGAACCACTGCGGATTTCGTAGGCTGCGGGATCGTCTCCGAGCAATCTGTCGGCCGCGGTGCGGTGCAGCCGGGCCGCCGCCGGATCACCGAGCCGGTCGAGGGTGTCGGCCAGCCGCACCTGCAGGGCGGCCTGAAGCCGCAGGTCCCCGGCCCGCCGCGCCACCTCGATCGCCTCGCGGCAGGTGTGCAGCGATTCCTCGGGCCGTCCGGCGTACTCCTGGATCCGCGCCATTTCGCTCAACGCCCGCGCCTGGCCGGGCACATCGGCCAGCTTGCGGTAGCCGGCCGCGGCGGCCCGCCAGCTGCGCAGCGCGTCGCCGTACCGGCCCGCGTAGGTGTGCACGTTGCCGAGCCTCCCGTACAGCCTGGCCTCGTCCGCTCGCTCACCCCTCGTGAGCGACTGGGACAGCGCTCGACCGAACCAGTCGGCGGCCCGGTGCCAGTCGCCGAGCTCCTGGTAGGCGCCACCTACGGATTCCATCGCGCGGCCGGTGGCGTACGGGTCCTGCGCCGCCCGTCCGGCGTCCAGGGCGGCCCGGTAGCGCTCCAGCGCCTCCTGCGTGCGCCCGGTCTCCGCGTCGAGATCGGCCAGGTTCAGCAGGGCGGCGGCCTGCTCGCGGTGCAGGGCGCGGCGCTCGGCCACGTCCAGGACCAGCCGGTGCAGCCCGTACAGCTCGGGGGCCGCCTCGGCGGTGCCGCGGTGCTCGACCAGCGCCCGCACCAGGGCCGCGATCAGGCGGCGGGCCAGGGTGTCCAGCTCGCCGTCGGCGACCGCGAGGCGCGCACACGCGGCCAGGGCCGGCAGCCGGGTGTCCAGCCAGGTGGCGGCGGCCCGGCGGTCGGCGAAGCGCAGCGCCCGGGGCAGGCCCTCGAGCCGGTCGCGCGCGGCGACGGCGTCGGCCTCGGCCATCGCCCGGCAGGAGTGCAGCAGGCGGACGGTCCGTTCCATCATGCGGGCCCGCGCCAGCTGGACCTCGGTGGGCCGCTCCTTGGTCTCGAGCAGCGCCCGCAGCAGGGGCGCGAGGCACCCGGGCAGCCGGAACAGCCCGTCCGCGGCGGGCCGGACGAGGCCCAGACCGGCGAAGTCCTCCAGCGTCGACTGGGCGGCGGCGACCGAGCAGCCGGCGAGCGCGGAGGCGCTGTGCGAGTCGACCACCCCGGCGGGGGCGAGGGGCAGCAGGCGCAGGGTGCGCTGGGCGGGCTGCGGCAGGGACTCGTAGACCAGCCGGAAGGCGCGGCCCAGCGGGCCGGAGGTGCCGGGGGGCATGTCGTGCAGCTGTTTGGCCAGGTCGGCCAGGGAGGCCTTGGGGTGGGCGGCGAGCCAGCCGGCGACGAGCGCGAGGGCGGCGGGCTGGCCGCCGCACTCCTCGGTGATGGCCTCGGCTGCGGTGGGGTCCACGGTGACGCGGATGCCGCCGATCCGGTCCACGATCATCTCGACGGCGGCGGGGGTCTCCAGGCCGCCGAGGGTGCAGGGGCGTACGTCCGGGATGCCGGTCAGGGGGCCCTCGGAGGTGACGACGACCAGGCACTCGGGGTTGTCCGGCAGCAGCGCGTCCACCTGGTAGACGTCGGCGGCGTCGTCGAGGAGGAGGATCGCCCGGCGGCCGGCGAGCACGGCGCGCAACTGTGCGGACAGTTCGTCCTCGCCGGCGCCGGGCGGGGTGCGCTCGCCCAGTCCGGTCAGGAGGCCGCGCAGCACGGTGTCGGTGGCGGCCTGTTCCCCGCCGGGGGCGGTCAGCCGGGCCGTGTGGACCCCGTCGGGGTACTGCGCGGCCACCTCGGCCACGAACTCCTCGGCCAGCGCGGTCCGCCCGGAGCCGGGCCGCCCGGCGACGAGCAGCACGCGGGCGCGGGGCGCCTTCGCCTTGCGCCCGGAGAGGGTGTCGAGCCCGGTCCGCGCGATGTCCTCGCGCAGCTCCTTGAGCTCACGCCGCCGCCCGACGAAATCCGTCACGGATCCGCTCCTCTCCCTGCGTCCGGGAAAGCTGAGCGTAGTTCACACAGAGCGACGACTTGTGGGGAGCGCGGCGGACAAATCGCCCGATCGGATCAGCCGATCGTCACACCGGCCCCTCCCGGCGCCCACCGGCCCCCGTACGGGCCGCCTAGACCTCGTACGGGCGGGCCGGCCAGGGCGCCTGGGCGGGGCGGAGGGTGTCGGGGCCGCCGGCGGCCAGGGCGGCGGCGAGCGCCAGTACGCCCGTGACCAGGCCGGGGTTGTGCAGCTCGCCCGCCAGGACGCCGCGGACCAGCTCGGCCAGCGGGACCCGGGCCAGCTCCATGTCGGCCTCCTCGTCGGAGACCGCGTACCGCTCGCCCTCCGCCTCGGCCAGGTCGCGGGCCAGGAAGATCCGTACCGCCTCGTCGGAGCCGCCGGGCGAGCTGAAGAAGTCGGCGAGGACCCGCCAGTCCTCGGCCTTGACGTGCGCCTCTTCGTAGAGCTCGCGCTGGGCGGCGTGCAGCGGGTTCTCCCCCGGCACGTCCAGCAGCCCCGCGGGCAGCTCCCACAGCTTGTGCCGCACCGGGTGCCGGTACTGGCGCAGCACCAGGACCCGGTCCTGCGCGTCCAGCGCCAGCACGCACACCGAGCCCGGGTGCACCTGGTAGTCGCGGCGCGCCACCGAGCCGTCGGGCATCCGTACCCGGTCCGAGGCGACGGCCGTCTTCGCCCCCTCGAAGGGACGGTCCTGCGACACGACCTCCCAGGCCAGAGCGGAGTCCTTGATGTCCACGATGCCCATTTCCGAAGTCCTCCCGGACGCGCGACAGCCGGGATGCGCGCCTGCGCGCACCCCGGCTGCCTACGTTATGCCGTCACACCGTCACTTGGCGGCCTGCTGGCGCTCCACCGCCGCCTTGACCAGGCCCGCGAACAGCGGGTGCGGGCGGGTCGGGCGCGAGCGCAGCTCCGGGTGGGCCTGGGTGGCCACCAGGTAGGGGTGCACCTCGCGCGGGTACTCGACGTACTCGACCAGCTTGTTGTCCGGGGAGGTGCCGGAGAAGACGATGCCCGCCTTCTTCTCCAGCTCGCCGCGGTAGGCGTTGTTCACCTCGTAGCGGTGGCGGTGCCGCTCGTCCACGTACGCCTGGTCGCCGTAGACCTCGCGCACGATCGAGCCCTCGGCGAGCTTCGCCGGGTACATGCCCAGGCGCATGGTGCCGCCCAGGTCGCCCGCGCCCTCGACGAAGGCCAGCTGCTCCTCCATGGTCGAGATGACCGGGTGCGGGGTGGAGGCGTCGAACTCGGTGGAGTTCGCGTCCTCGATGCCCGCCAGGTTGCGCGCGGCCTCGATGACCACGCACTGCAGGCCCAGGCACAGGCCCAGCAGCGGGATCTTGTTCTCGCGGGCGTACGTGATGGCGCCGACCTTGCCGTTGACACCGCGGTCGCCGAAGCCGCCGGGCACGCAGATCGCGTCCACGTCGCCGAGCACCGCCGCCGCGCCGGCCGGGGTCCTGCAGTCGTCGGAGGTGACCCACTTGATCTTGACGCGGGCCTTGTTGGCGAAACCGCCGGCGCGCAGCGCCTCGGTCACCGACAGGTAGGCGTCGGGCAGGTCGATGTACTTGCCCACCAGCGCGACGTCGACCTCGTGGTCGGGGTTGTGGACCCGGTCCAGCAGGTCCTCCCACACCGTCCAGTCCACGTCGCGGAACGGCAGGTCGAGCTTGCGCACGACGTACGCGTCCAGGCCCTCGGTGTGCAGCACCTTCGGGATGTCGTAGATCGACTTGGCGTCGATGGCGGCGACCACGGCCGCCTCGTCGACGTCGCACATCAGCGAGATCTTGCGCTTGATGGAGGTGGGCACGTCGCGGTCGGCGCGCAGCACGATCGCGTCGGGCTGGATACCGATGTTGCGCAGCGCGGCGACCGAGTGCTGCGTCGGCTTGGTCTTCAGCTCGCCGGAGGGGCCGATGTAGGGCAGCAGCGAGATGTGCACGACGAAGACGTTGTCGCGGCCGACCTCGTGGCGGACCTGGCGGACGGTCTCCAGGAACGGCAGCGACTCGATGTCGCCGACCGTGCCGCCGACCTCGGTGATGACGACGTCGACGTCCTCGGTCGCCATGCGGCGGATGCGGTGCTTGATCTCGTTGGTGATGTGCGGGATGACCTGCACGGTGTCGCCGAGGTACTCACCGCGGCGCTCCTTGGCGATGACCGTCGAGTAGACCTGGCCGGTGGTGACGTTGGCCGAGCCGTCGAGGTCGACGTCGAGGAAGCGCTCGTAGTGGCCGATGTCCAGGTCGGTCTCGGCGCCGTCGTTGGTGACGAACACCTCGCCGTGCTGGAACGGGTTCATCGTGCCGGGGTCGACGTTCAGGTACGGGTCGAGCTTCTGCATCGTGACCCGCAGGCCGCGCGCCTTGAGCAGCGCACCCAGGCTGGAGGCCGTCAGGCCCTTGCCGAGGGACGAAGCGACACCCCCGGTGACGAAGATGTGCTTGGTCGTCATGGATTTGGGCGGCATCGCCAAGAGGGGGCTCCCGTGGTCGCGAGGTGAGGTGCGTCCGGTGCCGTTCCGCGGAGACCCGGAACGGGTCTCAGGGGGCGCCGAAGCTGCGGTTTCGGGGCCCCTGATTCGCACAGGCAGACCACCGGTCCACGGGGTACCAGCCTATCAGCGACCCGGCAGGTCCGCCTCCGGCCACGCCCGCCGGCACGTCCGGCCGCGCCCGCGTGCACGTCAGGCACGGCCCGCCCGCCCCGGCGCGCGGGCCGTGCCCGCCGTATACCGGGGGCAAGCGCCGGAACCGTTGGTCATACCAACACTCCTCACCCGTTTGGAGGAGCGCCATTGTTCCCAGACTTAAGGAGATCACTAGGGTGCCGACATATCCTGCTCGGATATCGCTCAACATCGCCGCCCGAGCAGTCCGGTCATCCGGTTCACGGCACCACCCAGCCCGTCCCGGACATCCGATGCTCGCGTGGGGGACCCTAGGACCGCGCAACAGCGCACTGCAAGCGCCCTTCGGGGCGGACGTGGCCGTTCGACTGGAGAAGCAACGTGTCCGGGCGCATCGAGGATTACGCACTGATCGGGGACATGCAGACCGCCGCACTGGTGTGCCGGGACGGGTCTGTGGACTGGTTGTGTCTGCCCCGTTTCGACTCACATGCCATCTTCGCTGCGCTCCTGGGCACCGAGGATCACGGCTTCTGGCGCATCGGCCCGGCCGTCGCGCCGGGCGCGGAGGCCCCCAAGGCCGACCGCCGCCGCTACCGGGGGGACTCGCTCGTGCTGGAGTCGGAATTCGACACACCGCGCGGCACGGTCCGCATCATCGACTTCATGCCGCCCCGCGAGGACCACGCCCCGCAGCTCGTGCGGATCGTGGAGGGCGTCACCGGCCGGGTGCCGATGCGCTCGGCCCTGCGCATGCGGTTCAGCTACGGCCGGGTCGTGCCGTGGGTGCACAAGGTCGACGCCCGTACGGTCGCCGTGGCCGGCCCGGACTCGGTCTGGCTGGACACCGACGCCCAGACGTACGGCAAGGACCTGACGACGTACGCCGACTTCACCGTCGGCCCCGGCGACCGGATCGCGTTCTGCATCAGCTGGCAGCCCTCGCACAAGGAGCCGCCGCAGGAGCCCGACGCCGAGGCCGCGCTGGAGGCCACCACCGACTTCTGGCGCGAGTGGGTCGAGCACTGCACGTACCACGGCCCCTACCGGGAGGCCGTCGTCCGCTCCCTGATCACCCTCAAGGCGCTCACGTACGCGCCCACCGGCGGCATCGTCGCCGCGCCCACCACCTCCCTGCCGGAGGAGATCGGCGGCGTCCGCAACTGGGACTACCGCTACACCTGGCTCCGGGACGCCGCGATCACCCTCTCCTCGCTGCTGCGCACCGGCTACCGCGAGGAGGCCCGCGCCTGGCGCGAGTGGCTGCTGCGCGCGGTCGCCGGCGACCCGGAGAACCTGCAGATCATGTACGGCATCGCGGGCGAGCGCGAGCTCGGCGAGACCGAGCTGGACTGGCTGCCCGGCTACGAGAACTCCCAGCCGGTGCGCGTCGGCAACGGCGCCGCCCACCAGCTCCAGCTGGACGTGTACGGCGAGGTCACCGAGGCCCTGCACCTGGGCCATATGACGGGCCTGGCCCGCAACGACTACGCCTCCCTGCTCCAGCTGAAGCTGATCCGCTACCTGGAGGCCCACTGGGACCAGCCCGACGAGGGCATCTGGGAGGTGCGCGGCCCCCGCCGCCACTTCGTGCACTCCAAGGTGATGGCGTGGGTGGCCGTGGACCGCACGATCAAGCTGATCGAGAGCGGGGACGCGGACGGACCGCTGGAGCGCTGGCGCGAGCTGCGCGACGAGATCCACCGGGACGTCTGCGAGAAGGGCTACGACAAGGAGCGCAACACCTTCACGCAGTCCTACGGCTCGAAGGAACTGGACGCCTCCCTGCTGCTGATCCCGCAGGTCGGCTTCCTGCCGCCGGACGACAAGCGGGTCATCGGAACCGTCGAGGCGATCCAGCGCGAGCTGTCGACGACCGACGGGTTCATCCTGCGCTACCCGACGGCGGGCGAGGAGGCCGGCGTGGACGGCCTGGAGGGCGACGAGGGCGCGTTCCTGGCCTGCTCGTTCTGGATGGCCGACGACCTGGCGATGATCGGCCGGGTCGACGAGGCCCGCCGGCTGTTCGAGAAGCTGCTGAGCCTGCGCAACGACGTCGGGCTGCTGGCGGAGGAGTGGGACCCGCGGCTCCAGCGGCAGGTGGGCAACTTCCCGCAGGCCTTCAGCCACGTTCCGCTCATCGACACGGCCCTGCGGCTGACGGCGAGCGGCGCGTACGGGGGCTGAGCGGCACCTCCGGGCCACGGGCCGGGGCCCGGTTCCGGCGCGCCGCCGGGACCGGGCCCGCCTAGGCTGGAGGGGTCCTTCACCCCTCGGGAGAAGGGGGCGCGTCCATGGCTCCCCACTCGAAGGCGGGCACGGCCCTGGCCGGGCTCCGCGAGGATCTGACCGGTGCCGTCCACGCCCCGGGCGATCCGGGCTACGACGAGGCCCGGACCGTCTTCAACGCCATGATCGACCGGCGTCCGGCCGTGATCGCGCAGGTCGAGGACGAGGCGGACGTGGTCACCGCCGTCCGCTTCGCGCGCGAGCTGGACCTGCCGATCGCGGTGCGCGGCGGCGGGCACAGCGTGGCGGGCATGGCGCTGGGCGACGGGGCCCTGGTCGTGGACCTGCGGCGGATGCACGACGTGACGGTCCATCCGGCCGCGAAGGCGGTCCGGATCGGCGGCGGGGCCACCATGAGCCATCTGGACCGGGCCTGCCAGCCGCACGCCCTGGCCACCACCGGCGGCCGGGCCTCCACCACCGGCGTCGGCGGTTTCGTCCTCGGCGGCGGAACGGGCTGGCTGGACCGGGTCTTCGGGCTGGCCGTGGACAACCTGCTGGGCGTGGACGTGGTCACCGCCGGCGGCGAGCGGGTCACGGCGACCGCCGAGGACCACCCGGAGCTGTTCTGGGCGCTGCACGGCGGCGGCGGGAACTTCGGCATCGCCACCTCGATCACGCTGCGCCTGCACGACCTGCCGCACATGTCGATCGCGTTCCTGATGTACCTGCCCGAGCACGGGCCCGAGGTGATGCGCACCTTCCGGGACCTGATCGAGAACGGGCCGCACGAGGCGGGCGGCGGGGTGATCTACCTGACGGCGCCGCCGGAGGACTTCATGCCGCCGCCCCTGGTCGGGCAGTTGCTGTGCACGGCGCTGCTGACGTACGCCGGGCCGGAGGAGGGGGTGCGGGAGCTGGCCGCGCCGCTGCTGGCCCTGCCGCACGAGGTGGAGATCGTCACCGGCATCCCGTACGCGGACCTGCAGTGCATGATCGACGATCCGCCGGGGATGCGGAACTACTGGTCGGCGGAGTACCTGACCGGGGCGCCCGACGGCCTGGTGGACGCCTTCTGCGGCCGGGCCGCCACGATGCCCGTGCCGTCGGGCACCCAGCACATCCTCTTCCCGCAGGGCGGCGCGATCGCGAGGGGGCCGGCCGAGTTCCCGGTGCCCTACCGGGACGCCCCGTGGGCGGTGCACCCCTTCGGCATCTGGGAGGACCCGGCGGACGACGAGCGCTGCCGGCAGTGGGTCAAGGACGTCCGCGCCGACGTGCGGCCGTGGAGCACCGGCGCGGTCTACCTCAACTTCCTCGGCGACGAGGGCCCGCAGCGCGTGGCGGCGGGTCTGGGTGACGGGAACCTGGCCCGGCTGGGCCGGGTCAAGCGGACGTACGACCCGGACAACGTCTTCCGCTTCAACCACAACATCCGGCCGGCCTGAGCCTCCTCGCGGGCTGGTGACGTACGCCACAGCCGACCGGTGATCGGATAATCCCCTTACCGGGCCGACGCGTTGTCGGTCCGGCCGGACGGCAGGACAGGACTCCCCACCCGTGGATGATGTGCGCGCGACGACACGGCCGGTAGCGTCCGGCGACATGGACAACCAGGGCGGCGGGATCACCGTTCAAAGGGCGCTGGAGCTGCCGGGGCTGCGCGGCGGGCTGCCGGAGGTGGTGGCCGGGGCCGACCGGCTGGGCCGCACCGTGCGCTGGGTGCACGCGGGCGAGGTGCCCAACATCGCCTCCCTGCTCAAGGGCGGCGAACTGCTGCTGACGACGGGACTGGGTCTGGGCACGCGCCCGGCCGAACAGCGCGCCTTCGTACGGCGCCTGGCCGAACGCGGCATCGCGGCGCTGGTGGTGGAGCTGGGGCCGCGCTTCACGCGGCTGCCCGCGACGATCGTGGAGACGGCCCGGGCGGCCGGCCTGCCGCTGGTCCAGCTGCACCGTGAAGTGCCCTTCGTGGCGGTCACGGAGGAGGTCCACACCGAGATCGTCAACGGGCACTACGCGCTGCTCCAGCGGGCCGAGGAGGTCCACCGGCGGTGCACGCAGGCGCTGCTGGGCGGCGGCGGGATCCCGCAGGTCCTGCGGATCCTGGCCGACTTCACCGCGAACCCGGTCTTCCTGGAGACCCCGGACGGGCAGCTGCTGTACGCGGCGGGCAGCGCGTCGGGGGACGCCGCGGCGGACCCGCTCCAGGTGTGGGAGGGGCTGCGCGGGCACCAGGCGGAGGGACCGCCGTCGAACGCGGTCGTGGTCGACGTACCCGGCGGCGGGCCGGGGCCCGGCTCGGTCCGGGCCCGGCTGGTGCTGCTGGGCGTCTCCGCGCCGCTGGCGCCGGTGCACCGGATGGCGGCCGAGCGTACGGCGGGCGTGCTCGCGGTGGTGCTGATGCAGGCGCGGCAGGAGGAGGAACTGGCGGCGCGTGGCCGCGGCGACTTCCTGACCGACCTCGCGGAGGGCCGGATCTCGGCGGAGGACGCGCCGGCGCAGGCGCGGGTCCTGGGCTTCAAACCGGGTTCCGGTCCGCTGCTGCCGGTGGTGATGCGGCTGTCGGCGGGCGTGGCCCCGGGCGGCAACTGGTCGGTCCTGGCGCGGGCGGTGTCGGAGGAGCTGTCGGCGGTGGGCGTCCCGGTGCTGCTGGGCGTCCGCCCGGTGGAGGGGCGGGTGCCGCTGCTGGTGGCGCTGCGCGCCGAGTCCGAGCGGACGGCGGTGGCCGACCGGGTCGCGGCGGCGCTGCGCGCGGGCGTGGAGCGGGCGGGTCTGGACCGGGCCGGGGCGCCGCCGGCGGTGGTGGTGGGCGTGGCGGGCGGCTGGGCGGCGGCCTCGTCGGGCCTGCGGCACGCAGCGGAGACGGCGACCGCGGCCCAGGGCCTGCCGGGCCGCCCCTGGTACGACGCCCGCCGCCTGGACATCGACCTGCTGCTGTGGCGGCTGCGGGAACACCCGGACCTGGCGGCGTTCGTGGACCGTGCGATCGGCGCGCTGCGGACCCACGACCAGACGTCCCGCCCGCCCCTCCTGCCCACGCTGGAGACGTACCTGGCGCACGCGGGGCGCAAGGCGGAGACGGCGCGCGAGCTCCACCTCAACCGGCAGACCCTGTACAACCGGCTGGCCCGGATCTCCGAACTCCTGGGCACGGACCTGGACGACCCGGAGACGGTCCTGTCCCTGAGCCTGGCCCTGCGCGCCCGCCGCCACACGGCGTAGCCGGGCCCGCCGGACGGCACACCCAGCCCGCGCGGCGTTTGAAGCGTGGAGGGTCCCCCGGAGTCTTGGGGAGGGTCCGGGGCGGAGCCCCGGTTTCGGGAAGGGGCGGGGTGGGGAAGGGCCCGCGCAGCGGCGAGCGGTGGGGCCGCGGCGGCGGGCCGCGCCACAGGCCGGCCCGGGAGCCACCCGTGGGCTACCGGCGACGCTCCATCAGTTCGTCGTACACGGAGAGCACTTGCGCCACCGTGTCGTCCTCCGTCGGCCACGTCGCCGCCTGGGCCCGGCCCGCGTCCCCCAGGGCCGCGCGGGCGCCGGGGTCGACCAGGAGGCCGGAGACCGCCGAGGCGAGGGCACCGGCGTCACCGTACGGCACCAGGACCGCCGCGTCCCCGACCAGCTCCGGCACCCCGCCGACCCGCGTCGCGACCAGTGCCACCCCCGCCCGCAGCGCCTCCTGGGCCAGCAGGGACCGCGCCTCCCACCGGCTCGGCAGCACCGCCACGTCCGCCGCCGCCAGCAGGTCGGCCACGTCCGACCGCCTGCCCAGCAGCCGCACCGGCAGCCCCTCGGCCTCGATCCGCCGCGCCAGCGACGCCCGCAGCGCGCCCTCGCCCGCGATCACCAGCAGCGGTACGGGATCCAGCTCCCGCCAGGACCGGGCCGCGTCCAGCAGTACGCCGTACCCGCGGTGCGGGACGAGGCTGCCGACCGCGATCAGCAGCGGCCGCTCCACCGCCCCCAGTTCGGCCCGCACCTTCCCGGGGTCGGCCGGGCCCGGGCCGGCCACCGGCACCGTCACGGGGGCCAGCCGGGCGTCCCGCGCCCCGCGCCGCCGCGCCAGGTCCACCTGGTCCGAGGTCGCGCCGAGCACCACCGCCGCGGACCGCGCGACCCGCCGTTCCAGCACCCGGGTCAGCCGGCCCAGCAGCCCCTCGGCCCCCGGCCCGCAGCCGTGCCAGGTGACCACCAGCGGCACCCGGAAGCCGCGCAGCGCCAGCGCCGCCCGCATCCCGGCGTGCACGCCGTGCGCGTGCACCACGTCCGCCCCGGCGCACGCGGCCCGCAGCGCGCTCACCGCCGCCGGCGTGAACTGCGCCCCGGCGCCCGTGAAGTCGTACTCCCCCTCCGCCTCGACCGGCGCGCACACCGTCACCCGCACCCCGCGCGCCGCGAGCCCCGTGGCCAGCGACCGCACGTGCGCGCTGCTCCCCGCCCCGCCGCCGGGGACGCCCGCGCAGGCGTCCCCGAGGACCTGGACGGTACGCAACGGCGGCCGCCCGTACGACGGGGCCTGGACCGGAACCGGTGTGCTGCTCACGGCCGGAGCTCCTGAGTGACGAAGGCAGGGACGTCGCCCAGGATGCCAGCCCGTACGCGCGTTCCGGGACCGTACGGGGAGGGATCCCACGCAAGAGCACGCGACTTCCGGCGAAGCGTCACCCACACGGGCTACATATCCGGCCCGGGGCCCGTTGCCGGTACCCCCTGCCATGCTTCACCGGACCGGCGACCGCGACGACGACACGGCCGGGCCGGGCCCGGCGCGGCGCGGGGCTACGCGTCGGCGCGCGCCGCCGCCAGCAGTTCCTCCGCGTGCGCCCGCGCCGTCTCGGAGTCCTCCTGGCCCGCCAGCATCCGCGACAGTTCCCTGACGCGGTCCTCGCCCTCCAGGACCGTGACGCCGCTGCGCGTCACCGAGCCGTCGTTGGTCTTCTCCACCAGCAGCTGCCGGTCGGCGAAAGCCGCCACCTGCGGAAGGTGCGTGACCACCACGACCTGCGCCGACTTCGCCAGCTTCGCCAGCCGCCGGCCGACCTCCACCGCCGCCTTGCCGCCGACACCCGCGTCGACCTCGTCGAAGAGGTACGTCGGGACCGGGTCCGAGCCCGCGAAGACGACCTCGACGGCCAGCATCACCCGGGACAGCTCACCGCCCGAGGCACCCTTGGCGATCGGCCTCGGCTGCGCGCCCGGGTGCGGGGCGAGGAGCAGCTCCACCTCGTCCGCGCCCGACGGCCCGTACGCGACCGGCCGGCCGCCGACCTCGACCCCGGCCGGGTCCTCGGTCTGGCGGATGTCGATCGTCACCCGCGCGTGCGGCATCGCCAGCGACGCCAGCTCCGCGGTCACGGCCGACGCGAACCGCGCCGCCGCCTCCGTACGGGCGTCCGTCAGCGCCTGGGCCAGCCCCGACAGTTCCGCGCTCAGCGCGTCCCGCTCGGCGGTCAGGTCCCCGATCCGCTCGTCGTCGCCGTCCAGCTCCAGCAGCCGCGCCGAGCCCCGCTCGGCCCACGCCAGCACGGCGTCCACCGAGTGGGCCGCCTTCGTGTCGTGCCCGGCGGCCACCTCCACGCCGTACTTGCGGGTCAGCTGGGTCAGCGCCGCCCGCCGTTCCTCCACCGCCGCCAGCCGCAGCGGGTCGGCGTCGAGGTCGTCGGCGTACCCGGCCAGCTCCCCGGCCACGTCCGCCAGCAGGATGCCCACCTCGCCGATGCGTTCGGCGAGCACGCCCAGCGCCGCGTCGTGCGCGCGCACGGACTCCAGCGCCCGGTGCGCGCCCGCGACGAGCGTGTTGGCGTCGACGCCCTCGGGGTCCTCCGGGTTGCCGGCGAGCGCCGCGTGCGCGAGCTGCGCCGCCGAGGCCAGCGCCTCGGCGTGGCCCAGCCGCTCCGCCTCCGCGGCCAGCTCGGCGTCCTCGCCGGCCCGCGGCTCGACGGCCGCGATCTCGTCCAGCCCGAAGCGCAGCAGGTCGGCCTCCTGGGCCCGCTCCCGGGCCCGGGTGGTGATCTCGTCCAGTTCGGCGGCGACGGCCCGCAGCCGCCGGTAGGCGGCCCCGTACTTCTCCAGCGGTACGGCGACGGCCCCGCCGGCGTACCGGTCCAGCGCCTGCCGCTGCCGGGCCGGCCGCAGCAGGCCCTGCTGGTCGGTCTGGCCGTGGACGGCCACCAGGTCGTCGGCGAGCTCGCCGAGCAGCCCCACGGGCACCGAGCGGCCGCCGACATGGGCGCGCGAGCGCCCCTCGGCGGAAACGGTCCGGCTGATCAGCAGCGCCCCGTCGTCCAGCTCGGCCCCGGCCTCCTCGGCCCGCACGGCGGCGGGCGCGTCCGGCCGCATGACGATCCGGCCCTCGACGATCGCCGCCTTGGACCCGATCCGCACCAGCGCCGGGTCGGCCCGGCCGCCGAGCAGCAGCCCGAGGCTGGTGACCACCATCGTCTTGCCCGCGCCGGTCTCGCCGGTCACCGCGGTGAATCCGGGCGACAGCTCGACCACCGCGTCGTCGATGACACCCAGCGACCGTATCCGCATCTCCTCAAGCACGTCCTGCACCATACCGAGGTTTCACCGGTGGCATGCGACGGCACCGTGTGACCCGGCACCGATCGGGTTACGGATCGGTGCCGGATCGGACGGGCGGGCCCGTACCCGCCTCAGTGCGGCGCCCCGCGCCACCCCGAGACCGGCAGGGCGAATTTCGCCACCAGACGGTCCGTGAAGACCGCGTGGTGCAGCCGAGCCAGCCGGACCGGCACGCTGCCCCGGCGGACCTCCACACGGGCGCTGGGCGGCAGCTCCAGCGTGCGGCGGCCGTCGCACCACAGCACCCCGTGCGGAGTGCCCGTCTGGACCTCCACCGCCAGCACCGAGTCCGGCGAGGTGATCAGCGGCTTCGCGAACAGCGCGTGCGCACTGATCGGCACCATCAGCAGCGCCTCGACCTCCGGCCACACCACCGGCCCGCCCGCCGAGAAGGCGTACGCCGTGGAGCCGGTCGGGGTCGCGCAGACGATCCCGTCGCAGCCGAACCCGGAGACGGGCCGGCCGTCGATCTCCAGCACCACCTCCAGCATCCGCTCGGGGGACACCTTCTGGACGGCCGCCTCGTTCAGCGCCCAGTCCCGGTGGACCACGTCACCGTTCGTCCGGACGAGGACGTCGAGCGTCATCCGCTCCTCGACCTCGTACTCCTTGGTGACGACCCGGTCCACGACCTTGTCCAGGTCGTCGCGCTCGGCCTCGGCCAGGAAGCCCACCCGGCCCAGGTTCACGCCCAGCATCGGCACCCCGGAGGCGCGCGCGAACTCCGCGCCGCGCAGCAGCGTCCCGTCACCGCCCAGGACGATCAGCAGCTCGCACCCGTCGAGCACGTCGGGGGTGCTCTCCTCGACCAGCTCCACCTCGGATGGCAGCGACACGTCGCCCGCCTCGTGGCGCAGCAGCCGTACGCCCAGCCCGCACCGCAGCAGTCCCTTGATCACCAGCTCGGCGCTGCGGATGGCCGCCGGCCGCCCGGTGTGCACGAGCAGGAAGACGGTCCGCGCCGTCGCGGGCCCGAGCCCGGAATCCTGTGCCGAATCCACCGATCCCCCTGTTGAAACTGTCACCGCGGCCCCTCCGCCACTGCACGGTCAACGTCCGCCGGGTCGAGTGCCGGTGCCCCCGCCCGCAGCCAGAGAAAATATTCGACGTTCCCCGAGGGCCCGGGCAGCGGACTCGCGGTCACCCCGAGTACGCCGAGCCCCAGCGCCCCCGCCGCCCGCGCGACCTCGCGCACGGCTTCCGCGCGCAGCTCGGGACTGCGGACGACGCCCCCGCTGCCGAGCCGCTCCTTGCCCACCTCGAACTGCGGCTTGACCATCAGCACCAGGTCGGCGTCCGGCGCCGCGCAGCGCACCAGGGCGGGCAGCACCAGGCCGATGGAGATGAACGACAGGTCGCCGACGATGACGTCGACGGGGACGCCGTCGATCTGCTCCAGCGTCAGCTCCCGGACGTTCGTGCGGTCCTTCACCGTGACCCGCTCGTCGCTCTGCAGCGACCACGCCAGCTGCCCGTAGCCGACGTCGACGGCGACGACGTGACCGGCGCCCGCGCGCAGCAGCACGTCGGTGAACCCGCCGGTCGAGGCGCCCGCGTCCAGGGCCCGGCGGCCCTCGACGCGCAGCCCCAGCGGAGTGAAGGCGGCCAGTGCGCCGGCGAGCTTGTGACCGCCGCGCGAGACGTAGTCGGGGTCGCTGTCGTCCTTGAGGACCACCAGCGCGGCGCTGGTCTCGACCTGGGTGGCGGCCTTGGTCGCGGTGGTGCCGCCGACGGTGACCCGGCCGGCGGCGATCAGCTGGGCCGCGTGCTCGCGCGAGCGGGCCATGCTGCGGCGTACCAGTTCGGCGTCCAGGCGGCGGCGTGCCACTCCTGCCACGTTCGGTTCAGCTCCTGTTTTCGTACGGACGAGTCGCGGGGGCTGCGTCCAGCGCGGTCAGCGTGTCCCGCAGTCCCCTGTGTACATCCTCGTACACCTCGACATGTCCGTCCGCCGGGAGGTGGTCGGCGTCGGCCAGCCGCTCCAGCAGGGCGTCCACCCCGGCGTGGCCGGTCGCGGTCCGTACGACGCCCAGCGGCGCGGGCCCGGCGGGCCCGTCCCCCGCACCGTCGCCCTCACCGGCACCGTCTCCGCCCGCGAGGGCGTCCGGCACGTCGTCCGCCGCCGCGTCCGGCACGTCGTCCGGTTCCGGGAACACTTCGTCGCTCATGCCCCGACGCTACCCCGAAGGCGTGCGGTACGGTCGTGATCACGATGGCGACGATCGAGGAGTGCCGAGCGGCACTCGACCAACTCTCCGAGAACCTGGCGCGGGCCGACGGCGACGTGCGCGGTGCGACCGCGCTCGACCGCACGCTCAGCTGCCACATCACCGACCTCGACCGGACCTTCACGGGCCGGCTCGAGGGCGGCCGCATCCATGTGGCCGGCCTCGCGGCGGGGCCGCCCGCGACGAAGGCCGAGATCCGGCTGGCGATGACCGGCGACGACCTGGTGGCGATGGTCGCCGGGCGGCTGAACTTCGCGAAGGCGTGGGCGGGCGGCCGCGTCCGCCTGGAGGCCGGCTTCCGCGACCTGCTGCGCCTGCGCTCGCTGCTCTGAGCGGCCGACGGCCGCGGACGGGCGGACGGGCGGCCTGCGCCCGGCCGCCCGCGCCCCGCTACGCCGTCGGGACCTTCGCCCGGGCCTTCCGCGCCGCCGGGACGACCAGCGGCGTACCCGTCTCCGGGTCGTCGATGATCTGGCAGCGCAGCCCGAAGACCTCCTCCACCCGCTCCGCCGTGACCACCTCGGCCGGCGGGCCCTCCGCGACCACCCGGCCGCCGCGCATCGCGATCAGGTGCGTGGCGTAGCGGGCGGCGTGGTTGAGGTCGTGCAGCACCGCGACCAGCGTGCGGCCCTGGGTCTCGTGCAGCTCCGCGCACAGGTCCAGGACGTCGATCTGGTGCTGGATGTCCAGGTACGTCGTCGGCTCGTCCAGCAGCAGCAGCGGCGTCTGCTGCGCCAGGGCCATCGCGATCCACACCCGCTGGCGCTGGCCGCCCGACAGCTCGTCCACGGCCCGGTCCGCGAGCTCCGCGACGCCCGTGGAGGCCATCGACTCCTGGACGATCCGCTCGTCCTCCGGCGACCACTGCCGCAGCAGCCCCTGGTGCGGGTAGCGGCCGCGCGAGACCAGGTCGCTGACCGTGATCCCGTCCGGCGCGATCGAGGACTGCGGCAGCAGCCCCAGCGTCTTGGCGACCTTCTTGGCCGGCAGCGACCCGATCGCCTGCCCGTCGAGCAGCACCCGCCCCGCCGCCGGCTTCAGCATCCGCGAAAGGGCCCGCAGCAGCGTGGACTTGCCGCACGCGTTCGGTCCGACGATCACGGTGAAGGAGTTGTCGGGTATCTCCACCGACAGGTTCTCGGCGATGACCCGCTCGTCGTAGCCGAGGGTCACGTTCTCCGCGGTCAGCCGCTGCACCTGCACTTGCGCACTCCCTTGTGACTTCATATACGTCCCGCCTTGCGCTCGGTGACGAGCAGCCAGAGCAGGTAGACACCACCGACGAGCCCGGTCACCACGCCCACCGGGAGCTGGTCGGCGCCGAAGGCCCGCTGCGAGGCCCAGTCGGACACCAGCAGCAGCACCGAGCCCATCAGCGCGGCGGACACCAGGTTCGACCCGGGCGAGCGGGTCAGGCGCCGGGCGAGCTGGGGCGCCGCCAGCGCCACGAAGGAGATCGGGCCGGCTGCCGCTGCCGCCGCCGTGGTCAGCAGGATCGCCGCCAGCATCAGCAGCATCCGGGTACGTTCCACCCGTACGCCGGCCGCGTACGCCGCGTCGTCGCCCATCTCCATCATCCGCAGGGCCCGCCCCTGCCCGAGCACCAGCGGGAACAGCACCGCGCAGGCCACCGCGAGCGGCCAGACCTGGGCCCAGTCCCGCCCGGCCAGCGAGCCGGTCATCCACACGATGCCCCGGGCGGCCTCGGTGTCCTGGGCCTTGGTCAGCAGGAACTGGATCACGGCCACCAGCACCGCCGAGGCTCCGATGCCGACGAGCACCAGCCGGTAGCCGTGAATGCCCTTCTGGTAGGCGAGCAGATAGATGACGAGGCCGAGGAGGAGGCCGCCGACCACCGCCCCGAGCGCGACCTCGGTGGCGTCGCCCTTGAAGACCGTGATGACGACGAGTGCGCCGACCACCGAGCCGTATCCGAAACCGAGCAGGTCCGGGGAACCGAGCGGATTGCGCGACACCGACTGGAAGAGCGCGCCGGACATCCCGAGGGCCGCGCCGACCAGCAGCCCGACCAGGGCCCGCGGCAGCCGCAGGTCGTTGACGATGAAGTCGTTCGCGGGCGTGCCGTTGCCCAGCAGGGTCTGGACGACGTCGGCGGGCGCGATCTGGAAGTCGCCGGTGCCGATCAGCACGACCGCCATCGCCAGTGCGGCGACGAGCAGCAGCACCCCGGCGACCACGGCACGCGGCTCGACGCGCAGGGACAGCCCGCCGGGGCCGCGCAGCGCCCGGGGTCGGGGCCGGGAGACCCGGCCCTCGGGGGACTTGGCAGTCACGGTCACAGCTGGGCCATCCTCTTGCGCCGAACCAGGTAGATGAAGACGGGCCCGCCGATGATCGCCGAGACGATGCCGACCTGCAGCTCGGCGGGGCGCGTGACGACCCGGCCGATGACGTCCGCGCCCAGCAGCAGCACGGGCGAGAGGACCGCCGAGTAGGCGAGCACCCAGCGCATGTCGGGCCCGGTGAAGACGCGGACGAGGTGCGGGACCATCAGGCCGATGAAGACGATGGGCCCGCAGGCCGCCGTCGCCGCCCCGCACAGCAGGGTGATGGCCACCATGGCGGTGATCCGGGTCCGCGTCAGATGCGCGCCCAGCGCCCGCGCGGTGTCGTCGCCCATGGCCATCGCGTTCAGGGGCCGCCCCAGCGCCAGCGCGAGCACCGCGCCGGCCAGCAGGAACGGTGCGACCTGCGTGACCGTGTCCATGGTGGCGGAGGCCAGCGAACCGACCGACCAGAAGCGCAGCTTGCCCAGCGCCTTGCTGTCCATGAGCTGGACGGCGTTGACGTAACTGACGAGCGCGAAACTGGCCGCGGTGCCGGCCAGCGCCAGCCGGACCGGTGTGGCGCTCCGGCTGCCGCCCAGGACGTAGACGACGACCGACACCACGGCCGCGCCGGCGAAGGCGTACCAGACGAACTCGCTCAGGCTGCTCGCGCCCAGGAAGCTGATGGCGGAGACGACGGCGGCGGCCGCACCGGCGTTGACGCCGAGGATGCCCGGCTCGGCCAGCGGGTTGCGGGTCAGGGCCTGCATGACCGCGCCCGACAGCCCGAGCCCGAGCCCGACCATCAGCCCGAGCAGGGTGCGCGGCACCCGCAGGTCGCGCACCACCACGTCGGAGGTCGTGCCCGTGTAGTGGAACAGGCCGTGCCAGACCTCCTCCAGCGGCATCTGCTTGGCGCCGACGGCGATACTCGCCACCGCGATCAGTGCGAGGGCGCCGAGGGCGAACAGCAGACCGGCGGCGCGCGCCGCGTGCCGCGGGCGGACGGCGGCGACCGGCGCCGCGCTCTCTTTCGGGGGACTCTCAGCCAACACGAAGGTTAGGTTAGCCTACCCTCCGACCCTGTTGATCAGGTGTGCTGCCCCGAGGCCGCCCCGCGACACCACCCGGCACCGCCAGGCACTGCGCGGCACCGCCCGGCATCGCGCCCGGCATCCCCCGCCCGCTCAAAGGCCCAGCCGCGCCAGCGCCTTGTCCGCGTCCAGCTCGCAGGTTCCGTCCCCGGCCCGGCTCCAGGCCGCCGCGCACAGCGCCCGCAGCCCGTCCAGCGGATCCCCCTCGCCCGCCCCGTCGCCGTCCTCGCGCAGCTCCAGGGCGCCGTCCCCGGCGACCGCCGTCCACGCCCCGCACCGGAACCCCTCGCCGGCCGCCACCACCTCCGGCTGCCCGGTCAGCATCCCCCGCAGATCGCGGTCCACGTACGTCGGCCGGTGCCGGGGCTCGGCCCGCAGCAGCTGCGCCCCGTCCGTGACCCCGGTCAGCACCAGCAGCGAGTCCACCTCCCCGTTGAACGCCCCCTCGATGTCCGTGTCGAGCCGGTCCCCCACCACCAGCGGCCGCTCGGCGCCCGTCCGCAGGATCGTCTCCCGGTGCATCGGGGGCAGCGGCTTGCCCGCCACCTCGGGTTCCGCGCCCGTCGCGATCCGGACGACCTCGACGGCCGCCCCGTTGCCGGGCGCGATCCCCCGTGCGCTGGGGATCGTCAGGTCCGTGTTCGACACGAACCACGGCAGCCCGCGCGCGATCGCGTAGCTGGCCTCCGCGAAACGGCTCCACGGCAGCTCCGGCCCGCCGTAGCCCTGCACCACCGCCGCCAGGTCCGCCTCGTCCGCCGAGTCCACGGGCACCAGTCCGCGCTCGCGCAGCGCCACCCGCAGCCCCTCGCCGCCGATCACCAGCACCTTCGCACCGGCCGGCAGCCGCTCGGAGATCAGCCGGGCCACCGCCTGCGCGGAGGTGATCACCTCGTCCGCCACCGTCGGGATGCCCAGCTCGGTCAGGTGCTCGGCGACCGCGTCCGGCGTGCGCAGCGCGTTGTTCGTGACGTACGCCAGGTGCATCCCGTCCGCGCGCGCCGCCCCCAGCGACTCCACGGCGTGGGCGATCGCCAGACCGCCCGCGTACACCACGCCGTCCAGGTCCAGCAGGGCCGTGTCGTACGCCCGGTGCAGGCTCCGCTCGCTCCCGGAGGGCCTGGTCCTGCTCTGCCGACTCATCCGCCCGCTCCTCGTCCCCGCACTCCGGCGCCACCGCCGGACCGTGCGTGATCATGACCGAAATCCGTACTCCCCCGATCATCCCGCATCGCGAGATGCCCCTTACCATGCACCAATGACCCCATCTGGTACCGCGGAACACGGACTGCGCCTGATCCCCTTCCATGGCCTGCGCTATGTCCGGGAGCGTGTCGGCAGCCTCGCCGCCGTCACCTCGCCGCCGTACGACGTGGTCGTGCGTCCCGACGGCCTCAACCACCTCGAGTCCGCCGACCCCCACAACATCGTCCGGCTGATCCTGCCCCAGGCGGACACCCCCGACGCCCGCAACGAGCAGGCCGCCCGGACCCTCCACGACTGGCTCGCCGAGGGCGTGCTGTCCGCCGACCCCGAGCCGGCCCTGTACGTCTACGAGCAGCGCAAGGGCGATCTGCTCCAGCGCGGCGTCATCGGCGCCCTGGCCCTGTCCACCGCCGACGCCGGCATCGTCCTGCCGCACGAGGACGTCATGCCGCACGTGGTCACCGACCGGGCCGGCCTGATGCGTGCCACCTCGGCCAATCTCGAACCGCTGCTCCTGACCTACCGCGGCGACGACCCCGGATCCGGCGCCGCCCGCGTCGTCGAGGCCACCGCCGCCGGGACACCGCTGCTGTCGACCACCACGGAGGACGGTTTCTGCCACCGCCTGTGGTCCATCACCGACCCGGCCGCGCTGGCCGCCGTCACCGCCGACCTCGGCAGCCGCCAGGCCCTCATCGCCGACGGCCACCACCGCTGGGCGACGTACCTGCGCCTGCAGGAGGAGCACCAGAGTCCCACCGACTGGGACTTCGGCCTGGTCCTCCTGGTGGACACGGCCCGCTACCCGCTCCAGGTCCGCGCCATCCACCGGATGCTGCGCCGGCTGCCGGTGGCCGACGCCCTCGCCGCGCTCGGCGGCCGGTTCCGTACCCGGGTCGTCGACGGCCCGCTGCCGGCCGCACTGGACGCGCTGGCGGCGGCCACCGCCGAGGGCAACGCCTTCCTGCTCGCCGGCGACGGCCGCTTCCACCTGGTCACCGACCCCGACCCGGAGCTCATCGACCGTACGGTGCGGCACGACCGTCCGGAGGCCTGGCGCCGTCTCGACGCGACGGTGCTGCACGCCACCCTCCTCGACGCGGTGTGGCGGGTCCCGGACACCCCCGAGCACATCACCTACATCCACGACACCGAGGCCACCATCGCCATGGCCGAACGCACCGGCGGAACGGCGGTGCTGCTGCACCCGGTCCGCGAGGAAGTCGTACGGGACCTGGCCCGGCAGGGCGTCACCATGCCCCGCAAGTCGACGTCGTTCGGCCCGAAGCCGGCGACGGGCCTGGTCCTGCGCAGCCTGGACTGACCGACCCCGACCCCGGGGCTCTGCGGCAGCCCCCGACGGCCCCCGGACGACGGACACGGCACGACGAAGGGCGGTACCCCTCACCGGGGTACCGCCCTTCGTCTCATGCGTCAGCCGCCTCAGCGGTCGTCGCGCCCGTCCTGGCCGGACTTGTGCTCGACGTCCTCCTCGAAGATGACCTCGTCGGCGATGTCGTCCGCACCGAGGTCGCCGCCGGCGGGCCGGGTGTCCTCGTCCTCGTCGCCCGCCCCGACCGGCTCGTACTCTTCGTCGTCCTCGTCGTAGTACTCGGTCCGGTCCGCCGCCCGCTCGGCCGCGCGGACCTCCGGGTCGTCCGACTCCTCGTCGTCCTCGTCGGTCATCGCGTCGACGAACTCGACCCCGTCCATCTCGGCCAGCCGGTCGGAGGCGTCGGTCGCCCCGTCCTTGTCGGCCTCGACGGTCTTGGCGAACCACTCGCGCGCCTCGTCCTCGCGCTCGGCCGCCAGCAGCGCGTCGGCGTACGCGTAGCGCAGCCGCGCGGTCCACGGCTGGACGGAGTTGGAGGCCAGCTCCGGGCTCTGGAGGGTCACGATGGCGGCGTCCAGCTGCCCCATGTCCCGCCGGGCACCGGCCGCGACCAGCCGCATCTCGACCTGGCCGGCCTTGTCCAGCTTCTGCACCTCGGGCTCGCCGGCCATGGCCAGGGCCCGCTCGGGGCGGCCCAGACCACGCTCGCAGTCGGCCATGACGGGCCACAGCTCGACGGAACCGGTCATGCGGCGGGCGGCACGGAACTCCGCCAGCGCCTCGCTGTACTTCTGCGTGGCGTACGCGGCGAAGCCGGCGGCCTCGCGGACGGCGGCGACGCGGGAGGCCAGGCGCAGGGCGATGCGCGAGTACGCGTACGCCTGCTCCGGCTCCTCGTCGATCAGCCGCGCGACCATGACCAGGTTCCGGGAGACTTCCTCGGCCAGCCCCTTGGGCAGGCTCAGCAGCTCCTGGCGCACGTCGGCGTCGATCTCGTCACCGGTGACGTCCTCGTCGATCGGGAGCCGCTTGACGGGCTCGCGGTCGCGGAAGTCACGGTCCCGCTCGTCACGGCCGCGGTAGCCACCACGGTCATCACGGCCACCGCGGTACCCACCACGGTCGCCGCCACGGTCGTCACGGCCCCGGTAGCCACCACGGTCGCCACCGCGGTCATCACGGCCACCGCGGTAACCGCCCCGGTCGCCGCCCCGGTCGTCACGGCGGAAGCCGCCCCGGTCGTCGTCACGGCGCGGGTAGCTGGGACGCTCGCCGCGGTCGTCGCGACGGAAGGACGGACGGTCGCCACCACGGTCGTCGCGACGCGGGTAGCTGGGGCGGTCGCCACCGCGGTCGTCACGGCCGCGGAAACCACCGCGCTCGTCGTCACGACGCGGGTAGCTGGGACGCTCGCCGCGGTCGTCGCGACGGAAGGACGGACGGTCACCGCCGCGGTCGTCGCGACGCGGGTAGCTCGGACGGTCGCCACCGCGGTCGTCACGGCCGCGGAAACCACCGCGCTCGTCATCACGACGCGGGTAGCTCGGACGCTCGCCGCGGTCGTCGCGACGGAACGACGGACGGTCGCCACCACGGTCGTCACGGCGCGGGTAACCACCGCCGCCACGGTCGTCACGACGCGGGTAGCTGGGACGCTCGCCCCGGTCGTCGCGACGGAAGGACGGACGGTCGCCGCCACGGTCGTCGCGACGCGGGTAACCACCGGCGCCACGGTCGTCACGACGCGGGTAACCACCGCGGTCGCCACCGCGGTCGCCGCCGCGGTCGTCGCGGCCGCGGAAGCCACCGCGGTCGCCGCCGCCGGCCGGACGGCCGCCACGGTCGTCACGACGCGGGTAGCCGCCACCGCTGGGCCGGCCGCCACGGTCGTCGCGACGGTAGCCGCCGCGGTCACCGCCACGGTCGTCACGGCCCCCGCGGTAGCCGCCCCTGTCACCACCGTCGTTGCGACGGGGCTCGCGCTCCGGACGATCGTCGGGAGAGTTGGACATGGGTGTGACTCCTGTCTTCGGGGTACCGCTAGTCATTCTCGCGCAACCAGCCCATGGCCGCGCTCCGGCGTAAAAACGAGCAAAAACAAAAAGGACCCTTGGTCCTCAGCGTGAACGCTGAGGACCAAGGGTCCTTTGAAAGATTGTTCGGCGGCGTCCTACTCTCCCACAGGGTCCCCCCTGCAGTACCATCGGCGCTGAAAGGCTTAGCTTCCGGGTTCGGAATGTAACCGGGC
>NZ_JBVJDL010000006.1:0-65602 GCF_055582305.1 Streptomyces sp. NPDC042102
TCTCACCCAGGCGGTTGGAGAGATTGTTGAGAGCCATGGCGAGGTCGGGCAGGTGGGCGTCGGGGTTGGCCTCGGCCAGGGTGCGGTAGTGACCGGCGGACTCCTGGATGGCAGCCAGGCTCTCCTCGTGCCGCC
Organism: Streptomyces sp. NPDC042102; assembly: GCF_055582305.1. Lineage (NCBI taxonomy): Bacteria > Bacillati > Actinomycetota > Actinomycetes > Kitasatosporales > Streptomycetaceae > Streptomyces > Streptomyces sp. NPDC042102. The sequence goes on from NZ_JBVJDL010000006.1 coordinate 136, forward strand.
CCATCTCACCCAGGCGGTTGGAGAGATTGTTGAGAGCCATGGCGAGGTCGGGCAGGTGGGCGTCGGGGTTGGCCTCGGCCAGGGTGCGGTAGTGACCGACGGACTCCTGGATGGCAGCCAGACCCTCCTCGTGCCGCCCCACCGCGCCCAGGTCGACGGAGAGATTGTTGAGTGTCATGGTGAGGGCGGGCAGGTGGGCGTCGGGGTTCGCCTCGGCCAGGGCGCGGCGGATTGTGACGGACTCTTGGACGGTAGCCAGGCCCTCCTCGCGTCGCCCCACCTCACCCAGGCGGATGGAGAGGGCGTTGAGGGCGCTGGCGAGATGGGGCAGGTGGGCGTCGGGGTTCGCCTCGGCCAGGGCGCGGTAGCGACGGCTGATGGCGGTGGCGAGGCGGGCGGCGGTGGTGGCGAGGCGGTGGCTGGTGCTGGGGAATCGGCTGTACAACGCGTCGAGGTCGTCGAGGGTGGTTGCCGGATCGGTGGTGATGGTGTCGAGGGCGGTGGTGAGGGGGGTGGGGTGGTCGGTGCGGGTGGCGATGGTGACGATGTGCGGGCTGAGTCGCCGGTGGTGACGGATGCAGAGGCCGGTGAGGTGGGTGTCGAGCCTGCCTCGGAAGGCGGGGTGGGCGGCGGCGCGGCTGTAGACGGTGAGGAGTTGTTCGGATTGGGATTCGTCGGCTCCGTCGAGGAGGTGGTCGGCGAGGTGCGGGTCGGCGTCGAGGGTGCGGCCGGTGTGGCGTTCTGCGAGGCGGTCGGGTTGCAGGGCGCCCCACGGTGGACCGTTCCGTGACGTGGTGACGGGGTAGAGGGTGGCGAGCCAGGCGGTGACCTGGTTGCGGCGGTCGCGGGGCTGGTCCGCGAGCGCGGGCAGACGCCGCCACAGGATGTCGGCGTGTTCACGGTCGGTGGCACCGGTGAGGTGGGCCGCTGCGAGCGCGGTCCGCAGCGTGTCCGTACCCAGGCCGGGGGTGAGGCCGCGGGCCGTGGCGCTGCCCTGCCAGTACCGGGCTTCGTGGCCGAGCAGCCGGTCCTCGACGTCCCGTACGTCCTCTTCTCCTCCGGTGCTGTCCGCAGGTTCGGCCCGTGCGGTGTCGAGGAGGTCGGCGAGGACGGTCATGTGGAGGGTGAGCGCGTTGCCGTAGGCGTCGTCTTCGCCGAGGTGCTGCGGCGGCCGCAGGGCTGTGGCGGCCGCGGTCCAGTCGTGGCCGGCGAGGCCCGGGACAGCCGGGAGTGCGGTGGCCATGGCGCGGGCGGCGGTGAGGTAGTGGCCGACGCGCCGGTCGGGCTCGTCCTCCAGGGGGGTGAGGAGGCTGGTGCGGGCGGTGGTGAGGTGGTCCTCGGCCTGGCGGGTGGCGGTGGCAGCCTGCTGCCACCAGTCGCCCGCGGTGCGGGCCAGGAGCAGGAGCTTGAACGCGCTGGTGCCGGGGTGTTCGGCGGCGGCTTCGACGAGGGCGGTGAGCTGGTCGGGCCGGGTCTCGGCGTAGTCGAGGACGACCAGCAGCGGCTTGGCCGCCCGCCGGACCTCCAGCAGCTGCTCGGGGCGGGCTCCGGCGCGCGGCCACAGCACCGTCCAGCCCTGGGCCGTGAGCAGGTGGGCGAGGTGGTGGGCGAGGCGGGTCTTGCCCTGCCCGCCCGGGCCGTGCAGCAGCCACGCCCCGAATCCGCTCTGGCCGCACCACGCCTCCAACTGGGCGAGGAGGTCCTTGCGGCCGTGGAAGGGGACCGTCTGGCGTCCGGCCTCCAGCAGGGCCGCCGGTGTCACCGGCGCCGGCCGAGCGGCGGGCCGGGTGCTGGGGTCGGCGAGGTCCTGGAACTCCACCGCCTCCAGCCCAGCCTGCCGGCCGCCGCCATGATCGGCCAGGGCCGTACGGAAGGCGGGATCGTGGTGGAGGACGTAGGAGGGGACGACGTTGAGCCGGCTGTGGTCGGAGTGCCGGCGGTCGGAGGCGACGACGCCGGTCAGGTAGCGGTCGCAGAACACCCCCGCCCCCGACAGCCCCGACCACGGCGAGGTTCCGTCGCCCGGCCACCCGGCACCGGGGGTGCGCAGGTCCATGACGTATTGGTTGCCGACGAAGCCGCTGCCGGGGTTCACCTCCCCGTGCAGGTGCCCGGTTTCGGCCGGCCGGCCTCGGCGCTGGGCCTCGTCCGGAACACCCCACGTCTCGCACGGCGCACCGGGACGGGCGGTGGCCGGGCGTCCCCACAGGATCGGCACTGCTGGCGGCCTCCAGTGCGGGGAGCCGTCGACGAGCACGAGCGCCGCATCGTCACGCCCGCCCGGCGTGCCAGCCCACACCACCGTTCCGCCCGCGGTGCCGCTGCCAGCCGGGTGGAACACCTGCACCCGAGTGCCGGTCGGGCCGGTGACGTGCGCGGAGGCCAGAACCAGCCGGCCCCCGACCGCGTACCCCGACCCCGAGCCGTTTGGCCCGCTCACTGCGGCAACCCTGAGCTGTTCCACTTCCGTCCCTCCCCGGTCCCTGCCGCCCTGGCTGGGTCCCGGGTACGGCCGCGCGAGAGGCCGGCCTCGGACTCCGCACGCACCCCGTTTCCAGAACCTGACTCGTGATCAGAGCGATGCGGAAACCGTAGACGCCGGGCCCGGCCTGTCGCAGCAGATCCAGGCGATCCCGGCGCCCGCTTCCAGAGCCGGTTGCGGGACCGATGGCGGGGGGGCTGGCCGACGACTCGTCGTCCTGGCCGGTGTCGGCGTCGGCGTCACCGGCATTGGCGAACGAGCCCGCCGGGAGGCCCGGGAGGACTGCGCCGGATACCTGTCTTCGCCGATGGCTGGTTCCGTCGTGTGGTCCGCGAGTGACCATGGCCGGCCGCGGGTAATCGAGGGGCCTGAGAACGTGCGGGGTCAAGGGCCGCGGTGGCGGCCGGACACCAGCGGAGGCCGGTGTGATCTTTGTCGTGTTGCTCGTCTTCATCGTCATCGCCGTGGCGATCCGCGCGGCCGCCGGCGTCGGAGGCTTCGCTGTTCGCAAGATCGGCGACGCGGCGTCGTCGTATCAGGCCCGGCCACGGCCACGGCCCCAGCCGCGTCCCGTCAGCAGGCCCGCCCCCGCCAGGCGTCCGCACACCCCGCCGAGCGGCGGGGGGCGTGGCTCGGCCGCCACCGGGTCCGGCGGGCAGCGGGCGGGCCGGTCGGCGCAGCCGTCGGGGCCGGACCCGGCACCGCCGCCGGTGGAGTTCACGCGTCCGAGGTCTGAGGACCCCTGGCCGCCCCCGTCGACCGACTATGCGGATGCGGGGAACGCGAATGGTGGCGGCCAGGGATACGACTGGTCGGGCGGTCACCACCACGGCCATCACCATCACCATCACCATCACCACGACAGTGGCAGCGGTTACGACGGCGGTGGCGGGGGCTACGACAGCGGCGGCAGTGGTAGTGGCAGCAGTAGTGGTTACGACAGCAGCGGCAGCGGTGGGCACCACCATCACCACGACAGTGGCAGCAGCGGCAACTCCGGAAGCAGCGGCTATGACTCCGGGAGCAGCGGTTACGACAGTGGCAGCAGCAATGACAGTTCCGGCTACTGACTGACGTCACGGAACCCCGTCGCCCGTCGGCGCGTCAGAGGATGGCCACCGGGGCCACCGGGGTGCCCGTGGCGCCCGTGAAGGGTTCCGGCATGGCCGAGAGCAGGAAGCTGTAGCGGCCTTCTTGTCCACAGGCTGTGGACAGAGTTTCGAGGTTCCAGTTCTGGCCCTGGAGCATGCCCATCTCGACCAGGTCCAGCGCGTGCACCGGCAGCCACAGGTTCTCGTGCTCCGGCGGGAAGATCTCGAACGTCAGGGTGTCGTTCGCGACGGCCGCCACGTCCCGCGCGTGGAACCACTCCGGCGTACGGACGGACAGGCCCGGTGACGGGAAGCCGTACCCGTGCTTGTCGCCCGCCAGGTAGACCTGGATCTGGCCCGTGCGGACCAGCACGATGTCGCCGGCCTGCACCGTCACCCGTCCGAACTCCTCCGCCTCCGCCAGGTCCTCCGGCGTCACCGCGTGGTCGCCCGGCAGCCGGTCCACGCCCTTGGCAGCCGCCACGTCCAGCAGCACCCCGCGCGAGACGACCGGACCGGTCTTGTCGATGCCGCTGAACTGGGCTCCCGTGTGCGCGGCGATCGACGTCGCCGGGCGGCCGTTGTAGATCCTGCCCGAGTGCGAGACGTGCGTCAGGGCGTCCCAGTGGGTCGCGCACTGCAGGCCCATGGTCACCGCGTCGTCGCTGCACGCCACCGTGCCCGGCCCGAAGATCTCCTGGTTGATCTGCACCATCGTGTGCAGCGGGTTGATCCGTCCCGGGATCAGCCCGGCCTGGACGCCGTCCTCCTTCAGTGGCAGGGCCAGCGCGACCCGCCGGCCGGTGCGGATCTCGGCCGCGGCCGCCCGTACCACCTCGTCGGTGATCAGGTTCAGGGTGCCGATCTCGTCGTCGGCCCCCCAGCGGCCCCAGTTGTTGACGCGCTTGGCTATGTCGTGGAACTCGGCGGGCAGGGACATGGGTCGCATCAGCTCCTCGCTGGGGCTTGTGCTCGCGTATCTGACTGCCCATAGAATCTAACGGTCCGTCAGAAAACGCGGGAAGGGGCCGGACGTGGGGAACTTCTTGGCAGGCAAGGTCGTCGCCGTCACCGGCGCGGGCCGCGGCATCGGCCGGGCCGTCGCGCTCGCCGCCGCCGCCGAGGGCGCCAGGGTCGTCGTCAACGACTACGGGGTCGGCATCGAGGGCGGCGAGCCCACCAGCGAGGTCGCCGAGGCCGTCGTGAAGGAGATCACCGCGGCCGGCGGGACGGCCGTCGCCGTCGCCGACGACATCTCGACCATGGCGGGCGGCCAGCGGATCGTCGACACCGCGCTCGCCGAGTACGGCCGGATCGACGGCGTCGTGTGCGTGGCGGGCATCCTGCGCGAACGGATGCTCTTCAACATGTCCGAGGAGGAGTGGGACCCCGTCGTCGCCACCCACCTCAAGGGGACCTTCACCGTCTTCCGCGCCGCCTCCGCCGTCATGCGCCGCCAGGGCTCCGGCACCCTCATCGGCTTCACCAGCGGCAACCACCAGGGCAGCGTCGCCCAGGCCAACTACTCCGCCGCCAAGGGCGGGATCATCTCGCTCGTCCGCAGCGCCGCGCTCGGCCTGCACAAGTACGGGGTGACCGCCAACGCCGTCGCGCCGGTCGCCCGTACCCGGATGTCGGCGAACGTACCCATGGAGCTCAAGGAGATCGGCGAGCCCGAGGACGTGGCGGCGCTGGTGACGTACCTGCTCAGCGACCGGGCCCGGGGCGAGGGCATCACCGGGCAGGTCTACACGATCGCCGGACCCAAGATCGCGGTGTGGGCGCAGCCGCGCGAACTGCGCGCCGGGTACGCCGAGGGCGCCTGGACCCCCGAGAAGATCGCCGACTTCCTGCCCGGCACGGTGGGGACCGATCCGATGCCCATGCTGGCCCAGCTGGAGGCCATGGCGAAGGCGGCGGCCGCCAAGGACCGCCCGAACGCGTAGGGGCGGCCGGCCGTGGACTTCGGTTTCGGGGCCGAGGACGAGGAGTTCCGGGCGCGGGCCCGGGAGTGGCTCACCGGCCACCTCGTCGGGCCGTACGCGCAGGCGGCGGGGCTCGGCGGGCCCGGCGGCGAGCACGAGGCGGTGGCCGAGCGCCGGGAGTGGGAGCGCGAGCTGGGGCGGGGCGGCTGGATCGGCCTCGGGTGGCCGGATCCCGCGAGCGCCGACCGGGGGGCGTACGGGCAGCGGCCGGCCACGCTCACGCAGCAGGTGGTGTGGGCCGAGGAGTACGCGCGCGTGCGCGCCCCCGGCCGGGTCGGGCACATCGGCGAGAACCTGCTGGCCCCGACCCTGATCGCGTACGGCAGCCAGGAGCAGCGCGACCGCTTCCTGCCCGGGATCGCGCGCGGCGAGGAGCTGTGGTGCCAGGGGTACAGCGAACCCGGCGCCGGTTCGGACCTGGCCGGGGTGCGGACGGCGGCCGTGCGGGAGGGGTCGGGCTACCGGGTGTCCGGGCAGAAGATCTGGACCTCGCTGGCCCAGGAGGCCGACTGGTGCTTCGTCCTGGCCCGGACGGAGGCCGGCTCGCGGCGGCACGCGGGCCTGTCGTTCCTGCTGGTGCCCATGGACCAGCCGGGCCGGATCGAGGTCCGGCCGATCCGCCAGATGTCGGGGACGAGCGAGTTCAACGAGGTGTTCCTCGACGGAGCCGTGGCCGAGGAGGTCGTCGGCGGGGAGGGCAACGGCTGGCAGGTGGCCATGGGGCTGCTCGCGCTGGAGCGGGGGGTGTCGACCCTGGTCCAGCAGATCGGCTTCGCGGCGGAACTGGAGCGCGTACTGGAGACGTACGTGGCGGGCGCGGGCGGGGGCTCCGGCGATCCCGTGCTGCGGGACCGGCTCGTGCGGCAGTGGGCGGAGCTGCGGACCATGCGGTGGAACGCGCTGCGCACGCTGGGGAGTCCGGCGGACGGCCCCGGTGGCGATCCGGGCGCTCCCAGCGTGGCCAAGCTGCTGTGGGGCGGCTGGCACCGGCGGCTGGGGGAGCTGGCGGTGGCGGTACGCGGGGCCGCGGCCTCGGCGGGGCCGGAGCCGTGGCGCGCCGGGGCGCCGTACGTCCTGGACGAGGCGCAGCGGCTGTTCCTGTTCACCCGGGCCGACACCATCTACGGCGGCTCGGACGAGATCCAGCGGAACATCATCGCCGAGCGGGTGCTCGGCCTACCCAGAGAGCCAAGGTGAGCGGTGATGAGGGGCGTCGTCTTCGACGGCAAGCGGGCCCAGGTGGTCGACGACCTGGAGATCCGCGACCCGGGGCCGGGTGAGGTGCTGGTGGCGGTCGCGGCGGCCGGGCTGTGCCACAGCGACCTGTCGGTGATCGACGGGACGATCCCGTTCCCGCCGCCTGTGGTGCTGGGGCACGAGGGCGCCGGGGTCGTGGAGGCCATCGGGTCGGGAGTGACCCATGTGGCGCCCGGAGATCACGTGGCGCTGTCGACGCTGGCGAACTGCGGGGCGTGCGCCGACTGCGACCGGGGGCGGCCGACGATGTGCCGCAAGGCGATCGGGATGCCGGGGCAGCCGTTCTCGCGGGGCGGGAAGCCGCTGTTCCAGTTCGCGTCCAACTCCGCCTTCGCGGAACGGACCATCGTCAAGGCCGTGCAGGCGGTGCGGATACCGGCGGACATCCCGCTGACCTCGGCCGCGCTGATCGGGTGCGGGGTGCTGACCGGCGTGGGCGCGGTCCTCAACCGGGCCAGGGTCGACCGCGGCGAGTCGGTCGTGGTCATCGGCACCGGCGGGATCGGGCTGAACGTGCTCCAGGGGGCGCGGATCGCGGGCGCGACGACCATCGTCGCGGTGGACGCGAACCCGGCGAAGGAGGCGGTGGCCCGGCAGTTCGGGGCGACGCACTTCGTGGACGCCTCGGCGGTCGCGGACGCGCCGGCGGCGGTGAAGGAGATCCTGCCGACGGGCGCGGACCACGCCTTCGAGTGCGTGGGCAACGTCGGGCTGATCCGGCAGGCGATCGACCTGCTCGACCGGCACGGGCAGGCGGTGCTGCTGGGCGTGCCCGGGTTCACCGAGGAGGCGTCCTTCCTCGTCTCGTCGATGTACCTGGACAAGTCGATCATGGGCTGCCGGTACGGCTCCTCGCGCCCGCAGCGTGACATCGCCCTGTACGCCGAGCTGTACCGGCAGGGACGGCTGCTCCTGGACGAGCTGGTGACGGAGGTCTACCCGGTCGAGGACTTCGCGAAGGCGGCCGACGACGCCCACCACGGGAGGGTGGCGCGGGGCGTGCTGACCTTCTGAGGTGCTGGCGTGCTGACGCTGCTGATGTGCTGAGGCTCCGGGTGCGCGCGCAAGGGCCCCGGGTGGCGGCGGTGCGGCCACCCGGGGCCCTTGCCGTCCTCCGCCTCCGCCTCCGCCGCCTCCTCCGCCGTACGGGCTCAGTCGGCGAAGCGGCCGAACCTGCCCTTGTGGAAGAGCAGCGGCTCGCCCTCGCCGGCCGCGCCCATCGCCTCGACGCGGCCGACCACGATCAGGTGGTCGCCGCCGGTGTGGACGGCGTGGATCCGGCAGTCGATCCAGGCCGGTACGGCGTCCAGCCGCGGCGAGCCGGTCACGGGCGCCGGCGTGTGGTCCACCCCCGCGAACTTGTCGGCGCCGCTGACCGCGAACGAGCGGCACAGCTCGCCCTGCGCGGCGCCCAGGATGTTGACGCAGAACACCCCGGCGCGCGCGATGCGCGGCCAGGTGGTGGACGTACGGGCGACCATGAACGTCACCAGGGGCGGGTCGAGGGAGAGCGAGGCGAAGGACTGGCAGGCGAAGCCGGCCGGTCCTCCCTCGCCGTCGGCGGCGGGCGCGGTGACGACCGTGACCCCGCTGGCGAAGTTGCCGAGCACGGCCCGGAACTCGGCCGGGCTGACGGGCGCGCGCTCGTCCTCGCCGACGGCCCGCAGGTCGGGGCGCGGGAGGGTTTCGACGGGCTCCGCCGCGGTGGGGGAGCCGACTGACCGGAGATATCGGACGACGGTGGCCGCCATCCCTGCGTGTCCCATCACGAGACCGATTGAAGCTGACGGTGCGTCAGATGGGAAGGGGTGCGGCTTCCCCGCCCGGCCGCGGTTGCCCGCGCCGCGGTTGCCCGCGCTCCGGCTGTCCGGGTGAATCCCGGCTTCCCTGCGGGCGCGGGGCGGTGGCGGTACGGTCACGGGGCCGGACGGGTGGGCATCGTGGCCCCGGACTCCGTAGAGCCGCACCGCAGCCGTACCGCATCCGCAGGAGGAACGCATGCTCGGCACAGACTTCCGCACCGGTTCGCCCAACTGGATCGACCTCGGCAGCCCGGACACGGACGCGTCCGCTGCCTTCTACGGCGCCGTCTTCGGGTGGGACTTCGTCTCCGCCGGGCCCGAGGCCGGCGGCTACGGGTTCTTCCGGAAGGGCGGCAGGACGGTGGGGGCGCTCGGTCCGCTGATGGAGGAGGGGGCGCAGTCGGCCTGGACGACGTACTTCGCGTCGGACGACATCCAGGAGACCGCCCGCAAGGTGGCCGCGGGCGGCGGCTCCGTACGCGTCGAGCCCATGGACGTGATGGGCGAGGGCTGGATGGGGCAGTTCACCGACCCGCAGGGCGCCCAGTTCGCCGTGTGGCAGCCGGGGAAGACCAAGGGGCTGGAGACGGCGTCCGAGGACGACACACTGGTGTGGGTGGAACTGCACGTCGAGGACCCGGTGAAGGCGATCGGCTTCTACGGCGGGGTGTTCGGCTGGCGCTCGCAGGAGATGGAGGCGCCCGGCATGACCTACAGGGTGCTCAGCATCGCGGAGGGCGATCTGGAGGACGGCTCCTTCGGCGGGGTGGCGCCGCTGCAGGAGGGGCACCGGGACGCCCGCTGGGTGCCGTACTTCGCGGTCGCCGACACCGACGTGGTGGAGGCGTCCGTGACGAACGGCGGCGGCAGCGTGCTCATGCCGTCGGCGGACGTGCCGGACGTCGGGCGGATCGCCTGGCTGGCGGACCCGGCGGGCGCGGTGTTCGCCGTACTCAAGCCGAGCCCCCCGCAGGGGTGAAGGCGGGGGACCCGCGGCCTCGGCCGCGGGTCCCGCTACGCCCCTCGTCCGGCCGGGGCCGAGGAGTCGGTGGTCGAACCCCTCTTGACCTCAATCGCACTTGAGGGAACACCGTGGTTCACATGAACACGGAATCCACGGCCCACGCGGCCGATCTCGAAGCGATCCACCAGGTCGTAGCCACCGTCGAGCACTCCCAGCAGCACAAGGACCCCGACGAGTTCCTCGCTCTCTTCCACCCCGACGCGGTCTGGACGACGGGCGGCGGCAAGGTCCTCATCGGCCTCGACGCGATCTCCGAGTTCACCCGCAAGGTCCTTCCCGCGGACGACTGGGACGGCAAGGTCACCTACGAGGTGATCCACGTGTTCTTCATGCGCCCCGACGTCGCGGCGGTCAAGGTCCGCCAGCTCTACCTGAGCCCGGGCGCCGGGAGCGAGGGCGCCCCGCTGTACGTGATGACCAAGCAGGATGACGGCCGCTGGTTGCTGACCGCCTGCCAGAACACCGGGGTCGTTGCCGACTGACCGATTCCAAGGGTTCGGCTGCGCGCATGGGACGAGGGCGTCCAACGTCAGTGTGTGAAGACAGAGTTGGACACCGTCGCGATCGCACTCTATGCAACAAGCGGCCGCGCAAGAACGACCACACTGGACAGCCCGTTCTACGATTACTCACCGCCTACGATCACTGACCCGCGCGGCTGATCGTCTGCTCGGCGGCGGGCGCCGACGCACGGCGAGGGCGGGCGACGAGTTCACCGCCGCAGTTGGGGCATGTGTCCCGCATGGCGTCGCTGCAGGACACGCAGAACGTGCACTCGTACGAGCATATGCGGGCTGACGAGACCTGCGGCAGCACCGTTTCGCATCGTTCGCAGCGGTCGCGCATCTCCAGTGCCATGACTCTCCTGTCAGGTTCAAGTATCCGTTGCCCCGGTGTCAGCACCGGACGAAGTCAAGTGCCCATTCTCGGAACAAGGATCTTGACCTGACAGTGTCGACAGGGACAGCCTTGCGTAAGATCCGGCCGCTGCCGGAGCGCCCGAGCAAGCTGCAGACGACACCTCTTCGCAACCCCTTGGAATCGGTCATCTAGAAGCCGCGGTACTTGGGCGTGCGCCGCTCCACGAAGCTGGCCACGCCCTCGTTCGCGTCCGCCGTCGTCATGTTGATCTCCTGGGCGGCGGCCTCGGCCGCCAGCGCGGACGCGCGGTCGCTGTCCAGGGAGGCGTTGACCAGTTGCTTGGTCAGCGCCAGGGCGCGGGTGGGGCCCTGGGCGAGGCGTTCGGCCCACTCCTTGGCCGTGGCGTGCAGCTCGCCGGCCGGGACGACCTTGTTGACCAGGCCGATCCGGGCGGCCTCGGCGGCCGGCAGCGCGTCGCCGAAGAACATCAGCTCCTTCGCCTTCTGCGGGCCGATCAGCCGGGGCAGCAGATAGGCGCCGGCGCCGTCCGGGACCAGGCCGCGGCGCGCGAAGACCTCGATGAACTTCGCGCTGTCGGCGGCCAGGACCAGGTCGCAGGCGAAGGCCAGGTGCGCGCCGATACCGGCCGCCGTGCCGTTGACGGCGGCGATGACCGGCTTTTCGCAGTCCATGACGGACGTGATGAAGCGCTGGGCTCCGAGGCGGATCATGCGGGCCACGTCGCCGGCGATCCGTTCGGAGGGGGCTGAGGGGGCTGCGGGGGCGGCGTGCGCGGACGGGGATCCGCGCAGGTTGGCGCCCGCGCAGAAGCCCTTGCCGGTGGCGGTGAGGACGACCGCGCGCACGGCGGGGTCGGCGGAGGCGGCGGCCAGCAGCGAAATGACGCGCTCACGCTGGTCCCAGGTGAGGGCGTTCATGGCCTCGGGGCGGTTGAGGGTGATCCACGAGACCCCGTTGTCAGTGGTGTGCCGTATCAAGGATGCGAGGGAATCATCCGGTGTGCCGGTCCTGTCCGGTGTACCGGTCGTGTCCGCTGTGCCCGTCGTGTGTGTTGTGTGCGTCGTATCCGTGGTGTCCGTCTTGGGGGAGTCGGTCATGGAAGAGCTCCAGTCAAAGGTGTCCCGGGCCGCGTCAGCGGCAGATCGCCAGCGCGTCCAGTGCCACCGCGCCCTGGCCGCGCGGGAGGACCATCAGCGGGTTGATGTCGAGCTCCGCGAGTTCGTCGCCGAGTTCCAGCGCCATGCGCTGGATCCGCAGCACGACCTCGACCAGCGCGTCGACGTCCGCCGGGGGCGCCCCCCGGACCCCCTCCAGGAGGGCGTGGCCGCGCAGTTCGGTGAGCATCGCGCGGGCCTGGTCCTCGCCGAAGGGCGGGACGCGGACGGCGGCGTCGCGCAGGACCTCCACCAGGACACCGCCGAGGCCGACGGTGACGGTCGGGCCGAAGAGGTCGTCGTGGGTGACGCCGACGACCATCTCGACGCCCCGCTCGACCATCTGGCAGACCAGGATGCCGTCCAGCGGGATGTTCTCGTAGCGGGCGATGTCGGTCAGCTCGCGGTAGGCGTCGCGGATCTGGCTGGCCGAGGTCAGGCCGATCTTCACCAGGCCCAGTTCGGTCTTGTGGCCCAGCTGCGGGCCGGAGGCCTTCATCACCACGGGGTAGCCGACCAGGCCGGCCGCGCGGACGGCCGCCGCCGCGCTCGTCACCAGCTGCTCGCGCGGCACCCGGATGCCGTAGGCGCGCAGCAGCTGCTTCGCCGCGTGCTCGCTGAGCTGCTGGCCCGGGCGCATGAGCGCCTGCGCCTTGCGGTACGAGGGGGACGGCGTGCGGGGCGCGTCGTCGAAGGGGGACCGGTAGCCGGCGGTGAAGCGGTGGTGGCCGAGGTAGGCGCGTACGGCGGTGATGCAGTTGCCGAAGGTGCGGAAGGTCGCGACGCGGGAGGAGCCGAGGAGGGTGGAGCGGTAGGCGTCCTCGGTGCCGACGGGGGAGCCCCAGATCACGCAGATCAGCTTGTCCGTCCGCTCCGCCGCGTCCACCAGGTCCTGCGCGAGCTTGTCGCTCATGGGCGGGAAGGGCCCGGTGATCGGGCAGATCAGCACGCCCACGGCGGGGTCGGCGAGGATCGCGTCGATGATCTTGCGGCCGCGCCAGTCGCCGACCGGGTGGCCGCCGTTGTCGACGGGGTTGGAGACGCCCAGGTAGTCGGGGATCCACTGGTGGAGCTCGTCCTGCTTGGCCTGGGAGAGGGTGGGCAGGTGCAGGCCCGCCTCGGTGGCCAGGTCGGAGAAGTGGGCGCCGGTGCCGCCCGAGATGGAATAGACGACGACGCCGTCGGCCTGCGGGGTGCGGGCACGGGCCAGCAGGGCCGCGGTGTCCTGGAGCTCGTCGAGGCCGTCCACGCGTATGACGCCGAACTGGCGCATGGCCGCGTCCACGACGGTGTCGGCGCCGGTCAGCTTGCCGGTGTGGGAGGCGGCCATCCGGGCGCCGGTCTCGGTGCGGCCGACCTTGACGGCCACGACCGGGACGCCGTTGCGGGCGGCGCGGTCGGCGGCCAGCAGGAAGGACCGGCCGTCCTTGAGGCCCTCCACGTAGGCCGCGATGGCCCCGACCTCGGGGCGCCCGGCGAAGTAGGAGATGAAGTCGGCGGTCTCCAGGTCGGCCTCGTTGCCGGTGGGTGCCCAGTGCGAGAGCCGGATGCCCAGTTCCTGGAGGGCGTAGACGGGGCGGCCCTGGTGGCCGGACTGGGTGATCAGGGCGATGGCCGGGCCGTCGAGGTCCTCGCGGAACTCCTCGAAGGCGTTGAGGTTGGTGTTCGGGCCCAGCAGGCGCAGGCCCGAGCGTTTGACGGCGGCGGCCAGGCGGGCCTGGGCGGCCGCCCCCGCCTCTCCGGTCTCGGCGAAGCCCGACGCGAAGGCGACGGCGAACCTCACCTTGGCCTCGGCCAGTTCCTCGACGACCGGCAGCGGGTCGCCGACCAGCAGGACGGCCAGGTCCACCTGCTCGGGCAGGTCGGCCACGGAGGGCACGCAGGGCCGGCCGAAGACCGTGGTGCGGGTCGGGTGCACGGGATGGAGCCGCGCGCCGACACGTTCGGCCCAGGCGATGAGCTGGCGCGTGATGCCGGTGTTCGGTCTGCCCTCGGCGTCGGAGGCGCCGACGACGGCCACGGACTCGGGCCGGAAGAACCGGTCCAGGTCGGGCACGTCGGCGTGCAGGGGCCGTCCGCTGACGTCCAGGTCGCCCGCGCCCGTGGGGGTGGCGGCCGCCGTGGAATGGACCGCCGTCCTGGGGGTCTCCCCGCAGGCCTCGACCCGTGCGCGGAAGTCGGTGGTGAGGGTGCCGTGAGTAGATCCAAGCATCGTTCCGCCCGCTCCTGCTCGATGACTCGCGTACAGACGCGCGTACAGCTGACGCGTAGTCAGATTACTGAACTGACGCGCCGTCAGGAACAGGGCTGCGCAGGAAAAGGTGACGGGCCGCCCCGCCGGGCGGTGCGGGGCGCTCGCTGGGCGGGGCGTGGTGCTTGCGCGGCGGTGCGGGGCGCTTACTGGGCGGGACGGGTCGCGCGGCGGGAGGCCCGGGTGGGGCGGGGCTCCCGGGTGGAGCGGGGGCCCCGGGTCCGGGTCCGCCCGGCCTCCTCCTTGGAGAGTGCCCGCGAAAGCCCCCGCGCTATCTTCTCGGCGTCCCGCGCCAGTTCGCGGAGCATCCCGCTGATGGGACTGCTGAAGCCGGTGAAGTGCAGACCCGGCGCCTGCGCGCAGGCGCGGGCGCCGTGCGCGAGGGGGCGGCCCTGCTCGTCCAGTACGCCGAGATGGCCGACCAGGCCCTCCAGCGCGCGGTGGTAGCCGGTGGCCGCGACCACCGCGTCCGGGGTGATCCGGGAACCGTCGGCGAGCACCACCTCGGCGCCGTCGAAGCCCTCGACGGCGGCGACCGGCTCGACCCGGCCGGCCCGGACGGCAGCGATCAGGCCGACGTCCTGCACGGGGATCGCACCCTGCCCGACCCGGGTGTAGAGGCCCGTGTCGGGACGCGGGAGGCCGTGCGCCGACAGGTCGGGGACGGAGATCCGGGCGACGACCCGCGCGAGCCGGTCCACCAGGCGCACGGGCAGCCGCCGTACCAGGATCCCGGTGCGCTGGGCGGGCCAGCCGGCCGTCGAGCGGCGCAGGATGTGCGGGACGGTGCGCACCGCCAGGCGTACCCGCGCGGCGCCGCCCTCGACGAGGTCGACGGCGATCTCGGCGCCGGTGTTGCCGACGCCGACGACCAGGACGTCCTGGCCGGCGTACGGCCGGGCGTTGCGGTAGTCGCTCGCGTGCGTGAGCGTGCCCGTGTAGGTGTCACGGCCGGTCCAGTCGGGCAGCCGCGGGGTGTGGTTGAAGCCGGTGGCGACCACGACGGCGCGGGCGTCGAGCTCACGCCCGCCGGTGGCGAACAGGGTCCAGCCCGCCCCGTCCGGGGCCCGCTCGATCCGGGTGACCTCGACGCCGGTGACCAGCTCCAGCTCGTGGTGCTCGGCGTACTGCTCCAGGTAGCGCACCACGTTGTCGCGCGCGACCCACCGGCCGAAGCGGCGCGGGATGGCCAGCCCGGGCAGACCGGACAGGCGGCGGGTGGTGTGCAGGTGCAGCCGGTCGTAGTGGCGGCGCCAGGAGGCGCCGACGGAGTCGGACTTCTCCACGACCACCGCTCGCACCCCCCGGGCGCGCAGGGCGGCGGCCGCGGCGAGCCCCCCGGGCCCGCCGCCGATCACGTACACGGGACGCGGCTGCGTGACGCGGAGGTCGTCGGTCTGTGTGCGGGGTCCGGGCATGAGCAGTGAGCGTATCGCCACGCAGCGTTGTTGGGTCTCGGGAGGGCGGGGATCCGGTTGCGGATCGATCACGGCGGATCGATCACGGCGGGGCGGGCCGGGCCGGGGTGGGCCGGAGGGGGTCGGAGTGGTTCGGCCGGGCTCTTGCGGGATCGGCGGCGATCCGCTGAACTGACGTACCGTCAGATCATGCGCAGGGTGGAGGGTGGCCGATGCAGACCGTCTGGCTCAGTGGGGCCGAATGGCTCGCCGTGCTCCGCATAGGTCTCGGCCTGTGGTGGCTGGAGAGCTGGCGGCACAAGGACAAGAAGGGCTGGTTCGAGCGCGGGACCGGCATCGCGTGGGCGGCCGACGTCGCGAACAAGCACCGCTGGGCGTTCGTGAAGGGCGGCTTCCAGAAGGTCGTCCAGCCCCGGCCGCGCCTGATGGCATACGTCGTCGTCTACGCCGAGCTGGCCCTGGGCCTCGGCCTGATCAGCGGCTTCCTGACCCCGATCGCCCTGGTCGGCGGCCTGCTGCTGAACCTGCTCTACCTCGTGCTGATGATCCACGACTGGGCCGAGCAGGGACAGAACGCCATGATGGCGCTGATCTCCCTGGTCGCGCTGTTCGCCATGAGCTGGCAGGTCTGGTCACTGGACGCGGCGATCGGGCTGTTCCTGTGAGCGGGGGCGGGGGCGGGAGCGGGGGCGGTGGCGCGAGCAGCGGCGGGGGGCCGGTAGGTGCGGGGCCGCGTTTCGATCTGCCGGAGGCGGACGAGTTCACACGCCCCTACTGGGACGCCGCCGCCGAGGGCGCGCTGCTGCTGCGCCACTGCGCGGCCTGCGGGCGCGCGCACCACTACCCGCGCGAGTTCTGCCCGTACTGCTGGGCGGAGCCGGACCAGGTCGGCTGGCGCCCGGCGACCGGCCGCGCCACGCTCTACACCTGGTCCGTCGTCCACCGCAACGACCTGCCGCCCTTCGGCACCCGCGTCCCGTACGTCGCCGCCGTCGTCGACCTCGCCGAGGGGCCCCGGATGATGACCGAGGTCGTCGACTGTCCCGAGGCCCGGCTGGCCGTCGGCATGCCGCTCCAGGTCACGTTCCGCGAGGTGGCCGAGGGCATCACGGTCCCGGTGTTCCGCCCGGCGGCGGCCGCCTGAGCGCGTCGGGCCGGGGGTCCTACGGCCAGAGGAGTTCGCGGGTCCAGCCGCCCTCGGGGGTGCGCCGGTAGCGCAGCCGTACGTGGCGGCGCATCGCGTCGCCCTGGAAGAATTCGACCTCGTCGGCGTCCAGGACGTACGCCGTCCAGGTCGGTGCGGGCGCGTCCGGTTCCGCCCCGGCCCGCTCCCACGCGGCCGCCGACGCCTCGGCCAGTTCCTCGACCGAGCCGAGCACCTCGCTCTGGTGCCCGGTCAGCGCGGCGGCCAGCGCTCCGCGCGAGCGTACGGCCAGATCCGCCCGGCTCTCCTCGGGGCTGCCGGTGGTGACCCGTCCCCGGACGCGGACCTGGCGTGCCACGGCCGGCCAGTAGAACCCGAGCGCCGCCCGCGGGTGGGCGGCCAGCTGCCGGCCCTTGGCGCTGGTGGCGTGCGTGGCGAAGTGCCAGCCGCGCCCGTCGGCGTCGTGCAGCATCAGCGTCCGTACGTCGGGCCGCCCCCCGTCGTCGACGGTCGCCAGCGACATGGTGTGCGGCTCGGCCTGGCCGGCCGCGGCGGCGTGCACGAACCACTCCCGGAACAGCGCCACCGGATCGGCGGGCGCGGCGCCCGCGTCGAAGCCGGGCAGCTCGGTGTCCCACACCCGCAGGGACCGCAGGACGGCGTGGAACTCGTCGGCGTCGGGGGTCTCGTCACGGCTCATGGTGGTCATCGAACACCATGGTGGGGTGACCTTGTCCGCTGTCCGTTGGGCGTTGTGGGGGTTCCGGGGTCATCCCGTCAGTCCTCACTGTCCTTCCGTGCCGGGCCGGCCTGTCAAGAGCGCTCCTTCGTCGCGTCGCTGCGCGATTCCGCTTCGCTCCACTCCTGACAGGCCGTCCCGTCCCGGAAAGACAAGGACTGTCGGGACGCCCCCGAAAGAACGGGAGGTCGGCACTCCACCAAGGCGAGGGGTTCCAAGGGCCCGCCCAGGGGCCCGGCCAGTCCATTCCCCCGCACGCCAGGTGCGGGAGCCACCGAAGGCAAGGGGCGCGCCGGATCGCTACGCGCTTCGGCCGGCATAGCGGCCCCGGCCCGCCTGTGGCAGGACATAGGCCGCCTCGGATTGCCGCTGGCTGCTCTCTCAGGCGTCTGATCCCCGTCTGGTGATATGCGGCGGGCAGTCAGCGGGAGTGCGGGCCGGGGGGGGGCTCCTGGACGGCTCGGGGACTCGCGCAATGGCCCTCCCGGCCCCAAGCCGGGCCGCAGGCGCGTGATCGCAGGAGCGCGTAGCGATCGATGGCGGCCTATGTTCGGCCACGGCCGGGCCGGGGCCGCTGTGCCGGCAGGAGCGCGTAGCGATCTGGTGCGCCTGCTCGCCAGGGGCCGGCTTGCGCACCTGGCGTGCGGGGAAACGGACTGGCCGGGCCACTGGGCGGGCCCTTGGAACCCCCAGGCATGGAAAGGCTGCGACCTTCCGTTCTTTCGGGGGTGTCCCGACAGTCCTTGTCTTTCCGGGACGGGGCGGGCTGTCAGGGGTGGAGCGAAGCGGAATCGCGTAGCGACGCGACGAAGGAGCGCTCTTGACAGGCCGGCCCGGCACGGAAGGACAGTTAAGGACTGACGGGATGACCCCGGAACCCTTACGAAGCCCAACGGACAGCGGACGAACACCCGAAGCCGAACGTCCTCACCCCCGCCCCCGCCCCGCCTCAGGCCGGGTGCGCCGCCCTCGTGTGGCGCGGCTCGTACAGAGCGATCTCGCCGCCTCCCGGGAGGCGGAACCGCGTCAGGCGGCCCCAGCCCGCGTCGGTGATGCCCGTCGTGAACTCGACGCCGGCCGCCATGAGTTCGGCCACGGTGGTCTCGACGTCGTCGCACATGAGGTAGAGCTCGTGCCCGCCCGGGCCCGGGCTCGGGTCCACCGGCTCCGCCGGGTGGACCGCGACCTCCGCCGGGGGCAGCGCGAAGATCAGCCAGCCTCCGCCCGCGTCGACGTGGCGGAACCCGAGGACGTCGCGGAGGAAGGCCCGGTCGGCCTCGGCGTCGCGGCTGTAGATGATGACGTGGGCGCCATTGATCATGCGGCCGACAGTACGGGCACCGGCCCTACTCCCGGCCCAGGATCACCGTGCCCGAGGAGCAGAACCACCCGCCCGTACCCGAGGCGACCGCCACCTCGGGCAGCCGGCCGCCGCGCTTGCGCACCTGCCCCTCGCCCGCCTCGCCCCGCAGCTGCCGCACCGCCTCGACCAGCAGGAACAGCCCCCGCATCCCTGGGTGGCAGGCCGACAGGCCGCCGCCGTCGGTGTTGACGGGGAGCTCGCCGTCGCGCAGCAGCCGGCCCTTCTCCACGAAGGCCCCGCCCTCGCCCTTGGCGCAGAACCCCAGGTCCTCCAGGGTCACCAGCGTCATGTACGTGAACGCGTCGTAGAGCTCGGCGACGTCGACGTCCGAGGGCCGCAGCCCGGCCCGCTCGAAGGCGATCCGCCCCGAGACCGCCGCCGGGGAGACCGTGAAGTCCTCCCACTCCGACATCGTGGTGTGGGAGACGGACGTGCCCGTGCCCAGGACCCACACCGGGGCCTTGGCCGTGTCCGCGACGTACTCCTCGGCGGCCAGCAGCACCGCGCACCCGCCGTCCGAGCGGATGCAGCAGTGCAGCTTGGTGAACGGGTCCGCGATCATGTCCGAGGACAGGACCTCGTCGATGGTCAGGGGCTCGCGGAACATCGCGTCCGGGTTCGTCGCCGCGTTCGCGCGGGCCTGGACCGCCACCGAGGCGAGCTGTTCCAGGGTCGTGCCGTACGCGTGCATGTGCCGGCGGGCGGCCATCGCGTACTTCGCGATCAGGGTGTGGCCGTAGGGGACCTCGAACTGCAGCGGTCCCCGCGCGCCGAAGGACAGGTTCGACGTACGCCGCCGCGCCTTGATGTCGGCGCGCGCCGTCGAGCCGTAGACGAGCAGGACGGCGTTGGCGGCACCGGAGGCGATCGCGTCCGCCGCGTGCGCCGCCATGACCTCCCAGGTGGAGCCGCCGACCGAGGTCGAGTCCACCCACGTGGGCCGCAGGCCCAGGTACTCGGCGACCTCGACGGGGGCGAGGGTGCCGAGACCGGCCGAGGCGAGCCCGTCGACGACCGAGCGGTCCAGCCCGGAGTCGGCCAGGGCGCGCCGGGCGGCCTGGGCGTGCAGGGCGTACGGGGTGGGGCCGTCGACCTTGCCGCAGTCCGAGAGGGCGACGCCGACGACCGCGACCCGGCGGCGGCCGTGCGGGGAGGGCGGGGCGGCGGGGCGTCCAGGGCGTCCAGGGAGTCCAGGCATGCGTGAACGGTATATCTGACGGATCGTCAGGCGCTAGTGCGGGCGCGGGGGCGCCTTCTCGGGCGGGCCGCTTCCGCCCTCTGTGCATCTGGCCGCCCCCGCCCTAACATGACGCCCCGTCAGATATCTCCCCCGGGAGGAGCCCGACGATGGACGCCGCCTTCACCGCGGAGCAGGACGAGATGCGCCGCACCCTGCGCGAGATCCTGGGCAAACGCTGCGGTCCGGACGAGGTCAAGGCCGCCGTCCGGACCGACGCCGGATACGACCACGAGCTGTGGCAGCAGCTCGCCCAGCAGCTCGGGCTGCCCGGGATCGCCGTCGCCGAGGAGTACGGCGGCGTCGGCTGCACCCCCACCGAGCTCGCGCTGGCCTGCGAGGAGACCGGGCGCGCCCTGCTCCCCTCGCCCCTGCTGGCCACCGCGGCGCTGGCGGTGCCGCTGATCACCGCCCTCGGGACGGGCGCGCAGCGCTCCGCACTGCTGCCGCCGCTGGCCGCCGGGAACCTGACCGCCACGCTCGCCGTGCCCGGCACCGCGCTGTCCACCGCGCTGGCGCTGACCGGCGAGAACACCGGCGGGGCATGGGCGGGCGGCGGCCGGGCCGGCGGGGTGCAGGCCCGCCGGGACGAGGGCGGCTGGCGGCTGTACGGGGAGGCGGCGCAGGTCCTCGACGGCCACAGCGCCGGCCTGCTGCTGGTCGCCGCGCACGCCGGGGGCTTCGCGCGCAGCCGCACGCTGCTGTTCCTCGTACGGGCGGACGCGGCCGGCCTGGTGCGGACCCGGCAGACCGTCCTGGACGAGACCCGGCCGCAGGCGCGGGTGCAGTTCCGCGACACCGCCGCCGAACTGCTGGGTCAGGGCCAGGAGCCGGGCCACGGCGACGGGCCGGGCCACGGCGAAGGGCCGGGCCGCGAGGACGTCGCGGGCGGGGGGCCCGGCGTGCTCGCGGCCCTCGCCGACGCCGGGCGGGCCGCCGCCGCCGTGCTGGCCGCCGAGGCCGTCGGCGCGGCCGGCCAGGCGCTCGCCCGCACGGTCGAGTACGTCGGTCAGCGCGAGCAGTTCGGGCGGCCGATCGGGTCCTTCCAGGCCGTCAAGCACCGCCTCGCCGACGTGTACGTACAGGTGCAGGCGGCGCGCTCGGCGGCGTACTACGCCGCCTGGGACCCCGAGCAGGGGCCGCTCGCCCTCGCCCAGGCCCTGGAGGCGCTGCGCCTCGCGGCGGGCGAGGCGATCCAGCTGCACGGCGGGATCGGCTTCACCTGGGAGCACGACGCGCACCTGTACTTCAAGCGGGCGGCCGCCGACGAGTTGCTGTTCGGGCCGGTCCACCGGCTGCGCGCGCACGCCGCGCACCGCGCGGGCCTGTTCACCCCCACACAGGAGAAGGTGGCCGTCTGATGGCTCCCGGCGTCAAGCTCATGCAGAAGGTGTCCTCGACCCTGCTGTTCGCGAAGATCGCACCGCACTTCATCCCCGCGATGGACAAGGCGGTGCACCGGCTGACCCGCGGCCGCGTCATCCTCAGCGCCCAGATGCTGCCCGGGGTGATCCTGACCGCCCGGGGCGCGAAGACGGGCGAGCCGCGCACCACACCGCTCGCCTGCATGCCGGAGGAGGGCGGGGCGAGCTGGATCCTGATCGGGTCCAACTTCGGCCGGCCCGGGCATCCGGCGTGGACCGGGAACCTGCTCAAGCACCCGGACGCGGACGTGAGTTGGAAGGGCCGGGACATCGCCGTACGGGCCCGGCTGCTCCAGGGCGAGGAGCGGGCGGCCGCGTGGCAGGCGGTGCTGAAGTTCTGGCCGCCGTACGCGACGTACCAGGCACGCATCGAGCGCGAGATCCGGCTGTTCCGGCTGGAGCGGCGCTGACCGCGACCGGAGGCCCGGCGGCCGCCCGGACCCGGACGCCGTGACGCCGGACGATGTGACACCGGACACCGTGACGCCGCGATGCCGGACGACGTGGCGCCGGACGACGTGACGCCGGGGCGGCGGACCCTCTCCGGGCCCGCCGTTACTTGGTCGGCTTCTTGCCCGTGATGCCGAGGTGGACGAGCAGCGCCAGGTTCGGCTTGAGCTCGGCCTGCTTGACCCCCCAGGTCTGGAAGCCCTTCTGGTGGGAGGCGACCGCGGCCAGCATCGCGACCAGGGAGCCGGCGACGGCGGCGGGGCTGACGTCCTTGTCGACCTTGCCCTTGGCCTGGAGCTCCTTCATCGACTCCGTCAGGGAGTTGGTGACGGAGTTCAGGATCTTCATCCGGATCTTGTAGAAGCGCTTGTCGCCCTCGGCCGCGCCGAGGTCGACGACCCGCAGGATCGCGTCGTTGCGCCGCCAGAAGTCCAGGAATCCCTCGACGAGTTCCTCGGCCGCCTGCCAGCCGGACTTGCCGACCCAGCTACGGCCCTCGACCAGCGCCGTCAACTGCGCGCCCTCGGCGGCCATGTGCTCGGCGATCTCCAGGACGGCGCCCTCGACGTCCGGGAAGTACTGGTAGAAGGTCGCGGGGGAGGTGCCGGCCTTGCGGGCGACATCGATCACCTTCACGTCGCGGTACGGCGAGGAGCTGAGCATCTCGCCGAGGCAGTCGAGCAGCTTCTGCCGCGTCGCCTGACCGCGCCGGCCGGCAACGCGGCCGTCGACGGTGCGTACTTGTCCTGTCATGCCGTCAGCTTACCGAGGGGTGATCCGCGCGCGATTCGGCCGCCTGCAAATGGGGTGACGCGGGGTCCGGCCAGGCGGCGGGCCCTTTCGGCGGCGATTTCCGGCCGGAAGCGCGGCGGGCTGCGCGGCCGGCGTGCAGGCGAGGTGCAGCCGGGGTGCGGCCGATGCGAATCCGTCGGCGGGCCCCGGCGCGTCCCCCTTCCCTCGGAGGATCCCCCGAATAGTCTTATCAACAGGCTGTGGACAAGGTGGCGGCAGATCATGTGCTGGGGGCGCATACCGCAGGAGAAGGCAGTACATGGCACCACACCCCCGCACAACGGAAGGAACCGGGCCCATGGCCGCATTCACAGAAGGCACGCCCTGCTGGGTGGATGCCTCGCTTCCGGACGTCGAGGCGGGCAAGCGTTTCTATGGTGAGCTCTTCGGCTGGACCTTCGGGGAGAGTGCCGGTGGCTACGGCGGCTACACGCAGGCGTACAGCCGGGGCCGCAACGTCGCCGCCCTCGCCCCCAAGCCCGACGGGCGCATGCCCACCGTGTGGGGCGTCTACCTGTACACCTCCGACGCGTACGCCTGCGCCCAGCGCATCCGCGCCGCCGGCGGGCAGATGGTGATGGAGCCCATGCCCGTCGGCCCGTACGGCACCGCGGCGATGGCCGCCGACCCCGGCGGCGCGGTCTTCGGGCTGTGGCAGCCCGGCACGCACCACGGCTTCGAGGCCAGCATGGAGCCGAACACGTACTGCTGGACCGAGCTCTACACCCGCGCTCGAGACGCGGTGGACGCCTTCTACGCCAAGGTGTTCGGCTACGTACCCGAGGACCAGACCGACGCGGGCACCGACTACCGCACGTGGTCCCCGCCCGGCAGCGCGCCCGGCACGGACACGGCCGTGATGGGCCGCACGCTCATCACGGACGCGTTCCCCGAGATGATGCCCTCGCACTATCTGGCGTACTTCGCGGTCGCCGACTGCGACACGGCGGTGGCCACCGTGCGCAGGCTCGGCGGACGCGTGACGGCGGACCCGTTCGACACGCCGTACGGGCGGATCGCGGTCGTCACCGACAATCAGGGGGCGGCCTTCGCGCTGCTCTCGGAACCCGACGACGAGAAGGCCTGACAGAATCGGGGTTGCGCGACCCCGGGCGGCGCCCGGGAGTGAGACGCTGCACGGGCTGGTGGTGGGCGGGCCCGGCATGGGCCCGTACGGGGAGGTGTGAGGCGAGTGGTGGAGCAGCTGACGCAGCACGACCCGAGACGGATCGGCCCCTTCGAGGTGCTGGGACGGCTCGGGGCCGGCGGCATGGGGCTGGTCTATCTCGCACGGTCGGCGTCCGGCCGGCGGGTCGCGATCAAGACGGTACGGACCGAGCTCGCCGAGGACCAGCTGTTCCGCGTGCGCTTCACCCGCGAGGTGGAGGCGGCGCGCGCCGTCTCCGGCTTCTACACCGCCGCGGTGGTGGACGCCGACCCGCGGGCCGCCGTGCCGTGGCTGGCCACCGCGTACGTGCCGGCGCCCTCCCTGGAGGAGATCGTCAACGAGTGCGGGCCGATGCCCGCGCAGGCCGTGCGCTGGCTCGCCGCCGGTATCGCGGAGGCGCTGCAGTCGATCCACGGCGCGGGACTGGTGCACCGGGACCTGAAGCCGTCCAACGTGCTCGTGGTCGAGGACGGCCCGCGCGTGATCGACTTCGGTATCGCCAGCGGTGTCTCCAACACCCGGCTGACCATGACGAACGTGGCCGTCGGCACGCCCGCGTACATGTCGCCCGAGCAGGCGAAGGACTCGCGCAGCGTCAAGGGCGCCAGCGACGTCTTCTCGCTCGGCTCGACGCTGGTCTTCGCGGCGACCGGCCACCCGCCGTACCACGGGGCCAACCCGGTGGAGACGGTCTTCATGCTGCTGCGCGAGGGCCCGAACCTGGAGGGCCTGCCGGAGGAGCTGCGGCCCCTGATCGAGTCGTGCATGCAGATGGACGCCGCGGCCCGGCCGACCCCGGCCGACCTCCAGGCGCAGCTGGCCCCGCACCTCTTCGCGGCCGGGGACGACAGCGGGACGGCGTCCGCGTGGCTGCCGGCGCGCGCGGTCGCGATGATCGAGGCGCGGCGGGCGGGCCAGCGGACGAGCGCGATCGGCACGCCGGGTGCGGGCGCGGGCGGTGGCCCGGGGGCGGGCGGCGGCCCGGCTCCGCGGGCCGCGGCCGGGGCGGCCGAGGCCCGTACGCACCGGCAGCCGCCGCGGCCCTCGAACCCGCCGCGCGGCGCCGACCCGTGGGTCGACCCGCGCACCGGCCAGCAGGCCCCGCCCCGCCCGCACCACCCGCCCGCCCCGTCCGGTGAGCCGGTGCGCCTGGGCGGCTCACCGGTGCCGATCGGGCCGGGCCCGCGGGTCGCGCCCGCGGCCGCGGTGGCGCCGGCCGCGGAGGCGGCCACCGGCTGGGTGCGCCCGCCCGGCGGGGTCGCGGCCCCGGCGGCGCCGGCGGTGGCCACCGTGCCGCGGCCCGGCCCCTCGCCGGACAGCGGCCGCTGGCGGCCGTGGCGGTTCCGGATGTCCAACGAGGTCTGGGGCACCCCGACCGTCGCCGGCGACCTGCTGTACGTCACCTCCTTCGAGGTGCACGCCCTGGACGTGGGCAGCGGCCGCCGCCAGTTCAAGACGCGGGACGTCGCCTGGTCGATGGCCGTCGCCGACGGCCGTATCCACGCCTCGGACGGCCCGTCGCTGTACGCCCTGGACGCCTCCGACGGCTCCGAGCGGTGGCGGCTGGCCACGGACGCGTGGGTGTACGCGCTGCGCGCCGACCGGGGCACGGTGGTCACCGCCACGCGCGGCGGCGGCGTACAGGCCTGGGAGGCGGCCGGCGGGCAGAAGCTGTGGGAGCTGTCCGGGGCCCAGACGGACTTCGAGACGGCCGAGGCGGCGCCGGTCCTGGCGGACGGCACCGTGTACGTCTGGCAGGACGCCCGGCTGCGGGCGCTGGACGCGCGCAGCGGGCGCGAGGCGTGGTCGTACCCGGTGGGCGACGCGGCGTCCTGCGGCAACGTGCCGGTACGGGTGACGCCGGCCGCCGACGGCAACGTGTACGTGGCCGCGGGCACCCGGGTGCTGTCGATCGAGCGGGCGTCGGGCCGGGTGCGGTGGCACTTCGAGGCGCCGGCGGTGTTCATGGCCCCGCCGACCTTCGCGCCGGGGCCGGCGGTGACCGGCGGCGGCGTGTACCTGGCCGACTACCTGGGCACGGTGTACGCGCTGGACGCGTCGACCGGCGCGGACCGGTGGCGGATCGCGACGGAACCGCGGCCTTCGGCCGAACCGGTGATCGTCGCGAACGGCAGCGTCCACCTGGGGGCGGGCAGCGCGCTGTACACCCTGGACGCGGTCACGGGCACCCCGAAGTGGCGCTTCGCGGCGGGCGGCGAGATCACGGGCTCCCCGGCGGTCGCCGACGGCCGGGTGCACTTCGGCTCGGCCGACTCCTGCCTGTACACGCTGGACGCGGCGGGCGGGCAGCTGCGGTGGAAGCTGGCCACGGGCGGCGAGATCACCGGGTCGCCGGTGGCGGAGGCGGGCGTGGTGTACGCGTGCAGCAAGGACCGCTGCGTGTACGCGCTGGACGCGGCGAAGGGCACGGGGACGAGGACGACGTCCTGACCCCGGGGCCCCGCCCCCTGCCCCCCGGCGCCTCGGGCGCCGGCGGGGCCGGGGATGGCCAGGGTTGCCGGGTCGTGGGAGGGGCGCGGCGAGAAAAGTGTCAGGATGGGCGGCATGAGTAACGACAACGTCTACTTCGACATCACCATCGGCGGCGAGGCCGCCGGCCGTATCGTCTTCAAGCTCTTCGACGACGTCGTCCCGAAGACCGCCCAGAACTTCCGCGAGCTCGCCACCGGCGAGCACGGCTACGGCTACGCCGGGTCGCCCTTCCACCGCGTCATCCCCGCCTTCATGCTCCAGGGCGGCGACTTCACCCGCCGCAACGGTACGGGCGGCAAGAGCATCTGGGGCGGCGAGTTCGACGACGAGAACTTCGACCTGAAGCACGACCGTCCGTTCCTGCTGTCGATGGCGAACGCCGGCCGCAACACCAACGGCTCGCAGTTCTTCGTCACCACCGTCGTCACCCCCTGGCTCGACGGCAAGCACGTCGTCTTCGGCGAGGTCGTCGAGGGCTCGGAGCTCGTCAAGAAGATCGAGGCCCTGGGCTCGCAGTCCGGCGCCACCCGTGCCGACATCGAGGTCTCGGCCTCCGGCGTCGTCGGCGAGTGACGCACCGCGTTCCGTAGGACCGCGCAGGACCCCGGCGACCCCGCCGGGGTCCTGCGCGTCTTACGCGTAGTACGCGTCGATCTCGTCCTGGTCGCCCCGCATCAGGCTCGACAGGGCCTGCGCCTCGTCGCCGCCCAGGAAGTACGGGCCGGTGTGGTGCAGGTAGAAGAACCGGCCGCGGTCGTCCAGCAGCACCAGACCGGCCTCGACGGTCTCGTAGCCCACGGGGAAGAGCCGCCGGTCCAGGTCCGCCGCCAGCGCGGCGATGTCCTCCGCGTCGCCCTCGTACCCGAGGGCCGGATGCGGCAGGAAGACCCGCTCGGGCGCCAGGGGCATCGGGAAGCGCAGGCCGGCGTACCGGCCGACGAAGTCCGTGACGGCCTCCCACGGCTCCAGCGGGAAGCCCTGCCGTACGGAGTCCCGCACCCGTACCGCGATCAGGCGCTCGGCCTCGGCCCGGTCGGCGTGCCCCGGGTGCCAGTCGTGCCTACGCAGCCAGGCCTCGACCTCCGCCCGGGGCGCGGGTGGCCTCACGAGCGGGCCGCCCAGGCGCCGAGGTCCCGCTCGTAGGCGCCGATCAGCTCGGCCGCCCGGCCGATGGACGCGGCCATTCCGGCCGACAGGGTGACGGTGGGCCGGCCGGCGGGGCCGCCCACGCTCACCGTGCACTCCAGGGTCGCCAGTGCCCCGGTCGTGCCGGGCGGGGCGGGGACGGACAGCGCGAGCTCGCAGCCCTGCGGGCGCAGGCCGAGTGCGGTCAGCACGGCCTCCATGGCGTCGGTCAGCGGCCCGGCGCCCGCCTCCAGCGGGCCGGGCGGCAGCGGGAAGTCCTGGTCCAGGGCCAGGACGCCCACCCCGCGCAGGGTGGTCGCGCGCAGCCGCAGCGAGCGGGCGCTGAAGACGCCGGTGTGGTGCAGCAGGTAGACGGCGACCAGGACGGCCCGGACGGCGGCGGCGAGGTCGCCCGGGTGCGCGGCCAGCGGCCAGTACCGCTCGCGCGCCCGCAGCCGCACGGGCATCCGGCCCTCGGCCAGCGTGGTCAGCCCCTCGGCGACGTTCGCACCCAGCAGCCAGGCGCCGCCGACGCCGAGCGTGAAGAGGCGGCCCTCCTCGTCGACGGCCATGGGGGCGTCGGCGTCCGTGCGGCCGAAGGGGAAGAGCCGGGTGCCGAGGGTGCGGCCCAGCTGGTACAGCGGCGGACCGGCGTACCGGGCTTCCTGGGGGTCCACGAGGCAGCCGGTCGCGGCGACCTCCAGACCGCCGTCGGCGCTCGGCGCTATCCGCAGGCCGTGGAATTCGCGCAGGGCCTGCTCGGCGGCGGGGAAGGGCTCCCACATACCGACGGCCACGGTCTTGAGGATGGCGAACATGGCGTTGTCGGCTGCGTCCCGCCCGGGCCGCCACCCGGCGGCGACGAGCACGTCCCGGTGCGCCGCCGGGTCCACCTGAGTCAGAACGTCACTGGTCATGGATGACGTCGATGCCCAGCCGTTCGAGGAGCGCCGCGCAGGAGCGGCAGACCTCGGCCTCGGTCCCGTGCTCCGGGTCGCCGTGGGGGCGGATCTTGCGGGCGACGACGGCCGCGCCGCTGAAGTACGGCAGGGCCTCCTCGAGTGACGTCGTGCGCCCGTCGGCGCGCTCGCCGTCGAGGGCGTAGAGACGGTCGGAGACCAGAGCGGACTCGGCGCAGTACCCCATGAACGGTTCGCGCTGGGCGGGCGGGAGCGCGTCGAAGAACTCCTGGACGGCAGCGTGGAGACGGGGCTCGCCATCGCCGCTCAGGTTCGTCAGGCTCGTGATGGTTCCTCCGACGAGGAGGGAGGCGGCCGTGCCTGTGGTGCCGTCAGACAAAGTACTCGCTCGCTTCCTGCTGAGGGCCGCGCAAAAGGCAGCTGATGGCCTCGTACGCATTCATTCCGATGAAATATGAGCCGGTGTGGTGCATGAGGAAGAAGCGGCCGGTCTCGTCGATGAGGATCATGGCCCCGTCGAATTCTTCGTAGCCCACGGGGAAAAGGTGCTTGCCCAAGTTGGTGGCGAGCTCCGCGACGTCTTCGCCGCTCTCCTCGTAGATCCAGTGCGGTGTGAAACCAGCAGCATCCGGCGGTGTCCCGGGAATCACCAGACGCAAGCCGCCGAATTCCCGTACGAAATTCTGGGCTGCCTGGAACGGCTCGACGGGATGCCCCTCGTCGGCGAAGCGCTCCGTGACTACCTGTAGCAGGTTCGGCAGCTCCGCTCCGATATCGCGCCCGGGGGACCACCCTGCCTCGGTCAGGGCGGCCTCGACCTGTTCCGGTGTCATTCTTGCCATAGCGTGTTTCCCTCTCAGCGATGCGCGATGACGCCGGCGAGCGGCAGCATTCTCTCACAGGACCGGCATGGAGGCTTGTAGTCCCCATGAAACAACTGGCCTTCGCCGGGCCGCAGGTCGCCCACCTGGACGGAATACACCTGTGATCCCTTCATTGCTTTCTGGACGTCCTCAGCAGTCACGATTTTCGTGCCGGTCGGATCGAGCTGGTGCAGTCGGTCGGATATCAGCGCTACTTCCGCGCATTTCCCGTGGCCGTTTCCTGTGTTCAGGTTGGCGGCCTTCATGTCGTTCTCCACCGTTTTCAGGATGCTTCCGAGAGCCGGGTGGGTGTTCATCTTGGACTCGCCGATGCTGCTGTTGCTGGTGTGAGAGGTGAGGATGCCGTCGTGCAGGAGGCTGCCCGAGCACGCGGTCTTGAGGCGGCTCTTGCCCTCCGGGTACGGGTTGCTGACGGGCTGGTTCTTGGCGTCGTTGGCCAGCTTCCGGGCTTCCTCCTCCATCAGCTTGCGCTGCTCCCCGTCGTTGAGGTGCTTGACGTCCACGGCGTCCCGACGGTGGTACTTCATCCCCTTGGCCGACTGGCCGTGCCAGCCCGGCTGCGGACTGATCGGCCGACCCTGGGGGCCGCTGCCCGTGTTTCCGCCGCCGCTCCCGCCGGTGGGGGGCTTGCCGCCGCCCGTACTGCCGCTGGTGGGGGGTTTGGCGCCCGCGCCGCCGGCCGGGGGCTGCCCACCGCCCCCGCCGCCGTTGCCGCCGCCGCCCTTGCCGCCCTGGGCCGCCTTGGCCTTGGCCTTCGCCAGGCGGGCGGCGAGGGCGTCGTCGTTGTTCTTGTGGTCGGTGGAGATCTGCTTGACGGCCTTGGGCAGGGTCTTGCCGACGTGGTCGCCGACCTGCTTCGTGGCCTTCATCAGCGCGGCCATCGCCTTGTCGGCGACCGGGTCGATGGCCGAGGCGATGCCGTCACGGCCCCGGGTACGGCCGTGGGCGGTCTTGGCCTTGGTCAGCTTGGACGTGGTCTTGCCGTGGATGTTCGTGCTGACCCCGGACAGCTTGCCGTGCGCACGGTCGTGCTCGTCGTGGTCGATGAACAGGTCGGCCAGGCCCGTGCCGCCGCGGGCGCCGCCGGAACCGCCGCCCGCCGAGGCGAGGTTCAGGGACTCCTTGCCGGACTGGACTCCCTCCTTGAAGCCGTCCTTGCCGGCCTCCTTGGTCTGGTCGAGGTCGACGCCGTCCTGGAGGCCCAGCGCCATCGAGCCGAGCTGCACGACGAGGTCGGCGGTCATGCCTTCCAGGGCGGCGACGGCGGGCTCGGTCATCGCCGCGACGATGTAGCCGACCGCCTCCTCCACGCACTCCTTGATCAGCCGCTTGACGACCTCCTGCGTGGCCCGCATCGCGCCGGCGCCGATGAGGGCCGAGAGGCCACCGGTGATCGGGATCGCGGCGATGGCGATGCCCGCCTCGGCGGCGAGGTAGCCGAGCTGGACGATCGCGGCGAGCTTCATCGCCTCGACCGCTCCGGCGGCCTTGTCCATCGCACCCGCGATCGTGCGCGCGGCGCTGATGATGTCCTTGAGGTGCTTGCCCTTGACCTTGTTCCAGTGCTCGTCGAGCGCCTTGATCGACTCGCCCTCGCCCGAGGACAGCAACCGCTCGAAGTGGTTGTTCGCCAGCTGCCCGTCGTCCGCCAGGTCGTCGGCGAACTCCCGCAGCGCGTCCGCCATCTCGCGGTAGGCGTCCTCATCGACGTTCGGCCAGGCCACGCCGATCAGGTCCAGCAGCGTGTCGGCCCAGTCGGGCAGCGTGACCGCCATGCCCCCACTTCCCCCCGGTGTGAAGATTTGTTCGCTGAATGCTTGTGCGAACTCAGCTTGCCATGCGTGCGGTCCGGAGGACGGCATCGTACGTATGGGTGATTTTCGCGTCGTCCGGGCGGGCGGCCGCGGTCGTACGCCGTGCCGATCCGGCCGGGGACCGTGGCGCGGGAGGCTCGGGGGTGAGCCCGGGCGGCCCGCACCGGTCCGGGCGCCACCCGCCGCGTCGAGAGGAACCCGTCATGCCGTCCACCGAGTTCGCCCCGGAACGCCGCCGCATGCTCTCCGTGCTGGGCACCGTCGGCGCCGCCGCCGGAATCGGCACCCTGGCCGCGGCCACGCCCGCCGCCGCCGCGCCGGAGGAGCTGACCGCCGCGCGCTGGGGCGTGAACGGCCCGGTGGACGACGAGGTCGCCATCCAGCGCCTGATCGACGGCTACCTCTTCGCCGTCGACACCAAGGACAAGACCTTCTTCCGCACGCTGTGGACCGAGGACGCCACCCTGACGGTCATGGCCCACCCCGACGGCACCGCCGGCATCGTCAAGAGCGGGATCGAGGCCATCGTCGCCAACCTCGACGGCGCCCAGGCCTGGGGTCAGTCCACCCACGTCAAGGCCAACGTCAGCATCCGCGTCAGCGGCCGGACCGCGACCGCCGACAGCTTCGCCACGGCCCAGCTGGTCTACCCGGCCACCGCCACCGCGCCCGAGACCGTCGTCGTGCGCGGCCTGCGCTACCGCGACGAGGCGGTGAAGACCGTCGCCGGCTGGAAGCTGCGCAAGCGCGTCATGTCGCCGCTGTGGCAGTTCAACGGCGCCAGCGTGCCGATCGTCTACCCCAACTGAGCCGGCAGCGCCGCTTGCGGTGCGTCCAGCTGGATCAGGCCGCGGTCGACGGCGGCGCGCACGGCCGCCGTACGGTTCTCCACCCCGAGTTTGTCGTAGACGTGCGCGAGATGGGTCTTGACCGTCGTCCCGCTGATGAACAGCGCCGAGCCGATCTGCCGGTTGGAGCGGCCCGTCGCGATCAGCTCCAGGATCTCGATCTCGCGCGCCGTGAGCGCCGTCCGCGGCGCCCGGCAGCGGTTCATCAGCCGCGAGGCCACCGCCGGCGAGAGCGCCGACTCGCCCGCCGCGACCGTACGCAGCGACTGCAGGAGCAGGTCGGGCGGGGACTCCTTCAGGAGGTACCCCGCCGCGCCCGCCTCCACGGCCCGCACGATGTACGCGTCGGACGCGTAGCCGGTCAGGACCACCACCCGGGGCGGGGCGGGCAGCCGTACGACGTGGCGGGTGGCCTCGACCCCGCACATGCCCGTACCCATGCGGAGGTCCATCAGGACCAGGTCCGGGGCCAGTTCGCGGGCCAGCCGCACGGCGGTGGCGCCGTCGGGGGCCTCGCCGCACACGTCGAAGTCCGGGCAGCCGCCGAGCAGGGCGCGCAGGCCCGCGCGGACGACGGGGTGGTCGTCGACGAGCAGGACGCGGACGGCCCCGGTCACCGGGGCACCGCCGGGGAGGTCCGCGTCGGCAGGGTCACCGACACCACCGTGCCGCCGCCGGGTGTGCTCTCCACCGTGGCCGTGCCACCGAGGTCCGCGATCCGGCGGCGCAGCAGCCGCAGTCCGTGGCCGCCGTGCTCGTCCGGGCTGCGGACGGCCGCCGGGTCGAAGCCGACGCCGTCGTCCCACACGTCGAGGCCGAGCGCGTACGGCAGGTAGGTGAGCGTGACCACGGCCGACCGCGCGTGCGCGTGCCGTGCGACGTTGGCCAGCGCGCCCTGGGCGGCGTGCAGGGCCGCCGCCTCCACCGCCGCCGCCAGCGGCCGCGGATCACCCTCCAAACGGAACCGGACGCTTTCCGTCCGCAAGCCAGCGGTCCGCGAGCCTTCCGCCCGTACGCACAGGGCGTGGACCGCGTCCGCCAGCGTGCCGTGTTCCAGCGCGGGCGGCGCGAGGTCGTGGATGAGCCGGCGCGCCTCGGCGAGGTGCTCGCGCGCCGCCAGCGCGGCCTGCCGGACCAGCAGCCGGGCCTGCCCCGGCGCCTGCGTCCACTGCCGGTCCGCCGCGTCCAGCAGCAGGTGCAGGCCGGTCAGGCCCTGCGCCACGGTGTCGTGGAGTTCGGCGGCCAGCCGGGTGCGCTCCTGGAGCACCCCGGCCGCCACCGCTCGCGTCTGTCCCCCCGGTCGCGCCATCCGCCGCCTCCCCCTGCTCCTTGCTCCCAGCTCCCTGCCCCCTGCACGGGCCCGGGGGCCGTGGGCCCGCCGGACGGGGCCGAGCTTAGGGCGGTGCCTCAGCGCACGCGACAGCCGTCGCCGGGCCGCCGGCCCTCGAAGAGCTCCGCCTGCCGCCCCGGATCGAGGTTGCCGAGGGAGATCAGGTGGGGCGCGTGCGCCAGCGCCTGCGTGCGCGCGGCCTCCTTCGCCGCCCACAGCGCGCGGACGGTGCCCTGGACGGCGGCCGTCGGCTGGCTCGCGAGGATCTCCGCGCAGGCCACCGCCGCGGGGAGCGTTTGCGCAGGTGGCGCCAGTTCCGAGACCAGCCCGATCTGGTGGGCGCGGTGGGCGGAGAGCCGCTCGGCGGTGCCCATCAGGGACATCCGCGCGACCTCGCCGAAGGGCATGCGCATCGCCATGTGGATCGCCTCGTACGCGCTCACCATGCCGTAGGTGGTGTGCGGGTCGAAGAAAGTGGCGGTCTCGGAGGCGATCAGGAACTCTGATTCGGCGAGCAGGTAGAACGCGCCCCCGCACGCCATCCCGTTCACGGCGGCGACCACCGGCTTCCACAGGTCGTTCGCCTTGGGCCCGATCGCGATCAGCGGATCGTCGACGGAGTAGGGGGAGGCCGGCTGCGGCACCTGCGCGGCGCGGTCGATGCCGGTGCAGAACGCCCGCTCGCCCGCCCCCGTGATCACCACCGCCCGTACGCCGTCGTCGAAGCGGAACTCCCGCCAGGCGGCGGTGAGGGCGGCCGCCATCTCCAGGGTGATCGCGTTGTGCCTGGCCGCCCGGTCCAGGGTCACCACGGCCACCCCGGTCGCCTTGTCGCGGTCGACCCGGACGCCGTCCCCTTCCGGCATGCCGGTCATGCCTTCTCCAGCAGCCAGCGCGGCACGGTGACCCCGCCCACCGCGGTGAAGGCCACCTGCACGCGCGCCCCGATCCGCAGGCGCGCCGGGTCCACCGAGTCCAGGGGCGCGCCGGGGGCCGCCACCAGGTTGCCCGCCAGCCGGATGTGGGGGGCGTCGGCGAGCTCGACGAGGATCGCGTTGTACGGGGCCATGGCCGCGTACGCCGGCAGCAGCGGCGGGTGGGGCACGACGTACGACCAGATCCGGCCGCGGCCGCTCATCGGCCGCCAGGCGGAGGCGAAGGAGTGGCAGTGCGGGCAGCAGGGGCGCGGCGGGAAGCGCAGCCGGCCGCAATCCGCGCAGGCCTGGATGCGCAGTTCGCCGCGGGCGGCGTACTCCCAGAAGGGGGCGCCGTCCTCGTCGGGGACGGGGAGCAGGAGGCCGTCGTCGGTGGCAGCTGTGGACATGTGGGTCGACTCCTCAGGCTCGCAGCAGGATCGCGGACGTGGGGACCCCCTCGCCCGCCGTCACCAGGCAGGTCGCGGCGTCCGGCACCTGGGCGGTGGAGATCCCGCGCAGCTGCTTGACGCCCTCGTTGATCAGGTTGAAGCCGTGCACGTACGCCTCGGAGAGGCCGCCGCCCCCGGTGTTGAGCGGCAGCCGGCCGCCGATCTCCAGCGCGCCGCCCTCGGTGAAGGCCGCGCCCTCGCCGCGCCCGCAGAAGCCGTAGCCCTCCAGGGAGAGCGGGATCAGCGGGGTGAAGGCGTCGTAGATCTGGGCCACGTCCACGTCGGCGGGGCCGAAGTCGGCCTGCTTCCACAGGTGCCGGGCGGCCGTCCAGGCGGGACCGGAGAGCGGGTCGTCGTTCCAGTAGTTGACCATGCCGTGGTGCTGGGCGGGCAGGCCCTGGGCGACGGAGTGGACGTAGACGGGCTTGTGGCGGCAGTCGCGGGCCCGCTCGGCGCTGACGATCACGCAGGCCAGCGCGCCGTCGGTCTCCAGGCAGTTGTCGAACAGGCAGAGCGGCTCGCTGATCCACCGGGCGGTCATGTACATCTCGCGGGTCAGCGGGCGCTCGTACATCATCGCGGCCGGGTTCTGGTTGGCGCGGTTGCGGCAGGCCAGGGCCACGTTGAAGAGGTGGTCGCGGGTGGCGCCGTACTCGTGCATGTAGCGGCGGGCGAGCATGCCGATCTCGTCGGCGGGGCGGAGCAGGCCGAAGGGGCGGGTCCACTGGCCGGGGGTGGGCAGCTGCACGGCGGTGTTCTTCCAGGGCCGGGGCCCGCTGCCGCGCTTGCGCGAGCGCCAGGCGACGCCGACGGAGGCCTGACCGGTGGCGATGGCGGCGGCGAGGTGGCCGACGGTGGCGCAGGAACCGCCGCCGCCGTAGCCGACCTTGGAGAAGAACGTGACGTCACCGGCCCCGATGGCCTTGGCGACCTCGACCTCGTCGGTCTCCTCCATGGTGTACGAGGCGAACGCGTCGACCTCGGAGGGCTCGATTCCGGCGTCCGCGAGGGCATCGAGGATGGCCCGGCAGGCCAATTCCTTTTCGCTTTGGGGCAGTTGTCTTGCGAAGGGGGTCTGGCCGATTCCCGCTATCGCTGTAGCGTCCTTGAGCGTCGCCGCCATCGCCACCTCCGAGGTGCGTGCACCAGTGCTGACAGCCGCGAAGGCTACAGCTAATCTGACGGATAGTCAGCTAGTCGGCTGGTCGGCTCGTGGTGGTGTCGGGCTCGCGGAGAGGGGCGTGCGATGGTCGAGGGCGGTCGCGTGGACGGCGATGCGGTGACGGGCGCGGGGGAGGAGGACGTCCGGGGGGACCTGCGCTGGGGCAGCGTCCCCGGCCTGGTCCGCGCAGCGGCCGACCGGTACGCCACCCGCGAGGCGGTCGTCGACGGCCGCGTCCGCATCACGTACGCACAGCTCGGGAGGCGCGTCGAGCGGGCCGCCGCCGCCTGCATCGCGGCCGGTGTCGAGGCGGGCGACCGGGTCGCCGTCTGGGCGCCCAACACGCTGGACTGGATCGTCTCCGCCCTCGGCGCGGTCTCGGCCGGGGCCGTGCTGGTCCCGCTCAACACCCGTTTCAAGGGCGCGGAGGCGGCGTACGTGCTGGGCCGCAGCCGGGCGCGGCTGCTGTTCGTCACCGGTACCTTCCTGGGCACCTCGTACGTCGCCTCGCTGCGCCGCGCGGCCGCCGAGGGCACCGGGGCGGGCCCGCTGCCCGGCCTGCCGCACCTGCGCGAGGTCGTGGTCCTCGCCGAGGACGCGCCGGAGTCCTTCCGTACGTGGAAGGACTTCCTGGCGGGCGGCGACCACGTCACGGCGGCGGCCGTGCGCGAGCGCGCCGACGCCGTACGCCCCGACCAGCCCTCGGACATCATCTTCACCTCGGGCACCACCGGCAGCCCCAAGGGGGCCGTCATCACGCACGCGCAGACGCTGCGCTGCTACGACGTGTGGAGCGAGCTCGCCGGGCTGCGCGAGGGCGACCGCTACCTGATCGTGAACCCCTTCTTCCACACCTTCGGCTACAAGGCGGGCGTCATCGCCTGCCTGATGCGCGGCGCGACGATGGTGCCGCAGCCGGTCTTCAACGTCGACACGGTCCTCGCCAACATCGCCGCCGAGCGGATCTCGGTCCTGCCCGGGCCGCCCACCCTGCACCAGTCGCTCCTGGACCACCCGGCCCGCGACCAGCACGACCTGTCCGCGCTGCGGCTGGTCGTCACCGGCGCGGCCGTGGTCCCGCTGCGGCTGGTGGAGCGGCTGCGCGAGGAACTGCGGATCACGACCGTGCTGACGGCGTACGGGCTGTCGGAGGCCAGCGGCATCGTCACCATGTGCCGCCGCGGCGACCCGGCCGAGATCGTCTCGGCCACCTCGGGCCGTGCCATCCCGGGCACGGAGGTCCAGGTCACGGCCCCGGACGGCAGCGTGCTGCCCCCCGGCGAGGCGGGCGAGATCCTGGTCCGCGGCCACCATGTGATGCGCGGCTACTACGAGGACCCGGAGGAGACGGCGCGCGCGATCACGCCGGAGGGCTGGCTGCGTACGGGCGACATCGGCGTCCTGGACGAGGCGGGCAACCTGCGGATCACGGACCGGATCAAGGACATGTTCATCGTCGGCGGCTTCAACGCCTACCCGGCCGAGATCGAACGTCTGCTGGGCCTGCACCCGGACATCGCGGACGTCGCGGTGGTCGGCGTCCCCGACCCGCGCCTGGGCGAGGTCGGCAAGGCCTACGCGGTCCGCCGCCCCGGCTCCACCCTGACGGCGGACGACCTGATCGCCTGGTCGCGCCGCGAGATGGCCAACTACAAGGTCCCGCGCGAGGTCGAATTCGTCCCGGACCTCCCCCGCAACGCGAGCGGCAAGGTCCTGAAGACGCAACTGCGTGCCCGGGGCCCGGTCGGCTGACCGGCGCGGGGGCGGCTGCCGGGGCATCGCCGGTTCAGGCCGGTACCACTGCCCCCTGTCCTCCTCGGACGCCCCGGACGAGCAGGGTGCCCGTGCGCCGGCTTCCCGGGGGCGGGGCGAGCACGGAGGCCGACACGTCCACGTAGCCGTGTTCCTTGAGGATCAGCGCCCACACATCCGGTTCGTGGTCCCACCGCTTGACGACGGCGGGGTCCTCGTCGGGCCCGCGCGGAATGTACGACGCCTGGCAGCCGTAGCACCCTTCGACCGGGGGTCGCTGAGAGAAGGCGAACACCCCGCCTGGCTTGAGGTTCGCGTGGACGACCGGCAGCAGCAGGCCGGGGTCGGTGAACCATGCGGCACCGAACACGCTGTAGATCGCGTCGAAAGCCGTGATCGTGTTTCCGAGGTAGGCGAGGGCATCGGTCCGGTGGAGTGCCATGCCGTTCACGCCAGGCCACCGCTCACGCGCCTTGTCGAGCTGCCGGGCGGAGAGATCGACCCCTACGGCATTCATGCCGAGCGTCGCGAGGTGAGCCGCGTTCCCTCCGGACCCGCACCCCAGGTCGAGTGCACGGTTTCCCGGTCT
This sequence comes from Streptomyces sp. NPDC042102, assembly GCF_055582305.1. Classification (NCBI taxonomy): domain Bacteria; kingdom Bacillati; phylum Actinomycetota; class Actinomycetes; order Kitasatosporales; family Streptomycetaceae; genus Streptomyces; species Streptomyces sp. NPDC042102. Next base: position 38,082 of record NZ_JBVJDL010000006.1, read on the forward strand.
GAGGTCGAGGACGTCGGCCCCCGGGCCGTGGTCCGGGTACTGGGTCCAGTTGAACCACGTGGTCTCGCCCTTGGCGTTGGTCCTTCGCCGCTGGGGCTTGCTCTGCGCGTAGTCGTCCCATGCGGTGCTGCGAGTGTCGGTCACTACTCGTCCCGTTCTCGTTCACGGCGACAGCCGCCCGGCACGATACCGGGCGGCTGAAGCACTGGTGGGCCAGTCGCTCCGCTTGTGACGTGGCGGGCGTCGGCAGCCGGACGCCACCCCATTGCCACCCCTGACGGACGGACGGGGAAGGTGACGAAGTCCCGAGGCAGCGTCAAGCCCTTGGCCGGCGGCGGACGGCGCGGTGGGGGGAGGCGCGGTGGTCGCCGGGGTGGCAGTCCGGGTGGGCGTGGGCGTCCGGGCGGGCGGCGGAGGCCGAGTGGATCGTGATCCGGGTTGCCGCTACGGCGGGCACGGGCTGGTCGCAGTAGAGGCAGTACGCGACGGCGCTCATCCGCCGGGGCTCCTGTCCGCCCGGAAGCCCACGGTTCCGGTCAGGACGCGGTCGGGCCGGGACGGGGGGAGGGCCGGGTCGAGGCAGACGCCGATGTGGGCGGCGCGGTCCGTCTGCGCGCGGAGGGCCCAGGCGCGCGGCGGTTCGGGGAGCCTGAGCAGCGTGTCGGGGTGGCCGTAGTCGAGGGCCCACGTCCCCCAGGCGTGGTGGAGGAGGTGGCGGGTACGCGGGTACGCCTCGCCCTCGTGCAGCCCGAGTCCGGCGGCGATGCCGCGCAGGCGGCGCTCGACGCTGGTGGCGCGCCGGGCGTGTGCCTCGGGGTGGCCCAGCATCGCGTACGCGCAGCCGTCGGTCCCGATGGCGTACGACACGGCCACCTCGCCGAGGAACGCGGGCCCGGGCGTGACGGCGCGGGGCAGGAGGATCGTCACGCCGTCACCCCCACCCGGGCCTCGTGGAGGGTGCGCAGGACGCGGGCGAGGGAACGGGCGTGGTTCCACCGCGCCAGCGGCTCGGGGCCGGGGCCGAGGGTGGTCAGCGCGTCCCAGTCGGCGAGGGCGTGCGCCACCCGGGGGGTCGCGGCCTCCGCCCGGCGGGCGGTGGCCACGTACCGCTGCCCGTGCGCGACGAGGCCCTCGGTGAGGGCTTCGATCACGTCGTCGTCGGGTTTCAGGTTGTAGGACACCAGGGTCCGGCCGATCAGCCTCGTGATCTCGTCCGTCGCGTCGTCCGTCGGCCGCATGCCGATGCTCCCTACCGTCGTCAGCGGGTGGAGTACTCAGCATGGTGGCCTCCGAGGGCCGGAACACTCACAGATTTGTGAGTGCTACATACCGATCCAACGGGCCATGCTGGCCAGGCCGTCCGGCGCTCGCCGCGACATGTGCACGAGACCACGGATCGTCGCTCGGGTACCCGGCAGGTGGCGGGTCTGCTCCGGTGCCGCCCGCCGCGCTCGTATCAGATACTTCAGAGACGTCTCCGGACTACCGGCCTCCATCTCCACCAGCGCCCTGTCCACCATGTACCGGGCCCGCCGGGAGGTCACCGTCGAGTCCGGCATCTTCAGCGCGCGGGCCTGGACGAGTGCCTCGTCGTAGCTGCGTAGGGTGACGGCCGCACCCAGCTCGTGAAGTGCCACATTCACCATGCCGAACGACAGCCAGTGAACGTCTCCGGCTTCTCCGTTGACACGGGCCGCCAGCTCGCGAGCTGCGGCGATGTGCGTTTCGACGCCCGCACTATCGTTGCGACGCGCGGCCACGGTAGCGGCGCCAAGGTGAAGCTGCCCGGCCACGGCGAGTCCCTCCCGAGTTGCGTCGCCGGCCAGCAGGCTGTGACCGGACTCGATCAGTCGCAGGCTCGTCGCGCTGCGCAGCAGGATGGCCCGCTTGTACCGCTGAACCGCGCTAAGGCCCGGGTCGGAGGCGCCGCGCGCCGCCCACTCCATCCGGTCCAGTGCGACGCGCGACAGGTCGGGATGCCCTAGCTTCAGCGCCACGTCGTGCGCGGTCCGGTACGCCGAAGCGAGGGCCTGCCACACTGCGGTTGTCGGGGCCGTGGAAGCGATCTGCGTCAGTTCGACGATCAGATCGGGAAGGGCCTCGGCGGCCGCCCGCAAGTGCGTGGCCCGCACCTGTCGGCACACCGTGTCGGCCGCCGAGACCAGCGCAGGTGCGGGGCGACACGCAACGAGATCGGGATTTGTACCAAGGTCGTAGACGTCGAGGGCCTCCCGGATCGGGACGACCAGCGCACTCAGCCGGTCGGGGGGAAGGGCGTTCAGGGACGTCGGTCCCGTCAGCTTGGACGTGTCCACCCGCAGCACGCGCGCTGCCGCCGCCACCAGGCCCGCACTCGCGGGGCGGGCCCCGCACTCGACCTGGCTCAGCAGGCTGAGGCTATACCCGGTCTGCTCGGCCAGCGCCCGCTGCGAAAGGTGGGCGAGGCGCCGCTGTTCGCGGATCCGGGCACCCGTGTGATCATCGTCAGGTCGCGGCACGCTGTCCTCCGTCTCCGACTCCTCGATCTGGACGGTACCCGAGGGCGGCGGTTCCGGGCCCCAACCGCCCATGACTTCACACGGATCAGGGGCCGTTGCATAGGCTCGGATGCCATGACGACGAGGACGCTCTACCTGCTCTGCTCGGCCGCCCCGCCCGTGTTCGACGTGGCGCGCGTGATCGAGGACGCACAGGCCCGCGGCTGGGACGTCTGCCTGGGGCTCACGCCGACGGCGGCCGAGTGGCTGGAGGAGAGCCTGCCGGGACTGGCCGCGCTGACCGGTCACCCGGTTCGGTCACGGTACAAGCGGCCGGGACAGCCGGACGTCTGGCCGGCGGCGGACGCCGTTCTCGTCGCCCCGGCGACGACGAACACGATCAACCGGTGGGCGCTGGGGATCACCGACACCTTCGTCGTCGGGTTCGTGGCCGAGGCGCTCGGCAAGGCCATTCCGCTGACGGTGATGCCATGCGTGAACGCGGCCTACGCCCAGCACCCGCAGCTTCCGCTGTCGCTGGAAACGCTGCGCGGTGCCGGGGTACGTGTCCTGTACGGCGAGGGCGGCTTCGTACCGAACCCTCCCGGCGAGAAACGGCCCTACCCCTGGGCGCTGGCGCTCGACGCGGTGGACGGGCTCGCTCCGTAAGCGAAGGGCTGACCCTTACCGCCGGTGGGCCAGGAGGAGGCGCCAGTGGGGGGTGCCGTCGTGGCGGTGGCCGAAGGTGGGGAGGGGGAGCGTTTCGACTTCGAAGCCCGCGGCCGTCAGGTCCGCGCGGACGCCGGGGAGCGGGAACGTGCGGTAGTACATGACGAACGGGGGGCGCCACACCGCGTTGCGGACGCGCATTGCCGTGTCGAAGCCCGCCGTCAGCCACCAGGCCGCCGAGGTCAGCGGCAGCGGGGCGCCGATCGGGAAGGCGAAGATCCCGCCGGGGCGCAGGGCGCGGTGGACCGCCGCGAAGAGCGCCGGGCGTTCGGCGGGGAGGAAGTGGCCGAACGCGCCGAAGCTCACCGTCAGGTCGTAGGAGGAGGAGAGGGCGGGCGGGAGGGTGCGGGCGTCCGCCTGGATGAAGTCCACCGGGGGAGTCCGCGAGCGGTGCGCGGCCTCCGCCCTCGCCAGCATGCCCGCGCTGAGGTCGACGCCCGTCACCCGGTCCCGGCAGAGCCTGGTCAGGAGGGGGATCGCGGCGCCCGTGCCGCAGCACAGGTCCAGGCCGGCGCCCACCGGGCCGGGGAGGTACTGGGCCAGGGCCTCCTCGACCGCGTCCAGCATCCGGTCCGGGGTGCGGAACGGCGTGTGGTCGAACTTCGGCGCCAGCAGGTCGTAGCCGCGCTCGACGGACGACAGGGCCTGGACGGCCAGCTCGCGGACGGTGGGTCCCTCGGAGGTGAACACGACGCCCAGCGTAGTGACCCGTGGGCAGGGGCGGCGAAGAAATGGGACGGGACATGACAAAAGGACGGCCGCGGTGGCACCCCCTCCGGGCCACCGCGACCGTCTTCCCCCTTGCCCCTCGGGTCCCCCCGGACCCTCGTGGCGTTCCCCCGTGGTACTTCCCCCGGATCCCCCCGTAACCGGGCTCCCCCGTGCTTCCCCCCGTACGTCCCGCGTGGTCTCACGTCCCCCGTGGCCCCGCGGGTCCCCCGTGCTTCCCCCGTGCTTCCCCCGTACGTCCCGCGTGGTCGTCACGTCCCCCGTGCCCCCGCGGGTCCCCCGTACGTCCCCCCGTGCGTCCCGCGCCGCCTTCACGTCCCCCGTGGACGGCTCGGGTCCCCCGTACGTTCTCCGGTCCTCGGGTCCTTACGGACGCGGGCCCGTGGCGTGGTTGTCCATCGCCTTGATCTCATCGCCAGGAGCGACCGGGGCGACCGGGGCGACCGGAGCCACCGGGGCGGTCGGCTTGGCCGGGTTGGCCGGGGCCGTGCCCGTGCCCGACGCGTCCGGACCGTTCATCGGCTCGCCCGTCGCGTGGTTGTCCATCGACCTGATGTCGACGCCCGTGGCGTGGTTGTCGAACGGCTTGATGTCACCGTCGTCGGACGGGATCTGGGCAGCGCTGTCGGTCGTCATCGTCACTCCTGAAGGTGGCCGGGCCCGTTCGGCGATTCCCCCGCGGACCGCCGAACGGGTCGATGGGTCCATGGTTGCGCGGGACGATAAACGAACGATGAACGTCCCGTTCAGCAGCCGAGGTCCACGGAACGCCGCAGCTCAGGCGGCGATCTCGGATGCTAGCAAGCCCCGCGCCTCGGCGAGTTCGTGGGATCCCAGCTGCGCGAAGACCGCCTCCGCGTCCCGCCAGCACGCCCGCGCCCGGTCGGTCTGCCCCAGCCGGTGCAGCGCCCGCCCCAGCACCATCACCACGCACGCCCGCCGCCACTCGCCGCCCATCACCCGCAGGGCGATGGCCTGTTCGGCGTGCGAGGCCGCCAGCGCCGCCCGCCCGGCGGCCAGCTGCGACTCCGCCAGCCGGTAGTGGGTGATGCCCTCCCACAGCGGCTGCCGGTTGTCGCGGAACAGCGACAGCGCCTCCGTCAGCTGCTCCTGCGCCTCCCGCAGCCGGCCCGCCTGGGCCAGTACGGTGCCCAGCGCGTACCGCCCGTTGGCCAGCCGCAGCGAGAGCCCCATCCGGTCGTAGATGGCGATGCCCTGCTCCGCCAGCTCGATCGCGGACGGCAGCCGGCCCAACTGCGCCTGGATCCGGGAGAGGTTGCAGAGCGCGCTGGCCTCGCCGACGTTGTTGCCGTCCGCGCGGAAGCTGTCGATGGCCTCCATCAGGTAGCGCTCGCCGTCGGTGTAGCGGCTCTCGTAGAGGGCGATGATGCCCCGGTCGTTGGGCGCCCAGCACAGCGGCAGCGGGTCCCCGGCCGCCCGCGCCAGCGCGGTGGCCTGCCGGGCCTCGTCGTCGGCCTGCGCGAACCGGCCCGCGACCAGGTGCACGTTGGTCAGCGTGGTGCGCGCCCGGCCCTCGGCGTGCGGGTCGCCCGACGCCTGGGCCGCGTCCCGCAGCGCGACGGCCGCGGACTCGTACTGCTTGGAGTTGGCGCCGGACTCCAGCAGGTCCTTCGCCGCCCACAGCAGGTCCACGGCCCGCCGCAGGACGCCGACCGCCACGTCCGCGCGGGCCGACGCCTGCCGTACGCACGCCAGCAGCGGGTCCGCCTCGGCGTAGATCCAGTCCAGCGCGGCGTGCCGGTCGGCGAAGACCAGCCCGGGGTAGCTGGTGGCCGCCAGGTGCGCGGGCAGCCGGTCGCCGGGGCGCTCCAGCGAGTACACCCGGGCCGCGGTGGCCAGGTAGAAGTCCAGCAGCCGCGACATCGCGTGGTCGCGCTCGCTCGGCGGCAGCTCGTCGCGCTCGGCGCAGGCACGCGCGTAGAGCCGTACGAGGTCGTGGAAGCGGTAGCGGCCGGGCGCCGCCGATTCCAGCAGCGAGCAGTCGACGAGCGCCTCCAGGAGGTCCTCGGTGTCGTGCTCCGCGAGGTCGAGGACGGCGGCCGCGGCGGCCAGCGAGATGTCCGGGCCGTCGGCGAGGCCGAGGAGGCGGAAGGCGCGCTGCTGGGCGGGCTCCAGCTGGCCGTAGCCGAGCTCGAAGGTGGCCTTGACGGCGAGGTCGCCGGCCTGGAGCTCGTCCAGCCGGCGCCGCTCGTCGGCGAGCTTGGCGGCCAGGACGGACACGGTCCAGGTCCGCCGGGCGGCCAGGCGGGACGCGGCGATACGGATGGCCAGCGGCAGGAAGCCGCAGGCGCCGACCACGTCGAGGGCGGCCTGCCGTTCGGCGCCCACCCGTTCCTCGCCGACGATCCGGGTGAACAGCTGAAGGGCCTCTTCGGGGCTCATCACGTCGAGATCGACCAGATGGGCCCCGGCGAGGCCCGCCATGCGGACCCGGCTGGTGACCAGGGCCGCGCAGCCTGCCGTACCGGGCAGCAGCGGGCGGACCTGGGCGGCGTCGCGGGCGTTGTCCAGGAGGACCAGGACGCGCCGCCCGTCGAGGGTGGAACGGTAGAGCGCGGCCCGCTCGGCGGGGGAGTCGGGGATGGCCGTGTCGGGGGTGCCCAGGGCGCGCAGGAACGAGCCGAGGACGGCCTCGGGCTCGGCGGGCCGGGCCTCGGTGCCCTGGAGGTCGACGTACAGCTGGCCGTCGGGGAAGTGCGGGCGGGCGGCGTGCGCGACGTGCACGGCGAGCGTGGTCTTGCCGACGCCGCCGATGCCGGCGAGCGCGGAGACGGCCATCACCTGGCCCTCGGCGCCCGCGAGCACCTCGCCGAGCTCGGTGACGAAGCCCGCCCGGCCGGTGAAGTCCGGGACGGTCGCCGGGAGCTGGGCGGGGCGCACCTGGATGGCGGCGGCGGCCGGGGCCGGCGCCTCGGACAGCGCGAGCTCGGCGTCCGCGCGCAGGATCCGCTGCTGGAGGGCGGCGAGTTCGGGCCGCGGGTCGACGCCGAGTTCGTCGGCGAGCAGGCGGCGGGTGTCGGCGTACACGGCGAGGGCCTCGGCCTGCCGGCCGCTGCGGTAGAGGGCGAGCATGAGCAGCTCGCGCAGCCGTTCGCGCAGCGGGTGGGCGGCGGTCAGCGCGGTGAGCTCGGAGACCGCCTCGGCATGGTGGCCGATCTCCAGGTCGAGGTCGAGGCGGGTCTCCACCAGCTGCAGGCGCCATTCGGCGAGCCGGGTGCGCTCGGTCTCGGCGTACGGTCCGGGGACGCCGGCCAGCGGCTCGCCGTCCCACAGGTCCAGGGCGCGGCCCAGCAGCGTACGGGCGAGGGCGCGGTCGCCGGACTCGCGGGCCTGCTCGGCGTCGGCGGCCAGGGTGCGGGCGATGCCGAGGTCGAGGTGGGTGGGGCGGGTGCGGATGGCGTACCCGCCGGCGTCGCTGACCAGCAGCCCCGGGTCGAGGATCTTGCGCAGCCGGGAGGCGTACGTGCGGATGGTGGCGAGGGCCTGCTGGGGCGGGTCCTCGCCCCAGATCGCGTCGATCAGCTCGGGCGCGGTGGCGGTACGGCCGTCGCGCAGCAGCAGCGCGGCGAGCAGGGCGCGCTGCTGGGGGCTGCCGGAGGCGAGCGGCTCACTGCCGCGCCAGGCGCGGATGGGCCCGAGTACGGCGAACCGCGCGCCGCCGGGCGCCGCCGTGTCCGGGGTCTCGGCGCGGGGTCCGGCCGGGGCCGGGAGGTCGGCGCCGTCCGTCCGTCCGGCTTTGGAGCCGGATGCTCCGGATGGTGCCGCCCCGGGGTGGTTCCGCTGGTGCGGGATGGCCGGTATGCCGTCCATCTGTCGTCCCCCCTGCCTTCGGTCGGTGTAGTGGTCAGTCTGCCCTGTCTTGCGCGGAGACGTCAGCCCGCGGCCGCGCGTGGCTGGTTGATCACGCCCCAACTAGCTGACGGTTCGTCAGATCAGCGCTACCGTGGAGGGCATGGAGACCTTCCCGAAGATCATCTCGGTGGACGACCACACGGTGGAGCCTCCCCATGTCTGGCGGGACCGGCTCCCGTCCAGGTACCGGGACTCCGGCCCCCGCATCGTCCGGGCCCCCCTGAAGGAAATGACCTTCATGGGAGGCAAGTTCGCGCCCGTCATGGGCGCCCCCGGCACCGACGGCCCGATCGGGGACTGGTGGGTCTACGAGGACCTGCACCGCCCCCTCACCCGCCTCGACACCGCCGTCGGCTACGACCGCGACGAGATCCGCCTGGAAGTCATCACGTACGAGCAGATGCGCCCCGGTTCCTTCTCGGTTCCGGAGCGACTGGCCGACATGGACGTCAACCACGTCCAGTCCGCCCTGTGCTTCCCCACGTTCCCGCGCTTCTGCGGCCAGACCTTCACCGAGGCCAAGGACCGCGAACTCGGGCTGCTGGGCGTACGGGCGTACAACGACTGGATGGTGGAGGAGTGGTGCGGCCCCGAGGCCCACGGCCGCCTCATCCCGCTCACGCTCATCCCGCTGTGGGACGCGGAGCTGGCCGCCGCCGAGGTCCGGCGCAACGCCGCCCGGGGCGTGCGCGCGGTCGCCTTCTCCGAGATCCCGCCGCACCTCGGGCTGCCCTCGATCCACACGGACGCATGGGACCCGTTCCTGAGGGCGTGCGACGAGACCGGCACGGTCATCGCCATGCACATCGGGTCCTCCTCGCGGATGCCCTCCACCTCGGCGGACGCCCCGCCGGCGGTCGGCTCCACGATCACCTTCGCCAACTGCTGCTTCTCGATGGTCGACTGGCTGATGAGCGGCAAGTTCGAGCGGTTCCCGAACCTGCGGATCATGTACGCCGAGGGCCAGATCGGCTGGATCCCGTACATCCTGGAGCGCGCGGACGTCGTCTGGGAGGAGAACCGCGCCTGGGGCGGGGTCGCCGACAAGGTCACCCGGCCGCCGTCGGAGCTGTTCGCCGGGCACGTCTACGGCTGCTTCTTCGACGACGCCTTCGGACTGAAGAACCTGGACGCGATCGGCGTCGGCAACGTCCTGTACGAGACGGACTACCCGCACTCGGACTCGACCTGGCCCAAGTCCCGGGAGGTGGGCGAGGCCCAGATGGGCCACCTGGCGCCGGACGTGGTGGACCGCATCGTCCGCCGCAACGCGATCGACCTGCTGGGCCTGACCCCCGACGGCCTGTGGGCGGGCGCCTGACGGCCACCCCTCCGGCGCCGGGCGGTCCGGCCCGCGGGCGACAATGCCGGCATGGAGCGATACGCGGGCGAGGCGCACGAGGCGCGTGAGGCGGACGAGGCGGACGCGGCGGCCGTCGCCGCGGCGGTCGAGGGCGAGCTGCGGCTGATGGACCCGGGGGTGCGGGTCTCCCGAGAGCTGGCGAGGGAGTTGCTCGATCCCGCGTTCGTGGAGGTCGGCGCCTCCGGGCGGCGCTGGACGTACGAGGAGATGCTGTCCGCGCTGCCCGCGCTGGCGGGCGGGGCCGCCGACGGGCCCCGGTACGAGCCGTCGGGGATGACCGGCGTCCGGCTGGCCGCCGACCTCGTGCACCTCACCTACGACACGGTCATCGGCGGGGTGCGCGCCCGGCGCAGCTCGCTGTGGCGGCGCGGGCCGGACGGGGCCCGGTGGCGGATGTACTACCACCAGGCGACCCCGGTCCCGCGGGACCTCCCGTAGCCGCCGGACCCTACCGGCGGGCGGGCGCGTGGTCGTACGCCGGGAGATCGATGTTCTCGGCCTTGGCGAACTGCGCGGCCAGGAGGTTCTTCATCGGCCAGCGGTTCATGGAGCGCATCGACAGGTCCCGCATCCTGATGCCGAACGCGCTGGAGGGCGCGAAGCCCTTGGCGCCGCCCGGCGGGAGTTCCTGGGCCTGGTCGACGTACGGGCGCATCACCTCGGCGTACCGGCGGAAGGCGGTGCGGTGGTCGCCCCGCGCGGCGGCGAGTTCGCCGGCCAGCACGTAGGCGCCGACCAGGGCCAGGCTGGTGCCCAGGCCGGTCAGCGGCGAGGCGCAGTAGCCCGCGTCCCCGAGGAGGGCCACCCGGCCGCGGTGCCACTGGTCGAGGTGGACCTGGCTCATGGAGTCGAGGAAGAAGTCCGGCGCCGTGCGCATCGCCCGCAGCAGCCGCGGGACCTGCCAGCCGGCCCCGGCGAACCGCTCGGCCAGCAGCGCCCGCTGGCCCGCGGTGTCGCGGCGGTCGTACGCGACCGGCTCCGCCGTACGGAAGCTCAGCCCGGCCTTGACCTCGCCGGGCAGCCGCCCGGGCCGGGCGGAGGCGACGAGCCCGCCGGGCGCGTTGTACATCTGGAACCAGCCGTCGAGGTCGAACGGCTCGGTCGTGGTGAACCAGGCGGTGTACACGCCCAGCGGCCGGACGAACCGCTCCTCCGGCCCGAAGGCCAGCGCGCGCACCACGGAGTGCAGCCCGTCCGCCCCGATGACCAGCCCGAAGCGGCGGGGCGCGGCCTTCTCGAAGGTGACGGTGACCCCGTCCGCGTCCTGGTCGAGCCCGGTGATGCTGTCGTCGAAGAGGTAGGTGGTGAAGGGCTCGGTCGCCTCGTGGAGGAGCCCGGCCAGGTCCCCGCGCAGGATCTCGATCTCGGAGATGATCCCCTCGCCGCCGAAGGCGTCCGCCGGCATCCGGGCGGTGCAGCGTCCGGCGGCGTCGACGCAGGCGATGCCGGCCTGGTCGACGCTGAGGGCTCTGGCCCGTTCCATCAGGCCCATCCGGCTGATCACGGTACGGCCGGCCCCGCGCAGGTCGACGGTCTGGCCGCCGGGGCGCGGGGCCGGGGCGCGCTCGACGACGGTGACGTCGAAGCCGGCCGCGTTCAGCCAGTACGCGAGGGCGGGACCGCCGATGCCGGCGCCGGAGACGAGGATGGCGGTGGAGTGCGCGGTGGGGTGCGTCGTGTTCGTCATACCGCAGAATGTACGCCGTACGCATGGCCTGCGCAACCGGTAAAGTCCCTGCTGTGCAAGGGGGATGGGCGTCAGGTGCACTAGTGCTCTGGGTGGTTCACGGTGCCTGCCGCGCGTGCCGGGGCGGCCCCGGCGGCCCGTTCCGGGGCCGTGTCCAGGCCGGGGACCTAGGGTGGTGCACCAGGAGGTGCACTAGTGCGGAGGAGTGTCATGGAAGAGCACCGGGGAGCCTCGCGCTCCGGACGGATCGCCGCCGAGCTGCGCCGGCGCATCGCGACGGGCGAGCTGGCCCCGGGCGACCGGGTGCCCTCGACCCGCGAGATCACCCGCGAGTGGGGCGTCGCCATGGCGACCGCGACCAAGGTGCTGACCGAGCTCCGGCAGCAGGGCCTGGTCCGCGCCGTCCCGGGCATCGGCACCGTCGTGGAGGAGCCGCACCCCGCCCCCGCCGCACGCCGGGCCGCGCCTCCGGCCGAGCGCGAGCCCGAGTCCGAGTCCGGGTCCGAGCCCGCGTCCCCGCCCGCGTCCGCCTCCTCGCGGCAGCGGATGCCGGCGGCCGGGTCCGACGCCCCGAGCCCCCGCCCCCACCCCCACCCCCGCCCCCGCGCTGCCGACCAGGCGCTCACCCTCGACCGGATCGTGGCCTCGGCCGTCGCGACGGCCGACGCGGAGGGGCTGGCGGCGGTCTCCATGCGCCGGATCGCCGGTGAGCTCGGGGTCGCCACGATGTCGCTGTACCGGCACGTCGCCGACAAGGACGCCCTGCTGACGCACATGCTGGACGCGGCCTTCGCCGGGGTCGGCCTGCCCGCCGACGCGCCCGGGGACTGGCGCGAACGGCTCGCGCTCGCCGGCCGGACGATGTGGCAGGTCTTCCGCCGCCACCCCTGGCTGACCACCGCCATGTCGGTGGCCCGGCCCCGGGCCGTGGCCGACGCGATGCCCATCACCGAGTGGGTGCTCGCCGCACTCGTCGGCCGCGGACTCGACCCGTCGGCGGCCCTGACCGCCCACCTGGCCCTCTTCAACTACGTGCGCGGTACCGCCGTCGACGTCGAGATGGAGGCGGAGGCAGCGGCCCTCAGCGGCCAGGACGACGAGGAATGGCGCGACGAGCAGGAACCGGTGCTCCAGGTCCTGCTGGACACCGGCCGTTTCCCGACGCTGGCCCGGCTCGCCGAGACCGGCTACGACTTCGACCTCGACGCGGTGTTCGAGTTCGGCCTGCAGCGCCTCCTCGACGGACTCGCCGTCCACCTGGGAGAAGCGCCGGCCCTCAGCCCGAGGTGAAGCGCGTCGCCGCGAACGCCGACAGGTCGAGGTCCGTACGGCCGTCCAGCGCGAGCTGGGCCAGGCACTCGCCGATGGCCGGGGCGAACTTGAACCCGTGGCCCGAGCAGGCGGCCGCGTAGGCGACGCGGGGCGTGGTGCGCAGCCGGTCGACGATGAAGCTGCCGTCCGGGGTCATCGTGTAGAGGCAGGTCCGCGCCCGGACCGGCTCCGGCGACAGGCCCGTCAGGAACCGCGCGGCCGCTCCGGCCAGCTCCGCCGCGTCCGCGTCGGAGACCGCGCCCGCCGCCGGGGCGGCCGGATCCGCCGCGGCCCGCTGCCGGTTGTGGAAGCCGACCTTCACCTCCCGGCCGCCGCGCCCCCACTCGGGGCAGCCGTAGACGATGTCGCCGCCCGCCGACTCGTGGACGAACGAGGGCCACCCCTCGTTCCCCTCGGGCGCCAGCGTCCGGAACCAGTACACCGCGACCCGCTGCGGCCGCAGCACCCCCGGCAGTTCGTCCCCCACGAAGTCGTTCAGCCAGGGCCCCGCCGTCACCACGACCGCGCCGCACGCCACCGTCTCCCCGGAGGCCAGGCGTACGACGGCGCCCGCGTCCCCGCCGGTGACGTCCAGCGCCCGTTCGCCGTACCGCAGCACCGCACCGTCGCGCACGGCCGCGTCGGCGAGCGCGAACCGGGCCCGGTCGGCGAGCAGGGTGTACGCACCGGGCTCGTACAGGACCACCATGTCCTTGGCCGGCGCCAGCCACGGATAGCGCTCGCCCGCCCGCTCCGCGTCCCACACCTCGTGCGGGATCCCGCCCGCCGCCGCCGTCCGCCGGCACCCCTCGACCAGCCCGTCCCGCTCGCTGCCGATGAACAGGGCGCCGGTGCGCCGCGCGAGCACATCGCCGTGGCCGTCCTCCAGCTCGCTCCACAGGGCGTCCGCCCGCTCCAGGAGCGGCAGATACGCCGCGCCCTCCCAGTAGGCGCGCCGGAAGATCCGGCTCTCGCCGTGCGAGGACCCGTAGCGGTGCGTCGGCCCGTGCGCGTCGACGGCCAGGACGCGTACGCCGCGGGCCGCCAACGCGCGGGCTGCGGCGCAGCCGTGCACGCCCAGGCCGATGACGACGACGTCGTAGCGGTTCACCACCGCTCACCTCCTCCCTGTCCGTCCGTCAGTCCGTCAGTCCCTCAGTCGGCGCGGCGCACTGTGACCGGCTCTCCCTCCAGGGTGGGCGCCCGCCGGTGGCCCGGCAATCACGCGCGCCGGTGTCGTCCGGATTCCGTTGCTGCCGCCCCGTGCGCCGGCCGCGACCTTGCGGCCGCCCCCGTGCGCAAGGCATGCTTCGCCGCAGCAAAGTGAGAGGGGTGGGGCCTGTGGTGGACCGGCAGCAGGTGGTGACGGGAGTGCTGTGCGCCGTGGCGGCCGTCGCCGCGTCCGCCGTCGTGGCCACGCTCGTGCCGCCGCCCGAAGCGCAGGCCGGTGACCGGCCCGCGGCCGCTCACGCCTCCGCCACGCCGAAGTCCTCGGCCCCGACGGCCGGTTCGTCTTCGCGGCCGCAACTCAACGGCGGGGTCGCGCAGCAGAGCCCCGGACAGCTCCCGGGTCAGGCAGGCCAGAGCCCGAGTCAGTCGCCCGGCCGCCCGGCCGGCTCGCCTGCCCCCGGCGCCGGACCGGCCCCCGCGCCCGTCGCGGGTGTGCTGTTCCAGGGTGCCGACCCCGGCAGCCACTTCTGCACGGCCACCGTGGTGCACAGCGCCGGGCGGAACCTGATCGTCACCGCCGGGCACTGCCTGGCCGACAACCTGTCCGGGGCGGACGGTGCGTACTTCGCACCCGCATACGCCCATGGCGTCGCGCCGTACGGGGCGTGGCGGCTCGAGCAGGTCTTCGAGGACAACCGCTGGGCCGACGACGGCGACGACGACTACGACCTGGCCTTCGCCCGCCTCGCGCCCAACGCGGCCGGTCTGAACGTCGAGTCCGCGGTCGGCGGCGCCCCGCTCGACACCACCGGCCGTTCCGACGAGGACGTCACCATCACCGGCTTCCCCTCGGGCCGCGAGCAGCCCCGCGTGTGCACCTCGCGCGCCGTCCGCGAGAGCCCCACCCTGCAGCGCTTCGACTGCGCCGACTTCCCCGGCGGGACCAGCGGCAGCGCCTGGATCGGCAAGGACGGCAAGATAATCGGCGTCCTGACGGGCGGCGACACCGACGACGTCTCCACCAGCACCGTGCTGGACACGTACGCCGCCGAGCTCTACCGCAAGGCGTCGGGCCTGGTCCGCTGATACGCGGGCCGGCGGTCCGCCGGCCCGCGAGTCCCGCGGGCCCTCAGGTCACCAGACCGAGGTCCACCGGTCCGGCCTGCGGACCGCCCGCCAGCAGGTCGTGGAGCCGCGGCGGCCACACCGGCTCGCCCAGCCGCCCCAGGTCCACGGGTGACAGCCAGCGCCAGTGCGCGTCCGCGGACTCCGGGACCGGATCGCGCTCCGGGCCGCGGGTGACGTAGATGTGCTCGTGCTGGCGGACCGGCACGCCCTGGTGTGTGAAGTCGTGCTCCCACGTGCACAGCAGGCGCTGCGGCGCGAGGTCCGTCCAGCCGGTCTCCTCGCGCAGCTCGCGCCGCACGCACTCCTCGGGCGTCTCGCCGGGGTCGATCCCGCCGCCGGGCGGCAGCCAGTGGACGCCCACCTCCACGTTGTTCTCGCGGAACAGGAACACCGATCCGGCGGGGGACACGATCACGACGCGTGCCGCCCGTCGCGGGGTACGGGCGGCACCTGTCCGGCTGCTTCGTCTGAGTCCACGGATGCGCATCCGGCCAGGTTACGACGCCCAACTCGGCGCGTGCTCGGGAGTTTTGCGCGGTGCGGCGACCGGTGATCAGAGCGGCAGGGTCCGCCAGCCCTGGGTGATCTCGTCGTGAACGGCACCCGCGGCGGGGTGGGCGGTCAGCAGTTCCAGCAGGGCCGCGCCGTCAGCCGGGCGGCCTGCCGGGTCGATGGTGAGTGCACGTGCCACGACGGCGGCCAGTGCGGGGTCCAGGGCCCGGACGTCCGCGAGCGCGGTGGGCTCCGGGCCGGTGTCGACGATCCTCCGGATCACCGCGCCGGTGCTGGTCGCCGCGAACGGGCTGGCACCGTGCGCGGCGCAGACCACGCAGCAGGCCCAGGCCCAGACGTCGGCGGCCGTACCGACCCGCTCCTCGCCGAACTGCTCCGGCGCCATGTAGGTGAGGGTGCCCGGTCCGCCACCGGCCATGGTGAGCCTGGTGCCGTCCACCAGCGCGGCGATGCCGAAGTCGAGCAGGCGCGGCCCGGCGGTGGTCAGCATGATGTTGGCGGGCTTGAGGTCCCGGTGGATCAGGCCGAGCCGGTGCACCCCGGACAGGGCCACCGCCAGCGCGAGCGCCAGGGCCCGCAGCGCCTCGGCGGAACGGATCGGGCCCTGCTCCCGCAGATGGACGTCCAGGGGCCGGCCGTCCAGCAGCTCCATCACCAGGTACGGCCGCTGGCCGTCCACCCCGCCGTCGAGCACCCGGGCGGTGTAGGCGCCGGGGACCGTGCCCAGCACTTCCGCTTCACGCTCGAAGCGGCGCAGGAGTTCGGCGTTGCCGAGCAGTTCGAGGTTGATGGTCTTCAGCGCCACCTGTGTGGCCGCGCCCTCTCTCCGCGCCAGGTACACCGTGCCCATCCCGCCGGAGCCGATCCGGCCGAGCAGGTGGTACCCGCCGATCGTCCGCGGCTCGCCCTGGTGCATCGGCTGGTGGGCGGCCGTATGGGCCGGCGCGGCCTGGGCGGCCGGCATGGCCGGCGCGGCGTCCGTACCAGGGTGGGGCTGCGTTGGGACGTACGTCGGGGACTGCGTGTCGGCCACGGGTGGGTGGACGGGCGGCGCCGCGACGGTGGCCTCGCGGCGCCAGCGCCGTCGCCTGCTTGCTATGTAGACCCCCCGGAGCGCCACGATGAGGATCAGGCCGACCACGGCCAGCAGAACGAACGACAGCTCCATGTGGACCACCCTAGGGTGCTTCTAGCAACTCCTGCCAGGCGCACGCCAGTTCCCCGGCGGTGCGGCGGGAGGGACCCGGCGCACCGCCGGACGGGCGGGCCGCCCTCAGTGGGCCGCGCGGCAGGCCCCGCCCGAGATGTCGGCGGAGAGGCCGACCGCCTCCAGGCTCGCGACGCAGCTGGTCTGGTTGCCGATCGAACCCTGGTAGCAGGCCTGCGTGACGCCCTCCGTGACCTGCTTGCCGTGCTGCACGATGTACTGCTGGCAGTCCTGGATGCTGGCGGGCGCGGCGGCGGTGGCGGCCGGGGCGGCGATGAGGGTGCTGCCGGCGGCGAGGACCAGGCCGGCCAGGATGCTGGGGATACGGGCCGACGGACGCATGCGGATGCACCTGCTCTCTCGGTCGGTCACGCGATCCGCGGGTGCGCCGGACCGCGGGCGCGGGGCGGCGCACTCTCGCGGGCGACCTGCTCGCGCGGTGCCCACCCCCGCCCTTCCGACGCTAGAGCACCCCACCGCCGCCCGCACGCCCGACCGCCCGGCCCACCACCCCTGGGGGACCACCCCGCGCCCGCCCCGAACCCGTGCCCACCCCTACCCCGTGCGCGGCCCGGCGCCCCGGCGCCCCGGCACCGGACGGGCCGTCACCCTCCGCTGCCCGCGTGACACCGCACCCTGGGAGGTTCATACCTGAACGACCCGAAACATCCACTGATGTACGGTCGGTCCAATGAGCAAGCACGCCCGGAGCAAGCCCGCCCGCTTCCGCTTCCGCACGCCCCGGTGCCTGGCCCTCACGGCGGGCATCGGCCTGCTGACGTTCACCGCCGGCTGGATCTACGCCGTCCAGGAACCGGCGGGGACCCCCTCCGCGCAGGCCGCGCGCGACGACCGGCCGCCCGCGCAGCCCGCCGCGCCCCACGCCGGGCGCGGCGAGCACCGCGACCCGGCCCGGGGCCTGGCGGGCGTCAGCGAGCACACCCGGGCCAGGATCCCGGCCGACTCCCGCCAGCTCGTCCTCGTCGCGGGCACGGACCGGACGTCGTCGGAGAGCGTCGCGACCCTCTACGCGCGCCCCGGCCCGGACGCCGACTGGAGCCCGGTCGGCAGCTGGCCCGCCCGCAACGGCGCCCGGGGCTGGACCGACGCGGCCCGCCGCTCGTACGGCGACCTGACCTCCCCGGAGGGGATCTTCTCGCTGACCGACGCGGGCGGCCTGCTGCCCGAACCGCCGGGCACCCGGCTCCCGTACGACCGTGACGACCTGTTCGTCCCCTCGGGCCGCGGGGTGAACGGCGAGTCCCTGCGGGGCTCCTTCGACTACGTCGTGGCCATCGACTTCAACCGCAGGCCCGGCACCTCCCCGCTCGACCCCGCCAAGCCCGAGGGCGCGGAGCGGGGCGGCAACATCTGGCTGCACGTGGACCACGACGGGCCCTCCCAGGGCTGCGTGGGCATCCCGAAGGAGGCCATGAGAACGGTCCTGCAGACCCTGGACCCGGCGGCCAGGCCGGTCATCGTGATGGGCCCGAAGGGCTTCTGACGACGCCGGCGCCCCGCCCCCGCCCACCGTCCCCGGCCCCGCTGGCGGGTGCCCGTACCCGGTGGCAGCCTGGGAGGGATGCCCTCGCCGGACGTACGGCGGCCCGTTCCCCGTACGGCATCCGGCATCCGTCCGTCCGCGGGAGGTGGAACCTCCGTGAGAAGACATCCCCGGCACACACCGCACACGTCACGCACCCCGCATGCTCCGCACCGTCCGCACCGCACGGCCCTCGTGGGCCTCGCCATGGCCGGCGTCCTGTCGGCCACCCTCGTTCCCGTCACCGCGTCCACGGCCGCGGCCGACCCGCAGGCGCGGGACGCCGTGATCCGCCTCATCAACGCCGAGCGCACCCGGCGCGGGCTGCCCGCCCTCACCGTCAACGCGTCCCTGACGGCCGCCGCGCAGCGGCACGCCATGGACGCCGTACGGCTGAAGTGGTGGGGGCCGGGCAAGGACTCGCACACCAACCCGCAGACCGGCTCGACACCGCAGAGCCGGATCACGGCCGCGGGCTACTGCCCCAACCCCCGCTCCTGGAGCGTCGCCGAGATCACCTACACCGGCTGGGGCGGCTCGGGGACCCCGAAGGCGGCCGTCAACTGGTGGACGAACGTCAGCACCTACGGCCACCGGCAGCGGGTCCTCGACCCCGCCATGCGCGAGATCGGTGCCGCGGCCGTGGCCGGTGCCGCCGACCGGGCGGGTGCCGGCGCGAGCGGCGCCGGTACGTACGTGGTGACCTTCGGACGCTGCGTGCGCTGAACCGAGGTCGCCCCGCCCCGCCTGAACCGAGGTCGCCCCGCCCCACCTCTTGCCTGACGGACCGTCAGCCAAGACGATGTCCCCGCACATCGATATGACGATTCGTCAGACGAAGGCGGGACGGTGTCGCTATGGCGCGCGTGTTCGAGGAGGGCCGGCTGGCCTACGGGATGCAGCTCCCGGTCCAGTCGCAGAGCACCATCTACGCCGAACCCTGGGAGGCCGCGGCCGGCGCCGCCGACCTCGTCGCGGTGGCCCGGGCCGCCGACCGGGCCGGCTTCGGATACCTGGCGACCTGCGACCACGTCGCCATCCCGCGCCGCCTCGCCGGACCCATGGGCACCGTCTGGTACGACCCGGTGGCCACCCTCGCCCACCTGGCGGGCGTCACCGAACGCGTCCGGCTGCTCAGCCACGTCGCCATCGTGGCGCTGCGCCACCCGCTGCTGAGCGCCAAGCAGTACGCCACCCTCGACCACCTCAGCGGCGGCCGCCTGATCCTCGGGGTCGGGGCCGGCCACGTCACCGAGGAGTTCGAGGTCCTCGGCGTGGACTTCGCGCGTCGCGGAGCCCTGCTCGACGAGACCCTCGACGCCCTGCGCGTGGCCCTCGGACCCGAGGAGTACCCGGAGTTCGAGGGCGAGCACGTCCGCTTCCGGGACCTCGGCCAGCTGCCGCGCCCCGCCCAGGAGCGGATCCCGGTCTGGGTCGGCGGGTCCTCGCCCGCCGCCGTGCGCCGCGCCGCCCTGCGCGCGGACGGCTGGCTCCCGCAGGGCGACCCGCGCGAGAAGCTGCCCGCCCAGATCGCCCGGCTGCGCGAGCTGCGCGAGGCCGCCGGGGTCACCGGCCCGCTGGAGATCGGCGCCATCACCGAGGCCCTGTACGTCGGCGAGCCCGCCTGGGACACCGGCCGGCGGACCCTCACCGGCAAGCCCGAGGCGCTCGCCGAGTCGCTGCGAGCCTACAAGGAGATCGGCGTCGACCAGATCCAGGTCCGCTTCCGCAGCCGCGACCGGGCCGAACTCGTGGACCAGATCACCGCTTTCGGGGCCGAAGTGGCCCCCCACCTCGACGAGTCGTGACATGACGTCACGCGAAGGAGCGCAGGGCATGGGGAAGCTGGACGGGCGGGTCGTCATCGTGACCGGGGCGGCGCGCGGCCAGGGCGAGCAGGAGGCCCGGCTCTTCGCCGCCGAGGGCGCGAAGGTGCTGCTGGGCGACGTACTGGACGAACAGGGCGAGGCGGTCGCCAAGGAGCTGGGCGGTGACCGCGCCCGCTACGTGCACATGGACGTCGGCCGGGAGGAGGACTGGGCCGCGGCCGTCGCCGCCGCCAAGGAGTCCTTCGGCCCCGTCGACGGGCTGGTCAACAACGCCGGCATCCTGCGCTTCAACGAGCTCACCGCGACCCCGCTGGCGGAGTTCCAGCAGCTCGTGCAGGTCAACCAGGTCGGCGCCTTCCTGGGCATCAAGCACGTCGCCCCGGAGATCGAGGCGGCCGGCGGCGGCACCATCGTCAACACCTCCTCGTACACGGGCCTGACGGGGATGGCCTTCGTCGGCGCGTACGCGGCCACCAAGGCCGCCATCGTCGGGCTGACCCGGGTCGCGGCCCTGGAGCTGGCGGCCAAACGGATCCGGGTCAACGCGATGTGCCCGGGCGCCGTGGACACGCCCATGGCCAACCCGGCGCTGCTGGACCCGGCCGGTCCCTCGCCGGAGGCCACCGCGGCGATGGACGAGCTCTACCGGCGGGTGGTGCCGCTGGGCCGGGCCGGGCTGCCGGCCGAGGTCGCGCGCCTGGCCCTGTTCCTGACCAGCGAGGACTCCTCGTACATCACCGGCCAGCCGTTCGTGATCGACGGCGGCTGGATGGCGGGCGTCAGCATTCTCTGACGCATCGTCAGGTATTGACGTCGCGCGGCACCGGTGGAACAGTCGGACGCATCGATCGATCTGACGATGTGTCAGAAATCAGAGGACGGTGAACCCCCTTGGAATTCGGGCTCTTCGTGCAGGGATACGTGCCCAAGGCGCGTTCCGAGGTCGACCCCGAGGCAGAGCACAAGGCGCTGATCGAGGAGACCGAATACGTCATCCAGGCCGACCGGTCGGGCTTCAAGTACGCCTGGGCCTCGGAGCACCACTTCCTGGAGGAGTACTCGCACCTGTCGGCGAACGAGGTCTTCCTCGGGTACCTCGCCCACGCCACCGAGCGCATCCACCTCGGCTCGGGCATCTTCAACCCGCTCGCTCCCGTGAACCACCCGGTCAAGGTGGCCGAGAAGGTCACGATGCTGGACCACCTCTCCAAGGGGCGCTTCGAGTTCGGCACCGGACGCGGCGCCGGCAGCCACGAGATCCTCGGGTTCATGCCCGGCATCGAGGACATGAACCACACCAAGGAGATCTGGGAGGAGACCATCGCGGAGTTCCCCAAGATGTTCCTCCAGGAGGAGTACGAGGGGTTCCAGGGCAAGCACTGGTCGCTGCCGCCGCGCAAGGTCTTCCCCAAGCCGTACGGCAAGGCCCACCCGGCGATGTGGTACGCCGCCGGCTCCCCCTCCTCGTACGCCATGGCGGCGAAGAAGGGCCTGGGCGTCCTCGGCTTCAGCGTCCAGAAGGTCTCGGACATGGAGTGGGTCCTGGAGCAGTACAAGACGGCCATCCAGGAGGCGAAGGCCATCGGCGCCTTCGTCAACGACAACGTGATGGTCACCTCCACCGCCATCTGCGCCGAGACCCACGACAAGGCCGTGGAGATCGCCGTCAACGGCGGGCTCAACCGCCTGCAGTCGCTGGTCTTCCGCTACCACGACACCTTCCCGCGGCCCGAGGGCATCCCCGAGTGGCCCGAACTCCTCCCCGAGTACAGCGCCGAGATCATCGAGCTGCTGATCGCGGAGGAGCTGATGATCTGCGGCGACCCCTCGGAGGTCCTGGCCCAGTGCAAGCGCTGGGAACAGGCCGGCGCCGACCAGCTGTCGTTCGGGCTGCCGATCGGGGTGCCGTACGAGGACACGATGAACACGATCAAGCTGATCGGCGAGCACGTGATTCCCGAGATCGACACCGATCCGGTGCACCGGACGACGCGGTTCCGCGAGGCGTCGTAGCCGGTGGGCGGACCTGGGCGGCGTCTTCCCGGACCGCCGCCCCGGCCGGGGCCCCGGCCCCGCGAGCGGCCGGCCGGAGCGGCGGGGCGGCGGCCCGCCCCGCTCCTCCGGCCGCCGCCCCTCCACCCGTGCGGAGCCCGGGACCACCCGCGGCCTCCACGGACGCCCCCACGGACGCCCTCCCCGGCCCCCGGCCGGGCCGGCACGTACGTCAACGGAAGAAGGGACGCCATGCTCGACCACCTGATCAAGGGCGCCACCGTCGTGGACGGGACCGGTGCCCCCGCGTACGTCGCCGACGTGGGGCTGCGCGACGGCCGCATCGCCGTCATCGCCGCCCCCGGCACCGTCACCGAGGCGGCCCGCACCGCCGAGGACGCCACCGGCCTCGTCCTGACCCCCGGGTTCGTCGACCCCCACACGCACTACGACGCCCAGCTGTTCTGGGACCCGTACGCGACCCCCTCCATGAACCACGGCGTCACCACGGTCGCCGGCGGCAACTGCGGCTTCACCCTCGCGCCCCTGAACCCCGCCCGCCCCGAGGACGCCGACTACACGCGCCGCATGATGAGCAAGGTCGAGGGCATGGCCCTCAAGGCCCTCGAAGACGGCGTCGACTGGTCCTGGTCCACCTTCGGCGAGTACCTCGACGCCCTCGAGGGCCGCATCGCCGTCAACGCCGGCTTCATGGTCGGCCACTGCGCCCTGCGCCGCCACGTCATGGGCGAGGCGGCCGTCGGCGGACAGCCCACCCCCGAGCAGCTCCAGCAGATGCTCGACCTCTTCCACGAGGCCATGGACGCCGGCGCCTGGGGCCTGTCCACCACCCAGTCCGCCACCCACTCCGACGGCGACGGCGCCCCCGTCGCCTCCCGCCACGCCACCCCCGCCGAGCTGATCGCGCTGTCGAAGGCCGTCGCCGATCACGAGGGCACCCAGCTCGAGGCGATCGTGGCCGGCTGCCTGGACCAGTTCTCCGACGACGAGATCGACCTCTTCGTCGAGATGAGCGCCGCCGCCGGGCGGCCGCTCAACTGGAACGTCCTCACCATCGACGCCGCCGTCCCCGAACGCGTGCCGCGCCAGCTCATCCCCAGCGAGCGCGCCCGCAAGGCCGGCGGCCGGATCGTGGCCCTGACCATGCCGATCCTCACCCCCATGAACATGTCGCTGGGCACCTTCTGCGCGCTCAACCTGATCCCCGGCTGGGGCGAGGTCCTGGGCCTGCCCGTCCCCGAACGGATCGAGCGGCTGCGCGACGCCGGCGTCCGCGCCGAGATGCTGCGCCGCGCCGACAGCAAGGAGGCCGGCGTCTTCCGGCGGCTGGCCAACTTCGGGCGCTACGTCATCGGCGACACGTACAGCGAGGCGAACGAGGGCCTGTCCGGCCGGGTGGTGGGCGACATCGCCGCCGAGCGCGGCCAGGACCCCTTCCACTGCCTGGTCGAGATCTGCGCCAACGACGACCTGCGCACGGTCCTGTGGCCCATGCCCACCGACAACGACCCGGCCAGCTGGGCGCTGCGCGCCGAGACCTGGCAGCACGAGGACGTCCTGCTCGGCGGCTCCGACGCCGGCGCGCACCTGGACCGGATGTGCGGGGCGCCGTACACCACGCGCTTCCTCGGCGACTGCCTGCGCGGGCGCAAGCTGGTCCCGCTGGAGCAGGCGGTACGGATGCTCACCGACGACCCGGCCCAGCTGTTCGGCCTGCGCGAGCGCGGCCGGATCACCGAGGGCTTCCACGCCGACCTCGTCCTCTTCGACCCCGAACGCATCGAGGCGGGCCCGGCGACCCTGGTCCACGACCTGCCCGGCGACAGCCCGCGCCTGGACTCGCGGGCCATCGGGATCGTCTCCGTACGGGTCAACGGCGTCGAGACCATCCGCGACGACGAGGTGACCGGCGCCGTACCGGGGACCGTGCTGCGCTCGGGCCGCGACACCAGGACGGTGAGCACCCGGTGAGCGACGAGGCGGCGAAGCTGTACATCGGCGGCGAGTGGGTCGAGCCGGCCGGCGGCCACTACGAGGTGGTCAACCCGGCGGACGAGTCGGTGGTGGGCCTGGCCCCGGAGGCCTCGCGCGCGCAGGTCGAGGACGCCGCGCGGGCGGCCCGCGAGGCGTTCGCCACCTGGTCGCGGACCACCCCGGAGGAACGCGCGGCGATCCTGGACCGGGCCGCGGACATCATGCAGCGCGAGTTCGAGCCGTGGACGGCGCTGGCGCAGGCGGAGACGGGCGCCCCGGTGCCGATCGCGCGCGGCATGCAGGTCGGCGTGGGCGTGGCCCGCTTCCGCCGGTACGCGCGCGGGGCCCTCGAACCCGTCGAGCGCGGCCTGCCCCCGCAGGTCACCGAGGCCGGCCCGATGGGCGCGGCGAGCGTGCTGGGCGCCCTGGAGGTGCGCCAGCCGGTGGGCGTGGTCACCTGCATCACCTCGTACAACAACCCGTGGGCCAACCCGGCGGGCAAGGTCGCCCCTGCGCTGGCGATGGGCAACACGGTGGTGGTCAAACCGGCCCCGCAGGATCCGCTGTCGGTGTTCAAGATGGCGGCGGCGCTGGCGGAGGCGGGCGCCCCGGCGGGCGTGGTGAACGTCGTGAGCGGCCGGTCGGTGGAGGTCGGGGAGGCGGCCGTCGACTCGCCGGACGTCGACATGGTCTCCTTCACCGGCTCCACGGCGGTCGGCCAGCGGATCGCCGAGGTCTGCGGCCGCTCGATGAAGCGCCAGCTGATGGAGCTGGGCGGCAAGGGCGCGGCGATCGTCTTCGACGACGCGGACCTCGACGCGGCGATGATGGGCATCGGCACCACCTTCTCCTTCTACAGCGGCCAGATCTGTACGGCGCCCACCCGGGTGCTGGTGCACCGGCCGGTGCACGACGCCCTGCTGGAGAAACTGACCGGCTACCTCGCGTACCTGAAGGTCGGCGACCCGGCGGAGCGGGGCACGGTGGTCGGCCCGGTGATCTCCGCGGCCCACCGGGACCGGGTGGAGTCGTACGTCGAGCTGGGCCGCAAGGAGGGCGCCCGGATCGTCGCGGGCGGCGGGCGGCCGGCGGTCCGCGCGGACGGCAGGGGCTTCTACGTGGCCCCGACGCTGCTCGCGGACTGCACCAACGACATGCGGGTCGTGCGCGAGGAGATCTTCGGCCCGGTCGTCGTGGTCGTCCCCTTCGACACGGAGGAGGAGGCGGTGGCGCTGGCCAACGACAGCGACTACGGCCTGCTCAGCTACGTCTGGTCGGGCGACGTCGCCCGCGCCTTCCGGGTGGCGCGGGGGCTGCGGGCGGGCGGGGTCGGGGTCAACACGATCGGCCGCAACATGGAGGCGCCGTTCGGCGGCTTCAAGAAGTCGGGCGTCGGCCGCGACGTCGGCTCGTACGCCCTGCACGCGTACAGCGAGATCCAGTCGATCGTCTGGACGACGTGACGACGTGACGACGTGACGCCCGGACCGCGGGTGGCCGGATACGTATGCCGCTCTGCGGTCCGGTATCCGCGCCCGCCGGTCCGGTATCCGCGTCGCACGGCCCCGGCGGCGGTGCGCCGGGGCCGGAGTGACCGGCGGCGCCCGCTTTGGGGTGGCGTAAAAAAATCGCATGGGAAAGTTTTGAATGGGACAAAACGGGCATGGCTGCGGTTTCCGCATTCCGGAACCCTCGCTGCGGCTCCACCGAAACCCCGACTGAATCCTCCGTGAACCTTTCATTGCGCGAGTGCTAAGTCTCCCGGCCGCAATGTTCCAAGGGATTTGGGTCCAGATGGATCCGGACCGAAACCCTCCGGATATGGAAACCGCAGCATCTAACGTCCTGACCCATGACACAGCTGGACGTTCGGCCCCCGGCCGGAGACACGGTAAGCGGCGTGGCCGGAGGCGACGTCCGCGGCAAGGGACTCGGCAAGGGGTCCGTCGGCCTCGTCGGCAGTGCCGTCATCGGCATCTCCACCGTCGCCCCGGTCTACTGCCTCACCTCGACCCTCGGCTCCACCGCCGGTGAGGTCGGCGTACAGATGCCGGCCGTCTTCCTGGCCGGCTTCCTCCCGATGCTCCTGGTCGCCTTCGCGTACCGCGAGCTCAACAAGGTCATGCCGGACTGCGGCACCTCCTTCACCTGGACCGTGAAGGCCTTCGGGCCCCGCATCGGCTGGATGTGCGGCTGGGGCCTGGTGATCGCCACGATCATCGTGCTCTCCAACCTCGCCGGCGTCGCGACCTCCTACTTCTGGCTGCTGGCCGGAGAGATCACCGGAAGTCCCTCCGTCGCGGCCCTCGACGACAACAAGCTCGTCCACATCCTCACCTGCCTCACCCTGATCGCCGTCGCCACCGCGATCAGCTACCGCGGCATGACGGCCACCAAGGGCGTCCAGTACGCGCTCGTCGGCCTCCAGCTCGCCGTCCTCGCCATCTTCGTGGCCATGGCCTTCCAGAAGGCGTCCGCCGGCACCTTCGACACCGGCCTGGACTTCTCCTGGTCCTGGATGAACCCCTTCGCGATCGAGTCCTTCGCGGCCTTCACCGCCGGTCTCTCCCTGTCGATCTTCATGTACTGGGGCTGGGACGCCTGCCTGGCCACCAACGAGGAGACCACCGGCTCCACCCGGACCCCCGGCCGCGCCGCGCTCGTCGCCATGGTCGTCCTGGTCGGCTCCTACCTCGCCACCGGCATCGCCGCGCAGATGGCCGTCGGCTCCGGCGGCGAAGGCCTGGGCCTGGCCAACGAGGAGACCTCCGACAACGTCTTCGCCGCCCTCGCCGGCCCGGTGATGGGCCCGGTCCTCGGCATCCTGCTCTTCGTCGCCGTCCTCGCCTCCGCGGCGGCCTCCCTGCAGACCACCTTCATCCCGGTGGCCCGTACGGTCCTGGCGATGTCGACGTACGAGGCGCTGCCGCCCTCGTACGCCAAGGTCCACCCGCGCTTCAAGACCCCGGGCCGCGCCACGGTCATGGCGGGTGTCGCCACCGGCGCGTTCTACACGATCATGACCCTGGTCAGCGAGAACGTCCTCACGGACACGATCTTCGCCCTCGGCCTGATGATCTGCTTCTACTACTCGCTCACGGCCTTCGCCTGCGCCTGGTACTTCCGCAAGGAGCTCCGCGCCTCCGGCCGCGACCTGCTCTTCAAGGGCGTCTTCCCGCTCCTGGGCGGCCTGCTGCTGGCCACCGTCTTCGTCAAGACCCTGATCGACATGGTGGACCCGTCCTACGGCTCCGGAGCCACCATCTTCGGCGTCGGCACGGTCTTCGTCATCGGCGTCGGCCTGCTGCTCCTGGGCCTGGTCATCATGGTGATCACCGAACGCCGCAGCCCGGCCTTCTTCCGCGGCGAGGTCCTCACCAAGTCCACCCCGTCCCTGGTGGTCAAGGACTGACCCACCGACCCACCCCCGAAACACCCACTGTGTCACCCCCGCGGCCCCGGATCACCCCCTCCGATCCGGGGCCGCGGCGTACCCCGTCCGGGGCGGGCGGAGGGGGCCGGGGTGACCGGTGGGGGGCGGGGTCGTTGGGGAGGGCATGAATGCCATGAAGCGCACCCTCGCGGCCCTCGTGCTCTCCGGCGGCGCCGCCGCCGTCCTGACCCCCGTCGCCGCCCACGCCGACGGCATGCCGGTCGAGGGCCCGCCGCTGACCAAGCGGCTCGGCACGATCGCCGAGAACCCCCAGCAGACCGTCGAGGAGACCCGCACCGCTCTCGGCGTGGCCGCCGCCACCACCGGCGGGGCCACGCAGTCCACCCTCGCCGGTACGACCGGCGCGCTCGGCAGCGGCCTGCCGCACGCCCCCAGCATCGGCTGACGCCCCCGCCCCCGCCCCCGTGGGGGGGGGGGGGCCCCCCCGCCGCCGCGCCCCCCCGGGGCCCCCCCCCCCCCCCCCCGGGGGGGGGGGGCGGGGGGGCGCGGGGGGGGAGAAAAACACCACCCCGGGACGGGGC